>NZ_JACYTX010000002.1:0-652948 GCF_014841435.1 Frigoribacterium sp. CFBP 8766
CGATGGTACTGCAAGGGGGACCTTGTGGGAGAGTAGGACACCGCCGGACTCCTTTTGAAAGAAGAGCCCCTCCACTGGAGGGGCTCTTCTTGTTTAACCCGTCAGTGGCCGACAGATGCTGGCTCGCCTCGGGCCCATCCGTTGGTAGTCTCGTACCTCGGCCGCAGCGAGCACCTCTCGTCCTGGCCGATCGACTTCCGGGGCACGAGCCCCCACAACACAACAGCTGCCTGCACGACAGAACGAGGAGCATCTCCGTGAGCGACCGCGACGACGACCGACCCGACCGACCCCGACGAGACGCGTCCTCCGGACGTGACGGCGGTGCACGGGGGGAGCGGCCGTCGGGTCGCTCGTCGGGCGGCGACCGCGGGGCCCGAGGCGACCGGCCCCAGCGCGGTGAGCGTCCTGCGTACGGGGACCGTGCCTCCTCGGGTCGGCCGCAGGGTGGGGGAGACCGGCGAGGCGGTCCCTCGACCGGCGGTCGTGCGGGCTCGACCGGCGGTCGTCCCTCGACCGGTTCCGGTCGTCCCTCGACCGGTTCCGGTCGTCCCTCGACCGGTTCCGGTCGTCCCTCGAGTGGTGGGCGTCCGTCCACCGGTGGCGGCGGTCGGACTTCGACGGGTGGTGGGCGTCCCTCCACCGGTGGACGTCCCTCGAGCGGATACCAGGGGAACCGCGAGACGCCTGAGGATCGCGATCCCTACGGCCTGAAGTCGGTCCGGCCGGCGCAGGAGGTGGCGCACGTCCCCGACGACGTCGAGCCCCGCGACCTGGACAAGGTCGCCCGCGGCGAGCTGAAGACGCTGAGCAAGGAGAACGCCGACTGGGTCGCGAAGCACCTCGTCATGGCGGGGCGCCTCATCGAGGAGGAGCCGGAGGAGGCCCACAAGCACGCGCTGTCGGCCGGTCGTCGCGCTGGTCGCATCGGCGTCGTGCGCGAGACGATCGCCATCACGGCGTACACGGTGGGGGACTACGCGCTGACGCTCCGCGAACTGCGGACGTACCGGCGCATCACCGGCCGTGACGACCAGCTGCCGCTGATGGTGGACAGCGAACGCGGGCTGGGGCGTCCCGAGCGCGCGCTCGAGCTGGGGCGCTCGGTCGACGTCTCGACCCTCGCGCCGTCGGTGCGCGTGTCGCTCGCCATCGCGATGAGCGGTGCCCGGCTCGACCTCGGCCAGCCCGACGCGGCGCTCGGCGAGCTCGAGATCCCGCAGCTCGACCGCCGGCGCGCGTTCGAGTACAGCCCTGCCTTGTTCGACGCCTACGCCACCGTCCTCGAGGACCTCGGTCGCGACCGGGACGCCGAGGAGTGGCGCACGCTGGCCGAGCGGGCCGACGCGGCGCTCGAGGCTCACCACGGCGACGACGACCGGGAGACCGTCGAGGTCGTCGAGGAGGAGCTCGAGCTCGACGAGTCGTGGGGCGCTGAGGACGAGTCCGTGTCGCTCGAGGAGCCTGCGGCGGACGACGTGGCCGAGACAGACGGGGCATTGGCTGCCGATGAGGAGCCTGCTGCCGTTGAGGAGCCTGCTGCCGTTGAGGAGCCTGCTGCCGTTGAGGAGCCTGCTGCCGTTGAGGACCCTGCTGCCGATGAGCAGCCGGTCCCCGCCGATGAGCAGCCGGTCCCCGCCGATGAGCCTGCCGGCGACGACGAGCCCGTTGGCAACGACGAGCCCGTCACGGACCAGGAGCCCGAGCACCGTGGCTGACGGCCCCACGCCCCTGGACGGCGTGGACACCGTCCTCGCGGACCTCGACGGGGTCGTCTACCGCGGTTCCGTCGCGATCGACCACGCCGTCGAGAGCCTCACCGCGGCGGCCGAGACCCACCGGGTCGGCTACATCACGAACAACGCCTCGCGCACCGCGGCGACGGTGGCCGCGCAGCTGAGCGGCTACGGGCTGCAGGTGACCGCGGACGACGTGGTGACCTCCCCGCAGGCGGCCGTGCGCCTCCTCGTCGACGCCGTGCCGGCCGGCTCGACCGTCCTCGTCGTCGGGGGAGACGGGCTCACGTCCGTGCTCGAGGCCGAGGGGTTCCGTGTCACCCGGTCCGCGGACGACGAGCCCGCGGCCGTCGTCCAGGGCTTCAGCCCCGAGGTCGGCTGGTCCGACCTCGCCGAGGCCTCGTTCGCCCTCGCGGCGGACATCCCGTGGATCGCGACGAACACCGACTGGACGATCCCCCAGGAGCGCGGCACAGCACCCGGCAACGGCACGCTCGTCAGCGCCGTGCACACCGCCGTCGGCCGTCTGCCCGTGACCGCGGGCAAGCCCGAGACGCCGATCTTCACCGCCGCCGTCGAGCGCTTCGGCGCCACGACCGCGATGTTCATCGGCGACCGGCTCGACACCGACATCCTCGGCGCCCGTCGTGCCGGGCTCGTCTCCGTGCTCGTGCTGACCGGCATCGACGGCGCCAAGCAGGTGCTCGCGGCCGAGAAGGGCTCGCGGCCCGACTTCATCGTCGGCGACCTGCGCGAGCTGAGCCAGCCGTATCCCGAGATCGTCGAGCACGACGAGGACGACGTCCACGTGGTCACCGTGCGTCAGGCCCGCGTCGCCGTCCGCGGCGGCGTCGTCCGGGTCCTCGCGGCCGGTGGCGACCCCGTCGACCTGCTGCGCGCCGGGGCGCACGCCGTCTGGGGCACCGGACGGGCGATCTACGGCCTCGACATCGACCCTGCCCTGCACCCCGGTGAGTAGGGTGGACGACACCATGCAGCAGGAGCCGAGGACAGTCGACACGACGTCCGACGAGGAGGCGACGGCCGAGTTGGCAGGCCGCCTCCGGACGATCGAGGCCCTCCCCCTCGACCAGCGTGCCGTCGCGTTCGGCGCCGTGCACGACGAGCTGCGGGTCGCCCTCGAGGGCACGAGCGGGGACACCGGTCAGACCGACGACAGCCCGGGTGGTCGGTGACCGTCCGCATCGAGGAGCCGGAGGACGCCGCCTCGTCCGCCGAGCAAGCGGAGCGGTCCGGTCAGCGCCTCGACGCGGCGCTCGCGTCTCGGGGGCTCGCGCGATCCCGCACGCACGCCGCCCGCCTCCTCGCCGACGGCCTCGTCACGGTGAACGGATCGGGCGCCGTCAAGGCGTCGACCCGCGTGGCCGAGTCGGACACCGTCGAGGTGGCCGGCCTCGACCACTACGTGAGCCGCGCGGCTCACAAGCTCCTCGCGGCGCTCGACGCCTTCGACGTCGACCCGAGCGGTCGCACGGCGCTCGACGTGGGCGCGTCGACGGGCGGCTTCACGCAGGTGCTGCTCGAGCGGGGCGTCGACCACGTCGTCGCGCTCGACGTCGGACACGGTCAGCTGTCGCCGTCGATCCGCAGCGACCAGCGCGTCACGGTGGTCGAGGGCGTGAACGCGCGCTACCTCGAGGCCGACCAGCTGCAGGGCCTCAGCGACCGCGCCTCCTCGATCGACCTCGTCGTCGCCGACCTGTCGTTCATCTCGCTCACGATGGTGCTGCCGGCGCTGGTGGCCAGCGTGCCTGTGGAGAGCGACTTCGTGCTGCTCGTGAAACCGCAGTTCGAGGTGGGACGGCAGGGCATCCGAGAGGGAGTCGTGCACGACGCCCGGCTGCGGAACGAGGCCGTCACCGGAGTCCTCTGGGCTGCCCATGACCTGGGCCTCGGCACGGCGGGGATCATCCCCTCACCGATCGTCGGGACGGCGGGCAACAAGGAGTACGTCGTGCGGTTCTCGGCTCGCCACGGGTCGAATCCGACAGAATGGCTCGGCAGGTCCGAGAGCACGACGGGAGCGTGAGACAGATCGACACGACGACACGGCACGTCCTCGTCGTCTCCCACACCGGGAGACGCGACTCGCTCGACGCCGCCCTCGAGGTCTGCGCCCTCCTGGTCGGCGCGGGCGTCGTGCCCGTGCTCTCGCGTGACGAGTGGGACGACATCAAGACCGCGGCGCCCGACATCGAGCCGGTCGACATCCTCGGCGAGGACGTCGCGCTCGACGCCCTCGAGTGCGTCATCGTCCTCGGCGGCGACGGCACCATCCTCCGGGCCGCCGAGCTGGTCCGGGGCACGCGTGCCCCGATCCTCGGGGTCAACCTCGGCCACGTCGGGTTCCTCGCCGAGAGCGAGCGCGACGAGATGGCGTACGCCGTGTCACGCGTCGTCGCGCGCGACTACGACGTCGAGGAGCGCTTCGCCCTCGACGTGCGCGTCGTCGAGGGCTCCGAGGTCGTCTGGCGCACCTGGGCGATGAACGAGGCGACCGTCGAGAAGGCGTCGCGCGAGCGGATGCTCGAGGTCGTCATCGAGGTCGACGGGCGGCCCCTCTCGTCGTTCGGCTGCGACGGGGTCGTCATGTCGACGCCCACCGGGTCGACCGCCTACTCGTTCTCCGCCGGAGGCCCGGTCGTCTGGCCCGAGGTGCAGGCGCTGCTGCTCGTGCCGCTGAGCGCCCATGCCCTCTTCGCCCGTCCGCTGGTCGTCGGCCCCGACTCGACGCTCGCCGTCGAGGTGATGAGCCGCACCGACGGCCGCGGCATCCTCTGGTGCGACGGACGCCGCGAGCACGACCTGCCGCCCGGCGCCCGTGTCGAGTGCACGCGCTCGGACCAGCCCGTGCTGCTGGCCCGCCTGCGACAGGGGCCGTTCACCGACCGCCTCGTCGCCAAGTTCAAGCTCCCCGTGACCGGCTGGCGCGGCCCCGAGCAGGGAGACGCGTCGTGATCGAGGAGATCGCGATCCGCGACCTCGGCGTCATCGGCCGCGCGACCCTGCCCCTCGGGCCGGGCTTCACCGCCGTGACCGGCGAGACCGGCGCCGGCAAGACCATGGTCGTCACCGCGCTCGGACTGTTGCTCGGACAGCGCGCCGAGAGCGGCATCGTCCGCTCGGGCAGCACCCAGGCGGTCGTCGACGGCCGGTGGGTCGTCCCGGCCGACGGCGCCGTGGTCGAGCGCGTCCGCGACGCCGGGGGAGACGTCGACGACGGCGAGCTCTTCCTCAGCCGCGTCGTCTCGGCCGAGGGCCGCAGCCGGGCCGTCGTGGGCGGTCGGTCCGCCCCGATCGGCGTGCTGGGCGACCTCGCCGACCACCTCGTGGTCGTCCACGGGCAGTCCGAGCAGATCCGGCTCAAGTCGGCGCAGGCGCAGCGGGCGGCGGTGGACGCGCACGGAGGTGCGCCCCTCGCTGCGGCTGCCGCCTCCTACCGGGCCGCGTTCGAGGCGTGGACGGCCGCCCGTGACGAGCTCGCCGAGATCACCCGCGACCGCGACGAGCGCCGTGCCGAGGCCGACGCGCTGCGCGCCGCCATCGACGAGATCGAGGCGGCGGCTCCCGTGGCCGGCGAGCTCGACGAGCTGGACGCGACGGCCGACCGGCTCAGCAACTCCGAGGACCTCCGGCTCGCCGCCGGCCTCGCCCACGAGATCCTCTCCACGGACGCCGTCGACGGCACCCGCGACGTCCTCTCGCTCGTCGAGGAGGCGCGGCGGCAGGTCGAGCGCGTCGCCCCGCACGACCCCGCGCTCGCGCCGATCGCCGACCTGCTGGCCGAGGTCAGCGTGCAGGTGTCCGAGTCGTCGTCACGCCTGTCGAGCTACCTCGGCGGCCTCGACGCCGACGCGGCGGGCGACCTCGAGGCGGTCCAGACCCGTCGTGCCGAGCTGTCGTCGCTGCTGCGCAAGCACGGTCCGGGCCTCGACGACGTGCTGCGGCTGCTCGACGAGGGCAGCAGGCGCCTGGTCGAGCTCGACGGCGACGACGACCGGCTCGCCTCGCTCGACGACGAGGTGGCGCAGTTCCGGGCCGAGGCCGAGACCAGGGCCGGGGTCCTCAGCGACCTGCGCCGCGCCTCCGGTGCCGACCTGTCCGAGCGCGTCAGCGCCGAGCTCTCCGCGCTCGCCATGGCCGGTGCCGAGATCGTCGTCGAGGTCACCCCGCGCGACGAGCTCGGCAGCACCGGTGCCGACGTCGTGTCGCTGCTGCTGCGCCCGCACCCGGGCAGCGAGCCCCGGCCGCTCGGCAAGGGCGCCTCGGGAGGCGAGCTCTCGCGCGTCATGCTCGCCCTCGAGGTCGTCATGGCCGGGTCGAGCGACGTGCCGACCTTCGTCTTCGACGAGGTCGACGCCGGCGTCGGCGGGTCGGCGGCGATCGAGATCGGCCGTCGGCTGGCCGCGCTGTCCGAGCGCGCCCAGGTCATCGTCGTGACCCACCTCGCGCAGGTCGCCGCGTTCGCGACGAACCACCTCCGCGTCGTGAAGGACGCGTCGGGCGAGGTCACCGCGAGCAGCGTGCAGCAGCTCGAGGGCGACGAGCGGGTCGCCGAGATGGCCCGGCTGCTCTCGGGGCTGCCCGACAGCGCGAGCGGGCTCGACCACGCCCGCGAGCTGCTCGAGCTCGCGGCGGCCGGCCGCGCCGTCACACACTCGTGACAGGCAGCGGTGGCCGACCGGCCTCGCGTGACATAGGATGGAATCCCGTGGTGAACGTTGAGAACTCGGGCCTTGATTCCTCCTCGATCGACGGAGGTGGGCCTTCTGAGTCTCCTTCTGCGGGTCGCAGCAACCCCAGCGTGACGAAGCACATCTTCGTCACCGGCGGCGTCGTGTCGTCGCTCGGCAAGGGCCTGACGGCCGCCAGCCTCGGCAACCTGCTCACGGCGCGCGGGCTGCGCGTGGTCATGCAGAAGCTCGACCCGTACCTCAACGTCGACCCGGGCACGATGAACCCGTTCCAGCACGGCGAGGTGTTCGTCACCGACGACGGCGCCGAGACCGACCTCGACATCGGCCACTACGAGCGGTTCCTCGACATCGACCTCGACCAGGCCGCCAACGTGACGACGGGCCAGGTGTACTCGACCGTCATCGCGAAGGAGCGTCGCGGCGAGTACCTCGGCGACACCGTCCAGGTCATCCCGCACATCACGGACGAGATCAAGCGCCGCATGCGCCAGCAGGCCGAGGGCGACGTGGCCCCCGACGTCATCATCACCGAGGTCGGCGGCACCGTCGGCGACATCGAGAGCCAGCCGTTCATCGAGTCGGCTCGTCAGGTGCGCCACGAGCTGGGGCGGAACAACGTCTTCTTCGTGCACGTCTCGCTCGTGCCCTACATGGGCGCCTCGGGCGAGCAGAAGACGAAGCCGACGCAGCACTCCGTCGCGGCGCTCCGCTCGATCGGCATCCAGCCCGACGCGCTCGTGCTCCGCAGCGACCGCCCCGTGAGCGAGGCGAACAAGCGCAAGATCGCGCTGATGTGCGACGTCGACGAAGATGCGGTCGTCAACGCGAAGGACGTCGCGAGCATCTACGACATCCCCTCGATGCTCAACGAGCAGGGCCTCGACTCGTACATCATCCGCCACCTCGGCCTGGCCGAGAAGGCGGGCGAGGTCGACTGGTCCGGCTGGCAGACCGTGCTCGACGCGGTGCACCAGCCGAAGCACGAGGTCACCATCGGCCTCGTCGGCAAGTACATCGACCTGCCCGACGCCTACCTGTCGGTCACCGAGGCCCTCCGTGCCGGTGCCTTCGCCCACCAGGCCAAGGCGAAGCTCGTCTGGATCCCGTCGGACGACTGCGAGACGCCCGAGGGCGCCGCGGCGGCGCTGTCGCAGGTCGACGGCATCTGCGTGCCCGGCGGCTTCGGCATCCGCGGCATCGAGGGCAAGCTCGGCGCCCTGAAGTTCGCCCGAGAGAACGGCATCCCGACGCTCGGCCTCTGCCTCGGCCTGCAGTGCATGGTCATCGAGTACGCCCGCGACAAGGCCGGCCTGGCCGGCGCCTCCTCGTCCGAGTTCGACCCCGACACCGAGTTCCCGGTCATCGCGACGATGGCCGAGCAGGTCGACATCATCGCCGACGGCGACCTGGGCGGCACCATGCGACTCGGCCTCTACCCGGCCGCCCTCCAGCCCGGCTCGCTCGCGGCTGAGCTGTACGGCTCCGAGCTGGTCGACGAGCGCCACCGCCACCGCTACGAGGTCTCGAACCAGTACCGCCAGCAGATCGCCGACGCGGGACTCGTGTTCTCGGGCACGTCGCCCGACGGCACCCTCGTCGAGTACGTCGAGCTCGACCGCGCCGAGCACCCGTTCTACATCGGCACCCAGGCGCACCCCGAGCTGCGGTCGCGCCCCAACCGCGCGCACCCGCTCTTCAGCGGCCTCGTCGGGGCGTCGCTCGAGCGCCAGAACTCGAGCCGCCTCTTCGCGGACGAGGGCGACGACGCGAGCGAGACCCGTGCCGACGCGGTCGCTGCGGCCGTGGACACGGCCGACGGCGCTGCCGAGGCCGCTGCCCCCGGGCGGTCCTGAGCCGTGGCCGACTCCGAGCTGCTGCGGGACGAGCCCGCCGACCCGACCGTCACCTCCTCCGAGACGGTCTTCGAGGGCGCCGTCTGGAACGTCGTCCGCGACGTCGTCGACTACAACGGCTCGCCGATGACGCGCGAGTACGTCGCGCACACCGGTGCCGTGGCGGTGCTCGCGGTCGACGAGCACGACCGCGTTCTGGTCATCAAGCAGTACCGGCACCCGATCCGCACCCGCGACTGGGAGCTGCCCGCCGGCCTGCTCGACGCCGAGGGCGAGTCGAAGCTCGACGCGGCCAAGCGCGAGCTGGCCGAGGAGGCCGACCTCGAGGCGACCGACTGGGACGAGCTCGTCTCGTTCCACACCACCCCCGGGGGCAACGACGAGATGGTCACGGTCTACCGGGCCACCGGCGTGACCGCGACCGCTGCTGCTTTCGACCGCACCGACGAAGAAGCAGACATCGAGAAGCGCTGGGTCGCCCTCGACGAGATCGTCGACGGCGTGCTCGCCGGGCGCCTGCACAACTCCATCCTCAGCATCGCGGCCCTGGCCGCGACCGTCGCCGCCCGCCGCTGACGACGCGGCGGCCGGCGGTCGGGACGAGCGGACGATGACCTCGATCGAGGAGGCGGTAGCCCGCTACCTGAGGCACGTCACGGTCGAGCGCGGCCTGTCCCCGAACACCACGGCCGCCTACCGGCGCGACCTCGTGCTCTGGGCGGCGCACCTCGAGGAGGCGGGACGCGCCTCCGTCGAGGAGGTCGCGCCGGCGGACGTCGCGGCCTTCCCGGCCGCGCTGGCGACCCGTGCGGACGACCCGCTGCGCGCCTCCAGCGTGGCCCGGGTGCTCTCGTCGGTGCGGGGCCTCCACCGGTTCCTGCACGAGGAGGGGCTGGTCGCCGTCGACGTCGCGGCCGGCGTCCGCCCGCCGAAGCTGCCCTCGCGCCTGCCCAAGGCCATCTCGGTCGCGCAGGTCGAGGCCCTGTTGGCCGCGACCGACGGCGACGAGCCGGCCCGCGTGCGCGACAAGGCGCTGCTCGAGCTGCTCTACGCGACGGGCGCCCGCGTGAGCGAGGCCGTGGCGCTCAACGTCGACGACGTCATCGACGGGGGAGACGTCGTGCGGCTGTTCGGCAAGGGCGGCAAGCAGCGGATCGTGCCCGTGGGCAGCTTCGCGCGGCGGGCGCTCGACGCGTGGCTCGTGCGGGGCCGACCCGAGTTCTCGGCGCGCGGCGACGCGACGCCCGCGCTGTTCCTCGGGGCGAGGGGCGCCCGGCTCTCGCGCCAGAGCGCCTGGCTCGTCATCCAGGCCGCGGCCGAGCGCGCCGAGCTCGACGTCGACGTCTCGCCGCACACCCTGCGGCACTCGTTCGCGACGCACCTGCTCGAGGGCGGCGCCGACGTGCGAGTGGTGCAGGAACTCCTCGGGCACTCGTCCGTCGCGACGACGCAGATCTACACGCTCGTGACGGCGGACGCCCTGCGGGACATGTACGTCACGGCCCACCCGCGGGCCCTCCGACCTGCCTCCTGACCAGGCACTACCTTCATCCGCCGCATGAGGCTTCCTGCCCGCGGGACGGGCGCGTCAGCCCGGCCGGGCCGAGGGCCGCCGGTACCATCGACGTGTGAGCACCAAGTCGACCTCGAGCACGCCCGCCCTCTTCGAGAGCGCTCCCGCGACCGTCCCCGCGAACGGTCCCACCGGTCGCCCGCGCACCGAGTTCGCCGTCCCCGAGCCCCTCGACGGCCACGGCCCCGCGCGCATCATCACCCTCTGCAACCAGAAGGGCGGCGTCGGCAAGACCACGACCACCATCAACCTCGGCGCCGCGTTCGCCGAGTACGGCCGTCGCGTGCTCGCCATCGACTTCGACCCCCAGGGCGCCCTCACCGCGGGTCTCGGCGTGCAGGCGCACGACCAGCCCACGATCTACGACCTCATGATCGGCTCCGTCAAAGATGCGCACGACGTGATCGTGCCGACCCGCGTGCACGACCTCGACGTCATGCCCGCGAACATCGACCTCTCCGCCGCCGAGGTGCACCTCGTCAACGAGGTCGCCCGCGAGCAGATCCTCGCCCGCATCATCCGCCAGGTCAGCGCCGAGTACGACGTCATCCTGATCGACTGCCAGCCCTCGCTCGGCCTGCTGACCGTCAACGCCCTCACCGCGGCGCACGGCGTGCTCATCCCGCTCGAGTGCGAGTTCTTCGCCCTGCGCGGCGTGGCCCTGCTCGTCGAGACGATCGAGAAGGTCCGCGACCGGCTGAACCCCGCCATCACGCTCGACGGCATCCTGCCGACGATGTTCGACTCGCGTACCCTGCACAGCCGCGAGGTGCTCGAGCGGGTCGTCGACGCGTTCGGCGACGAGGTGCTCGAGACCGTCATCGGCCGCACCGTGAAGTTCCCCGACGCCTCGGTCGCCGGCATCCCCATCACCCAGTTCGCCCCCGAGCACCCGGCGGCGCAGGCCTATCGCCAGCTGGCCCGAGAGCTGATCGCGCGTGGTGCCGCAGCCTGAGGCCCCCGCCGTCGTCGCCGACCCGAGCGGTGCCCCCGATCCCGCAGCCGGTGCGTCGGCGCGGGGGTTCGAGGTCGTCCTCGACAACTTCAGCGGTCCGTTCGACCTCCTGCTGACCCTGATCGGCAAGCGCGAGATGGACGTCACCGAGGTGGCGCTCAGCGCGGTCACCGACGAGTTCATCGCCTACCTGCGCACCGTCGACACCGACGAGGACCTCGACCAGGCCAGCCAGTTCATCGTCGTCGCCGCGACCCTGCTCGACCTCAAGGTCGCCGGCCTGCTGCCCCAGGGCGAGCTCGTCGACGCGGAGGACGTGGCGCTGCTCGAGGCGCGCGACCTGCTCTTCGCCCGGCTGCTGCAGTACCGCGCCTTCAAGCAGGCGGCCGAGTGGTTCGCCGAGCGCGGCGCCGTCGAGTCCCGCCGCCACCCCCGCACCGTGCGGCTGGAGGAGAAGTACCGCGTCACGACGCCCGAACTGGTGTGGACGCTCTCGCCCGACGACTTCGCGGCGCTCGCCGCCTTCGCGCTTACTCCCCAGGCCGTGCCGACCGTGGGCCTCGACCACCTGCACGCCCCGCTCGTGAGCATCCGCGAGCAGGCCGCCTGGGTCGTCGCGATGCTGCGCCGCGCCGGGGTCGCCACGTTCCGCGAGCTCGTGGCCGACGTCGACCAGAAGGGCGTCGTCGTCGCGCGGTTCCTCGCGCTCCTCGAGCTCTACCGGCACGGATCGCTGAAGTTCGAGCAGGTCGAGCCGCTCGGCGAGCTCAGCGTGCGCTGGGTGGCCGAGCACTGGACCGACGAGGCGCTGGACTCGCTGGGGGCCGACTATGACGGCTGACGCGACGACCGCCTCCTCGGCTCGCCGCGCCGTCGACGACGGGCCGCGCCACCGCACCGACGACGACCGCGCGACCGCCCGGGCGCTCGAGGCCGTGCTGCTGGTCGCCGACGAGCCGCAGTCGCTGCTCTCGCTCGCCGCCGCCGTGGGGCGACCGACCGCGGAGGTGCGCCGTGCGGTGGCCGACCTGGTCGCCGACTTCGACGGCGTCGACGGCACGCGCCGGCGCGGCTTCGAGCTGCGAGAGGTCGGCGGGGGCTGGCGGTTCTACGTCCGGGAAGAGCTGGATCCCGTCGTCCGCGATTTCGTGCTGACGGAGAACCCGTCCAGACTGTCGCAGGCGGCTCTCGAGACGCTGGCGGTCATCGCCTACAAGCAACCCATCACCCGGAGCAGCATCGCGCAGATCCGCGCGGTCAACGTCGACTCGGTCGTCCGTACACTGGTGGGTCGCGGCCTGGTCACGGAGTCGTCCACCGACCCCGAGACCGGCGCCCTCACCTACGAAACGACGGATCTCCTGTTGACCCACCTCGGCATCGCCTCGCTCGACGAGCTCCCGCTGATCTCCCCGCTCCTCCCTGACGGATCCGGAGGATTCGACGATGTCATCTGACCCCACCACCACCCCCGACGACGACCTGCCCACGGGCGAGCGCCTGCAGAAGGTCATGGCCGCCGCGGGCGTCGCCTCGCGCCGCGTCTCCGAGGACCTGATCGCCGCAGGACGTGTCACCGTCAACGGCAAGGTCGTCACCGAGGCCGGTCGCCGCATCGACCCCGAGAAGGACAAGGTCGTCGTCGACGGCGCCGCGGTCCAGCTCGACACGACGCGTCGCTACGTGATGCTCAACAAGCCCGTCGGCGTCGTCAGCACGATGAGCGACGAGGCCGACCGCCCCGACCTGCGCCAGTTCACCTCGGACTTCGAGGAGCGCCTGTTCAACGTCGGCCGCCTCGACGTCGAGACCAGCGGCCTGCTGCTGCTGACGAACGACGGCGAGCTCGCCCACGTGCTCGCGCATCCGTCCTTCGGCGTCACCAAGACCTACATCGCCAAGGTGCGCGGCGTCGTCACGCCCGCCGTGCTGGCGCAGCTGCTCGCCGGCGTCGACCTCGAGGACGGCCCGATCGCCGCCGACCGCGCCACCGTCGTCGCAGGAGGCGCGGGCCTGTCGCGCTCCGCCGACTCGTCCCTGGTCGAGATCACCCTGCACTCGGGGCGCAACCGCATCGTCCGCCGCATGATGGAGGAGGTCGGCCACCCCGTCATCGACCTCGTGCGTCGCTCCTTCGGGCCGCTGCACCTCGGCACCCTCAAGGCGGGCCACGTCCGCTCGCTGAACAAGACCGAGCTCGGTGCCATCCTCACGATCGCGCGCGACGCCTCGCCGTCGCCGAAGGTCGACTCCGTGCCCACGATCGAGAGCGGCGACGCTCCCGTCGACGAGGCCGACGTGGTCGAGGTCGCCCTCGACGCGGACGAGGTCGAGAAGGAGTTCTACGACGAGGACGACGACGAGTACGACCCCGAGACCGACGCCCGCGACGCCCGTCGCCGCGTGCCCGGTGCCGGTCCCCGTGCCGGCGTCGGCAAGGGCGACGCCCCGGTGTCGCGACGCGCGGAGGTGCGGCGCGAGCAGGCAGGACGCCGCGAGCAGGGCGCAGACCGCGGCGGGCGCCCCGTGCGTGACGACCGTGGCGGACGCCCTGAGCGCGGCGGCTACCAGGACCGTGGCGATCGTGGGGGCTACGCCGCTCGCGAGGACCGTGGCGGCTACGCCCCCCGCGCCGACCGCCCGGGCTCGGGCGCTCGCGGCGGAGCTGCTCGCGACGACCGTGGTGGACGCCCCGAGCGTGGCGGGTACCAGGGTCGCGACGACCGTGGCGGGCGTCCTGCCGGTGGCGGGTACCAGGGTCGCGACGACCGGCGTGACGACCGTGGTGGACGCCCCGAGCGTGGCGGCTACCAGGGTCGCGACGACCGTGGCGGGCGTCCCGCTGGTGGCGGATACCAGGGTCGCGACGACCGTGGTGCCCGTCCCGAGCGCGGTGGCTTCGTGTCGCGTGACGACCGTGGCGGACGCCCGGACCGCGGCGGCTACGTGTCCCGCGACGACCGTGGCGGCGCTCCCCGTGGTGGAGACCGCCCGCTGAGCCCCGGCGAGGAACGCGCCGCCGGCTACCCGAACCGCGACCTGCCCAAGGACCCGCGCACCGGCCGCCCCTCCGGCGTCCGTGCCGGCGGACCCGGATCCGGCCGCGGCGGCCGCGAGGACCGCAGCGCCCGTGACGGCGACGACCGCGGCGGCTACCAGGGTCGCGACGACCGTCGTGCACGTGACGACCGCGGTGGACGCCCCGAGCGCGGCGGCTACCAGGGTCGTGACGACCGTGGCGGTCGCCCGGCGGGTGGCGGCTACCAGGGTCGCGATGACCGTGGTGCACGTGACGACCGCGGTGGACGCCCCGAGCGCGGCGGCTACCAGGGTCGCGATGACCGTGGTGGTCGTCCTGCCGGTGGTGGCTACCAGGGTCGTGATGACCGTGGTGGTCGTCCTGCTGGTGGCGGTTACCAGGGTCGTGATGACCGTGGTGGTCGTCCTGCCGGTGGTGGCTACCAGGGTCGTGACGACCGTTCCGGTCGCGACGACCGTGGCGGACGCCCCGAGCGCGGCGGCGACCGTCCGTTCCGTGGCCGCCCCGACGACGGGGGACGTGGTCCCCGCGGGGGCGGGCGTTCGTGACCGACCCGACCCGCGCCTCCTCGACGGACCTCAGCGTCGCTGACGCGAGCACGGGCTCGGCACGCCCCGGTGCGACCGTCGACGACCTCGTCGGCGGCACGCGCCGTCTCGACGGCCAGGTGCGGATCGTGGGCTCCGGCCTGCTCGGCACGAGCATCGGGCTGCGGCTGCGCGAGCACGGCGTCGACGTGATCCTCGACGACGCCTCGCCCGCGGCCCGCAGCCTGGCCGTCGACTACGGCGCGGGTCGCGTCGCCGCCGAGGGCGACGCCCCTGTGCTCGTCGTCGTCGCCGTGCCGCCCGACGTCACCGCCGAGATCGTGCACCGCGAGCTCGACGCGTTCCCGGAGGCGCTGGTCACCGACGTCGCCTCGGTCAAGGTCGCGCCGCTCGACGAGCTCCGTGCCCGCGGCGCCGACGTCTCGCGCTACATCGGCTCGCACCCCATGGCCGGTCGCGAGCGCGGCGGCGCCATCTCGGCCCGCGCCGACCTGTTCGCCGGCCGTCCGTGGGTCATCGCCGGCCACGACGACATCAGCTACCGCCGCGCCGCGGCCGTCGAGGACCTCGCCCTCGACCTCGGCGCCACCCCGATCGAGATGACGCCCGAGGAGCACGACGCGGGCGTCGCCCTCGTCAGCCACGTGCCGCAGGTCGTGTCGAGCCTCATGGCGACGCGTCTGCGCGACGCGACCGACGCCTCCCTGGGGCTCGCCGGCGGGGGAGTGCGCGACGTCACGCGCATCGCCGCCAGCGACCCGGCCCTGTGGGTGCAGATCCTCGGCGCCAACGCGTCCCGCGTCGTGGAGGTGCTGCGTGACCTGCGCGACGACCTCGACGGCGTGATCGCGGCGCTCGCCGACCCCTCGGCCCCGGGCGCACGCCGCACGGTCGCCGAGGCCATCGGTGCCGGCAACACCGGCGTCGCACGCCTGCCCGGCAAGCACGGGCAGTCGACACGGTTCAGCTCGGTCGTCGTCATCGTCGACGACGCCCCGGGCCAGATCGCCCGCCTGCTCGCCGACATCGGCGACATCGGCGTCAACCTGGAAGACCTGCGGCTGGAGCACTCGCCCGGCGCGCAGGTGGGACTCGCGGAGGTCAGCATCGTGCCCGAACAAGAAGAACGACTCGTCGCCGAGCTCGAGGGGCGCGGCTGGACCGTGTCCGGGGCGTTCGCATGAGCGCCGAGGGCACGACCGGGCCCGTCGGCTCGGCTGGCTCCGCAGGCTCGCCCGTCGAGACCGACCTCGAGCGCACCCCGGGCGAGCACGGCGTGGGCGGCCCTGCCGGCGAGGCGCACACCGCCGAGCTGCGCGAGCGGACCGCGGAGGCGGTGCACCGGCACGTCGTCGTGGCCGTCGACGGCCCGGCCGGCAGCGGCAAGTCCAGCGTGAGCCGCGCCTCCGCCTTGGCCCTCGGCTACGACTACCAGGACACGGGCGCGGCCTACCGCGCCTTCGCCCTGCACGCGCTCGACAGCGGCGTCGACCTCGACGACCCGGACGCGGTGATCGGGGCGCTGCCCTCGTTCGCGTACGCGATCGAGATCGACCCGGCCCGCGCCTCCTCGGTGACCGTGGGAGGCGCGGACGTCACGGACGAGATCCGCACGCCCCGCGTGACCGGCGCCGTCAGCCACGTGGCCAAGCTGCCGGAGGTGCGGCGCTTCATGGTGGACCTGTTCCGTCGCATCATCGCCTCGACCGACCGGCCCGGCATCGTGACCGAGGGCCGCGACATCACCACGGTCGTGGCGCCCGACGCCCAGGTGCGCATCCTGTTGACGGCGAGCGAAGAGGCTAGGATGGCCAGGCGTTCCGCCGAGGTCACCGGGCAGTCCGCCGAGGAGACCGCTCGGCAGCTGTCGACCCGCGACCGGCTGGACAGCAAGGTCGTCGACTTCATGACCGCCGCCGAGGGCGTGTCGACCGTCGACTCCACCCATCTCGACTTCGACCAGACGGTGCAGGCCGTGGTCGAGCTCGTGCGAGCGAGCACCCCCACACGCTAGGAGCCTCCATGGCAGACGACGACAAGTACCCCGAGCTCGACGACCAGATGGTCGGCCGCATCCAGGCGATGCCCGACGAGGACGCGGAGCAGCGCGCCCGCGCCCTGCGTGCCGGTCTGTCCGACTACGAGCTGGACGACGAGGACGTCGACGTCCTCGAGGGCGGCGAGTGGGACCCTGACGCCCTCACCTACGCCCCGGCCCTGCCGGTGCTCGCCATCGTCGGCCGACCGAACGTCGGCAAGAGCGCCATGGTCAACCGCATCCTCGGCCGCCGCGAGGCCGTCGTCGAGGACAAGCCGGGCGTCACCCGTGACCGCGTCTCGTACAAGGCCGAGTGGGGCGGACGCCGCTTCACCCTCGTCGACACCGGCGGGTGGGAGCCCGACGCGATCGGCATCGACAAGTCCGTCGCCATGCAGGCCGAGATCGCGGTCGACCTGGCCGACGCCGTGCTGTTCGTCGTCGACGTCAACGTCGGGGCCACGTCCACCGACGAGCACGTCGTCCGCATGCTGCGTGCCTCGCACAAGCCGGTCATCCTGGTCGCCAACAAGAGCGACGACGCCCGGAAGGACCTGGAGGCGGCCTCGCTCTGGACCCTCGGCCTCGGCGAGCCGTTCCCCGCGTCGGCCCTGCACGGCCGCAACGTCGCCGACCTGCTCGACATGATCATGACGAAGCTGCCCGCCGTCTCGACGGTCGCGAAGGAGGAGATCGGCGGACCCCGCCGCGTCGCCATCCTCGGTCGCCCGAACGTCGGCAAGAGCTCGCTGCTGAACAAGGCTGCGGGCGAGGAGCGCGTCGTCGTCAACGAGCTGGCCGGCACCACCCGCGACCCGGTCGACGAGCAGGTCGAGATCGCCGGGCGCATCTGGACCTTCGTCGACACCGCGGGCATCCGCAAGCGCGTGCACCTGCAGCAGGGCGCCGACTTCTACGCGTCGCTCCGCACCTCGGCCGCGCTCGAGAAGGCCGAGGTCGCCGTCGTCGTCATCGACGTCACCGAGCCCATCTCGACGCAGGACCTGCGCATCATCGACCTCGTGCTCGAGTCGGGCCGCGCGCTCGTGCTCGCCTTCAACAAGTGGGACCTGCTCGACGACGACCGTCGTCGCTACCTCGAGCGCGAGATCGAGCAGGACCTCGACCACGTCTCGTGGGCGCCTCGTGTCAACATCTCGGCCCGCACCGGTCGTCACCTCGAGAAGCTCGTGCCGGCCCTCGAGCTCGCGCTCGAGTCGTGGGACACCCGCATCCCCACGGGCAAGTTCAACGCCCTGCTGGCCGAGCTCGTCGCCGAGCACCCGCACCCGCTGCGCTCGGGCAAGCAGCCGCGCATCCTGTTCGGCACCCAGGCGGCCAACCGCCCGCCGACCTTCGTGCTCTTCACGACCGGCTTCCTCGACCCGCAGTACCGCCGCTTCATCACGCGTCGCCTGCGCGAGATCTTCGGCTTCGAGGGCACCCCGATCACGGTGAACATGCGCGTGCGCGAGAAGCGCAAGCGCCCGTAGCTCGTCTCTCCCCCCGCCCCCTGTGGGCAGAACGCCCGGTTGTGGATCCGTCCACGGCCGGGCGTTCGGCGTTGCTAGGGTGATGTCCCACGAACTGCATTGACATATCGGTGCTGCAGTTCGATACGGACGGAGGGCGAGGCATGACGGCGACGATCGACGTGGACCTGGACGAGCTGGAGGCGATGGCCGCGGCGGCGCGGGCGGCGGGAGACGGGCTGCCCTTCTCGCACGTGCTGACGGGTGACTGCTCGGCGGCGCTGGGCTCCGCGGGCGTGGCCGCCGTGCTGGGCGAGGTGACGGTGCACCTGGCCCGACGCGTCGACCTCGCGCTCGAGCTGCTCGGGCGGCTCGCGTCACTGCCGGCGGACTTCGCGGCGGGGATGCGGGCGGTGGACGACGGGCTGGCAGCTCAGGCAGGTGGCGGCGCGGCCGGTGCCGGAGGGCACGGGGTCGGTCGGCCCGGCGTGGCCGTCGAGGTCGGCCGGTGATCGTGGACGAGCTCGACCCCGGCAGGGGCAGTCCCGCTGAGGTCTCCCGTCTGGCGAGGGTGAGGCGAGAGAAGCACGACGACCTGGGTCTCGCCCTGCATCGCCTCGAGGCGTGCCTGCGCTGGGCGGCGACCGACTGGCGGGCCGAGGCCGGCTCGGCCTTCTGCGACACGGGCGAAGTGCTCGTCGCCGAGCTCACGATCCTGATGGACGCCGTGGAGCAGCACGGGGTCGCCCTCGAGGCGTACGGCGTCGAGGTCGGCGACATCGCCGCGGTGCAACGGCTGCTCGCGCGTCGGCGGGTCGAGGTCGCCGAGTCGCTCCGCTGGACCGCCGACTCGCTCCTCGTGCTCGAGGCGGAGGAGGCGGCGTCACCGGCCTTCGGGACCGGGCGCCGTGACTTCGAGGCACGCGCCCTCCGTCGCGCCGAGCAGGCCGACCACGACGAGCTGGCCTCGGTCGGGCGTCGGTGGGCCGAACTGGTCGATCGTCGGGACGCGGCGGACACCGCCTGCATCGCGGCCCTCTACGGGGCCGCGGCCACCAGCGACTTCGAGAGCGCCTCCTCCGACATCCGAGAGGCTACGACGTCGGAGCAGGCGCTGCGCCGCCTCGACGGCCTCTCCGTCGTCGACCTCGCGCTCCTGTTCGCCGAGAACCCGCTCCTCGCGAAGCTGATCGCGGAGGCCTCGCCGGAGGCGGTGCGGGAGTGGTGGGACTCGCTCGCGCTGCTGCGCCCCCTCCAGGGCGACGGCCTGTCCGGGGCGCAGCAGGCCCTGCTGCTCGCGGTGCCGTGGCTGATCGGCAACCTCGACGGCGTTCCGCCGCTCGCGCGCATCAAGGCCAACGCGTCCACGGCAGCGGGACAGGTGGTCGAGAACCAGCGGATGATCGACGACATCGCCCGACACCCCCTGGACGACCCTCGGGCCCGGGAGCTGATCGCGGAGCTCGAACAGGAGAACGCGTACCTGCGGGGTGCGGCGGCTGTCCCGCCGAGGGTACAGCTCTACACGTACGACCGGGCCGCCGACCGGATCGTCGAGATGCTCGGGAAGTGGCCTGTCGCGGGTGCTCCTGAGCGCGTGTACACGTACGTGCCGGGCACGTCAGCGCAGATGAAGGACTTCTGGAAGACCGGTCCGGGCCCACAAGACCTGTCGGGCAGGCTGATGGCGGACGACGGGGTGGACAGCGTCGCGTTCATCTACAAGGACGGCAGGTTCCCGGGCGGGGGCGACCAGGTCTTCCCTGCAGAGCGGAAGAGCCTCGTCGCGGCCCTCGCCCAGGCGAACTCCTCGCCGTTCGCCCGCGAGTCGGGGGAGCGGCTCGCGTCGTTCCGCGCGGGTCTCGACGTCGGCGGGGCAGCGGCCGGGTCGCCTGCTCCACGCTCGGTCGGGATCGGGCACAGCTGGGGCACGGCGAACATCCTCGCCTCGGAGCTGGCGGGCGCCCGGTTCGACCACGTGGTCTCGCTGGCCGGCGCGGGTGTCGTGCCGGAGTGGGCAGGCTCTCCCGGCACCGAGTACGACTCGTTCCGGTACGACGACGCACTCGGTGTCGTGCAGGCGACGGGCATCGTGTACCGACACCGCAACCCGCAGTACCTCGGCGAGTTCGAGCAGCACGAGTACGACAGCTTCGCGGATCGTGCGATGGAGTGGAACTCGCCGGCCATCCTCAGGCTCGCGGCGCTGCTCACGAACCACGCGCTGATCGCGTCGGACGGGCCGGGGAACGACGAGGTGGTCTCCGACATCCTCGACGAGCTCAAGACCCTGGACCCGCTGTGACGCGCGCCCAGGTCCGCCGAGCAGCGACAGCGGGGATCGTCCTCCTCACGATCGTGCTCGGCGGGTGCGCGGTTCCGCCGTTCGAGCCTCGACGACCTGCACCCCCGCTCTCGCAGCAGACGCTGGTCGAGGTCGAGCAGGTCGTCAAGACCATCGAGGTCGAGCTCGCCTCGTTCGTGCCGGACGAGGTGACGGTCGCGATCGAGGAGAAGAGTCGCGGCTCGGTCATGGGTTGTGCGCCTGGCGGCATGAGCTGGGGGAGCTCCACCGTCGTCCGGGTGGCGGAACAGCCGGATCTGGGCGGCGTCGAGGCGGCCGTGCTGAGCAGCTGGGAACGCGCCGCCGACTTCGACATCGAACTGACCCAGGGGCCGACGGGGGACCCCCGCTTGGTACTGAGGAGCGCAGAGCTCGGCAACTACCACTTCAGGCAGTTCGACGACAAGGTGCAGGTCCTCTCCTTCTCGACGTGCTTCGCGTACGACGCGGAGCGCGACGGCCACCGCTGGGAGATCGCGGCGGAGTGACGGGCCAGCCCGTCGGATGCGGCACGATGGGGTGGTGCGGACGGTGCGAGGCGGGGTGGTCGGGCCCCGGGACGGTGTGGACGCGACCAGCGCCCTCAGCGACTCCGCCGACCGGCTGTGGAGGCGCCTCCGGCTGGACAGGATCGCGGGAGGGCGTCAGGCCGAGCACGTCATCCACGAGGACATGCGGGAGCACCCGCGGACCGTCCGGGCGTTCATGGGCATCCGGTGGCTGCTGCTCGGCGAGACCGTCGTCGGGCTCACCGCGATCTTCATCGCCGCCGTGCTGTGGAGCCGGGGCGAGCACGTGCCGTGGGCCGTGTGGTTCCGCTCGACCGTGGTGCTCTTCATCACGGCGTCGCTCTACGTCTTCGCCTGGCGGGCGCAGCTCGGCTACTGGTGGGCGTACTCGCGGCTGAGGCTGTTCAGCCGGATCTTCCCGATCGTGACGCTGATCGTCGCGACGATCCCCGGGCTCTACCCCGGCTGGATGGTCGTCGAGCAGATCGTGTTCTCGTTGCTGATGATCGGCATCGGCGACCTGCTGACGACGGACCACATGCGGGCGGCGTTCCCGCGACCGGTGAAGGTGAAGGACGCCGACGAGGTCGCCTCTCACCGGCGCCGCGTTGACAGTTAGATAGCTAACAGTTAGAGTCCTGAACATGGATGAACCCGAGGGCATGCGCACCACCCCGCTCGGACTCGTGCGCTGGATCGCCTGGGCCCAGCGCAAGGGCGGGGAGGACTGGGTGCGCAGCCGCGATCTCACTCCCGAGCAGGCGTTCGTGCTCGGGTACCTCGTGCAGACCCCCGGGGTCATCCAGCGTGACATCGCCGAGATGACACGAACGAGCCCGGCGAGCGTGTCGAGCCTCGTCCAGGGACTGGAGCGCCGCCTCCTCGTCGAGAGACGCAGCGAGGACGGCGACGAGCGCCGCAAGCGCGTCTACGCCACCGCCGCGGGGGCCGAGCTCGTCTCGGGCTTCACCGAGGCGATGGCCGAGGTCGACGACGCCATCCTCGCGCCGCTCGACGACGACGAGCAGGCCCAGCTGCTCGCCCTGCTCACCACGATCACCGCGCAGCTGGCCCCGCCGCGCCGGTGACCGGCGGCGGGGCGTCCTGACGGGCGCCGCGCCTCCTCCCGTCCGTTCCACCCCCTCGCCGTGCCGGCGTCCGTCGGCGCGCGCTCCAGCCTGCCCCGGAGAGGAGCAGCCATGGACTCCGTCGAGCCCTCGTCCACCACCACCGCCACAGCCGGCACTGCCGTCACCGACGCCGTCACCAACGCCGTCGGCACCGCCGACAGCACCCGCGTCTCCGGCGCCGCCGTGAGCGATCCGCCCTCCGCGCCGGAGCCCGGCACCGACCGCTGGTACCTCTCGGCCGCGCCGATCGTCCGGGCCCTCGTGCACCTCTGCGTGCCGATGGCCGCCGCGCTCATCGTCGGCGCGCTGTACAACGTCGTCAACGCCGGGTTCATCGGCTCGCAGCGCGACACTGCGATGCTCGCCGCCGTCACGTTCGGCACCCCGCTGCTCGGCCTCGTCATGGCCGTCGGCGGAGTCTTCGGCGTGGGCGGCGGAGCGCTGATCTCGCGGCTGCTCGGAGCCTCCGAGACGGACCCGTTGAAGGCGCGCGAGATCAAGCACGTGTCGGCGTTCGCGCTCTGGGGCGCGGTCGGGACGGGAGCGGTGCTGGGAGCCGTGGGGCTCCTCCTGCTGCCCCAGCTCGTCGCCGTGCTCGGCGCCGACGAGGCCGCCCGAGCCGAGACGACGAGCTACGTCGCCGTGATGCTCGCCTTCGTGCCGGTGCTCGCGGCCGCGTTCTGCCTTGAGCAGATCGTCCGGGCCGGGGGAGCGGCCCGCCAGACGATGATCGGCCTGATCATCTCGACGGTGGCCAACGTGCTGCTGGACGTCGTGTTCATCCTGGTGCTGCACTGGGGCGTGGCCGGCGCCGCGCTCGGGACGGGGCTCGCGAACGCGGTCGCCGTCGCGTGGTTCGCGGTGTGGCTGAGCCGGCACGGCGAGCACGTCAGCCTGGCTCCGCGCTGGGTCACGCTGGCGCGCCGCGTCACCGGGCCGGTGTTCTCAGTGGGGGCGAGCGAGCTGCTGCAGGCGTCGTTCCTCATCGTGACGTCGCTGGTGCTCAACCGCCTGGCCGCCGCCTACGGGGACGGGGCGCTCGCCGCCATGGGCGTCGCGGTGCGCATCGCCCAGGTGCCCGAGTTCCTCGTGATGGGGATCACCCTCGGCGTGCTGCCGCTGCTCGCGTACTCGTTCGGCAAGGGCGACGGGGCTCGTCTGCGGGCTGCGCTCCGCACCTCCGTCGTGGCGGTCGCGCTGGTGATCGGCCTGTTCGCCGGTGTCGTGTTCGTGTTCCGCGAAGCCGTGTTCGGCGCGTTCTCGGCCGACCCGTCGGTGCTGGCGATCGGCGTGACGATCCTCACGGCGCAGCTCGTCGCCGCGGTCGCGAACGGGTTCACGGGGCTGCTGACGTCGCTGTTCCAGGCGACCGGGCGCGCCGTGCCAGCGATCGTGCTGTCGATGGGGCAGGGAGTGCTGTTCATCCCGATCGTGCTCGTCGGCAACGCGGTGTTCGGGCTGGCCGGGATCGTCTGGTCGCTGACGGTGAGCGAGGTGCTCGTGCTCGTCTTGGGCGTGGGGATGTGGCTCGCAGTGCGCGGGTCGATCGCGCGCGGGGTGGCGGCGAACCGCGTTCCGTTCACAGAACCGCGAAGCAACGCGGTTCTTTGATCGGAACCCGGTTCGTCGCGCCGGCTGCGCCGCTCTCGGGGGCGCGCCTGGCTGCGCAACGGCGTGGCACCCCGTAGTGGACCATGCACCCCGCCGTGTCGGGGTGCATGGTCCACTCGGGGGTGCATCGGAGGCGCGGGCTGGGTGCGGAGGAGGTGCGGGCCGGGTGCGGAGAAGGCGCGGGCCGGGCGGCGCAGGAGGCGCGGGTCAGCTGCCGACGCGCGGCAGCATCTCGACGGCGGCCGGGTCGACGACGTGCCCGGCGGCGGTGACGAACGCGACGCGCACGGGCTCGCCGGAGTCGGCGGCGGTGAACGCGCGGGCGGCTCCGTCGGGGTGGGGGTCGTGCTCGTCGCCCCAGGCGGCCAGCGCGGCGAGCACGGGCGCGAGGTCGCGGCCGGCGTCGGTGAGGAGGTACTCGACGCGTTCGCGGGCTCCGTCCTCGCGGTAGGTCGAGGGCTGCAGCACCCCGGCGGCGACGAGCGACTCGAGCCGGGCCGTCAGCACGTCGGGCGACAGGCCGAGCCGCGCGCGGAACTGCGAGAACCGCGTGTGGCCGAGCAAGGCCTCGCGCACGACGAGCAGCGCCCAGCGCTCGCCGAGCACGTCGAGGCTGCGGGCGATGCCGCAGCGCGGGTCGAGGGGAGTGCGAGCTGCCATGCGGCCACCCTACCTCGATAGGCTTTTCGTATCCAGGGTGCTAGCGTCGCGCTCATGCCCCACGCTCAGCGCCTCGCGTTCTGGACCTGCGCCTCCGTCCTCGCCCTCGCCCTGTGGACGAGCGGCGCCGCGACGCCGGTCTACCCGCTCTACGCGACCGACTGGCAGCTCACGCCGTTCGTCACGACCGCGATCTTCGCCGTCTACCCGCTCGTGCTCGTCGTCGTGCTGCTCGTCTTCGGCAGCTTGAGCGACACCATCGGACGCCGGGCGAGCATCCTGCTCGGAGTCACCGCCTCCATCGTGGGGGTGCTGCTCTTCGCGCTGGCGCCGAACGTCGGCTGGGTGCTGGTCGGACGGGCGTTCATGGGCCTCGGCGTCGGACTCTCGCTCAGCCCGGCCACCGCCGCCATGATCGACATCGCCGGGCCGGTCAACTCCGCCCGCACCGGAGCCATCAGCACCGCCTCCACCGCCGTGGGCCTCGTCTTCGCGACCCTGCTCGGCGGCGCGCTCGTCCAGTACGCGCCGGAGCCGCTGCACCTCACCTACTGGGTGCTGCTCGTCGTCGAGCTCGGGGTGCTCGCGCTCGTGTGGCGCCTGCCCCGCGACCGGGACGCACAGGCCGGGCGGTGGCGGCCACGGGGGCTGAGCGTGCCGCGGGGGCTCCTCGGGGCGGTGGGCGCCGCAGCCGTCTGCGTCAGCGCCTCCTACGCCCTGGGTGCGGTGGTGCTGTCGCTCGGTGCGGAGATCGGGACGACGCTGATCGGCAGCTCGAACGCGTTCGTGACCGGCGCGATCATCGCGTTGTCGATGGTCGTCATCGCGGTCGTGGCGCTCGCGTCGCGGCGGGTGCCCGTCGTGATCGCGGTCGTCGTGGCGGCGGTCGCGACGGCGGCGAGCTTCACCGCGCTGGTGCTGGCCGCGGCACAGCAGTCGCTCGCGTTGTTCCTGGTGTTCTGCGTGCTGTCGGGGGTCGGCTACAGCTTGTTCTTCGCGTCGGGGCTGGGGATCGTGTCGCGGTTCGCTCCCGAGCACCACCGTGCCGGGACGCTGTCGGCCGTGTACCTCGTCGCGTACCTGGTGCAGGGGGCGACGGCGCTGTGGCTGGGCGCGCAGGCGACCCGTGAGGGGCTCGAGAGCGCGGTCGACGTCGGGGCTCCGGCGATCGTGGGGCTGGCGCTCGCCGCGATGGTGGCGGTGGTGGTCGTGATGGGCGGGCGGCGCCGGCGCGAGCGGGCCGCCGCGTAGGCGCGCGCGGGCTGCGTAGGCGAACGCGCGAGTCGTGCTGGCAGCGCAGGAGGTGCGGTCCGGGCAGCCCATTGCCACCGTGCCGTGTGCGCCGTTCCGGACAAGATGCCGCGCTCTGCGGCGTCACCTTGTCCGGAACGGCGCAGTGCAGTGCCGGAGGCGCGGGCCGGGCACGCAGGACGGGTGCCGCTGGCACCGAACCGCGTTCCGTTCAGAGAACCTCGTTGCAAGGTGGTTGTCTGAACGGAACGCGATTCTTCGGTGCAGGAGGCGCGGGCCGGGCTAGCGCCAGCGGCGGAGGAGCACGCGCTGGGCGGCGTTGAGGACGAAGTCGGTCAGCGTCCCGAGCAGCGCGAGCAGGATGATCGCGAGGAACATGCGGTCGACGCGTCCGTTGTACTGCGAGTCGGTGAGCAGGAAGCCGAGTCCCATCGACGACGCGATCAGCTCGGCCGCGACCAGGAACAGCCACGCCTGGGCGAGTGCGAGGCGCAGCCCGGAGACGAGCGACGGGATCACCGCCGGCAGCTGCACCGTCGTGAAGAGCGAGACGGGGCCGAGTCCGTACACGCGGCCCGCCTCGACCAGCTGGGGGTCGACGTGGCGGAGGCTGCCCGCCACGGTCGTGAAGACGGGGAACGCGGCGCCGATCGCGATGAGGGTGATCTTCGAGTCCTCGCCGATGCCGAGGTAGAGGATCAGCAACGGCACCCACGCCAGCGACGGCACGGCCCGCACCGCGGCGATCGACGGGGCGAGCAGGGCCTCGCCGACCCGCGAGAGGCCGACGACGGCTCCGAGCACGATGCCGATGCCGGCCCCGATCGCGAAGCCGATCAGCACGCGCTGCACGGAGATCGCGACGTACTGCCCGAGCAGTCCCGCCTGCGCCAGCTGCACGCCGGCCAGCCAGACGTCCGACGGCGAGGGGAGGTTGTAGCTCGGCACGTCGACGACCTCGGTCGCGAGCACCCACGCGAGCAGGACGGCCGCGGGCAGGATCGCCCCGAGCAGTGCCAGACCGCGACGCGGACCGCGGGAGGTGGGGGTCGAGCCGACCCGCACCTCCTGCGGTCCGCTGCTCGCGCTGGCACCGCTGCCGCTGCGGCCGCCCCCACGACCGTCACGACCGCTGCTGCGGCCGCCCGCACCGTGGCCGTCGCGACCGCGGCGCTCGGCCGCCTCGCGGCTGCGCTCGACGACCTGGCGGGCGTCCGCCTCCTTCTCGTTGCCGCTCAGCGGGTACGCGTCGGTCACGAGGCGTCGGCGTCCTTGGCGAAGGTGTCGTCGAAGAGGGTGTCGAGGGCGTCGTCGACGGCGTCCTGCGAGGCGACGTCGCCGGACTCGACGAGGATCGGCCCGACGGTCTCGAGCACGTCGGCCTGCGCGGCTCCGGGGACGGGGTCGACGTCGAAGTGGGTGCGGTCGAGCACGGTGCTGGCGACGGCCGGGTCGATGCCTGCCACTCCGGAGAGGATCGTGGCGGTCTCGTCGGGGTTCTCCTCGGCCCAGGCGCGGGCCTTCTCGTACGAGTCGACGACGACCTGGGCGACGTCGGGCGACTCGGTCAGGAACGACTCCGTCGCGTTGAGGAACCCGTAGGTGTTGAAGTCGACGTTGCGGTAGAGCAGCTTGGTGCCCGACTCGGCCTCGCTGGCGGCCATGATCGGGTCGAGCCCGGACCAGGCGTCGACGCTGCCGTTCTCGAGGGCGGCGCGGCCGTCGGCGTGCTGCAGGTTCTCGATGGTGACGTCGCTCGCGCTGAGGCCGGCCTCGTCGAGCGCCTGCAGCAGGAAGAAGTAGGGGTCGGTGCCCTTGGTCGCCGCGATCGTCTTGCCCTTGAGGTCCTCGACGTCGGCGATGTCGCTGTCGCCGGGGACGACGAGCGCCGACCACTCGGGCTGCGAGTAGATGTCGATCGTGTGGATGGGGGAGCCGTTCGAGCGGGCGAGCAGCGCGGCCGAGCCGGCGGTGGAGCCGACGTCGACGGCTCCGGCACGCAGCAGCTCGTTGGCCTTGTTGGAGCCGGCCGACTGGGTCCAGGTGACCGCGACGTCGTCGCCGAGGGCGTCCTCGATGAAGCCCTGGTCCTTGACGATCAGGCTGAGCGGGTTGTAAGTCGCGAAGTCGATGTTGAGTGTGTCGGTGCTCCACTCGCCGCTGGACGCGCTCGCGTCGCCGCCCGCGGCCTCGGCGGGCTCGCCCTGGGCGTCCTCGCCGGCGACGCAGCCGGTGAGCGCGAGGGCCGCGGCTGCGCCCAGGGCGAGAGCGGCGAAGGAGGTGCGGCTGCGGCGGGCGGGGGAGGTGCGGGTCGTGGTGGTGGTGATGCTGCGGCCGGTCGTCGTGCCGGTGGTGTCGGTCGTGTCGGTGTCGTGCGTCATGGTGTCGTCTCCGGTGCTGTGTCGGGGATGGCGTGGTGCTCGAGGTGTGCGGTGCGGGGGAGGTGCGTCTGCTGTGGCTGTTCCGTCACGGGACGGATCAGGCTGTGGCGTGTCCGCTGTGGCTGATCCGTCACGGGACGGATCAGGCCCTGGCGCGGCCGGTGAGGCTGGCGTGGCCGGTGGCGCTGGCGTGGCCCGCGGGGACGCGGTGGACGCCGAGGCCCTCGAGCAGCTCCTGGCGGAGGACGGCGAGCTCGGGGGCGTCGCGGTCTCGACGGCGGGCTCCGGGGACCGTGACGATGCGCTGGATGCTGGTGGCGCCTCCTGCGGTGTCGGTGTGCGTCGGGTCGGCGCTCGCCGAGTCGGGCTCGTGGGCAGGCTGCTGGCTGAGGTCGGCGAGCAGGACGATGCGGTCGGCGAGGTAGAGGGCCTCGTCCACGTCGTGGGTGACGAGGACGACCGTGGTGGGGAGGGCGTCGTGGACGTCGAGGAGCAGGTCCTGCATGCGGAGGCGGGTGAGGGCGTCGAGGGCGCCGAACGGCTCGTCGAGGAGGAGGACTGCGGGCTGGCGGGCGAGGGCCCGGGCGAGGCTGGCGCGCTGGGCCATGCCGCCGCTGACCTCGCGGGGGCGGCGGGCTCCGGCGGGCCCGAGGCGGACGAGGTCGAGCAACTCGGTGAGGCGGGCGTCGCGCTCGAGCTTCCTGAGCTTGGGGGAGCTGCTGCCCTTTCTCGGCTTCGGGAGGCCGAGGGCGACGTTGTCGCGGAGGGTGCGCCAAGGGAGCAGGCGCGGCTCCTGGAAGGCGACGGCGCAACGCTGGTCGGCATGGCGGGCGGGGTGGTCGCCGATCCGGACGGCTCCAGTGTCGGGCTGGTCGAGTCCGCCGAGCTGGCGGAGCAGCGTCGACTTGCCGCACCCGCTCGGCCCGAGCACGGCGACGATCTCGCCCGCGGCCACGTCGAGATCCACCCCGTGCAGCACCGGCCGGTCGAACCGTCGGCCCACTCCGCGCAGGGTCAACGGCAGAGCGCGGGAGGCGGTCGTCGAGGAGGCGGGCATGTCCCGACGGTATGGCGGGGTGGCAGCTGCTGTCGCGCGAGCTGTAACCCGGCGCAATAGTGGTGGGTCAGGCCGATCGGCATTCGTCAGTCGTTTTCCCTCATCTACGTGTACTTCCGACGTCCCGAGATCGGCTATGCTGTTCGAGTTGCCTCGGTCGGGGCAACACCAAGAAGTTGGTTGCTCAGCAACCAAGTTCTCGGGCTGTGGCGCAGCTTGGTAGCGCACTTGACTGGGGGTCAAGGGGTCGCAGGTTCAAATCCTGTCAGCCCGACCATTGCTTCATTGGTCACGTCCGAGTGGCCGGTTCTATGGTTCTGTAGCGGCTAGCTTCGGACTGTGAACTTCGCCAGATCCTGAGCGACGCATGAGTTTTGCGGGGGCGTTCAGGCGTCGTTGGCAGGCAGCGCTGCAATCCCAAGCCGGCTGCACATACCATCACTGAGATGACTTCAGAAGTTACGCCGAATGATGTCGCTCGAGAGCTGCGGGTAAGCGCGAAGCGCGTCCGCGCCATTCTTCGCCGTCTCTATGGAATCCTTCCTCCCCATGAGAGGCGTTGGGTCCTGAATGGTGACCAAGTGTCCGCTGTACGGGCTGAGCTCGATCGGAAGTAGCCACGGTCGCGGGCTAAATTCGTTCGGGGTTTTCGCTATTTTGTCGATGGCGCCGAGATCGCGATTGGTCCAGGCAATACCCCGTCTTAGGTAGCGCCGCACTCGCGGAGCCGATGCAGGTCCTGCTCTGGGCACGAGCACGCATGAATGACGATCCCCGGTGTTGAGGTTACTAGTGCCCAATTGGGGCGGGTGTTGTGCTCCACCGTCATTTCACTGGATGGGCGGCCCCAGTGCGAGGCAGACACGCGAGAGTGCCCAATTCTGTAGCTAGAGTGAGTTAGTAGGCATTCGGGGGATAGGCGCTACGCGCAGGTAACCCGCTGACCCGCCTCGTTCTACCCGAGAAGGAACGCGCACTTGCCCGATAGCTTCACTACGCTTCCCGACCTCGCAGTTGCGCCGGGATCCATCGTCCTCGTGCGCGACGCGACGTGGATGGTCACCAGCACCGAGGCCACCACATCGGGAACGCTCGTGCGCGCGCAGGGTCTCTCCGAGCTTGTTCGTGACACCACGGCCAGCTTCTACAGCGGCATCGACCGCATCGAGCCGCTCGACCCAGCCGAGGCCGAGGTCGTCGCCGACACCTCGTCGGGGTACCGCACCGCGAAGCTCTGGCTCGAGGCCACGCTTCGCAAGTCGCCGGTGCCGCTGAACACCCCCGAGCTCACTGTCTCGACCCAGATGCTCGCCGACCCGCTCGATTATCAACGGTCGGCCGTGCGCAAGGCTCTCGACCCGGAGAACCTGCGCCCCCGGATCCTTATCGCCGACGCCGTGGGGTTGGGCAAGACGCTCGAGATCGGCATGATCCTCTCCGAGCTCGTGCGGCGGGGCCGCGGCGAGCGCATCCTCATCGTCACGCCTCGACACGTGCTCGAGCAGATGCAGCACGAGATGTGGACCCGCTTCGCGCTACCGTTCGTACGCCTCGACTCCGTCGGCATCCAGCGCGTGCGCCAGAAGCTCCCCGCCACCCGCAACCCGTTCAGTCTCTACAAGCGCGCCATCATCTCGATCGACACACTCAAGCAGCCGAAGTACCGTGCCCACCTCGAGAAGCACAAGTGGGATGCCGTGGTGATCGATGAGTCGCACAACATCACCGGCGCCACGCTCAACAACCAGCTCGCTCGTACGCTCGCGCGCAACACCGAGGCCCTGCTGCTCGCCTCGGCGACACCGCACAACGGCCGCAAAGAATCGTTTGCCGAGCTCATCCGCCTGCTCGAGCCCACGGCGGTCGGGCCGAACGACGAGATCATCGAGTCTGAGGTGAGCAAGCTCATCATCCGCCGTCACCGTCACAGCGAGGAGGTGGCCCGCGAAGTCGGCTCCGACTGGGCACTTCGGATGCCTCCGCAGAACTTCCTTGTGAGCGCATCGGCGACTGAGAACGCCATCGCCGACGAGCTCTCCAGCGTCTGGCTTCACGGGGGAAAATCGCCCTACTCGGGCGACAACGCCTCCCTCTTCCCATGGACGCTCGCAAAGGCCTTCCTGTCGTCCCCCGCCGCTCTCGACGAGACCATCCGGGAACGCATGCGGAAGGTCGCGGCGAAGTCGACGACGCAAGAGACGGCCGAGCACGACGCACTCGAGCGACTCGCAGCACTCACGACAGGTGCGCTCGCCGGCACCTCCGCCAAGTACGACAAGCTCATCGATTACCTGCGCAGGATCGGAGTGGGCAAGGGCAAGCCCGAGCGTGCGGTCGTCTTCTCCGAGCGTGTGCCCACGCTCCACTGGCTCCGCGACAAGTTGAAGAAAGATCTTGGCCTCAAGGACGACGAGATCAAGATCCTGCACGGTCAGCTCAGCGACGTCGAGCAGCAGGCCGTGGTCGAGAGCTTCAAGCAGTCGTCGTCGCCGATCCGTGTGCTCATCACTGGCGATGTGGCCTCCGAGGGCGTCAACCTGCACTCGCAGTGCCACGAACTGATCCACTTCGATATCCCGTGGAGCCTCATCCGTATCGAGCAGCGCAACGGCCGCATCGACCGCTACGGTCAGACGCACCGCCCGCAGATCACTACGCTCCTGCTCGACCCGGAGAACGACGAGTTCTCCGGCGACGTGAGGGTGCTGAGCCGCCTCATTCAGCGCGAGACCGAGGCACACAAGACTCTCGGTGACGTTGCCTCGCTGATGGGTAAGTACGACGCCGGGGAAGAGGAAAAGGCTATCCGCAGCGCTCTGGCCAAGGGGATGAGCCCCGAAGACGTCGTGCCCGACTTCGACGACATGGTCGCTGAGCTCGACCCGGTCGCCGAGCTGCTGCGCAACATGGCATCGGGTGGCGCAGCCGCTACTACTTCCGCCGTCGAGGTTGCCGTGTTCGGCACCGGTCTCTATGCAACCGACGCCGATTACCTGCGCGAGCTCGTTTCCGAGATCTTCATCGAGCCGTCAGAGTCGATCAAGAACAACGGCGTCGGATGGCAGGACCTCACGTCGCACGGCATCGTCGCTGTTACCCCGACGCGCGATCTGAGCCAGCGGCTAGAGGTGCTGCCTCAGTCCTACCTCACCGATCGCAAGGTCACCGAGACGTTCAAGATGGTCGTCACCGCGCAGCAGGGGAGCAAGCTGCTGCAGGATGCCCGCGACAACAAGGCCAGCACCTCGCTTTGGCCCGAGGCGCACTACCTCGGACCGATCCACCCGGTGCTCGAGTGGGGCAGCGACCGGGCGATGGCCAAGCTCGGCCGCAACGAGATCTTCGCCGTGCGCGGCGACGTCGACTCGCCGACCGTACTGCTGCTCGCCACTCTGACGAACCGTCGCGGGCAGGTCGTCGCGGCATCGCACATCACCGTGGAGTTCCCCGACCCGAGCTCGACCACCGGATTCGCATCTCCGCACGAGACCGCTCGCGAGGCGCTCACCCAGCTCGGGCTCTCGAGCACCAAGCTCGTGAACCCCGGAGCGGTCGACGTCACCGATCTGCAGCCCCTCGTGCGCGCGAGCGTCGGGTTGGCATCTGGCTACGCCCGCTCTCATATGGACGCGGCGACCGACGAGATCAACGCGCGCATCGGGCGCTGGTCGAGCCGCCTCGAGCAGTGGACCGACGAGGCCGATGTGCTCGCGCAGCGGAGTGAACTCAAGATGAGGCGTGTCTCGGTGAACGAGGAGCGGGAGATCACGGAGCAGATGAAGCCTGATCAGCAGCTGGTGCGCCCGCTTCTCATCGTGGTCCCGAACGACACCCAGGTCAGTGAGGAGAACTAGCCATGGCCCACGAATCGATCGTCGTCGGCGAGGGCTGGCTCAGCGAGCACTTCTTCACAACCGATGCGAAGTCGCAGTCGTTCTCGGCGCGCGTGCTTCAGCGCCGCAAGGAGTGGGACGAGCTCGACGCCGACGAGGTCCCGTCGCCGCGAGCACGATTCACGAAACTGCGTGGTTCGCTCGCCGCCGACCTCGCGACACTCGCACCGGGGGCAGGCGACGATACGATCGTCGAGCGCACCTACGAACCGCTGCGTAAGGCACTCGGCTTTCTCGACGGCGGCCTGCATCTCGAACGCGTTGGCTCGCTGCTGAGAGTGTCCCTGCCGGGTCTCATCGACTCGTCACCTCTCGCGCTTATCGACGCCCGCCCGCAGGAGACCCTCGAGGATCTGCTGGTCAAGGATGCACCGACGCTGCTCTCCCCCGTCGCGCTCGACGACGACGCGCACGAGATCACCTCGGTCGCCCGTCTGCTTTCCGCCCTCTTCGTCGAGACCGGCGCGCCGACCTTCGCCCTGGTCTTCGCCGGGCGCTGGATGCTGCTCGCCGAACGTGAGCGGTGGGCCGAGGGCCGCTACCTCGCCGTCGACGTCCAGCTCGTCGCCGACCGCAACGACACGAAGCGTGGCGGCGAAATCGATCGTGCCCTCGCGTGCCTGTCGGCCGACTCGCTCGCTCCCGACGCCGAAGGCGACATCTGGTGGACGGGCGTGCTCGAGGAGTCGATCAAGCACACGGTCGGTGTCTCGCGGGACCTGCGAGAGGGCGTGCGGCTCTCGATCGAAATCATCGCGAACGATGTCGTCGCCCGGCGGAGAAGAACAGGGCTCCACGCACTCCCCTCCTCGGAGGCGCAAGTTCTCGCCAAGCAGTCGCTGCGATTCCTCTACCGCATCCTTTTCCTCCTCTATGCCGAGGCCTCGCCCGAGCTCAAGGTGCTGCCGATCGGCGCGGCCGAGTACGAGGAGGGCTACAGCCTCGACCGGCTCCGCGAGCTCACGCTCGTCACCCTGGCAACCGAGGCGGGCGAGTACGCCACCCACCTCTACTCGTCGCTCCGGACGCTGTTTGACCTGGTCGACCAAGGCCACGCCCCCACCACTGACGACGACCGGCGCGACGGGCTGACCTTCCAGAGCCTTCGCGCCGATCTCTTCCTGCCGAGCGCCACGGCATACATCGACGAGGTGGGGCTGAGCGACGCCGAGCTGCAGAAAGTGCTCGCGCACCTTCTGCTGAGCAAGGAGCAGAAGGGCCGCGATCGCGGCTTCATCAGCTACTCCGATCTGGGTATCAACCAGCTCGGCGCGGTGTACGAGGGGCTCATGTCGTACACCGGCTACTTTGCTGAGACCGATCTCTACGAGGTGGCCCGCGACGGCGACGCCTCGAAGGGCTCGTGGATCGTGCCCGTCGAGCGCTCGGAGGGAATCGCGGAGAAGGACTTCGTTGAGACCACGAACCCGGTGACCGGTGAGGCCCAAGCGGTACTCCACCCAGCGGGAACCTTCGTCTACCGCCTCGCCGGCCGCGAGCGCCAGCAGTCGGCGTCGTATTACACGCCCGAGGTGCTGACTCGCTTCGTCGTGTCACAGGCGCTCGAGGAGCTACTCGACCAGGGCGGCCACACGACGACCGCCGACGAGATCCTCGGCCTCACCGTGTGCGAGCCGGCCCTGGGCTCTGGAGCGTTCGCCATCGAAGCGGTGCGTCAACTCGCCGAGCAGTACCTGCGTCGCCGCCAGGTCGAGCTCGACGAGAAGATCGACCCGGATGATTACCCTCGCGAGCTTCAGAAGGTGAAGGCCTCGATCGCCCTTCACCAGGTCTACGGGGTTGATCTCAACTCGACCGCCGTGGAGCTCGCCGAGATCTCGCTCTGGCTCGACACCATGTCGGAAGACCTCCAAGCACCGTGGTTCGGCCTCCACCTCCGTCGCGGCAACTCCCTGATCGGCGCCCGGCGCTCCGTCTACAGCCGCGACCAGGTGAACTCGAAGGCGTGGCAGAGGGCCGTTCCTCGCGATGTCACCCTGGCAGAGCTCAGGTCGAACCTCGAGTCGGGTGCCCTCGCCGGTCAGACGGCGGGCGCCGTGCATCACTTCCTGCTCCCCGCCGAGGGCTGGGGCGGTGCGGTCGACGCTAAGGAGGGGAAGGAGCTGGCACCGGATGCCCTCACGGAACTGAAGACGTGGCGCAAGCAGATCCTCATGAAGCCGACGAAGTTGCAGCTCGACAAGCTAGTCAATCTCGCTTACCGTGTCGAAACACTGTGGCAGTTCGCCCTGCGCCGATTGGAGATCGCCGAGCACGAGATCCGCCGCGCGATTCCCCTGTGGGGCGCGATAGATGCTGCAGATGAGGCGATCCCGCACGTCACCCGTGAGCAGATCGAGCAGAAGCTCGCCGACGCGAATGGCGCATATCAGCGACTGCACCGGGTGATGGACGCCTGGTGCGCCATGTGGTTCTGGCCGCTCACACCGACCCTCACAGACGGTGTGACGCCGCCGACATTCGAGGAATGGATCGGCGGGCTCACGGCTATCCTCGGAACCCACTTCGAGACGAGCAAGCGCGCAGCCCTGCAGGGGCAGACAACCCTGGGGCTCCCGTCAGGCTGGTCAGAGCTCGGCGATGCCGAGGATGTGGAGTTCGGATACGCCGGAGCACTGTCGATCTCGGACGCGATGTCGGCGCACCCCTGGCTCGCCGTGAGCGAGCGCATCGCTCAGCATCAGGGTTTCTTCCACTGGGAGCTCGACTTCGCGACGGTGTTCGCGCGAGGCGGGTTCGACCTGCAGGTCGGAAACCCACCCTGGGTGCGTCCCCGATCGGACGTCGATGCTCTGCTGGCGGAGGGCGACCCGTGGTGGCAGCTTGCGGTCAAGCCGACCCAGGCCCAGGTCGCGACCAAGCGCGCCGAAACTCTCGCTCTCCCCGGGATGCCGGATCTGCTCGTCGACGGCACTTCGGATGTCGCCGCGCTCGCGGCGTTCGTCGGCAACGCCGTCAACTACCCGCACCTCGCGGGTCTGCAGCCCGATCTGTACCGCTGTTTCATGGACCTGACCTGGCGCAACGGGAGTGGTCGGGGAACGGTCGGACTGATCCACCCCGAGACGCACTTCACCGACGAGAAGGCCGGACCCCTGCGAGCGGCCACCTACCCCCGGCTTCGACGCCACTGGCAGTTCGTGAACGAGCTATCGCTGTTCGAGATCCACAATCTTGTTTCGTACGGCGTCCATGTCTACGGAAGCGAGCAACCCGCGCCTAGCTTCGACATGGCGACGTCGCTGTACCACCCGGACACCGTTGCACGCTCCCTTGTGCACGACGGCTCCGGTGAAGAACCCGGGCTAAAGGACCACGACGGCAAGTGGGACCTCCGTCCGCACCGCAACCGCATTACGACCGTGACGGATGAGACGCTCGCCACATGGCACGCCGTTCTCGAGGACGTGGCGACGCCCATCCGCCAGTCACGGATGGTTTACGCCGTGAACCGTGCGACGGCCGGGGTGCTCGCAAAGCTCGCGAAGAGCAAGCGGATCGGCGACCTCAGCCTTCAGTTCTCTGCTGGGTGGCACGAAAAGAACGACCGCACCAAAGGCTATTTCGACGTCGAGTGGGGACCAGTGAGTTCGTGGGGTGAGGTGATCCTGCAAGGGCCGCACCTCTTCGTCGGCAACCCGTTCTACAAGTCGCCGAACGAGTCGATGTTGAACAATAAGGACTGGTCGCCCGTCGATCTCGAGACACTCGCACCCGACGCGCTCCCGACGACGTCGTACAAGCCCGCAGTAGAACGGTCCAAGTACGACGCGGCGTACACACACTGGGGCCGGGAAAAAACCCCCGCCCGCAACCGCTATCGAGTCGCCTGGCGGAACATGGCTGCGAACACCGGCGAGCGCACGCTCATCCCTGCGATCATTCCGCCTGGCGCGTCTCACATTCACGGCGTGACCTCACTTGGAACAGCGACCAACGTCAAGAGCCTTGTCATCGCGGGCTCAAGTATGCAATCCCTAATACTCGATTTCATGGTGCGGGTCGCACCCAAGTCGACTATCTCGCCTTCTACTGTGGCGCGCTTGCCACTACCAAATGGTGTGCACACGGAAAGACTCGCACTCCGCGGCCTGCGGCTGTCGTCGTTGACAGCAGGTTGGCGTCAGCTCTGGGAGGACGTATTTGACGAGGAGTTTCATCGGGATGCCTGGGCAGGAGGCCTTGATTATCCTGGGCGGCCCAACATCAGTGACGTTCTTGCATCATGGACCGATACGACGCCGCTGCGTCGGGCGTCGGACCGTCGACAGGCGCAGATCGAGATCGACGCGCTGGTGGCACTCATGTTGGGTGTGACTGCCGATGAGCTATGCACAATCTACCGCACGCAATTTGCCGTCCTCCATGGCTACGACCGGTCAATCACCATGTTCGATGCAAACGGCCGCTCCGTCCCGGGCGCGATGGTCATGCTATGGCGCGACCGCCGCGATACTTTAAGTGTCGAAGAACGCACGGTGTCCCGTGGCGGAGTTGATGTCGTGCTCGAGCACCCTTTCATCACCATGGATCGGGAGGAGGACATGCGGGCCGCCTACACACATTTCCAGAAAATGGAGAAGGACGTCTAATGAGCGCACTTCTACCCACCCTTCAAGCCGCCGAGGTGCGCGAAGGCCTTGTCGATTTCCTTACGACCACGTTCGCGCTTTCCGACAACGAGGCACAGTCGGCGCTGGACCGGTTCCTCCGCGACCCACACGACGGCATCTTCAAGGGGCCGTACGTGCGCCTGCGCCTGCCGTTCCGCGAGGCCGCCGAAGGGTGGGCGCGCCTGATCGACGGATTCACTCTTCCCTTCCCGCCTTACGGGCACCAAGCCGCTGCGATCGAGAGGCTGAGTAGCGGCAACCTCAGCGCGTCGAAGCCGCGACCTCTGCCTACCCTCGTCACCACGGGAACTGGGTCGGGAAAGACCGAGGCGTTCCTCTACCCGATCCTCGATCACGTGCTGCGCGCAAAGCGCGACGGCGTCACCGGGATCAAGGCGCTCGTGCTCTATCCGATGAACGCCCTGGCGAACGACCAGGCGCGTCGCCTCGCCGATCTCATCACGACGATGGAGAGCCTGGGTGGGGTCCGCGCCGCGATGTACACCGGACAGGACGGTCCAACCCGCAGCCGGGTCACCCATGACGGGTTGATCACCGACCGTGACACTATGCGCGCCGAGGCCCCCGACATCCTTCTCACGAACTACAAGATGCTCGATCAACTGCTGCTGCGGCCGGCCGACCAGACGCTCTGGAAGCAGAGCGCGACGAGCCTTAGATACCTCGTGCTCGACGAGTTCCATAGTTACGACGGAGCACAGGGCACTGACGTGGCGATGCTTCTTCGTCGCCTCGGCATCGCCCTCAAGCGGCACTGGCCCGAAAAGGGTCGCATAGAGCTCGGCATCGACGAAGCGGCTACCTCCCGCCCGCTCGGTCTAATCACCCCCGTCGCGACATCGGCGACTCTGGGCGACAAGGGCGACCCGGCCGCGATGATCCAGTTCGCCCGCACCGTGTTCGGCGACGAGTTCGACGAACAGAGCGTGGTGACCGAGACCCGCAAGTCGTTCAACGAGTGGTCGGGCGACAGCGTCGAGCGGATGACCGCGCTCGGACTTATGCCGCGCTTGGTCGACTCCCTCGTGATGGCCGAGCTCGCGACATCGCTCGATGGGCTCGGCGACGACGCCCGGGTCGGCGCGGAGATCGCCCGCGCAGTCTGCAGCTCGCTGTACTTGACCGCCGACGGAGGCAGTGCCGACGGCACATTCGCCACGGGCGACGACGAGCTCATGCTGACGGCCGTGAAGGCGCACCCGATCGTGCGCAACCTCTGCGCCGCCGCATCCGATGCGACCTCGCTCACCCAGCTCGCGTCGACCGTCTTCACGGCGAGCCTGACCGCCGCCGAGTCAGCGACGGAACGTGACCGCGCTCGCGAATCGTTCCTCGTCAGTCTCGTTGCGGCGCTGAGTCACATCCGCACGAAGTCGGGACGCGAGGCGGCGTCGACGGATCTCCACCTCTGGATCCGCGCGCTCACGCGAGTCGACCGATCGGCGAGCCCCACCGTGGCGTACTCGTGGTCGGACGACGGCGACGTCTCGCTCTCAGCAGACGTCGATCCGTTCGCGAGCGAGGATCGCCCCGAATTCCCGGCGATCTACTGCCGTCATTGCGGACGCAGCGGGTGGGGCGTGCAGCTCGGACCGGTAGGGCTCGATCTAGATCTCGACGACGTCGACATCCGTCGCAAGCACCTTGAGAAGAACGGGCGGTTCCGCTCGCTGATCTTCGCTCCACGCGAGGCCGATCGCAGCGAACAGCTCGTCGCCGCCGGCAATGATCCGGTCGAGGGCCTCTTCTGGTTCAACGTGCGACAGCGTCGCCTCTCTATCGATGCGGGCGAACATGACGAGGCCGACATCGCCGGCGGCTGGGTGTTGCCGGTGCTCACCCTCGGCGGCGAGACCGCCGACGTGGACTCGGCCAACGACGTGTGCCCGAACTGCCAGAAGACCGATGGCATCCGCTTCCTTGGGAGCGCGATCGCCACGCTGCTGTCGGTGAGCATCACCACCATGTTCGGCGACCGCCACCTCGACAGCGGCGAGAAAAAGGCCCTTGTCTTCACCGACAGCGTGCAGGATGCGGCGCACCGCGCCGGCTTCGTGCAGAGCAGATCGCACGTGTTCAGCCTGCGCAACGCCATCCGCGAGTCGATCGGTGATCAGGCGCTGAGCCTGGACGACCTCGTCGAGGCACTGATGCGTGACGCCGGCGACGATCGATTCCGCCGGCATCGCCTACTCGCCCCCGAGATCGTCGACACCGAGAACTTCCGCAGGTTCTGGTCGAGCGAGACGGCCCGCACCGTGCCGGTGCACACGACGCGGCGGGTGCGCACGCGATTGAAGTTCGACGTCGCCATGGAGTTCGGGCTACAGTCCCGCGTCGGGCGCACCCTCGAGCTCACCGGGAGCGTCGCCGCCCAGGTGGATGCCGGCCCGGCCTCGCTCCTCGAGACGCTCGGACGCGCAGCGATCACTGGGTTCTCTACCCCCGTCGGTCTCGAGGACGACTTCGATGCTCGGATCGCCGCGGATGTGGTGGTGCGCTGGGTGCGAGGCGCCCTGGAGCGAATGCGCGAGCGCGGTGCCATCGAGCACGACTGGTTCCGCAAGTACATCGAGAGCGACGGCGATCGCTTCTCGGTGTGGGGCGGACGCCCGCGCGGGCAGGGGATGCCCGCGTTCCCCCGAGGCCGGGACGCCCCGGGATACCCGCGATTCGGGGCCGCCGTGCTCGTCGCGAAGGGCAGGAAGGAGACCGGCCTCGACTCCGGCTCCTCGGCGCAGAGCTGGTACGCGCGATGGACTGCGCGCAATCTCCGCGTCTCGCCGTCCGACGGCGCCAAGCTAGCTCGCCTCCTGTTCGCTGAGCTCGAAGGTGCGGAGATCGTCCACGCGCGAGCCGTCGGCGCGGGCGGTGCGCAGGCCTACTCGATCGACCCGTCGAAGATCGTCGTCGGGCCTATCGCGCTCGACGCCCTGATATCCGGCGCGCACACCCTGGTCTGCAACACCTGCCAGACCCCGGTGCCCGGAACAGCAGAGGTCGTCGCCCAGTTCCACCACGGCCCCTGCCTCGCCGCACGTTGCGTCGGGCGCCTCGAGACCTCGACGGGCGGGACGAACTATTACCGCTCCATGTACGACGACGGTGACATGCGCCGGGTGGTCGCCCGGGAGCACACAAGCCTGCTCGACGACAAGGTGCGCCTCGCCTACGAGAACGGGTTCAAGGAGTCGATCAACGAGCCGGACGCACCGAACGTGCTCGTGGCGACGCCCACCCTCGAGATGGGAATCGACATCGGCGATCTCTCCGCCGTGTTCCTCGCCGGGCTGCCCAGGTCTGTGGCGTCGTACCTCCAGCGCGTCGGTCGCGCGGGGCGCCTGACCGGGAACTCGATCACCCTTGCGTTCGTGCTCGGGCGTGGCGATCAGCTGCCTAAGCTCGGTGACCCCACCTCCGTGATCAACGGCCAAGTGCGTCCGCCCGCCACCTATCTTGATGCCGAGGAGATCCTGCAGCGGCAGTACACGGCATCGCTGATGGACCGGCTCTCCTCGGCGGGCAAGCTGCTCGACGTCGACGACGCGCGCAGCGTGCTCGCCTCGACCGACCCAGACTCGTTGCTAGCCCGGGTCATCGATGATGGCGAAGCACATGCATCCGATCGACTCGCCGCGTTCTTGACGACGTTCGACGGTCTGAGCCGATGGGCCACCGACTCGCTGCGTTCCTGGGCGACGCCGGGCGAAGACGCCTGGTCGAGCGGTCTCGCGGCGACGCTCACCATGGCCAGCTCGGTGTGGAACGCCGAGGTGGAGACGCTCACGATTCGCCGCAAAACGATCGCCGATTCGCTGGACGATCTGAAGGCGAAAGCGGCACATCCCGCTCACACCGACGAAGACGCGACGGCGCTCCGCGCGGCGAACGCCTCGTACAAGATGGTCATCCGCCAGCTGAAGGAACTTCGGTCGGAGCGGTGGGTCGGCGCGCTCGAACGTTTCGGGGTGCTGCCGAACTACACGCTCCTCGACGATTCGGTCCGACTCGACGTGGCCCTGAGCTGGCTCGACCCGGACACGCAGGAGTTCGAGCACGACGGCATCACGTACGAGCGCGGCGCGGGCATCGCCATCAACGAACTCGCGCCGGGAGCCCACTTCTACGCGCAGGGCGTGGAGATCGAGATCGATGCCGTCGATCTCGGCAATGAGGGCGCCGGGGTGCAGACCTGGGTGTTTTGCCCCGCCTGCGGGTTTGCCACCGACCTCGCGGGATCCAGCCAGGCCTCGGTCGCCTCGGCCTGCCCGCGTTGCGGCAGTAAGGCAATCGCCGACACGAACCAGCTCATCGACGTGGTGGAGCTCACACAGGTCTCGGCCGAGGTCCGTAGGGACGAGGCGACGATCGGCGACCGCTCGGACGAGCGCACCCGCGAGCGATTCACCGTTCAGGTCGCCGCCGACATCGATCCGGCGAAGGTGATCACCCAATGGTATGTAAAGAACTCCTACTTCGGCGTCAAGTTTCTCCGGGACATGACCATCCGATGGATCAACATCGGCAAGACGGTGGCGTCGGGCTCCCCTCTCATGCTGGCCGGCACCGAGTTCGCCGCCTCCTACTTCCGGGTCTGCGAGGCCTGCGGCAAGCTCGATCAGCGCGGCCACACCAACTCGGCGCGTGAGCACCGCGCGTGGTGTCGCCATCGCACCGCCAAGGTGGAACACAACCGGCACGTCGCACTCACGCGAACACTCGTGACCCAGGGGATCGTGCTGCGGCTGCCGCCGGCCACGACGATCGGCGACAGCCTCGCTATTCCGAGCATCTCGGCCGCGATCCAGCTCGGACTGAGCGAAGTGATCGGAGGCGACCCCGATCATCTTCGTCTGACCAACGTGGTCGACCCCGTACTCTCCGATGGAGGCGACAACGTCACGTCTCTCCTCATCCACGACTCTGTGCCGGGGGGAACGGGCTACCTGGCCGACCTCGCCGACAAGGACCGCATCCGCGAAGTGCTGATCAAGGCATACGAGCGCGTACTCACCTGCGAGTGCCGTGACGAGGGCCGCAACGCCTGCCACCGCTGCCTTCTCCCGTATGCCCCGGGCGGCGGCGTCGATCTCGTTTCTCGCGCGAGTGCCGAACGACATCTCCGTACCCTGATCGGGATCGATTCAGAGGGAACCTACTTGCCGTGGGACGTCACGGACACCGACGTGCCGGGCGGCGTGGGCGAGCCCCCGTTGGAAGGCTGGTTTCGCAAGGTCTTCATGGACCGCGCGAAGTCGATCGGCGCCACCGTTAAGGAGAAGCCTGGCGCCTGGGGCAACACCGTGCAGGTCACCATCCCGGGCACCAACATGGTATGGCAGCTTAAGCCTCAGATCTCGGTCGGCTTTACCAAGCCCGACTTTGTGCTCGAGCCCACATACGGTGGCGCGATGCCCATCGCGATCTACACCGACGGGCGCGCGTTCCATGCGTCGCTCGCCCACAACCGGATCGCCGACGACGCGGTGAAGCGCCGAGCCCTGCGCGACGAAGGGTACCTCGTCATGGCGCTGACCTGGGATGACGTGAAGCGGGCCGATGAGGGAACGCCCGAGCCGGCGTCGGTCTGGTTCGACAAGGCTCACGCAGGGCTCTTCGTGAGCGCCCTCGGGCTTTCCCCCAGCACGCTGGACCACATCGTCGCGAACCCGATCAGCCAGTTGATGGAATGGATGCAGGATCCGGGTGGAGCGCTAGCACGATGGCGCAAGGTCGCTGAGGCGCTGCCAACGCTTTTGACGTCGCCGAGGGGCAAGTGGGTGACCACGGATGCAGAGTCACTCGTGGAGGACGCTGTAGCCGTTCTCGACGGGGTCGAACTCGCCTCCAGCACGACGGGCACCTCCTGGGCGGTCGCGCTCGAGCACGTTGTGCTGTTGGCCACACGTGGCGCGTACGGCACTGATGCCGTGCTGCTGCTCGACGACCGCGGAACGGCCGTGGGAGGCACGACCCACGCTGATTCGTGGCGCACGTGGCTGCGGTTGAGCAACCTGCTCGGCGCGCACGACGCGCACCATGCACCGGTTATCGGTGCGAGATCTGAGTCCCTCACCGTCGGACCGGTCGACGTGACGCCGACCCCGGTCGTCGCGATCGAATGGAGCGAGCTGCTCGAGTTCGCCGACGGCGCTGAGCGCGACCTCTTGCTCGCCCTGTCGGAGCTGAAAGGCATGCCCGTGCCGGAGCAGGGCATCGAACTCGACAGCGGTTCGCCGATCGCGTTGGCGTGGCCCGCAGTGAAACTTGCCGTCGTGTTCGACGAGGACACGAATCACCTCGACGAGCTCGCCTCCGCGGGGTGGACCGTGATTCCGAGTGACGTCGTCGCCATCCAGACCGCCTTAGCCGAAAGCAGCAAGTAACCATGCCTCAGATCGTCATGTCGAAGCTCAAGGGACAGAAGCACGACAAGCCCGTACAGGCGAAGATCATGACCTTCCTGATGAAGCTCGCCGAGGATGACACGACACTCGGGCTTCACATCGAACCGATGCAGAGATCAGCGGATGCACGCGCACGAACCGGCCGCGTCGACGGGAGCCTGCGTGCGGTTCTCTATCGCCTCGACCCGCCGAACGGCGAGGTCACCTACGTCTATGGAGGCACGTGGCAGCACGACAAGGCGATTGAGATCGCGCGTACACGTGTGCTGCAGATAAACCCGATCAATGGCATCGCAGAGATCATCGACGCGGGAGCACCCGAGGCCGGCACGACCCCGGTCATCCCGATCGTGCAGCTGACCGAGCCGCAGGTGGCTTCGTTCCTCACCTCTGCTGGCTACCTGCGCTCGGACCTGACCGACGAGCTCGGGTTCGACGCGACCACGGCAGATCTGCTGATGCGCGCGAGGAGCAACGAGGACCTCCTGGCGTTCGGCGAGGGCCTCTCCAACCAGTGGCAGGTCGATGCTGTGCTTGGTCTCGCTGTCGGTGACTCCGTGGCGAAGATACTGACTTCCCTGGGTGTAGAACAGCCACCGACCGAACCGGTGCAGTCCGACGACCAGCGACTAAAGGAGGCGCTGCTCCATCCCGCCGCGAAAATGCAGTTCACCTTCATCGAGAACAATGACGAGCTGCGGCGGGTCGTCGAGGGCGGCGACTTCGGAGCGTGGCGCGTGTTCCTGCATCCAGAGCAGCGCACCTATGCAACCAAGCCTTACTCCGGCCCGTTCCGTCTCTCCGGAGGGGCGGGCACCGGCAAGACGGTCGTGCTCCTCCACCGCACCCGCGAGATGTGGAAGGAACACCCCGACGCCCGCATCGTGCTTACCACCTTCACGACGGCGCTCTCGGCCGCCCTTGTGCGGGATCTGGAGAGGCTGGATCCGGACATCGGCGTGTCCTCCGGTCTCGGTGACAAGGGAGTGCTTGTCCGCGGTGTCGATGCTCTTGCTGCGGCCGTTCGCTCGCGCGCCGGCGCGGCCTTCAACGAAGCGGCCGCCGACGTATTCGGTGCGCCGATGGAACCGCGCACCACGGTCGTGTCGAACGACAGGGGATGGCGGGAGGCTATCGACGACGCCGACCCCGCGACTCTCCCCGCATCGGTGCGTACGACGTCCTTCTTCGAGGGCGAGTACCTGCAGGTGATCCTGCCGAACCGCATCACCAGCCGGGATCAGTACTTCGCGGTGAAGCGACCGGGCCGAGGAGTGGCGCTCGACCGACGCAAGCGCGCGGCGGTCTGGGCGATCGTTGAGCAATACCGCCAGACGTCGAGGCATCTCAGCACCCTGAGCTTTGCCGAGGTCGCGGCGGTCGCATGCGCGTACCTCGACCGACAGCCTCACCGGATCGTCGATCACGTGCTGATCGACGAGGCTCAGGACCTCACTCCGGTGCACTGGCAGCTTCTGCGCGCGCTCGCTCAGCCGGGGCCGAATGATCTGTTCATCGCCGACGACGTGCATCAACGCATCTATGGATACCACGTGGTCCTCTCGCGTTATGGGATCAAGATCACCGGCCGCTCGAAGCGCCTCACGCTGAACTACCGCACCACGCAGCAGAACCTCAAGTACGCGCTGGGGGTGCTGTCGGGTGCCGCCTACGTCGACAGCGAGGAGAATGAGGAGTCGGATGCCACCTACCGTTCGGCTCGCAGCGGCCCGCACCCTCGCGTCCTGGACGCGGCATCACCATCGGCCCAGTTCGACGGAATCGCAGAGGAGGTGAAGTCGTGGGTCACGGCCGAGGTCCGCCCCGAGACGATCGCGATCTTGGCGCGCTCGAACAAGCAGGCGTCGGATGTGAAGACCCAGCTCGCCGATCGCGGCGTCGAGTTGTCGTTGTCGCATTCGGGTGAGCCCTCGACTGACAAGCCCGTTGTGATGACGATGCACAAGGCCAAAGGGATGGAGTTCTCCCGAGTCATCCTCTTCGACGTGTCGGAAGGGTCGATCCCGAATCCGATGATCACGAAGGGCGTAGCTCCGGAGGAGCTCGATGACGTGTACCTCCGAGAGCGCTCATTGCTCTACGTCGCGGCTAGTCGCGCGCGCGACGAGCTCGTGGTGTCGTGGCAGGGCAAACCTTCAGAGCTGCTCAATTAAGTGTCAAACAATGTCATCACTCAGACATGAGTACCTTTATGGGCATGCCTGCGAAGATGCAGCGGAAGAATATGGCGCAAGCGGATACTTTCTCGGGAAGAGTAGAGCAAGACCACGCAAAGATGAAACACGACGGGGGGAAATGCATGATTGACGCGCTTTCAACAGCTACCGCTCTGCGCGAGAGGTTCGTCGGTGACATCGATGAATCGTTCTGGGTGCCCGCGTATCAGCGAGGCTACAGATGGAGTCCCCAGGACGTTGAAAAACTGCTTGACGACATCTGGGAGAGCGAGGGAAGCCCGTACTATCTGCAACCGGTAGTCGTTAAAGCGATGGTCGACGGGCGGTGGGAGCTGATCGACGGGCAACAGAGGCTCACGACCGTCTATCTCGTTCTCCAGTACATGCACCACGAGTCCCTCCAGGGTTCGGCCCCCGCGTTCTCTCTGCAGTACGAGACCCGTCCCGAGATGGCAAGGCTCATCAAGGAGCCAGCACTCATCGGCGTAGACGCCAACATTGATGCCTTCCACTTGTCGAATGCCTACCGCGCGATCGAAGAGTGGTTCGATGCGCACAAAGGACGGCGCCAGTTCGCCGCGAACAAGATCTACGGCTACTTTTTCGAGTCCGTGCGCTTCATCTGGTACGAGGCGCCGGCGAAGGTCGACTCGGCAACTGTGTTCACTCGGCTCAACGTAGGCCGAATTCCGCTCACGGACGCAGAACTCGTCAAGGCGCTGCTCCTGGCAAAGGCGGGCAACAACGAGTCGACGCAGGGACGCGACTATGAGATCGCCGCTCAATGGGACGCTATGGAACGCGAGCTCCGAAGCGCTGAACTGTGGGCCTTCGCGACGGGGGGCAGTCGAGATGATTCGTCTCACATCAGTCTCTTGCTGGACGTTATCTCGTCAGAGACAGAGACGGGCAATGTGACTCCATTTCAAACCTTCGAGGAACTACGCTCTGCCATTGAGACCGATTGGCGCGCGCTGTGGAACAGGGTGCTTGATCTGCACTCCACAGTCGTTGGCTGGTTCGAGGACGGCGACCTCTTTCACCGCATCGGTTTTCTCATCGCCACCGGTGACCGTCTCACCGACATAGTGTCGTTCAGCAAGGGCCTGAAAAAGTCAGACCTCGACACGGCACTCATCGAGCGAATCCGTGAACGCCTCGGACTCTCAGCAGAAGCCGTTCCCGATCTCTCTTACGAGCGTCGGAGCGTGCAGCGCACCGAGACGGCCCTGCTGCTGATGAACGTCGAGAGCGTGCGTCGCAGGGGAAGTCAGAGCGAGCGTTACTCGTTCCATGAACACGCTGCGGGCAAGTGGTCGCTCGAGCACATCCACGCGCAGAACGCGGAGCGCTTGAATCGTGAGGACCAGTGGCGGGACTGGCTGCAGCTGCACCGAAGCGTCCTGGACGGTGTGGCGATCATCGATCTCCAGGAGCGCGAATCGATCAAGGTCCGAATCGATGACGCACTGGCAAGGCCGAAGGTAACAGAAAGCAATTTCCGTGCCATCGAGACCGACGTCCTCCGAACCCTCGGCGGAGAGGCGGACGTGGACATGCACGCGATCACGAACCTGGCTCTTCTCGACGCAGGAGCCAACAGTGCCTTGGGCAACGCGGTCTTCGAAGTAAAGAGACGCGAGGTGCTTCGCCTTGACAAAGTGGGTCGGTTCATACCGCCGTGTACTCGCAATGTCTTCCTCAAGTACTACACGCCTGACGCGAGTCAACAGCTTCACTTCTGGGGACCCGCGGATCGAGAGGGATATCTCGTAGCGATCATCGAGATGCTCACGCCGTATTTATCGTCCGCGGCGACGGATGTCGATGAGACGGGCGACGACTCCGATGACTGAGACCAGCAAGCTCGTCGCGTTCGCCCACCTCTTCGAGCCGGGGGCAGGGACGCAACCGATCAACAGGATCGAGATCCCCTTGATCCAGCGAGACTTCGCTCAAGGGCGTGATGATGCGCCGACTCGTCGCATCCGCAGCAACTTCCTGGACGTATTGGCCGGAGCGCTCGTAGGGGAGAGCACGACTCCTGTCGAGCTGGACTTCATCTACGGCGACGTCACGAGCGACGATGGCGTCCTGCGACCTCTTGACGGACAGCAGCGATTGACCACCCTTTTTCTGCTCCATTGGTATCTCGGCTATAGCAAGGGACTCGACGTGCCGAGCCAGCCGTGGGCCACCTTCAGCTACGCCACTCGAGCCAGTGCTCGACTCTTCTGCGAGCGGATCGTCGAGCACGCGCCGCCCCAAGCAGTCGGTGATCCGTCGTCGTGGATTCGTGATCAGGCGTGGTTCCAGTACGTGTGGAAACACGACTCGACGATCGCGTCGATGCTGACGATGATCACGGCTCTTCACGATCGGTTCGCCGAGGTCGACGTGAAACTGGCCTGGGATCGACTCACGGACCACCACCGGGCCGCGATCCGATTCCACCTGCTGCCGATACCCGACATGGGCTCGCCGGAAAAGCTCTACATCAAGATGAACTCGCGCGGGAAACCCCTGACTGACTTCGAGAACGTGAAGGCGCAGCTCGAGAGCCATCTCGACGAGGTCGATCCGGGCCGCTCTTTCGCTCATAAGGTTGACGGGGCATGGACGGATTTCTTCTGGCCTTACAGGGGCGAGGATGGCCTCGTCGACGGGGGAATGCTGAGGTACCTAGAGTTCGTCATCGAGAGCGGCGAGTGGCGTCGGGGGATCGCCCCTGCTGAGACCGTGGATGCTAGGGCGCGAGAGCTTCTTACGTCAGACAGCGACGGCCGCGCTAGTTTCGACCAGTTGTTCGCTGCCTTCGACACTTGGGTCGGCGCGGACATCGACGCCTATTTCGACGACCTGTTTGCCACGTCGCGAACGAAAGCCATCAACAATCGGGTACCCCTCTTCGGCGGGGAGGCTCGGACCAACTTGTTCGAGGCGTGCATCCAGACGTTCGGCGAGACGCGTGGGGCGACACGTGTCTTCACGTTCGGCCAACAATTGCTCCTCTCCGCGGTCGTTGCATACCGCGCCGGGCGTTCAACCGAGGTCGATGCCCGACTGCGGCAGCGAATCCGGGTCATCAGGAATCTGATCGACGCATCGGAGAACGAGATCCGGATCGATCGCATGCCCGCCCTGCTCGCCGAGGTCGAAAGTCTCGCGCTCAACGGGCTCGTCGGCGACAGAACAGCTTTCAATCGTGCTCAGTTCGACGACGAGCACGCGAAGGCGCAGTTCATTGAGGAGAACCCGCATCTCGAGGGCGTCGTCCGCCGTCTCGAGGACCATCCGTTGCTTCGGGGATCCCTCGTGGCTTTCGAGCTCAATTCAGCCTTGCTCGAAAAAAGGGCCGATGCGTTCCTCTTGGCATTCGAGTCGAAGAGCACTTGGACCGCTATGACTGGTGCGTTGCTTGCGGCCGGGCGGTATCCAAGGGCGAGAGACGGCCGAGCTCGGTCGTTCCAGTTCGGAGTGGGGGCTGAGGGGCTGGCCACAGCGTGGAGAGCCGTGCTCGGCACAGGCACAAGGGAGTCGGCGGCCCCCCTGCGCGAGGCGCTCAATGCGGTCCTGGACAACGTCGCGCGGTCGTCGGACACTGCTGAAGCGCTGACCGAGGTCAAGGACGACAAGCTTGCGCAGTGGGAGAGAGCGCAGGAGTTCTCCTGGCAGTACTACGTCACGAAATACGAGGTCATGCGGGAGGGACGGTCGGGAATCTACTTCGGTCTCGACGGTGCACTCGGCTACCGACTCTGCATGCTCGAGCGCACTCAATTGAACAGCTACTACAGGGATCCGTTCCTCTCAGCCATATACGACCTCGCCGGTGTGGGCGGCGAGGTCGACGAACCATGGTTCACCGGCTATGAATGGAACGACCGCTGGTTGACATTGCGGCGCAGCGGCGCTCGTTTGAGAGCCCTTGAAGCCGAGTTCGTGCTCGACCCTCCCTTGGACGACCGTTTCGCTGACACCTTCCTCACGGCCGCGGCCGAGACGGGCGCACGCGACGGCGTCATTCCGATCCCACAGAGTGTCTCCGCGGGTGAAGCGATCGACTCGGTCGATCGCGTCCGCCGAGGGGCCGAGCTCCTGCAAAGCCTCGTGAGGGCCGGATTATGACGGCCATCATGGGCCCTTGCACATGTCATGCTGATCTGGTGTTGTCGATGAGACCGGTCTTTGACGGGCACTTCAACAAAGGCATTTCCCACCGGCGTGGCCAGCGCAGCTTCGACTCGGCGTTGGGTGCTCGGCGTGGCATTGTAGGGAATCCTCCAACCCGAACGAAGGAACCCCATGGCGCAAGCAGCTGGCGGCGAAACCCCCATAGATGACGTAGGTGATGAGTCCGCAGTCAGAGCCGTCGAAGCGGAGCGCGACAACCTCCGCGAGTTCATCAAGGAGCTGAGCGGCGACGACATCAAGACCGGTGGCTGGTTTACGAAGCTCATCGCGCGCGCGCTTACGACCTATACGGACAAAGCGACGTGGGAGTACTTCCAGGACAAGTACCAGGGTGTTCCGGCCGACGCCATCGTTGACCAACGGATCAAGATGGCGTCTCGCTATGCAGCTCTGGAAGGCGGTCTCTCTGCAGGTGCCTATACCGCAGCGATTGTCGCGACCCTCGGCAGCCTGGGAGGAGCGAGCCCCGCGACGGTGCCGGCCGCGGTAAGTACGCTCGTCATCGACCTGGCGTTCGTCACGCAGCTGCAGCTCCGACTCGCTTACGACATCGCGGTGCTCTACCGAGTGCCTGTCGACGTTCGTGACCCTGACGATCTGTGGAAGCTGATACGCGTGGCCTTCACCATCAAGAGCGGCGAGGTGGCGCGCGAAGGCGTGCTAAAGATTGTCCCCGCCATGGCAAGGCCCTTGATCAAGCGCTACTACGCGAAGGGGGCTCTCACGGCGGGACGAGGGTTGCCGTTTGTGGGCAAGTATCTGCTTCAGCGCAACGTGATCAAGGTGGGTATTCCGCTCGTGGGCGTTCCACTCGCCGTCGTCCTGAATCGCTATACGACCATCATTGCGGGCCGCCATGCCCGTGCGGTTTACCGCAACGAAGCTCGAGTTGTCGAAGCGGCAACGAAGATGGCGAAAAAAACTAAGCATCCCCAGTTGTTGCTCTGGGTCGCTTGGCTTGTCGTTAATGTGGACAAGAAAATTAGCGATGAAGAGGCGCTGCTGATGCGGCATCTCGTCTCCTTAGTCAAGGAACACCACGACGTGTTGGATGAAGCGCTGCGCGAGGTCGTTGACATCGATACGGAGGAGATCCTTGGTCGGTTGGAGGTGGAAGGCGGCGACCTGTCGGACGTCATCGCGGCCGCTGAGTGGGTCGCTGCCATCGACGGGGAGCTGAACAAGCACGAGGAGCGGCTTCTCGCCGAGATCAGGAAGCGCGCCTTACGTCCGCTTTGATTGGGTCTCGAGTCCGCCAATCACTGCCCGGTGCGGCTTCCGAGTCCATGGTGCGTTGGGTAGCACGCGCGGTGTGGCGAATGTCGCCGATATCGAAGTCGTTGGTCTGGCGCCCCGCCTGAACTCACGCGTTGTTCCTCGTGTTCGACCCCTCCTATGACCTCGTCTGGGCGAGGATTCTCACCGCAGCCGAGGTCCGCGCGATCGGGCGCCGGGTGGAGCAAGCGAACTCGAGTCTTATAACGCTGCTGAGCGTCCCTGCGGCTGGTAGGGACGTGACCGCGCTGCTGACCATGGCCGACAACCACATCGACCACCCGGCCTGACCCCCCAGTAAAGGTGCTTCGCTACCGCGCCAGGTCGACGACCTTGGACAGCGCCGCGAAAACGCTTTCATTCGCTTCGGCCTGCGCGAACGACTGGCCGGCCGGCTGGACCGTGCGGAAGCACGCGGTACCTGTGGCCGACCGCAAGATCATGTCGACGTCCCCGCCTTCTTGCCCCTTCACACCCGGGGGCACGGTGACCCAAAGATCAGGCGGTAGCTCGTGGAGCCCTCGGAGCTCGATCGCTCCCTGTGGAGTACACCTTGACTGCCTCGGCCAGCGTGGCGAAACCGGCGGCGATTCGACCGTCACCATCGCTCCACCCTGATACGTTCGCTCACATGCAGGGGAAGGCGTCGAATGCGGACGAACGAGTTCGAGTAGCGATCAAACAGTGGCGAGATTCGCTCGTGAATCTTTCCGGGCGAAATCGGCTCCTTAACTACCGGCCGACTCGCTCATCGACGATCGAGTTCACTCGTCACTGCGGCAGCGAAGTCTATGAGCGCATCACCGCCGATCAGCTGACGTACACCCTAGGCATCCGCCCGCCAGCCGAGGTCACTGCGGTCGACGCGTCGGACGACCAGGCCTCTTCCGAAGCACTTGAGCAGGCCGTCTTAAGCCAACTTGGTGACTTGGTTGACCCCGACCAATATCCAGACCATCTGTTCGCTGACAAGACGCAGCGCGACGTAGACCGAGCCCTCCGGACCCTCGCCAGTACCTCCAAGCGGGAGTTCATCGACAAGGGGCTTCACACTTTGTACGTCGCCCTGGGAGAACTTCGCTGGCTCGAGGACTCCGGTGACAGCCGGCGCAGTCCGTTGCTACTTGTGCCTACCGAGCTGAGTTCGCTGGGTCCGCGGGAACGCATGTCGCTCGCTCCATCGGACGATGACATTGTCGTAAACCCAGCCCTGGCGTTGATGCTTTCCGATCAATACGGGATCCAGATCCCGGATGCCGAGGACGTGCTTCCAATCCTCGACCAGAGCGGTTTCGCAGGTGTCCTTGAGATGTTCCGTGGGATCGAGTGGCCGGCGGGTTGGGTTGTCGACGATTTTGCAGCCCTCGGCGTTTTTGCGTTTGCCAAAGAAGCTATGTACCGAGACCTCCTTGATCACGAGGACGTTATCGCCAGTTCCGAGCTCGTCCAGGCCCTTTCCGGTGGAATCACAGCGGAAGCTTCAGAATTCCTCTTCGAACCGCACGGAGACAAGGACATTGATGACGTCGCTCCGCCGGAGACTGTGCCGCTTGTGCTCGACGCGGACGCGAGTCAGCGTGCTGCAGTCCAGGCTGCTGTGGCAGGCAGGAGCTTCACCCTCGACGGCCCCCCCGGAACCGGCAAGAGCCAGACCATCTCGAACATGATCGGCGGCCTAATCGCGGCTGGCAAGAGTGTGCTCTTCGTCTCCGAAAAGGCCGTCGCGCTTGACGTGGTTCGGAATCGTCTGACTGAAAACGGACTTGGAACGTTTTTGTTTGAGCTGCATAGCAGCAAGGCCGTCCGCAAGGACGTTGCAGCTCGGCTCGGCGACGCGCTCTCCTCTGCGCCCGTCCCACCAGTCGGGATGTCAGCCTTGAAGCTGGGCCAGCTGCGCGAAGCTCGCCAAGCGCTAACCGACTACGCCATAGCGGCGAACGAGATCCGTTCGCCACTCGACCTGTCGTTCCATCAAGCCCTCGGTCAACTCGAACAGGTTCGCACCGACGTGTTCGGACCGCGCCGATCAGAAAGCGCTGAGCCCCTGTCCGCCGCTACCCTCGCAGCCATCACAGACGCTGCAGGGCGGCTGCAGGAGCAGTGGCCCCTCGCTACGCAGGGCGACCGCTCGATCTGGTATGGCTTCCGCCATCAAGGACCCGTCGAGTATCAGTTGCGCCAGCTTGCGCAGAGTCTCGAGCGGCTACAACCTTTCCTGCACGAGGGAGCTGCGTTGCGCGCTGCCTTCCAGCTGGATTCTCTCGACGACCTCGCACGTATTACACAGCTCGTCGACCTGTGGTTCCAGGGAGCCGATTTCCACGTAAGCCCGTGGCTCGACGTGGATGACATTGATGAGCTGACGGCCGCCGTTACGGATTATGAACTTGTGACGCGGCGGCAAGTCAGCGTTGAGAGCGTCCTCGTTGAAAGTGCGGGGCCAGATTGGGACAGTCTCCCACCTCTTGCATTAGAAGAGATACCGGCTCTGGATGACATCGTCGAACAGCTCCCTGGCGTGGGGCCTTTCGCCTCCGGCGAATACGCGATGGCTACGGCGCAGGCCCTGCGCGCTGCCTCGGAGGCAGCCGACCAAGTTGTCGCCCTCTCGAGCGAGCTTGCCGAGACAGTTGGGGCGCTGCCGCCCGGGACGGCTGGTGAAGCCGGCATGCTTGTGAACGCGGTGCATGCCCTGTTGTCAATGCCCCAGCTGCAGGCATCGTGGCTTTACGACCCAACCGCGCTGTCGGAGGCCGAGGCGGCGGCGTCGAACGCACGCGCCGCGCAAGAGGCCCTCGGCCACGCCGAGCATGCGGCGAGGGGCGCTTTCAACCAGAACGTGCTCGAGATTGATCTCAGCTCGGTCGAGGCGCTCGCCTCATCGAATAAGGGCCTTCTAAAACGCTTCACCGCAGACCACAAAACCCTCCGGTCGCAGCTAGCGACCCTCTCCTCAAGCGACTGGAAGTCTGCAGTCGACGCTCTCCCTCTGGCACGCACCTGGGCCAACGCCAATAGAAGAGCCACGGCCGAAGTTCTCTACGCTCAGTCGCTGATCGGGCCTGCCGTCAAAACGGACTGGACTACTAGCTGGCAGAGTGTCGACCAGTATCTGAGGACTTCGCGGACCGCTGCAAGCGTGCCCTATCGAGATCGTGGGGCCACGGAACGGGCGTTGGCCAGCCGATTGGCGCCACAGCAACTGATGGCGGACCTCGGACGTGCGCTCGAAGAATGGGAGTCAGTTCACAAGGCCTGGTTGGAACCGCTGTTAGTGCGAGATCCGTCCTTTGCGGAGATTCAGAGGACTTTCACCGAGCGGTCGGCGTCTCTGGCACCCATCATCTCTGTCGTGAACGCTCAGATAAGCGTTGTTGGGCACGCGTTCTCGGTTCGGGACCACTTGAAGGTGGCCCAAGCACGAATGGAGCACGTATCAGCTGTTGAAGCGTCCAACGCAGCACGTGACCGAGTCGAACGAGCCGCACCCAATTCTGTGGCTGGTGCAGCTGCATCTTCAGCAGGAGCCGCCAAAGCATCACGGCATCTGCGCTGGGTGAAGAGCCTGCTCATGGCGGCCCCTAACTCGAAGTCGATGCCCTCGCGCTTGACAAACGATCAAATTCGGGCGCTCCAGCGAGCATCACCGCTGGTCGGCGCGGCCGCGCCGTTCGACCGCTATCGACAAATCCGGGACGAAGTTGTCGATTGGTTTGATGAGCAGCGACAGAGCGAGCTCCGCCACGATCTCGAGGAACCGGCGACTGCCGTCGAACTTACGGCGGCCTTTCTCGCGTCCGTCGAGGAGATCGACGACTGGCACACGCTCCGGTGGGCCCGCCATGCACTCGACGCGCATGGGCTCGGCTCAGCGATTGAGCATGCTATCGAGCAGGACATGCCCACAGACCAGGTCGCTAACTTCCTCGTCTCAACGTCACTGCGCGGCTGGATCGACAGTCAGCTTGCCGAAGACGACCGTCTTGGCGCGACCGACCGTCTCACCCGCGACGACCTAGTCGACCGATTCCGAACCCTGGACGCCGAACTTTCCAGTAACGCGGTCACGCAGATCCTTACCGCAGGCGCCGCGCGCCGCCCCCGATCGTCTCTCGGCCAAGCTGCTGTCATACGGAGAGAAGCGGAGAAAAAGCGCAAGCACATTGCGGTCAGAGATCTCATCGCAGAGGCACGCGATGTCATTCTCGCCTTGCACCCGTGCTTCATGATGAGTCCCCTGGCGGTCTCACAGTTCCTCCCGCCAGAACAGCTCTTCGACGTCGTCATCTTCGACGAGGCCAGTCAGGTCCTTCCTGCAGACGCAATCAACTGCATCTACCGCGGCGCCGCGCTCATCACGGCCGGCGACCAGAAGCAGCTCCCACCCACCTCGTTCTTCGAGATAGCGTCCGAGGACAGCGACGAGGGTGACGAGAACGACGTCGCAAAGGATTACGAGTCGATTCTCGATCTGATGAAGTCGAGCGGCGCCTTCACGCCACAGAGCCTTCGCTGGCACTACCGCAGTCGACATGAACACCTGATTGCCTATTCAAACGCATCGTTCTACGACTCTCGCCTCATTACTTTCCCCGGGGCAATCGCGGAAAGCAGTGACGCTGGCGTCCATTTTTTGAAGGTTGCGGGTGTGTACCGGCGATCGGGCGGCCGTGACAACCCGATCGAGGCAAAGCACGTTGCGGAGCGTGTGATGCACCACTTCACGACAAGGCCTGACAAGTCCGTCGGCGTCGTCGCGTTTTCCACGGCCCAACGCGACGCGATCGAGAGCGCCCTAGAACTCGCCCGTGCCGCTCGTCCAGACCTTGACCACCATTTCGACGATGACCGGGTGGCGGGTTTCTTTGTTAAGAGTCTCGAATCAGTGCAGGGCGATGAAAGAGACGTAATTATCTTCTCGATCGGCTACGGTCCGGACGAGCACGGCAAGGTCTACCGGCAATTTGGACCGATCGGCCGTAGCGGCGGCGAGCGTCGACTGAACGTTGCAATCACCCGGGCCAGGGAGCTTGTGGAGGTGGTCAGCTCTATGAGCGCCGCCGACATCGGCGAGGTCAGTGCGGTTGGAACGCGACACTTGCGGCGCTATCTGGATTTCGCTGAACGCGGCACGGCGGCCCTTGCAATGGAACTTGGGCCGGCCGGTCTGGACACGGAGTCGCCTTTTGAAGATGCGGTTCTTGCTTACGTGCAGAGCCTCGGCTTCGACGTGCAACCGCAGGTCGGCGTTGCGGGATATCGCATCGACCTTGGCGTCAAGCACCCGAATAAGCCGGGTGCGTTCATGCTGGGCCTCGAATGCGACGGTGCGATGTACCACTCGAGCCGTGCCGCACGCGATCGTGATCGCCTCCGGCATAACATCCTCGAGAAACTTGGATGGCGAATCCACCACATCTGGGGAACTGCTTGGTACCGGCACCCCGACCGAGAGAAGGAACGGCTCCGGACCATACTCGAGACTCTGGCCAGCGGATCCGTCGGTGGTCGCCTGGCCGCCAACACACTTGAAAAATCCGCGCCTGTCCTGGTCGAAACGGTGCCGGCGGACCTCGATGCACCGCCGGATTGGCTGGAACAATATGACGTCGCGAGCGAGCCTAGAATCTCGCGCAACATTGACCTCGGCGACGCGTTAAACGCATACCAGCTCGTGAACTTCGTCCGGAATGTTGCCCGCACGGAGGCACCGCTCCACATTGACGTTCTCTCGCAGCGTGTGCGCGAACACAGTACTTACGACCGCATCGGCTCTCGGATTCGCACCACTCTGGTTCTCGCAGTGGCGCAAGCCGGGCTCGAGTTCGATGGGGCATTTATTCGGCACAAGCCACCCCTACAGGTGCGCGTCCGGCGAAATACGCAAGAGTTCTCGCGCCCAATTGAGCACGTGCCCAACGAGGAACTCGAGAGTGCGATTGAACTTCTCGTAACGGACGCGGTCGGTGTGCATCGGACAGAAATCGTGGCGCGCACGGCGCTTACATTCGGATGGCGACGCTCTGGCTCGGACATCCGCTATCGAGTCGAGTCTTCGGTCGATGCGCTCCTCGAGCAGGGGCGGCTCATCGAGTCGTCAGACGGACTGCGCATCGGCAACCAAAGTTGACGTTTCTGCAGACCTCGCCGACGCGTGCTGAAATGCTCTGTGCACTGGGTCGCGAGCGACTGAGCGGGCTGGTAGCACTGGTAGGTAGGAGGAAAACGTAGTTGGCTCGGACCTGAGGTGTGCAGCGATCGCGCGGATGGAACCTCCTCAGTCGAAGATCGCGGCCTGGTCACAAAAGCACTTTGCCCTAGGAGCAAGCACTTCAGGCCGCCGTCCCTGCTCTTCGTGACTTCGATGCTCCTCGTGGCGTGCCGCGTGTAACGAGTGCGTGAAGCTTCGGGGGCGGGAGGGGGAGGGCGTGAGCCACGCCGAAGGCCCGTAGCTGCGGGGATCGCGGGGTGCAGAGTGCGCACGCAGGCGCCGCCTCCTACGGTTTGACGGCCTCGCGGCGGGGCCGCGCGTCCCTTATCGTTCAGCGGAACGATAAACGGAAGGCCATCCCCGCATGACACCGATCGTCCCTGAACACCGATCCGGCCTGAGCCGGCGCACCGTGCTGGCCGGCGCCGCCGGGCTCGCCGGGCTGGGCCTGCTCACCCTGTCGGGCTGCACGCCGGCACGGAGCAACCCGACCATCCCCGAGGCCGCCGCCGTTGGCACAGCGAAGAGTGGCGGTCGCCTGCGCATCGCCCGGCCCGCCGCCTCCGCCGCGGAGACCCTCGACTCGGCCAGCTCCCTCTCGGCCTACGAGTACCTCGGCGCCCTCTACAACCGCCTCGTCAAGCTCGACGAACAGGGCGTCACCGTGCCCGACCTCGCGGAGGAGTGGTCCGCCACCCCCGACGGCGTCACCTGGACCTTCCGCCTGCGCCAGGGCGTCACGTTCCACGACGGACGTCGCTTCACGGCCGCCGACGCCATCTACTCGATCGAGCACATCCTCGACCCCGACACCGGCTCGCCCCAGGGCGAGGTGCTCGCCGCCATGATCGGCCCCGGCAGCATGAGCGCCCCCGACCCGCTCACCCTCCGCTTCGAGCTGCTCACCGCCAACGCCGAGTTCCCCTCGCTGCTGACGGCGTACCAGTGCTACATCGTCCCCGAGGGCAGCGCCGAGGCCGGCGACCCGAACGGGATCGGCACGACCGGCATCGGCACGGGGCCGTTCAAGTTGAGCAGCTTCGAGCCCGCGGGGACGGGCAGCATCGAGGCGTTCGAGGACCACTTCGCCGGACGTCCGGTGCTCGACGGCATCGACTTCTACTCGATCCAGGACACGACGGCCCGCGTCAACGCTCTGCTCGCCGGCCAGATCGACCTCATCTCGCAGACCAACCTCGACTTCGCCACCGCCCAGGTCGTCAGCGCCTCGAGCACCGCCACCGTCGCCCGCTCGGCCAACGCGCAGTGGTACACGATCCCGATGCTGTTCACCTCCGCCGAATTCAGCGACCCGCTGGTCCGCCAGGCCATGAAGCTCGCCTACGACCCCCAGGCCATCGTCGACACCGCCCTGCAGGGCACCGGATCGCCGGGGTGGGACAACCCCGTGCCTCCCACCCAGGCCGTCTGGCTCGACGAGCAGCGCCAGCACGACCCCGAGAAGGCCCGGGCACTGCTCAAGCAGGCTGGCCGCGAAGGGTTCCGCACCGAGATCTACACGTCCAGCTACGAGTCGGTCTTCACCCCGATGGCCGTCGCGTACCGCGACCAGGTCAAGGAGGCGGGCATCGATCTCGTCGTGCGCAACGCCTCCTCGGATTCCTATTACACGCAGATCTGGATGCAGAAGCCGCTGATGGTCAGCTACTGGTTCACCGGCCGCCCGATCGACCAGCTGCTCAACCAGATCTTCCGCACCGGCTCGTCGTACAACGAGAGCGCCTGGTCGAACCCCACCTTCGACGGGCTGCTCGACTCCGCCCGCGCCGAGATGAACGACGACCGTCGCCGCATGCTCTACCAGGACGCCCAGCGCGTCATCGTCGAGGACTCCGCCGACATGACGCCGATGTTCGGCGACCGACTCGTCGGCCTCGGGCGCAACGTCGTCAACTACCGCGAGTACGGCTTCGAGTTCGACTACCTGCAGATCGGACTGCGCGCATGAGCACCGAGATCACCACGCCGCCGGGTCAGCCGCAGCCGGGTCAGCCGCGTCCGTCGACGGACGCCGAGAAGCAGAGCCGAGGAGGCGCCCCCTCGCCCCGAGGAGGCTCCCGACCCGGCAGCGCGGCCGTCACCACGGCCCTGCTCGTGCTGCGCCGGGTCGGCACCGCCCTGCTCACCGTGCTGCTCGCCTCCTTCTTCGTGTTCTTCGCGGTGCAGGCGCTGCCCGGCGACGTCGCGCAGCAGCTGCTCGGCCAGGACGCGACGCCCGACGCGGTCGCCGCCCTGCGCGAGACGCTCGGCCTCGACCAGAACGTCTGGGCCCGCTACGGCCAGTGGCTCATCGGCGCCAGCCACGGCGACTTCGGCATCTCTCTGGTCAGCGGGGCTCCGGTCGGGCCCGACCTGCTCGTCGCGTTCCGCAACAGCATGCTGATCGCGGTGCCGGCCCTGCTCGTCGGCGTCACGCTGTCGCTGACGCTCGGCGTCGTCGCCGGCGTCCGTCGCGGTCGCCCGAGCGACCACGCCATCTCGCTGATCAGCCTGGTCGTGATGAGCGTGCCGGAGTTCATGGTCGCGACGATCCTCGTGCTGCTGTTCGCTGTCGCGATCCCGATCTTCCCGGCCGTCGTGCTGCGCGGCGACAGCGCCACCGTGACGGAGCTGCTGCCGAGCGTGTGGCTGCCCGCCATCGTGCTGACCCTCGCCATGGCGGCCTACATCGTCCGGACGGCACGCTCGTCGACCATCGACGTGATGGCCTCGGAGTTCGTCACCACCGCCGAGCTCAAGGGCCTCTCGACCCGCCAGGTCGTCTGGCGCCACGCCGTGCCGAGCGCCTTGCTGCCGACGCTCAACGTCGTCGCCCTCAACGTCGCGTGGCTGCTCGGGGGAGTCGTCGTCGTCGAGAACGTCTTCAACTACCCGGGCATGGGCAAGCTCATGCTCGAGTCGGTCTTCAACCGCGACCTGCCCACCATCCAGGCGATCGCCGTCGTCAGCGCGCTCGTCTACGTCGTCTGCAACCTCGCCGCCGACCTGATCGCCCTCGCGCTCGACCCGCGGCTGCGCACCCGACGGAAGGCCCGCTCATGAGCACGATCACGCCTCCTCCTGCCTCTGGTCCTGTGTCGCCTGCCGGGCCTGCTCCGATCGCGACGCGGCTGCGCTCGGTCTGGACCGGTCTCGGCAGCAGCATCAGTGCCTCCTCGGCCCTCGGCATCGGACTGGGGCTCATCGCGCTGCACGTGCTGCTCGCCGTGCTCGCCCCGCTGATCTCGGGACACGACCCCGTGATGACCGACTCGACCGCCGCGCTGAGCGGTGCGAGCTGGTCGCACTGGCTCGGCACCGACCAGTACGGCCGCGACATCCTCTCGCGCACCCTGCACGGCGGTCAGTACGCGCTGCTCGTGACGTTCCTCGCGACGACGATCGCCGTCGGCATCGGAACGGTGCTCGGCTGCGTCACCGCCTACGCCGACAACTGGTTCGACGAGGTCGTCATGCGCATCGTGGATGCGTTGCTCAGCGTGCCGTCGATCCTCGCGCTGCTCGTCGTCGTGACCGTGTTCGACTCGGGGCTGTGGGTCATCGTGCTCGCCGTCACCGTCGTCTACGCACCGGCCGTGACGCGCGTCGTCCGCGGAGCCGCCCGCACTGTCATCACCCAGGACTACGTCACCGCCGCCCGGGCCCGCGGCGAGGGAGCGCTCAGCATCGTGTTCCGCGAGATCCTGCCGAACGTCACCGACGTGGTGCTCGTCGAGTTCGCGATGCGCGCCTCCTGGATCGTGCTGCTGATCTCGACGCTGTCGTTCCTGGGGTTCGGCGCGAACCCGCCGACTCCCGACTGGGGGCTCATGGTGCAGGAGAACCGCACCGCCCTCACCGTCGTGCCGCTCGGGACCCTCGCCCCGGTCGTCGCGCTCGCCACCCTCGTGATCGGCCTCAACCTCAGCGCCGACGGACTCAGCAAGACGCTCGGCGTGGACCGCGCGCAGAAGGGGGCGATCTGATGACCGCTCGTGAAGCCGAAAGCCGAGGAGGCGCGGGTGCGGTCGACGAGACCGCCCGCGACCTCGTCGTGCGCGTCGACGACCTCTCGATCTCGTACTCCGCCGGACGTCGCGAGGTGCCCGTGGTGCGCGGCGTCAGCTTCGACATCGCCGCCGGTCGCGCACTCGGCCTCGTGGGCGAGAGCGGCAGCGGCAAGTCGACGGTGGCGCGGACGCTGCTGGCGCACCTCCGACGGGGCTCGCGCATCGTCGGCGGCAGCGTCACGGTGGCCGGTTCCGACGTCTTCGCGCTCGACGAGCGGGCCCGGCGTGCCCTTCGCGGCGGCACCGCGGCACTCGTCGCGCAGAACGCCGGACAGGCGCTGACTCCGTCGATGCGCGTCGGCCGCCAGCTGCGCGAGGCGCTCGAGAGCCACGGACTGCCCGGCGGACACGAGCGCGTGCTCGAGCTCGTCCGGCACGTGCGGCTGCCCGACCCCGAGGGCATCGTGCGGCGGTACCCGCACCAGCTCTCCGGCGGACAGCAGCAGCGGATCGCGATCGCGATGGCCGTCGCGGCGCGTCCCAAGCTGCTGGTGCTCGACGAGCCGACGACCGCGCTCGACGTCGTCACGCAGTCGGCCGTGCTGGAGCTGATCCGCGACCTCGCCGTCGAGCTCGACATGGCGATCCTGCTCGTGAGCCACGACCTCGGCGTCGTCTCGAGCATGGCCGACGAGATCGCCGTCATGCGCGACGGGGTCGTCGTCGAGCACCGGGCGACCGCGGACCTGTTCGCTGACCCGCGCGACCCGTACACGCGGGAGCTGCTCGCTAGCATCCCGCGCGTGGGCGGGTCTGGCGCTGACGCTGCTGACGGGTCGGACCATGAACCGGGTTCCGAACCAAGAACCGCGATAAAACGCGGTTCATCGTTCGGAACGCGGTTCTTGGAGCGCGTGAGTCGCGTGGTGGGCGGTGCCGGGGACGGCGCCGCGCCTCCTGCGGGTGAGTCTGCTGGCGGCGCTGCCGGCGCTGCGTGCGCCGCGGGCGCTGCGAGTGACCTGACGCGTTCCGGACACCATGACGCGGCACAGCGCGGCACGTTGTCCGGAACAGGGCATGAGGGAGGTGCGGGTCGCGCTGCCGGGACCGGGCACGCTCCCGGTGCGGTGCGGGGGACCAGCGTCCCCGGCGGCGATGCACCCTCGAGTGGACCGGACACCTCGTCGTTGCGGGGTGCATCGTCCACGACGGGGTTCGAGGGAGGTGCGGGTCGCGCCGACAGCGCTGATCGCGCCGCCGAGAGCACGGGCACCGAGCACGCGGAGGCGGTCGTCGTCGCACGCGACCTGGTCGTGCGGTACGGGCGCGGGCTGCCTGCGGCCGTCGACCGGGTGTCGCTCGAGATCGGGCGACGGGAGACGCTGGCCGTGGTGGGGGAGTCGGGGTCCGGCAAGTCGACGCTCGCGACGGCGATGGCGGGGCTGATCCCGGCGGAGTCGGGGTCGTTCACGTTCCGCGGCGCGGACGGCGTCGAGGGCGACCTCACCCAGCCCGTCGCCCGGCGGACGGCCGAACTGCGGCGGTCGGTGCAGTTGGTGTTCCAGAACGCGGACACGTCGCTCAACCCTCGTCGCACCGTCGGAGCCGCGATCGCTCGGCCGCTGACGCTGTTCACGGGGCTCACCGGCTCCGCGCGGGCCGATCGCGTCGCCGAGCTGCTGGTCGAGGTCGGGCTGTCGCCGGACTTCGCCGCACGCCTGCCGGCCCAGCTCTCGGGCGGTCAGCGCCAGCGCGTCGGCATCGCCCGGGCGCTCGCCGCCGGCCCCGAGCTGATCATCGCCGACGAGATCACGACCGCGCTCGACGTGCGGGTTCAGGCGGGGGTGCTCGACCTGCTGACGGGACTCCGCGACGAGAAGGGGCTGAGCTGCCTGTTCATCAGCCACGACCTCGCCGTCGTGCGCGGGGTGGCCGACCGCGTCGCCGTCATGACCGGCGGACAGATCGTGGAGGTCGGCCCGGCCGACGCCGTGTTCTCGGGCCCGAGCCACCCGTACACGCAGACGCTGCTCGACGCGACGCTCGACCCGGGCACCACCGAGCTGCCGAGCGTCGGTGACGGACGCCCGCGCTGGCGCGACGCCGACGGCTGGGACGACCACGGCGACGGACACCGCATCAAGCGCTGGGAGGCGATGTGAGCACGGGCGGCAGGAGCAGCAGCGACGTGAGCAGCAGCGACGTGAGCACGGACGACCGGGGCAGGCATGACACCGACAGGGGCGACTCGACCGTGCGCGGTGGTGGGCCGAGGACGCACGGCCGAGCCAGTGAGGCCGCAGATCGGGGCGTGGCGAGCAGGGGCTCCGTGAGGACCAGCGTCCACGGAGGCCCACGCCTGCTCGACCGAGCCAGGGACGAGGAGGCGGAGGGCGGCATCGCCGCCGAGGAGCACATCCTGCACCGCCTGCGCGAGCGGGAGCGCGAGCAAGCCCGGAGCCGAGCAGGCGCAGGAGGTGCCGGTCAGGGCCTCGATCCCGGTCGCGGTCGCACCGACGGGCCGGGCCCCGACGGCACCGACGACGACGGCACCGACGGCGACGGCACCGACGGCACCGACGGCGACGGGCACCTCCGCGACGGGGGCGTGTCGTGAGCGACCAGGGCGACCCGGGCGACCAGGGGCGCCAGGGCGACCGGTCCGCCGGTCGCGACCCGCGCCTCCTTTGCGATCCCGAAGTGCTGCACGAGGTCCACGTGCGCGACGAGTGGGTGCCGCTGCCGGACGGCACGCGGCTGCACGCCCGAATCTGGGCGCCGCGCGTCGAGCACCCGGTGCCGGTGCTGCTCGAGTATCTGCCGTACCGGCTCGACGACTGGACGGCTCCGCGCGACAGCGAACGGCACCCCTGGTACGCGGCGCGGGGGTACGCGTCGGTGCGGGTCGACATCCGGGGCACGGGGTCGAGCGACGGGCTGTTCGACGACGAGTACTCCGCGCAGGAGCTCGACGACGGCCTCGTCCTCATCGAGTGGCTCGCCGCCCGGCCGTGGTCGACGGGCGCGGTCGGCATGTTCGGGATCTCGTGGGGCGGGTTCAACGCGCTCCAGCTGGCCGGTCGCGCGCCGGCCGCGCTCAAGGCGATCGTCACGGTGTGCTCGACCGACGACCGGTACGACAACGACGTGCACTACATGGGCGGCGCGGTGCTCGGCATCGACATGGCGGCCTGGGGCGGGACGATGTTCGCGTTCAACTCCCGCCCACCACGGCCCGAGGTGGTCGGCGCCGACTGGCTCGCGCAGTGGCGCGAGCGGCTCGAGCACAACCGGCCGATGACTCCCACCTGGCTCGCCCACCAGGAGCGCGACGACTACTGGCGGCACGGCAGCGTCTGCGAGGACTACTCGTCGATCACCGCCGCCGTGCTCGCCGTCGGAGGCTGGGCCGACCCGTACCGCGATGCGGTGCTGCGGCTCGTCTCGAACCTCGACGCACCCGTCAAGGGCATCGTCGGGCCGTGGTCGCACCAGTACCCGGACCGCGGGCTGGCTCCCGGACCGGGCATCGGTTTCCTGCAGGAGACCCTGCGCTGGTGGGACCGCTGGCTGCTCGACGAGCCGAACGGCGCCGACGACGAGCCGGTGCTGCGGGCCTGGATCAACGACTCCGAGCCTCCCGCGACGTTCTACGCCGAGCGGACCGGCCGCTGGGTCGCCGCCGAGGCGTGGCCGTCGGAGGCGACCTCGGCTCGGGTCGAGTCGCTCGAGCTGCTCACCGGCGGCGAGCACGGACCGCTGTCGGTGCGCTCGCCGCAGAGCACCGGCCTCGACGCCGGACGCTTCTTCCCGTTCGGCAACGCCACCGACCTGCCGCCCGACCAGCGCGGCGAGGACGGCCGCTCGGCCTGCTTCGACCTGCTGGTCACGGAGGCGCCCCTCGACCTCCTGGGGAACGTCGTCGTCGACCTCGCGCTGACGAGCGACCGGACGTCGGCCACGGTCATCGTCCGGCTCTGCGACGTCGCCCCTGACGGCAGCTCGACGCTCATCACCCGGGGGGTCCTGAACCTGAACGCGCGCCACGGGCGAGAGCAGAACGTCCCGATGGAGGCGGGGGTCGAGGAGGAGGTGCAGGTCGCGCTGGTCTCGACCGGGCATTCCTTCCCGGTCGGCCACCGCCTCCGGGTGGCCGTCTCGTCCGCCTACTGGCCCTGGATCTGGCCGCATCCCGACGAGGCGACCCTCACGATCGACCCGCGGCACAGCTCGGTGACGCTGCCCGTCTGGACGCGGGGCGGCGACGACGGGGTGCGCTTCGAGGAGCCGACCCGCGCGACGCCGCTCGCCGTGCGGGCGCTGCCCCCCGCGTCGGACCTGCCGCAGCGCAGCGTCTCGCACGACGTCGGCACGGGCGAGTGGGTGCTCGACGTCGACCCCGGCTACGGCGGCGGACGCGCCTATCCCGACGGGCTCGTCTTCACCGAGGACAGCCGCGAGACCTATCGCATCACCGACGGCGACCCGTTGTCGGCCTCGGCGGAGTCGCGCTGGGCCATCGGGCTCGAGAAGCCGTCGTGGCGGGCGTGGCTCGAGACGACGTCGCGGCTGACGGCGACGCGGGACGAGTTCGTGGTCGTCAACACCGTCCAGGCCTGGGCTCGCGACGGCGGGCCGGAGGCGCCGGTCGTCGTCGTCGCGGAACGCCGGTTCGAGGACCGGGTGCCGAGGACGTCGGCGTGAGCGGGGTCGGGGACGGGAGCGGCGCCTCCTCTGCTGCGGGCGTGTCTGCGGGTGCGGCTCTCGCGGCGGGCGGCGGGCGGCAGAAGCCGGCCGTGCGGCGGGCGCTGATCGTGGAGGCGGCGCGCGGCGTCATCCTGCGCGAGGGGCTCGGCGGCACGCGGCTGCGCGACATCGCGGGGGAGGCGGGCGTCTCGGTGGGCACGGTGACCTACCACTTCGAGAGTGTCGCGGAGATCCTGAACGAGGTGGTCGTGCTCGAGACCGCCCGGTTCTACTCGTCGATCATCGAGGCGGTCGACGCCGAGCCCGACCCCGTCGCCGGCGTGCGGATGCTCGTCGAGCCGCTCTTCGCCGCGACGGACGCGAGCGACGAGCACTGGCGGCTCTGGTCGGACTATTGGACGGCCGTCGCGCGGAAGCCCGCGGTCGCCGCGGAGTACGTCGAGCGGATCCGCGTCTGGGAGGCGTGCCTCACGCGGACGCTGCGGCGCGGGGCGGAGTCGGGCGCGTTCCCGGCGCTCGGGGCCGGAGCTGGGGCTGGGGCTGCTGGACGGGCCGGGGCCGGAGCCACTGGGCCGGACGGCGCCGATCGTGCGTCGGAGGTGGCGCTCAAGCTGGCCGCCTACAGCGACGGGGTCGCGACGCAGCTCGCGCAGAAGGCCCCAGGGCTGAAGTCGGAGCTGGCGCTGACGTGGATGTGGACGTTCCTCGGGCACGAGACGGGCGCCTCCTTCGCCTGAGGTCCTCCGCAGGATCCCGAACCGGCACGAAGCGCTTTCGCAACGGCTCGCGAGGGCCGTCCGTGCCGGTTCACCGCCGCACGGACGGGTGGAAGGCCCCGATTCGGCCCTCCGCGCTGCGTGAGGGCCGAATCAGGACCACTCGAACTCGAAGCTGAGGTCGTTTCATCCGGGGGTACCGCGAGTGGTCACGAACTGTCGTTCCCCGAGGCAAGGAAGGACACTTCGTGACCACTCGACGGTGCCGAGGGCCGGTCGGGCTACGCGCGGCGGCGGTGGCGGGCCCTCACGACGAGCGCGAGGCCGGCGAGCAGCACGAGCAGCGCTCCTGCGACGAGGGGGAGGGCGTCGCTGCCGGTGAAGGCGAGCGCGCCGTCGGCCCGGGCCGTGTCGGTCGAGCCTCCGGCCGACGTGCCCGCACCCGTGCCGGCTCCGGAACCGGCACCGCCGGCACCCGGCGTGCCCGGGAGCGGGTCGGAGGCGGCCGTCAGCTCGAAGGTGCCCCAGGTCTCGGCGCCCGTGGCGTCGGTCTGGCCGACGAGGGTGTGGGTGCCGGCTCCGAGGCCCTCGGGGAGGCGCAACGTCAGCACTCCGTCGTCGTCGCTGGGGTCGTCACCGAGGTAGACGGGCTCCGAGTGGACGAACCAGTCGAGCGCCGCACCGGCGAGACGACGTGGGACGGTCGCGGTGAGCGTGCCCTCCGCCTCGTCGACGGCGGTCACGACCAGCGTGTGCGTCGCCTCCGTCAGCTCGGAGAGCGGCACCGCCGTGGGCTCCTCGTGACCGCTGCCCGGGTCGACGGGAGGCGTGGTCGGGTCGACCGGAGGCGTGGTGGGGTCGACCGGCGGGGTCGTCGGGTCGGTCGGGTCGACGGGAGGCTCCGTCGGGTCGGCCGGACGCGACAGCGTCACCTCGTCGACGACGGTCATGTCCGCCGTGCGGTACGTCGTCATCGCGATGGAGTCGGCCGTCACCTCGACGTTGGTGAAGTTCGGCGTGTACTCCTGGTTCTGCACGGCGCTGAAGTCGAAGTCCTGCGACTGGATGTCGTAGTACTTGCTGCCGCTCGACGAGTTCGCCGTGACGTAGAGCACCTCGTCGCCCTCGGGCGTGACCGTGCCGTCGACCGGCTCGTCGGTGTGCACCGGCGTCGTGCCGCTCATGAGGTAGCTGCGGACGTACACGTGGTCGTGGCCCATCAGCACCAGGTCGACGTCGAGCTCGCTCATCACCGGGGGCAGCTCGGCACGACGCGTGACGATGTCGCCGTCGGTCGCGTGCGAGGCGACGCTGTAGACCGAGTGGTGGAACGTGACGATGGTCCAGCGGGCCTCGTCGCCGTGCTCGGCGATGACCTTCCGGGCGAAGTCGGCGTGGCCGGCGTCGTCACGGTCGTTCGAGTTGAACGAGATGTAGAGCGTGTCCTGGTAGATGAACCAGTAGTCGCCACCGGCTCGGTTCGCGTCCGGCCGGCCCGCCGTCTCGCTGACGTTCGGCATCGCGAAGTGCTGCTCGTAGGCCTTGCTCGCGACGTCGTGGTTGCCGATGTTCGTCGCGAACGGCAGCGACTTCGTCTGCGACGGCGCGAGGAACCCGTCGTACTGCAGCTCGTTCGACGCCGTGTTGACCTGGTCGCCCGCGCTCAGCACGAAGCTCGTGTCCGGGAACTCGCCCGACGCCTTGCCCATGGTCTCGACCCAGCCGGCCGTGTCGGCGACCGTCTCGCCGGCGCCGATCTGCGCGTCGCCGATGAACAGGAAGCCGTAGTCGCCGGTCGCCTGCGTCTCGAACGTGTACGTCTCCGACCAGCCGTCGGCGTCGCTGCCGACGCGGTAGCTGTACGAGGTGCTCGGGACGAGGCCGGTCAGCGTCGCGTGGTGCCAGTTCTGGCCGTCGGTCGCCACTCCGCTGGTAGAGGGGAACGAGGAGGCGCGGGCCGGGAAGGCACCGTCCGTCACGTCCTTCGTCAGCGCGAGCTGCGCCTCCTCGGCGCTGGTCGAGTCGGAGTACCACGACACGGCACGCTGCGACTCGTCGGCCCCGATGTTGAGGAACACGTCGCTGATGGTGGCCTCGGCGCTCGCCGAGACGGGGGTGAGCGAGAGGAAGTCGAAGTAGATGTCCGAGCTGGTCGAGCGGTCCTGGTAGAGCGCGACCGAGACGGTGTTCTCGCCGGCGTGCAGCAGGGCCGGGTCGATCGTGAACGTCGAGCGGTCGGGGTCGCCGCCGCCGTCGCCCGCGTAGCCGACGTTGCCGTCGTGCTCGGCGACGCGGGAGTCCTCGTAGCCGACGACCTTCGTGCCGTTGACGTAGACGACGAGCGCGTCGTCGTAGACGACGTCCGCGGTCAGGGACTTCCAGCCCGCGAGCTGGTCGGCGGTGAGGTCGAGGGAGCTGCGGAAGAAGTAGGTCGGCACGTCGACGGTGCCGCCCGGGAGGTACTGCTGCAGCAGGGTGTCGACGGCGTAGCCGCCGCCCATGCCGGTCGCCTTGCCGCCCTTGGCGCCGAAGCTGCCCTGGGCGTTCTTCCAGGCGGAGTCGTCGAAGTCGTCGGCGGTCCAGCTGAGGGGGTCGGTGCTGCCGCCGGACGGGTCGACCCCGGTCTCGAGGTAGCTCCACGCCGTCGACTCGGTGGTCAGCAGCGGGACGGCGTCGTCGGCACGGGCCGACGTGACGGTGCTCGTGGCTCCGACGGCGGTGGCCGTGACGAGCAGGAGCGCCGCGGCGACGCGGGCGCGGTGGCGCGGGCGTCGTGCGGCGGTGGGGGTGGTGGTCATCCTGGTCCTTCGTGATCGTGGAGGCGCCGCCCCTCGTTCAGGGGCGGGCCTCGGGCATCAGAGCAGGGAGATGTGGACGACAGGTGTAGCCAGGGTGACATGTATCGCCGACGGGCGTCGTCGTCGAGTGGTCAGGAACGGTTCTCCTCCGGTCGGCGGAGGACCGTTCTCGACCACTCGGCTGAGGGCGGGCTCGACCGGTCGGCGACTTCTCGGGGGATCGCTTGACCCTGCCCCAGGGGCATGGTTTCTACTCGTAGTAGTCGGCGACGAGCGCCGGCGACGACACCGACGAGGAGGCGACCATGGCCTGGAGTACCCGCCAGCTGGCCGAGATGGCCGGCACCACCGTCAAGAGCGTCCGCTACTACCACCAGCTCGGGTTGCTGGAGGAGCCGTCGCGCCTGAGCAACGGATACAAGCAGTACGAGGTGCGACACCTCGTCCGCCTGCTGCAGATCACCCGGCTCACCGACCTCGGCGTGCCGCTGGCGCAGATCCAGGCGGTCGGCGGCGCGGGTGACGACCCCGACGCGGCTCTGCGCGTGCTCGACTCCGAGCTGGAGGCGACGATCGAGCGGCTGCAGCGGATCCGCGGCGAGCTCGCCCTGATCATGCATCACCGCTCGCCTGCCGAGCTGCCCGCAGGGTTCAGCGAGGTCGGTGGCCACCTCAGCGAGGCCGACCGGGCGCTCGTGATGATCTGGTCGCGGGTCTACGACGAGTCGGCGATGGACGACCTCCGGACGATCCTGCGGGATGAGCCCCGCACCTCCGACGACGACGAGTTCGACTCGCTGCCCGCCGACGCCGACCGGGCGGCCCGACGTCGCCTCGGTGCAGCGCTGGCGCCCGGCATGGGACGGCTCTTCGAGCAGTACCCGTGGCTGGCTGACCCCGGCGACCAGGCCCTGCGCGGCAGCGCGTCGGCCACCGCCACCGTGGGTGCGGCCGTCACCGAGCTCTACAACCAGGCGCAGCTTGAGGTCCTCTACCGCGCGTACCTCGTGTCGGCCGGCAAGTCCGACGACCTGGAGGCGCTCGAGGCCGCGCTGGACGCGGCGGAGGGTGCCGAGGGCGTAGCGCCTGCTCCTGCACCTGCTCCTGCACCTGCTCCCGAACACGACCCGAGGACACGACCATGACCGAGACCGACCCCACCACCACCTCTCTCGACACCTCGCCCCTGCTCGCCGAGGACGTGCTCGTGCTGCTCTTCGACCCGGAGTCGGGCACGATCCGCTCGGAGGGCACGCCGCTGCTGCACACCCTGGCGGGCGCCGTGCTCACCGAGCTTGCCCTCGACGGGTCGGTCACGGTCGACGAGCACGGCTCGGGTCTTCGCGGGCGACTCGTCCACGCCGTCGAGGGGCGTGAGCCGGCCGACCCGCTGCTCGCGACCACCTGGCAGCGCCTCGCCGACAAGCCGACCGACCTGCGGTCGCTGCTGCTCGAGATCGGGCCGCGGCTGCGCGGGCCGGTGATCGACCGCGTCGTCGAGCGCGGGACGCTGCGCCGCGAGAGCCGCAGGACGCTCGGGTTCATCCCGACCACGGCGCTCGTCGACGGCGGCACCGGGCGACGGGACGAGCTGCTCGACCTCGTGCGGCCGGTGCTGCTCGACGACCAGGAGCCGTCGCCGTGGTCGGGCGCGCTCGCCGCCCTGCTGTCGGCCAGCGGCGCGCTGCCCGCGCTGCACCACGACCTGCCCTGGTCGGGCGCGTTGTACACCCGCGGTCAGCAGCTGCAGCGCGGGGAGTGGGGTGCCGCCGCCACCGGCGAGGCCGTCGCCGCCTCGGCTGCCGCGGTCGCCGCCGCCGTGCTCTCGAACTCGCTGTTCGTCAGCGTCGTGCTGCCGTCGCTGCGGGACTGAGCCGCTGCTCGGCCTCGCACCCCTCCTCCTGCCCTTCCTGCTCTTCTCTCCTCTTCTTTCCTTTCCTTTCCTTTCCTTTCCCTTACCCCTTCTTCCCGTCCTGACGACCCCACCTCTGGAGACCGCCATGTCCCACTTCGTCCTCAGCGCCTCCTCGGCTGCTGGCACCTCGGCCGCCACGAACTCCGGCGGACCGTTCGCCTGGTTCCAGGACCTCGTCGGCCAGGTGCCCGAGATCGTGCAGCCGCTCGTCATCGCCCTGGCCGGTGCCGTCCCGTTCATCGAGGGCGAGGGAGCGTCCGCGCTCGGAATCATCGGCGGCGTGCACCCGGTCGTGGCCGCCCTCGCCGGGATCGTCGGCAACCTGCTCTGCGTCGTGGTCGTCGTGCTGCTGGGGTCACGGATCAGGGAGGCGCTGGTCCGGAGACGTGCCGGTCGCGGCGCGCCCGTGGCCGGGGCCGCGGATCCGAGCCCGTCGGCCGCGGGCGTTGGTGTCGGCACCGCTGCGACCGGTGGCGGTCCGGTCGCCTACGCCGCTGCTCCTGGGTCAGCGGGGGCCGCCGCGTCGACTCCGGCTGCCGGGGCAACTCCGGACCCTGTCGCGGCCGGGTCGGTCGAGGCGACGGAGGCGGTGCCCGAGAAGAAGGGCAAGGCTCGGCTGCGACGCTGGCTGGTGAAGTTCGGGGTGCCCGGGGCGAGCCTCCTGGCCCCGCTGGCGCTGCCCACCATGTTCACGGCGGCCACGTTCGTCGGGTCGGGAGTCTCCAAGGGCTGGGTCATCCTCTGGCAGGCCGTCGCCATCGTGGTCTGGACCACGCTCATCACGCTGCTCGCCACCGGTCTGATCTCCGCGATCGGCTAGCTCCCTCTGCTTCCCTTCCTCGCTGGGCCGGTGAACCGGCAGGAAGTGCTCTCGACGGGGCTTGAGAAGTCACTTCCTGCCGGTTCACCCTTAGCAGGAAGGTCGAGAGGCCCTAGATCGACCTCTGGAGGGGCGGGGAGGTCGGTTCGGGGACTCTCGTCCAGCGCCGGTCACCCGCGCGGGGGTCGAGTGGTCAGGAAGTGCTCTTCATGGGGTCGAGGACAGCAGTATCTGACCAGTCGGACGGTGAGCCGACAAGAAGTGCTCTCGAAGAGGCGGCGGGCAGCACTTCCTACCGGTTCAGCGCGGCGGGAGGAGGGATCGACGGAGGTGGGCGGCGGCCTCGTGGCCGACGCGGGACATCGCCTCGCGGGTCTGCCCGCCGACGTGCGGGGTGAGCACGACGTCGGGGCGGTGCCGCAGGGAGTGGTCGCCGGGCAGGGGCTCGACCGAGGTGACGTCGAGGCCGGCTCCCGCGAGGTGACCGGACTCCAGGGCGGAGACCAGCGCCTCCTCGTCGACGATGCCTCCGCGGGAGGTGTTGACCACGACTGCCCCCGCGGGGAGCAGGGCCAACTCACGGGCCGAGAGGAGGCCGCGGGTCGCATCGGTGAGGGGCACGTGGACGCTGAGGGCGTCGGAGGCGCGGAGCAGGTCGTCGAGACCGGCCGGCTCGGCCCCGGCCTCGCGGATCGCTTCGTCGTCGAGGTGCGGGTCGTGCGCGACGACGCGCATGCCGAGTCCGTCGCGGGCGATGCCGGCGACGAGCTGCGCGATGCGGCCGTAGCCGAGCAGGCCGAGGGTGGCTCCGGCGAGCTCACGTCCGGTCATCGACGCGCGCTCGACACCGGCGCCAGCATCGCCACCCGCACTCGCGAGTGCCGGGCCGAGCCCGCGGCGCGTGATCATCAGCAGGGCGACGGCGAGCTCCGCGACCGATCGGCTGTTGGCTGCGGGCGTCGTCGTGACCTCGACGCCGAGCTCGGCGGCGGCCGCCACGTCGACCGTGTCGAGCCCGACCCCGTGCCGCGCCACGATCCGCAGTCGCGGGGCCTCGCGCATCATCGCCCCGTCGACGCGGGCGGTGCGGAGCAGGACGCCCTGCACCTCCGGAGCGACGTCAGCCCAGGAGGCGGCCGTCGCGCCCCAGCCGAGGCGCACGTGGGCCCACTCCGCCAGGGATGCCACGACCGCGTCGTCGATGGGCCGCGGCACCCAGACGACGGGCCGGGCGGTCGGTCCCTCAGCCACGCGGCACCAGCCGCCGGTTCGCCTCGCGTCGCTCGCCCTCGCCGCGCAGCAGCTCGTGCGTCGCCGCGACCACGCCGTCGACGCGACCCGCGGGCACGATCGCCACGCCGTCGTCGTCGCCGACGACCCAGTCGCCCGGAGCCACGGCGACCCCGCCGACCGCCACGGTCTCGCCGAGCCGGTACGGGCCGGTCTTCCACGGTCCCGCCGGCGTCACGGCCCGGGCGAACACGGGGACGCCCACGCGCTCCAGCTCGACCACGTCGCGGGCGGCCGCGTCGAGCACGATGCCGCCGACGCCCAGCGCGAGCGCCTTCTCGGCGACGAGCTCGCCGATCAGCGCCCGCGTCTCGTCGCCGCCGCCGGAGACGACGAGGATCTCGCCCCTCCTGATCTGCTCGAACGCGGCGTGCAGCCCGGCGTTGTCGCCGGGGCGGGTCCAGACGGTGAAGGCGCGGCCCGACAGGGCTGCCCCGCGCCAGAGCGGACGGATGCCGTCGGCGACGCCGAAGCGCTCCATCGCGTCCGAGATCGTCGCGACGGGCAGCTCGGCCGCGGCGGGCCAGGCGGTGGGGGAGGCATCCCCCGGTGCGGGGGATCCTGCGGTCTCGGGCTGCTGCGGGTCGGGCTGGGGCATCGTCGCTCCTGTCGGTCGGGGTGGCGACCCGCGGCGACGTCGCCCGGGCCGGGGGCCTGGGTCAGTCGAGGGCGGGCGGCAGCCCGGTGCGGGCGATGTCCGAGGAGGCGGCCTGCAGCGCCCCGAGGAAAGCCGCGGTCGCCTCGTCGGTGAACCGGCTGGTCGGGCCGCCGAGCGCCAGCGCCACGGGCTGCGCTCCGTCGCGGCTCGGGACCGGGACCGCCATGCCGCTGTTGCCCGGCTCGCGGACGCCGTGCGACAGCGACCACCCGGCGGCCCGGGCCTGCTCGACGCGGGCGACAAGCGCCTCCTCGTCGACGTCCTCGGCAGCGGACCCGACATGCGGGCCGGCCCCGGATCCGGACGCGGCACTGGCACTCGACCCGGCGACTGCAGCGGCCAGCGCCGCGACCTCGGCGCCGAGCTCCTCCGGCGCGACCGAGCTCAGCAGCACCATCCCGGCGGCGCCCTTCCACAGCGGCAGCTCGTCGCCGACCTGGACGACGTGCCGCAGCGAGTGCGGGCTCGGCGACTGGGCGACGACGACGCGGGTCGTGCCGCTCCGCACGTAGAGGCTGACGGTCTCGCCCGTCTCGGCGGCCAGCTCGGCCATGCGTGCGGCGGTCGCCTCGGGCACGGTCCAGGCGGCGGCGGCGAAGGCGCCCCAGCGGATGAGGCGGGTGCCGACGGCGACGCGGCCGTCGGCGACGTGCTGCAGCATGCGCTCGGCGACGAGGGTCTCGACCAGGCGGAGGACGGTGGTCCGGGGCAGTCCGGACGCCCTGACGAGCTCGCCGATCGACAGGGAGGTCCGCTCGGGCGTGAACGCCTGCAGCACGTCGAGGGCGCGGCTCACGGCACGGACCCCGCTCGCTTCCGTGACCATCGCCGACCTCTCGTCCCGACCCGCACCTCCGGACCGTCCTGTGCGGTCCGCCTTGCACGATGTCTCGACGCGAAGCTACCATCAGGCGGACACAGACATCCACCTAGTGGATGCCCGTCCGACGTCACAAGGGAGTGAACGTGGCCAGACCGAACGACAAGACGCGACGCCGCCTGCTCGGGGGAGTCGGCGTCGCCGTCACCGCCGCGCTCGTCGGCTTCGCCGCCGTGGACGCCGGGGACGGCACCGCGGGAGCCGATCCGAGAGCCAAGCTGACGGTGATGGCCCCGGCCGCGCCCGGCGGAGGGTGGGACCTCGCGGCCCGGGAGGCGCAGCAGGCGCTGCGGGCCGCCTCCATCGTGAACAACGTCCAGGTGGTCAACGTGCCCGGCGCGGGCGGCACCATCGGCCTGACCCAGTTCGCCGACTTCGACCCCGACCCGACGACCCTGATGATGACCGGCACGGTCATGGAGGGCGCGATCACCGTGCAGGGGTCGGCCGTGAACCTCGAGGACACGACGCCGATCGCCAAGCTCGCCGAGGACTACGAGGTCTTCATCGTGCCCGAGGACTCGCCCTACGAGACCATCGACGACTTCGTCGAGGCCTGGCAGGAGGCGCCCTCCAGCCACGCGATCGGCGGCGGCGGGCTGGGCGGCACCGACCACCTCCTCGCGGGGCTGTTCGCCCGCGAGGTCGGCGTCGACCCCGGCGAGATCAACTACGTCTCGTACCCGGGCGGCGGCGAGGTGCTCACCGCACTGCTGTCGGGCACGGTCGAGATCGGCGTCAGCGGCTACAACGAGTTCAGCGACCAGATCGAGGCCGGCAACCTGCGCGCCCTCGCCCTCTCGGCCGAGGAGCCCGTCGACGGGATCGACGCCCCCACCTTCATCGAGCAGGGCATCGACGTGAACCTGCCGAACTGGCGCGGCATCGTCGCCCCGGCCGGCATCACGACCGCCGAGCGGGACGAGCTCGTCGCGATCATCGACGAGATGGTCGCCTCCGACGAGTGGCAGGACACCCTGCGCCGCAACTCGTGGGAGCCGGCGGTGGTGACCGGCGACGACTTCGTCGAGTTCATCGCCGAGGACCAGGCCCGTGTCGACGCGATCATCGAGGAGCTGGGCCTGTGAGCGGCGTCATCCGGACCGTCTCGGTCACCCGCCGCGCCGTGGTCGTCGCCGACGGCTTCTGGCGCCGCCGCACCGGGCTGATCGTCCCGGCGCTGATGCTCGTCATCGGGCTCGCCCTCGTGGTCGGGACCCTCACGATGGAGGTGCCCGCCAACACGGCCCCGCCCGGCCCGCAGGTCTTCCCCTCGCTGATCGCCGCGCTCGTCATCGTGCTCGCCGTGCTGCTCGCGGTCGACGTGCTCCGCAAGCCGGAGTCGGAGAGCGTCGAGGTCGCGCAGCCCGCGGCCCCCGGCCAGCCCGACGACGACCTCGTGCTCGACGAGGAGGGAGAGCCGCAGGCACTCCGCCCGACGAGCAACCACCGTGCGCTGCTCGGCGCGCTGCTCACCGTCGTCGTGTTCATCGCGGCGCTCACCCCGCTCGGCTGGCTGCTCTCGGGCGCCCTGCTGTTCTGGGGCGTCGCCCGGGCGCTGGGCAGCCAGCGGCCGCTCTTCGACATCCCCCTGTCGCTCGCGATCTCGTCGATCGTGCAGCTCGCCTTCTCGGCCGGTCTCGGCCTCAACCTGCCTCCGGGCGTCCTGGGAGGGATCCTCTGATGGAGTCGCTCGCGAACCTCGGCGACGGCTTCGCCACCGTCCTCACGCCGATCAACATGCTCTGGGTGCTCATCGGCGCCGTGCTCGGGACCGCGGTGGGCGTGCTGCCCGGCCTCGGCTCCGCGATGGCCGTCGCGCTCCTCCTGCCGGTCACCTTCTCGCTCGACCCGATCGGCGCCTTCATCATGTTCGCCGGGGTGCTCTTCGGCGGGCTGTTCGGCGACTCGATCTCGGGCATCCTGATGAACACGCCGGGCAACAGCACGGCCATCGCCGGCACGATCGAGGGCCACAAGATGGCCACGAGCGGCCGGGCCGCCCAGGCGCTCGCCACGTCGGCGATCGGCGCGTTCATCGGCGGCATCATCGCGTCGATCCTCGTGGTGTTCTTCGCGCCGCGGCTCGCCGAGCTGGCCACCCTGTTCGGGCCGGCCGAGTACCTCGCGCTGGCGGTGTTCGCCTTCGTGGCGATCTCGGCGGTCGTGACCGAGTCGGTCGTCCGGGGCCTCGGCGCCCTCGCGATCGGCCTGGCGATCTCGGTCGTCGGCATCGACGGCATCTCGGGCGCCTCGCGCTTCACGGCCGGCGTGCCCGAGCTGTTCGACGGCATCGACATCGTCGTCATCACGGTCGGCCTGCTCGCCCTCGGCGAGGTGTTCAGCGTCGCCGCCCGCCGCGGCTCCCGCGACGAGACCCAGCTGCTGCGCTCGACCGGTCGCCTCTGGCTGTCGCGGCGCGAGCTGCGGCTCGCCGCGCCCGCCTGGCTGCGCGGCACGGCGATCGGCATCCCCTTCGGGATCATCCCGGTCGGCGGGGCCGAGGTGCCGACGTTCCTCGCCTACGGCACGGAGAAGCGCCTCGACGCACGTCGCAAGTCGCCGATGTTCGGCCGCGGCGCGATCCAGGGCGTCGCCGGACCGGAGGCGGCCGGCAACGCGACCGCCGGCACCGCGATGGGCGCGCTGCTGGCGCTCGGCCTCCCCACGTCGGCCACCGCGGCGATCCTGCTGGCCGCGTTCCGCCAGTACGGCCTGCAGCCGGGACCGCTGCTCTTCGACCGCGCGCCGGACCTCGTCTGGGCCCTGCTCGCGAGCTTCTTCGTCGGCATGGTCGTGCTGCTCATCCTCAACCTGCCGTTCGCTCCGCTCTGGGCGAAGCTGCTGAAGGTGCCGCGCCACTACCTCTACGCGGGCATCACCGTCTTCGCGATGCTCGGCGTCTACGCGACGAGCAGCAAGATCCTCGACCTGGCGCTCGTCACGGTGATCGGGCTGATCGGTTTCCTCATGCGTCGCTACGGGCTGCCCGTCGCGCCGATGCTGATCGCGATCATCCTCGGCCCGCTCGCCGAGACGGAGTTCCGCCGGGCGCTGCTCGTCAGCGAGGGCGACCCGTCGATCCTCGTGTCGAGCGGGATCACGGTGACGCTGTACGTGGTGCTGGTGATCGCCGTCGCGGGTGCCGCGTTCACGAAGATCCGGGCGCGGCGTCGGGCGGCGCGCGGCGGCGCCGCCTCGGGTGACGCGCTCGACGCCCGGGAGAAGGAGAACGCGTGACCGACGCCCCACCCGCAGGTTCGACCGTGCCTGGGTCTGCGCCTGCGCCTCGCCCGCTCGAGGGGATCCGCGTCCTCGACATGACGAACGTGCTGGCCGGGCCGTACGCGGCCTACCAGCTGGCGCTGCTCGGAGCGGACGTGATCAAGGTGGAGACGCCGAGGGGCGGCGACCTGGCCCGCCAGCTCGGCGCGTCTGCGGAGCTGAACGGGCGCCTCCTCGGCATCTCGTTCCTGGCGCAGAACGCCCAGAAGCGCTCGTTGACGGTCGACCTCAAGACCGAGGGAGGCGCGGAGGTGCTCCGCAGGGCGGTCGCGGAGTCGGACGTGCTGCTCGAGAACTTCCGGCCCGGGGTGCTCGAGCGGCTCGGCTTCGGCTGGGACGCGCTCCGCGCGATCAACCCGCGGCTCGTCTACGCCGCGATCTCGGGCTTCGGGCAGACCGGGCCGCTGCGCTCGAAGCCCGCCTACGACCAGATCATCCAGGGCAGCTCGGGGATGATGAGCGTCACCGGCACCCCCGACACCGCGCCGCTCCGGGCCGGGTACCCGATCGCGGACACGCTCGGCGGGCTCGCCGCCGCCTTCGCGATCTCGTCGGCCCTGCTCGGGCGGGAACGGACAGGAGTCGGCTCGGTCATCGACGTGTCCATGCTCGAGACGGCCGCGACCGCGATGGGCTGGGTCGTCTCGAACCACCTCGTCGCGGGCACCGAGCCGCGTCCGCTCGGCAACGACAACGGCACGGCTGCCCCGTCGGGGACCTTCGCGACGGGCGACGGCGCCCTCAACATCGCCGCCAACAAGCAGGAGCAGTTCGAGCTGCTCTGCGGCGTCGTCGGCCGCCCCGACCTCGCCGCCGACCCTCGGTTCGCCGAGCGGGAGGCGCGCAAGACGCACCGAGCGGCGCTCACCGCCGAGCTCGAGGCGGCTCTCGCCTCGCGGTCTGCGCTCTCGTGGGAGGAAGCACTGAGCGACGCCGGCGTGCCGGCCGCCGCCGTGCTCACGGTCGCCGAGATGCTCGACAGCCCGCAGGTGCGCGACCGGGAGCTGGTGCACTCGCTGCCGTTCCCCGGGGGAGCCGACGGCGACGACCCGCTGCGCGTCATGGGGCACGGGATCCGAATCGACGGGGTGCCGGGCAGGCCCACCGTGTCGCCGCCCCTGCTCGGGGAGCACACGGACGAGGTGCTGGCCGAGCTCGGGTACGACGCGGCAGAGATCCGGGCGCTGCACGAAGGAGGTGCGGTGTGAACGCGGGTGGTGCGGGTGCGGGTGCGGGTGCTGGTGCAGGTTCAGGCGCGGGTGCTGGTGCCGGTGCCGCCGCTGCTTCGCTCGAGGAGCAGCTGGCCGCCGCCCAGGCCGAGAACGCCCGGCTCGAGGCGCGGCTCGCGTCGACGACGGCGTGGTGGTCGACCGCGATCACGAAGATCGAGCCCGGCGTCATCGAGCTGCGCGGCTACCCCGTGCAGCAGCTGATCGGGAACGTCGACTTCATCAGCACGGTGTGGCTGATGACTCGCGGCGAGCTGCCCTCCGCTGAGCAAGCCGCCCTGCTCGAGGCCGCCCTCGTCGCGAGCGTCGACCACGGACCGCAGGCACCGTCGATCGCGAGCTCCCGCATGGCGGCGACCTCGGGCGTCGGCCTCAACTCGGCCATCGCAAACGGGGTGAACGTGCTGGGCGACACCCACGGAGGCGCGGGTCAGCAGTGCGTCGCGCTGCTGAACGAGATGGTCGCGGCGCACGAGGGTACCGGTGGGTCCGCCGGGGCAGGCGGGCTGGGTGCGGGGCGTCCTCTCGACGAGCTCGCCGCCTCCCTCGTGGCCTCGTACAAGGCGCGGGGCGCCTTCGTGCCGGGCTTCGGCCACCGGTGGCACCCGCGCGACCCGCGTCGGGACCCGTTGCTGACGCTCATCGAGCGGGCACGCGACGACGGCGTCGTGGCGGGCAAGCACCTCGCAGCCGCGCTCGCGATCGAGGACGAGCTGGCGGCCAAGGACGTCCCGATGAACATCGACGGGGTCTCGGCCGTCGTCTATGGCGAGCTCGGCATCGAGCCCGAGCTCGCGCGTGGCCTCTTCGTGCTGTCGCGGTCGGTCGGCATCCTCGCGCACGCCTGGGAGGAGTCGCAGTCCGGCCAGCGCATCAAGGGCCCGCTGCCGAAGGGCTTCCTCGCGGACTACACGGGCCCGGCGACTCGCGACGTCTGACGTCGGCGCCCTGCGCGCGATTCGACATTCGCCCCCCCGAGACGATCGAGTTGCCCCGGATCGTCGCCTCGTGCCCTGCGAAGTAGCAGTTCGCGGCAAGTCGCTCAGGGCGTCCACGCGCGAGGCGTCCACGAGGTGTGCGCTGCCGAGTGGTCGGAAACGGTCCTTCCCGCGCAGGGGGAGGACCGTTGCTGACCACTCGGCGGCCCGGGCGGGCGGAGGCGGGCCGGGCTAGCCGAGCAGGGCAGGGTCGAGGCCGTGGCGCTCGACCTCCATCGCCTCGCGGATCGTGAGCGGCCAGATGCGCGAGAGCTCGGGGCGGGTCGGGTCGCTCGAGATGTAGGCCACGCTCTCGACGTGCTGCTCGAAGGCGGCGACCTTGTCGCGCGGGGCTCCCACGACGAGCTGGAACCCGAGCGAGCGCAGGGCCGACAGGGCCCGACCGGTGTACTCCGTGTCGGCCTTGACGAAGCCCTCGTCGAGCACGATCGGCGCGTAGGTCGGCACCCGGTCGGTGCCGTCGCCGAGCCGGAACCGCAGGGCGGCGCCGAGCACGAACGCGATCAGCTCCTGGCCCTCGCCGCCCGACTTGCCGGCCACGCCCTCGTGCACGATCTGGGTGCCGTCGGCCCGCGTCTCGATCGCCCGGAACTGGAAGTGCTCCCGCGCGTCGAGCACCCGACGGCGCCACGCGTCGCCGACCTTCGAGCGCTCCTCGAGGTGGGCGAGGTCGCGCCGGAGGCGGAGGAACCGTCGTTCGACCTCGGCCGGTTCCCGAGACGGGGCGGCTGCACCGGCCGTGGCCGCGCCTCCTGCGCCTGCGCCCGCGCCGCCTGGGCCTGAACCTCCGCCCGCGTCCGGCGCATTCGCCGACCCGCGCCCGTCGCCCAGGTGCTCGCGCAGGGTCCGCCGGAAGTCGGCCAGGTCGCTGTTCGACACGGGACGCGGCTCGATGTCGAGCGTCGACCCCTCGCGGAACTCGATCGCCCGTAGCGCCTCCGAGATGGGGCGGACGCCGCGCCGGATGACGTGGCCGTCCTCCTCGATCTGCACGAGCAGTGCACGGAGGCTGTCGCCCATGTCGCTGCCGGCCTTCTCGAGCCAGCTCTCCTTGGCGTGCGGCAGGTCGTCGTCGACGAGCCCGCGGTGGATCGCGAGCACGGCGGGCAGGCTGTCGATCGTCGCGTCGATCCCGGCGTTGCGGTCGAGCTCGAGGTAGCGCGCGAAGACGAGCTCGAGGGTCAGCTCGTGCTGGCCCCGCTCGCGGTCGTGCGCGTCGATCTGCGACCGGAGCTGGGCGGCGGCGTCACGGCGCGACCGCTCGACGTCGGCCGCCTCGCGCGGCGCGGTGAAGGGAAGCGTGCTGAGCAGCGCTCGCTCGTGGTCGTCGAGCGGGTCGGCGCCGTGCAGGGCGTCGCTGAACGCGTCCTCGATGTCGACCAGGGTCGCGTGCGTCTGCTCGAGCTGGTCGAGCACCTGCTGCATCTCGGCCCCGCGGCGGACCGCCTCGAGCCTGGCCTCGTCGTGCTCGGCCGCGGCGGCCTGCAGCGTCGCGACCTCGGGACGCTCGAGGGCGACCCGCTCGAGCTGGCCGCGCAGGTCGTCGAGGCGGGCGCGAGCCGGGCCGGCGTCGACGTCCGACCAGCTCGTCTCGACGGCGCGCTCGATCGTCTCGACCACGCGGCGTCGGGCACCGGCGACGGTCTCGGCCGCGTCCCACTCGGCACGGGCGGCGTCGAGGGAGCGGGTCAGCTCGTCGATCTCGTCGCCCAGCTCGGCGACGCGGGCGGCGTTGTCGAGGCCGATCCACGAGCGGATCCGGCGGTCGTCCTTCGTGACGCGACGACCGCCTCCGGTGCGGAGGCCCGCCCGGGTCACGGCTCCGCGAGCGCCGTCGGGCTGGGCTGCGTCGAGGTCGTCGGCGCCCTCGACGCAGAGCACGCTGCGCTCGGCGACGAGCTCGTCGTGCAGCCAGCCACGGAACGGGCTCGCCTCGTCGAGCACGAGCATCGACGGCACCGTACGGGCGATCGGTGCGAGACGCGGCGTGAGGCCCGGGGTCGCGGGCACGAGGGTGACGCGGCCGCGCATGTCCTCGGCGTCGACGAAGCGGCGGACGGCCGCGAAGTCGTCCGAGTCGACGAGGAGGTGCGTGGCCAGCTCGCCGAGGACCCGCTCGACCGCGGTGCTCCAGTCGCGGTGCTCGGGGGCGACCTCCATCAGCTCGCCCGCGTAGGGCAAGCGCGAGACGGGCACGCCCGTGCCGTCCGCGATGCGACGGCGGCGCTCGACGGCCTCGTCGGGGACGTTGCTGCGGCGGCGCTCGAAGGACTCCTTCTGGCGCTGGCGCTCGCCCACGGCACGACGCGTCTCGGCGATGCGGGCGGCGAGCTCGCCGCGCAGCTCGTCGTGCTCGCGGCGGGCGGTCTTCTCCTCGGCGGCGAGCGACGAGGCGCGACCGCGCAGGGTCTCGAGCTCGTCGGCCGAGGTCGGCACGGCCTCGCCGACGCCCTCGAGCGGCGCGGCGAAGCGCCGGTGCTGCGCCTCGACGCGGGCGAGCGCGTCCTCGGCCCAGCGCACCTGCTCGCGGAGGGAGTGCGACGGGTCGCCGCCGAGATCGGCGATCTGTGCGAGGGCCTGCTCACGGGCACGGAGCGCGACCTCCTCGTCGTCGGCCGCGCGCCTCCTCGTCTCGGTCGCCTCGCGCTTCGCGAGCTGGACGCGGTCGACCTCGCCGCCCACCCAGTCGCCGACCTTGCCGGCCAGCCAGACGCGCAGACGGCTCGGCTCGGCGCCGGGCTCGTCGCCCTCGGCCAGCAGCCGGCGCTTCGCCGTCGCGTCGTCGCCCGCGGCCTGCCACTGCTCGGCGAGGGCGGGCACGGGCTCGAGCACCTCGAGCTTCTTGCGGGTCGTCTCGAAGACGTCGTAGAGCTGCGAGGCCTCGCGGTAGGTCACGAGCGTCGTCTCCCAGCGGCTCAGGGCCTTGGGCTGCGTCAGCACGAACTGCGTGAAGAGCTCGTCGATCGAGAAGACGCCCTTCGACGCCTGGGCACGACGCAGCAGCGTCAGCGCCTTGAGCTGCGACTCGTCGCTCCCGCCGATGCCGAGCACGCCGCAGAGCCGGACGCGCAGCTCGGGCTGCGAGTAGGTCACGAGGTCGTGCGCAGGGTCGACGAGGCGGCTGAGCGAGCTCTTCGTCAGCGGGGAGGTGCTGGTGGGGTCGCGGCGGGCCTCAGTGAGGCGGCTGAGGTCGAAGCGGCCGCGGACGAGCAGGTAGACGGTCGACTGGGTGACCTCGTCCTGGCTGGACGTCTCGGGGCCGATCCAGGCGAGGCGGACGGCGGTGAGGGTCTCGCCGAGCTCGGTGCTCCAGGTGATGGCCGAGCCGCTCGCGAAGGCCTCGCCGAGCGGGCGGAGGAACCGCGTCGTCGTCTGGTCGGAGGCGGCGTCGCGCACCTCGTCGGTCTTGCCGCGGGCGTAGCTGTAGACGGTGCGCTCGGAGCGCTGGCGGGAGTCGTCCCGGGCAGCCCGGTTGAACTCCTGCGGGTTCGGCATGATGACGGCGCTCATCGCGTCGAGCACGGTCGACTTGCCCCGCCCGGTCGGGCCGAGGATCGCGATGCCGCCGCGCCCGACGGGCATGCGGTGCAGGCCGGCGTAGCTGCCCCAGTTGAGCAGCTGCACGAGCTCGATGCGGTACTGGCCCGAGTGGAACATGCCGAGGTCGGGAGCGTCGTCGGGGGCGACGTCGACGTCGAGCGCGGGGGTCTCGGGTGTCGAGCCGCTGGTCCCGGTCGTCCCGGCCGTGACAGCGGGGCTGGGCGCTGGTGTGCCGACTGCGGCGGCCGGGGTGGCCGGGCCGGCCGGGGCAGCCGAGGAGGCGGCGGTCGCGTCGGCGGGGGAGGCGGGGGTCATGCCGGGTCTGCTTCCGCGTCGCGGGGGAGGTCGAGCGGGAGGTCGAGGTCGAGCGCCACCGCCGTGGGGTCGGGGGCGTGCTCGTCGGCGTCGGGCTCGTCGAGCTCCGCACCGACGTCGAGGCCGCTGCCGGTCTCGGAGTCAGCATCGAGGTCGGCGTCCGGTTCGGCCTCGTCGAGGTCGAGACCGGCCTCGAGGTCGGGACCGACCTCGACGTCGGGACCCGCGCCTCCTGCGGCGTCGAGGTACACCTGCTCGAGGTGCGCCAGCTGCTCGGGCCTGACCAGGGGGACGATCGCGGGCGAGACGGTGAAGAGCTGCGGGTCGTCGGGCTCGGGCTCGAGCAGGTCGCGGGACACCATCGCGGCGATCGCGGCGTCGACGCGGCGGTCGGCCCGCACCTCGTCGCGGCCCGTGTCGTCGTGGAAGCGCCCGAGGAACTCGGCGACCTGGTCGCGGGAGACGACGACGGCCTCGTCGTCGCCGTCGGTGTACGCGTGCTCGCGCCGCAGGAACACGAGCAGGAACGACGCGTCGCGCGACAGCGGCTTCTCGCGGCGCAGCAGCACGGGGGCGTCGTCGCCGCCCGACTGGCGCTTGAACGCGACCTCGTGGCGGTGGTCGACCTCGAGGTCGAGGAACAGCTCGGACAGGCGGGCGCGGATGTCGGCCTCGTGTGCCAGGAGGCCGGCCCACGCCTCCTTCTGCCTCGCCCGCGAGACGAAGCGGTGGGTCAGCAGGGTGACGAGCGCGCGACGGCCGGCGAGGGGGAGCGTGCCGGGGGCGGCGAGGACGTCGGCGGGATCGGCGGCATCGGCTTGCGGTGCGGCGTCCTCGACCTCGGGCGTCGTGTCGACGGGGGCATCGGTCATGAGGGGTCTCCCTGGAGGTGCAGCGGGGAAGCATCGTCGGCGGAGGCGGCGCCTGCCGACGCAGCGGAGGACGGCGCCGTGAACACGAGGCGCGGCAGCACGACCTCGCGGCCCGTGCCTCCCTCGTCGGCGGTGAGCACGACGGACTCGCGGTCGTCGGTGACGACGCCCCGGTCGACGGCGAGGTCGAGCATGCTCAGCACGAGGCCAAGGCGGCGGAACTCGGGCTCGGTGGCGAGCCACACGTCGGTGCTCGACACCTCGGCACGCTCGGCGAGGAGCCGGTCGAGCGTGCCCGAGACGGCGGCGGGGCTCGTGCCGGCGGTGAGGCGCAGCGCGACGCGGTCCGCCTCGGGCAGGGCGAGGTCGCCCTCGGTGACCTGCACGTCGACGGTGGGCCGGCCGCGCTCGCTCCAGAGCTGCAGCTGGGTGAGGTCGACGGCGTCGAGGGGGCCGAGTCCGAGCACGTCGGCGGGCAGCACGGCGGCTCCCGGCCGCTGCTCGGCCCAGGCGGCACCCGCGTCGAGGGCACGGTCGGCGAGGGCGAGCAGCCGCTGGTGCCGGTCGGCGCCCGAGCGGCCGAGGAACCGGCGGAGCGACGACGTCCAGCGGCCGTACGTCTCCTGCACGGCCTGCTCCTCGGCGAGCAACGACGAGATGAGCTGCTCGAGCTGGGCGCGCTGGCGCTCGCCGATCTGGGAGGCGGCGTCCGGCTGGGCGAGGACCGTCTCGATGTCGGCACGCATCTGGTCGACCTCGCTCGACGACAGCATCTGGGCGAAGCCGCGGTACGCCCGCCCCTCGGGCGTCTGCTCGAGCAGGTCGTTCTCGCGGAGGTACTGGTCGACGAGCGCGCCCTTGCCGAGGTCCTCGCTCGCGGCACGGCGGGCGACCTCGCGGTGCCGCTGCTCGACCATCGCGCTCAGCTGACGGAAGTCGGCGGGCAGGGACGCCGTCAGCCGGACGACCTCGTGCAGCTGACGGCTCAGCGCGTCGAGGGGGACCGGCTCGGTGCCGTGCTGCTCGATCCGGTCGCGCCGACGCGTAAGGTCGGCGAGCTGCGCGTCGATCCGGCCGAGCTGCGACTCGACGCTCGGGTCGGCGAGCCCGGCCAGCTGCCGGACGGCGTTCGCGATGCTGCCGAGGCGCGCCTCGCTGACGGCGTTGTCCGCCTCGACGAGCTCGCGCACGATCCGCAGCGCCCGGAGCGCGTGCGGCGAGAGCCGGTACTCGGCACGGGCCGTGTCCGCCGAGGAGGCGCGGGTGCGGACGAGCCACCGGGCGTCGACCCAGCTGCGGCAGTAGTCCGCCGGGGTGGCGCGCGTCTCGGGTGCGGGGCCGTCCGGGGCCGGCGCGGGCGGCGCCTCCTCGGCGGGGTGCTGGTCGTGGGCCGGCTGCTCGGTGCTGTTCTGCTCCGTGTTGTTCTGCTCAGCGCTGTTCTGCTCGAGGGCGTCGGCGACGCGCTGGTGGAACCAGTCGGCCGAGACCGGGCCCTCGGCCTGCTCGAGGTGCTCGGAGAAGAGGGGGACGACCCACCGGCTGTTCGTGCTGCGGAGGAGCGCCCAGGTCGGGTCCGCCTCCCACACGTCGCGCACGTCGTCGCGGGTGAGGGGGCCTCCGGGAGCTGCCGCCTCGGGGGCGGGGGCTGCTGTCTCGTCCACCGTTCGTCCCCTCCTGAGCCGTGCCGACCGTGCTCGATGTCGACGGACGACGATACCGTGCGCGGGCGGCGGGCCCTGCCTCGGCGGGTCCCCGTCGTCGCCGGCGGGCGGGCGCCCACCCGCCGCCGGGCACGGTGACCCGCCGCACTGCACGGCGACCCGCCGCACGGCACGGGAACCCGCCGACCGGACGAGATCAGAGCCGCGCGGTGCTCCACTCGACGTCGAGGGTCGCCGTCGCACCCGGAGCCAGGGTCGTCAGCGGTCCGAGCACCTCGAGCTCGACGAGGTGGGCGGAGGGGTGCAGGCCCTCCAGCGACTCGATCGGGGCGGCGGTGGGCCGCTGCAGCCAGACCTCGACCTTCGAGCCTCCGTCGGGCCACGTGCCCGCCCCGTCCGGCGCCGTCGCGAGGCCGATCTCGAGCCCGTCGGGGCCGTGCAGCTCGACCGACCCGGACGCGTCCGGGTAGCCTCGCTTCGCGACGCCGGTGCCGAGCGGCAGGGCCACGTCGCGGCCGCGGCGCGTGCTGTGCAGCTCGCCCTCGTACGTGCCGAGGTCGAGCTCGACGGCCTCGTTGACGTGGGGGACGACGACGACGGCGTCGCGGGCGGCTCGGCCGTCGGGCCCGCCGGTGTCGACCTGGCACACCTCCCAGATCGCCCAGCGCCGGCTCGTCCCCGAGGTGTTCGTGAAGGTGACCCGTTCGGTGAACGACGACGTGCCGTCGAGGAGGCGGAACTCGCGGACGACGCGGAGCCCGGTCCGCGGGTCGTCGCCGCTGGTGAGCGTCACGGTCGCCTCGGCGTCGTCCGCCTCCCACTCTGCCGTCCACGGACCCGAGTCGAGGACGGGATCGGGCGGGCCTGCCCACTCGTCCGGCCCCGACCACCCCTGCGGCGCCGGCCAGGTCTTGGAGCCGCCGAGGTTCGCCCAGGTGTCCATGCCGCCGTCGCTCGCGGGCCAGTCGGCCACCGGCACGAGCGGCACGAGGTCCGCGCCGACGAGCTCGGGGTTCTGCCAGAGCAGCTCACGGCCGCCCGCGACGAGCGACAGGAGCCGCCCGCCTCGGGTCGGCGCGAAGGCCAGGACCAGCTCGTCGGTCGTGACACGGAGGAGGGGCAGGTCGGCCCGCCCGGTCCGCTCGACGACGACCGTCACGAGGCGGCGTGCCCGACGGTCGTCGTCCGCGACGCGGGCTCCTCGCGCACGGGAGCGCCGTCCGGCACGAGCACGACCTTGCCGGTCGCCCCAGCGGCCGCGATCCGGTACGCCTCGTCGGCGTCGCCCAGCGGGAGGCGGTGCGACACCACGATCTCGGGGCTGAGGCCGCCCTCGGCGATCATCCGCGCGACGTCCTCCATGCCCTGCAGCGACGTCACCCACGAGGCAGTGAGGGTGAGCTGCTTGTGCAGCAGCGTGTCCGAGACCTCGGTCTCGAGCCGGCCGCCCTCGCCCAGCAGGCCGACGCGGCCCCACTCGGCCGCCGCCTCCACCGCGGTCGACCGGCCCGGCGTGCTGCCCGAGCAGTCGACGGCGACCTGGCAGCCGACTCCGTCGGTGAGGGCCAGCACGGCCGACACGGCGTCGGCGTCGGCGAGCACGACGTCGTCGACGAGGCCCGTGGCGCGGACGAACTCGATGCGCTCGGGTGAGCGCTCGACGCCGATCACGCGACGGGCGCCGAGCATCCGGCCGAGCATGGCGGCCGCCAGGCCGACGGGCCCGAGGCCCACGACGAGCAGGTCCTCGCCGCCGTGCACGCCCGTGCGGCGGAGGCCTTCGTACGCGGTGCCGAAGCCGCACGCGATCAGGGCGCCGTCGACGTACGAGAGGCCGTCGGGAAGCGGCACGCAGGTCGACTCGTCGACGAGCACGTACTCGGCGTGGCCCCCGTCGCGCTGCCAGCCGTACGAGGCCTTGTGCGGCTGGTCGGTGCAGCTGATGAAGTAGCCGGAGCGGCAGTTGCGGCACCGGCCGCAGCCCTGGATGTGGTAGACGATCACGTCGTCGCCGACGCCGAAGCGGGTCACGCCCGGCCCCGCCGAGACGATGCGCCCCGAGGGCTCGTGCCCGGCGACGACGCCCTTGTATGCCGGCGCGCCGTCGAGGCCCTTGTGGGTCTTGTAGCCGCCGTAGATGAAGCCGATGTCGCTGCCGCAGATGCCGCTGGCGCCGACCTGCACGAGCACCTGGCCGGGGCCGGGCGTCGGCACGTCGCGGGTGCGCAGCTCGGCGGTGCGGTCGCCGGGCAAGAACACGCCCTGCATGGTGTCGGGCAGCGACGAAGAGGTGCCCGTCGCGCCGGCGGGGGAGGGTGCGGTGGTGGTCATGGCCTAGCTCTCTTCGATCGACCCGCGCTTGCGGGACAGGGTGACGTTGAGGAGGACGGCGAGCACGATGATGACACCGCGCACGACGCTCTGGAGGAACGAGTCGACGCCGAGCAGCACGAGCCCGTTGCCGATCAGGGTGATGAAGATCACGCCGAGGAACGTGCCGACGAGGCTGCCGCGCCCGCCCGACATGGCCGTGCCGCCGATGACGACCGCGGCGATCACGTCGAACTCGAGGCCGTTCGCCGCGCCGGCGTTGCCGGAGCCGAGGCGGGCGGCGAGCAGGACGCCGCTGAGCGCGCCGAGCATGCCCATGATCGCGAACAGGATGACGCGCACCCGGGCGACCTTGATGCCGGCCAGGCGTGCTGCCGCGGCGTTGCCGCCGATGGCGAAGACCGAGCGGCCGAAGGCGGTCTTGCGGGCGACGAACGCGAAGACCAGGAACGCGACGATCATGATGACCGCCGGGGTCGGCACGCCGACGATCGTGCCGGTGAGGAACGGCATCACCGGCTCGTCGAGCGGCAGCGGAACGGGCAGGGCGTCGGTGCCGAACTGGCCGAGGCCGCGCAGCACGCTCCAGAGCCCGAGCGTCGCGATGAACGACGGCACGAGGAACCGGGCGCGCAGCACGCCGGCGAGAGCGCCCCAGCCGGCCCCGACCACGAGGGTGATGAGGATGGCGAGCAGGGCCGGCAGGCCCCACTGCGTCATCGCGACGGCCACGATCACCGACGACAGGGCGACGGCGGGGCCGGTGCTCACGTCGATCTCGCCGGCGATGATCACGAGGGTCATGCCGGTGGCGGCGATGCCGATCAGGGCGGCGTCGCGGAGCAGGCCGCTCTGGTTCGCGATCGTGAAGAAGCCGACCGCGTTGAACATGAGGTAGAGGTACAGCAGCACGATCGCGACCAGCAGGCCGACGATGTTGACGAGGGTGGTGTTGCGGCGGAACGCGTCGCGGACGCGGCCGAGGGCGGAGTCGCGGGGCGCGCCTCCTCGTCCCGGGGCCGGGGCGGTCGTGGGGTCGAGCGTGGTGGTCATCGGGTCGTCCTTCTCTAGCTCGAGACCATGCAGGCCTGGAGCAGCACGGGCAGGGAGATGTCGGGGGCGCGGAACTCCTCGCGGAGCCCGCCGTCGCGGAGCACGAGGACGCGGTCGCAGGCGAGCGGCAGCTCTTCGATCTCGCTCGAGACGAAGACGACGAGCTTGCCGGTGTCGGCGACGGCGCGCATGATCTCGTAGATCTGCGCCTTCGCCTCGACGTCGACGCCGCGGGTGGGCTCGTCGAGCAGCAGCACACGGCTGTCGGCGTGCAGCCAGCGGGCGATCACGGCCTTCTGCTGGTTGCCGCCGCTGAGGGTGCTGATCGGGCGCGACAGGTCGTGCGCCTTGATGGTGAGCTTCTCGGCGAGGGCCCTCGTGGCGGTGGCGATCGAGCCGGCCGACAGCGCGCCTCCTCGGCTGACCTTCGCGAAGTCGCTCATGACGATGTTCTCGTCGATGCCGAGACCGGGCACGACGCCGCGGCCCTTGCGGTCCTCCGGGGTCATGCCGACGCCGAGCGCGAGCATGCGGGAGGCGGTGGGCCGGTCGACGACGGAGCCGGCGATCGCGATCGTGCCGGCCGCGGCCGGGCGGAACCCGGCGATGGCCTGCAGCAGCTCGGTGCGGCCCGAGCCGAGCAGCCCGGCGATGCCGAGCACCTCGCCGGCACGGCCCTCGAAGCTGACGCCGCGGAGCTTCGGCGCCACGTCGAGGTCGGTCACGCTGAGCAGCACCTCTCCGGAGGTCACCGGGCGGGTGGCGACGGCGCGCTCCTCGGGGTCGGCGCCGATCATCAGCTCGATGATGTGGGCGGTGTCGCTGCCCGCTATCGAGACGGTCTCGACGACCTTCCCGTTGCGCATCACCGTCGCGGTGTCGGCGATCTGCCGGATCTCGTCCATCCGGTGGCTCACGTAGAGCACGGCGACGCCCTGCGCGGCGAGCCGCTTGACGGTGTCGAGCACGAGGTCGACCTCGGCGGCCGCCAGGGCGCTGGTGGGCTCGTCGAGGATGAGGAGGCGCGGGTCGTCCTGCAGTGCCCGCCCGATCTCGACGATCTGCTGCTGGGCGAGCGTCAGCCCGGCCACCTCGGCGTGCACGTCGATGTCGGCGCCCAGGCGCGCGAACGTGGCGCGGGCCCGCTCGACCATGGCGCGCGTGTCGATGCCGAACCGGCCGCGGGGCCAGCGGCCCATGGCGAGGTTCTCGGCGACCGTCACGCCGGGGACGAGGCTGAGCTCCTGGTAGCAGGTGGCGACCCCGGCGGCGGAGGCGGCGGTCACCCCGCCGTCGCCGAGCGGCTGACCGCCGAGCAGCACCTCGCCGGTCGTCGGGGTCTCGACGCCGCTGAGCAGGCGGATCAGCGTGGACTTGCCGGCGCCGTTCTGGCCGAGCAGGGCGCGGACCTCGCCGGCGTGGACGGCGAAGTCGACCCCGTCGAGGGCGGTGACGCCGGGGTAGACCTGGCTGACGCCTCGGGCCTCGGCGATGGGCGCGCCGCGATCGCGCTCGGGATCGAGCGGCACGGCCGGGGTGGCGGCTGTCGACTCTGACAAGGGGATCCTCCGTGGATCGGGTGGTGGAGAGGGGGAGCGGACGAGGAGGAGCCCGACGGGTCGCCGTGCTCCTCCTGCCGATCAGGGGAGGCCGTCGGGGTGGGTCTCGGACCAGCCTGCGGCATCCGCCGGCAGGTACAGGTCGATCGGCGCGGCGACGACCTTCTCGTCGGGCGTCTTGCCGTCGATCGCGTCCTGGGCGGCGGCGAAGGCGAGCTTGCCGGCCTCGATGCCGCTGATGTCGACGACCGCCTTGAGCACGGAGCCGTCGGCCAGCTCAGCCGCGATGTCGGACGTCATGTCCGAGCCGAAGACGGCGACCTGGCCGGTGAGGCCGCGGGTCTGGACCGCCTTGTACGCACCCACGGTCGCGCCTCCTGCCTCGCCGTAGAGCCCGTCGAGGTCGGGGTTCGCGCTGAGCATCTGCTCGGCGGTCGAGACGGCCGTGTCGACCTCGGCGCCCTCCTGGTTGGCGACGAAGACCGTGCCGGGCAGCGCGGCGGTCAGGGCTTCGGAGAAGCCCTTGTAGCGCTGCTGGCAGACCTCGTACTGCTCGCAGTTGATGACGCCCATCTTGGGTGCCGTGATGCCGGCCTCGGTGAAGTAGGCCGCGGCCTGCTTCCCGAGGTCGCCGCCGAACTTCAGCGGGTCGCCGAGCACCCAGGCCGTCACGTACTGGTCGACGGCGTCGTCGCTGACGCAGGTGTTATAGCAGATCACCGGGATGCCGGCCTCGCTCGCCTGGCGCACCGCGGGGACGCTGCCGTCTGTCGAGACGGCCGACATGATGATGGCGCTGACGCCGGAGGAGGTCAGCGTGTTCATGAACGAGCTCTCCTTCGAGACGTCGCCCGCCGAGGTCGACTCGAGGAAGTCGACGTTCTTGGAGTCGGCGTCGGCCGCGTCCTGCACGCCCTTCTTCACGCCTCCGTAGAAGCCCTGCGAGTCGAGGTAGAGGGCGCCGATCCGCTCGGCCCCGCCCTCGCCGCCGTCGGCGGTCGGGATCGAGCAGCCGGCGAGGGCGGCGGCGGCCGCGAGCAGCGCGGCCGCGGAGAGGACGCGGCGTCGCGTCCTGGTGCGTGTCGTCATGGTCATGGTTCCTTCCTAGGGGCGACCGGCGTCGTCGCCGGTCGTGATCGCGGGGGCGGTCGGGTCGGGTGTGGAGACGGGGGAAGCGGGGGAGACAGGGGAGGAGCGACGCGGCAGGTCGGTCCCGAGGTCGGTCCGCAGGTCGCCGACCACGTCGCGGAGCCGCTGCACCTCGGCGTCGCGCACGTCCTGCGGGTCGTCCTGGAACAGCAGCATCGTCGGCAGCGAGGTCGCGAAGTAGTCGACCTCGGCCGGGGTCCCGGCGAGCTCGTCGACGAAGGCGTCGAACCGGGCGAGCAGCGCACGAGCCTCGCCGTCCGCGCCGAGGCGGGTCAGCGCGGTGACGGCGGCGGCGCTCCGCTCGGTGAAGGCCTGGGTCGCCATGCCGGCGAAGTCGCCGGTGGCGGCCGCGGCCTGCTGCCAGGCGGCGCGAGCCCCCTCGTCGTCGCCGAGAGCGGACAGGGAGTCGCCGAGGGCGAGGTGCAGCCCCGCCGTCGTCTGGAGGGGATGACGTGCCTCGCCCAGGCTCGCCGGGGGCTCGAGCGCGGACTCGACCCGGGCACGAGCCTCTGCGGCGTCACCCGCCGCGAGTGCCTCGCCGGCGGCCGCCAGCTGGGCTGCCTCCCAGACGCCGAGCACCTGGCCCTCGCCGCCCTCCCAGGGCTGGAACCGACGTGCCGCCACTGCGGAGATCGCGTCGTGGTGCCGGCCGACGAGGGTGAGCAGCCGGGCCCGGACCACGCTGAGGTCGTCCCGCTCGTCGACGAGGTCGGGACGCAGCTCGAGGGCACAGAGGCGGTCGGCCGGGGCTGTGCCGCGGCGCTCGGCGAGCTGGTCGGCCTCGAACAGCAGCCGGGAGTCGTCGGGACGACGGCGCCGGGCGGCCTCGAAGTGCGTCGCGGCCAGCTCGGGGTCGTGCTCGACGTTGTAGGCGGCGATGCCGAGGTTGCGCTCGGCGACCGCAGCCTGTGCGTCGTCGACGTCGCCCAGGAGCGCCCGACGCCAGGCGTCGGCGGCGTCGGTCCCACGGCCGTGGGCGTAGAGCCAGCTGCCCAGCAGCGACCAGGCGAGGCCGTCCGTGGGGACGACCTGCACGGCCTCGACGAGGACGGCGACGTCGTCGAGCCGGGAGGGGAGGCAGCGGGTCGCGTCGACCGCGCGCAGCGCGACGAGCGCACGACGGGCCTCGTCCGTGCGGCCGGCACGGGCCAGCAGGGAGGCGCGATGGTAGCCGAGCAGGGGACCGACGTTCACCTGCCCCTGCGCGGTCCGGGGGAGCTGCGCCTGGGCGAGGTCGAGCACCGAGAGGGCCTCATCGAGCCAGCCGGCGGAGCCGTACTCGAGCGCCACGTCGAGCAGGGTGGGAGCGTCGTCCGAGAGCACGCGGCCCGCCAGGTGTCGCGCCCACTGGTCGAGCGGGTCGAGCGCCAGCGTCTCGTCGAGGAGCGCGTCGGCCTCGTCGCGCCGGTCGAGCGCGCGGAGGACGAGGGCGAGGAGGTCACGTGCCTGCAGGTTGTCGGCGTCGCGTCGCAGCACGTCGCGGAGCAGCGGCTCGGCCGCGGCCGGGTCGGAGCGTCCGAGCAGCCGGGCCCGGGCCAGCGACGCGGGGGCCGCCCAGGCCGCGTTCCAGGCGGACTTGGCCAGCGCCTCCTTCGCCTCTGCGGTGCGGCCGAGCCGTGTCAGGGTCAGGCCGAGACGGTAGAGGGGCTCGCCGTCGGCCGGGTTGGGCGCCCAGGCGAGCTGCCGCGCGACCGCGGTGCGGAGCAGGGCGAGGGCCTCGTCGTAGCGGGCCGCGTCGTGCAGCCGCGTCGCCAGGGCGACGTTCACGCGCACGTCGCCGGGGTCGCGGCGGAGGGCCTCGCGCCAGTACGGCTCGGGCGAGCGCGTCGCGTGCCGGTACTGCTGCAGGTACTGGCCGACGAGGAACAGCTCGTCGACGGTCGCGACGTCGGCGGGCGCGGGCGGGGCGACGGCGGCGGCCGGGGCGGCGTCCGTCTCGTCCGTTCCGTCTGCGTCGCTCGCGTCGGCCGCTCGCGCCTCTGCGTCGAGCTGCGCGAGGACGTCGCGGCCGTCGACAGCCACGAGGAGGCGCCCGTCGGCGCGGGCCTCGACGACGAGCTCGTCGAGCATCGTGCCGGCGGGCAGGGGGCGGTCGAGCACGGCGGGCAGGCCCGGGGCGACGGAGGCGCGGTGCCGGTCGAGCACCGAGCCGTCGCGAGACAGGACGACGACGTCGACCTCGTCGTGGACGTGCGTCACAGCGAGCCCGACGCGGAGCACGGGGGCGCCGTCGCTGCTGCCGGCGCCGACGAGGTCGACGCGCATCGCGGCGTCCCGCGTGGCCTGGTGCGCGGGCCCGATCTCCGTGATCGGGTACCAGAACTGGCTGAAGGTCTTGGTCTCGCCCGGGGCGAGGAACGAGAAGTCGGGCTGGTTGTCGGTGTAGACGCCGGCCATCAGCTCGACGTAGGGGCCGTCGGAGTCGGTGAGGTTGTCGTCCCAGGCCCAGCCGAAGGGCGCGTCGCCCCAGGTCCACTGCTTCTTGCCGGGGGAGATCGCCCGGTCGGCCCAGTGCACGAAGCCGGCACGGCGGCCGTGGTCGTAGCCGCCGAAGAAGTCGTCGTCGGTCGCGGTGACCATGTACGAGGTCGGCACGGGGATGTTGCGGTACCAGTCGAGGCGGTCGGCGTCGGGGCGGTCGGCGTCGACGCGGGCGGGGTAGTCGACGCCGTAGTACTCGCCGGCGACCCGGGGGAAGTCGACGACGGCGCGCTTGGCGTGGTCGGCGACGTGACGGACGTCGGTGGGGAAGAACGACTGGTAGTCGTCGCCCACGGCGGCGGCGACGTTCGCCCACCAGAGGAACGTCTGCGTCTCGTCGCTGCGGTTGAACAACCGCACGCGGGCCTCGATCAGCGAGGAGTCGGGCCGGAGGCGGATGCCGTGCATGCCCTTCATGCGGGCGAACGGGTCGTGGTCGGAGCACCAGACGGTGACGGCCCCGTCGGCCTCGCGCTCGATCGACACGTCGGTCGGCAGGAACGTCGCGGGGCGGTGGTGCTGGGGCCAGTTGAACTCGACGCCGCCGGAGATCCACGGACCGGCCAGGCCCACGAGGGCGGGCTTGACGACGTTGTTCCGGTAGAAGATGTCGTAGTCGGCGGTCTTGTCGTAGGCGACGTGGATCCGCCCGCCCAGCTGGGGCAGGATCACGAGGCGCAGCCACGGGTTCTCGAGGTGGACCGCGTCCCAGGCATGCGGCTGCTTCTCGGGCTCGATGCTCTCGTGGAACGGCAGCGGGAAGACCCGCCCGGACGATCCTTGGTAGACGCGGGAGTCGAGGAAGGCCGGGTACCGGTCGGGCTCGCCCGGCAGGTACGTGTCGACGACGAGGGGCTCCGACCAGGCGGCGACGCCTGCCGAGGCCTGGTCAGCGGGCACGGGGGGAAGAGTCAACCTTGACTCGGCGGTGAGCATGAGGCCAGCGTACGGAGGCGGGCGACGCCTCCGGAACGCCCGATCCTGCGGCATGCCTGGACGAAACCACGATTCGCATCCATGATGGCGGGATGACCATCGAGGACGGCTTCCCCGGGCAGCGCCTGCTCGTCATGCCTCGCCCCCGCGTCCGGGCGGCCCTGGCACGGCCCGGCACGTCGCACCTCGTCGTGACCGACGCCGGGTACTTCCCCGAGGCCAGGGCGCACGGGATGGCCCGGCCGGAGGGGGTGCCGCAGAGCGTCGTGCTCGTCTGCGTCCGCGGCGCCGGCTGGTGCGTCGTCGACGGCATCCGTCACGAGGTGGCCGCCGGCCAGGTCGTGGTGGTCCCGCCGGACGCGCCGCACGAGTACGGCTCGGGCGACGCGTCGCCCTGGACGTTGTGGTGGCTGCACCTCGACGGTCGCGACCTCGCGGAGTTCCTCCGGGTGGCGGGCCTCTCGTCGTCGGCTCCCGTGCGGCAGCTGTCGGACGTCTACAGCGTGGTCGCGCTCATCGAGGAGGTGGTGCAGGCGATGGAACGGGACCAGACGTTCGCCAGCGTGCTCGCCGCCTCCGGCGCCGCCTGGCACCTCATGGCGCTGCTCTGCTCGGAGCGTCGCGTCGGCAGCCCCCGCGAGTCCGCCGTGGAGCAGGCCCAGGAGTACCTGCGGCAGCACGTGACGGAACGCGTCTCCGTCGACGAGCTCGCCGCGCTGGCCCGGCTCAGCCCCTCGCACTTCGCCGCCCGCTTCAAGCAGGAGACGGGGTCGACGCCGCTCCGCTACCAGACGCAGCTCCGCATGGCGCGTGCACGGGAGCTGCTCGACACGACCGACCTGCCCGTCGGGCTCGTGGCCGACCGCGTGGGCTATGTCGACCCCTTCTACTTCTCGCGGCAGTTCCGGGCCGTGCACGGGCTCACGCCCGTCGCGTACCGGGCCCAGCGCAAGGGCTGAGGCACCGGGTCGGGCTGCCGACGGGCGGGCGGACCGGCGTCCCGCCCGACCTGCCGCCCGGCCTGCTGCCGAGCCTGCTGCCGAGCCTGCTGCCGGGTCGTGTCGGCGGCGGCCGCTACGGTGTCGAGCACGCCCCGCGACGCTCGTCGCCCGGCCGGACCTGCACGAGGAGGCCCCCATCTACATCGCCGACGACACCGTGGTGACGAGCCCCACCGACCTCACGACCTGGGCCGCGTGCGAATGGGCGTTCCTGCGCCGGCTCGACGCGAAGCTCGGGCGGATCGACGCGGTGGTCGACGAGGTCGACGCCATGCTCGATCGCACGGCACGGCTCGGCGACGACCACGAGGTGCGGTTCCTCGCGCAGCTGCGGGCGACCCACGACGTCGTCGAGTTCGAGCGGCCGTCCCGCGACGAGTACCCCGCGGCGGCGCGGGCGGCGGCCGACGCGATGCGGGCCGGGGCCGACGTGCTCTACCAGGCGACGTTCTTCGACGGGTCGTTCATCGGGTTCAGCGACTTCCTGGTGCGGAACGACGCCGGCGAGTACGAGGTGTACGACACCAAGCTGGCCCGGCACGCGAAGATCCCCGCGCTGCTGCAGCTCGCCGCCTACGCCGAGCAGATCGAGGCGCTCGGCATCCGGGTGGGCGCGCAGGTGCACCTCGTGCTCGGCGACGGGTCGCGGTCGACCCACGACCTGGCCGACATCTCGCCCGTGTTCCGGGCCCAGCAGGCGCAGCTCCGGGCCGTGGTCGCCGAGCGGGTGCGCGCGACCGAGCCCCTGGCCTGGGGCGCCCCGGGCGTCACCGCGTGCGGCCGTTGCTCGCAGTGCTCCGCGCAGGTCGAGCGGCACCGCGACCTCGTGCTGGTCGCCGGGCTGACGCTCACGCAGCGCTCCCGGCTGAACGACGCCGGCGTGCACAGCATCGACGAGCTGGCGGTCAGCACCGGCGGCGTGCCGGGCGTGGGCGGCGCGGCCCTCGCGCGCCTCCGGGGGCAGGCGCAGCTGCAGCTGGCGAGCGAGCACGGCCGACCCGAGGTGCGTCTCGTCGACGCCGGGGCGCTCGCCGCGATCCCTGCGCCCGACCCCGGCGACGTCTTCTTCGACTTCGAGGGCGACCCGCTCTACACCGAGGGCGACAGCAGCGTGTGGGGCCTCGACTACCTCTTCGGCCTCGTCGACCAGGAGGCGCGGTTCACCGCGTTCTGGGCGCACGACCTCCGAGAAGAGCGACGTGCGCTCGTCGCGTTCCTCGCTTACCTGCGCGAGCGGCGGGCGGCCCACCCGGGCATGCACGTCTACCACTACGCCTCCTACGAGCGGACCCACCTGCTGTCGCTGGCCGCCCGCCACGGCGTCGGCGAGGAAGAGATCGACGACCTCCTGCGCGACGGCGTGCTCGTCGACCTCTACCCGATCGTCCGCAAGGCGCTGCTCGTCGGCTCGCGCAGCTACTCGGTCAAGAAGCTCGAGCCCCTCTACATGGGCGCCGACCTGCGCGACGACGCTGGGGTCGTGAACGCCGCCGACAGCATCACGGCGTACGTCGAGGCGATCACTGCCCTCCGCGCCGGCGACCCCTCGGGTCAGGCCCGGCTCGACCAGGTCGCCGACTACAACGAGTACGACTGCCGCTCGACCCTGCGGCTGCGCGACTGGCTGCTCGGCTTCGCCGCGACCACCGACGTCGACGCCTCGGACGACCTGCTGCCGCTCGTCGACGACGAGCGCGTCAAGGCCGAGCCCGACCCCGTCTACGTCGAGCTCACCGCCCTGCTGGCCGACGTCGACCCGCTCGACCGCGACGCCGACCAGACGGCGCTCGCGCTCGCGGCGGCGGCGATCGACTACCACCGGCGCGAGGCCAAGACGTTCTGGCAAGAGCACTTCGACCGCCTGCGCGGCCCGGTCGACGAGTGGGGCGACACCCGTGACGTGTTCGTCGTCGAGCGTGCCGAGGTGGTCCGCGACTGGGAGAAGCTGCCGCGGGCCCGCACCCTCTCGCGCGACCTGCGCCTCGTCGGCTCGCTCGGGCCGGGCAGCCGTCTCAGCGCGGGCGGTCCGTCGCCGCACCTCGTCTACGACGCCCCGCTGCCGCCCACCGTCCGCGCGGCCGGGCCCGGCCTCCGCGGGGCGACCGCCCGCGCGACGGTGCTCGACGTCGACGCGGACGGAGACAGCGTCGCCCTGCTCGTCAAGGAGTCGCTGGCGAGCGGCGGAGAGCCGCACCACCAGTTCCCGCTCGCGCTGACGCCCGCCGCACCGCCGCGGGCGGCCCCGCAGCCCGAGGCCATCTCGGAGTGGGGCCGCGCCCTGCTCGACGAGCTGCCGGCGATGCGACCGGACCCGGCGCTCGACCTGCTGCGCCGGGTCCCGCCGCGCGGGGGAGTCGCGCCCGTCGTCGGCGACGACACCGTGGCGGCCGTGACCCGGACGCTGCTCGGGCTCGACCGCTCGTACCTCGCCGTGCAGGGCCCTCCCGGCACGGGCAAGACCTACGTGGGCTCGACCGTCGTCGCCCGCCTCGTGAGCGAGCACGGCTGGCGCGTCGGCGTCGTCGGGCAGTCGCACGCGGTCGTCGAGAACTTCCTCGACGCGGTCGTCGCCAAGGGCGTCGACCCGTCGCGCGTCGTCAAGGTGCCCAAGAAGGGCACCGACGCCGAGACGCTGGAGGCGGCGGCCTGGACCCCGGTCAAGGACGGCGCCGCGGTGGCCGGCTTCCTCGCCGGGGCCGGCGAGACCGGCGGCGTCGTCGGCGGCACGGCGTGGACCTTCGCCAACGGCGACACGATCGCCCGCCGGTCGCTCGACCTGCTCGTGGTCGACGAGGCCGGGCAGTTCTCGCTGGCCCCGACCATCGCCTCCTCGGTGGCGGCCCTGCGCCTCCTGCTGCTCGGCGACCCGCAGCAGCTGCCCCAGGTCAGCCAGGGTTCGCATCCCGAGCCCGTGGACGAGTCGGCGCTCGGCTGGGTGGCCGACGGACACGACGTGCTGCCTGCCGAGCTCGGGTACTTCCTGTCGCGCACGTACCGGATGCACCCCGCGGTGACGGCGCCGGTGTCACGGCTCTCGTACGCGGGGCAGCTCGAGTCGCGCGCTCCGTCCCGGCTGCTCGAGGGCGTCGAGCCGGGGCTGCACGTCGCGCCGGTCGTGCACGCGGGCGACACGACGTCGTCGGTCGACGAGGCCGAGCGGGTCGTCGACCTGGTCCGAGACGTCGTCGGCCGCCGCTGGACCGACGAGCACGGCAGCCGCTCGCTGACCGATGACGACGTGATCGTCGTCGCGCCCTACAACGCGCAGGGCGCGGTGATCCGCGAGCTGCTCGACCGAGCGGGCTACGCCGGCACGACCGTGGGCACGGTCGACCTGTTCCAGGGCCGGGAGGCCGTCGTCGCGATCGTTTCGCTCGCCGCGTCGTCGGCGGCCGACATCCCGCGCGGGCTCGACTTCCTGCTGATGCCGAACCGCCTCAACGTGGCCATCTCGCGGGCGAAGTGGGCGGCGTGGCTCGTGCACTCGCCTGCGCTGGCGTCGTCCATGCCGACCTCGATCGCCGGTCTCGGGCTGCTGTCGCGGTTCATCGAGCTCGTCGAGGGCGGTGCGCACAGCTAGCCGGGCGGCCAGCCGGGCTAGCCGGACCAGCTACCGGGTCAGTCGACGCGAACGCGACAGAACGACGCGGAAGACCACGTCGTCGTGTCGCTCTCACATCGCCGGGCGCCTCGCGGCGGCGGCTCGGGCGCGCTGCGCGGCGACGAGGACGGCCTCGACTGTCGCCAGCGCGACGTCGGCGGGGTCGTGCTCCCAGACGCGGACGACTCGCCAGCCCGCCCTGGTCAGTTCGGCGTCGTGACGGGCGTCGCGCTGCCGGTTCGCGAGCAGCTTCGAGTGCCAGTACGTCGCGTTCGCCCGGGGGAGATGGGTGTGCGCCGGGCAGAAGTGCCAGAAGCAGCCGTCCACGAAGACGGCCACCAGGAGGCGCGGGAACAGCAGGTCGGGCCGGCACCGGCTCACGCCCCGCACCGGCCGGTCGACGAAGTAGCGCCAGCCGCGGGCGTGCAGGGCCCTCCGCAGCAGCCACTCGGGCTTCGTGTCGCGGCGGCGGATCCGGCTCATCCGCAGACGCGTCGCCGCGTCCGAGTCGAACTCGTCGGTCGTGGGTCGCCCTGGGTGCGACGAGGAGGGCATGGATGACGACGCTAGGGCGAGGAGACGCCCGACCCCACCCGGGCGGCGTCGCCTGTGGACACTCGACGGCTGCGTCGCTCGGAGGAGGAACGGCAGGCCAGAACCGGCCTCAGGGGCCGCCGAGCAGGACGCCGACCAGCCAGACGCCCGGCAGCACGAGCATGACGATGGCGACGTCGACGACGAGCAGGGCGACGTCGACGGCCTCGTGCTCCGACGGCTCGCTCGAGGGGAGCACCGTCGTCACCGCAGCGACGGCTCCGACCGCACCCGCCGTCGGCACCGTCACCGCCAGCGCCGTCGCGGCGACGATCGGCCCCGGCACGGACCACGGCACGCTCACGAGCAGGATCGCCGCAGTGACGCCCACGAGGCCGCCGAGCACGGCGACGACACGGGCGACGCGCACACGGCGACGCCTTGCCGGAGACGGCGCCGGCGACGGCGGGGGCGTCGGGGAGTCCATGCCGCGCAACGATACAGACCGGTCGGATCATGCGACACCGGGCTGCACGAGTCTCCTCCCCGGGGCTGAGCCGCCCGGCCAGAGCGCCGTCGAGGCGCCGGGCCGAGTCGCGAGCCTCAGTCCTGCGGCTTGGGCGCCACCACGAAGAACAGCACCCCGGAGACGACCACCGTCAGCACCGCGACCACCAGCAGCGGCGACGACACCCCCGACACGAACGAGGCGCCGCCCGACGCCGACGTCACGAGCCGGCCGATGAGCAGGGCCGCGGTCGCGAGGCCGGAGCCGAGCAGGCCGACGCGAGCCAGGTCGTGCAGGCGACGGGCGTCGTCCGCCGTGGCGCGCCTCCTCTGCCTCGGCACGAAGAGCACGACGGCCAGCACGGCCACGGCCAGCGGCACCACGGCTCCGAGCGTCAGGGCGAGCTGGACGATGCCGAACAGGGCGGGCACGCCCTCGGGCTGGGTGTTCACGGCGGTCCTCACGGGATCGGGGCGGAGCAGGCAGGCGCGACGAAGGTCGCGTGACCATCTTGCCTGGTCGTCTCCCGCACCTGCTGACCGGGGCCGAGGAGGCGCGGGTCGCGCTCCTGGGCTCGCTCACGGCTGGACGGCAGACGTCGCCCAGACGACGTCGCTAGGGTCGCTGCGACGAGAGGGGGGTCGTGTGTTCGACGCCACCGGCCTCATGGGCCTGCTGCTGATGATCGTGGGAGTCCTGCTCCTGGCGGTCGCGCTGCCGCTCATCGGGTCGTTCCTGCTCGACGGGCTGATCCAGATCGTGCGTGGGGACGGCCTCCGGGTCTTCGGGCTCGCTGCCGTGCTGTCGCTCGTCACGGCCCTCGTCGGGGTCGCTCTGCTCGTCGGCGCCCGGCAGGTCACCGACGACATGGTGTCGCTCGGCATGCTCGAGAACGGGCTCAGCGGGCTCCTGTCGGTGCTCGTGCCCGCGATGGTCGTGCTCGCCGTGATCCAGTTCGTGCGGCGCCAGGTGCGCGCACGTCGCCAGCGCGCCGCGTAGCTTCCTGCACGGCCCGCGCACGCGCCGTACCTCCTGCCCTCAGGCCGGCTCTGTGGCTCTCGCGCTGGTCAGGGCAGGGGAAACACCCGAAAAGGGACAAGGCACCCTCGGGCCCGAAGGTGTCTTGTCCCTTTTCGCGTATCCAGCGCAGGAGCCGGCCGGCGCGGCCGCAGCGCCTAGTAGCGGGGCTTGCGGTCGCGGTCGCGGTCGCCGTCGCGACGGGGCGCGCCGCCGCTGCGACGGTCGGGCTTGATCTCGATCAGCGTGCCGCTGATGCGGGTGTCGGCCAGGCGGTCGAGCATGTCGCGGCTGATGTCCGAGGCGAGCTCGACGATCGAGAAGTCGGGACGGATCTGGATCGCTCCGAAGTCGTCCCGGCTGAGGCCGCCCTCGTTGGCGAGGGCGCCGACGATCTGACGGGGCTCGACGCGCTGACGACGGCCGACCTCGATCCGGTAGGCGGTCATCGGCTTCGAGGTGCGGGGGCCGCGCTCGGCACGGTCGCCGCGGTCGGAGCGCCCGCCACGGTCGTCGCGCGAGCCGGATCCTGCGCCGCGGTCGTCGCGGGCCGGACGATCGTCACGGCGAGCCGGACGCTCGTCGGCGGGGTCGAGCAGCAGGGGCGTCTCGCCCTGCGCCACGACCGCGAGGGCGGCGGCGACGTCAGCCTCGGGCACGTCGTGGTGCTCGACGTAGTGGCCGATGATGTCGCGGAACGCGCTGATGCGCGCCTCCTGGGCGAGCGCCTCCGTGATCTGGTCGTCGAAGCGCGCGAGGCGCGTGACGTTGACGTCCTCGAGGGTGGGCAGCTGCATCTGCGTGAGCGGCTGGCGCGTCGCCTTCTCGATGGCGCCGAGGAGGCGGCGCTCACGGGGGGTGACGAAGCTGATCGCCGCACCGCTGCGGCCGGCACGGCCCGTGCGGCCGATGCGGTGCACGTACGACTCGGTGTCGATGGGGAGGTCGTAGTTGACGACGTGCGTGATGCGGTCGACGTCGAGGCCGCGGGCGGCGACGTCGGTCGCGACGAGGATGTCGAGCTTGCCGCTCTTCAGCTGGCCGACCGTGCGCTCGCGCTGGGCCTGGGCCACGTCGCCGCTGATCGCGGCGGCCGTGTAGCCGCGGGCACGCAGCTTCTCGGCGAGGGTCTCGGTCTCGCTCTTCGTGCGGACGAAGATGATCATGCCCTCGAAGGCCTCGACCTCGAGGATGCGGGTGAGGGCGTCGACCTTCTGCGGGTACGACACCATCAGGTAGCGCTGGGTCGTGTTGACCGAGGTCGTGGTCTTGGCCTTGACCGTGATCTCTTCGGCGTCGTTGAGGTACTGCTTCGAGATGCGGCGGATCTGGGGCGGCATCGTCGCGGAGAAGAGCGCGACCTGCTTGTCGTCGGGGGTGTCGGCGAGGATCGTCTCGACGTCCTCGGCGAAGCCCATCTTGAGCATCTCGTCGGCCTCGTCGAGCACGAGGTACTTGAGCTCGCTCAGGTCGAGGGTGCCCTTGGCCAGGTGGTCCATGATGCGGCCGGGCGTGCCGACGACGACGTGGACGCCGCGGCGCAGCGCGCTCAGCTGGACGCCGTAGGCCTGGCCGCCGTAGACGGGCAGCACGTGGACGCCGCGCATGCCGCTGGCGAACTGCTCGAACGCCTCGCAGACCTGCAGGGCCAGCTCGCGCGTCGGCGAGAGGACGAGGGCCTGCGGCTTCTTGGCCGAGACGTCGAGTCGGGACAGGATCGGCAGCGCGAAGGCAGCCGTCTTGCCGGTGCCGGTCTGGGCCAGGCCGACGACGTCGCGTCCGCCGAGCAGGGTGGGGATGGTGGCCGCCTGGATGGCGGAGGGGGTCTCGTAGCCGATCTCCTTGATCGCCTTGAGCACCTGGTCGCTCAGACCCAGGTCCGAGAACGTCGGACCGATCTCGGGTGCATCGGCGTCGATCGTGTCGTTCTCGGTGGTGTCGCTCATCCTGCAAGGGTAGAGGACTGCGGCTGCTCCCACGGCCGCTCGGCGCTGGCGGGTCGTCGAGACGCGCCCGGCGAGGCAGGTCAGGCGCCGCCGGTCGGGCCGGCCGGAGCCCGAGCCGCCCGTCGGGCACCTCCCGTCGAGGCGCCCCTAGTTCTCGCAGCCGACCCCGTCTCCGTCTCGATCGAGATGTGATCCGTAGCCGGGTCCGCCGGCGTAGACCGGAGCCGCACCCGCGGCTCGGGCCTCGGTGCAGTTCTTGTAGTAGGCGGATGACGGGGCGGCGGGGGCTGGTGCTGCAGCACGAGCGGCAGCGGCGGCCTGCTCTGCCGCGACCCGCTCGGTTTCTGCCTGTGCAGCTGCAGCGGCCGTTGCGGCGGCCTGCTCGGCGGCGACGCGTTCGGCTTCAGCCTGCGCGGCGGCTGCGGCCGCTTGCTCAGCCGCGACGCGTTCGGCTTCTGCCTGCGCGGTGGCTGCCTGTTCGGCGGCGACGCGGTCGGCCTCGGCCTGTTCCGCGACCGCTGCGGCCTCGGCTTCCCGAGCAGCCTTGGCCTCGGCTTTCGCAGCTGCTTTCTTTGTGCTGTCGGCATCCGGAGAAGACGCTGCTGCGAAGCCTGCTGCTTCGGACGACCCGGTTGCCGTTGCCGTCGCGTCCGACGCGGGCAAGAGGGTCGCCCCAACGCCTGTCGCGATCAGGGACAGCGCAAGGACTCCGGCCGCCGTCTTGCGAGAGCGAAGGAAGAGGGGGCCTCCTCGGCCCGTGATCACCGTGAACAGGGCGAAGAGGAGAACGAAGAGGCCTGCGAAGACCAGGAAGCCGGGAACTCCGCTGGTGGCGATCCCTACGACGAGGAACATGGCCACGAACAGGCCCAGGAGGACCAGGAGGACGACTTGCAAAGGGGAGCGTCGTCGACCGGGGGGACGGGAAGGGGTGTGCTGTGACATGACGCTCCTGAGCGATCCGCGGGTGGTCGGGTCCACCCCTAGTGAAGATAACTCAGCATCCGACGTCCGCCAACCGCGGTGGCACCCCCTTTCGGGGGTCGATTGACACTAGATGCCCACGAGCGCATCTCGGTGACAGGCGCCGCTCGCTGCACCCGTCAGGCGCCGGTGGCCGGGCCTTCCGAACCACCCGCGCCTGCCGAGCCGGTCGTCCCCGGCGCCGGCGTCTGCGGGCCGACGATGCTGATGGGCGAGGTGTCGAGCCGCTCGGACTGGACGACGACGCGCTTCACCCGGCGCCGCAGCGAGCGCCGCGCGCCGGGGGTGGCCAGCAGGCTGCCGAGCACCAGGCCGGCGCCGATGGCGAGCGTCGTCGAGACGGAGCCGACCACGTCGAGCGCTGCTCCGCCCGTGCCCGCCATGACGTTGAGCAGCGCGGAGGCGACGGCGAGCGACGGCAGGAGCGAGCCGCAGAAGGCAGGCACGGCGATGGCCGTCGCCGAGACGCGCAGGCGCGCCGCGATGACGGTGCTGAGCGCCCCGAGCAGGGTGGCCACCAGGAACGTCGCGCCGAGCAGGGGCACCTCGAGCTGCTTCAGGCACCACAGGGTGACGGTGCCGACGAGGGCTACGCCGATGGCGACCGGCACGACGCGGGCGTTGGCACCCTGCGTGACGGCCGTCGCCGACGCGGCGAAGAAGGTCGTGACGAGGAGGAGCCAGATCGGCAGGGTCCGGAGCGTGATGTCGGTCGGGTCGACCTCGATCGACAGGCCGGAGGTGAGGGCCAGCCCGCCGGGGATGCCCACGGCGATCCCCGCCACGATCAGGGCGATGATCAGCGCCCGGGACAACGCCATCGCGCGGAAGCCCGAGATGGCGTCCTGGGCCCAGGTGACGATCGTCACGTGGGGCAGGATCAGCACCACCACGGCGGCCACCATCGCGGCGGCGCTGCCGGCGCCGACCGCGCCCGCCCAGATCGCGAGCGACCCCACGGCGGCGACGCTCGCCGACTGCAGGGCGACGATGAAGAAGTTCGGGATGCCCTTGCGGGTGAGCCAGCGCCCGAGGACCATCGCGCCGACCATCAGGACGAAGGCCCCCGCCGCGCCGGCGAGCGAGCCGCCGGCCTGCAGCGAGACGGAGACGCCGAAGAGGCCCATGGCCGCGTCCGTGATCCAGGTCGGCCAGCGCGGGGGAGAGCGCAGCACCGTGACCAGCCCCTCGACGGCGCTCGTCATGTCGCGTTCGTCGTGCAGCAGCTCGTCGACGATCTGGTAGACGAGCGAGAGCCGGTGCAGATCGCTGCCCTCGGCCGCGACGACCCGCATCTTCACGAGGGGAGGGCCCTCGACGGGCGTGTACTGCACCGTGATCGCGGTGCCCGTGATGTCGAGCTCGAGCGGGGCCAGGTTCCACTTCGTGCCGACCGCGACGATCGCGACCTCGACGGTGCGGACGTCGGCGCCCGAGGCGAGCATCACCTCGCCGAGGTCGAGGCAGAAGTCGACGATCTGACGCGGCGAGTAGAGGTCGCCGAGGTGGCCGTGGGCGGGCGTCGTGCCCTCGTAGATCGTGCCGCGCAGGCGGGCGCGGACGTCGCGCATCTCCTGCGCGTCGACCCGACGACGGCGGACGCGCGCCGGACGCGGTGCCGGGGGCGCCTTGGGCGCACCCCGCCCCGACGCCTTGGCCGGGGCCTTCGGCGGCGTCCGGTAGGTGGGGATCCAGGGAGCCGCAGGGTCCCGGGTGGTCCCCGGCACCTCCTGGTGCGTGCCCTGGCCGGCGGGGCTGCTGCCGGGCACGTCGGGGGCGGTCCCCGGGGCGCCGACGGGAGCAGACCCGTCGGCGGCGGGTCCCGCCTCGGGCGCCGCAGGTCGCCTGGGCGGCGGGTCGTACGCCCGCGGGCCGTCGGCGAAGCCAGGCGTGCCCGCCCGGGTCGGCGTCCCGTCGCGGTCGGCAGGTCGGTCGGAGGCGGGGCGTTCGGACATCGGGACGAGTCTAGGCAGGCGCGCCCGGCGAGTCGCTGCGACCGTCGGCGACCGGCGCGTCCCCCGCGGACTCGGCCTCCGCCTCCTGCGCCCGCTGCCGGGCGAACATCTGCGGGACGATCCTGAGGAACGTCCAGACGTCGCCGCGGTCGTAGCTGTCGGGCGACTCGTCGCCCCCGAGGAACGGGTACGGCACGGGCACGTACACCTGGTCGGGACCGAGGGGACCCGTGCGGCGGGCGACCTCGTCGAGGTGGGGGCGGCGGAGGACGAACTCGTCGAAGCCCTCGTCGGACAGGACCATGGCGTCGAAGTGCTCGAGGGAGTCGAAGCGGCCGTAGTCCTTGAACGCGTCGCGGAACGGGTGCAGCACCCCGAAGGTGCCCTGCCGCCGGTCGTGGAGGAACACGTGCCCCAGGTGCGAGTAGCCGACGACGTCGGTATACGAGCGGTGCAGCCCCTCCCAGCCGGGCAGGTCGCCGACGGGCCGGGGCGACGGGAGGAGGTGGTAGCCGGGCGAGCCGGACGCGGGCTCGGCCCCGGGCCCGGAGGCGGGGTCGGCAGCAGGCGCGGCCACCAGCTCGGGCGCCGGCCCGGCGGGGGTGCTGGCAGGCGCGCTGTCGGGTGCGACCGCGGTGTCCTGGGGGCTCGTCGTCGAGCGCCGGAACGGGTTCCTCATTCGCGTGAGCTTAGGGGGACCGCGCGCGCCCGTCGAGAGCTGACGAGAACTCAGGAGGTGGTCCGCCCGAGCGCAGGACCCACCTGCGGGAATGCACAGGCGCCGGGCCGGTTGCACCACGGATGAGCTCTGCCGACACCACTTCCCCTGACCCCTCGACCACCTCCACCTCCGCCCCGCGCACCGCGCTCGTGGTCGGTGCGAGCGGCATCACCGGCACCGCGCTGGTCGAGCGCCTCACGGCGGACGGCTGGGACGTCCTCGCGCTGTCGCGCCGCGCCTCCTCGGCCCCCGGCGTCCGCGGCATCGCCGCCGACCTGCGCAGTGCTGACAGCCTGCAGGAGGCGCTGGCCGGCGAACGCCCGACCCACGTCTTCTTCACGGCCTGGTCGCGCCAGGAGACCGAGGCCGAGAACATCGCGGTCAACGCGGGCATGGTCCGCGACCTGCTCGCCGCCCTGGCGCACGCGCCGGTGCAGCACGTCGCCCTGGTCACCGGCCTCAAGCACTACCTCGGCCCGTTCGAGGCGTACGCCGCGGGCGAGATGCCCGACACGCCGTTCCACGAGGAGGAGCCCCGCCTCGACACCCCGAACTTCTACTACGCGCAGGAGGACGAGGTCTTCGCCGCCGCCGCGCGCCAGGGCTTCACCTGGTCGGTGCACCGCTCGCACACCGTGATCGGCTACGCCGTCGGCAACGCGATGAACATGGGCCTCACGATCGCCGCGGCGGCCGCGCTGAGCCGCGAGCACGGGCTGCCGTTCGTGTTCCCGGGCAGCGAGACGCAGTGGAACTCGCTCACCGACATGACCGACGCCGGCCTGCTCGCCGACCACATGGTCTGGGCGTCGACCGACCCTGCCGGCGCGGACGAGCCGTTCAACGTCGTCAACGGCGACGTGTTCCGCTGGCGCTGGATGTGGCCCCGCCTCGCCGCGCACCTCGGCGTGGACGCGTCGCTGGTCTCCGGGCCGTCGGGCGCGCCGCAGCCGCTCGAGGTGCAGATGGCCGGTCGCGAGGACGACTGGGCGGCGCTCGCCGCACGTCACGGCCTGGTCGAGCCGGACCTCGCGCGCGTCGCGTCGTGGTGGCACACCGACGCCGACCTCGGCCGCGAGATGGAGGTCGTCACCGACATGGGCAAGAGCCGCGAGGCCGGGTTCGTCGGGTTCCGCCGCACCGAGCGTGCGTTCACCGAGCTCTTCGACCGGTACCGCGCGGCACACCTGGTGCCGTAGGGCGGCTGCGCCGCGCCCGCGGGGCCCGCGGGCTCTCCGGACTCCACACCGGCTCGGGACGTCTGACGCGCCGCGGGACCGCAAATGCCGACCGTCGCACCCGCAATAGTGGTTTTTCCGGGTGGTGGAAGCCAGATGCGCTGCCGATGGTCGGCATTTGCGGAAGGCGGGCTAAGTCGAGGAGGCGCGGGCCGGCGACTAGGGGAGGCGCGGGTCGTCCGCCGGGCCGTCGGACGCGTCGTCGAGGCGGGGGGCGCCCTCCGCGAGGGGCACGTCGTCCGCGTGGGCGAGGATCGACTGCGCCGTGGCGCCGAGCACCACGGTGGCGTCGACGCCGCGCGCCTCGGCCAGGGCTGCGCTGAGGCCGGCCGCGAGGCTGCCTCCAGCGGCTCCCAGGGTCGAGACGACCGCCTCCTGCTGTTCGGTCAGAGGCTCGTCGGCCTGCTCGGCGATGACCTCGCGCAGGTTGTCGTCGCTGGCGTCGAGCGCCTCGTCGTCGCCCTGCGTGATGGCGGCGGCCTGGGACACGATCGCGAGTGCGAGCTCTGCGGCGTCGCGCTCGGGCGTGCGGTCGGTCGGTGTCGTCTCGTCCATGCGGCGACCGTACGCCGCACTCGCGAGCGATCGTCAGGCAGCTCGGAGGCAACGTGCGTCGGACAGCTCGGAGGCAGCGCGCGTCAGGCGTCGAGCAGGCCGCGGATGTCGTCCGCGGTGAGCGACGAGCTGAAGACGGCGTCGTCGTCGACGACCGCGTCGAAGAGGGCGGCCTTCTTGCGGCTGAGCGCGAGGACCTTCTCCTCGATCGTGTCGTTCGCGATCATCCGGTAGACCATCACCCGCTTCGTCTGGCCGATGCGGTGGGCGCGGTCGACCGCCTGCGACTCGGCGGCGGGGTTCCACCACGGATCGAGCACGAAGACGTAGTCGGCCTCGGTCAGGTTGAGGCCGACCCCGCCGGCCTTGAGGCTGATGAGGAACACCGGCGACCCGCCCGAGCGAAACCGCTCGATCACGTCGGCCCGGCGCCTCGTCGACCCGTCGAGGTACTCGTGGGCGACCCCCCTCTCGGCGAGTCGGTCGGCGACGCGTGACAGGAACGACGTGAACTGGCTGAACACGAGCGCACGGTGCCCGCCCGCGACCACGTCGTCGATCTCGTCGAGCAGCTGGTCGAGCTTCGCCGAGGGCACGTCGTCGTAGGCAGGGTTCATCAGCACCGCGTCGAGCGCGAGCATCCGCAGCAGGGTGAGCGAGCGGAACACGATGAACCGGTTGCGGTCGAGGTCGTCGATGAGGTCGAGCAGCTTGAGGCGCTCCCGCTGCAGGAACGCGTCGTAGAGCTCGCGGTGCGCGGGTGCCAGGTCGACGCGGAGCACCTGTTCCTGTTTCTCCGGCAGCTCGGGTGCCACGAGCTCCTTCGTGCGCCTCAGCATCAACGGGCGGATCCGACGCCGCAGCGCCTGCAGCAGCTCGGGGCGCTCACCTGTCGCGATCGGCTTCAGCCAGTCGTCCGAGAAGCGGACGCTCGTCGAGAGCAGCCCGGGCGCGACGATGCGGAACAGGGCCCAGAGGTCCAGCAGGCCGTTCTCGAGCGGGGTGCCCGTGATGGCGATCGTCACCGGCACGTCGAGGTCGACGGCGCACCGGTGCGTCTGCGACTGCGGGTTCTTCACGTTCTGGGCCTCGTCGAGCACCAGCGCCGCCCACGAGTGCGCGGAGTACGCCGCGAAGTCGAGACGGAACAACGCGTAGGAGGTGACCACCACGTCGGCCTCGGCCGCCGCCTCCCGCAGGCTCCCGCGGCTCTTCGCCTCGGTCTCGGTGATCGTGCGGACCGTGAGGCCCGGGGTGAAGCGCGCGGCCTCGGCGGCCCAGCCCGAGACGACGGAGGTGGGGGCGACGACGAGGAACGGGGCAGGCGTCGGGGCGTCGGGCGAGTCGCCGCCGCCGGAGGAGCCGGCGCTCGCCGCTGCTGCTGCTGCTGCCGCTGCCGCTGCGGTTGCCTCGGTCTCGCGGACGTGCGCGACCAGCGCGAGCGTCTGCAGCGTCTTGCCGAGCCCCATGTCGTCGGCGAGGACCCCGCCGAGCCCGTGCTCGTACAGGAACGCCAGCCAGCGGAAGCCCTCGAGCTGGTAGGGCCGGAGCGTCGCCGTGACCGACATGGGGACCGACACCGACGAGGCAGCGGCCACGACGCCGGCAGGGCCACGGTCACCGTCGTCGGCGCCCTCAGCGCCGTCGGCACCCTCGGCCGCATCGGCCAGCGCGAGCAGCCCGCCCACCGTCCGCCGCCAGCTCTCGGCCTGCACGGTCGCGTCGGCGAGGTCGTCGAACTCGGCCCAGAGCCCGGCTTGGTAGCGGCTGATGCGCGGCGTCTCGACCTCCCACTCGTCGAGCGAGGTCGCCTCGTCGATCAGGCGCTTGAGCTCGTCGAAGGCCGGGTGCGTCAGCGAGAGGTACGACTTGTCGACGAGCAGCATCTTGCGCTGCCGCTTGGCCAGCGCCGTGAGCAGCGGGACGAACGGCACGGTGCGCCCCTCGATCGTGACGAGCACGCCGAGGTCGAACCAGTCGCGCTTGTCGGTCTCGATCGTCGTCACGGTCAGGTGCGGCGCCTCCGTGAGCTCGCGGTAGTCGGGGCGCTCCCCGACGACGTCGACGCGGACGTCGCGTCGAGCCTCGAGGTCGGGGAGGCGCGCGTGTGCGAACTCGGCCGCCGCGACCCCGCGGAGCCTCGTTCCCCGGGCGGGGACCCCCCATGACTCGACGTCGGGCACGACGACCCCGGGTGCCGGCGCCGCCGAGCCGAGGGGCACGACGCGGCCCGCGACCTCCCAGTGCCAGGCGAGCGTGAGGCTGTCGCCCGTGCCGAACGCGGCCGTCAGCACGAGCTGCGGCGGCAGCACCTCGGGGAACACGACGGAGTCGTCGCTGCTCGTCACCGCCACGGCCTGCTGCAGCGAGGGGTAGAAGTCGCGGAGGAACTCGTCCGCGTCGTCGGCGGGCACGACGACCTCGCGCGCCGACGTCAGCAGCCGTCGCTGCTCGTCGCCGAGCGGCACCGGCGTCGGCGCGAGCACGATCGACAAGGAGGGGTCGGGCGTCACGAGGTAGACGCCGTGGTCGGCCACCGTGCCCGTCTCGTCGCCCGTGCGCAGCGCGCCGTCGACCGTCACGCCCGCCACGAGGACGAGGCCCCCGTCGTCGTCGCGTCGAGCGTCGACGCTCACGCGGGCGCTCGAGGCGACGGTGACGTCGGTGCTCCGCTTGCCCGTCACCAGGGCGATCCCGAGCCGGTCGGCCTCGTCGAGCAGGGGCCAGAGCAGCGGACTGGAGAAGTCGTCGAGCATCAGCCAGTCGCTCTCGCCCGGCACGTAGGCCGCGTGCACCGAGCGGTGCAGGGCCGCGAACTGGCCGAACCAGGCGTGCACGTCGGCCGCGATCTGCAGCCGGTTCATCTGGTACGGCAGCGACGTCCACGTCAGGTCGCCCCGCACCCAGTTGCCCGTGCGGCTGAGGCTGACCGGTCGCACCCCGAGACGCCAGGAGGCGCCCGCCGGCCCGCCGGGGGAGGCCCCCGTCACCAGCCCGCCCCCACCCGTCCCGCCCCGGCCCAGCCCGCCCGAGGCACGGTCGTGCGCGTCGACGAGCGGTGCGGGCGAGGGGGCGTCCCACCGGCTGCGCGACGGTCGTGCCCGCGGTCGACGCTCGAAGAGGAGGCCCATCCGGGTGGTGCGGGCGTCGACCGGCCGCGGCGGATCGGTGAGCTGCGACAGGCGCGAACGCCAGTCAGAGGAGGAGGAGGGACCCGTGCCGGGGCCGGCCGCGGTCGAGATCGAGGCCCCCGCGGCACCGCCGGAGGAGGCGACCGTCTCGTCGTCGCCGGCGATGCCCGTCGACCAGCCCGCGCCTCCGGCGGTCGAGGCGGCCTGCACGAACCCCGCCCCGGGCGTCAGCACCCGTGCGTTGTTGGCCAGCAGCGCGGCGGCGACGTGCTTGCAGTCGCCGCCGAGCGGGCAGCTGCACTCGCTGCTCGTGGGGCGACCGTGCTCGCCGCGGCCCGGGGCGAGGACGACGCGGCACCGGTAGGGCGCGGCAACGCTGCCGCGCACCTCGGCCGTGAGCGCCTGCCCCTCGACGTCCCACGAGGAGGAGAGGACGTGGTCGTCCCTCGCGTATTCCTTGGCGCGGGAGAAAGCGCGAGGCCCGACCAGGCGGATGACGTCGACGGCGTCGACCAGGGGCGCGGGTGCACCGGGCTCCGGGGACGCGTTCATGACCCCATGCTGTCAGGTGCCGACGACATCGACGCCGTCCTCGTCCAGGCCTCGGCGCGCCCGGTCGGCGGTGCCCTGCGCGCCTCGTCGTCGACGAGCTCGCGCTGGTGCCAGACTTGTGACGCACCACGGGCCGTCGTCGCCCCGGGGCGCTCCGAACGCCTCTGACCGACCCCCTCCTCCAAGGACCTGTGCATGGCCTCCACCCTCCCGCGCGACGCGTCCCGCCTCGGCGAGCTCGGCGCGCTCCTCTTCGACCTCGACGGCGTGCTCACGCCCACGGCCGAGGTGCACATGCGCGCCTGGTCCCGCCTCTTCAACGACTGGTTCTCGGCGCACGGGCTTGACCCGTACACCGACGCCGACTACTTCGAGCACGTCGACGGGCGCCCCCGCTACGACGGCGTCCGCGCGATGCTCGCCGCACGCGGCGTCGAGCTGCCCGAGGGCACGGACGACGACAGCCCGGACGCCGAGACCGTGCGCGGCCTCGGCAACCGCAAGAACGCCGTCTTCGCGGCCGAGCTGGACGAGAACGGCGTCGAGCCCTACCCGGGCAGCGTCGAGTTCCTCGACCGCGCGATCGCCCTGGGCGTGAGGGTCGCCGTCGTGTCCAGCTCGCGCAACGCCGTGCCCGTGCTCGTGGCCGCGGGCCTTCGCGACCGCTTCGATGTGATCGTCGACGGCGCGGTGGCCGCCGCCGAGGACATCGCGGGCAAGCCCGCCCCCGACACCTACCTCGAGGGCGCACGCCGCCTCGGCCTCACGGCCGCCGACTGCGTCGTCGTCGAGGACGCGACGAGCGGGGTCGAGGCCGGCCGTGCCGGCTCGTTCGGCCTCGTGCTCGGCGTCGACCGCGGCACCGGCCGCGACGCCCTGCTCCGCTCCGGCGCCGACGTGGTCGTCGACGACCTGCAGGAGGTGGTGGCCGCGCTCGGCTCGGTCCGCGCCTCCTCGACGCCCGACCCGGCCCGCACGGCCGCGGCCGGCACCGCCGCCGCCACCAGCACCGGCACCGGCACCACCGACACGACCAGCACCCAGACCGCAGAGGCACAGCCGTGAACCACATCACCTCCGACCCGCTCGACCGCAACCGGTTCCCCGTCGACGAGTGGGCGCTCGTCGAGGACGAGTACAACCAGGGCGACGAGGGCGTCACGGAGACGATCTTCGCCGTCGGCAACGGCTACCTCGGCCTCCGCGGCAACCCCGACGAGGGCCGGGGCGGCCACTCGTTCGGCACCTACGTGAACGGGTTCCACGAGACGTGGCCGATCCGTCACGCGGAGGAGGCGTTCGGCTTCGCCCGCGTCGGCCAGACGATCGTCAACGTGCCCGACGCCAAGGTGATCCGGCTCTACGTCGACGACGAGCCGTTCGTGCTGTTCGAGGCCGACATCCTGCGGCACTGCCGGCGTCTCGACTTCCAGGACGGCGTCCTGAGCCGCGAGGTCGAGTGGCGGACGCCCTCGGGCAAGCGCGTGCTCGTGACGAGCCGTCGGCTGGTCAGCCTCGAGGACCGCCACCTCGCGATCATCGACTACGAGGTCACCGTGCTCGACGCGGACGCGTCGCTGCTGATCTCGAGCCAGATCCTCAACCGCCAGGACATGGGCGACGAGTACCACGCGGGCATGCGCGCGGCGGCCGACGCCTTCGACCCCCGCCGCGCCGAGTCGTTCGAGGACCGGGTGCTGCAGCCGGTCCTCGCCCGCAACGGAGGCGCGCGCGCGGTGCTCGGCTACCGCACGACGAACTCGGGCATGACCATCGCGGTCGGCGCCGACCACCTGATGGAGACGGACAACGAGTGGGACGAGTCGTCGTCGATCGACGACGACCTCTCGAAGCACGTCTACCGGGTGCGGGCGAAGGCCGGCGTGCCCGTGCGGATGATCAAGACGGTGACGTACCACACGAGCCGCGGCGTGCCCCCGCGCGAGCTCGCCGACCGCTGCGACCGCACGCTCGACCGCGCCGCGGAGGAGCCGCCCCAGGCGATGTTCGACAAGCAGCGCGCCTGGCTCGACGACTACTGGGCCCGGACCGACGTCGTCGTCGGGGGCCAGCCCGAGATCCAGCAGGCCGTGCGCTGGAACCTCTTCCAGCTCGCCCAGGCGACGGCCCGCACCGACGGCCAGGGCATCGCGGCCAAGGGCGTGACGGGTTCCGGCTACGGCGGCCACTACTTCTGGGACACCGAGATCTACGTGCTCCCGTTCCTCACCTACACCGCGCCCAACGTGGCGCGCAACGCGCTGCGCTTCCGCCTCGGGATGCTCGACGCGGCCCGGGACCGGGCGGGCGAGCTGAACCAGCGCGGGGCGCTCTTCCCGTGGCGGACCATCAACGGCCTGGAGTCGTCGGCGTACTACGCGGCCGGCACGGCGCAGTACCACATCGACGCGGACATCAGCCACGCCCTGAGCCAGTACGTGCAGGCCACGGGCGACCTCGACTTCATGGAGCGCGGCGGGGTCGACATCCTCGTCGAGACCGCCCGCCTCTGGGCCGACCTCGGCTTCTGGCGCTCCAACGGCGACCAGCGGTTCCACATCGACGGCGTCACGGGCCCCGACGAGTACACGACGGTCGTCGACGACAACCTCTACACGAACGTGATGGCGCGGGCGAACCTCCGGGCCGCGGTCCGCTACGTGGCGAAGCTCGCCGAGGAGTCGCCGGTCGCCCACGAGCGGATGGTCGCCCGGCTCGGCCTCGACGACGACGAGATCACGGGGTGGCAGCTCGCGGCCGAGGCGATGGAGATCCCCTACGACGAGCACCGAGGCATCCACCCGCAGGACGCGCAGTTCCTCGACAAGGAGCTGTGGGACCTCGACGCGACGCCCGCCAACAAGCGCCCCCTGCTGCTGCACTACCACCCGCTGGTGATCTACCGGTTCCAGGTGCTCAAGCAGGCCGACGTCGTGCTCGCGCTGTTCCTGCAGGGCGACGAGTTCACGGCCGAGCAGAAGCTGCGCGACTTCGAGTACTACGACGCCCTGACGACGGGCGACTCGACCCTCTCGGGCGTCGTCCAGTCGATCATCGCGGCCGAGGTGGGCCACCACCAGCTCTCGATGCAGTACTTCCTGTCGTCGCTCTACGTCGACCTCGCCGACCTGCACCGCAACACGGCCGACGGCGTCCACGTCGCGTCGACCGGCGGCATCTGGAGCGCGCTGGTGAACGGCTACGGCGGCATGCGCGACTACCTCGGCGGCATCAGCTTCGACCCGCGCCTGCCCGCCGACTGGGAGGAGCTCACGTTCCGGCTGACGGTCAAGGGCAGCCGCCTCCGCGTCGAGCTGGCCGTCGACGAGATCGTCTTCACGATCGAGGACGGCGAGGGCCTCACGGTCAGCGTCCGCGGCGAGACCGTCGAGGTGCCGAGCGATCGCCCGGTGCGCGTCGCGCTCGACGACCAGGGGCCCCGCATCACGACGAAGGTGCCGACGACGAGCGACCTGCGCGGGCTGGTCCGGGCCGACGGCTCGGTCATCACGGCGTCGATCCCGACGATCAGCGCCGACCGGCACGACGACGACGAGGCCTCGTCGTAGCCAGCGAGCCAGCGCTCGACGTCCTCGGGAACGCGGCCGGCACCTCCTCGGAGGGGCCGGCCGTTCTCGGTCTCGGGGTCGGGGTCGGGCTCGGGGTGGCTCGGCTCGGCTAGCTCGAGCGACGGGCTAGAAGGGCCCGGCCGCCGACGCGATGGCGTCGAACAGCGCGATCGTGTCGGCGTCGCGCTTCTTGACGCTGACGCCGATGGTGCCGGCCGGCGCGTGCACCTCGCCGGAGATGCGGCTGCCCGCGCCCGCCTCCTCGAAGACGAGGTGGACGGTGTCGGCGTCGCTCGCCGTCGCCGAGCGGCGGATCAGCCGCGCGCCCTGCTCGTCGGCCGACGTGAACGAGAACGCTGGGGTCGACTGCACGGCGCGGCGCACGACGCCCGCCAACAGCGACACCGGCAGCGACAGCTCCAAGGAGGCGCGGGTCACGTCCGCGTCGCCGGTCTCGACCTGAGGTGCTCGCTTCTCTGCCATGCGCCCGAGGCTACGGCACGCGCGTGCCGCGCCCGTAGGGTGGCAGCCATGAAGACGCTGTTCTACGCAGGCCAGGAACTGATCGTGACCGACGAGCTGGCCGAGGTGCTGCTCGCCGCCGCCATGGAGTTCAGCGACGACGACCGCACCTTCCGCGTGCCGGTCGCCGCGCGCCTCGGCGGCGTGGCCCACATGGCGCAGCTCGTGGTCGGCCCCGGCATCCCCCTGCTCGTCGTCGACGCGGACGACGACGTCGAGCCGGCCGCCGGGTCCGAGTCGTCCGTCGCGTTCATCGTCGAGCTGATGGAGAGCCTCGTCGACGACGACGAGTGACCGACGGCCGACCGAACGTGACCGCCGGCCGCCGACGACCCGCAGCGGGCCGACGACCCGTGCCCGGTCGCCTCGTCCGGCCCCAGCGGATCCCGAGCGGCGCCGCCTAGCCTGACCGCATGTCCGTGCGCCTCGACCCACCCGCAGCAGCGACCCGCGAGGGCATGTCGACCCGCGCCTCCTCGGGCTGGGCCGCGGTCGCCGGCGTCGTCTCGGCGGCGGCGTTCCTCGCCTCGGCCGAGCTCGCCGCCGTCGTGACCGGCCCCGGCGGCAGCCCGCTCTACGCGGTGGGCTCCGCGGTGATCGACCTCGCACCTCCCGTGGCCAAGGACACGATGGTCGCCCTCTTCGGCACCGGCGACAAGATCGCGCTCTTCACCCTGATGGGCGTGCTGCTGGCCGTCATCACGGCGGGTGCGGGTCTCGCCGAGCTCCGTCGGCCCCCGGCCGGCAAGGTCGTCTTCGGCCTCGGGGGAGTGCTCGCGATGATCGCCGTGCTCACCCGTGCCGACTCGTCGAGCATCGACGGGGTGCCCACGGCCGTCGGCACGCTGGTCGCCCTGCTGCTGCTCACGGCGCTCGTCCGGAGGCTCTCCCGCTGGCAGGCGACCACCCGCACCGGCTGGTCCGAGGCCTCGGTGCCCGCGCCGCCCCTCCGCGGCCCCGGCCTGGAGCGTCGCAGCTTCGTGCTGCTCGCGGGCGCCGCCGGTGCGGCCTCGGTGCTGCTCGGCACCGGTGCCCGTGCCTGGAACGCGACGCGGGCGAACGTGACGCAGCTGCGCGCGGCCCTGCGCCTGCCCGCCGCGGCGACCGCCGAGGAGGCGGTGCCCGCGGGCGCCTCGCTCGACGTCGACGGCCTCACGTCGTACATCACGCCGAACGACGAGTTCTACCGGATCGACACCGCCCTGCGGGTGCCCGGCATCGACCCGGGGGACTGGTCGCTGCGCATCCACGGCCTGGTCGACGAGGAGGTGGTGCTCACGTTCGACGACGTGCTCGCGCTGCCGCTCGTCGAGCACACGGCCACGCTCAGCTGCGTCTCGAACGAGGTCGGCGGCACGCTGATCGGCACGGCGCTCTGGCTCGGCTACCCGCTCCGCGACCTGCTCGCTCGGGCCCGGCCGCAGGCCGGCGCCGACATGGTGCTCTCGCGCAGCATCGACGGCTTCACCGCGGGCACGCCGCTCGAGGTGCTGCAGGACGACGACACGGAGGCGCTGCTCGCGATCGGCATGAACGGCCAGCCCCTGCCCCAGGAGCACGGGTTCCCCGCTCGCCTCGTCGTGCCCGGCCTCTTCGGCTACGTCTCGGCGACGAAGTGGGTGACCGAGCTCGAGGTGACGCGCTTCGCCGACGCCGAGGGCTACTGGACCCCTCGCGGCTGGGACGCCCTCGGCCCGGTCAAGCTCGAGTCGCGCATCGACGTGCCCGCCGCCGGGACGACCGTCGACGCCGGCACGGTCGCTGTCGCCGGAGTGGCCTGGCACCCGCACACCGGCGTCTCGCGCGTCGAGGTGCAGGTCGACGGAGGCACGTGGGACGAGGCCGAGCTGGCGGAGTCGATCTCGCCCGACACCTGGGTGCAGTGGGTCTACCGGTGGTCGGCGTCGTCCGGCGGGCACACGCTGCGCGTGCGGGCGACGAGCGCCGACGGGACCGTGCAGTCGGAGACCGAGCTGCCGCCCGCGCCCAACGGCGCCGAGGGCTGGGACGAGCACGCGGTGTCGGTGCGCTGAGCGCGGCAGCCTGTCAGTTCGTCAGCCCGTCACCCCCGACAGGCCGGCTCGGCGAACGAGCTCAGCCCACGACGCCAAGCGAGAACGGCAGCACGGCCGACGCCCCCGCTCGGCGCAGCTCGCGCCCGGCGGTCGTCATCGTCCAGCGGCTGTCGACGAGGTCGTCGACGAGCAGCACGGGCCCGGAGACCTGCGCCAGCGCGGCCGCCAGCTCGGGGCCGACCTCGACCGCCTGCCAGACGTCGGCGAGGCGGTAGACGCTGTTGCCGCCTCCTCCGCTGCCCCGACCGGCCGATGGTCGCGTCGGGGTGAGCGAGCCGAGCAGGGGGAGGCGCCCCACGCTGCTGATCGCCTCGGCGAGCGAGCCGACGAGCTGCGGCCGCGACGACGACGGCATCGCGACGACGCCGACCGGACGCTCGGCCCACGGCCACTCCTTGAGCACGCGGACCACCCCGTCGAGCAGCGCCTTGGTGAGCGGTGCATCCTCGGCACCGGCCGCGAAGACCTGGCGCAGCGTCGTGCCCCAGCCGAGGTCGGTGAGGCGGGCCAGCGCGCGGCCGGTCTCGATTCGCTCGCCCTCGGCGATCTTGCCCTTGGCGGGAACTCCAGCCCGGTCGGCGCCCGTCGGCCACTGGGCCCGGGGCTCGATCTCGACGCCGACCCGGTCGAGGGAGGTCGAGGCCGACGCGGCGGCCTCGCCGCCGATCTCGCTCGGGTACCAGGCACCGGCACAGATGTCGCACCGGCCGCAGGGTGCCGCGGCCGGGTCGTCGAGGTCGAGCTGGAGCATCTGCATGCGGCAGGTCGTCGCGCGCTCGTAGGAGATCATCGACTGCTGCTCCGCGACCCGTGCCTCGCCGATGCGCCCGTAGCGCTCGGCGTCGTAGACCCAGGGCCGACCCGTGCTGACCCAGCCGCCCTGCACCCGCGACACCGCGCCGTCGACGTCGAGCACCTTGAGCATCAGCTCGAGCGGCGAGCGCTTGACGTCGACCCGGGCCTCGAGGGCCGGCGTCGACAGCGGCGTGTCGCCGAGCTCGGCGAGGACAGCTGACGCGCGGGCCTCGGACGGCATCGAGGCGGTCGCGAAGTACTGCCAGATCTCGGCGTCCTCCGTGCCCGGCAGCAGCAGCACGTCGGCGTTGTCGGTCGCGCGCCCCGCGCGGCCGATCTGCTGGTAGTAGGCGACGGGCGACGACGGCGCCCCGAGGTGCACCACGAAGCCGAGGTCGGGCTTGTCGAATCCCATGCCGAGGGCGCTGGTGGCGACGAGCGCCTTGAGCTCGTTGCGCTTGAGCTGGCCCTCGAGCGCCTCCCTCTCTTCGTTGTCGGTGCGGCCCGAGTACGAGCGCACCGCGTGGCCGGCCTCACGGAGCAGGCGGGCCGTGTCGTCGGCCGCCGAGACGGTGAGCGTGTAGATGATGCCGCTGCCCGGCAGGTCGTCGAGGTGGCTGAGCAGCCAGCCGAGCCGGTCACGCGAGGTGGGCAGCGTCAGCACGCCGAGCCGCAGGGAGGCGCGGGCCAGCGAGCCGCGGATCGTCAGCACCTGGTCGTCCGGCCCCGCCGTCAGCTGCTCCTCCACGTCGGCGACGACCCGCTCGTTCGCGGTCGCCGTCGTGGCCAGCACGGGCACCGTCGTCGGCAGGGTGCGGATGAGGTCGGCGAGCCGCCGGTAGTCGGGCCGGAAGTCGTGGCCCCAGTCGCTGATGCAGTGCGCCTCGTCGACGACGAGCATTCCGAGGCGGGCCACCAGCACCGGCAGCTGCTCGTCGCGGAACCGCGGGTTGTTGAGCCGCTCGGGCGAGACGAGCAGCACGTCGACCTCGTCGGCCGCGAGGGCCTGCTGCACGTCGGACCACTCGTGCGCGTTCGCCGAGTTGACCGCGACCGCCCGCACGCCGGCGCGGCTCGCCGCGGCCACCTGGTCGCGCATCAGGGCGAGGAGCGGCGACACCAGCAGCGTCGGCCCGCCGCCCCGGCGGCGGAGCAGCAGGGTCGCGATGAAGTAGACGGCCGACTTGCCCCAGCCGGTGCGCTGCACGACGAGGGCGCGACGACGGTCGGCGACGAGCGCCCGGATCGCCTCGAGCTGGCCGTCGTGGAACACGGCGTCGTCACGGCCCGTCAGGGCCCGCAGCAGCTCGAGGGCCTCGGCGTCGATGTCGGTCGCCCCGTCACTGTGAGTCGCTGCGGGACGGTCGGTCGCGGTGCTGGCCGGGCTGCTGCTCGTCGTCATCCGGCCATGCTGTCACGGGCCACCGTCAGCGAGGCCCGGTGCCGCCTCCCGCGCCCGCGGCCTGCAACAGCGCCCACAGCTCGGCCCGCCCGGCGAACCCGTCGAGCGGCAGCCCCAGCAGGGACTCGACCTTGGCCACCCGCGCGCGGAGGCTGTGGCGGTGCAGGCCGAGTCGGCGGGCGGCCGGGTCCCACGCGCAGTTGTGCTCGAGCCACGTCCGGCAGCAGGCGAGCAGCTCGTCGCCGTCGGGCAGGGCGACCACGGGGGCGAGGCCGGACGACGCGAGCTCGGCGGCCCCCTCCGACCAGAGCGCGGCCACGAGGCCGCCGGCCGCGAGGCTCGCCCAGGTGACCACCGCCTCCTCGGCGGACGACGTCGCGACGGCGAGGGCGCGCTCGGCCTGTGCCGCGGCACCGGCGAGGTGGTCGAGGTCGGTGACGTCCGAGACGCCGATCCGCAGGCCGTGGGCGGCGGCGAGCGCGGGCAGGTCGACGGCGCTCTCGGCGGCGAGCACGGCGATCCTCCCGTCGACGAGCGCGACGAAGACGTCGGGCCGACCGGCGGCGAGCCGCTCGACGGCCTCGGTCGCGCGGTCGGGCGAGTCGCGAGGAGGCGCGGCGAGGGCCACGACGACCGGTCCCGCGGCGATGCCCACCCCGACCGACCGTGTGATGGACCGTGCCACCTCGACCTGCCCTGCCACCAGCAGCGACCACACCTGCCGCCACAGCTCGCGCTGCCCGCGCAGCCGGGCGACGTCGCGCTCGAGGGTGACCTCGGCGAGGGCGACGACGCTGGTGAGGACGGCCCGGGCCGCCGTGTCGAGCTCGGCGGGGGTGCGGACGGCGAGGACGCCGCGGAGGCCGTCCCGCCGGCCGAGGGTCTGCAGCGACACGACGGCGCCGGGGACGGTCACGGTGCTGCCGGCCCGGGCCCCGCGGCGCAGGAGCCGCGCGACCTCGGCCTCGACCTGCCGCTGGTCGCCCTGCCCCTGGTCGACCTGCCGCTGGTCGACCCGTCCCTCGTCGGCCGCGGCGTCCGACCCGTGAAGCACGACCGACCCGCCGAGCTGCTCGCCGAGCACCCGCAGCACGGCGTCGAGCCCGCCGTCGCCGATGGCCGCCACCGAGACCGCGCGCTGGGCCCGCAGCGTCCAGCGGTCGCGGTCGCGCGCCTCCTCGGCCAGCTGGTCGGCCGCCCAGCGGGCGACGGCGATGAAGGGGGTGCGCCAGGGGACCTCGACGACGGGCGCCCCGAGGGCGGAGGCGGCGAGCACGAGCTCGACGGGCGTGTCGGGCCGGTGCACGCCGGCGCCGAACCCGAGGGCGACCACGCCGGCGCCGACGACCCGGCCGACCCAGGCGTCGTAGTCGTCCTGCGTCGCGTCGGCGCCGAACTGGCTGCCCGTCGTCAGCAGCATGGTCGAGGCGGCGACGAAGGGCGACGGGTCGACGAGGTCGGAGCTGTGCACCCACGAGAGCGGCTCGTCGGTGCGCGTGGTCGGGTCGAGGAGGCGCAGGCCGAGGGGAGCCTGGCGGACGAGGGCTCGGACGGTGGGGCGCACGCGCTGAACCTAGCACCGGCCTGCCGATCTGGCAGAAGATCGCGCCGAGCACGACGAACTGTCGGTCGAGGAGGTGTGCCCCGGCTCCCTAGAGTCGCCGCAACGTCGAAGGAGCGCCTGCATGTCGAGCACCACAGTCACCACCCCGCGCGGAGGCCCCGGCCTCGAGCAGCGCCGCCGTCTCGTCACCGAGGTGCCCGGTCCGCGCAGCCGCGAGCTGATGGAGCGCAAGCGCGGCGCGGTCGCCGCGGGCGTCGGCGTCTCGCTGCCCGTCTTCACCGAGGCGGCCGGCGGGGGCGTGCTCGTCGACGTCGACGGCAACACCCTGATCGACCTCGGCTCGGGCATCGCGGTGACCGGCGTCGGCAACTCGGCCCCCGGCGTCGTGGAGGCGGTCGTCGAGCAGGTGCAGCGCTTCACGCACTCCTGCTTCATGATCACGGCCTACGACGGCTACGTCGAGGTCTGCGAAGCGCTCAACCGGCTCACGCCCGGCGACCACGACAAGCGCTCGGCGCTCTTCAACACCGGCGCGGAGGCGGTCGAGAACGCCGTCAAGATCGCCCGCTCGTACACGCGCAAGTCCGCCGTCGTGGCCTTCGACCACGCCTACCACGGCCGCACGAACCTGACGATGGCGCTCACCGCCAAGTCGATGCCCTACAAGAGCGGCTTCGGGCCCTTCGCCCCCGAGATCTACCGCGCCCCGCTGTCGTACCCGTACCGGGACGCGGGGCTCGACGGGCCGCAGGCCGCGGCGCGTGCGATCTCGCAGATCGAGAAGCAGGTCGGCGCCGCGAACCTCGCCGCCGTCGTCATCGAGCCGATCCAGGGCGAGGGCGGCTTCATCGTGCCGGCGCCCGGCTTCCTCCCCGCGATCGTCGCCTGGTGCCGCGAGAACGACGTCGTCTTCATCGCCGACGAGGTGCAGACCGGCTTCGCCCGGACCGGCCGCATGTTCGCCAGCGAGCACGAGGGCATCGTGCCCGACCTGGTCGTCACGGCGAAGGGCATCGCGGGCGGGCTGCCGCTCTCGGCCGTCACCGGCCGGGCCGAGATCATGGACGCGCCGCACGTCGGCGGCCTCGGCGGCACCTACGGCGGCAACCCGATCGCGTGCGCCGCGGCCCTCGCGGCCATCGAGTCGTTCGAGCACGACGGCCTGCTCGAGCGCGCGGCCGCCATCGGCGACCTGCTGCTCGGCCGCCTGCACGAGCTGCAGCAGGGCGACCCGCGCATCGGCGACGTCCGGGGCCGCGGCGCGATGATCGCGATCGAGCTCGTCGACCCGCTCACCGGCGAGCCCGACGCCGCGCTCACCGGCCGGATCGCCGCCGCCTGCCACGCCGAGGGCGTCATCGTCCTCACCTGCGGCACCTTCGGCAACGTGATCCGGTTCCTGCCGCCGCTCGCCATCGACGACGCGCTGCTGCACGACGGCCTCGACGTCGTCGCCGCCGCGCTCGGGTCGGCCTGATGACCCCCGTGTCGACGGTCGCACGGACGACGCGGCCCGACGCCGCAGCGCTGCCCGGGTTCCCCCCTCACGTGGTGGCGCTCGTGCGCGAGGGCGCCGCCGCGCCGGCCCTCGACGGCGTCCCGACCTTCCCCGTGCACGACCCGGCGACCGGCGAGGTCCTCGCGCTCGTCGCCGACCAGGGCCCCGCGGACGCGATCCGTGCCCTCGACCGGGCGGTGGCCGCCGCAGACGAGTGGGCCGCCACGCCGCCGCGCGTCCGCGGAGAGACCCTGCGCCGGGCCTTCGACCTCCTCGTCGAGCGCCGCGAGTCGTTCGCGCTGCTCATGTCGCTCGAGATGGGCAAGCCCCTGGCCGAGGCGCGCGGCGAGGTCGCCTACGGCGGCGAGTTCCTCCGCTGGTTCTCCGAGGAGGCGGTGCGCGTCCAGGGCCGGTACGGTCCCGTCCCCGAGGGCACCGGCACCATGATCGTCACGCACCGACCCGTCGGGCCGAGCTACCTCGTCACCCCGTGGAACTTCCCGCTCGCCATGGCCACCCGCAAGATCGCTCCTGCCCTCGCGGCCGGCTGCACGGTCGTCGTCAAGCCCGCCGAGCTGACGCCGCTCACGACGATCGCGTTCGCGGGGCTGCTGCGCGAGGCCGGCGTCCCCGACGGCGTCGTGACCGTGCTGACCACGACGGACGCGGCCGGGGTGACCGGGCCCCTGCTCGCGGACCAGCGCCTCCGGAAGCTCTCGTTCACCGGCTCGACCGCGGTCGGCCGGGTGCTGATCGCGCAGGCGGCCGAGAACGTGCTCCGTACGTCGATGGAGCTCGGCGGGAACGCCCCGTTCGTCGTGATGGCCGACGCCGACCTCGACGCCGCCGTCGACGGGGCGATGCTGGCGAAGTTCCGCAACGGCGGCCAGGCCTGCACGGCGGCGAACCGCCTGCTGGTGCACGAACGGGTCGCCGACGAGTTCACGCGCCGCCTCGCCGAGCGCGTCGAGGCGATGGTGGTCGGGCCCGGCACGGCCGACGGGACGACCCTCGGCCCGCTGATCGACGACCGCGCCGTCGCGACCTGCGAGCGGCTCGTGGCCGACGCCGTGGCCCGGGGCGCCCGCGTCGTCACGGGCGGCTCGGCGCCGGACGGCCCCGGCTCGTTCTTCGCCCCGACCGTGCTCGCCGACGTGCCCCGCGACGCCGACCTGATGCACCAGGAGATCTTCGGCCCGGTCGCCGCCGTCACGACGTTCCGCGACGAGGACGACGCCGTCCGGCTCGCCAACGACACTCCCTACGGCCTCGTCGCCTACCTCTTCACGACCGACCTGGCCTGTGGACGACGCATGCTCGGACGGCTCCGCACCGGCATGCTGGGCGTCAACACCGGCCTGGTCTCGAACGCCGCGGCCCCGTTCGGCGGGGTCGGGCACTCGGGACTCGGGCGCGAGGGCGGCAGCGAGGGCATCCACGAGTACCTCGACACGACCTACGCGCTCCAGCCGGACGGCTGAGCCCGAGCCGACCAGCACCGCCCGACCCGACCCGCACGGCCCCGAGCACCACGGCACCAGCACCGAGCACCACCGAGAGGACACCATGGCGACCCTGCAGAACTTCGTCGACGGCCGGTACGTCGACGCCCACGGCACCGCGACGATCGACGTGGTCTCGCCGATCACGGAGCAGGTCGTCGCGGTCTCGCCCGTGAGCGACGCGGCCGACGTCGACGCGGCGGTGCAGGCCGCGGCCCGGGCGTTCCCCGGCTGGAGCCGCAGCACGCCGTCGGTGCGCCAGGCCGCGCTGCTCGCGCTCGCCGACGCCCTCGACGCGCACAGCGACGAGCTCGTCGAGGCGCAGCACCGGGACACGGGGCAGCCGAAGGCGATCATCGCTGCCGAGGAGGTCGCCGTCGGCGCCGACCAGGTGCGGTTCTTCGCCGGGGCGGCCCGCCGGCTCGACGGCATCGCCTCGGGGGAGTACCTCGACGGGCTCACCTCGTCGGTGCGCCGCGAGCCCATCGGCGTCGTCGCCCAGGTGACGCCGTGGAACTACCCCCTGATGATGGCGATCTGGAAGATCGCCCCTGCGCTCGCCGCGGGCAACACGATCGTGCTGAAGCCGAGCGACACGACGCCGGAGTCGACCCTCGTGCTCGCATCCCTGACGAAGGGCATCCTGCCCGACGGCGTCTTCAACGTCGTCCTCGGCGACGCGAGCACGGGCCAGGCCCTCGTCGAGCACCCCGTGCCCGGGCTGGTCGCCATCACGGGCTCGGTCCGCGCCGGCGTGGCCGTCGCGACCTCCGCTGCCGACCGCGTGGCCCGGGTGCACCTCGAGCTCGGCGGCAAGGCGCCCGCCGTCGTGTTCCCCGACGTCGACGTCGACGTGGTCGCCCCCCAGATCGCGGAGGCGGCCTTCTTCAACGCCGGCCAGGACTGCACCGCGGTGACCCGCGTCATCGTGCACGAGTCGGTCCACGACGACCTGGTCGCCGCGCTGGTGCGCGCCGCGGAGGCGACGACGACCGGTCCCGACGCCGGGGAGGGCGCCTCCTACGGGCCCCTCAACAACGCGCGGCACTTCGCCGCGGTCCAGGCCGTCGTCGACTCGCTGCCCGCGCACGCGACCGTGGCGACGGGCGGGCACCGCGTCGGCGGGACGGGCTTCCACTTCGCGCCGACGATCGTCACGGGCGTGCGGCAGGACGACGACGTCGTGCAGGCCGAGGTGTTCGGCCCGGTCCTCACCGTGCAGTCGTTCGGCACGGCCGACGAGGCGCTCGAGCTGGCCAACGGCGTGCCCTACGCCCTGGCCTCGAGCGTCTGGACCGACAGCCACACCACGGCCGAGCGCTTCGCCCGCGACCTCGACTTCGGCTGCGTCTGGATCAACACGCACATCCCGCTCGCCGCCGAGATGCCGCACGGCGGCTTCAAGCGCTCCGGCTACGGCAAGGACCTCAGCGCCTACGGCCTCGAGGACTACACCCGGGTCAAGCACGTGATGAGCGCGCACGCCTCGCCGCGCGCCTCGTCCTGACCGGACCGTCCTGACCGTCTCGGCCGGGACCGCCCCGGCCGAGCCCGACCCCCACACTCACCCGGCACCACCCGGTGCCCGCACCAGCGACGGAGACCACCCCATGACCGACACCACCTTCTGCGACGTCGTCGTCATCGGCGCGGGGGCCAGCGGCCTGACCGCGGCCGCCGACCTGCGCGCGGCGGGCCTCGACGTGGTCGTGCTCGAGGCACGTGACCGCGTCGGCGGCCGGCTGCGCACCGAGACGATCGACGGGGCGATGCTCGAGCTCGGCGGCCAGTGGGTGTCGCCCGACCAGACGGCCCTGATCGCCACGCTCGGCGAGCTCGGCCTCGAGACGTACTCCCGGTGGCGCGAGGGCGAGAGCGTCTACGTCTCCGCCGACGGCACGGCGTCGCGCTTCACGGGCGACATCTTCCCTGCCTCCGAGCACACGCAGGCCGAGATCGAGCGGCTCATCGTCGTGATGGACGAGCTCGTCGCCGAGACCGACGTCGCGGCCCCCTGGGAGCATCCGCGCGCCGCCGAGCTCGACCACGTCTCGTTCTCGGCCTGGCTCGAGCAGCAGAGCGACGACGCGGAGGCGCGGGCCAACATCGCGCTCTTCATCGCCGACGCGATGCTCACGAAGCCCGCCCACTCGTTCTCGCTGCTCCAGGCGCTGCAGATGGCGTCGAGCGCCGGCAGCTTCAGCAACCTCGTCGACGCCGACTTCATCCTCGACAAGCGCGTCGTGGGCGGTCTGCAGCGGGTGCCGCTGACGCTCGCGGAGCAGCTCGGCGACGCCGTGCGCCTCGGCCAGCCGGTCGAGACGCTCGAGTGGTCGGCCGACGGGGTCGTCGCGTCGACGCCCGAGCTTCGCGTCGCGGCCCGCTGGGCCGTCGTCGCCGTGCCGCCCAACCTCTACTCGCGCATCGAGTACCTGCCCGCTCTGCCCGCCCTGCGCCAGCAGTGGCACCAGCACGTCTCGCTCGGCCTCGTGATCAAGGTGCACGCCGTCTACGAGACGCCGTTCTGGCGCGACGCCGGTCTCTCGGGCACGGCGTTCAGCCCGTACCAGGTGGTGCACGAGGCGTACGACAACTCGAACCACGACGACCCGCGGGGCACCCTTGTCGGCTTCGTGAGCGACGAGAAGGCCGACCGCCTCCTCGCCCTGCCGGCCGACGAGCGACGCGCGGCGATCCTCGCGTCGCTGGCCTCGTACTACGGCGAGCAGGCGACCGAGCCGGTCGTCTACTTCGAGAGCGACTGGGCGAGCGACGAGTGGACGGGCGGCGCGTACGCGACGAGCTTCGACCTCGGCGGCCTCTCGCGCTGGGGCCACGACCAGCGGGTGCCCGTCGGGCCGATCCGCTTCTCGTCGAGCGACATCGCGGCGGAGGGGTTCCAGCACGTCGACGGCGCGATCCGCGTCGGGCACGACGTGGCGGCCGAGATCCTCGCGGAGCGCGACGCACACGCCGACGCATCCGCGCAGGCCGCGTCCGCAGGCCAGCCCGAGAGCGCCGACGCCGGAGCGGCCGTCTCGTGAGGAGCGTGGTCGTCGGGTACCTGGACACCCCCGCGGGGCACGACGCCCTGGCCCTCGGCACGGCCCTCGCGCACACGCTCGGCGTGCGCCTCGACCTCGTGATGGTCCTGCACGACCAGGGCCGCGCCTCCCTCGTCCCGACCGCGCCCAGCTACGAGCGGCACCTCGACGACCTCGCCGAGGGCTGGCTGCAGGAGGCGGCGGCCGAGGTCCCGGCCGGCGTCACGTCCACGACGCACCTCGTCCGGGCCGAGACCTTCGCCGAGGGCCTGGTCGCGGCCGCCGCCGACCTCGAGGCCGACGCGATCGTGATCGGCGCCGGCAAGGAGGGGACCCTCGGCCGGCTGCACCTCGGCAGCGTCGGGGGAGTCCTCGTGCACTCCGCGCCCGTACCCGTGGCGATCGCCCCCGCCGGGTTCGCCGAGCGGGGCGTCCGCAGCTTCGGCAGCGTGACGGCCGCCGTCGGCACCCGGGCCGGCGCCCGCGCGGTCGTCGACACCGCGGTGGCCACGGCCGCCGCGGCGCGCGTCCCGCTGCGGCTCGTCTCGCTCGTGCCGCTCGACTCCGTCGGGGACGGCGAGCGCCGCGACCGCGACGACCGCGAGCGCGCCCTGCACGACGAGGCACGCGAGCACGCGGAGCGGATGCGCGACATCGCGCTCGACGGCGTCCCCGCCGACCTCGACGTCACGGTCGAGATCGCCCCGGGCCCGAGGATCGCCGACGCGATCGACGCCCTCACCTGGCGGGACGACGAACTCGCCCTCGTCGGCTCGAGTCGTCTGGCCCAGCCTCGTCGGCTGTTCCTCGGGAGCGTCGCCGCGAAGATCGTGCGCGGCGTCCCCGTCCCCCTCGTGGTGGTTCCTCGTGACCACGATGCCCGCACGACCTGGACCGGCGTCGCCCCGGGCGGCGCCCACCCCGAAGGGACCACCCCGTGAGCATCCTCAAGAAGTCCGGTGTCGCCGCCGACCAGACCCTGTCGTCGAAGGGCCTGAGCGCCGGCAGCGTCGGCCTGATCGGCGCCGTCGTCATCGGCATCTCGTGCATCGCGCCCGCCTACACGCTGACCGGTGCCCTCGGCCCGACCATCGCGCAGGTCGGCACGCACCTGCCCGCGATCTTCCTGGTCGGGTTCATCCCGATGCTCCTCGTCGCGTTCGGCTACCGCGAGCTGAACAGCGCGATGCCCGACAGCGGCACCTCGTTCACCTGGGGCGTCCGCGCCTTCGGCCCGTGGGTCGGCTGGATGGCCGGCTGGGGGCTGGTGGTCGCGACCATCGTGGTGCTGAGCAACCTCGCGGGGATCGCGGTGGACTTCTTCTACCTGCTGCTCGGACAGGTCTTCTCGGATCCGTCGATCGCCGACCTGGCGGCGAACCCGCTGATCAACGTCGTCACCTGTCTGGCCTTCATGGCCGGGGCGACCGTCATCTCGTACCGCGACATGCAGACCACCCAGAAGGTGCAGTACTGGCTCGTCGGGTTCCAGCTGCTCGTGCTGGTCGGCTTCGCGATCGTCGCCTTCGTCCGGGTCGGCGGCGGCTCGGCGTTCGACGCCACGGCCATCTCGCTCGACTGGTTCAACCCGTTGACGGTGCCGACCTTCTCGGCCTTCGCCGCGGGGCTGTCGCTGTCGATCTTCATCTTCTGGGGCTGGGACGTCACGCTGACGATGTCCGAAGAGACGAGCGGCTCGCGGACGACCCCCGGCCGCGCCGCCACCCTCACCGTCGTCATCATCGTGCTCGTCTACCTGCTCGTCTCGCTCGCCTCGATGACCTTCGCGGGCCTCGGCGACGAGGGGGTCGGGCTCGGCAACCCCGACATCCAGGGCAACGCGTTCTCGGCGCTCGCCGGGCCCGTGCTCGGGCCGCTCGCCGTCTTGATGTCGCTGGCGGTGCTGAGCAGCTCCGCCGCCTCCCTCCAGTCGACCTTCGTGTCGCCGGCCCGCACGCTCCTCGCCATGGGGCACTACGGCGCGCTGTCGCCGAAGTTCGCCCGCGTCTCGCCGCGGTTCTTCACCCCCGGGTACGCGACCCTCGCCTCCGCCGTCGTCGCGAGCGTCTTCTACGCGGTGATGCGCTTCATCAGCGAGGACGTCCTCTGGGACACGATCACGACCCTCGGCATGATGATCTGCTTCTACTACGGGCTCACGGCGTTCGCCTGCGTCTGGTACTTCCGGCACCAGTGGCGCACCGGGGCCCGCAACCTGTTCTTCCAGATCGTCGCTCCCGGCGTCGGCGGGCTCATCCTCGCCGTGCTCTTCGTCACCACGCTGGTCGACAGCATGGACCCGGACTACGGCAGCGGCTCGCAGATCGGCGGGGTCGGGCTGGTGTTCCTGCTCGGCGTCACCATCCTGGTGGGCGGCGTCGTGGTGATGCTGGTCAACGCCCGGCTGCGCCCCGCGTTCTTCCGCGGCGAGGGGCTCCGGGCCGGCGTCGCCGGCGACGAGCGCGAGGGGCAGGCCGCTCTGCCCGAGTGACCCCCCCCCAGGTCGACGGCGGGTCACCTGGGTCGACGGCGGGTCCTTCACGACCCGCCCTCGACCGCATCGACCCGCCCTGGGGGTAGGTCAGACCGAAGGAGGCGCGGGCTCGGCCCCGTCGTCCGTCGCGGCAGGCAGGATCACGAGGTCGAGGTAGTCGCGCAGCAGCCGCGGCACGTCGACCTCGCTCGGGGCGAGCAGCCACTGCAGCTGCACGCCGTCCCACAGCCCGACGAGCCCGGCGGCCGCCCGGTCGGGGTCCACGCCCTCGCGCAGCCGGCCGACCTCGGCCAGGGCACGGAAGTCCGCGGCGTAGTCCCGTCGCAGGCCGGCGAGCCGCTCCGTGACGTAGCCGCGGCCGGGGTTGCCCTCGGTCACCGCCTCGCCCGACAGGACCGTGTAGAGGCCGATGAGCCCGGGCACGCCCTCGTTGTACCGAGCCTGGCGCTCGACGTCGCCCGCGAGCTGGACGCCGTCCCCCCGAACGAACTCGCCGCTCGACATCTGGTCGCGTCGGCGGAGCACCTCGAGCAGCAGGTCGCTCTTCGACGGGAAGTAGTGCAGCAGGCTCGTCTGGCTCATGCCCACCACGTCCGCGACGCGCTGCAGCGAGCCGCCCTGGTACCCGTGGGCGGTGAACACCTCGAACGCCGCCTCGACGATGGCGGACCGCCGCTCGGCGGACTTCGCGTACGGGCCGCGTCGGCCGCCGCGGGCGCCGCGGCCACGGGTCGTCACGGGAGCGCCTTCGGTCATGACCGGGAGCCTACGACGACCCGCGGCTCCTCGGTGCGCATCCGCGTCCCAAATTCGAGCGACCACTCGAAAAGCCGTGTTACGGTCGGTCTCGTCCCGTCCACAACGAAGTGAGTCCTGATGAGTCCTCTCAGTCGTCGGCAGCTGCTGAGCCTCGGCCTCGGCGCGTCCGCCGCCGCCGTCCTCGCCGGCTGCGCCACGCCCGGCACGACCTCGGTCAACACCCTGCCGACCATCCCGCCGGCCGCCGGCAAGGTCCGCCTCGAGTACTGGGCCTGGCTCAAGGGCCTCGACCAGGTGACCGACCTCTACAACAAGAGCCAGGACCGCGTCCAGGTCGAGACCGTGTTCATCCCCGGCGGCAACGCGGGCGGGTACCAGAAGCTCTACTCGGCGCTCGCCGCGGGCGCCGGGCCCGACATCGCCCAGGTCGAGCTGCGCTCGCTGCCCGAGTTCCTGCTCGCCAACGGCGTCGTCGACCTCAAGCGCTACGGCGCCGAGAAGTACGAGGAGCTGTACGACCCCACGCTCTGGAACCAGGTCAGCTACACGGGCGGCATCTACGCCGTGCCGCAGGACAGCGGCCCGATGGGCATGTTCTACCAGCCCGCCGTCTTCGACCAGGTCGGCGCGGCCGTGCCCGCCACCTGGGACGAGTGGGCGGCCGTCGGTGCCGAGCTCAAGGGCGCGGGCGTGCTGATGGACTCGTTCCCGCTCGCCGACGCCTCGCCGTTCGCGGCCTACGCCACGCAGGCAGGCGCCTCCTGGTTCACCGCGGAGGAGGACGGCTGGGTCATCGACATGACCGACGACGCCACGCTGAAGGTCGCGGCGTTCTTCGACAAGGCGATCGACGACGGCATCGTCACCACCGCCTACGGTGCCTACACCCCGGCCTGGTTCTCGGCCGCGGCGGACGGGAAGATCGCCTCCGTCGCGACCGGCTCGTGGGGCGACGCCCTGATCGAGGGCGTCAGCGGCGCCGAGGGCAAGTGGAAGGTCGCGCCCCTGCCGACCTGGGACTCGGGCTACGCCTCGAGCTTCCTCGGCGGCTCGACCGCCGCCATCCTCGCGAACAGCCAGCACCCGCAGGAGGCGCTCGAGTTCGCCGTCTGGATGACCACCACCCCCGAGGGCGTCAACGCCCTGATCGAGTTCTGCGGCATCGGCTGGTCGCCGGCCGTGGACGTGGTCGGCACGCTCCGCGAGAAGCCGAGCGCCTTCTTCAGCGGCCAGAACTACAACCAGGAGGTGTTCGTGCCCGCCACGAAGGAGTCCAGCCAGAACCAGGACTGGAGCTGGTGGCCCGTCACGCAGCAGTCGTTCAACATCCTCAGCGACGGCTTCCGCGGCAAGGCCTCGGGCGGCACGCTCGTCGACGCCGTCGCACAGGCCGAGAAGGACATCATCTCGGTGATGCAGAACAAGGGCCTCTCGATCCGCAAGGCGAGCGCATGAGCGCCGGGATGGAGACGCGGCCCGAGACGGCAGCGGCGACGGACGCCACGGCGCCCGGCCGGGGTCGCGACGGAGGCGGCGACGCCACCCGCAGGAAGGGCGCGTCGTCCGGCGCCGTCAAGCGCGCCCCCTGGGTGCTGCTCTTCCCGTTCCTCGCCCTGTTCCTGCTGACCTTCATCGTCCCGATCCTCATGGCGCTCGTGTCGAGCTTCACGAAGGTGACCCGCGGCGGCCTCTTCGGCGAGGCCGGCGTCGTCACCGAGTTCGCCGGCTTCGACAACTACGCCCAGGTGATCGGCGACCCGAACTTCGTCGCCTCGATCGGCCGGATGTTCCTCTTCGGCATCGTCCAGGTGCCGGTCATGCTGATCCTCTGCACGGTGCTCGCGCTGCTGCTCGAGTCGGCGTCGGCCAAGTGGCCGGGCGTGTTCCGTGCCGCGTACTTCCTGCCGTACGGCGTGCCCGGCGTCATCGCGACCATCCTCTGGTCGTTCCTCTACGTGCCGGGCCTCAGCCCGATCATCGACGTGGCCGAGGTCTTCGGCGTCTCGCCCGACTTCCTCGGCGCGAACACCGTGCTCTGGTCGATCGCCAACATCGTCACGTGGAGCTACACCGGCTACAACATGCTGATCATCATCGCCCAGCTCAAGTCGATCCCGGTCGAGCTGTACGAGGCCGCCAAGGTCGACGGGGCGTCGGCCCTGCGGGTCGCGACGAGCATCCAGCTGCCGCTGATCCGCCCGGCCCTGCTGCTCACCGCCGTGTTCTCGATCATCGGCACCCTGCAGCTCTTCGCCGAGGCCCAGGTGCTGCAGCGCGTCGCACCGGCCATCGACAGCCAGTACACGCCGAACCTCAGCGCCTACACGACGGCATTCGCCTACAACGACTACAACGTCGCCGCGGCGCAGTCCGTGCTGATCGCGCTCGTCGCGTTCACGCTGTCGATCGTGTTCCTCACCATCACGAACAGGAAGTCCGCATGAGCCCCCGTGCCTCGGGCTCCGCGACGAGCGCGACGAGCGCCTCGGTCGCCGAGCAGCCCACCGACACCGAGTCCATCGTCACGGCCGGCCAGGGCAGGAGGCGCGGCGAGGGTCGAGCCGCCGCCCGCCGGTCGGCGAACAACGGGCCGGACCGGTCCGCGGGCCGCAGCCGCGCCTCCACCATCATCGTCACGGCCGTGCTGGTCGTCGTCGCGCTGTACTTCCTCATCCCGGTCTACTGGGTCGTGGTCGCCGCGACGAAGACCACCGGCGACCTCTTCGGCACCTTCGGCTTCTGGTTCGCCCCGACCTTCGCCCTGTGGGACAACCTCGGCCAGGTGCTCACCTACGGCGACGGGATCTTCCTGCGCTGGCTCGGCAACTCGGTGCTCTACGCCGGGGTCGGCGCCCTGATCGCGACGTACTTCGCCGCGGCCGGCGGCTACGCCCTCGCCAAGTACGAGTTCCGCGGGCGCAACGCCGTCTTCGGCACGATCCTCGGCGGCGTGCTGGTTCCCGGCACGGCCACGGCACTGCCCCTGTTCCTGCTGTTCAGCCAGATGGGCCTCGCCAACACCTACTGGAGCGTCCTGCTGCCGTCGCTGGTGTCGCCGTTCGGCCTGTTCCTCTGCCGGATCTACGCCCAGGCCACCGTCGACACGTCGCTGATGGAGGCCGCCCGCCTCGACGGCGCGAGCGAGCTCCGAATCTTCCACACCCTGGGGCTGCGCATCCTCACGCCCGCGCTGGTGACGGTGTTCCTGTTCCAGCTCGTCGGCATCTGGAACAACTACTTCCTGCCCCTCGTGATGCTGAGCGACGTCGACAAGTTCCCCGTCACGCTCGGCCTCAACAACTGGCTCAGCCAGACCGACCGGCTGCCCGAGTTCTACCAGCTGACGACCGGCGGCGTGCTGCTGTCGATCATCCCGCTGGTCATCGCCATGGTCGTCCTCCAGCGCTTCTGGCGCGGCGGCCTCACGGAAGGATCCGTCAAGTGACGACCCCCGCCTCCTCGTCCGCCGCCTCCGCGACCCCCAGCTCGGAGACCCTCGCGTCGCCGAGCCCGGCGGCCTCGGCACCGGCGCCGGGCGACTACCTCGCCGACACCGGTCCCGGCACCGGTCGCCGCAGCCCCGCCCGGTCGTGGCTGCACACCGACGCGCCGACCCTGTCGCTCGACGGGGAGTGGGCGTTCCGTCTGCTGCCCGGCGCGCCCGGCACCCCCGGGGGCCGCGGTGTGCTGCCCGAGGGCGAGGCCGTCGACAGCGTGGGCGACCCCGACCTCGACGACTCGTCGTGGCAGTCGATCGCCGTGCCGTCGCACTGGGTGCTGACCGGCGACGGCGAGCGGGGCGCGCCGATCTACACGAACGTGCAGTTCCCGTTCCCGACCGAGCCGCCCTTCGTGCCCGACGCGAACCCGACGGGCGACCACCGCCGCCGCTTCGACCTGCCGGCCTCGTTCGACGGCGCCGAGCGGGTGCTGCTCCGCTTCGACGGCGTCGAGTCGCGCTACGCGGTCTGGGTCAACGGCGTGCACGTCGGCGTCGGCGTCGGCAGCCGCCTCGCGCAGGAGCTCGACGTCACCGACGCCGTGCGCCCCGGCGAGAACGTCATCGCCGTGCGCGTGCACCAGTGGTCGGCCTCGAGCTACGTCGAGGACCAGGACCAGTGGTGGCTGCCCGGCATCTTCCGCAGCGTCACGCTGCAGGCCCGCCCGGTCGGCGGCCTCGACGACGTCTGGCTGCGAACCTCCTGGCACGGCACGGCGGGCGAGACCGCAGGAGGCACGACGATCGTCCCCGAGGTCACGGCCGGCCCCGACGCGTTCCCGGTCACCCTCGCGGTGCCCGAGCTCGGCGTGGACGTGACCTGGGCCACGGCCGCCGACGTCGCGCCCGTCGAGCTGGCGGAGGGCGTCGAGCCCTGGTCGGCCGAGACGCCCCGGCTCTACGAGGCCACGGTGTCGAGCGCGCTCGGCGCCGAGGTCGTCAGTCTCCGGCTCGGCTTCCGCACCGTGCGGATCGACGGCGACCTGTTCACCGTCAACGGCCGCCGCGTCGTGTTCCACGGCGTCAACCGGCACGAGACCCACCCCGACCGCGGCCGCGTCTTCGACGAGGAGTGGGCGCGCCGCGACCTGCTGCAGATGAAGCGGTTCAACGTCAACGCGATCCGCACGTCGCACTACCCGCCGCACCCGCGCCTCCTCGACCTCGCGGACGAGCTCGGCTTCTGGGTCGTGCTCGAGTGCGACCTCGAGACGCACGGCTTCGAGCGCGACGCCTGGACCGAGAACCCCAGCGACGACGCCGCCTGGCACGACGCCTACGTCGACCGGATGGTGCGCACCGTCGAGCGCGACAAGAACCACCCGTCGATCGTGATGTGGTCGCTCGGCAACGAGGCCGGCACCGGCCGCAACCTCGCGGCGATGGCCGCGTGGACGCACGCCCGCGACACCGGTCGTCCCGTGCACTACGAGGGCGACTACACCGGCGCCTACACCGACGTGTACTCGCGGATGTACTCGTTCGTCGACGAGACGCGCGCCATCGGCAGCGGCGACGAGTCGGTGCAGCTGCTCGGCTGCACGCCCGCCGAGGCGGCGCGCCAGCGGTCGAAGCCGTTCCTGCTCTGCGAGTACGTGCACGCCATGGGCAACGGCCCGGGCGCGATCGACGAGTACGAGGCGCTGGTCGACGAGTTCCCGCGGCTGCACGGCGGCTTCGTGTGGGAGTGGCGCGACCACGGCCTGCGGCACCGCACCGCCGACGGCACCGAGTTCTTCGCCTACGGCGGCGACTTCGGCGAGGTCGTGCACGACTCGAACTTCGTCATGGACGGGATGGTCCTCAGCGACGACACCCCGTCGCCCGGCCTGTACGAGTGGGCGCAGGTCGTCGCGCCGATCCGCGTGTCGCTGGCCGCGGGGGAGGCCGACGTTGAGGACGCCGATGGTGCCGATGGTGCCGAGGCGCTCGTGACCGTGGCGAACCTGCGGCACTCGGCCGACGCCTCCGACGTGGTCGTCCGGCTCACGGTCGAGCACGACGGCGAGGAGGCGCTGGTCGCCGACCTCCCCGTCGCCGGCGTCGGCGACGACGCCCTCGCCGCGGGGGAGACGGTCGTCCTGGCCGTCCCCGGACTGCCGGTCTCGTCCTCGGGCGAGACCTGGGCGACGGTGCGGGTCGTGACCGCGGCCGACGCCGAGTGGGCGCCCGCGGGGCACGTGCTCGCGACCGCCCAGCTCGACCTCACGCCTGCCGCTGCGGCGCGACGTGCGCCGTCGACGCTGCGACCCGGCGTGCCCGGTGCCGCCGGCGACCGACTGGCGGGCGCCTCCTCCGGTCGGCTCGACCTCGGGCCGGCGTCGTTCGTCGACGGCCGTCTCGTGTCGCTGGCGGGTCGTCCCGTCGACGGGCCGCGGCTCGAGCTCTGGCGCGCGCCCACCGACAACGACCAGGGGCGCGGCTGGGTGCCGCGCGACCGCGACGTCGACGTGATGCGCGACCGGCACCGCGCCGACCAGTACCTGCTGGCGGAGCTGCCGAGCGCCGAGACGACCTGGCTGCGGCTCGGGCTCGACCGCATGACGCCGCGTGTGGAGCAGATCACGGCGACGGAGTCGCAGGTGCACGTCCGCACCCGCTGGGCCGCCGCCGACGCCCGCCAGGCCGTGACCGTCGACGAGCGCTGGTCGCTCGAGGGCGGCGAGCTCTGGCTCGCGCTCGACCTGGTGCCGACGGCCGGCTGGGACACCTCCTGGCCCCGCGTGGGAGTGCGCCTCGACCTGCCGACCGACGTCGCCACCGCGTCGTGGTTCGGCACGGGGCCGCACGAGTCGTACCCGGACAGCCGCCACGCCGCGGTCGTCGGGCGCTACACGGCGGCCGTCGACGACCTCGTCGTCGACTACGCCCGCCCGCAGGAGAGCGGCCACCGCAGCGACCTGCGGAGCCTCGACCTGACCGGCGCCGACGGCCGCGACTGGCTGCGGGTCGACGCCGTCGGCGACGAGCTCGGCCGGCTGCCCGGCTTCACGCTGCGCCGCCACACCGCGCAGCAGGTCGACGCCGCCCGCCACCCGCACGAGCTGCCCGAACCCGACCACACCTACCTGTGGCTCGACGCGGCGCAGAACGGGCTCGGCTCGCGGGCCTGCGGGCCCGACGTGTCGGCGCCGCACGTGCTGCGGCCGTCGGCTCGGTCGATGCGGCTGCGGCTGACCGCGCTCGGCTAGGGGGCCTGGGCGTCGACCCTGGCCCGCCGAGTGGTCAGTCCTGGTCATCCGTGCAGCACGGAACGACCGGAACCGACCACTCGGCGTCCTCGGCAGGAGCAGACTGGTCGGATGTCGAAGCGCACCACAGCCCGTCCCACGTCCGTCCCGCGGACCGTCGCCCGCCTCCTGCTGGGAGCCGTGCTCGTCTTCGCGGGTGCCAGCCACCTCAGCTTCGCGCGGGACGACTTCCAGGCGCAGGTGCCCGAGTGGCTGCCGATCGACGACGACGCGGTCGTGCTCGCGTCGGGGGTCGTCGAGATCGCGCTCGGCAGTTCGCTGATCGCGCTCGGTCGCTGGCGCGTGGCCGTCGGGCTCGTGGCGGCGGCGTTCTTCGTCGCGATCTTCCCGGGTAACATCTCGCAGCTCGTCACCAGGACGAGCGCCTTCGGGCTCGACACCGACGCCAAGCGCTGGCTGCGCCTCCCGTTGCAGCCGCTGCTCGTGTTCGTCGCGCTCTGGTCGACGGGCGCCTGGCGCGACCGCCGCGTCGTGCTCGACCGCCTGCGCCGCCGCCGCTGACCCCTGGCGTCTCCCGCCCCTCCGCCGCCCGTCCCGATCTCCTCTCCCGCAAATGCCGACCGCGAGGCCTCCAATACCGGGAAATCCGAATGTTGCGGTGCCCGGAGCCGGCTCGCGGTCGGCATTTGCGGGTCGGGACCGCGCCTACGACGGTTGACACGCGCGAGTGCCCGCAAATGCCGACCTCGAGACCTTCAATAGTGGAAAGTCCGGGTGCTGTGGTGCCCGGAGCTGGCCTCCGGTCGGCATTTGCGGGGCCAGCAGGGCTGGGGCGGGCGGACTAGGAGGCGCGGGTCGCCTTGACGACCACGTCGCGCACCGTGGTGGTCCCGCCGTCCGTCGCGGGCACCTGCCGCGCGCGTGACTCGGCCACCTCGACGGTCCAGCCGTCGTCCGGGACGGCCGCGAGCACGTCGTCGATCGTGAACATCAGCTCCTCCTTGCCGTGCCGACCGGCCCCCGCGGTCAGGTCGGACAGGTCGTGCCCGACGACGAGCAGGGTCCCGCCAGGCGCCACCGCCTCCGCAAGCGACCGGAACAGCGCGGCGCGCACCGGGTCGGCGAGGTGCATGAACTGCGACGACACGAGGTCGACCGACCCTGGCGCGGGAGCCCACTCGGCGAGGTCGTGCTGCTCCCAGGTGATCCGGGCCGCCGCCTCCTCGTCGACCTCGGCCGCCCGGGCCGCTGCCTTGTCCAGCGCTGCTTGCGCGATGTCGATCCCGGTCACCTGCCAGCCGCGGCCTGCAAGCCAGATCGCGTCGCCGCCCTCGCCGCTGCCGACGTCGAGCACACGACCCGGCTCGAGCCCGCTCGCCTCGTCGACGAGGACGGGGTTCGGGCGCCCGCTCCACTGCAGGCCGGGGGCCGAGTAGCGGTCCTCCCAGTAGTCGCGGCCCCACTCCTCCGAGGCGTGCTGCCCGTGCTGGTCGGCTCCGTGCTCGTGATCGCGCCCGTGGCCGTGCTCCGGCTCGTGCTGGTCGTCTGAGTGCTGCCCGGTCGTCTGCGTCATCGTCGTGCTCCCTCGAGTCCGTGCCTGAGTCCGTGCCGGCGGTCGCCGAGCACCCTGGTCGTGTTCTCCGCCTCGGCGCGGACGCCGAACGGTCGCCGCCGTTCCGCCACGGCGAGGTCGGTGTCCTCGGTGATGAGGTCCATGTTGACGGCGACGGCGATCCCCACGCCGGAGGCGGCGGCCGTGACCACCTGCATCCGCGCGTCGGCGACGTTGCCGGCCAGGTACAGCCCGGGTACGGTCGTGGCCCCGGTCAGCGGGTCCGAGGCGATCACGGTCCCCAGCCCCATCGGGTGCGGCTCGTGCACCAGGCCGAGCGGCTCGAGCAGGTCGCCGTTCGGGCGCACCGCCGCCGCGACGGCCAGCGCGTCGACGGGCACCACGGGGGCCCCGTCGACGACGACGCCCGTCAGCGCGTCGCCCTCGACCCGCAGCGATCGGACGCGACCTGTCACGACCTGCACGCCGCGGGCGGCCAGCCGCTCCCACTCGTCGTCGGTCGGCTCGGGCGCCTCGTGCACGAAGAGCGTCACGCGGTCGCTCCACTGCCGGAACATCATCGCCTGGTGCACGGCGAACGGGGTCGTGCCGAGCACGCCGATCACCTGGTCGCGGATCTCCCAGCCGTGGCAGTACGGGCAGTGCACGACGTCGCGGCCCCAGCGCTCGGCGAGCCCGTCGACGTCGGGCAGCTCGTCCGTGAGGCCCGTCGTCACGACAACGCGTCGGGCCCGGACGACGCGGTCGTCGCCGCCCTGCGTCGTCAGCGAGACGGTGAACGAGGAGGCGCCTCCTGCGTCCGCCCCCGTGGCCGACGCCTCGGCGACGGAGGCGTCGCCGGGCTCGCCGCCGCCGCGCTCCAGCCGCGTCACAGTCCCGTCGACGACCTCGCCGCCGACCTGCTCCACCTCGGCGCGGCCGAGCCGGGTGAGCTCGCGCGGGGCGATCCCGTCCCGGGTGAGGAAGCCGTGCACACCCGCCGCGGGGGCGTTGCGCGGCTCGCCGGCGTCGACGACGAGCACGCGACGGCGGGCGCGGGCGAGGGTGAGGCCGGCGCTGAGGCCGGCGGCGCCGCCGCCGACGACGACCACGTCGTAGGTCGTCGCGGTCGTCGCGATCGTGGTGGCGAGCGGGCGGGGTGGGTGCTGCGGGGCGTTCGTCATGGTGGGTGACCTCCTGGGACCATGCTCGACCGGCACCTCCTCGACCTGCAAGCTCTGTTGCCGATGTGGCAAGATCGCGGCATGGCTCACGATCCTGCTCGTCCTCACGGCTCCCTCGGCGGGTCCGACGCCGGAGCCGACGCCTCGACCGACGACGTGCTCGCGGCCGTCGGGCCCCGGCTGCGCGCGCTGCGGGCGACGAGCGGCCGTACCCTCGCCCAGCTCGCCGAGACGACGGGCATCTCGGTGAGCACCCTCTCGCGGCTCGAGTCGGGCCAGCGACGTCCCGCGCTCGAGCTGCTGCTGCCGCTCGCCCGCGCCCACGGCGTCCCGCTCGACGAGCTCGTCGGCGCACCCGAGACCGGCGACCCGCGGATCCACCTGCGGCCCGTCACGATGCACGGCCAGACGATCGTCCCGCTGTCGCGCGGCGGGGGAGGCCTGCAGGCGTTCAAGCACCTCATCGAGGCCGACGTGCCGCCGGGCGAGCCGGACCCCCGCGTGCACGAGGGCTACGAGTGGCTCTACGTGCTGCGCGGGCGGCTGCGGCTCGTGCTCGGCGAGCACGACCTCGTGCTGCCCGCGGGGGAGGCCGCGGAGTTCGACACGCGCACGCCGCACTGGTTCGGCCGGGTCGGGCCCGGAGCCGTCGAGTTCCTCAGCCTCTTCGGACGCCAGGGCGAGCGCATGCACGTGCGGGCGGCGCCGCCCGGCCGCCTCGGCGCCTGACCCGCCTCGCACGCGCTGCACGTCTCTCGAGGGCGGGTCTTCTGCATCGAGGGCGGGTCGCCGCCCCTCTCGCCGAGAGGGCACGCGCGCGGTCGACTTGCCCCGGATCGTCGGTCAGCGGGCGTGCGGGCAGCCGTTCGGGGCACCTCGACGGTGTGGACGTCGGCCTGGCCGGCGGTCGCGACTTGAGGAGGAGCCCGGTTCATCCCGAAGGAGGGTCCCGGTCATCCCTGGGCAGGCTGCGGCGGGGCACGGCCCGTTCCTACGCTCGAGGTCCGGACGCTAGTCGTCCCCGAGCGGGCCTGCCCCGCGCGATCCAGAGGACCCGCCATGACCCCACGACCCCCCGCGTCCCGACGACCTGTTCTCCGCGCGGTCGCCGCCACGGCAGCCGCAGCCCTCGCGCTCGCGGTCCTCGCCGGCTGCACCCTCGAGTCGCCCGAGCCGCTCGTCCTCGGCTTCACCGCCACGTCCGCCGAGCCGCTGCCCTCGCTCGGGGCCGGAGCCGCCGACGCCGTCTCCGCCCACGCCCTCGCGGCGCACCAGCCCGCCGAGGGCAGCGTCGACGTCGTCGTGCAGGGCACGTCGTCCGCGTCGGCCCACGACCTGACCCCGATGCTGACCGCCGACCGCGTGCAGCAGGTCCCCGACAAGAGGGAGGCGGCGGTCGCCGACGCCCTGGACGAGCTGGGCTCGGACGTGGCCGGTCTCACCGCCGGCGACGAGGGCCTCGACCTGCTCTCGGTGCTCGCCTCCGCGGCGGCCCTGCACGACGGCGGGTCGATCGTCGTCGTGTCGAGCGGCGTGCAGACCGCGGACCCCCTCGACCTCCGGCAGCTCGGCTGGTCGTTCGACCCGGCCGCGGTCGCCTCGACCCTCGCGGACCAGGGCGCCCTGCCCGACCTGGGCGGGCACGCCGTCACCTTCGTCGGGCTCGGCCGCACGGCCGGCTCGCAGCCCGCGCCGTCGATCTCGTCCACGAGCCGCCTGTCCGAGCTCTGGCTCGCGATCTGCGACGCCGCCGGGGCGACGAGCTGCACCGACGGGGGAGCGGGCGCGTCCCAGGAGGCGCCCGTCGCCTCCTCGGCGGTGCCCGTCGTGCCCGTGACGAGCGACGCGACGCCGTGCACCGCTCCGCTCGTGCTCTCGGCCGCCGTCCTCTTCGGCGGCGACTCCGCGGCCCTCGGCTCGACCGCGGACACGGCCCTGCAGGGCGTCGCCGACGAGCTCGGACGGTGCCCGTCCGGGGTCGCCGCCGACATCGTCGGCCACGCGGCCGACACCCGCGCCGGGGTCGTCGACGGCGAGCAGCTCAGCCTCGACCGGGCGCAGGCCGTCCACGACGCCCTCGTGCGCCTCGGCGCCCCCACCGGCACGCTCGGCGACGTCGTCGGCCGAGGCGACGCCGACCCCGTGGTCGACGACCTGCCCGGCGGCGTCTTCGACGACCAGCTCGCGGCGCAGAACCGCCGCGTCGAGATCACCTTCCGCAGTGAGGACACCGCGTCATGACCGACATCCGCCCCGACTCCCGCCATGACTACCGGCCCGACGACCAGGTGACCGAGCGCCTCGACGGCTGGCCGAACGCGCAGGTGACCGAGCGGCTCGACGCCCGGCCCGACGCGCAGGTCACCGAGCGCCTCGACGCCTGGCCGGACGACCAGGTCACCGAGCGCCTCGACAGGTGGCCGGACCTGCAGGTCAGCGAGTCCCTGCCCGGCTCGCGGGACGCCGAGATCACCGAGCCCCTGATCCCGTTCTCGGACACGCAGGACACCAGACCGTTCGTCGGCCAGCCCGACGTCCAGGTCACGGAGCGCCTGACCGGCCGGACGGACCCGCGCCCGACGGACCGGCTGGACGCCTGGCGCGAAGCCCGCGTGCGAGACCGCCTCGCCAGTCGGCCCGACCGCGAACCGACCAGGCCGACCGTCCCCCTGACGCGAGCCGTCGCGGCGACCTCTGCCGATCCGACGGTGCCCGAGGCGCACGATGCCGGCCCGACCGCTGTCGTCCCGCCTGCTGCCGTCCCGACCGCTGCCGCGCCGCGAGCCTCCGTCCCGACTGCCGTCGCCCCGAGCTCTCTCGCCCCGAGCTCACCCGCAGCGACGGCGCCCGCCCCGCTCCCGGCGCCCCGCCCGGCCGGCACGCTCCCGCGAGCCCGCGCCGTCGAAGCGATCCCCACCGGCGACCTCGTCTTCTCGCTCGTCGGCGTCGGTCCGATCCCGGCACGGCACGTCGCCACGGCCCCGCGCCTGCACGACGAGCGCCTGCGCGCCGACCTGCCCGAGGGCGTGGACGACCACACCCCGTTGGAGGCGGCGCTCCGGCTGCGCACCGAGGTCGCGGCCGAGAGGTGGCTGGCCCGTCGCACGCGGCAGGTGCTCGACCCGGCGGCGCGCCGCCTCACCGCGCTCAGCTCGCGGCACCGCGAGGTGCTCCGACGCCTCGACCGCTCGGGCGACGAGCCCCTCCTCGACACGACGGGCCGCACGGTGACCCGGGACGAGGCCCGGGCGACCGCCGACCGGCTGTCCGTGGCGATCGAGGCGTCGCTCGACTCGGGCTCGGAGAAGCACCGCACCGAGTCGCGGGCCCGCAAGCGCCTCCTGCTGTTCTTCGTGCTCGCCGACTTCGCGCTGTTCGCCTACTTCATGTCCCGCGTGCTCAACGTCGACGTGTTCATGCCGGCGACCGACCCGATCGCCTTCACGACGTCGATCGTCTTCGCGCTGCTCTTCACCCTCGGCGTCGCCTACGCACTGCACCACTTCGGGCACGCGCACCGGGTGCACAAGGACGACTCCGGCGAGGTCGTGGTGCCCGACGGCGCGGTGCAGCTCCGCCTGCAGCTCGTCTACGTGCACGTGCTGACCGTGCTGCCCGGCGTGCTGATCGGCGTGCGCATCGTCGACGACGCCCTGGTCTCGGGGGCGCCCCTGCCCCTGGCGCTGCTGCTGGGCGTCGCGATCGGCGTGGTGATGGCCGGCATCGGGCACCTGATCTACCGCACGGAGCTGCGCGACGGCACGAGCGCGACCGACCGCCTCCTGCACCTCGGGCGGCACCTGCGGAAGGCCCACCGGCGCGACCGGAAGCTGCACCTCGAGCTCGACCGGCTCGAGCGACGCGTCGCGGTCGTCTCGGCCCGTGCGGAACGTGCCGCCGCCCGGATCGAGCAGACCGGCGACCGCCGGGCGAACCGCGGCCCGAGCACCCGCACCCTGCGGTACACGCGGTCGCTCGCCGGGACGGTGCACGTCGGGGCGGCCCTGCCGGTCGTCCGCCCGGCCCGGGGCGGCCTCGACGAGGCCCTCGGCCAGATCCGGGCGCCGCGCGTCACCGACCTCGCCGACTGACGCGCGCCCACGCCCGCGCCCCGCCCCGCCGGCTCGACGGCGTCAGGGGACGCCGCAGGCGCGGGCCCACGCCCGCGGTGTCCCTTCTCGCCTGCCGAGGCAGTCAGCCCACCCCACCCCTCCGCACCCACCCCGAGTGCGCAGCTGCGTCCAGGCCCGGACGCGTCTGGCAGTGCCACGCGGAGAGGTCCCCGATCCCGCCCTCGACGTCGCCCGGCCAGCACACGGTGATGAGACGTCGTCGATGAGACGTCACCTGTGCGGCGTGCAGGGCTGCATCATGCGGGGATGGCGCTGCCCTCGCGCCGACAGGGGCCGGGATGACCGCCGGCCACGGCTCGTGCTCGCTCCGGGAGGCGTCTACCGACTCTCCGCGCGCGGTGGTGCCTCGTCTCAGGTCGTGAGGTCCGCCTCCCAGTTGGTGCGCTGGATCTCGACGTCGAGCTCGCGCAGCTCGCGGGCCGTGTCGTCGGCCCGACGGCGCAGCTCGGCGACGGGCAGCGCCGCGAACTGGCGGAGCTCGCTGCGCAGCTGACGGAAGCCGCCGCCGCCGGCGCCCTGGGCCGCGTCGGCCGCGCTCGACAGGAGGCTGTGCCGCGCGCGCAACGTCTCGCGGCGGGCCAGGGCGGCGGTCATGGTGCGACCGTCGGCGAGCAGCACGGAGGCGTTGGTCAGGTTGACCGCGACGACCAGCTCCTCGAGGCGGTCGAGCGACCGCGACACCTCGTCCACGAGGGCCGCGGCGTCCTCGGCGGGCTCCTCGCCCTCCTGGTAGCGGGCGTTCTGGCGGATCCGCTCCTGCGCCTGCGCGATCCGTCGCTGCAGGTCGGCACGGGTCATGAGGGCCTCGGCGAGCTTCATGCCGCCATCCTGCCAGGCACCGGCGCCGCGGGCACCGCCGCCGCAGGCACCGCCGCCGGTCGCGCAGGAGGCGGCGGCACGGCCGGTCGCCCAGCCGCCGGGAGCAGGATGGCGCCATGAGAGCGAAGCGCATCGAGCCCGGGCCCGGCCAGGAATCCGTCTGGGACTACCCGAGGCCGCCCCGCGTCGAGGCGCGCCCCGAGCGCGTCGTCGTCCGGCTCGGCGGCGAGGTCGTCGCCGACACCACGGGCGCCTACCGCGTGCTCGAGACGAGCCACCCGCCGGTCTGGTACCTGCCCCGCGAGGCGTTCGTCGACGGCGCCCTGTCGGCGGGCCAGGGCCGCAGCATGTGCGAGTTCAAGGGGACGGCCCGCTACCTGGACGTCCGGGGCGGCGGGACCACCGCCTCCTCGGCAGGGTGGACCTACCCGAGCCCCTGGCCCGGCTACGAGATGCTCGCCGACCACGTCGCGCTGTACCCGAGCCGGTTCGACTCGTGCGAGGTCGACGGCGAGGTCGTCGAGGCACAGGACGGCGACTTCTACGGCGGCTGGATCACGTCGCGCGTCGTCGGACCGTTCAAGGGAGCCCCCGGCACCCTCGGCTGGTAGCCGCGTCGAGGCGTCGAGCTACGGAGCGGGACTCGCCGTCAGGGCCGCGACTACCGTCTCGGCGTCCGCCCACCACTTCGTGTAGTGGTCGGGGTCGGCGTTGACCTGCACCGCGTGCGCGGCCTGGGTCGGCGTCAGCTCCTTCCAGCCGGGCATCCGCACCAGCTTCGTGAAGAAGCTCGTCGCCGCCGTGTACGGGTCCATGCGCTGCTCGTAGGTGCCCCACTGGCCGTTGTCCCGCTGCTGGAACAGCCCCCGGCTGTCCGGACCGACCTCGTCGCCGTGGTCGATGTTCCGGAGGCTCGACTCGCCCATCGCGGTCATCACCCCGATCGCCTGGGTGTGGGTGCCGATGCCCTGGGCCTTCGCCGCCTCCATGATCCAGGCGGCGTTGATCAGCCTGTCCTGGCAGTAGCCCGCGATCGGCCCGGCGGGCACGCTGATCGTGCCGACCACGACGGGCTCGACGTCGGGGCAGGTGACGCCCACGGCGACCGGCTCGGACGGCTCGTCCGGCGTGCCGGCCAGCGACGCCACGACCATCACGAGCGCCACGACGAGGGCGACGACCCCGCCGCAGAACACGACGGAGGCGGCGATCACGAGACGGCGCACGGCGGGCTCCCGGGGCGGTGACGGGGTCGGACGGGGTGGACCCGACCGAATATAGGGCCCTGTCCTGGACGATCCCGGCAGGCATCCTTCACGTCACCTCGGTCAGCGGGCGGGCGGCACCGCCTCGGGGTCGCCCGCGTCGCCGGTCGACGCGACCCGCGCCTCCTCGGCTCGGGCGCCGCCGCCGGCTCCCCGATCGACGCCTCCTCCGCCGCCGCGTCCGCGCCGCGAGATCATCGTGACGACCCACAGGACGACCCCGATCGCCAGCAGGATGCCGGCGATCTGGTACTGCTCGCCGCCCCGGCCGGACGAGAACGGCAGCACCAGCCAGAGGCAGGCGACGACGCCGACGACGGGCAGCACGCGCCCGGCCTGGAAGTGGTGCCGGCCGACGTCGTCGCGGCGCAGCACGAGCACGGTGACGTTGACGATCGCGAACACGACGAGCAGCAGCAGCGACGTCGTGCCGCCGAGCACGGCGACGACGGGCGACTCCGGGCTGAGCGACACGTAGCCGATCAGCAGCAGCGAGAGCGCCGTCGTGAAGACGATCGACGCCCACGGGGTCTGGCGGGTGCGGTGCACCCTCGACAGGAACCCGGGCAGCACGCCCTGCTTGCTCATGCCGTAGAGCAGCCGGCTCGCCATCATCATGTTGATCAGGGCGCTGTTGGCGACGGCGAACATCGAGATGAACGGCAGCAGCTGACCGATCGGGAAGCCGGGGGCGGCCGTGTCCACGACCGTGACGAGCGGCGTCTCGTTGTCGGCGAGCTCGCCGATCGGGACGACGGCGACGGCGCAGATCGAGACGAGCACGTAGACGACGGCGGTGATGCCGAGGCCCGTGAGCATGGTGCGCGGGAAGATGCGGCTCGGGTCCTTGGTCTCCTCGGCCATGTTGACGCTGTCCTCGAAGCCGACCATGGCGAAGAAGGCGAGCGAGGTCGCCGTGCTCACGCTGAGCAGCAGCGACTTGTCGCCGGGCGTCTCGAAGATCGTGACGCGCGACAGGTCCGCATTGCCGCCCGCGATGGCCCAGAAGCCGATCATGATGACCATCACGAGACCGGACAGCTCGACCAGGGTGAGCACGACGTTCGCCTTGACGCTCTCGCTGACGCCGCGGAAGTTGACGAGCATCACCAGCAGCATGAAGCCCATCGCGATGCCCATCACGGCGATGTTCGGCAGCTCGAGCCCGACGCCGACCGCGAGGTTCGCCGCGAACGCCCGCGAGGCGGTGGAGGCGCTGGTGATCCCCGAGCACATCACGACGAAGCAGACGAGGAACGTCACGAAGTGCACCCCGAACGCCTTGTGCACGTAGAGGGCGGCGCCGGCGGTCTGCGGGTACTTGGTGACGAGCTCGAGGTACGAGAACGCGGTCACGAGCGCCACGCCGAACGCGATGAGGAACGGCAGCCAGGCGGCCCCGCCGACCTCGGCGGCGACCTGGCCGGTCAGCGCGTAGACGCCCGTGCCGAGGATGTCGCCGACGATGAAGAGCAGCAGCAGCTTCGGCCCGATGGCCCTCTTCAGCTCCGTCTTCTCCTCCCCGTCGGGGGCAGCGCCGGAGGCGGCGGTCGGCTGGTCGGGAGGGGTGGTGGTCGTCGACACGAGGGCCTCCTGGGGCGCATCGGTGCTGCACGGGTCCGGTTGACGGCCCATCCTGCTCCGCCGCGCGGCCCGGGTCACGTGCTGCCCGCGAAGTTGCAGCGTGTGCAACGAGCGTGCCGAGGAGGCGGCCTAGACGAACTCGGACCGGTCGGCCAGGTAGGCCCGCAGCTCGCGGACCTCGTCGGGGCCGCGGCCCCAGCGCACGTGCACGACCCCGTCGCGGAGCAGCAGCGGGTCGGACGCCCCGCTCCGCAGCGAGTCGGCGTCGAGCGGCAGCCGGACGTGCTCGAAGTTGACGACCTCGCCCTCGGTGAACCTCTTCGAGGCGGCCCGGCGGGCGTCGCGGCGCTCCTCGACCGAGGCCGAGAGGCCCTGCTCCTTCTTCGGCTCGGTCGCGCGGGTGATCCGGCCGGTGGCCCACACCTCGCCGTCGCGGCCGAGCAGCAGGACCCCGAGCCGCCAGGCCCGTCCGGCAGGCTGCATCGACGCCGAGGTGTGCACGAGCAGCAGCTTCCGCGAGGCCTTTACCGTGGCCAGCGCCTCGTCGCGGGCGTGCCGGGCGTCCAGCTCGGAGGCGGTCTCGCGGAGGAGGCGCGCGAGGGAATCGGCAGCCGTGACGGCCTCGTCGTCGGTCACCGCGCCTCCTCGGGGGCCTGTCGGGTCATGCTGTGTCAAGTGGTGCTGTGTCGTGCCGGGCTGCTGGGCTGCCGGTCAGCTGTCGTAGCCGTGGTCGAGGAAGTCCTCGACGAGCTCGACGACGAGAGCGTGGTCGTCGGCCTGGGGCAGGCCCGAGACGCCGACCGAGCCGACCATGCCGACGCCGCGGACGATCACGGGGAACACCCCGCCGTGCGCCGCGTAGACCGCCGTGTCGAGGCGGGACTTCTCGTCGAAGGTCGAGCCGTCCACCCGGAACTGCTCGCCGACCCGCCACGAGCTCTTCCCGTAGCGCTCGACGACGCGGGCCTTGCGGTCGAGCCACTCGTCGTTGTCGAGGGAGGTGCCGGGCAGCGCCGCGTGGAACACCCGCTGGCGGCCCTTGAGGACGGCGATCGTGACGGGCAGGCCGCGCCGACGAGCACCGGCGAGCACGTGGGCGCCGAGGTCGAGGGCCGTGTCCGTGGTGAACCTGCGGAAGGTGAGGCGCTCCTCCTGCTCGGCGAGGGTGCGCAGCAGCGTGTCGTCGGTCATGGTGCCTCCGGGATGTCAGGTCGAGCGGGCGTCGTCGCCCCGGCCGAGCCTAGACGCGGGCGCTGGGGACGAGATCGGCGCGGCCGCGGGCTCGTCTCGTTCCCGAGGGTCAGCGACGCCCGCCCGCCGCGGCGAGCGCCCGGCAGGGGTCGCTGCCGACGAGCCGGCAGTACACGTCGGACAGCTCGGCGGCCGACAGCGACCACGGGTGCTCGAGAGCGCGCTCGCGGGAGGCGCGTGCCAGCCGTCCCCACAGCTCGCCGTCCCCGAGCAGCCGGGTGACCGTCTCGCCCCAGACGGCGGGGTCGCGTGAGTCGAGCACCACGCCGGTCACGCCGTCGACGACGGACTCGCGGAGGCCCCCCGAGGAGGCGGCGACCACCGGGACCCCGCTGGCCGCGGCCTCGAGGGCGATCAGCCCGTACGTCTCGGAGTGCGACGGCACGAGCACGATCCGGGCCTCGCGGAGCAGGCTCGCGAGGCCCGGGCGGGTCTGCGGACCGAGGAACCGGACGTCGAGCCCCGCCCGGTCGGCGAGGGCGGCCAGGTCGCGCTCGTAGCCGGCGAACTCCGTGGAGGCGCCTCCGGCGATCACGAGCTCGGGTCGCAGCTCGGCGGGCACCGCGGCCACGGCCTCGATGGCGAGGTCAGGGCCCTTGAGCGGCTCCAGCCGGCCGGCCACGACGACGGTGGGGTGCGGGGACGTCTCGCCCGCGTCGAGCGGACGGAACAATGCGGCGTCGACGCCCGGCAGCACGACCGCGACCCGGTCGGGGTCGCCGCCCAGCCGGGTCGTGACGGTCTCGGCCTCGGCGTGGCTGATGGCCACGACGGCGTCGGACTCCCGGGCGAGCATCGCCTCGCCGGCGAGCCGGCCGGGCGACTCGGCGCGTTCGCCGTGCGAGAGGGGAGTGCTGTCGGCGGCGGCGATGGAGTGGAAGCTCTGCACGTGCGGGATCCCGCGCTGTCGCGCGATCGGGAGGGCGGCGACGCCGCTGAACCAGTGGTGGGAGTGGATCACGTCCCAGGGGCCGAGCTCGGCGAGACGCTCGCGGAACTCGTCGACGAACTCCTCGTGGCGGCCCTTCGGCACGGCCTCGACGGGCCCCGCGGCGAGGAACCGGAGCACGACGCCGGGCGACAGCTCGACGGTCTCGGGCTCGTCGGGGGAGGACCGCCGAGTGAGGATTTCGACCTCGTGGCCCGCCGCGCCGAGCGCCTCCGCCTGGTTGCGCACGACGACGTTCATGCCCCCGACGTCGCCCGATCCCGGCTCGGCCCCCGGCGAGGTGTGGAGCGAGACGAGCGCGATGCGGAGGGGTGAGGTCACTGCCCGAGCGTACTCGCCGTGGCCCGCACGGCCCGCCCGGCGCCGCCGGGCATACGGTGAGGCATGGCGAGCGAGGCGACGATGCTGCAGGTGGGCGACCGCGAGGTCCGGGTCTCGAGCCCGGGGCGGGTGCTCTGGCCCGACCTGGGGATCACGAAGCTGGACCTCGCCCGGTACCTCGCGACCGTGGGCGACGCGTTCGTCCGGGCGAACGGCGGCCGACCCGTGTCGCTGCAGCGGTTCCCCGCCGGGGTCGACGGCGACGACTACTTCTCCAAGAACCCGCCGAAGGGCGCCCCCGAGTTCGTCCGCAGCGTCGAGGTGACCTACCCCAGCGGCCGGTCGCACCCGCAGCTCGTGATCGACGAGCCCGCCGCCGCGGTCTGGGCCGCGCAGATGAACACGGTGGTGTTCCACCCCTGGGCGTCCCGGGCCGACGCCAGCGACCTGCCCGACCAGCTGCGCATCGACCTCGACCCCCAGCCGGGCACTGACGTCGCCCACGCGGTGCCCGTCGCGCACGAGCTCCGCCGGGTGCTCGCCGACGCGGGCCTCACCGCGTTCGTCAAGACGAGCGGCAACCGCGGCCTGCACGTCTTCGCCCCGATCGAGCCGACCCGCGAGTTCCTCGACGTGCGGCACGCCGTCATCGCGGCCGCGCGCGAGCTCGAACGACGCCTCCCCGAGGCGGTCACCACGAACTGGTGGAAGGAGGAGCGCGGGCAGCGGGTCTTCGTCGACTACAACCAGGCGAACCGCGACCGCACCATGGCGGGCGCCTGGTCTCCCCGGGCTCTCGCCACCGCCTCCGTGTCCACGCCCCTCGACTGGAGCGAGCTCGACGGCGTCGACCCGTCGGCGTTCACCGTCCTCACCGTGCCGGACCGCCTCGCCGCGACCGGCGACCCGTGGGAGCGGATGCACGACGAGCCCGGCACCGTGGACGAGCTGCTCTCGTGGTGGGAGCGCGACGTCGACGCAGGACTCGGCGAGCTGCCGTTCCCGCCCGACTTCCCGAAGATGCCGGGGGAACCGCCCCGCGTCCAGCCCAGCAGGGCCAAGAAGCAGCCGTAGGAGGCGGGGGCCCGCCACCAGGCGCGGCACGGCCGGCAGACGGGTCGCGGTCAGGGCCGGACGAGCACCTCAGCGAGGTCGTACGCCGCCGGCACCTCGAGCTGGTCGAAGCCGCACGACGCGGCCTCGCGGTCGTCGCGCCAGCGCTCGACCTGGACCGTGTGCCGGAACCGCGCGCCCTCCATCTGGTCGTAGCGCACCTCCACGACGCGCTCGGGTCTCAGCGGCACGTACGAGACGTCCTTCCCCGACGAGAACCGGCTGCGGTCCGTCTCGGCGTGCGCGACTCCTCCGTCGTCGTCGCGCCGCACCAGGTCGGCGAGCTCGTCGACGAGCTCGAGGCGACGGGCGTCCGAGAACGCGGAGGCGCCTCCCACGTTCCGCAGCTCGCCCTCCGAGTCGTACAGCCCCAGCAGCAGCGACCCCACGCCCCGGCCGCTCTTGTGCACCCGGTAGCCGAGCAGCACGCAGTCGGCCGTGCGGTGGTGCTTGACCTTGAGCATCGTCCTCTTGCCGGGCAGGTAGGAGGCGGCGAGCGGCTTGGCCACCACGCCGTCGAGCCCCGCGCCCTCGAACTCGACGAGCCACCGACGGGCGACGTCGGCGTCGGTCGTCGTCCGGCTGAGGTGCAGGGGAGCAGCCGCCCCGTCGAGCAGGCGCTCGAGCGCGGCACGGCGCTCTCCGAAGGGCCGGTCGAGCAGGCTCTCGTCGCCGTCCGCGAGGAGGTCGAACGCGACGAAGGAGGCGGGGGTCTCGACGGACAGCCTCGCGATGCGCGAGGCTGCCGGGTGGATCCGCTGCGAGAGGGCCTCCCAGTCGAGGCGCTCGCCGCCGTGGTCGCCGCGGCGCAGGACGATCTCGCCGTCGAGCACGCACGGGCGGGGCAGCCGCTCGCCGAGGGCCTCGACGAGCTCGGGGAAGTACCGCGTCAGCGGCTTCGAGCCGCGGCTGCCGATCTCGAGCTGCTCGCCGTCCCAGTAGACGAGGCCGCGGAAGCCGTCCCACTTCGGCTCGTACGACAGGCCGCCCTCGACGCTGTCGGCGTCGGGCACGGTCGCGACCGCCTTCGCCAGCATCGGCGCGACGGGGTCGGCGGCGGTGGGGATGCCTGCAGCGGCGGACGGGCTCGTGGTGCGTGGCGGCGTCATCGCCTGAGTCTGCTCGCTGCCGCGAGGCTGAGTGCGCTCGAGGAGACGGCGGTCAGCTCTCGAGGTCGGCGGCGCGGCCCGCCGCACGCAGGTGCCACTCGGTCTGCGCCAGCGCGGACGCCAAGGGCAGGCCGCTCATCGACCGGAGCCCGCCGCGCCAGCCCGTCATGGCCTCGGCCACCTGCCACACCGACGGCGCCGCACCCGCACTGGTGTCGGCACCGCCGAGCAGCCCGTCGAGGGCGCTCACCGCGTCGCGGGTGCGCTCCTCGCGGTGGGCGACGAGCGCCTCCGCCCGCTCCGTGAGCCCGACGAACCGGTACTCGTGGCCGGGGCAGACCTCGAGCGCGTCGGCGCCCGGTCGGTCGAGCTCGACGACGCGAGCCAGCGAGGCCAGCACGTCGTCGAGAGGGTTGGCGGCGGTGCGGCCGCCGAGGCCGATCCCCGGGTTGATGGTCGGCAGCACGTGGTCGCCCGTGAAGATCAGCCGCTGCTCGGGCTCGATCAGGCAGAGGTGACCCGACGTGTGGCCGGGCGTGTGCACCGCGCGAAGATGACGCCCCGCGACCGGCAGCTCGTCGCCGTCGTCGAGCAGCAGGTCGGGGACGACGTCGACGAGGAGGCGGCCCGAGCCCCACGAGGCGACCAGCGCCTCCTGCGCCTCGGCCGGCACCTGCCAGCGCACGAGGTCCGCGTCGGCCGCGACCGCGTCGTCGGCCCGGCCGGCGAGCGCCCGCTGCTCGGCCGGGTGCATCGCGAGGCGGGCGCCCGTGGCGCGTCGGACGGCGTGGGCTGCCCCGAGGTGGTCGACGTGCAGGTGGGTGGCCACGATCAGGTCGACGTCGTCCAGCTCGTGGTCGAGCTCGTGCAGGGCGGTCTCGAGCCGGTCGACGGCGTCGGGGGAGGGCCAGCCGGGGTCGATCAGCGTCAGCCGGCCGTCGAAGCCCTCGACGAGGTAGCCGTACGAGAAGTCAGCGACGGAGGAGGCGGCCGGCGAGGTCAGCGACCAGACGCCGTGCCGCACCTCCTCGAGCGGAGGGGCCGTGCCCGCGCGCAGGGCCTCGGCCTGCACGGGGCTGAGCGGAGCAGGAGCAGGCATCCGCCGAGCCTAGCCCGACCCCTCTGACCGACCTCAGCCCTGGGCGACGTCGATCAGCACCTTGCCCGTGACCCCGCCCTCGACGGCGTCGTGGGCCGCGGCCGTCTGCTCGAGCGAGTACCGGTGCAGCGGCAGCCCCGCCTCCTCGCCGACCGGCAGGGCACCGTCGCGGACGGCTGCGGTGACGTCCTCGGCGGCCGCCTGCAGCGCCTCCTCGCCCACCGTGTAGAGCAGCACGAACTGGTAGCGCGTGTTGGTGCCCATGTTCGCGCGGAGCGGCAGCTCGACCGTGTCGCCGCCGTCGTTGGCGTAGATGGCGACGGAGGCGCGGGTCGAGACGACCGCCGCGACCAGCTCCGCGTTCTGCCGGATCGACACCTCGACGACGATCTGCACGCCGTCGGGCGCGATGCGGCGGATCTCGGCGGCGGCGTCCTGCTCCTTGTAGTTCACGACGTGGTGGGCGCCGGCCGCCCGGGCGAGCGCGGCCTTCTCGTCGCTCGAGATCGTCGTGATGACGGTGGCACCCGCCCAGGCGGCGAGCTGGATCGCGGCGTGGCCGACAGCTCCCGCGCCGCCCGAGACGAGCACGGTCACGCCGTCGAGCGCGCCGGGCGAGAGGCGCGAAGGCCCGTCCTCGTGGACGGTCAGCGCACGGTGCGCGGTCATGGCCGGCACGCCGAGGCTCGCGCCCAGGTCGAACGAGGCTCCCTCGGGCAGGGCGACGACGCGCGACCGCGGCAGCACCGTGTACTCCTGTGCGGTGCCCGTCGCGTGGCCGTTCGCCGAGATGAACGACCAGACCCGGTCGCCGACCGCGAGGTCGTCGACGCCCTCGCCGACCGCGTCGACGACGCCCGCGCCGTCCTGGTTCGGCACGATCACGGGGAACGGCACGTCGCCGCCGCTCGTCTCGCCCGTGCGCGACTTCCAGTCGGTCGGGTTCACGCCCGATGCGACGACGCGCACGCGCACCTCGCCTGCCCCCGGCTCGGGCACCTCGCGCTCGACGAGGTGCAGGACGGACGACGGACCGGTCTCGGTGTAGGTGATCGACTTCATGCCCCCAGTCAACGACGCGGCCGCGATGCGTGTTCCGCGCCGACGCAGATCGGCGAGGATGTGCAGATGAGCACACCTCGGGGGGAGGGCGGCAGCGGTGCCGTCCCGCACTGGACGACCGTCGCCCGGCCCGTCGACCGCACGCTCGCCTCCGGCGCCGACCCCCGCCCCTCCGGGGTCGTCGCCTGGGTCGCCGTCGTCTCGGTGCTCGTCATCGTCGCGGTCGCGGTCGCGGCCCTCTTCGCCGCCCGCGGCCTCGCCGAGGCCGAGTCGGTCCGCGACGCCGCCGACCGGGCGGACCGCATCGCCGACGCGATCGTCGAGCCCGCCCTCACCGACGCTCTGGTCGACGGGGACGAGGAGGCGCGTCGCGCCATGGACGACGAGGTCCGCGACCACGTGCTCAGCTCGAGCATCGTCCGCGTCAAGATCTGGGACGACACGGGCCGCGTCGTCTGGTCCGACGAGCCCGCGCTGATCGACCGCCGGTTCACCCTCGACGAGGACGACCTCGAGGCGCTCGCCGCCGCAGGCAACGGCAACAGCACCGGCACCGGCGTCGAGGCCGAGGTCAGCGACCTGACCGCCCCCGAGAACGAGTACGAGCGCGACCGAGGCAAGCTGCTCGAGGCCTACCGGGCCGTCGCGACGCCGGGCGGGCAGACGCTGCTGTTCGAGGTGTACTTCCGCTACGACGAGGTGCTGCAGCGCAGCGGGCAGCTCTTCGCCGGGTTCGCGGGCATCACGATCGGCAGCATCGTGCTCGTCGTGCTGCTCCTGCTGCCCGTGCTGCGGCAGCTGCTGCGGGCGCTCGACCGGGCCAGGGTCCAGCGCGAGGCGCTGCTCGAGCGCGCGCTCGACGCGAGCGCCGCCGAGCGACGCCGCATCGCGGGGGCGCTGCACGACGGCGTGGTGCAGGACCTCGTGGGCGCCTCGCTCGCGGTGTCGGCCGAGTCCGGCTCGGCCCGGGCGCGCGGCGACGTCACCACGGCCGACGGGCTCGACCGGGTGGCCGGCGCGCTGCGCGGCAGCGTCGGGGGCCTGCGCTCGCTGCTCGTCGACATCTACCCGCCGAACCTCGCGCGGGCGGGCATCGGCCCGGCTCTCGACGACCTCGCGGCGGGCGTGCGGTCGCGAGGGGTCGCCGTCGTGCTCGAGGCCGACGCGGCCTCGGCGCTGGACGACGAGGGCCAGCGGCTGGTCTTCCGGGTGGTGCAGGAGTGCCTGGCCAACGTCGTGGCCCACGCCCGCGCCTCCGTCGTGTCGGTGACCGCGGACCGTGCCGTCGGGGGCGGCGTCGTCGTCACCGTGGCCGACGACGGCGCGGGCTTCGACCCCGAGCTGCTCACGAGTCCCGAGCCCGACCACTTCGGTCTGCGGGTGCTCGCCGACGTCGCGGGCGCAGGAGGCGCGGGCCTCGACCTGCAGACCGCGTCCGGCCACGGGACGCGGTGGCGCCTCACCCTGCCGACGACGGCGGTGGCGCCGGGTGTGGCCGCGTCCACGGGCGGCCGCGGGGACCCGTCGTGATCCGCGTCCTGGTGGTCGACGACCACCCGCTGGTTCGCCAGGGACTCCGCTCGCTCGTCGACCAGGCCGACGGCGTCGAGGTGGTCGAGGAGGCGGCGGACGGCGAGCGAGGAGTCGCCGCGGCCGCCCTGCACCGGCCGGACGTCGTCCTCATGGACCTGTCGATGCCCGGCATCGGCGGCGTCGAGGCCACGCGGCGCATCGTGGCGGTCGACCCGCGGGTGAACGTCGTCGTCCTCACGTCCGTGCCCGACGCCTCCTCGGTCCGGGAGGCGCTGGCCGCGGGGGCGGTCGGCTACCTGCTCAAGGACGCCGAGCCCGCGGCCGTCGTGGCCGGGGTCCGGGCCGCGGCGGAGGGCGGGGCGCCCCTCGACCCGCGGGCCGCACGGGCGCTCCTGCCGGACCGGCCGGCGCCGGACAGATCAGCTCCGGTCAGGTCGGTGCCGGAAGGTCCGGCGTCCGCCGCGGCGCCCGACCCGGCCCCGTTCGTCTCCGGCCGGGAGGCCGAGGTGCTCCGCCTGCTCGGCCGCGGCCTCGCGAACAAGCAGATCGGAACCGAGCTCGGCATCAGCGAGCGCACGGTCAAGGCGCACGTCGGCAGCGTCTTCCGCCGCATCGGCGTCGCCGACCGGACGAGCGCGGCCCTGTGGGCGCGCGACCACGGGTACTAGTACCAAGGTCCGATGGTGCGCGGGGACGACCGCGGCGAGAGTGGTCGCAGGCCCGGGGGACGGGCCGTCCGACCCTCCACGAGGAGCCCCGCCATGACCACCACCTCCCCCCTCGGCCGCACGGCCCGTCAGCTCCGCGCGGCGGTGCTCGTCGCGGCCGTCGTCGCCGGGTCGCTGGCCCTCTCGGCCGGCCCGGCCAGCGCCTCCGGCAAGACCAGCGCGGGCGGCGACTACCGCGTGACGATCGGCAGCACGACCTACGACCCGGCCCCCGGCAAGAGCGTCAAGGTGAGCGGGATCGTCCCGACCGGCCGCATCGCCGTCCGCGGGGTGAACAACGGCTTCGACATCGACGTCGCCACCCTGGGCGTCTACGACTACACGCTGACCGGCGCGCCGGACACGCAGCGGATGGTGACGACGCCGACCGTCGTGTTCGCCTCCAAGGTGCCGACCCTCACGCCGGCACAGCTCGCGGGCGCGACGATCAAGAGCCTCGAGGTCAAGGACGACACCCTCGTCGTGCTGTTCAGCACTGCGGGCGGCAAGTTCAAGATCCAGGCGAAGGACGGCGCGCAGGGCGGCATCTTCCAGGTGGAGTCGGAGTTCGGCGCCCCCGTCGAGTTCACGCACACCCTCGGCGCCGGCCTGTTCTACTTCGTCAACCAGTACACGGGCAAGGTCAACTTCGGAGACGGCGTCGACCCCGTGACCTCGGGTGCTGATGCGCACCAGATGCTGCTCGGCAAGGACAGCCCCCAGGTCGCGACGAAGACCCTGCAGACCGGCACCGTCACGAAGTGGCTCGTCCAGTCGGGCGGTCGCCTCGGGGGAGTGCTCGGCGAGGACGCGATCGAGCTGAGCGCCGGCGCCACGAACTGCACGAGCCAGTGCCAGGCGCAGAACCAGATCCGCGGCTCGCTGCCGGTGCCGCCGCTGCCGACCGACCCGACGCCCATCGGCTGAGCCGGGTCCGTCGCACCTCGGGGGCCGAGCAGCCGCGTGCTGCTCGGCCCTCGTCCGCGTCACGGCGGGCCAGCCCTCCTCGGGGGCTGGCCCGCCGCCGCCGTCCGCGCCAGACTCGGGCCGTGAGCAGACGAGACCGGCCCGCGCGGCCGCCCCGCGGCGGTGCAGGTGCGCCCCTCTGGGTCGAGACGACGATCCACGCCCCCCTCGAGCGCGTCTGGGAGCTCACGCAGGCCCCGGAGGAGCACGTCCGCTGGGACCTCCGCTTCAGCCGCATCGTGCCCGTGGCCGACCTGCCCGGCGGCGGCTGGCGCTTCCGCTACGAGCGGTCGATGCCCGGCCACGTGATCACCGGGACCGGCACCTCGCTCGGCGAGCGGGAACGACCGGACGGCACCCGCACCTCCGCCCTGCGGTTCGACACCGCCGACCGCCTGTCGCCGCTCCGTGGGGGCCGCGGCTACTGGCGCTACGTCCCGGTCGACGGCGGCGTGCGGTTCGTCACGGGCTACGACTACGAGCCCGGTCTCGGGCGAGCCGCCGACCGCCTCCTGCGGCCCGTCGTGCTGTGGATGACGGCGTGGTCGTTCGACCGGCTGCGGATCTGGGCCGAGACGGGCACGCCGCCCGAGGCGTGGCCGCTCGCGTCGGTGCTGGCGTTCTGGCGCGCGGACCGTCCGCGGGCCTCCCGCTGCGGCACGACCGCCCCGCGCCGGGGAGCCCTGGCCGACGCCCCGACGACCCTCTCGACCCTGGAGGCGCCGTGACCGCCCCGCTCGCCCGCTCCCCGCGCCCCCGTCGGACGCCGCTCTCGCGCACCGGCGGGCCGACGACCGGCTCGGTCTTCCGTGCTGCGCTCGGCGACGACTTCGACCGGCTGCACCCGCGCCTCCAGGAGCGCTTCGGGGTCTCGGTCGCGGACGGCCGCGGCTGCGTGGGCACGGGCGTCATGACGGAGGTGCGGCGCGGCCCCTGGTGGACGGTGCCCTTCCTGCAGATCGGCCGCCTGCGGAACATCCTCATCGCCGACGTCGGCCGCGACGTGCCGTTCCGCATCGAGAACTGGCCGTACGTCGACCCGTTCGGACGCGAGACGGTGACCTTCGTGCGCGAGTACCGCGCGCCGAGGCGTCGCGCGGTGAGCCGCTTCGACGCGACCATGGTGCTCGACCCGGGGCGCGGCACCGTCGTCGACTACCTCGGCACGCACCAGCACCTCGCGGTCGACCTCGACCTGCACGTCGAGGACGACGGCTCGCTGCACCTCACCTCGCACGCGCAGCGCTTCTACGAGGGGCGGGCGGCGTTCCGGTTCCCGATGCTCGCCTCGGGCACGGCCTCGCTCCGCGAGCGGTGGGACGACGACGCCGGGGTGTTCCGCATCTCGCTCGAGGTGCACAACCGGCTGTTCGGGTTCCTGTTCGGCTACGAGGGCTGGTTCACCGCCGAGTACCCGCCCGCGTCCGAGGCTCCGGACCACGTGAGGCCCCTGCGCCACGAGGAGCGCCTGTAGGCCCGGTGCGATCCGCACCTCCGGACCCGGCGCGGTGCAGCTACAGCCCGAACGCCTCGCGCAGCATCGCCAGCGCCTCGAGGTCGTCCTCGACCCCGCCGCCCTCGTGACCGTTGTACGGCCAGACGGTGATGTCCGCCTCGCCGCCGTACGCGTGGAACGCGCCGAACACCGTCGACGGCGGGCAGGTCGCGTCCATCAGCGCCGTCGAGAACAGCGCGGGCGCCGTGGCCCGCTTGGCGAAGTTGACCCCGTCGAAGTACGACAGCACCTCGTGCACCTGATCGGCGCGGTGGCGGTGCACCGCGAGGTAGCGCCCGATCTGCTTGTACGGGTCGCTGTCGGTGATGACGGAGGCGCGGCGGAAGTCGCAGAGGAACGGCACCCGCGGCACCGCGGCGACCAGCCCCTCGACGAGACCGGCGACGGCCAGCGTGATGCCGCCTCCCTGGCTGGTGCCGAGCACGGCGACGCGGTCGGCGTCGACGACGTCGAGCGACCGGGCGGCCTCGACGGCCCGGACCCCGTCCGTGTACACGCGGCGGTAGTAGTAGCTCTCGGGGCTGTCGATCCCGCGGGTCATGACGCCGTCGGCGGCCGGGCCCGAGCCCCCGGAGTCGGCGGTGTCGCCGGTGCTCCAGAGCGAGCCCTGGCCGCGGGTGTCCATCTGCAGGTGCGCGAAGCCGGCGGAGGCCCAGAACAGGTTCTGCTGGGCGTGCCCTCGGCCGCCCCCGTAGCCGACGAACTCGACGACGGTGGGCAGCAGCTCGCCCGAGGCGGCGGCGCCGGCCGGCACCCGCAGCCAGGCGCGCACGCGCTGGCCGTCGGCCCCGCGGAACGACACGTCGATCACGTCGACCGTCGTGAGCCCGGTGTCGACCGGCTCCGCCTGGACGTCGAGGTCGTGCTCGCGTGCCTCGGCGAGGGTCCGGCGCCAGAAGTCGTCGAAGTCGTCGGGCTCGGTCTGGGTGCTGCGGTACGCGCGGAGGGCCGCCTCGTCGAGGTCCGTGTTCATGCAGACATGTCTACAGGCCGCGGGGCGGCGACGGGACGAGGAGGCGCGGCTCGCCTCGGGAGCGGCGGTCGCTGCTACGAGGCGGTGGTCGCCCGACCGAACGCCGGCGCCCACCCGATCGCGGGCGCGACGTGCTCGGCCACGGTCCGTAGCAGCCGCGCGTTGTAGTCCACGCCGAGTTGGTTCGGCACCGTGAGGTGCACGGTGTCGGCCGCCTGCACGGCCGCGTCGTCGGCCAGCTGGCGGGCGATGACGTCGGGCTCGCCCACGTAGCTCTTGCCGAAGCGCGACTGGACGCCGTCGAGCATGCCGACCTGGTCCTGCGAGTCGGCCTGGGCGCGGACGCCGAAGTACCGCACGTCCTCGTCCGTCGTGATCGGGATGACGCTGCGGCTGACGGCGACGCGCGGCTCACGGGTGTGGCCGGCCGCGGCCCACGCCGCCCGGAACACCGCGATCTGCTCGGCCTGCAGCTCGTCGAACGGCACGCCGGTGTCCTCGGTGAGCAGGGTGCTGCTCATCAGGTTCATGCCCTGCTCGCCGGTCCACTGCGCGGTCGCCCGGGTGCCGGAGCCCCACCAGATGCGCTCGCCGAGACCGGGCGACCGCGGCTCGATGGCGAGCGGGCTCGACCAGCCGGTCATGCGCGGGTCGCTCTGGGCGACGGCGTCGCCGTCGATCGCCCGGCGGAACAGGTCGGTGTGGCGCCGGGCCATGTCGGCGTCGGTCTCGCCGTCCTCCGGCACGTGGCCGAACGCCTCGTAGCCGCGCAGCGACGTCTCGGGTGATCCCCGGCTCACGCCGAGCTGCAGCCGCCCGGCGCTGATGAGGTCGGCGGCGGCGGCCTGCTCGGCCATCGAGAGCGGGTTCTCGTAGCGCATGTCGATGATGCCGGTGCCGAGCTCGATGCGGCTCGTGCGCGCGGCCATGGCGGCCAGCAGCGGGAACGGGCTGGCCAGCTGCTTCGCGAAGTGGTGCACGCGGACGGAGGCGCTGTCGATGCCGATCTCCTCGGCGGCGACCGCCAGCTCGATCGACTGGACCAGCGCCTCCCGGGCGGTGGGCGTCCGGGAGCCGGGCACGTCCTGGTAGTGGCCGAACGAGAGGAACCCGATGCGCTTCGTCATGTTCGATGCCAACGCATGCACCGCCTCCCGCATTCCGCCAGCGATCGACCGAGTTCACAGGTGACGGGACGAGGACGCGCCGCTAGCGTGGGACAGGTGGAGAACCGCTTCCGGATCGACGGCGACGACCTCGGGGTCGACCTGCGCGCCTCCTCGGTGACCATGGGCTCGGACGGGGTGGTCGACGCGACCATCGTCGCGGCCCGGGTGCCCGAGGTGGCCGACTGGTCGGACGACGCCCCGCGGCTCGAGTTCCGCGACGTGCCCCTCAAGTTCGACGGCGCCAGCTTCGGCGTCACGGTGGACGACGACCTTCTCGACGAGCACGAGATCTCGTTCTGGCTCGGGGAGTCGCTCGACGTGCACGGCCAGCTCAGCCTGGCGGCGGGGGAGCGGCTGCGCTTCGTGGGCACGACCCACGTGGCGGGCGAGCCCAAGGCGTGGCGCGTGGACGTGTCGATCCGGTTCGGGTCGCCCGGTCGCAGCGCGGCCGTCTGACGTCCGTGCCGCACCAGGCGCCAGGCGCCAGGAACCGGGCACGCGGCGCTGCGTCCGACGTCGGGCGCCTAGCGCGCCGCGATCTCGACCACGGGCAGGTGCCGCCGCACGCGCATCTGCAGCGTGAGCTGGCCCCGCCGGGCGAGCACGAGCGCGGTCACGCCGGCGACGACCGCGGGCACGCCGCCGGAGACCACCATGGCCGTGGGCGTGCCGAGCAGCTCGACGATCCCGCCCATCAGCGGGCCGCCGACGGCCTGCCCGCCGAGCAGCACGAGCACGTAGAGCGACATCACCCGGCCCCGGATGCCGATGTTGCTCGACAGCTGCACTAGCTGGTTCGCCGACGTGAGGAACAGCAGCGACGCCAGCCCGACCGAGACGAGCACCAGGGCGAACGGCACGACGCCGGCGGCGCCGCCGACGACTCCGGCGCCCGCCTGCAGCAGGCCGGTCACGAGCAGGCCCACGACGAGGGTGCGCAACCGGATCGTGGCCCGCCGGGTCGACAGCAGCGCGCCCGTGAGTGCGCCCACGGCGATCATCGAGTTGAAGAGCCCGTAGCCGCCGGCGCCCACGTCGAAGACCTCGTCGGCGTACGACGCGAGCAGCACGGGCATCGTCAGGCCGAACACGGCGTAGGACGCGACGAGCACGACCGGCACGAGGATGGTCGGCTTCGCCCGGGCGTACGCGAGGCCCTCGCGCAGCTGGCCGCGCGACCGGGGAGCCGGTGCGGTGCGGGTCATCTGGGAGGTGCGGAGCAGGCCGAGCATGCCGACCACGAGCAGGCAGGCGACGCCGTTCACGGCGAAGGCCCACCCGGCGCCGACCGCGAGCAGCAGCACGCCGCTGACGGCGGGGCCGATCATGCCGCCGAGCTGGAACACGCTCGAGTTGACGCTGATGGCGTTGCGGAGGTGGCGCTGGCCGACGAGCTCGCTCACGATCACCTGGCGGGCCGGGTTGTCGACCACGGTCACCAGGCCCGTCGCGAAGGCGATGGCGAACACGTGCCAGGCCTCGACGACGCCGGTCAGGGTCAGCACGGCGAGCCCGATGCTCAGCACCGCGAAGACGCTCTGGGTGACGACCATCAGCGCCCGCTTCGAGAACCGGTCGACGAGCACGCCGCCGAGCAGGCCGAAGAAGAGCATCGGCGCGAACTGCATCGCCACCGTGACGCCGACGGCCGTCGCGCTGCCGGTCAGCTCGAGCACGAGCCAGTCCTGGGCGATGCGCTGCATCCAGCCGGCGGTCATGGCCACGAAGTTGCCGACCGTCCAGAGCCGGAAGTTCGGCACGCTGAGCGCGATGAAGGTGTGCCGCCACGGCGGGCGCTGCGTCGCGACGGGCAGCGGTGCGGTGGCGGGGAAGGAGGCGGCGGGGTCGACGACGGGAGTGCTGGCGGTGGACGGTGAGGACATCGGCGTTCCTGCGCTGGTGGGCGGCCCGGGGCGGTCGCGGCCGCCGGGGGAGGAGGCGAGGGGCCTCGCGGTGGTGAGCCGCGCCTCCTCGTCCCTCGACGGTAAGGCCGCCGGCGTCATTCGGACCCCCTATGGTGTGAATCACTGTCATGCGATGATCGAATGACTCGACAGGAGGAGGTCTCACCGTGTTCGACCCTGCCCTGCTGACGACGTTCCTCGCCGTGGCGGAGACGCGCAGCTTCACGGCCGCGGGTCTCCGTCTCGGCATCAGCCAGCCGACGGTGAGCCAGCACGTCGGCCGGCTCGAGAAGGCGGCGGGCCGCACCCTCGTGGTGCGGGACACCCGTGACGTGCGCCTCACCGACGACGGCGACGCGATGGCCGGCTTCGCCCGCACGATCCTCGCGGCGCACTCCGCGGCCGAGAGCTGGTTCAGCGGCTCGGCGATGCGCGGCCGCCTGCGCTTCGGTGCCGCGGACGACCTCGCCATCACGCAGCTGCCGCGCATCCTCCGGCACTTCCGGCAGCTGCACCCCGACGTCGACCTCGAGCTGACGGTGAACCAGAGCGGTCCCCTGCGACGCCGTCTCGCCTCCGGGCACCTCGACCTCATCTTCGTGAAGCAGACGGCGGGGGAGTCCGACGAGGGCCGCCGGGTCGCCGGCGACACGATGGTCTGGATCGGGCAGGAGAAGCTGCAGGTCGAGCCCGGCCGGCCGGTGCCGCTGATCGCCTACCAGGCGCCGAGCCTCAGCCGTCAGCTCGCGATCGGCGCCCTCGAGGCGAGCGGGCGCACCTGGCGCATCACCTGCAACACGCGCGACGTGAACGGCGTGCTCGCGGCGGTGCGGGCGGGCATGGGAGTCGCCGTGTTCCCGTTCTCGCTCATCCCCACCGACCTCGTCAAGGTCAGCGACCGCTTCTCGCTGCCGGCCCTCGGCGACGTCGACTACGTGCTCGTCGCCAATCCCGCCGCGCCGCGCGAGCCGGTCGAGGCGCTCACCTCCGCGATCATGAGCCGGGGCGTCCGCCGCGCCGTCTGACCTCCCCTCGGCCGGGTCGGACCCGTCGAGGAGGCGCGGGCGAGCAGGATGGACCACATGAGCACCCGACGCACCCGCCACGCCCGCACCGCCTCCGTCCGCCGCACGGCGCTCCTCCTCGCGGCCGCCTGCGGCGTCTCCGGCGTGCTCCACCTGGTGCGCCCGAGCGCCTACGACGCGGTCGTGCCGCGCAGCATGCCCGGCCCGGCCCGCCTGTGGACCACGAGCTCCGGCGTCGCCGAGGTCGTCGTCGCCGGCGCCCTGCTCTCGACGACGACGCGACGGGCGGGCGGCGCCCTCGCGGCCGCGCTCTTCGTCGCCGTGTTCCCGGCGAACGTGTCGATGGCCCTGCGGGCGCTCCGGAGCAGCCGCGCCGGGACGGCCCGGCGGGTCGTCACCGTCGTCCGTCTGCCGCTCCAGGTGCCGCTCGTGGCGAGCGCGCTCGCCGTGCGCCGCGCCTCCTAGCCGACCCGACGGCGCGGCCGCCGCGCGTCCCCGTGGGCGTCGCCGCGCCTCCTGCCCGGCGTCCTCCCCGCCCCGGCCCGGTACCGTGGACGACCGGCCCACGAGCCGACCACCGCACGACAGCCGCACGACGACCGCCGAGGGGAGGCGCCGCATGACCACGATCGACCTCAACGCCGACCTCGGCGAGGGCTTCGGACGCTGGACGCTCGGCGACGACGACGCCCTGCTCGACGTCGTGACGAGCGCGAACGTCGCCTGCGGGTTCCACGCGGGCGACCCGGCCGGCCTGCTGCGCGTCGTCGACGCGGCCCACCGTCGCGGGGTCGTCGTCGGGGCGCACGTCTCGTACCGCGACCTCGTCGGCTTCGGCCGCCGCTACGTCGAGGCCTCGCACGACGAGCTCGTCGCGGACGTCGTCTGGCAGATCGGCGCACTGACCGGGCTGTCCCGCGCGGTCGGCGGGGCCGTCCGCTACGTCAAGCCGCACGGCGCCCTCTACTCGGTCGTCGCGGACGCCGACGGCCGGGGCGCCGTCCACGCGGGCGCAGTGATCGAGGCGATCCTGCGGGTCGACCCGGCCCTGCCCGTCGTCGGGCTCGCCGGCTCCGCGTTCCTCCGCCGTGCCGAGCAGGAGGGCCTCCACGTCGTCGCCGAGGCCTTCGCCGACCGCGCCTACGACGCGACCGGCGCGCTCGTGCCCCGCAGCCGACCCGGGGCCGTGCTTCACGACGCCGACGAGGTCCGCGACCGCGTCCTCCAGCTGGTCGAGACCGGCACGGTGCGCTCCGTCGACGGTGCCGTCGTCGAGCTGCGGGCCGACACGGTCTGCGTGCACGGCGACAGCCCGGACGCCGTGGCGATCGCGGTCGGGGTGCGCAGCGCCCTCGAGGAGGCAGGGGTCGGCCTCCGCCCGTTCGTCACCGTCCCGCAGGCGGCCGGCACCCCCGCGACGCCCTCGTCCTCGTCGACGCCGCTCGACCCCGGGACGACCGCCCGGTGACCGGCCACGAGGTCGATCTCGGGGCCGCGCTCGCGCACCTCCGGGTGCTGCCGCTCGGCACGGACGGCGTGCTGATCGAGACCGACGGGCTCGACGAGTCGCTGGCCCTCTTCGGCGCCCTGCTCGCGCAGCCCGTGGCGGGCATCCTCGACGTCGTGCCGGCCGCACGGAGCGTCGCGGTGCGGTTCCTCCCCACGCTGCTGCCCATCGCCTCGCTGATGAGCGTCCTGCGGTCGCTGCCGACGTCGCGGGACGCCGCGACCGAGGGGCGGCTCGTCGAGATCCCCGTCGTCTACGACGGCGAGGACCTGGCCGAGGTCGCCCGGCTGAGCGGCCTCAGCGTCGACGAGGTCGTCGACCGGCACGCCGGTGCCACGTACACCGTCGCCTTCACGGGCTTCGCGCCGGGCTTCGCCTACCTCACGGGCGGCGACCCGTCCCTCGCCGTCCCTCGCCGCGCGACGCCCCGCACCTCGGTGCCCGCGGGGGCGGTCGCCATGGCGGGGGAGTTCACCGGGGTCTACCCCCGCGAGAGCCCCGGCGGCTGGCAGCTGCTCGGGCGCACCGACGTCGCCCTCTGGGACCTCGCCGAGCGCGTCCCGGCGCTGCTGCAGCCGGGGATGCGCGTCCGCTTCGTCGACGTCACGCAGCGTCCCCCCGCAGTCGAGGAGGCGGCGAGCCCGGAGTCCGGGAGCCCCTCGCCCGTGGAGTCCGGCTCCGCGCTCCCGCCGGCCGAGCCGATGTCCGACGCGCCTGCGCCCGCCGTGCCTGCGCCCGTCGACCGCCCGCGCCCCGACCGTGCGCTCGTCGTCACGGCGCCTGGCCCCTTCAGCATCCTCGAGGACCTGGGGCGGCCCGGCCGCTCGGGCCTCGGCGTCTCGCGCTCGGGCGCGATGGACCACCGTGCGCTCCGCGAGGCCAACCGCCTGGTCGGCGCGGCGACGGGCTCGGCCGCGCTCGAGCTGGCCTACGGCGGGCTGGAGGCCACGGCGCGCGGCGACCTCGTGCTCGCCGTGGCGGGCGCGCCCGTCCCGCTGACGGTGCACGGCGCGGGCGGCGTCCGCCACGCCGTCCCGGGGGCCGCGTTCGCGCTCGACGACGGCGAGGTGCTCGTCGTGGGGGCGCCTCCTCGGGGCGTCTACTCGTACCTCGCCGTCCGCGGCGGCTGGGAGGCCGAGAGCGTGCTCGACAGCGCCTCCGGCGACGTGCTCGCCCGCATCGGACCCGGGAGGCTGGCCGCCGGCGACGAGCTCGGCGTCGGGCGTGCCTGGTCCGAGAGCGTCGCCGCGGCGGCCCACGACGCCCAGCGCTCGGTCTCCGCCCCGGACGAGGTCACCCTGCTCGACGTCGTGCTCGGCCCCCGCGACGACTGGTTCACCGCCGAGGCGCTCGAGCGCCTCACGGGCCAGCGGTTCACGGTCACGGCGCAGTCGAACCGGATCGGGCTCCGCCTGGCGGGCGAGCACCCGCTCGAGCGTGCGGTCGAGCACGAGCTGCCGAGCGAGGCGACCGTCTCGGGTGCCCTGCAGGTGCCGCCCGACGGCCAGCCCGTCCTCTTCATGGCCGACCACCCCGTCACGGGCGGCTACCCGGTCGTCGCGTGCGTCGTCGGCGACCAGCTCGACCGTGCCGCGCAGGTGCCCGTCGGGGCGAGCGTGCGGTTCCGCGTCGTGCCCGGGCCCGACCTCGGCGCGGGTCGACGCGGCGGTCGCCGCGACGCGCGGGTCGACGAGCGCGCCGCGGACGAGCGGGGGGTCGAGCAGTGAGGAAGCTCCTGATCGCCGAGCGCGGGCTCGTGGCGGTGCGCGTCGCGAGGGCCGCCGCCGACCTCGACCTGCCCTCCGTCGCGGTGTTCGCGCCCGACGACGTCGACGCGCTGCACGTGCACGCCGCCGACGAGGCCTGGGTGCTCGACGAGCTGCCCGGCACCGACGCCTACCGCGACATGCAGGCGCTCCTCGACGTCGCCGAGCGAAGCGGCGCGGACGCCGTGCACCCCGGCTGCGGGCCCCTGAGCGAGAACGCCGAGTTCGCGCGGCGCGTGCTCGCCGCGGGCCTCACCTGGGTCGGGCCCGACCCCGAGACGATGGAGCTGCTCGGCGACAAGGTGTCGGCCCGTGCCCTCGCCGACTCGGTCGGCGCGCCCCTCGTCGTCGGCACCTCCGATCCCATCGCGTCGGCGGACGAGGCGGTCGCGTTCGCCCAGCGGCACGGGCTGCCGATCGCGCTCAAGGCGGCCCACGGAGGCGGCGGCCTGGGGCTGCGCGTCGCCCGCCGGCTCGACGAGGTCGCCGACCTGCTCGACTCCGCCGTGCGCGAGTCGGCTGCCGTCTTCGGCCGCGGAGAGGTCTTCGTCGAGCAGTACCTCGACCGGCCGCGCCACGTCGAGGCCCAGCTGCTGGGCGACGGCGAGGGACGGGTCGTGGTGGTCGGCACCCGCGAGTGCTCGGTGCAGCGCCGGCACCAGAAGCTCGTCGGCGAGGCACCGGCACCGCACCTGACCGACGAGCAGCTCGAGGTCGTCACCTCCACCTCCGTCGCGCTCGGCTCGGCCGTCTCGTACCGCGGCGCCGGCACCGTCGAGTTCCTCGTGTCGCGGGCAGGCCAGGTCTCGTTCCTCGAGGTGGGCACCGCCCTGCCGCTCGAGCACGTCGCCACCGAGCAGGCCACGGGCGTCGACCTGGTGCGGCAGCAGCTGCTGGTGGCGGGCGGGCTGGGGCTCGACCTCGCCGACGTTCCCGAGAGCCGCGGCCACACGATCTCGTTCCGCGTCACGGCGGAGGACGCCGGTCGCGGGTTCCTGCCGGCGCCTGCTCCGGTGAGCCGCCTCGAGCTGCCGGGCGGACCGGGCGTCCGGGTCGACTCGGGCGTCGTCGCGGGCTCGGCCGTCCCCGCGGGCCGCGACCCGCTCCTCCTCAGCGTCGTCGTGACGGGCCGGGACCGCGCGGCGGCCCTGAGCCGCGCGCGGCGCGCCCTGGACGGCCTCGTCGTCGAGGGGCCGGCGACGACCGTGCGCTTCCACCGCCTCCTCGTCGACGACCCGGCCTTCACGGGCGTCGTCGCGGATGCTGAGACGGGGGCCGACGGCGGGGGAGCGGGCGGCGACGAACCGTCCGTGCACACTCGCTGGATCGAGACCGAGTGCGAGTGGCTCGACGAGCTGGCGACCGCGACGCCGGAGGCGGCGGCCGGCCCGGGGTCCCTCCGCACGTGGGTCGTCGTCGACGGGCGTCGCGTGCCTCTCGTGCTCCCGCTCACCGACGTCGTCGGCTCGTCCGACGGCGCGCTCGGGGCCGACGCGCTCGTCGCCGGCATCGCCGCCGCGACGATCGAGGTCGATGTGCCCGGACAGGCCGGACGGGGCTCCTCGGCGTCGTAAGCTGAGAGTGCGCCCAGAGTCGCGCGCCCTCCTCGCCGCCCTACTCCTCGGGAGCCACCATGACCACCCCCGTGTCCACCGACTCGCGCCGCCCCGGCGTGGCCGGTGCCCTCGACCGCTACTTCGAGATCACCGGCCGCGGCTCGAGCTGGGCCCGCGAGATCCGCGGCGGCGTCGTCACCTTCGTGACGATGGCCTACATCGTGATCCTCAACCCGCTGATCCTCGGCGGCTTCAGCGAGGACCAGGCCGCGAAGGACGTCCTCGGCGGCTGGCTGCAGAACAGCCAGGTCGGCGCGGTCACGGCCCTCACCGCGGGCGTCATGACCATCCTCTTCGGGACGGTCGCCCGCCTCCCGTTCGCCTTCGCGGCGGGCCTCGGCATCAACTCGTTCCTCGCGGTCACGGTCGTGCAGGACGTGACCTGGCCCGAGGCGATGGGCCTCGTCGTCATCAACGGCCTCGTCATCACGATCCTGGCCGTCACGGGCCTCCGCAGCATGATCTTCAGCGCGGTGCCTGCGGCCCTCAAGACCGCGATCACGGTCGGCATCGGCCTCTTCATCGCGTTCATCGGCCTCGTCGACTCGGGCTTCGTCCGCGCGAGCGGCAATGCGTCGCCGCCGGTGCAGCTCGGCGACGGCGGGTCGATCAGCACCCTGCCGACCATCACCTTCGTCATCGGCCTCGTCGTCATCGGCGTGCTCATGGCCCGTCGCGTCCGCGGCGCGATCTTCATCGGGATCGTCGCCTCGACGGTCATCGCGATCGTCCTGCAAGCGATCTTCCAGGTGCCCACCTCGAACGGCCAGAACCTCGACGACTGGAACCTCAACGCGCCGGTCCTGCCGACGCAGATCGTCGCCCTGCCCGACCTGTCGCTGATCGGCGACGTCAGCCTCGGCGCCTTCGCGCGCATCGGCTGGCTGTCGGCCGTCATGCTCGTCTTCACCCTCGTCTTCACGAACTTCTTCGACGCCATGGGCACGATGACCGGCCTCGCGAAGGCCGCCGACGTCGCCGCGCCCGACGGCACGTTCCCCCGTCTGAAGTCGGCGCTCGTCGTCGAGGGCATCGGCGCGGTCGCCGGCGGCGCGACGAGCTCGTCGTCGAACACCGTCTTCGTCGAGTCGGCCTCCGGCATCGGCGAGGGCGCCCGCACCGGCTTCGCCTCGGTCGTCACCGGGCTGCTCTTCATCCTCGCCATGTTCTTCACGCCGCTGACCCAGGTCGTGCCGCTCGAGGTCGCCGCCGCGGCGCTCGTCATCGTCGGCGCGCTGATGGTCTCGCAGATCAAGGACATCGACTGGACCGACTTCAGCGTCGCCCTGCCCGTGTTCCTCACGATCATCGTCATGCCGCTGACCTACTCGATCGCCAACGGCATCGGGGTCGGCTTCGTCACGTGGGTGATCGTCCGCGCCTTCTCGGGCAAGGCACGGGAGATCAGCCCGCTGCTGTGGATCGTCGCGGTCGGGTTCCTGGTCTACTTCGTCCGCGGCCCGATCGAGACCCTGATCGGCTGATCCTCCGCGCGACACCTCGAAGTGGACGATGCACCCCGACGTATCGGGGTGCATCGTCCACTTCGAGGTGCGGGACGACCGAGGCGCAGCTGTCGACCCTCGCGGCCGGACGCGGTGCGCGGTAGCGTCTGCCGCACGCACCGACACCGTCGTCGGCGCGACCGAGCCGAGGAGGCGCCCCGTGCCCCGCATCACCCCAGTCCTGTGGTTCGACGGCGAGGCCGAGGCGGCCGCGACGTTCTACGTCTCGCTGTTCCCGGTCTCTCACATCAGCCACGTGTCCCGGTACCCCGACGACTTCCCCGACCCGGCCCTGGCCGGCCAGGCGCTCGTCGTCGAGTTCGACCTCGACGGCCAGGGCTTCCAGGGCCTGAACGGCGGCCCCGGGTTCGTCCCCAACGAGGCCGTCTCGCTCTCGGTGCCGGTCGACGACCAGGAGGAGCTGGACCGGATCTGGGACGCCCTCGCCTCCGACGGCGGCCAGGAGGGGCGGTGCGGCTGGGTCCGCGACCGCTGGGGCTTCTGGTGGCAGGTCGTGCCGAGCGCGATGCAGCGGACGGTCGGCGGGCCCGACCCGACCGGCGCCTCCCGCGCCATGGAGGCGATGAGGGGCATGGGCCGCCTGGTCGTCGCCGACCTCGAGGGCGCCTACCGCGGCGACTGACCTGCCTGCCGCGACGAGAGGCCCCGGATCGATCCGCAGCCGTGGCGCGAGGTCGATCCGAGGCCTCTCGAGCGCCTCCTCAGCTCACCAGTCGTGCACCGTCCCGTCGGCGAGGCGGTTGTAGGGCAGGTAGGCCTGCTCGTAGGGGTACTTGCCGGCCTCGTCGACATCGAGCTCGACCCCGATGCCCGGCTGCTCGCCGGGGTGCAGCATCCCGTCGACGAAGGTGAAGCTCTGCCGGAAGACGGAGTCGGTCTTCTCGCCGTGCTTCATGTACTCCTGGATGCCGAAGTTGTGGATCGCGAGGCCGAGGTGCATCGCGGCGGCCATGCCGACGGGCGAGATGTCGGTCGGCCCGTGCATGCCCGACTTGATCTGGTACTGCGCCGCGTAGTCGAGCACCTTGCGCAGGTGCGTGATCCCGCCGGTGTGGGTGACGGCGCTCCGGACGTAGTCGATCAGCTGCTCGCGGACGATCTGCTGGTAGTCCCAGACCGTGTTGAAGATCTCGCCGATCGCCAGGGGCGTCGTCGTGTGCTGGCGGACGAGCCGCAGCGCCTCCGGGTTCTCGGCCGGGGTGACGTCCTCGAGCCAGAACAGGTCGTAGGGCTCCAGGCTCTTGCCGAGCGAGGCCGCCTGGATCGGCGTCATGCGGTGGTGACCGTCGTGCAGCAGCGGGATCTCGGGCCCGAACTCGTTCCGCACGGCCTCGAAGACGGTCGGCACGTGCCGCAGGTACGAGCGGGTGTCCCAGTCCTCCTCGTTCGGCAGGGCGCCGCGCTGGGCGGGCTCGTGGTCGTAGCGCACGCCCGTGTTGGCGTCGAAGGTGGCGTTCGAGGCGATGCCGTAGATCGACTTCAGCCCGGGCACGCCGGTCTGCACGCGGATGGCCTTGTAGCCCTGCTCCTGGTGGTCGCGCACGCTGTCGAAGAGCTCGTCCAGGTCCTTGCCGGAGGCGTGGCCGTAGGTGAGCAGGCCGGTGCGGGAGGCGCCGCCGAGCAGCTGGTAGAGCGGCATGCCGGCGACCTTCGCCTTGATGTCCCAGAGGGCGACGTCGACGGCGGCGATGGCGGCCATCGTGACGGGGCCGCGGCGCCAGTAGGCGCTGCGGTAGAGGAACTGCCAGGTGTCCTCGATGCGGCCGGGGTCGCGGCCGAGCAGGAGCGGCACGACGTGCTCGCTGAGGTAGGCGACGACCGCGAGCTCGCGGCCGTTCAGGGTGGCGTCGCCGAGCCCGGTGACCCCCTCGTCGGTGGTCAGCTTCAGCGTGACGAAGTTGCGGTCAGGGCTGGTGACGACGACCTCGGCCTTGTCGATCTTCATTCGGTCTCCTTCGACTGGATGGTGGCGGCAGCGCCTCCTCACCACCCTGTCGCACCTGGCCTCCACGCGCCAGCGCGTCCTGCTCGCGGGCGGCGTCGCGCGCCAGCAGGGTCGCGCCGGCGACCGCGGCGGGCATCACGACGACGGCCCCGAGGGGGACGAAGAACGACAGCCAGGTCGCCGTGCCGAAGCCGAGGGTCCGCCAGCGGTTCGCCGCCAGGGCCGCGCGTCGCTGCCGCAGCGACCGCCCGCGCGCGTCGAGGGCGAACCCGGTGAGCTCGACCGCGAGGAACCAGCCGCCGGTGAGCGCCCCGAGCACGGGCACGAGGGTCTGCCCGACGACCGGGACGAAGCCGCCGACGAACAAGCAGACCCCGACGGCCGCGGTGGCCAACAGCAGGCGGAGCGAGTCGCCGACGCTCCTCAGGACGCCGCGCCAGAACCCCTCGTCGACGTCGGCCGGGGCGTCGCCCTCGCGCTGCTCGACGTGCCGCCAGATGCGCTCGTAGAAGGGATCGCCGACGAGCAGCGTGACGGCCGTGAAGGTGACCACGGCGAGCAGCACGGCCAGCAGCGAGACCGCGACGCCGACGCCGACCCGGACGAGCACGCGGCCCTGCTCCGGCCACCGGTCGGCGAACGGGGTCGCCAGGACGGCCAGGTCGTCCGCGTGCCCGTTCACGAGCACGAGCAGGGCGACGAAGACGGCGCCGACGATCAGGGCGGGCACCGCCCCGAGCAGCATCAGCCGAGGCGACGTCCCCCAGAGGCGCAGCCCTCGGCCGAGTACCGCGACGCCCGACCCGAACTCGCGGAGCGCCGACACCTCAGCGCACCTCGAGGGGCACGGGCCCGGTCGGCGCCGGGAACGCCCGCTCGAGCTGCGCGAACGCCTGGTCGTCGAGGTCGACGGCCAGGGCTTCGGCGTCCTCGCGCACGTGGTCGACGCTGCCGGCCTTCACGGCGAGCAGCACGTCGGGCGCGAGCCGCAGCACCCAGGCGATCGCGAGCTGGGCGGGCGTCACGCCGAGGTCGGCAGCGACGGAGGCGACGACCGGGTGGTCCAGGAGCTCGCCGTGGTCGACGGGCGAGTAAGCCATCAGCGGCGTCCCCGTCTCGCGCAGCCGCGGCAGCAGGTCGTGCTCCGGGCCGCGCCGGGCGAGGTTGTAGAGCACCTGGTCGGTCTGGGGCATCGACGACCCGTCGGTCGCCCTGGCGAGGTCGTCGAGGTCGCCGACGTCGAAGTTGCTGACGCCCCAGCCGCCGATCGAACCCTCGGCGACCAGCGCCTCCATCGCCTCCACCGTGCCCTCGAGCGGGTGGCCGCCGCGCCAGTGCAGCAGGTAGAGGTCGAGCCGGTCGGTGCCGAGGCGGGCGAGGCTGGCGTGGCACGCCTCGATCGTGCCGCGGCGGCTCGCGTTCGAGGGCAGCACCTTGCTCACGAGGAACACCTCGTCGCGCCGACCCGCGATCGCCTCGGCGACGAGTCGCTCGGAGGCGCCGCGCCCGTACATCTCCGCCGTGTCGACCAGGGTCATGCCGAGGTCGAGCCCTTCGCGGAGGGCCGCCAACTCGGCGTCGCGTCGACGGGGATCGTCTCCGAGCTCCCAGGTGCCGAGCCCGAGGGCGGGGGCGGTGCGTCCGTCGGGGAACGTGACGCGGGGGTTCTCGTGAGCGGCCATCGTCCCAGTGTGCCCGGGAGACCGTGCTCACGGCCCGTCCTCTCTGAGCCGCAGACGCGTGCTCCCTCCCCAGAGTCGATGGCTCGCGGCACCGTCCACAGTCGAGGAGGCGCGGGTCGAGCCGCGACGCCCGCTCCGGCACGGTGGTCCCCATGACCACGACAGACCGCACCGTCCCGCCCCTGCCCGCCAGCTCCTCCGAGTCCGCCCTCGCGCAGTGGGCGAGCGTCGCCTGCGACGAGCCCTGCGACGAGGACCTCGTCTACGTCGCGTTCTTCGATCGCGGCGAGTACCCCTGCGCGAACCTGATCCGGCTGAGGGGCCTGCCCCGGCTGCCCTACGGCCGCGACGTCGCCTCCCTCGAGCGCGTCGTCCGTGACCAGGCGAGCGACGTGCGGGCCCGCTCGGTCGTGCTCGTGTGGCAGCGCGAGGGCGAGACGCCCCTCGACGACCTGGCCGTGGCCACCTGGGCGAGGGGCCTCGCCGAGAGGCTCCGACGGGGCCCGCTGAGCCTCCGCGGCCAGGTGCGCCGCACGCCGGGCGGGTTCGACCCGGCCCCGCGGCTGCCGGGACAGGTCACGGCGACCGACCTTCCCGAGGGGTTCGGCGTGCCCGGCGACGGCCCGCAGCTGATCCCGATGCGGAATCCGTACCACTGACCGTCGCCCGCCCGTGCCGTCGCCCGGAAGCGCCCGTCAGCTCACGCCGCGTCGGCGGCTGCGTCGAGCCTCTGCACCTCGTCGGCGGACAGCTTGATGGTCGCGGCGGTCGCCGAGTTCATGATCGTCTGCGGACGAGTCGACCCGGGGATGGGGATGACCAGCTCGGACGCGTGCAGCTCCCACGCGAGGGTCAGCACCTGGGGCGAGATCCGGCGTGCGTTGGCGATCTCGGCGAAGACGGCGTGCTTCGTGCCGAGGTCGGCGGCGTTCGTGATGCCGCCGAGCGGGCTCCACGGCAGGAACGCGATGCCCATCTCGTCGCACAGCACGAGCTCCTCGGTGCTCGAGCGGAACGCGGGGGAGTACTGGTTCTGCACGGAGACCAGGCGCCCGTCGAGGACGTCGTTCGCCTCGCGGATCTGGTCGACGGTCGCGTTCGAGATGCCGGCCATGCGGATGACGCCCTCGTCAAGCAGCTCCGCCAGCGCGCCCACCGAGTCGGCGTACGGCACGGCCGGGTCGGGGCGGTGGAACTGGTAGAGGCCGATGGTCTCGACGCCGAGGCGCTGTGCGGACGCGCGCGCCGCCTCCTTCAGGTAGGCCGGGTCGCCGTTCTGTGCCCAGGCTCCTGCCTCCGGTCGGAGGTGGCCGCCCTTCGTCGCGACGAGCACGTCCGAGGTGTCGCCGTGGAAGCTCTCGAGCGCCCGAGCGATCAACGACTCGTTGTGCCCGATCTCGTGGGTGCCGGGCTGGTGGTAGGCGTCGGCGGTGTCGATCAGGGTGATGCCCTGCTCGAGAGCGGCGTGGATCGTGGCGATCGCCTGCTTCTCGTCCGGCCGTCCCTCGATCGACAGGGGCATGCCGCCCAGGCCGATCGCGCTCACGGTGACGTCTCCGATGGTCCTCGTCTTCATGGGTCCTCCTCGTGCCGCAGCGGTGCGGCGCTCGTGATCGTGGCGGTCCCCGCACGCGAGGACCCTGCGTCCTGGCTACGCCCGCCCGGCCTCCCCGTTCCCAGGAACGGGCGGCGCCCAGGTGCCTGGCAGGGGGCACGGCGGGGTCTGCCAGGGGAGCCGCCTAGTTTCTCCGCATGACCTCCGAGACCGCCGTGGCCCCGTCCCGGCCCGCCGCCGGCCCGCACGACGACGGTGCTCCCCGTGGTGCGACGCCTCCGGGCGCCCCCGAGCAGGGACTCGGCCGGGCTGCCCGGGCACGAGCTCGGTGGCGTGCCGGGCGAGAGAAGCTCGACGGCTACCCCCGCCTCCGCGTCGCCTACAAGGTCGGGGTGGCGCTGGTGGGCGTCGTCGTGATCGCCGTCGGCCTCGTGCTCGTCCCGCTGCCCGGTCCCGGCTGGTTGATCGTGTTCGTGGGGGTCGCCGTCCTCGGCACCGAGTTCCCGGCCGCACACCGCGTCACGCAGGCCGTGCGACGGCTCGCCCACCGCCTCCGGCTGCGCTGGCGAGCCTGGCGAGCGAACCGGGCCGCCGCGCGCGCCTGACCACCTGCACCGCAGAGGGCCCGTCCGATCATGGACGGGCCCTCTACGGTGCAGGAGCTGTCGCTAGTGCGCGGCCTCGTACTTCACCGGCTCGGGCAGGCCCTTGTCGGCCCGGATCGACCGGGACAGGCGCTCGATCGAGGTGAGGGCCGCGACCACGTCGGCGGCAGTCACCGGGAACGGCATCGAGTGGATGGTCTCCGACTCGACGGTGGCGGCCGCAGCCACCGCCTCGAGCTCCTCGGTGTCGTCCGTGCTCAGGCCGATCTCGGTGAGCGTGTTCGGCAGGCCCACCCGGGTCGTGAACTCGACGAAGTCCTCGATCTCGGCACGGGGTGCCCCCTCGAGCACGAGCTGGGTCAGCGAGCCGATGTTGACCTTCTGGCCGTGGGTCAGGCCGTGCGTCTGCGGGGCGGCGGTCAGGCCGTTGTGGATCGCGTGCGCGGCGGCGAGGCCGCCCGACTCGAAGCCGAGGCCGGAGAGCAGCGTGTTCGCCTCGACGAGCGACTCGAGCGCCGGCGTGACGATCCCGTCGCGGACGGCGTCGAGGGCGGAGAAGGCGTTCTCGTGGATGATGCGCCACGACAGCTCGGCCAGGGCGGTGCCCGCCTGGGTCGCGAGTCCGCCGGCCATCGTGGTCGCGGCGGCCTTCGCCGACGCGCGGGCCTCGATCCAGGTGGCGAGCGCGTCGCCGATCCCCGCCACCAGGAACTGCACGGGGGCGTTCGCGACGAGCTGCGTGTCGATCAGCACGAGGTCGGGGTTCCGCGGGAAGAACCGGTACTCGATGAACTCGCCCTCGTCCGTGTAGACGACGGCGAGCGCCGAGGTCGGCGCGTCGGTCGAGGCGACGGTGGGCACGCTCACCCAGCGGATGCCCGTGGCGTGGCCGGCGGCCTTGGCGGCGTCGATGGCGCTGCCGCCGCCGATCGCCACGACGACGTCCGCGTCCGACGACCGGATCGACTCCGCCAGCTCGTCGATCGCGGCCGGCGTCGCGAACCTGCCGAACGGGACGCGCTCGACGCGCAGCGACTCGGCGGCGAAGCTCGTGCCCACCGCCTCCTCGACCAGGCCCCAGACGACGTCGTCCGCGACGACGAGGGGGCGGCTCCCGATCGGCGCGACGAACTCCCCGAGGCGGGTGATCGCGTCCTTGCCCTGGACGTAGCGGGCGGGGCTCATGACGGTGCGGACGGGAACGGGCATGCGGGTCTTCCTCTCGTTGCGGAACGTGTGTCGTGCACGGTAGGCGGAGCGGCTCCGTGTCCGGTGGACGCCGACACCGACGCCGACGCGCCGCCCAGCCGCGGCCCGATATCGTTGCGGGGTGACGCCCAGTCCTGCCTCCGCCACCGCCTACGAGGTGCTCGGCGTCCCCTCCACGGCGTCCGACGACGACCTGCGACGTGCCTACCGACGCCTCGCCCGCGAGACGCACCCCGACCTCGGCGGCAGCGCCTCGGCCTTCCGCGACCTGCAGCTGGCGTGGGAGGCGGTCGGGACGCCGGAGGCGCGGGCCGCGTACGACCGTCGGCGCCCGTCGTCGTCGACGTCTGGCCGCTCGGGCTCGGCGTCGTCCTCCTCCGGCGCCCCCGCGCCCGGCTGGGCCCCGCCGCCCCGTGACCCCCAGCGCACCGACTCCCGGCCACGGGCCCGGGTGCACGGCCATCCCGGCGGCGCCAACCGGGAGCGATACCTGTCGCTGATGCGCGAGTGGGTCGGCCGCGGCGTCCCCCTCGACGACCCCTACGACGAGGCCCTCGTGCGGACCGCGCCCCCGGAGATCCGGCACGTGCTCGCCGACGCCCTCGCCGAGGAGGCGACGGTCGCGATCGTCACCGGGCTCGGCATCGGCTTCACCATCTGGAGCGACGTCGACGCCGGCCCCGACGGCAAGCTCGACCACATCGTGCTCGGCCCCTCGGGCCTGTTCGCCGTGCAGTCGTCCGACTGGGGGAGCGAGGTCACCGTGTCCAAGGGCGACCTCGTCGGCCCGGGCATCCCCCTCGACGAGCAGCCGGTCCGCGACGTGACGAGGCAGGCCCGCGCCGTCCGGCGCGAGACCCGGGTGTCGTTCACCCACCAGCTGATCGTCGTGCCCGACGACGACCTGCCCACGGCGCTCGAGCAGGTCGGGCGAGGGCGACGGGGCAGCACGTGGGTCCTCCGGCGCTCGCTCCTCGCCCAGGTGCTCCGCCACGGTCCTGAGCTGGGCGACCGGACGGCGCTCTCCGACGTCTTCGAGATCCGGGAGCGCCTCCAGCAGGCCGTCCGCTTCGTGTGAACCGGGAACCGCCTCGGGGCGCGCCCTTCCCGGGGCACGTCCCGAGGCGCACACTGGTGTCCCGATCCAGGAGGTCCCCGTGTTCGAGCCCGTCAGCGCCTACAGCGGCTTCAGCGTCGACGACGTCCCGGCGGCGGCCGAGTTCTGGGGCGAGGTGCTCGGACTGGCCGTCACGCCCCTCATGGACGGCACGATGCTGCAGGTCGAGCTGCCCGGCAGCGCCGGGAGGGTCCTCGTCTACGGCAAGGACGACCACCGGCCCGCAGGCTTCACCGTCCTCAACCTCGTCGTCGACGACCTCGACGTCGCCCTGGCCGGCCTCGCCGAGCGCGGGCTGAGGCCCGACCCGGGCGGGCCCTGGGCGGGCGAGGACCAGGTCGTCCGCGGGCGCGCCTCGGGCCACGGCCCCGACATCGCCTGGTTCCACGACCCCGCAGGGAACGTCTTCTCCGTCCAGCAGCAGTGACGGCAGACGCGGGCCGAGGCGGCAGCAGCACGAGCGGAGGGCTGGCCCGACATCGGGTTCCGGGCCAGCCCCCTGTCCTCGTTCGGAGTCCCCGGCCCGCCGGTTGGGTGTCACGTCGTCCTCGGAGCGGCGGCCGGTAACCTTGGGGCACCGACCCGAGGAGCACCAGCGATGACGCGCGACGCCGAACCCCGCCCCGCCTCCGACCGACCGATCGCGGCGTTCCTGTCCGTCGCGGCGGGCGTGCTGGCCTTCGCGGTGCCCATCCCGGCCCTCAACGTGGTCTTCTCCCTCGGCGCCCTCGTCTACGGCGTGCTCGGCCTCCGACGCAGCCGGGCGCTGCGCTCTCGCGGTCCGCTGCGCTCGGGGCTCGTCCTCGCGATCGTCGGCCTCGTGCTCGGGGCCCTGGCAGTGCTCGGCACGGTGGCGGGCCTCGTCGTCCTGTCCCAGCGCTCGTGACCGTCCACGGGCCCGCCGACGGCTGGGTCGAGGGCCCCGACGGCCGACGGTTCTGGGGCCGCGCCGGGGCTGCCGGCCTGCTCGCCGTCGACGCCGCCGACCGCGTCCTCCTCCAGCACCGCGTCGAGTGGAGCCACTTCGGCGGCACCTGGGGCCTGCCCGGGGGCGCGCGCGACTTCGACGAGACCGCCGTGGCCGGAGCCCTCCGCGAGGCAGGCGAGGAGGCCGCCGTCCCCGCCGACGCCCTGCGACTGCGGTCCGAGTCGGTCCTCGACCTCGGCTTCTGGTCGTACACGACCGTCGTCGCGGCCGTCACGCGCGACTTCGACCCCGTCATCTCCGACGCCGAGAGCCTCGAGCTGCGCTGGGTCCCTCGAGCCGAGCTCGACGTCCTCCCGCTGCACCCGGGGCTCGCGGCGTCCTGGCCCGGCCTCCGCGCCCAGCTCGACGACGACGTGCACCTGGTCGTCGACGGGGCGAACGTCGTAGGGTCGCGGCCCGACGGCTGGTGGCGGGACCGCGCAGGAGGCGCCGCCCGCCTCCTCGGGTCCCTGGCCGACGCGCTCGCGGTCGGCCTCCCCGCCCGGCTCCTGTCGGACGCCCCGCCCGAGGGCCCCGGCGCCGCCACGTCCTGGTGGCCGACGACGACGGTCGTGCTCGAGGGCGAGGCCCGCCGAGCCCCCGACGTCGACGGGCTCACGGTGCGTCGCGCACCTGGCGAGGGCGACGACGCGATCGTCGTCGAGGTCGAGCAGCGCGTGGCCGCTGCCGTCGGCGCCGGAGCGACGCCCCGGGTCGTCGTGGTGACGGCCGATCGTGGCCTGGCCGACCGTGTGCGGGCCGCGGGCGGCGCCGTCGTCGGTCCCCGGCGCCTCCTCGACCTGCTCGGCTGACGGCACGGAGGCCCTCCCTCCGGACCGGGAGGAAGGGCCTTCGCGCGTATCGGGGGTCAGGCTGCGGGGCCCTCGCCGAGGGTCACCGTCGCGGTGTGGCTCGTGCCGGTCGCGTCGGTCCAGGTCAGCTGCACCTGGTCGCCGGCGTCGTGCGCCTGGACGGCCGCGGTCAGGGCCGAGGCGTCCGCCACGGCGGTGCCGTCGAGCGCGGTGACGGTGTCGCCCGCGACGAGGCCGGCCGACTCCGCGGCGCTGCCCTCGACGGTGCCGGCGATCGCGACGCCTGCCCCGGTGCCCGTCGCCGTGCCCGAGATCTGGGCGCCGAGGAACGCGGGGAGCCCGATCTGGATCGTCGAGCTGCCCTGACCCGCGACGATCTGCTTCGCGATCGACAGCGCGTGCGAGATCGGGATGGCGTAGCCGGTGATCGGATCGGCGCCCGAGGAGGCGGCGGTCACGATCCCGACGACCTCGCCGTCGGCGTCGCGCAGCGGCCCGCCGGAGTCGCCCGAGACGACGTCCGACTGCAGCTCGATCAGGCCCGACAGCGACTCCGTGCCGCTGCCCGTCTCGCTGGCGACGGAGATCGCCTGGTCGGTCGCGAGCACCGTGCCCTCGGCCGTCACCAGGTCCCCGGTGCCGCCGGCGTTGCCCGTCGAGTGCACGGCGTCGCCGGTGGCCACGTCGCCCGAGGCGTCGAAGTCCACGGGCGTCAGCCCGCTCGCGTCCTCGAGCTGCAGCACGGCGACGTCGTTCGTGGCGTCGGTGCCGACGACCTTCGCGGTGTAGGTCTGCCCGGTCGTCTCGTCGGTGACCTCGATGCTCGTCGCGCCCTGCACCACGTGGTTGTTCGTGAGCACCAGCCCGTCCGCCGTCATGACCATCCCGGTGCCGGCCGACTCGTACGACGAGTCGTAGTTCAGGGTGCTGACGATCGTCACGACGCCCTTCGTCTCGTCCGCGGTCGCCGCCGTGGCGGACGACTCGGAGGCGCCCGTGCCGCCGGTGCTGCCCGTGCCGCCCTGAGCCTGGCCGGGGAGCAGCTGGCCCCCCGAGGACGACCCCTCCGAGCTGCCGAACGGCGAGCCCTGCGAGGGCAGCTGCTGGGGCGAGAGCTGGTAGGTCTGCTGGCGTGCCTCCGCGGCGGCGAGGCCGACGGAGTGGCCGAGCGACCAGGCGCCCACGCTCGCCCCGCCGACGCCGAGAACGAGGACGGCGGCGGCGCCGGTCACGAGGGCCCAGCGGGCGGGGCGGCGGCGACGGGAGGGGCGGGGACCGAAGGCCGAGGGGTGGGACGGGCCGGACGCGGCCGTGCCGCCCTGCGTCGCGGCCGGGTCCTCCGCGGCGGCGGACACGAAGCGTGCGTCCGAGGAGCCCGTCACGTGGGGGAGCGTGCGGGCCTCTGCCGGAGCCCGGTCCGTCGCGCTCGGGGTCGGGGTCGGGGTCGAGCTCGTGTTCGGCGTCGGCGTCGTCGCGGGCGTCGGCTGGTCAGCGGTGCGGTCGGCGTCGCTCTCGCGGTCGTTCATGGGGTGCCTCCTGGGGCGGTGGTCGAGGTGATGAGGACCATGGAACGAGGTCCGCCGATGGATTCCCTATGAACCGCCGAGGAGGTGGTCGTGAGTTCTCGGAGGGGCCGCCGACAGCCCTGGGCCGTGTCCTCCCTTCGGCGGACGATCGTCCGTCCCCGGGCGGTCCGCCCCGAAAAGCGTTGTCGTCCGGTGCCGCCGATCCGATACGCTGGTCACCCGAAGGAGGTCCACGATGGCAGAGCCCGTTCACCACGTGCCCGACGAGCACCGCCCCGACGAGGGCAGCTCCGGCGCGCACACGGCACACACCCCCGCGCAGGGCGTCCCCGGGTCCTCCCGCGAGGTCGACACCACCCTCAGCTTCAACGAGGAGTACCAGGCGCAGCTCGCCGCGCTCCAGGGGGGTGCCACGTCCGACGAGGGCGAGGCGGTCGCCGCGCTCCCCTCCGGCTCCGCTCTCCTCGTCGTCCGACGGGGCCCGAACATCGGTGCCCGGTTCCTCCTCGACTCCGACGTCACGGTGGCCGGCCGGCACCCCGACGCGGGCATCTTCCTCGACGACGTCACGGTCAGCCGCAAGCACGCCGAGTTCCGTCGGTCGGGCACGACGTTCACGGTCAACGACCTCGGCTCGCTCAACGGAACGTACTTCGACGGCGTCCGCATCGACGAGGCCCTGCTCAGCGACGGCGCCGAGGTGCAGGTCGGCAAGTTCCGCCTCACCTTCTACGCCTCGCGCGTCGACCTGGCCACCCTGGCCCTCCAGTAGTGCCCGGCTCCGCCGCCGCCCGGTCGTCGCCGACCGGGTCGGCAGACCTGTTGACGATCGGGCAGGTCCTGGCGCGTCTCAAGCCCGAGTTCCCCGACCTGAGCAACAGCAAACTCCGGTTCCTCGAAGAACGCCAACTGGTCACGCCCGTGCGCACCGCGTCGGGCTACCGCAAGTTCTCGTCCGCCGACGTCGAGCGCCTGCGGTTCATCCTCGGGCTGCAGCGCGACCACTACCTGCCCCTCAAGGTCATTCGTCAGCACCTCGACGACCTCGATGCGGGTCGACCCTCCACCCTTCCGACGGGCTCCGCTCCCGTCTCGATGCTCTCCACCGTGCGCCGGTTCTCCCGAGCCGACCTGCTCCGCGAGTCGGGCGCCTCCTCGGCCCTGCTCGACGACGCGATCGCGTCGTCCCTGATCTCGCCGTCCGAGACGTACGGAGACGAGCCCCTCGCCGTGCTCGTCGCCCTGGTCGAGCTCGGTCGCTCGGGCATCGAGCCCCGTCACCTGCGGAGCTTCCGTGCAGCCGCCGAACGAGAGCTCAGCCTCATCGAGAGCGCGCTCGCGTCGGTCGCTCGGCGTCGCGACCCTGCCGGTCGGGCACGGGTCGCCGAGCTCTCCCGAGAGCTCGCCGGGCAGCTCGAGGTGGTCCGCACCTCCCTCATCCGCTCCGCCCTCGACCGCCTCGACACGTAGACGTCGGCGCCGTCGACGAATATCCTCGACACGCCGACTCCTCGACGCGGATGTCGCCTCGACGAGCACCCGATGTGGGTACCGTGGGACCAGGTCGAACCATCAACCCGGTGTTGAATGTTTCGGGTCAGATCGCGACGTGGAAGGCAACTGCATGAACGAGTCAGGTTCCCCTGAGGGATCCCGCTACGAGCGGGGCCTGCTCTTCACGGACGGCATGCCCGAGCTCGACGCCGACAGCGGCTACCGCGGCACCGTCGCGGCTCGCGCCGCCGGCATCAGCTACCGCCAGCTCGACTACTGGGCCCGGACCGGCCTCGTCGAGCCCACCATCCGCAGCGCCGCCGGCTCGGGCTCGCAGCGGCTCTACGGCTTCCGCGACATCCTCGTGCTCAAGCTCGTGAAGCGCCTGCTCGACACCGGCATCTCGCTCCAGCAGATCCGCACCGCCGTGAACCAGCTGAGGGAGGCGGGGGTCAGCGACCTGGCGCAGACCACGCTCATGAGCGACGGCGCCAGCGTCTACCTCTGCACGTCCGACGACGAGGTCATCGACCTCGTGAGCCGCGGTCAGGGCGTCTTCGGCATCGCCGTCGGCAAGGTCCTCCGCGAGGTCGAGACGAGCCTCGTCGAGCTCGACAGCACCCCCGCGGCCGATCCCTCCGACGAGCTGGCCGCCCGTCGAGGCGACCGCGCCAGCTGACCTGCCACGGTCAGCGTCCGGTCGAGCGCTGCTCGGGACTCACCAGGCGCAGCGTCCTGGGGTCTCGGCGCCCGCGAGCGGTGGCTTCTCGTCTCCTGCCCACGCGGCTCGTCCCGTCCTCCGCAGCGACACGGCAGGGCGCGGGTCCCCGTAGACGTGTGCCGGCGGTTGCACGCCAGGGGACGTGCGCCTGCGGGCGTGCCTCGACCGGCGTGCGGAGGGGCGACCGGTCTCAGCGCGCGGCGGGTTCGGCGTAGTCGCCGATCTTCGCCGTGCGCATGATGCGCTCGAGCAGCTGGTCGAAGTTTCGGGCCATCTCCTGCGCGCTCTCGCCGGGCCAGACGTGCAGGGGCTTCGCGGCGCCCTGCGCCTGCTGCAGCGAGGTCCGCTCGGGCAGCTGCGGGCTCAGGACGAGGGGCCCGAACATGTCGCGGAGCTCCTTGATGCGGAACTGGTGCTCGATCGACTGGACGCGAGCACGGTTGACGATGATGCCCAGGGGCTGGAGCCGAGGGGAGAGGCCGCGGCGGATCTCCTCGATCGCCCGCAGGGCACGGTCCGCCGCGGCGACGCTGAAGAGACCGGGCTCGGTGACCACGGTGACGCGGTCGGAGGCGGCCCAGGCGGTGCGCGTCAGGGCGTTCAGGGAGGGAGCGCAGTCGATGAGGACGAGGTCGTAGTCGGCCTCGACGTTGGCGAGCGCCTCCTCGAGCTTCCAGATGTCGCGGATCGACGGGTGCGGGCCGTCGAAGTTGATGGCCGAGGGGCTGCCGATCATGACGTCGATCTTGCCCGTGCGGCCCTTGGTCCAGCCGCTGGGGGCGATGGCGGCCCGGACCGTCTTCTCCTTCGGCGACGCGAGGACGTCGGCGACGTTGAGGTGCCCCGCGACGGTGATGTCGAGGCCGGTCGAGACGTCGGACTGCGGGTCGAGGTCGACCACCAGGGTCCGGAGGCCCTTGGCGAAGGCCGCCGAAGTGAGTCCGAGCGTCACGGTCGTCTTGCCGACGCCGCCTTTGAGAGAACTGACGCTGAGTACATGCACGACGACGACGATACCGTCACTATTCTTGAAGCACCTGCACGCCACGTCGCCCGACGGGCGATCCCGGCAGGCTCCCTCGTCTCCGGTGGCTCCGAGCCCCGTCCCCGTTCCTTCCCCAGGAGGTGCTCGTCGTGAGCGTCCGCCCCATCCGACTCTTCGGCGACCCGGTGCTCCGGTCGCCCTCCGACCCTGTCCGCGTGGGCGACGCCCGACTGGCCTCGCTAGTCGACGACCTCCTCGACACCGTGCGCGAGCCCGGTCGTGCGGGCGTGGCCGCTCCCCAGATCGGCGTCGGCCTCCGGGCCTTCAGCTACAACGTCGACGGCGAGGTCGGCTACGTCCTGAACCCTGAGATCACGGAACTCTCGGGCGAGAAGGAGCTGGTGGAGGAGGGCTGCCTCTCCGTGCCGGGCTTCTGGTTCCCGACCCCGCGCTGGTCGCGGGCCCGCGTCGAGGGCATCGACCTCGACGGCGAGCCGGTCGTGCTCGAGGGCGACGGGCTCATGGCGCAGGCGCTCCAGCACGAGACGGACCACCTCGCCGGCACCCTCTACGTCATGACCCTCGAGACCGAGACCCGCCGCGACGCCCTGCGGCAGATCCGGGCCAGCGACTGGTGGCGGGCCTGACCGGACCTCGACCGGCGGCGCCCGCGGCGCCGCCGGCACGGGTGCCGCGCGCGGTCAGGCGGTCGGCCCCGGCTTGTCCGCGGACGAGACGGTCCTGACCGACTCCGTGTTGGGGTAGACGGAGTAGAGGTCGGCGATCTGGCCGGCGAAGTCCTCGACGACGACGGCGCGCTTGACGCTCATCTTCGGCGTCAGGTGCCCGCTGGCCTCGGTCAGCTCGATCGGCAGCACGACGAACTTGCGGATCGACTCCGCCCGGGAGACCGCCTCGTTCGCGAGGTCGACCGCCCTCTGCACCTCGGCCAGCACGGCGGGGTGCTCGGCAGCCTCCGCGAGCGGCATGTCCGCGGCCTCGCCCGCGTTGTTGAGCCAGACCGGCAGCATCTCGGTGTCGAGGGTGACGAGCGCCGAGATGAACGGGCGCTGGTCGCCCACCACGACGACCTGGGCGACGAGGGGGTTCGCGCGGATCGGGTCCTCGAGCACGGCGGGGGCGACGTTCTTGCCCCCGGCGGTGACGATGATCTCCTTCTTCCGACCCGTGATGGTGAGGTAGCCGTCAGAGTCGAGGCTGCCGAGGTCGCCGGTGCGGAACCAGCCGTCCTGCATGACCGCGGCCGTCTCCTCCTCGTTCCTCCAGTAGCCCGCGAAGACGTTCTCGCCCTTGACCAGCACCTCGCCGTCGTCGTCGATCCGCAGCGAGACACCCGGGAGCGCCGGTCCGACGGTGCCGATCTTGAACCGCGACACGAGGTTCACCGAGGCCGGAGCCGTGGTCTCGGTCAGGCCGTAGCCCTCGAGGATGCGGATGTCGAGGCTGCGGAAGAAGTGTCCGAGGCGGGTGCCGAGCGGGGCCGAGCCCGAGACGGCGTAGCGGATGTTCCCGCCCATCGCCTTCTTCAGCTTGCGGTACACGAGCCGGTCGAAGAGGGCGAAGCGCAGGCGCAGGCCGACGGGCACCGTCCCCTCGTCGAGGGCCTTGGAGTGCGCGATGGCCACCGCGACGGCCTGACGGAAGATGCCGCCCTTGCCCGAGGCCTCGGCCTTCTGCTCGGCGGAGTTGTAGACCTTCTCGAACACCCGCGGCACCGCGAGCAGGAACGAGGGGCGGAAGGAGGCGAGCGACGGCAGGAGCTGCTTGGTGTCGGCCTGGTGGCCCACCTTGACCCCGGCGTGCACCGACATCACCGCGATGAAGCGGGCGAAGACGTGGGCCGTCGTGATGAACAGCAGGGTCGACGAGCCCGGTGCCACGACGTCGCCCATGGCCACCGCGGCGTTGCGGCTGGTCTCGACGAAGTTGGCGTGCGTCAGCATGCAGCCCTTGGGGCGGCCCGTGGTGCCCGACGTGTAGATGATGGTCGCGAGGTCGTCCCCGTTCGCCAGCGTGCGGCGGCGCTCGAGCTCGTCGTCCGGCACGCCCCGCCCGGAGCGGGCCAGCTTCTCGAGGTCGCCGAGGTCGATCTGCCAGACGTGGGCGACGTCCGGCAGCTCGGGGTGCACCTCGTCGAAGCGGGCGAAGTGGTCCGGCGTCTCGACGATCACGGCCACGGCGCCCGAGTCGCTGAGGTTCCAGTGCACCTGGCTCGGCGACGACGTCTCGTAGACGGGCACGAGCAGCGCGCCGGCGAACCAGACCGCGAAGTCGACGAGCGTCCACTCGTAGCGGGTGCGGCTCATCAGGCCCACCACGTCGCCGGGCTGGATGCCGGCGGCGATGAGGCCCTTGGCGACCTCGCGCACCCGGGCGGCGAACTCGGCGGCGGTGACGTCGGTCCAGCCTCCCGTACCGTCGGGCACGGAGAACAACGGCTCGTTCGGCGTCGCCGCCGCCCGCTCCACGAGCAGGTCTGTCGCGTTGGCGGTCGGGTCGGCAGGGACCACGAGGGGGACGGTGTGTTCGTTCACGGCAGCTCCTTCGGCACCGGCAGGGTCCGACGAGCTTAGCGGGGCCCCCTCCGTCCGTCCCGGGACGACCTGCGGGCGTCGTGGAACGACAGGAGACGGCCCGAGGATAGACTCGTCGCTCGTGCAGGCAATAGGCATTGACATCGGCGGGACGAAGATCGCGGGCGGCGTCGTCACCGAGCTGGGCGAGATCGTCGCCGAGGAGCGAGTCCCGACCCCCGCCGGCGACGCCGGTGCGATCGTCGACGCCGTCGTCGCGATGGTGAAGGGCCTCCAGGCGCGTCACCCCGGCGTCGTCGCCGCAGGGGTCGCGGCCCCCGGCTTCATCGACGCCTCGCAGTCGGTCGTGTACTACACGCCGAACATCCCGTGGCGGAACGAGCCGCTCAGGGCCCGGCTGTCCGAGCAGCTCGACCTGCACATCACCATCGACAACGACGCGAACGCCGCGGGCTGGGCCGAGTTCCGGTTCGGCGCCGGCCGCCTCGCGAGCGACATGACCATGCTCACCATCGGCACGGGCGTCGGCGGCGCCGTCGTCGCCCAGGACCGCCTGCTCCGCGGCGGCTTCGGCACCGGCGGCGAGCTCGGCCACATGCGCATCGTCCCCGACGGCTTGCCCTGTGGCTGCGGTGCCCGCGGCTGCATCGAGCAGTACGGCTCCGGACGGGCCCTGCTGCGCATGGCGGGCGAGGTGGCCGACCTCGGCGGCGTCGGGTCGGCGCTGGCGGCGGTGCGTGCCGAGAAGGGCGAGCTCACGGGCCACGACGTGGCCGCGCTGATGCAGGCGGGCGACGCGGGTGCCCTCGAGGCCCTCCGCCAGCTGGGTACCTGGCTCGGCCAGGCCGCGGCCTCGCTCGCCGCCATCCTCGACCCGCAGGTGTTCGTCTTCGGCGGGGGAGTCGCGCAGTCGGGCGAGCTCCTCCTCGCCCCCGTCCGCAAGGCGTTCCACGAGCACCTGCCGGCCCGCGGGTTCCACCCGGAGCCCGACTTCGTCATCGCCGAGCTGGTCAACGACGCGGGCGTCGTGGGCGCCGCCGACCTGGCCCGGCTGCACGCGTCCACTCGCTAGACTCCGACCGCCGACGAGGGAGGGGCCCCGATGCTCTACTGGTTCTTGAAGACGATGGTGGCGAGCCCCCTCATGCTCACGGTGTTCCGTCCGTGGGTCCGCGGGCTCGAGAACGTCCCGGCGTCCGGCGCCGTCATCTTCGCCAGCAACCACCTGTCGTTCGTCGACTCGATCTTCCTGCCGCTCGCCCTCGAGCGCCGCATCTCGTTCCTGGCCAAGAGCGACTACTTCACGGGGTCGGGCCTCAAGGGCTGGGCCATGCGACTCTTCTTCACCGCCACCGGCCAGCTGTCCATCGACCGATCGGGCGGCAAGGCCTCGGAGGCGTCGCTCGCGACGGGCCTGTCGGTCCTGGGCCGCGGTGAGCAGCTGGGCATCTACCCCGAGGGCACCCGCAGCCCCGACGGCAAGCTCTACCGCGGCCGGACGGGCGTCGCGCGCATGATCCTCGAGGGGCACGTGCCCGTCGTGCCGGTCGCCATGATCGACACCGAGAAGGTCATGAAGACCGGCACCAAGATCCCCAAGATCCGCCGGGTCGGCATCGTCTTCGGCGAGCCCCTCGACTTCAGCCGGTTCGAGGGCATGGAGGGCGACCGGTTCATCCTCCGGTCCATCACCGACGAGATCATGTACGAGCTCGGCGCCCTGAGCGGCCAGGAGTACGCCGACGTCTACGCCTCGTCGGTCAAGGAGAAGCGCGTCGCCTCCGCGCGGTAGGCTCGACCGCCGGGATCGATCGGTCCCTGGCCCGTCCTAGCTGCAAGGAAGACCGTGGTCCCCATCGCCGAACCGTCCGCGGGCGTCGTCACCGACGCCTCCACCACCGACGTGATCGACGGACTCGACTACTGGCGCACGCTCCCGATCAAGCAGCAGCCCGCGTGGCCCGATCCCTCCGCGGTCCAGGCCGCGTCGGCCGAGATCGCCGCGCTGCCGCCCCTCGTCTTCGCGGGCGAGGTCGACACCCTCCGCGACCGGCTGGCCGCGGCGGCCCGAGGCGACGCGTTCCTGCTGCAGGGCGGCGACTGTGCCGAGACGTTCGCCGGCGCCACCGCCGACCAGATCCGCGACCGCGTCAAGACGATCCTGCAGATGGCCGTCGTGCTCACGTACGGCGCCTCCGTCCCGGTCATCAAGATGGGTCGCATGGCGGGCCAGTTCGCGAAGCCCCGCTCGAGCGACTCCGAGACCCGCGACGGCGTGACGCTCCCCGCCTACCGCGGCGACATCGTCAACGGCTACGACTTCACGCCCGAGTCCCGACGGGCCGACCCTGCCCGGCTCGTGAAGGGCTACCACACCTCCGCGTCGACGATCAACCTGATCCGCGCGTTCACGCAGGGCGGCTTCGCCGACCTCCGCCAGGTGCACAGCTGGAACCGCGGCTTCGCGGCGAACCCCGCCAACGCCGCCTACGAGCACCTCGCGAAGGAGATCGACAAGGCCATCCGCTTCATGGAGGCGGCCGGTGCGGACTTCGACGAGCTCAAGCGCGTCGAGTTCTACACCAGCCACGAGGCCCTGCTGATGGACTACGAGCGGCCGATGACGCGGATCGACTCGCGCACGGGCGACCCCTACGTCCTGTCGTCGCACTTCGTCTGGATCGGCGAGCGCACGCGTGACCTCGACGGCGCCCACGTCGACTTCCTCTCCCGGGTCCGCAACCCCATCGGCGTCAAGCTCGGCCCGTCGACCACGCCGGACGACATGCTCCGCCTCATCGACGTGCTCGACCCCGACCGCGAGCCCGGGCGCCTGACGTTCATCACGCGCATGGGCGCCGGCAAGATCCGCGAGTCGCTGCCGCCGCTGCTCGAGGCGATCAAGGGCGCCGACGCGACGCCGCTCTGGGTCAGCGACCCGATGCACGGCAACGGCCTCACGACGCCGACGGGCTACAAGACCCGCCGCTTCGAGGAGATCATGGACGAGGTCAAGGGGTTCTTCGAGGCGCACCGCGCCGCGGGCACCCACCCCGGCGGCATCCACATCGAGTTGACCGGCGACGACGTGACCGAGTGCCTGGGCGGCTCCGAGCACATCGACGAGGCCACGCTCGCGACGCGGTACGAGTCGCTCTGCGACCCGCGGCTGAACCACATGCAGTCGCTCGAGCTCGCGTTCCTCGTCGCGGAGGAGCTGGCGGCCAACTAGGCCGCGCCTCCTCGGCTCGCCGAACGGCCACNCGACGCGGTAGGAGAGCCTGACCGTCGATCCCCGGGGCGCGGTGGCTCCCGGGACGGGGTCCGTCGAGACGACGGTGAGGCTCGCCTCCCAGTCGAAGAAGGCGCAGGTGAAGTTCGTGCACCGGTCGTAGCTGACCCGCAGGCCGAGTGCCTGCAGCTGGGCCGTGGCCTGGTCGAGGGTCTTGCCGGTGACGTCGGGGACGGTGACGGGCGGAGGCCCGTCCGAGACGACGAGGTCGAGGGAGGCGCCGGGCCGGATGGGGCCGTCCTGCTGCTGGTCGGCACGGATCACGGCGCCCTCGTCGACGTCGTCGCTGAACTCCGTGCCGGCCTCGACGCCCGTGAGGCCCACGTCCTGGAGCGTCGCCTGGGCGTCCTCGACCGACTGGCCGACCACGTCCGGGACGGGGCCGAGCGAGACGGTCAGCGTGACGGGCTGCTGCTCGCCGTACTGGGCCGCGCCGGCCAGGTCGACGGCCGTGCCCGCGGAGTCGACCCCCGAGACGGCGAGCACCGTGCCGGGGTCGGCGGCGTCGAACTGGGTCGTGCTGTCCTGGACGGCGAAGGACGACAAGGAGGCGCGGGCCGAGTCCTCGGTCTGTCCCACGACGGCGGGCAGGTCGAGCGGCTGCGGGCCCTGCGAGACGACCAGCGTGACGGTCGAGCCCTTCTGGAGGCGAGAGGACGCACCGGGGTCCGTCCCGATCACCTGCCCGGTCGGGACCTCGACCGAGAAGTCGGCCGCGTCCTGCTCGGCGACGACGAACTCGGCCGCCTCGAGGGCGGACGCGGCCGCGGCCGGGTCCTGGCCGGCCACGTCGGGGACGGCCACCTGGCTGCCCGGACCTGCCCCGAACCACCAGCCCGCGCCGCCGCCCACCACGGCGAGCACGAGGACGAGCGCGATCCACACGAAGCCCCGTCGCCGTCGCCTCCGGGCCACCTCGCTGAGCTCGGCGACCGTGTCGACGGCCGCCGGTCCCACCGGTCCGGTGCGGTGGCGTGCCTTGGGGAGCGCCTGCGTCTCGCCGGTGCCGCCTCGCGGGAGGACCATCGTCGCGGAGGCCGGGGGGAGGACCATGGTGCGGCCGAGGGGAGCGCCGGACGGGTCGGCGAGGACGCGCTGGACGTCGATCAGCTGGTCGAGCATCGCCCGGGCGTCGCGGGGGCGGTGCTCCGGGTCGCGTGCCGTGGCCCACAGGACGAGCTCGTCGAGCTCGGCGGGGACCGACGGGTTCGCCGAGCTGGGCGCGGGGACCGTGTCGTTCGCGTGCTGGTACGCGATCTGCATCGGCTGTTCGCCCTTGTAGGGCTGCTCGCCGGTGAGCATCTCGTAGAGCATGATGCCGAGCGCGTAGATGTCGCTGCGGGTGTCGGCCACGCCGCGGGTGACGAGCTCGGGGGAGAGGTAGGCGATCGTGCCGAGCAGGGCAGCGCCGGTCGCGGTGTTCGCGGTCGCGGCGCGGGCGAGGCCGAAGTCGCCGATCTTGATCCGGCCGTCGTCGGCGAGCAGGACGTTCTCGGGCTTGAGGTCGCGGTGGACGATGCCGGCGCGGTGGGCGGCGGCGAGGCCGGCGAGCACCGCCTCCAGGATGTCCATGGCCTGCTCGCTCGTGAGGACCTTGTGGTCCTGCAGCAGCTCGCGCAGCGTGATGCCGGGCAGGTACTCCATCACGAGGTAGGCGCTGTCGTCGTCCTGGCCCTGGTCGAAGACGTTGACGACGTTGGGGTGGGCGAGCCTCGCTGCCGAGCGCGCCTCCTGGATGAAGCGCTCCTTGAAGGAGGCGTCGTCCGCCAGGTGGCCGTGCATGATCTTGATCGCGACCCGGCGCTCGAGCCGGAGGTCGGTGGCCAGGTACACGGTGGCCATGCCGCCGCGGGCGATGCGCGAGCGGACCTGGTACCGGTCGTCGATGAGCCGGCCGATCATCGGGTCAGTCTGGTTCGCGCTCATCGAGGCGATCCTACGAGTCGGCGCGCCGGTGGCCGACGAGGCTCACCGGCGAGTGTCGAACGGGGGTGCCGACGACGTCGCCGCGGTGGTGGCGCGGACGGCTCAGCCCAGGGTGCTGAGCCACGTGCGTGCCGGTGCCTCCCACTTGGCGTAGGCCGTGGGGTGGGCCGAGAGCTGGACCGCCTGGGCGGCGTCCGTCAGCGACATCGAGGACCAGCCCCGGACGTCGAGCAGGCCGCGGGTCTTGCCGACGTTCGGGTTCGTCCGTCCGCCGAAGAAGAGCTTCGTCGCGTGCGCGGCGTCCGTGAGCTGCGCGGGGGTGCCCCAGCCCGTGCTCGGACGCTGCTGGAACAGGCCGAGCGAGTCGCGGTCGCCGTGGTGGATGTTCCTGAGGCTCGACTCCTGCGCCGCCGCGGCCAGGGCCACGACGATGGCCTGGTCTCCCACGCCCAGCTCGCGCCCGACGCGGATGATCACGCGAGCGTTCTCCTGCTGCTCGGCGGTGAGCGTGGTGCTCGTCGTCAGCGGGGCCACGGAGGTGGTGGCCACGACCGTCGTGGGCGCGGCGGCAGGGGCAGGCGACGAGGCGCCGGGGACGACGAGGGTGCGGCCCGCGTAGATCGTGCTCGTCATGCTCAGCCCGTTGGCCGCGAGGAGCGCCTGGACCGTCGTGCCGGTCTGCCTCGCGATGGAGGCGATCGTCTCGCCGCTCCTGATGACGTGGCCGGCGGTCGCCGCGGGGGTCGGCGCGGCGGCCCTCTGCGCTGCCGGCGCCGTGGCCTGGGACGCCCCGCCGGGCAGGGAGAGCACCTGGCCCGGGTAGATGATGCTCGACCAGCTGAGGCCGTTCGCCCCGAGCAGGGAGGCGGTGCTCACCCCGTGCGCGCCGGCGATCGAGCTGAGCGTGTCGCCGCGCGCGATGGTGTAGCTGCCGGCCGCGGCGGCCCGGGTCGCGCTGGTCGGCGCCGCGGGAGAGGGCGTCCGCGAGGACGCGACGAGGCTGAGCGTCTGGCCGGGGAAGATGGTCGACTTCCAGCTGAGGCCGTTGAGGGCGAGCACGGAGGCGGTGCTGAGCCCGAAGGACGCGGCGATGCTGGCGACGGTGTCGCCCGAGGCGACGGTGTAGGTCGACGGCGCTAGGACGGTGCTCGACGACGCGGCGACGTCGACCGTCGAGGACGTCGACTCCGGGGCCGGAGCGGCTGCCGTCGGCGGGAGCGCGATCGGGCGCGGGGCGGCGTGCGGCTTCTTCGTGGGCTGCTGGTCGTGGGCGACCGACGCGACGGGGCCGGTCATGCCGAGGCTGAGCGCCATCGAGCCGACGAGCATGATGGGCACCGTCTGGAGCATGGAGCGAGCGGCCCGTGAACGAGCCCCCCGTCCGTCGGCGTCGAGTGCCCCGCGGCCGAAGGCGGCACCGGGCAGCCGTGTGGCGCGGGGCGCGTCCGGGGTCCCGTCGAGGTCGAGGGCGCGGTCCGAGCTGCTGTCGTTCATGGAGGTGATCCTCGGGTCGTGGCGTCCGACACGTCGACAACCTGATCCGCGACGGCGTGTCTCGTGGTGCCAAGTTGGCACAGGTGGAGACCCGTGTCAATCACAGTGACCAGTGCTACGAGTGGGGTCGATGTTACTGATGTGACCTTTGTGGCTCGTGTGACGAGAGTGACACGAGCTACGAGGCGCGACACGGAGCGGTGGGCGACCGTGGCAAGGTGGACCCGTGACCGATCTCTCTCAGCAGCCCTGGTTCGACGACACCGAGTGGCTGGCGGTGCCCGACCTCGTCGAGATGCTCGGCCTCAGCGTCAGCCGCGTCCACCGGCTCTTCGAGGACCACGTCCTGATCTCCACGCGGGTGGACGGCGTCGTCGTCACCCCGGCGGTGTTCCTGGTCGACGGCGAGCCCATGCACGAGCTCCGGGGAACCGCCACCGTCCTCGCGGACAACGGGTTCACGGATGACGAGGCGCTCGACTGGATGCTCTCCGTCGAGGACAGCCTCGGCGTCTCCCCGGTCGAGGCGCTGCGCGCGGGGCGCAAGGCCGAGGTCCGCCGGGTGGCGCAGAGCCTCCTCTGAGCCGACTCCCGTCAGGTCGGGGGGGCAGCCGGAGGCCGGCGGCCCCGGACCTAGTAGGTGCGCTTCGTCACCGTGTCGGCGAGCCGCGTGAGCTGGGCCCGTGCGGAGGGTGCGAGATCCGCGCCGTCGAGGGCTGTCACGGCGCGCTCGACCTGGTCGGTGATCGACTGCTCCACCGCCTCCACGGCCCCCGACTCCCTCAGCGTCGCCTGCAGCACGCCGATCTGGTCGTCGTCGAGGTCGGGATCGCCCAGCAGCTCGTCGAGCAGGCGGACGGAGCTCGGCGGCAGCGCCCGGCGGGCCGTCGCCACCAGGACGGTCCGCTTGCCCTCGCGGAGGTCGTCGCCGGCGGGCTTGCCGGTCACCTCGGGGTCGCCGAAGACGCCCAGCAGGTCGTCGCGGAGCTGGTAGGCGATGCCGAGGGGGAGCCCGAAGCGCCGCAGCGACTCGAGCTCCGACTCCGAGCCCCCGGCCATGGCCGCCCCGATGGTGAGCGGTGCCTCGACGCTGTACTTCGCGGACTTGTAGACGATGACCCTCTGGGCCCGGGGCAGCAGGTCGACGTCGGGCACGCTGCGCCAGGCGTTCTCCTCGAGGATGTCGAGGTACTGGCCCACGGTGACCTCGGTGCGCATGCGGTTGAACTCGCGCCGAGCCGAGAGGGCGGCGCCCCGGGACTCGAGGGCGTCGAGGGCCTCGCTGATCTGCTCGTCGCTCCATGCGAGGAGGAGGTCGCCCATGAGCAGGGCCGCCGACGTGCCGAAGCCGGACGCGGAGCCGAGCCACCCGCCCTCGCGGTGCAGGGCCTCGAACCGGCGGTGCGCGGCGGGGCGCCCGCGACGGGTGTCGGAGTTGTCCATGATGTCGTCGTGCACGAGCGCAGCCGCGTGGAAGAACTCGAGCCCGACGGAGGCGGTCATCACGGCGTCGAGGGACCGCTGGTCGACGGTCGTCCCGAGCGGGTCGAACCCGGCGTCACGGCCGGCGACGGACTGCCAGCCCCAGTAGCAGAACAGGGCCCGGAAGCGCTTGCCGCCGCGGAGCAGGTCGCTGGAGAAACCGGCGAAGGGGGAGAGGTCGTCGGCGATGCCCCGGAGGGCCGGTCGGCGGTCTTCGAGGAACCGATCGATGCGCTCTTGAACGACGTCCACTAACCGCGTACTCTCAGCCACGCTGCCTAGCCTAGCCACAGCGCCCGGGCATACACTCGCCCGTATCCACACGCGGTGATCCCGAGGCCGCGGGGCCTGTGCTCGAAGGGAACAAAGAGATGCCACTTTCCGAACAGGAGCAACGACTCCTCGAAGAGATGGAGCGGAGCCTCTACAGCAACGACTCCGACTTCGTGGCGACGGTCGGCGGGCGCCGTGGGCGCCCGAACTACACGATGGTCGTCATCGGCGTGCTCGCGGCTCTCGTCGGCATCGCGGTCATCGTCACCGGCGTCATCATCCGGACTCCTCCGGTGGGTCCGCTCGTCGGCGTGGCGGGCTTCGTGCTCCTCGTGGCCGGCGCCGTCTTCGCGATGGCGCCTCCTCGTCGCGGCTCGCAGGCCCGTCCCTCGGCTGCGTCGTCCGCTCCCGGCTCCGCTCGTCCGGCGGCCTCGCGCCCCGCGCGCAGCGGCAGCATGATGGACCGCCTCAACGACCGCTGGGAGCGCCGCCAGGACGGCGACCGCTCCTAGTCCTCCACTTCGCACCACGACCTCAGGGGTCGGCCTCCGGGCCGGCCCCTTTCTCGTGCGCCCGGGGCCTCCTGGCGCCTCCCCGCAGGGCTCCCTTCGCGGTGTCGGCGCGCGTCCCGGACCCGTCTCGTGGTCCCCGGTCGACTTTCCCCTTCCTTCTCCTCCACCGCGGTGGCCCCCGAACTGGAGCGGATCCGGGAGGTGTCGACGCGACTTCGACCCCATGTCGCCTATCCGGGTGGGGGATCGTGGAGTAAAGTGGAGGCACGTGCCACGAACGGGGTGCGGGGCGAAGGGGGGCGAGGCGCATGTTCCTCGGCACCTACTCGCCCAAGCTCGACGAGAAGGGCCGGATCATCCTCCCCGCGAAGTTCCGTGACGAGCTGGCCTCCGGCCTCGTCATGACCCGCGGTCAGGAGCGCTGCGTCTACGTGTTCAGCCAGGCCGAGTTCGAGGACATGCACACGCGCATCCGGCAGGCGCCGATCACGAGCAAGGAGGGGCGCGACTACATGCGCCTGTTCCTCTCCGGCGCCAGCGACGACGTCCCCGACAAGCAGAACCGCGTCACGATCCCGTCCCCGCTGCGGGACTACGCGGGCCTGGGTCGCGACCTCACGGTCATCGGCGCGGGCAACCGTGCCGAGATCTGGGCCACGGACGCGTGGAACACCTACTACGAGGCCCAGGAGGCCGCGTTCGCGAACACCACGGAGGAGGTGATCCCCGGGCTCTTCTAGCTCCTCGGCCCTGACTCCCAGCCGTCCGCCCTGGCGCACCTTCCCCGGTGCCAGGTCGAGATGGATGGGGATCAGGGCCCGGGATCCAGGCCCAGGTCAGCCATGGCAGATCAGATCCACACCCCCGTCCTCCTCGAGCGCACGCTCGAGCTCCTCGCCCCGGCGATCGCGCGCCCCGGCGCCGTCGCGGTCGACGCGACGCTCGGCATGGGCGGCCACGCGGCCGCGATGCTCGAGCGGTTCCCCGACCTCACCGTGGTCGGCCTCGACCGCGACACCGAGGCGCTCGCGATCGCCGGCGAGCGTCTGCGACCGTTCGGCGAGCGTGCCCGACTGGTGCACACGCGCTACGACGGCGTGGCCGACGCCCTCGACGAGCTGGGCATCGACGAGGTGCAGGGCGTGCTCTTCGACCTCGGCGTCTCGTCCCTCCAGCTCGACCGGGTCGAGCGGGGCTTCTCCTATTCCAAGGACGCACCGCTCGACATGCGGATGGATCCGACCTCCCCGGTCACGGCTGAGACGATCCTCGCCGAGTACCCCGAGTCCGAGCTGCGGCGCATCTTCTACCAGTACGGCGAGGAGAAGCTCAGCCCCCGGTACGCCCGCCGCATCGTCGAGCACCGCGCCGAGGCGCCGCTCCGTCGCAGCGGGGAGCTCGTCGACCTCCTCATCGCCGCCACGCCGATGGCCCTGCAGCGGGCGGGCCACCCTGCCAAGCGCGTCTTCCAGGCGCTGCGCATCGAGGTGAACGGCGAGCTGGCCTCGCTCGAGGCGGCCGTCCCCGCCGCCCTCGACCGCATCGCCGTCGAGGGTCGCGTCGTGGTGCTCGCGTACCAGTCGCTCGAGGACCGCTTCGTCAAGCGCGAGCTCGCGGCCCGGACCACCTCGACGGCGCCCCAGGGCCTCCCGGTCGAGCTGCCCGAGCACCGGCCCGGCTACCGCCTCCTCGTCCGCGGCGCCGAGCTCGCCTCCGCCGACGAGATCGACCTGAACCCCCGTGCCAAGCCCGTGCGACTGCGCGCAGCCGAACGAATCCGGAGAACAGCATGAGCAACGCCGCGATCGACCCGATCCCGCAGCGCCGCCCCTCGCACGAGCCTCGCCGGGCACCGGTCGAGATCGTCACGAGCCGGGCACAGCGTCGCGCGCGGCCCCGGATCGCGTACGCGCTCGTGGCGACCGCCTCCTTGTTCGTCCTGCTCCTGACCCAGCTGGCGATCAGCATCGCCCTGAGCGACGGGGCCTACACGATCTCCGACCTGCAGGCCGAGAAGACCGAGCTGACGCGCGACCAGCAGAAGTACTCCGAGCAGCTCGACGTCCTCTCGTCGCCGCAGAACCTGGCCAACAACGCCGAGCAGCTCGGCATGGTCCGCAACTCGAACCCGGTCTACCTCGACCCGACGACCGGCGCGGTGCACGGCGACCCTGCCCCGGCCGACGGCACGGCGGACGGCACGGACAACCTGATCCCGAACACCCTGCTCGACGGCGTCCCCCTCGCGACGGTCGCACCCGACGCGGCGACGACCGACACGGCGGACTCGGCGGCGGCGTCGAGCGACGCGGCGGCGCAGGGCACGCCTCCGACCGACTCCGCCACGACGGGCGCGGCGACCGCGGGATCCGGCACCCCGTCGGTAGCGTCTGACCCTGACCAGCTCGCGGCTCCCCAGACCCGCTAGCGGTGCGCCCTCCGTGGCGCACCTGACGACGACAGCGGCCGGTGCCACACGACCTGCCGCGGTGAGGACACCTTCGTGAACACAGCCCCTCGCAGCCGCCGGCTCCGGGCGACGCTGGCCATGGCCGTCGTGATCGCGCTGGTCGGCGTGTTCGTCGTCCGCCTGGCCGACATCCAGCTCGTCCAGGCCGCCGAGCTCAACGCGCAGTCGCAGAACAAGCGCGAGATCCAGCAGGTGACGTACGGCGACCGGGGCGACATCACCGCGAACGACGGCACGGTCCTCGCCGGCAGCGTCACGCGGTACAACATCACCGCCGCGCCGGCCTTCGCCGCCGACGTCACCGTGACGGGGACCGACGCGGACGGCGAGAAGACCAAGGTCGCCATGTCGGTCGACCAGGTGCTGGCCGAGGTGGCCGAGATCACCGGCGGGTCGGTGGAGACCATGCAGGAGGCGCTCACCCGCGACCCCGAGGCCAACTTCGCGTTCCTCGTCAAGGGCGTCGACGTCGACGCCTTCCGCGCCGTCCGCGACCTCAAGAACAGCGGAGTGTCCTGGCTCTACTTCGAGCGCCAGTCCGCCCGGACCTACCCGAACGGCTCGGTGGCCGGCAACCTCACGGGCTTCGTCGGCACGGACGGGCCGCAGGCGGGGCTCGAGCGAACGGCCGACTCCTGCCTCGCCGGCACGAACGGCAGCGAGACCTACGAGCGCGGCGCCGACGGCGTGCAGCTCCCCGGCAGCACCGTGACCACGAAGGAGGCGGTGGCCGGCGGCACCTTGCAGCTCACCGTCGACAAGGACCTGCAGTACATGACGCAGCAGGCCATCGCCGAGCAGGGCCAGGCCATCGGGGCCGAGTCGGCCACCGCCGTCGTCCAGGAGGTGGCGACCGGCAAGCTGCTCGCCGTGGCCGACTGGCCCACGGTCGACCCCAACGACGTGAACCTGACGAAGGACGTCGGCGACCTCGGCTCCAAGGCCTTCACCGCCTCCTACGAGCCGGGCTCGACCTTCAAGGCGATGACCGCGGCCATGCTGCTCGACTCCGGCAAGGCCACGCCGACGAGCCAGGCGACCGTGCCCTACTCCCGCTCGTTCCCCTGGGGCGGCGAGATCCACGACGCGAGCTTCCACCCGACCGAGCGGCTCACGCTGACCGGCATCCTGCGCGACTCCTCCAACGTCGGCATCTCGCTGCTGGGCCAGAACCTCAGCGCGCAGGCGCGGTACGACTACATGGTCAAGTTCGGCCTGAACGAGCCCACGGCCGTCGGGTTCCTCGGCGAGCCGACGCAGGGCGTCCGGGCCGCGAGCTCGTGGGACCAGCAGACCAGCATCAACACGATGTTCGGCCAGGGCGTCTCGACGACGGCGCTGCACGTGGCCAGCATCTTCCAGACCCTCGGCAACCACGGCGTCAGGCTCCCGTCCCAGCTCGTCGAGGGCTGCACGGCCGCCGACGGGACGGTCACGCCGGCACCGGCCGTCGAGGGCACGACCGTGGTGTCGCCGTACGCCGCCGACACGACGGTGAACATGCTCGAGAGCGTCGTCTCGGCCGGCGAGCAGAAGGACGCGCTGACCATCCCGGGCTACCGCGTCGCCGCCAAGACCGGCACCGCCGAGATGGCCCGCGCCGACGGCACCGGCTACGGTTCCGACCGCGTGGTGTCCGTCGCGGGCATCGCCCCGGCCGAGGACCCGAAGTACGTCGTCGTCGTGAGCTTCACCAAGCCCAGTACCATGAAGACGTCGGCCGCCGCGGCGCCGACCTTCAACAAGATCATGTCCCAGGTCCTCGAGATGTACCGCGTCCCTCCGTCGACGGAGCCCGCGCCGGCCATCCCCCAGACCTGGTGAGAGAAGAGGATTCATTGAGCGCCCGGATCCCCCCGGTCCTTCGACCGGAACATCCGTCGGCGAGGTCACTCGCCCAGCTGGTCAGCGAGTTCGGTCTCGAGCACGAGGGTTCCCTCGACGGCGTCGAGGTCACCGGAGTCACGCTGAGCACGGGGGACCTCCACCCCGGCGACCTGTACGTCGGCGTCCCCGGCGAGCACCGGCACGGTGCCGAGTTCGCCGCGCAGGCACGGGAGGGCGGCGCCGTCGCGCTGCTCACCGACGCCGCGGGCCTCGAGATCGCCCGCGAGAGCGGGCTGCCCGTGGTGCTCGTCGACTCGCCCCGCGCGGCCCTCGGCGACGTCTCGGCGTGGATCTACCGCACCGGCGGCGACGACTCGCCCCTCCTGTTCGCCGTCACCGGCACGAACGGCAAGACCAGCACCTCCTACCTGCTCGAGGGCGTCCTCCGCCAGCTCGGGCTCGTGACCGGCCTCAGCAGCACGGCCGAGCGCCACATCGGCGACCTCACGGTCGTCAGCCGCCTGACCACGCCCGAGGCGAGCGAGATGCACGCCCTGCTGGCCCGCATGCGCGAGAGCGAGGTGCGTGCGGTGGCCGTCGAGGTCAGCGCGCAGGCGCTGAGCCGCAACCGCGTCGACGGCCTGGTCTTCGACGTCGCGGCGTTCACGAACCTCAGCCACGACCACCTCGACGACTACGCCGACATGGAGGAGTACTTCCAGGCGAAGCTGCCGCTGTTCCAGCCCGACCGGGCCAAGCGCGCGGTCATCTCGCTCGACTCGCCGTACGGGCACCGCGTCGTCGACAACGCGCGGGTGCCGCTGACGACGATCACGATCCTCCCCGACGTCGAGGCCGACTGGCGCGTCGAGATCCTCGACGAGCAGGCTGCCTGGACCGAGTTCCGGCTCACCGGCCCGGAGAACCGCGAGCTCGTCACCCGGGTGCCGCTCATCGGGTGGCACATGGTCGCGAACGCCGCCCTGGCCATCGTGATGCTGGTCGAGGCCGGCTTCGAGCTCGGCGCGATCTCGCAGGCCCTCGAGGCCGAGGGCGGCATCGTCGCCTACCTGCCGGGCCGCACCGAGCGCGTCTCGGGCGACCGCGGCCCGAGCGTCTACGTCGACTTCGGACACAGCCCCGACGCCTTCCTCACCACCCTCGCGGCCGTCCGCCGCTTCACCCCCGGCAAGGTCATCATGCTGTTCGGCGCCGACGGCGACCGCGACAAGACCAAGCGCGGCGACATGGCCCGCGTGGCCGCCGAGGGCTCCGACATCCTCGTCGTCACCGACCACCACCCCCGCTTCGAGGACCCTGCCGAGATCCGCGCGACCCTCGTCGGCGCGGCCCGCGAGGCGTACCCCGAGCACGAGATCCACGAGGTCAGCCCGCCCGAGGCGGCCATCCGCACCGCCGTCGGCCTGGCCGGCGAGGGCGACTCCATCCTCTGGGCCGGCCCCGGCCACCAGGACTACCGCGACATCCGCGGCGAGCGGACCCCGTACTCCGCCCGCGACGAAGCGCGCGCCGCGCTGCGAGAGGCCGGGTGGTCCGAGTGATCGCCCTCACGCTGGCCGAGCTGGCCGAGATCGCCGGAGGTGCCCTGCACCTCCCCGAGGCCGGTCCCGACGCCGACCAGGTCGTCGACGGATCCGTCGAGACCGACTCCCGGCTCGTGACCACAGGCTCGGTGTTCTTCGCCCTGCGCGGCGACGAGGCCGACGGCCACCTGTTCGCCGACTCGGCCGTCGCCTCCGGCGCCGCGGTCGTCGTCGCCGAGCGTCCGCTCGACCTGGCCGTCCCGGTCGTCGTCGTCGACGACGGCGTCGAGGCCCTCTCCCGCCTCGCCGCGGGGGTCGTCGAGCGCGTCCGCCGGGGCGGACGACTGCGCGTCGTCGGCGTCACCGGGTCGAACGGCAAGACCAGCACCAAGAACATGCTCCGGGCTGTGCTGTCCGACGTCGGCCCCACCGTCGCGCCCGAGGGCTCGTTCAACAACCACGTCGGAGCGCCGATCTCGATGCTCCGCGTCGACCTCGACACCGAGTTCCTCGTCGTCGAGATGGGCGCCTCCGGCCCGGGCGAGATCGCCCGCCTGGTCGCGATCGCCCGACCCGACACCGGCGTCGTGCTCAAGGTGGGCCTCGCCCACGCCGGCGGCTTCGGCGGCATCGAGGGCACCCGTGCGGCGAAGGCCGAGATGGTGACCGACCTGCCCGCGACGGCGACCGCCGTCCTCAACGTCGACGACGACCGCGTCGCCGGAATGGCGGCCGACACGGCCGCCCGCGTCGTCGGCTTCGGCCTCACCGACTCGGCCGCCTACAAGGCGTCCGACCTCGAGGTCACCCGCGAGGGCACCTCCTTCGTGCTCGAGCACGACGGGGTCTCGCGCCCCGTGCAGCTGCGCATCCTCGGCGAGCACCACGTCATGAACGCCCTCGCCGCCCTCACGGTGGCGGGGGAGTGGGGCCTCGACCTCGACCGCGTCGTCACGGTGCTCGAGGGAGTCGCCCGCGCCGAGCGCTGGCGCATGGAGGTGCTCGACGGCGGCGACGGCGTCACCGTCGTCAACGACGCGTACAACGCGAGCCCCGACTCGGTCGCCGCGGCCCTCAAGACGCTGGCCCAGATCGTGCCCCCCGGCGGTCGCTCGATCGCCGTGCTGGGCGAGATGGCCGAGCTCGGCGACCTCGCCCGCGAGGAGCACGACCGCGTCGGTCGCCTCGTCGTGCGGCTCAACGTCGGCCAGCTGGTCGTCGTCGGCCACGAGGCCCGTCACATCCACGTCGCCGCCGGCCTCGAGGGCTCGTGGGACGGCGAGTCCGTCCTCGTCGACACCGTCGACGAGGCGTACGACCTGCTCCGTCGGACCCTGCTCGACGGCGACGTCGTGCTCGTGAAGTCGTCGAAGTCGGCCGGTCTGCGCCACCTGGGCGACCGCCTCGCGGGGGTGACCTCATGATCGCCCTCCTGATCGCGGGCGCCGTGTCGCTCGTCTTTACGCTGCTCATGACGCCGCTCTTCATCCGGCTGTTCCACCGCCTCGGTTGGGGGCAGTTCATCCGCGACGACGGGCCGCAGTCGCACCACACCAAGCGGGGCACCGCGACCATGGGCGGCATCGTCCTGATCATCGGCACCGTGCTCGGCTACTTCGTCGGCCACCTCGTCGGTCCCGACAGGATCACCAACAGCGGCCTGCTCGTCCTCTTCATGATGGTCGGCCTCGGCGCCGTCGGGTTCCTCGACGACTTCCTCAAGGTGCGCAACCAACGCAGCCTCGGGCTCGGCGGCTGGGCGAAGATCGCGGGCCAGGTCGTGGTCGGAGCGGTGTTCGCCGTGCTGGCGCTGTCGTTCCCGAACGAGAACGGCCTCACGCCCGCCTCGACCATGATCAGCGGCGTGCGAGACATCTCGTGGCTCGACTTCATGTTCTTCGGCACGATCGTCGGCGGCGGGCTGTTCCTGATCTGGGTCGTCCTCATCACGGTCAGCACGTCGAACGGCGTGAACGTGGCCGACGGGCTGGACGGCCTCGCGACCGGGGCGTCGATCCTGGCCATCGCCTCCTACATCTTCATCGGCTTCTGGCAGTTCAACCAGTCCTGCTTCAGCACGCGGCTCGACGAGTCGACCAGGGCGGCCTGCTACACGGTCGCCAACCCCCTCGACCTCGCCGTGGTGGCCGCGGCCATTTGCGGCGGCCTGATCGGTTTCCTGTGGTGGAACACGTCGCCGGCCCAGATCTTCCTCGGCGACACCGGTTCGCTCGGCCTCGGCGGCGCACTCGCGGCACTCGCGATCCTCAGCCGGACCGAGCTGCTCCTCGTCCTCATCGGCGGCCTGTTCATCGTCGTCACCGGCTCGGTCATCCTGCAACGGGCGTACTTCAAGATCACGCACGGCAAGCGGATCTTCCTGATGAGCCCGCTGCACCACCACTTCGAGCTCAAGGGCTGGGCCGAGGTGACGGTCGTCGTCCGGTTCTGGATCATCGCGGGGCTCTTCGTGGCCGCGGGCGTGGGCGTGTTCTACCTCGAGTGGATCTCGCGCACCTCATGACGCACTCCGCCTCCGACCCCGTCCTCGCGGCGCGGCTCGACGGCCTCACGAGCTGGCACGCCGACTGGTCGGGCCTCCGCGTGCTGGTCCTCGGCCTCGGCGTCACGGGGTTCTCCGTCGCCGACACCCTGACCGAGCTGGGCGCCCGGGTCGTCGTGCTCGCCCCGAGCGTCGACGACGACCGGGCCGAGCTGCTGGGCCTGATCGGCGCCGAGCTCGTCCTCGACCCCGCCATGGCCGACCTCCCGCCGAGCGTCGTCGAGTTCGATCCCGAGCTCGTCGTCCTGTCGCCGGGCTTCGCGCCCCACCACCCCTTCGCCGTGCGCGCGGTCGAGTCGACGGCCGCCGTCTGGGGAGACGTCGAGCTGGCCTGGCGCCTCCGCGACAAGACGGCGACGGTCGCCGAGTGGCTGCTCGTCACCGGCACGAACGGCAAGACGACGACGACCCAGCTCGCGACGGCCATGGCCCTGGCCGGCGGCCGGCGTGCCGCGGCCGTCGGCAACATCGGCGTGCCGGTCCTCGACGCCGTCCGCGATCCCGAGGGGCTGGACGTGCTCGTGGTCGAGCTCTCCAGCCACCAGCTGCACTGGCTGCCCGTCGAGGGCCCCGGCGCCCTCCGGCCCCGGGCGTCCGTCTGCCTCAACCTGCAGTCCGACCACCTCGAGTGGCACGGCTCGGTCGAGGCCTACCGCGACGCCAAGGCCCGCGTGTACGAGAACACCGTCACCGCGTGCGTGTACAACAAGGCCGACGCGGCCACCGTCCACATGGTCGAGCAGGCCGACGTGGCCGAGGGCTGCCGTGCCGTCGGCTTCGGGCTCTCCGCGCCCGGCCCGAGCGACTTCGGGGTCGTGAGCGCCGAGGACGGCGGCGTGCTCGTCGACCGGGCCTTCCTCGCCGAGCGGCGCCACCGTGCCCTCGAGCTGGCGACGACGGCCGAGCTCGAGACGGCCGGCCTCGCCGCCGACCACCTGGTCGAGGACGTGCTGGCCGCCGCCGCGCTGGTCCGGGCCGTCGACGTCGAACCGGCCGCGGTCCGTGAGGCCCTCCTCGCGTTCCGGGTCGACCACCACCGCACGGAGGTGGTGGCCGAGTCGGACGGCGTCCTCTGGGTCGACGACTCGAAGGCCACGAACCCCCACGCGGCACACGCGTCCCTCGGCTCGTTCCCCTCCGTCGTGTGGATCGTGGGCGGCACGTTCAAGGGCGTCGACCCCGAGCCCCTCGTCCGCGACGCGGCCGAGGGGCTCGCCGCCGCCGTGCTGATCGGCGTCGACCGGGAGGGGCTGCGTGAGGCCTTCCGGCGACACGCCCCCGAGCTGCCCGTCTTCGAGGTCGACGAGACCGACACTGAGCGGGTGATGCCGACGGCGGTCCGCCTGGCGGCGGCCGCGGCGAGGCCGGGCGACACCGTCCTCCTCGCCCCCGCGGCGGCGTCCTTCGACCAGTTCACCGACTACACCGCGCGCGGCAGGGCATTCGCCGCCGCGGTCGCACACCACCTGGGAGGTGACGCTGATGGCCACGAAGCCCACCAGCCTCCCGCGTCGCCGGCCGACTGAGTCGACCCGCCCGCGGGACGACGACGGCACCCGTGCCACGCCGCACGACGGCAGGCAGGCCGCGGCCGTGGTGGCCGTCAAGAAGCTCTTCGCCGCCGAGACCGGCTCGTTCTTCCTGATCCTCGGCACGACGCTGTTCATGGTCGTGCTGGGCCTCGTGATGGTCCTGTCGTCGTCGTCCGTGGAGCAGTACATCGCCTCGCGGCACACGTCCTTCTTCGGCGCGTTCGTGCGGCAGGGCGTCTACGCGGCCATCGGGGTCCCGCTGATGCTGATCGCCTCCCGCGTGCCCGTCTCGTTCTGGAAGCGCTGGGCCTGGCAGATCCTGCTCGTCACGGTCGTGCTCCAGCTGCTGGTGTTCACCCCCCTCGGCTACGAGATCGGCGGCAACCGCAACTGGATCGACCTCGGGTCCTTCACCGCGCAGCCCTCCGAGGCGGTGAAGCTCGCCCTGGCGATCTGGCTGGGCATGATCCTCAGCGTCAAGCGCGACCTGCTCGACGACTGGAAGCACCTCGCCATCCCGCTGGTGCCCGTCGTCGGCGTCGCCGTGGGCCTCGTCGTGCTGGGCGGCGACCTGGGCACCACGATGGTGATGCTCCTCCTCGTCTTCGCGGCCGTCTGGTTCGCGGGCGTCCGCCTCCGGTACCTCGCGGTCCCCGTCCTCTTCCTGGCCGCGGCCATCCCGCTGATCGCGTCCGGCTCGGCCTCGCGCAACGAGCGCATCGCGGCGTGGATGTCGGGCTGCACCGACTCGAGCGACTACCAGGCCGCCTGTTGGCAGACGCTGCACGGCACCTGGGCGCTCGCCTCCGGCGGCCTCTTCGGGGTCGGCCTCGGCAACTCGAAGTCGAAGTGGTCCTGGCTGCCCGAGGCCGACAACGACTTCATCTTCGCGATCATCGGCGAGGAGCTGGGGCTCATCGGCGCCATCGTCGTGCTGGCGCTCTTCGTCGTGCTCGCGGTCGGCTTCGTCAAGATCATCCGACGCACGAACGACCCGTTCGTCCGGGTCGTCACCGGTGCCGTCACCGCCTGGATCATCGGTCAGGCGCTGATCAACGTCGCCGTCGTCCTCGGGCTCCTCCCGGTGCTCGGGGTGCCGCTGCCGCTGATCTCCGCAGGTGGCTCGGCGCTCATCGTGACCCTCGTGGCGATCGGCGTGGTGCTCTCGTTCGCCCGTCAGCCGGAGGAGCCCCTGGCCGGCCGAGGCGTCCCGCGCCAGCGGGTAGGGTCTCTCCGGTGACGACGTACCTCCTCGCCGGCGGCGGCACCGCCGGGCACGTGAACCCCCTTCTCGCGGTGGCCGACCGGATCCGCGACACCGAGCCCGACGCGACCGTCCTGGTCCTCGGCACGGCCGAGGGCCTCGAGGCCCGGCTCGTCCCGCTGCGCGGCTACGAGCTCCTCACCGTGCCCCGCCTGCCGTTCCCGCGCCGCCCCTCCCGCGCCGCGCTCCGCTTCCCCGCAGCGCTCCGCGGCGCCGTCGCCGGCGTTCGCGAGCTGCTCGCCCGGCACGACGTCGACGTCGTCGTCGGCTTCGGCGGCTACGCGTCGGCGCCCGCCTACGTCGCGGCCTGGCGCTCGCACGTCCCGCTCGTGGTCCACGAGGCGAACGCCAAGCCCGGCATCGCGAACGTGCTCGGCTCGTGGTTCACCCGGCACGTCGGCGTGGTCCACCGGTCGACTCGGCTCCGGCACGGCCGTCAGGTCGGCATGCCCCTCCGCCGCGAGATCGAGCAGCTCGACCGCCGCGAGAGCCGGCAGGAGGCGCTGGTCGAGTTCGGCCTCGACCCCCGCAAGCCGACGTTGCTGGTCACCGGCGGCTCGTCGGGCGCGCGCCGCCTGAACGAGACCATCGCCCGGTCCGCGACGAGCGTGCTCGGCGCCGGCTGGCAGATCCTGCACGTGACGGGACAGAAGTCCGAGCTGCGCTCGACCGACCTGGCCGACCACCACCTCCTGCCCTACTGCGACCGGATGGACCTGGCGCTCTCGGCAGCCGACCTCGTCGTCTCCCGCGCCGGCTCGGCGACGGTCAGCGAGCTGACGGCCCTCGGCCTGCCCTCCGTGCTCGTGCCCTACCCCGTCGGCAACGGCGAGCAGCGGCACAACGCCACCGACGTCGTGGCCGCCGGCGGAGCGCTGCTCGTCGCGGACGCCGACTTCACGCCCGACTGGGTGCGCTCCACGCTCGTGGGCCTCCTGCAGGACCGCGCTGCCATCGCCGAGATGGCCGTCCGGGCCGGCACCGTCGGCGTGCTCGACGGGACCGACCGCACGGTCGAGCTGGTCCGGGAGGCCGTCCGCGAGGCGCCCGCCCGTGCCGACCGCGACGCGCCGCCCCGCACGCAGCGGCATGCCTCGTCCCGGCCCGCCAGCGACCGCCGCACCGACCGCACCGACGCCCAGACCGAGAAGGCGAGCCCCGAGCGCCCATGATCAAGCCCGACCTCCAGCAGCAGATCCCGGCCGAGCTCGGCCGAGTCCACTTCGTCGGCATCGGCGGCTCCGGGATGAGCGGCATCGCGCGCGTCTTCCTCGCTGCGGGCCACACCGTCTCCGGCTCCGACATCCGCGAGACGGCCGGGGTGGCCGCCCTCCGCGAGCTCGGCGCCGAGATCGCCATCGGCCACGACGCGGCGAACGTCGGGGACGCCGACACGCTCGTCGTCACGGGCGCCCTCTGGCAGGACAACCCCGAGTACCAGCTCGCCCTCGAGCGGGGCCTCCCCGTGCTGCACCGGTCGCAGGCGCTGGCCTGGCTGATCGGGCAGCACCGCCTCGTCTCGGTCGCCGGCGCCCACGGCAAGACGACCTCGACCGGCATGCTCGTCACCGCGCTGCTCGCGGCGGGCCACGACCCGAGCTTCGTCAACGGCGGCGTCATCCAGTCGCTCGGCGTGAGCGCGCAGGGCGGCTCCGACGACCTGTTCGTCGTCGAGGCGGACGAGTCGGACGGCTCGTTCCTGCTCTACGACACGTCGGTCGCGCTCATCACGAACGTCGACGCCGACCACCTCGACCACTACGGCTCGCACGAGGCCTTCGACGCCGCCTTCGTCGAGTTCGCCTCCGCGGCCCGCGAGCTCGTCGTGGTGTCGTCCGACGACGCCGGCGCGCGTCGGGTCACGGAGTCGCTCACGCACCCGCACGTGGTGACCTTCGGAGAGGACGAGTCCGCGGACGTCCGCCTGACCGACGTCGCGTCCTCGGGCCCCGTGTCGTTCACCCTGCGCCACGACGGCTCGAGCTGGCCCGTCCAGCTCCGCGTGCCCGGGCACCACAACGCCGTCAACGCCGCGGGGGCCTTCGCCGTGCTCGTCGGCCTCGGCGTGGAGCCCGAGGCGGCGATCGCCGGCCTCGAGACCTTCGGCGGGACGGAGCGCCGGTTCGAGCTGCACGGCACGGTCCGCGGCGTGAGCGTCTACGACGACTACGCCCACCACCCCACGGAGGTCGCGGCCGCCCTGCAGGCCGCCCGGTCCGTCGTCGGCGACGGACGCCTCATCGCGGTGCACCAGCCCCACCTCTACAGCCGGACCCGGATGATGGCGGGGGAGTTCGCCGAGACCTACGAGCGCCTCGCCGACCACACGATCGTGCTCGACGTCTACGGTGCCCGCGAGGACCCGGAGCCCGGGGTCACCGGCGCTCTCGTGTCCGAGCGCTTCGCCGACGCGTCGCGCGTCGACTTCGTCGCGGACTGGCAGGCCGCCGCCGACCGCACGGCGGCCGTCGCCCGCGACGGCGACTTCGTGATCACCCTCGGCTGCGGCGACGTCTACCGCATCGTCCCCCAGCTGCTCGGCTCGCTCGACGCCGCGTCGGCGCCGGACGCGTCGACCGCGGAGGAGTCCGGAGAGTGACCACGCGTCGACCCGCGTCGGCCGGCGGGCGGCGCCCGTGAGGCGGCCCGAGGGCTTCGACCCGTCCGAGGGCTCCGACGGCGCGTCCGAGGAGGCGGCACATCCGTCGTCCCTGCGCGACCGGCTGTCCGCGGCACGGCCTCGTCGAGCTCGGTCCGAGCCCGACGGAGCAGCCGAGGCCCCGGACGACACGTCCACGGGACCGGTGGCCCTGCGGACGGGATCGGGCACCGTGTCCGGCGTCGCCTCCCGCCTCGCCTCGGGCCTGTCGGGCGTCGTGTCCCGTCGGGGAGCGTCGTCGACCGGTCAGCCCGAGGGGGCCGTGTCCGCGTCGGACGCCGAGGAGGCGCCGCGCACCGTGACCGCGCGCATCGAGCCCGAGGGGGGTGCGGACGAGGCTCGTCGGCGTGCCGCCGAGGCGCGCCGTGCCGCACGGCGTGCGTCGGGGGAGCGGCGGCGCACGGAGCGGACCGAGGTCCGGCGGTTCACGAGGCGGTCACGCCACCGCCGAGCCGCGTGGGTGACCGCCGCGGCCGTCGCCCTCTCGCTCGCGGCCTCCGTGGGGATCGCCGTCTTCTCGCCGCTCCTCTCGCTCGAGCAGATCGAGGTCGAGGGGACGGACCGTGTCGACGCCGCGTCGGTGCAGGCCGCCGTCTCGGGCCAGCTCGGCACCCCCCTCGCGCGGATCGACTTCTCGCGGATCACGACCGAGCTCGAGCAGTTCCCCCTCATCGCGACCTACGTCACCGAGACGGCTCCGCCGCACACCCTCGTGATCCGGGTGACCGAGCGTCAGCCGATCGCGACGGTGCCCTCCGGCGACGGCTTCGACCTCGTCGACCCCGCCGGCATCGTCGTGCAGCACCTCGACGCTCGCCAGGAGGGCGTCCCGCTCGTCGACGTGGGCGGCGCCTCGTTGGAAGACACGGCCTTCCGGTCGACCGCCGAGGTCCTGCTCGCGCTGCCTCAGGCGCTCCGGGCGACCGTGGACTCCGCGACCGCCTCGACCGCCGACGACGTCACGTTGTCGCTCACCACGGGCGAGCGCGTCGTCTGGGGCAGCGCCGACCACTCGGCCGAGAAGGCGCAGGTGCTCTCGGGGCTCGTCGCCGACCAGGCGAGGCGGGACCCGGCCGCGTCCGTCGAGTTCGACGTGTCCGCACCGGACAACGGCATCATCCGGACCCGGTGACACGCCGTTCGTTCGCGACACGCCTGCCCGGCTGGACCGTGCGTCTCGCGGCGGCACCTAACTTGTGACTGCAGCACTTACATACCATGTACAACCTTAACCTTCAACTTCCGAGTTAAGGTTTCAGCGGAGGCCCGGACGTGACAACGAACCATAACTACCTAGCCGTGATCAAGGTCGTCGGTGTCGGCGGCGGTGGCGTCAACGCCGTCAACCGCATGATCGAGCTCGGTCTCCGCGGAGTCGAGTTCATCGCCATCAACACCGACGCCCAGGCACTTCTCCTCAGCGACGCCGACGTCAAGCTCGACGTCGGCCGTGAGCTGACGCGCGGCCTCGGCGCCGGAGCCGACCCCGAGGTCGGCCGGCGCGCCGCCGAGGACCACGCGGAGGAGATCGAGGAGGCGCTGGCCGGCGCCGACATGGTCTTCGTCACCGCAGGCGAGGGCGGCGGCACGGGCACGGGCGGGGCGCCGGTGGTGGCCCGCATCGCGAAGTCGATCGGCGCGCTGACCATCGGCGTCGTCACGAAGCCCTTCGGCTTCGAGGGCAAGCGCCGCCAGGCCCAGGCCGAGGCCGGCGTGGCCCAGCTCAAGGACGAGGTCGACACCCTCATCGTGGTCCCCAACGACCGCCTCCTCGAGATCTCCGAGCGCGGCATCTCGATGGTCGAGGCGTTCGGCACCGCCGACCAGGTGCTCCTCGCCGGCGTCCAGGGCATCACCGACCTGATCACGACCCCCGGCCTCATCAACCTCGACTTCGCCGACGTCAAGTCGGTCATGCAGGGCGCGGGCTCGGCCCTGATGGGGATCGGCTCGTCGCGAGGCGCAGACCGGGCCATCAAGGCCGCCGAGCTCGCCGTCGCGTCGCCGCTGCTCGAGGCGAGCATCGACGGCGCCCACGGCGTCCTCCTCTCCATCCAGGGCGGCTCGAACCTCGGCATCTTCGAGATCAACGACGCCGCGCGCCTGGTGCAGGAGGCCGTCCACTCCGAGGCCAACATCATCTTCGGTGCGGTGATCGACGACACTCTCGGCGACGAGGTGCGGGTGACCGTCATCGCCGCCGGCTTCGACGGCGGCGAGCCCACGGCCAAGACGAAGGACCGGCGCTCGAGCTTCGTCGAGTCCGACGCGGCCCCGGCCGCGGCGTCGACGCCGGGCGTCTCGGCCATCGCCGACAGCGGTGCGTCGCACGACACCCCGTCGTGGCGCCGGCCCGACGACCACGCGGCCACGCAGGCCGTCGACCCTGCCTTCGACGGCGGCGACGACGACCTCGACGTGCCCGACTTCCTCAAGTAGCGCGTGACGGACGGTCTCGATCTCGGAGGCGACCTCGGCGAGCGTCTCGCCCGGGTCGCCTCCGGCGTCGACGACGCGGCCAGGGCCGCCGGTCGTCAGGCCGACGAGGTGACGACCATCGTCGTCACGAAGTTCCACCCGGCGTCGCTGGTCCGTGAGCTGCACGCCCTGGGCGTGCGCGACGTCGCGGAGAACCGACACCAGGAGGCGCAGGCCAAGTCGGCCGACACCGCCGACCTCGAGGGCCTCCGGTGGCACTTCGTGGGCCAGCTCCAGTCGAAGAAGGCACGGCAGGCGCGGCGCTACGTCTCGGCCGTGCACTCGCTCGACCGGGACAGCGTCGTGGACGCCCTCGGGGTCGACGACGGCCACGTCGTCGACGGCTTCGTGCAGGTGTCCCTCGACGGCCAGGAGGGGCGGGGCGGCATCCCCGCGTCCGAGGTCGAGCGCCTGGTCGAGCGGCTGCTGCACCTGCCCGGCGTCCGCCTCAGGGGAGTGATGGCCGTGGCGCCGCTGGGCGAGCCGGCGCGGCCGGCGTTCGCGCGCCTCCGCCAGGTCTCCGAGGAGGTCCGTCGGACGGCTCCCGGCGCCGACGCGATCTCCGCCGGCATGTCGCACGACTTCGCCGACGCGATCGCCGAGGGAGCGACACACCTCCGCATCGGCACCGCAATCACGGGTTCGAGGCCCGAAGCTCGTTAACCTCGGACACAACGCCCCACGACCCGGAGGACACCCCATGGCCAACCCCCTGCGAAAGACGATGGTCTACCTGGGCCTCGCCGACGAAGAACTCGAGTACGACGAGCAGGAGCAGCGGCAGGAACAGCGCCAGCAGCCTGCCCAGGCCGCTCAGCCGGCCGCTCGTCAGTCCTCCGCGGCGGCACACGCTTCCCCGGTCGCCCCCGTCCCCGCGCCGGCACCTGCCCCCGCCGCGACACGCGCCCCCGTGACGCCCCTGCGTCGCAGCTCGACCTCCTCCACCTCGAAGAACACGGTGCCCCACGACATGAACGAGATCCTCACCGTCCACCCCCGCGAGTACAAGGACGCCCAGGCGATCGCCGAGAGCTTCCGGGACGGCATCCCCGTCATCATCAACCTGTCGCAGATGACGGAGGCCGATGCCCGTCGCCTCGTCGACTTCGCCAGCGGCCTGTCGCAGGGCCTCTTCGGCAAGATCGAGCGCGTCACGAACAAGGTCTTCCTCCTGTCCCCGGCCCACATCGCGGTGAGCGGCGAGCAGGCCGAGGTAGAGTCCGACATCGAGGCGTCCTTCTTCGCGCAGTCCTGAGCCGCGGCGTCCCGACGCCCCGACTCCTCTCCGTGGCTCGACCACGCCGACCAGTGTGAGCTGATGACACCCCGATGACGTTCCTGATCGCCTCGATCGCGTACTACGCGCTCCTCCTGTTCTTCCTGTTGATGTGGGGGCGCTTCGTCCTCGACCTGGCGCAGTCCTTCAGCCGGGGGTGGCGTCCTAGGGGCCCCGTCCTGGTGCTGGCCGAGATCGCGTACACGGTCACCGACCCGCCCATCAAGGCCATCCGGCGCGTCCTCCCGCCCGTGCGGCTGGGGTCGGTGGCCCTCGACTTCGGGTGGAGCATCATCATGCTCGCCGTCGTCATCCTCATGGGCGTCGCCAGCGGGCTCCGCTTCGCATGACGCCCGGCCTGGCCTCTCTCCGCACGGCGAGAGGGTAGGCTGCTGCGAGGGCAACCGCGCCCCCGCTGCCCTCCGGGGCCAGTGTTCGCTACGGTGTAGTCGAACGACACAGACCACGATCACGATCACGTGATCCCACAGATGCACGAGGTGACGGCAATGGCTTTGACGCCTGAAGACGTAGTCAACAAGCGGTTCCAGCCGACGAAGTTCCGCGAGGGCTACGACCAGGACGAGGTCGACGACTTCCTCGACGAGGTCGTCGCAGAGCTGCGACGACTCGGCCAGGAGAACGACGAGCTGCGTCAGCGGCTGTCGTCCGCCGAGTCGGCGGGCGGCTCCGCCGTCCCCGCCCCGGTCGCCGCCAGCGCCCCGGCATCGGCCCAGGCCCCCGCCTCGGTGCAGGCCCCGGCCTCCGCCCCGGCGCCCGAGTCCGAGCCCGCCCCGGTCTCCGAGCCGGCGCCCGCGTCGGTCCCGGCTCCCGTCGAGGACGCGCCCGAGCCCGAGGCAGCACCCGAGCCGGTCGCCGCCGCGGCGGTCGCCCCGGTCCCGGCCTACGCCGGGCCCAGCCAGGACGACACGGAGAGCACCAACAGCCTCCTGCAGCTCGCTCGTCGCCTGCACGAGGAGCACGTCCGCGAGGGCGTCGAGAAGCGCGATGCCCTGATCGCCGAGGGGCAGTCGACGTCGGCTCGTCTCGTGGCCGAGGCCGAGGCCAAGCAGCGCGACGTCGTCACCGAGGCCGAGGCCCGCTCCCGCGAGGTCGTGGCCGAGGCCGAGACCAAGCGCCGCGAGGTGCTCGAGCAGCTCGCGACCGAGCGCACCGGCCTGGAGCGTCGCATCGACGACCTGCGCACGTTCGAGCGCGACTACCGCCAGAAGCTCAAGGGCTACATCGAGGGCCAGCTCCGCGACCTCGAGGCCGAGTCCGGCGAGCAGCAGCCCGCGAGCGGCTTCGCTCCCGCCAGCGCCCAGGGCTTCGGCTCCAACTAAGGTCTTGACGCAGAGCACTCCTCCGACGAAGGTCAGCGTCCGCATCATCGCGGCGCTGGCCTTCGTCGCTGTCACGGCCTACGTGCTCGACCAGGTGTCGAAGCACCTCGTGACCACCCGCCTGGTCGAGGGCGAGAGCGTCGACGTCGTGGGCGAGTTCTTCCAGCTGCACTTCGTGCGGAACCCCGGTGCGGCCTTCTCCCTGGCCAGCGGCACGACCTGGATCTTCTCGATCGCCGCCTCGGCCGTCGTGGTCGCCATCGTCGTCTTCGCCCGGCGCATCCGGTCCCGGGCGTGGGCGGTCATGCTGGGCATGCTCCTGGGCGGCACGCTCGGCAACCTGACCGACCGTCTCACCCGTGAGCCCTCCTTCGGGCAGGGTCACGTCGTGGACTTCCTCTACTTCCCCTCGCTGCTGCCGGCGATCTTCAACGTGGCCGACATCTTCATCGTGTCGAGCATGGGGCTCCTCCTGCTGCTGACCCTGCTGGGCGTCAACCTCGACGGCACCCGGACCACGAAGGCGAGCGCGGCGCGTGACGCGGCGAGCGACCAGGCCGCCGACGAGACGACCGCGGCGGGGTCCGTGACGGACGCCGACGCCGCGCATCCTGCGGCCCGACCGACGGAGCACCCGTGACCGAGTCCCGCCAGCTGCCCGTGCCCGACGGACTCGCCGGCGAGCGGGTCGACGCCGCGCTGGCCAAGCTGCTCGGCTTCAGCCGCACCTTCGCCGCCGAGGTGGCGACCTCCGGGGGCGTGGCCGTCGACGGTCGCCCCGTGGGCAAGTCCGACCGACTCGAGGCCGGCGCCTGGCTCGAGGTCACCTGGGCGCCGCGCGAGGCCCCTACCGTCGTGCCGCTCGACGTCCCCGGCCTGGGCATCGTGCACGACGACGACGAGATCGTCGTCGTCGACAAGCCCGTCGGCGTCGCCGCCCACCCCTCGGTCGGCTGGACCGGGCCCACGGTGCTCGGCGGCCTCGCGGCGGCCGGGTTCCAGGTCGCCACGTCGGGGGCGGCCGAGCGCGCGGGCATCGTGCACCGCCTCGACGTCGGCACCAGCGGCCTCATGGTCGTGGCGAAGTCCGAGCGTGCCTACGCACAGCTCAAGGACGCCTTCCGCGAGCGGACGGTCGAGAAGATCTACAACGCGGTCGTGCAGGGCCACCCCGACCCGCTCACCGGCACGATCGACGCCCCGATCGGTCGTCACCCGTCGTCGGACTGGAAGTTCGCCGTGGTCGTGGACGGCAAGCCCTCGGTGACGCACTACGAGACCGTCGAGGCGTTCCGCTCGGCCTCGCTGCTCGAGATCCACCTCGAGACCGGTCGCACGCACCAGATCCGCGTCCACATGGCCGCCCAGCGCCACCCCTGCGTGGGCGACGCGACCTACGGAGCGGACCCGACCTTGTCCGCTGCCCTCGGCCTCGGCCGGCAGTGGCTGCACGCCGTCCAGCTCGGCTTCCGCCACCCGGGGACGGGCGAGCCGGTCGTCTACCGGTCGACGTACCCGGACGACCTGCAGCACGCGCTCGATGTCCTCCGTGCGGCTTAGGCTGTCCACCTGCCGCTGAACCGGCGCACCACCACAGAACCGCAGATCCACCACAGAACCGTCGAACCACAGACGAGGAGCCGCGTGGCCTCGAAAGATTCCTTCGTCCACCTGCACGTCCACAGCGAGTACTCGATGCTCGACGGTGCGGCCCGGGTCAAGCCGCTGATCGCGGAGGCCGCCGCCCAGGGCATGCCCGCCGTCGCGGTCACCGACCACGGCAACGTGTTCGGCGCCTACGACTTCTGGAAGACGGCGACCGAGGCCGGGGTCAAGCCCATCATCGGCACCGAGGCCTACATCACGCCGGGCACGCACCGGGGCGACAAGACCCGCATCCGCTGGGGCGACGGCGGCCGTGACGACGTCTCCGGCGCCGGTGCGTACACGCACATGACGCTGCTCTCGCAGAGCACGGCGGGCATGCACAACCTCTTCCGGCTGTCGTCGCGCGCGTCCCTCGAGGGCTACTACTTCAAGCCGCGCATGGACCGCGAGCTGCTGTCGCAGTACTCCGACGGCCTCATCGCCACGACGGGCTGCCCGTCCGGCGAGGTGCAGACGCGCCTCCGACTCGGCCAGTACGACGAGGCGGTCAAGGCCGCGGCGGACTTCCGCGACATCTTCGGCGCCGAGAACTACTTCGCCGAGATCATGGACCACGGCCTCGGCATCGAGCGCCAGATCATGGGCGACCTCCTCCGCCTCGCGAAAGACCTGGGGCTGCCCCTCGTCGCCACCAACGACCTGCACTACACGCACGAGCACGACGCCACGAGCCACGCGGCGTTGCTCTGCGTCCAGTCGGGCTCGACCCTCAACGACCCGAACCGGTTCAAGTTCGACGCCGACGAGTTCTACCTGAAGTCCGCCCAGCAGATGCGGCACCTCTTCCGCGACCACCCCGAGGCCTGCGACAACACCCTGCTCATCGCCGAGCGCTGCGACGTCCAGTTCAACACCTCGGCCAACTACATGCCGCGCTACCCCGTGCCCGAGGGCGAGACGGAGGAGACCTGGTTCATCAAGGAGGTGGAGAAGGGCCTGGTCTACCGGTACCCGGACGGCATCCCCTCCGACGTCCGCAAGCAGGCCGAGTACGAGATCGGCGTCATCACCGGCATGGGCTTCCCCGGCTACTTCCTCGTCGTCGCCGACTTCATCAACTGGTCGAAGGAGAACGGGATCCGCGTCGGTCCGGGACGCGGCTCGGGCGCCGGGTCGATGGCCGCCTACGCGATGCGCATCACCGACCTCGACCCGCTCCGCCACGGCCTCATCTTCGAGCGCTTCCTCAACCCCGACCGCGTCTCGATGCCCGACTTCGACGTCGACTTCGACGACCGGCGCCGCGGCGAGGTCATCCAGTACGTGACCGAGAAGTACGGCGACGAGCGCGTCGCCCAGATCGTCACCTACGGCACCATCAAGGCCAAGCAGGCCCTGAAGGACAGCAGCCGTGTGCTCGGCTTCCCCTTCGGGATGGGCGAGAAGCTCACGAAGGCCATGCCGCCCGCGGTCATGGGCAAGGACATCCCGCTCACGGGCATCTTCGACAAGGCCCACGAGCGCTACAAGGAGGCGGGCGACATCCGGACGGTCGTCGAGACCGATCCCGAGGCGAGGACGGTCTTCGACACGGCCCTCGGCCTGGAGGGCCTCAAGCGCCAGTGGGGCGTGCACGCGGCCGGCGTCATCATGTCGAGCGACCCCCTGATCGACATCATCCCGATCATGAAGCGCGAGCAGGACGGCCAGATCGTCACGCAGTTCGACTACCCCGCCTGCGAGTCGCTCGGGCTGATCAAGATGGACTTCCTGGGTCTCCGCAACCTGACGATCATCAACGACGCCCTCGACAACATCCGCACCAACCGAGGATTCGACCTCGTCCTCGAAGACCTCGAGCTCGACGACCGGGCGGCCTACGAGCTGCTCGGCCGCGGTGACACGCTCGGCGTCTTCCAGCTCGACGGCGGGCCCATGCGGGGGCTCCTGCGGCTGATGAAGCCCGACAACTTCGAGGACATCTCGGCCGTCATCGCGCTGTACCGCCCCGGGCCCATGGGCGCGAACTCCCACACGAACTACGCGTTGCGGAAGAACGGCATCCAGGAGATCACGCCGATCCACCCCGAGCTCGAGGAGCCCCTGAAGGAGATCCTGTCGACGAGCTACGGCCTGATCATCTACCAGGAGCAGGTGATGGCGATCGCGCAGAAGGTCGCCGGGTTCTCGCTCGGCCAGGCCGACATCCTCCGTCGTGCGATGGGCAAGAAGAAGAAGTCCGAGCTCGACAAGCAGTACGCGGGCTTCGAGCAGGGCATGTTCGACAACGGCTTCTCACCGGACGCCGTCAAGATGCTCTGGGACATCCTGCTGCCCTTCTCCGACTACGCGTTCAACAAGGCGCACTCCGCCGCCTACGGCGTCGTGTCCTACTGGACCGCCTACCTCAAGGCCCACTACCCGGCCGAGTACATGGCCGCGTTGCTCACGAGCACCGGCGACTCGCGAGACAAGCTCGGGCTCTACCTCAACGAGTGCCGGCGCATGGGCATCACGGTCCTCCCGCCGGACGTGAACGAGTCGATCGGCTTCTTCGCGGCCGTCGGCGACGACATCCGCTTCGGCATGGGCGCGGTCCGGAACGTGGGGTTCAACGTCGTCGACCACGTGATCGCCGCCCGCCAGAAAGAGGGGGCCTTCGCCTCCTTCCACGACTTCCTCCGCAAGGTCCCGCTCCCCGTCGCCAACAAGCGCACGGTCGAGTCGCTGGTGAAGGCCGGGGCGTTCGACAGCCTGGGCTCGACCCGCCGTGCCCTGGTCGAGATCCACGAGTCCGCGGTCGAGGCCGCCGTCAACGAGAAGCGTGCCGAGGCAAACGGCCAGGTCGGCTTCGACTTCGACTCCCTCTGGGACGAGCCACAGGACGTCCAGCACGTGCCCGAGCGACCCGAGTGGTCGAAGCGGGACAAGCTGGCGTTCGAGCGCGACATGCTGGGCCTCTACGTCAGCGACCACCCGCTGGCCGGGCTCGAGCTGCCGCTCGCGAAGCACGCGAGCACGACGGTGACCGACATCCTGTCGAGCGAGCCGACCGCGATCGACGGCGAGACGGTGACGATCGCCGGCCTCATCACGAGCGTCCAGCACCGGGTCGCCCGCAACTCGGGCAACCCGTACGGCATCGTCACGGTCGAGGACTTCGGCGGCGAGATCTCGGCGATGTTCCTGGGCAAGACGTACCAGGAGTTCGGGCCGTCGCTCGTCGGCGACTCGATCATCGTGCTGAAGGGTCGCGTCAGCGTCCGCGACGACGGCATGAACATGCACGCCGCGAGCATGTTCATGCCCGACCTCGGCGTCGGTGCGTCACAGGGCCCGTTGGTGCTGCAGATCCCCGAGCACCGCGCCACGACCGACACCGTCACGGAGCTCGCGGCGGTGCTCGGGCGACACACCGGCGGCACCGAGGTGCGGCTCCGGCTCGTCAAGGGCGACGTCGCCCGGTCGTTCGAGATCCCGATGCCGGTCGACGTGACCGCCGACCTGTACGGCGAGCTGAAGAGCCTCCTCGGGCCCGGCTGCCTCGTCTGACGTCCGAGCGTCCCGGTGACGCACGAGGGCCCCGCGGACTCGAGTCCGCNACGCGTCGTCGTCGGCTCCCGTGCCGCCGTCCTCGACCTGCACGACGACGACGGCGTTGCCGTGCACGTGCACCCGCTCGACGATGCGGCCGGTCATCCAGGCGGTGACGTCGTGCAGCAGGGGGAGACCGTGCGGCCCCTCGCTCCAGTGGTCGCCCTCGAACCGCTCGGCGGCCGGGCCGGCCATGCGGCGCGCGAGGCCCTGGTTGCGGAGGCCGAGCAGGTGGATCACCACGTGTTCGGTCTCCTCGATCGCCCGCCACGAGCTGGCGGTGCGCGCCATGTTGAAGGTGGCGAGCGGCGGGACGGCGGCGAGCGAGGCCAGCGAGGTCGCGGTGAAGCCGACGGGTCGGCCGTCCGAGTCCCGGGCGGTGACGATGGCGACGCCCGCGGCGTGGCGGCGGAAGCCGGCCTTGAACGCGGCGAGGTCGGCGGGGTCGGGCGGTGCAGCCGCGGCTGCTGGTGCGGTGGTGTCGGGCATGACGGGTGGGCGCCTCCTGTGCTCTGCTGCCGGGGGAGTGGCGGGCGCGTGCACGCCGTGACGGCTCGCGCGGAGCCCGCTCGGGCTAGGCTCGACGGGCCATGATCCAGACCACAGACCTCCGGGGCCTCAAGCCTACCCACGCCGACCTGCTGGGCCTCGTGCCCCGGTCGCACGTCGACGTCGCCGCCGCCTCCGGCGCCGCCGCCCAGATCGTCCAGGCCGTGCGCGAGCGCGGCGCGGACGCCCTGCGCGACCAGGCGGAGCGCTTCGACGGCGTCCGCACCGACGTGTTCCGCGTCGAGGCGGCGGCCATCGCCCGAGCCGTCGACGAGCTCGACCCCTTGGTGAAGGAGGCGCTGGTCGAGTCGATCGCCCGCGTCACCGAGGCCAGCAGGGCCCAGGTGCCCGCGGGCTCCGTGACCGTCCCGGCCCCCGGGGCGCTCATCGAGCAGCGCTGGCAGCCGGTCGCCCGGGCGGGCGTGTACGTCCCCGGCGGCAAGGCCGTCTACCCGTCGAGCGTCGTCATGAACGTCGTGCCGGCCCTCGTCGCCGGGGTCGGCTCGGTCGCGCTCGTCTCACCCGGGCAGCGCGACTTCGGCGGTGCCGTCCACCCCGTCATCCTCGGCGCGGCGGGGCTCCTCGGCATCGACGAGGTCTACGTCATGGGCGGGGCGGGCGCCATCGCGGCCCTCGCCTACGGAGTGCCCGAGATCGGGCTCGAGCCGGTCCAGGTCATCACCGGCCCCGGCAACAACTACGTGGCCGCCGCGAAGCAGCTCGTCCGCGGACGCGTCGGCATCGACGCCGTGGCGGGCGCCACCGAGATCCTCGTCATCGCCGACGACTCGGCCGACCCGACGCTCGTCGCCGTCGACCTGATCAGCCAGGCCGAGCACGACGAGGAGGCCGCCGCCGTCCTCGTGACCACCTCGGCGGAGCTCGCCGACCGAGTCCGCGACGAGCTCGTGCGGCTCGTCCCGCGGACGCTGAGCGCGACCCGCGTGCAGACCGCCCTCGACGGCCGCCAGTCGGCCCTCGTGCTCGTCGACGACCTGGCGGCCGCCGTCGACTTCAGCAACGCCTACGGGCCCGAGCACCTCGAGATCCAGACGCGCGACGACGAGGGGGTGCTCGCGGGCATCACGAGCGCCGGTGCGGTCTTCGTGGGCCCGAGCACCCCCGTGAGCCTGGGCGACTACCTCGCCGGCTCGAACCACGTCCTGCCCACGGGCGGCCAGTCGCGGTTCTCGTCGGGACTCGGCGCGTACACGTTCCTCCGGCCGCAGCAGATCGTGCGCTACGAGCACGACGCCCTGGCCGAGGTCGCCGACAGGTTGGTCGCCTTGTCGCGCGCGGAGCTGCTGCCCGCCCACGGCGAGGCCGTCGCGGCGCGTCTCCACAAGCCCTGACCCGTCGTCCCGACGGCCTCCGTGCAGGGCGTGGCCGAGCGTGTCCCGCCCGTGGCGTCGAGGGGGCGGGGTGCGGGGCCCCAGTACGCTGAGGGCACCATGTTCTGTCCTTTCTGCCGCCACCCCGATTCCCGCGTCGTCGACTCCCGCACGAGCGACGACGGCACCTCGATCCGTCGGCGGCGCCAGTGCCCGAACTGCGGTCGTCGCTTCAGCACGACCGAGACGGCCAGCCTGAACGTCGTCAAGCGCAACGGCGTGCTCGAGCCCTTCAGCCGGGAGAAGATCATCTCCGGCGTCCGCAAGGCCTGCCAGGGCCGTCCCGTCACCGACGGCGACCTGGCCGTCCTGGCGCAGAAGGTCGAGGAGGCGGTGCGTGCGTCGGGCACGTCGCAGATCGAGGCGAACGACATCGGCCTCGCGATCCTGCCGCCCCTGCGCGAGCTCGACGAGGTCGCCTACCTGCGCTTCGCGAGCGTCTACCAGGCCTTCGACTCCCTCGAGGACTTCGAGTCGTCGATCACGCAGCTCCGCGACGAGCACCGTGACCGCGTGCGCACGCCTCGATCGGTCGACGAGTGAGGACCGCCTACCGGGTCGTGTTCGACCTGGTGCTCTCGAAGATGGACCCCGAAGACGCGCACCACCTCGCGTCCCGGGTCATCCGTGCCGTCCCGCGGGTCGGCCTGGCGCCGCTGGTGCGCCGACTCACCGCCCCGCACCCGTCTCTCGCCGTCGAGGCGCTGGGCCTCCGTTTCGACTCGCCGTTCGGCGTGGCGGCAGGCTTCGACAAGGACGCGACCGGCATCGCGGGCCTCGGTGCGCTGGGCTTCGGCCACGTCGAGGTCGGCACCGTCACGGCCAGGGCCCAGCCGGGCAACGAGCGACCGAGGCTGTTCCGTCTGGTGCCCGACCTGGCGGTCGTCAATCGCATGGGCTTCAACAACGGAGGCGCGGCGCAGGCAGCCGGCGAGCTCACCCACGCACGGCGGGCCTCCGTCCGGCCGGTGATCGGGGTCAACATCGGCAAGAGCCGTGTGGTCGAGGTCGACGACGCGGTCGACGACTACCTCGTGAGCACCCGCCTGCTCGCCCCGCTCGCCGACTACCTGGCCGTCAACGTCAGCTCGCCCAACACTCCCGGCCTCCGCGGCCTGCAGGAGCTCGACAAGCTCTCGCCGCTGCTTCGCGCCGTCGACGCGGCCGCAGGCGACACCCCGGTGCTCGTCAAGATCGCCCCCGACCTCGACGACGACGGCATCCGCAAGATCGCCGAGCTCGTCACCGAGATCGGCCTCGGGGGAGTCATCGCGACGAACACGACCCTGTCCCGTTCGGGGCTTCGGACCTCGCCCACCGTCGTGGAGGCCGCGGGGGCCGGGGGTCTCTCCGGCGCCCCGCTCGCAGCCCGGTCGCTCGACGTGCTCCGGGTGCTGCGCTCGGTCCTGCCCGACGAGACGTGCGTCGTGTCCGTCGGGGGCGTGACGAGCGCGGCCGACGTGCAGTCGCGCCTCGATGCCGGGGCGACGCTCGTGCAGGGCTACACGGCCTTCCTCTACGAGGGGCCGCTCTGGGCCCGGAAGGTCAACCGGGGGCTGCGCGCCCTCCGCCGAGCGGCGTGACCGGTCGCGGCAGCCCCGAGAGGCGCGCCCGACACGAAGGAGCCCCCGACCATGTGGTCGGGGGCTCCTTCGTGGGTCCTGGCTACAGCGTGGGGAACTCGCGGCGCTTGACCTGCGGCTTCGGCAGCCGCATCGGCTTCATCTGCATGGCGCGCATCGCGGTGTACCAGCGGTTGCCCTTCTGGAGGCCGTCGTCGCCGAACTTCGCGCGCAGCTGCGACGAGACGCGCTGGCCGGCGAGCAGGCAGTCGGCGACGGCGAGGATGAAGAAGCCCCACAGGACGAACAGCGTCGTCGTCTGGACCGCGACGTTCTGGACGATGCTCATGACGATGACGAGCACCATGACCGGGATCATCGCCTCGCCGACGCTGTAGCGAGCGTCGACGTAGTCGCGGATGAACTTGCGCTGCACGCCCTTGTCGCGCTCGGGGAGGAACTTCTCCTCGCCGTTCGCGAGCCCGACGCGCTGGCGCTCGCGCTGCTCGGCGAGACGGGCGCGCTGGGCCTTCTGCGCCTCCTTGCCGGTGGCCACGAGCGGGCGCTGGTTGGCCGCCTCGCGTTCGCGGCGGGTCGGCGTCGGCCGTCCCTTGCCGCTCGTCGGCGACTCGGTCTCGTCGACGGTCGTCGTGATGGTCTTGTCAGGTGCCTTGGCCACGGAGAGTCCTCGGGGGTTGAACGAGTTCCTAAGATTACCTGCATGACCGACTCGCAGCACCCTGTGACCCCGACCGATCCTCGTACTGTCAGCGAACTCGCGGAGGCGGTGCAGGGCGGCTTCCCCGCGGCAGTCGCCGACCTCGGCGGCCTGGTCCGCATACCGTCCGTCTCGTGGGACGCCTTCGACCCCGCGCACGTGGCTGCCAGCGCCGAGGCCGTCGCCGAGCTCGTGCGGGGCACGGGCCTCTTCGAGACCGTGCAGGTGAGCCGTGCGCCGATCGGCGACACGGGCGCCCTCGGCCAGCCGGCCGTGCTCGCCCGGCGCCCCGCGCGCGACGGCAAGCCGACGGTCCTCCTCTACGCCCACCACGACGTGCAGCCTCAGGGCGACGACGCCGACTGGGACTCGCCTCCGTTCGAGCCCACCGTCAAGGGCGATCGCCTCTACGGGCGGGGCGCCTCCGACGACAAGGCCGGCGTGATGACCCACGTGGCGGCGCTGCGGGCCGTCCGCGAGGTGCTGGGCGACGACCTGGGCGTCGGCGTCGCGGTGTTCATCGAGGGGGAGGAGGAGTTCGGCTCCCGCTCGTTCGCCGACTTCCTCCGCCAGCACCGTGACGACCTCGCGGCCGACGTCATCGTCGTCGCCGACTCGGGCAACTGGAGCACGACCGTCCCCGCCATCACGGTGGGGCTCCGCGGCAACGTGACGTTCCGGCTGACCGTCCGCACCCTGGCGCACGCGTCCCACTCGGGGATGGTCGGCGGCGCGGTCCCGGACGCGATGCTCGCGATGGTGAAGCTGCTCGCCACGCTGCACGACGACGCGGGCAGCGTCGCCGTCGCCGGGCTGCACAGCCGTGAGGCCGAGCACCCCGAACAGAGCGAGCAGCAGCTGCGCGAGGAGGCCGGGCTGCTCGAGGGCGTGACGCCGATCGGCACCGGTCCGCTGCTCAGCCGCGTCTGGTCGCAGCCGTCGATCACGGTGACGGGCATCGACGCGCCGACCGTCGCGAACGCGTCGAACACGCTGTCGCCCGAGGTGTCCGTCCGGATCAGCGCGCGCATCGCTCCCGGGCAGGCCGCCTCCGAGGCCTACGCGGCCATCGAGGCGCACCTCCGCGAGCACGCCCCCTTCGGCGCGCACGTCGACATCGACGACGTCGACCAGGGCGACCCGTTCCTCGTCGACACCAGTGGCTGGGCCCTCGCCGAGGCCACGGCGGCCATGACCGAGGCCTGGGGGGAGGCGCCCCTGCAGATCGGCATCGGCGGCTCGATCCCGTTCATCGCGGACCTCGTCCAGACGTTCCCCGAGGCCCAGATCCTCGTCACGGGCGTGGAGGACCCCGACACGCGCGCGCACAGCCCGAACGAGTCGCAGCACCTCGGCGTGCTGCACCGTGCCGTGCTCAGCGAAGCCGTGCTGATCGCCCGCCTCGACGCACGGAGCTGAGGCACGACGGGGTCGACGGCGCCTGTGCACCGTCGGCCTCGTCGGCCCTGGTCGCCGGGAACAAATCCCGGCACGGGCTGCTTACACTGGTCAACGACGAGTGCCCCTGCGCACCGACCCGAGGAGGCTCCATGACCGACACCGCGACCCCCGCCGTCGAGACGGCCGCCGGCGACACGACGACCGCCCACGGCGTCACGATCACCGCGACCGCCGCCGACAAGGTGAAGAGCCTCCTGACGCAGGAGGGGCGTGACGACCTCCGCCTCCGCGTGGCCGTCCAGCCCGGTGGCTGCTCCGGCCTCATCTACCAGCTCTACTTCGACGAGCGCCTCCTCGAGAACGACGCCACGGTCGACTTCGACGGCGTCGAGGTCGTCGTCGACAAGATGAGCGTTCCCTATCTCGACGGCGCGGCCATCGACTTCGAGGACACGATCCAGAAGCAGGGCTTCACCATCGACAACCCGAACGCCCAGGGCAGCTGCGCCTGCGGCGACAGCTTCCACTGACGCAGGAGGCGCCTCCTAGGCGCTCCTGACCGGTCACCACACGAGAGGGACCGCCGAGAGGCGGTCCCTCTCGCACGTCCAGGTGGCTCGTGCTCGAACGACTCGGCGGGGCCGCGTGCAGAGGCCCGGTCAACCTGCGAGTAGGCTAGGGAAGTCCCGTCCTAGACTGGGAAGACCCCAAGCTGTCGTGTCATCCGAGAGGTAACAGTGCGTTCTAACCGCCGTCTTCGTTGGGCCGCCATCCCCGTGGCCGCCGTCATGGCCCTCGTCCTCGCGGGATGTACGCCCGAGCAGCTCCAGGGCTGGCTCCCCACCACCGCGGGCACCACCAACCACGTCGACAGCATCATCGGCCTGTGGGTCACGTCGTGGATCGTCCTGCTGATCGTCGGCCTCATCGTCTGGGGCCTCATCATCTGGACCTGCATCGCCTACCGGCGTCGCAAGGGCCAGACCGGCCTCCCCGTGCAGCTCCGCTACAACATGCCGATCGAGATCTTCTACACGGTCGTGCCGCTCATCCTCGTGCTGGGCTTCTTCGCCTTCACCGCGCGTGACCAGGCGGCCATCGAGGAGCCGACCGCGAACCCCGACGTGAAGATCGACGTCTACGCCAAGCGCTGGGCCTGGGACTTCAACTACATCGACCAGCAGCAGGAAGACGACAGCGTCTACTACCAGGGCATCCAGGCCCAGGAGCTGCCCGACGGCGAGGTCGACCAGGACCAGCTCCCGGTCCTGTACCTCCCCGTGGGCAAGACCGTGCAGATCGACCTCAAGTCGCGCGACGTCGCCCACTCGTTCTGGATCGTCGACTTCCTCTACAAGAAGGACACGATCCCCGGCAAGACCAACTTCATGTACTTCACGCCCGAGAAAGAGGGCACGTTCACGGGCAAGTGCGCCGAGCTCTGCGGCGAGTACCACTCCCTGATGCTGTTCAACGTCAAGGTCGTCTCCGAGGGCGAGTACGAGGACTACCTCAGCACGCTCGCCGACGAGGGCAACACCGGCCTCCTCGGCGACCAGTACAACACCAACACCAACCAGCCGAACAACGAGGCGCCCGTCGCCGCCGGTTCGGACGAGAAGTAAAGGCACGGGTTCGATGACAGCCACCGCCACCCGCCCCACCACGGGCGGAACCTCCTCAGGGCAGAACTTCGGAGCGTCGAAGGTCGGCCGCAAGGGCAACGTCGTCGTCACGTGGTTGACGTCGACCGACCACAAGACCATCGGGTACATGTACCTGATCGCGTCGTTCCTCTTCTTCTGCCTCGGCGGCGTCATGGCGCTGCTGATCCGCGCGCAGCTCTTCGCCCCCGGGCTCGAGATCGTGCAGACGAAAGAGCAGTACAACCAGCTCTTCACCATGCACGGCACGATCATGCTGCTCATGTTCGCGACGCCGCTGTTCTCGGGCTTCGCCAACGCGCTCATGCCGCTGCAGATCGGTGCGCCCGACGTCGCCTTCCCGCGGCTGAACGGCTTCGCCTTCTGGCTCTACCTCTTCGGCTCGCTCATCGCGGTCGCCGGCTTCCTCACCCCCCAGGGCGCCGCCTCCTTCGGCTGGTTCGCCTACGCGCCGCTGTCGGACACGACGTTCTCACCAGGGCTCGGCGGCAACTTGTGGGTCTTCGGGCTCGGCATGACCGGCTTCAGCACCATCCTCGGCTCGGTCAACTTCATCACCACCATCGTGACGATGCGTGCCCCCGGCATGACGATGTGGCGCATGCCGATCTTCACCTGGAACACGCTGATCACCTCGATCCTCGTGATCATGGCGTTCCCCGTCCTCGCCGCCGCCCTGTTCGGGCTCGGGTTCGACCGGGTGTTCGACGCGCAGGTCTTCAACCCCGCCAACGGAGGCGCCATCCTGTGGCAGCACCTCTTCTGGTTCTTCGGTCACCCTGAGGTCTACATCATCGCGCTGCCGTTCTTCGGCATCGTCTCCGAGGTCTTCCCGGTGTTCAGCCGGAAGCCGATCTTCGGCTACAAGACGCTGGTGTACGCGACGATCTCGATCGCGGCCCTGTCCGTCACCGTGTGGGCGCACCACATGTACGTCACCGGCTCCGTCCTCCTGCCGTTCTTCTCGCTGATGACGATGCTCATCGCGGTCCCCACCGGCGTGAAGATCTTCAACTGGATCGGCACGATGTGGCGCGGCTCGGTCACGTTCGAGACCCCGATGCTCTGGGCGATCGGTTTCCTGGTGACGTTCACCTTCGGTGGGCTCACCGGCGTCATCCTGGCGTCGCCCCCGCTCGACTTCCACGTCTCCGACACGTACTTCGTCGTGGCGCACTTCCACTACGTGGTGTTCGGCACGGTCGTCTTCGCGATGTTCTCCGGCTTCTACTTCTGGTGGCCGAAGTGGACGGGCAAGATGCTCAACGAGCGTCTCGGCAAGATCCACTTCTGGATGCTCTTCATCGGCTTCCACACGACGTTCCTCATCCAGCACTGGCTCGGCGTCATGGGCATGCCCCGCCGCTACGCCACATACCAGGCCGAGGACCACTTCACGTGGATGAACCAGCTGTCGACGATCGGCGCCATGCTCCTCGGCGTCTCGATCCTGCCGTTCCTCTACAACGTCTACATCACCGCGCGTCGGGCGCCCAAGGTCGAGGTCAACGACCCCTGGGGCTACTCCCGCTCGCTCGAGTGGGCCACGTCGTGCCCGCCGCCCCGCCACAACTTCACGTCCATCCCGCGCATCCGCTCGGAGTCGCCGGCGTTCGACCTCAACCACCCCGAGGCGGGCATCCCCGTCGGCATCGGTCCGGTCAAGGACGCACCCGAGGCCCCCACGTACGACGCATCCAGCAACGAGGTGAAGTAGTCCGATGAGAACCAACGCGACCCTGTTCTGGATCCTCGCGATCTTCTTCTTCCTCATGGACGCCGTGTACGTCATCTGGAGCCTCATCGACACGGGCAAGGTGGAGTGGGCCGGCACCATGGGCATCGGCCTCGCTGGCGCCCTGGGCGTGTTCCTGGCCTTCTACATGGGGCGCTCGCACGCGGCCCAGGGCGGCGAGCTCGCCGAGGACCGTCCCGACGCGAACATCGACGACGGCGACCCCGAGCTCGGGCACTTCAGCCCCTGGTCGTGGTGGCCCATCCTGCTCGCCTTCTCGTGCGGCCTGATCTTCCTCGCCCTCGCTGTCGGCATGTGGATCATCTACATCGGTGGCGCCCTCGTGGCCGTCGCCCTCGTCGGCTGGGTCTACGAGTACTACCGGGGCAACTTCGCCCACTGACGTCATCGTCCACGCGGATGCCGCCCACCCTTGAGGGTGGGCGGCATCCGTCGTTGGTGCCTGCGGCTGGCTGTGTCTGCGCGGCCGACGTGGCTGCCGTTCCGTGCGGACGGGCACACTCGAGCTCTCTGACGCGAAGGGGACGAGATGCGCCGGGGCCCGTTGCCGACTTGTCCCATTCCCCCTGATCACCGGATTCAACGTGCGTCGGTGAGCGCAGTGGGCCCCACTGGCTCGCTCGGCTCATCGTGCGGAGTCGGCGGGTAGCTGTAGCCGCTGGCAGGTCCGCGCGGACCGCCACGGCCTGCGGCCACCCGACGATGGTCACGGGAACCCGCCGAGGTCAGCGGGGTGCGGCATCGAGGCCGCCAGGCGCATCAGAGAGCGCGTAGCCTCGTGCTCCGCGGTGGCGCATCGGCCCGGTTCTCGTCGTCACCTGCAGTGGGTCGGCCCTGGCCCGTCGGGAGCTATGGCAACCCGCCGCACAGGTGCTGGGAGGCCGTCGAGGCGCTCGCACACGCCTGGGGAGCCCTGGCCGTGCCTCCTGGAACGCGCGACCCTGTCGCACTACCTCGTGCGGGGACGGAGGATCGCTGTCGCCGCCGGCGGGTCCGCGCTGACCTGCTGGGGGCTAGGTGGGCCCGCCGAGTGGCACGTGAACGCGCCGCGAGGCACGGGAGCCCGGTGAGGGCTACGGGAAGCCGCCGTGGGGCACGATGGCCCGCCCGAAGGCGGAGCGGCGTCCTGCGGCGCTGGGTGGGACCGCGGGCGAATGCGTGAGTCCGTAGGCGTGGGGGAGAGGGTTGGGTAGCGAACGACGGAGGGCCCGACCGCTGGTGCGGTCGGGCCCTCCGGGTGGTGCAGGTGGGTCAGTGCTCGTCGTGGTGCGAGGCCTCGATCTCCGAACGCTTGACCGGCGCGATGCGGTCCTCGAAGAAGAAGGTCGACACCGACGCCCTGACGCGCTGCAGGGGAGTGATCTGCCCGTTCGCGTTCGGACGGATCATGAGCGGCTCGTACTCGTTGAAGTTCAGCAGACGCCAGCGCTCGTACTCGTCGAGCTGCTCGTGGACCTCGACGTACTCGCCACCGGGGAGGCGGACGATGCGACCCGACTCGTAGCCGTGCAGCGCGATCTCGCGGTCCTTCTTCTGGAGAGCCAGGCAGACGCGCTTGGTGATCCAGAAGGCGAGGAACGGCCCGATGATCAGCACGGCCTGGACCGAGTGGATCACGAAGTTCAGCGAGAGCCTGAAGTGCGTGGCCATGATGTCCGAGCTCGCCGCTGCCCACAGCGCTGCGTAGACGACGATGCCGGCGGCACCGATCGCCGTGCGGGTCGGGGCGTTGCGCGGACGGTCGAGGATGTGGTGCTCGCGCTTGTCGCCGGTCACCCATGCCTCGAGGAACGGGTACAGCAGCACCGCGAGGATGAAGATCACCAGGACGGCGATCGGCGCCAGGATGTTCATCGAGACCGTGTAGCCGAAGAAGAGGAACTCCCAGCCCGGCGGGACGAGTCGCAGAGCACCGTCGGCGAAGCCGATGTACCAGTCGGGCTGCGTTCCCGCCGACACCGGCGACGGGTCGTAGGGACCGTAGTTCCAGATCGGGTTGATCGTGAAGAGCGACGCGATCAGCACCAGGACGCCGAAGACGATGAAGAAGAACCCGCCGGCCTTGGCGGCGAAGACCGGCATGACGGGGACGCCGACGACGTTCTCGTTGGTCTTGCCGGGGCCAGCCCACTGCGTGTGCTTGTTGATGATCAGCAGCAGCAGGTGGACGCCGAGGAGGGCGATCAGGAGCGCCGGCAGCAGCATGATGTGCAGCGAGTAGAAGCGACCCACCATGTCCGTGCCGGGGAACTCGCCGCCGAAGAGGAGGTACGAGATCCAGACGCCGATCACGGGGATGCCCTTGACCATGCCGTCGATGATCCGCGCACCGTTGCCCGAGAGCAGGTCGTCGGGGAGCGAGTAGCCCGTGAATCCCTCGGCCATGGCGAGCACCCAGAGGGTGAAGCCGACGACCCAGTTGATCTCGCGGGGCTTGCGGAACGCACCCGTGAAGTAGACGCGCAGCATGTGCAGCATGATCGACGCCACGAAGAGCAGGGCAGCCCAGTGGTGGATCTGGCGGAACAGCAGGCCGCCGCGGATGTCGAACGAGATGTCGAGCGTCGACGCCATGGCGGCCGACATGTTGAGGCCCTTGAGCGGCACGTACGAGCCGTTGTAGTTGACCTCGGCCATGGACGGCTGGAAGAAGAACGTCAGGAACGTGCCCGAGAGCAGGATCACGACGAACGAGTACAGCGCGACCTCGCCGAGCATGAACGACCAGTGGTCGGGGAAGATCTTGCGACCCACCTCGCGGACGAGGCCCGACATGCTCGTGCGCTCGTCGACGTAGTTCGCCGCGGCACCGAAGATCTTGTTCGTCTTGGTCGGCGCGAAGGCCGGTGCCGTTGTGGTGGTGGTCGAGCCCTCAGACGACGGAGTCGTGTCGGTGCTCGGTGCCGGTGTGGTGGTGATCACTTTTCGCGCTCCCAGAAGCTAGGGCCCACAGGTTCGTGGAAGTCGCTCTGCGCGACGAGGTACCCGTCGGAGTCCACGGCGATGGGCAGCTGCGGGAGAGGCCGCTTGGCCGGTCCGAAGATCACTTCGCAGTTGTTCGTCACGTCGAAGGTCGACTGGTGGCAGGGGCAGAGCAGGTGGTGTGTCTGCTGCTCGTAGAGCGCCACGGGGCACCCGACGTGCGTGCAGATCTTGGAGTACGCGACGATGCCGTCGTACTGCCATCCCTCGCGGCCTTCAGGGATGTTGAGGTCCTCGGGCTTCAGGCGCATGAGCAGCACGGCTGCCTTCGCCTTCTCCTCGAGGAGGTGCTCCGACTCGTTCAGGTTCTCGGGGATCACGTGGAACACCGAGCCCAGGGTCACGTCGGACGCTCTGATGCGCGAGCCGTCAGGGTCGCGGGTGAGGTGCATGCCGTCTTCCCAGAGGGTGTGACGGAGCACCTCGTTGGGGTCCTCTGCCGGGGCCAGGTCGCGGAAGATCACGACGGCCGGCAGGGGAGTGGCGACGAGTGCGCCGATGAGGCTGTTGCGGATCAGCGCACGGCGGCCGAAGCCCGACTCCTGGTTGCCCAGGGCGAAGACCTCGACGGCCTTCTCACGGGTCTCGTCGGTGCCGCGGGTGCTGTGGCGCATCTCGGTGATCTCGCGAGCGGGCATGAGCGTCTTCGACCAGTGCACCGCACCGATGCCGACGGAGAGCAGGCCGAGCGCTATGCCGAGGCCGAGGAAGAGGTTGTTCAGCCGCACCGAGCCGGAGTCGCCGGACGTGATCGGGAACGCCACGTAGGCGCCGATGGCACCGATGCTGCCGACGATCGACAGGAAGAACCAGATGCTGACCTGGCGCTCGGCCTTCTTCTCGGCCTTGGGGTCGATGTCCGTGACGCGGTCGCGGTGCGGCGGCTCACCCGGGTTCTCGAAGACGTCCGTCGTGACGACGGCCGTTCCGGCCGACACCTGTCGAGGCTCATGCTTCTCGACAGCCGAGCCCGCGGTGGGGGCCTCGTCGTCGTGCTGTGCCATGGTTTCTTGCCTTTCGTGGAGTGCGGGAGAGTCGCGGGTCAGTTGGACCGGGCGGTGAGCCAGATGGTCACGGCGACGATCGCGCCGAGGCCGAAGATCCAGATGAAGAGGCCCTCGGCGACGGGGCCGAGGCTCCCGAGCTCGAACCCGCCGGGCGACGGGTTGTTCTCCAGGTACTTGAGGTAGGTGATGACGTCGGCCTTGTCCTGGGGGGACAGGTTGAGGTCGTTGAAGACGGGCATGTTCTGCGGGCCGGTGAGCATGGCCTCGTAGATGTGCGCGCCGCTGACGCCGTCGAGTGCGGGGGCGTACTTGCCCTCGGTGAGGGCGCCTCCTGCGCCAGCGACGTTGTGGCACATGGCGCAGTTGATGCGGAACAGCTCGGCGCCGTTGGTGGTGTCGCCGTCGGCCTGCAGGTACTCCTCGTCGGGGATCGCGGGACCGGGGGCCAGCGACGCGACGTAGGCGGCGAGGTCGTAGACCTGGTCGTCCGTGAACTGCGTGGGCTTCTCTTCTGCCTGGGGGCCGTTGGCCGCCATGGGCATGCGGCCCGTGCCGACCTGGAAGTCGACCGAGGCGGCGCCGACGCCGATGAGGCTCGGGCCCTCGCCCGTCCCGTCGGCGGCCAGGCCGTGGCAGGTGGCGCAGTTGGAGGCGAAGAGCTTCTGGCCCTCGTCGATGCTCTGCTGCGAGGTTGCGGAGGTGGTGCTCTCGTCGGCGGTGGCCGTGGACGAGAAGAGGGCGTACGCGCCGCCCGTGGTCAGCAGGCCGACCAGGAGGAGCGAGGCCGTGGCCAGGGGGCTGCGGCGACCGGTCTTGGCCGGGCGGCGCTTGGGCGTGCGGCCCTCGGGAGAGGACGTGGCTGCTGAGCTTTTGAGGAACATGCTGTGCGAGGGATCCAATGCCTATTTGAGGACGTAGACGACCATGAAGAGGCCGATCCACACCACGTCGACGAAGTGCCAGTAGTACGAGACGACGATGGCGGTCGTCGCCTCCTTGTGACCGAAGTTCTTGACGGCGAAGGCGCGGCCGATCGTGAGCAGGAACGCGATGAGCCCGCCGATGACGTGGGCCCCGTGGAAGCCGGTCGTCATGTAGAAGGCCGAGCCGTAGGCGCTCGAGCTGAGCGTGACGTGCTCGGAGATGAGGTGCGCGTACTCGAACACCTGGAGGCAGATGAACGCGGCGCCCATGGAGTAGGTGAGGAAGAACCATTCGACCATGCCCCACGAGCCGACCTGGAACAGCTTGCCGGTGCGTCGTGCCTGCATGCGCTCGGCGGCGAAGACGCCGAACTGGCAGGTGACCGACGAGAGCACGAGCATGATCGTGTTCGTCAGGGCGAACGGCACGTCGAGCTTGGCGGTCTCGGCAGCCCACAGCCCCGGTGAGGTGCTGCGCAGCGTGAAGTAGATCGCGAAGAGGCCGGCGAAGAACATGACCTCGCTGCCGAGCCACACGATGGTGCCCACGGCAACCGTGCTCGGCCGGTTCACGACCGGTCCTGCAGAAGGTCTCGAGAGAGAGGTACTTGTCACGAGGACCATTATGCCTGGTAACCGGCCCAGGGTTTGCGCAGGAAACCCCGGGTGGTGGATTTTGCGTTGACGACGAGCTATGTGATGGGCCACCCTGTGCGCCGATAGCCTTGGCGGCATGATCCACGACCTGACCTGGCCCTTCCTCATCGACCAGCTGCTCTCCGGGCGCGACCTCTCGATCAGCGAGGCGACCTGGGCGATGGAGCGCGTCATGGTGGGGGAGGCGACCCCGGCCCAGCTCGGCGCGTTCCTCGTGGCCCTCCGTGCCAAGGGCGAGACCGTCGACGAGATCGTCGGCTTCCGCGACGCCGTGCTGGCCCACGCGGTGCCGCTGCCCGTCGACTCCATGGCCGTCGACATCGTGGGCACGGGAGGCGACCGCTTCGGCACCGTGAACGTGTCGACGATGGCGTCCGTCGTCGTCGCGTCGACCGGCGTCCCCGTCATCAAGCACGGCAACCGCGCCGCGAGCTCGTCGTCGGGGTCGTCGGACGTGCTGGCGGCCCTCGGCATCGACCTGGGGCTCGGCGCCGACCGCGTCGCCGAGGTGCTCGGCGAGGTGGGGCTCACCTTCGCCTTCGCGGCCGCGTTCCACCCGGGCTTCGGCCACGCCGCGGCCGTCCGGCGCGAGATCGGCGTGCCCACGGTGTTCAACTTCCTCGGCCCGCTCGTCAACCCGGCGCGGCCGGAGGCGAGCGCCGTCGGCGTCGCGTCGCCCGAGAAGGTGGCCCTCATCGTCGGCGTCTTCCAGACGCGCGGGGCGACGGCGCTGGTGTTCCGGGGCGACGACGGGCTCGACGAGCTCACGACGACGGGTCACAGCCACATCTGGGAGGTGTCGGCCGGCTCGGTGACCGAGCACGACCTCGACCCCCTCGAGCTGGGCATCCCGCGCGCGGCCATCGCCGACCTGGTGGGCGGCGACGCCGAGCACAACGCCGGCGTGGCTCGTCGTGTCCTCGACGGGGAGACCGGCCCCGTCCGCGACATCGTCCTGCTCAACGCCGCCGCCGGGCTCGTCTCGTACCGCCTCGCCCAGGACCAGGCCCAGCGCGACCGGCCGATCCTCGCCCGGTTCCGCGAGCAGCTCCTGGTCGCCGCCGAGGCGATCGACTCGGGCGCCGCCTCCCGCAAGCTGGCCGACTGGGTGGCCGCCACTCGGCGCTGAGGCGTGCCGACCGCCTCCTGCGTCCCGCCCGGCGCCGAGACGAGGAGGCGGTCCTCCGGCACACGACGGAGGGCCCGTTCCTGACGGAACGGGCCCTCTTCTTGTCACCTCAGGGGAGGCTGGCGTCAGTTGACGTCTTCGTCGACCCAGTCGAAGGTCTTCGTGACGGCCTTCTTCCAGAGGCGGAGGGTGCGGTCGCGCTCGTCGGCCTCGATGTTCGGCGTCCAGCGCTTGTCCTCCTGCCAGTTCGAGCGCAGGTCGTCGAGCGTCTCCCAGAAGCCGACCGCGAGGCCTGCCGCGTAGGCGGCGCCCAGCGCGGTGGTCTCGGCGACGACCGGACGCACCACGGGCACGTTCAGGATGTCGGCCTGGAACTGCATCAGCGCGTCGTTGCCGGTCATGCCGCCGTCGACCTTGAGCTCGGTCAGGTCGACGCCCGAGTCGGCGTTGACCGCGTCGAGCACCTCGCGGGTCTGGAACGCCGTCGCCTCGAGGGCGGCACGGGCGATGTGGCCCTTGTTGACGTAGCGCGTGAGGCCGACCAGGGCGCCACGGGCGTCCGAGCGCCAGTAGGGCGCGAACAGGCCGGAGAACGCGGGCACGAAGTAGACGCCTCCGTTGTCCTCGACGCTCTTGGCGAGCTCCTCGACCTCGGGCGCGGAGCCGATGATGCCGAGGTTGTCGCGCAGCCACTGGATCAGCGAGCCGGTGACGGCGATCGAGCCCTCGAGCGCGTAGTGCGGCGCCGCGTCGCCGAGCTTGTAGCCCAGCGTCGTGAGGAGGCCGTTCTTCGAGTGGACGATCTCCTCGCCCGTGTTGAAGATCAGGAAGTTGCCGGTGCCGTAGGTGTTCTTCGACTCGCCCTGGTCGAACGCGGCCTGGCCGAAGGTCGCTGCTTGCTGGTCGCCCAGGATGCCGGCGATCGGGACCTCGCGGAGGAGGCTGGAGGCCTCGACCGTGCCGTAGACCTCGGACGAGCTCTTGATCTCGGGGAGCATCGAGCGCGGCACGTCGAAGGCCTCGAGGATGTCGTCGCGCCACTCGAGCGTCTCGAGGTCCATGAAGAGGGTGCGCGAGGCGTTGGTGACGTCGGTGACGTGCACGCCGCCGTCGGTGCCGCCGGTGAGGTTCCAGAGGACCCAGGTGTCGGTCGTGCCGAAGAGCAGGTCGCCGGCCTCGGCCTTCTCGCGGGCGCCCTCGACGTTCTCGAGGATCCAGACGACCTTCGTGCCCGAGAAGTAGGTGGCGAGCGGCAGGCCCACGACGGGCTTGAAGCGCTCGACGCCGCCGTCGGCCGCGAGGCGGTCGACGATCGACTGGGTGCGGGTGTCCTGCCAGACGATGGCGTTGTAGACGGCCTTGCCGGTGGTCTTGTCCCAGACGACGGCGGTCTCGCGCTGGTTGGTGATGCCGACGGCCTTGATGTTGTGGCGCGTGATGTCGGCGCGGGACAGGGCCTGGCCGATGACCTCGCGGGTGTTCTCCCAGATCTCGGCGGGGTCGTGCTCGACCCAGCCGGCGCGCGGGAAGATCTGCTCGTGCTCCTTCTGGCCGGTCGAGACGATCGATCCGGAGTGGTCGAAGATGATGGCGCGGGTGCTGGTGGTGCCCTGGTCGATCGCCAGGATGTAGTCGTCGCTCACGGGTGGTTCTCCTTCGTCGTTGATGGTGTGCACCGGGCAGGGAGGTCACGCCCCGGCCGTGGCCGGAGCGTGTCCCGGGTGTCCCCGCGGTGCAGTCGTGGAACGGGTGTGGCCGGTCTGCTAGCCGTTGATGAGGGGGAGGAGCGGGTACGACAGCAGCGCCGCGAGCGCGCCGCCGACCAGGGGGCCCACCACGGGCACCCAGGCGTAGGACCAGTCGCTCGAGCCCTTGCCCTTGATGGGCAGGAGGGCGTGCGCGATGCGCGGGCCGAGGTCACGGGCCGGGTTGATCGCGTAGCCGGTCGGGCCTCCGAGCGAGGCGCCGATGCCGACGACGAGGAGGCCGACAGCGAGGCCGCCGAGGGCGCCCAGGTTCGCCGGGGCCGCGCTGCCGTTGGTGAACGCGATGATGACGAAGACCAGGACGAAGGTGCCGATGATCTCGGTGACCAGGTTCCAGCCGTAGTTGCGGATGGCCGGGCCGGTCGAGAAGACGCCGAGCTTGGAGGCCGGGTCGGGCTCCTCGTCGAAGTGGTTCTTGTAGGCCAGCCAGACGATGACGGCACCGAGGATCGCACCGATCATCTGCGCCGCGACGTAGACGAGGAACTGCGGGAAGTCGATGTTGCCGAGGATCAGCTGCGCGATGCTGACGGCGGGGTTGAGGTGGGCGCCGGAGGAGTACGACACCGAGATGCCGGCGAAGACCGCGAGGCCCCAGCCGAAGTTCACCATCAGGGTGCCGCCGTTGAAGCCCTTCGACTTCGTGAGGGCCACGTTGGCGACCACGCCGCCACCGAGGGTGAGGAGCATGGCGGTGCCCACCAGCTCAGAGAGAAAAATCGTTCCCAGGTCCACGTCGACCTTCCTTAGTCGTCGGGCGGGGTGCCACTGTGCACCTCCGCGGTGAGCGTGTGGCATCACCATAGACCCGCGTGCGGCCCCGTCCGCCACCCGAATCACCACGGATGCACATATGTGCACGGGAGGCGTCGCGCGCCCTGCCTGCACCGGCCCTGCCGGGAGTAGCTTCGAGGCGCGACGGTGCCGCCCGTGCACCGCGCCCGTTCCAGGGAGGGACTTCGATGAAGAAGCTCATCAACGATCCGAAGGACGTCGTCGAGGAGGCGGTGGCCGGCATCGGCGCCGCGCACCCCGACCTGCTGGTCGTCTCGCACGACCCCACGTTCGTGCGCCGCGCCTCCGCGCCCGTCGCCGGCAAGGTGGCGATCGTCAGCGGCGGCGGCAGCGGCCACGAGCCCCTGCACGCCGGCTTCGTCGGCCACGGCATGCTCAGCGCGGCCGTCCCGGGCCCCGTCTTCACCTCGCCCACGCCCGACCCGATCGTCGCCGCCACCCAGGCCGTCGACGGGGGAGCGGGCGTCCTCTACATCGTGAAGAACTACACGGGCGACGTCCTCAACTTCGAGACCGCGGCCGATCTCGCCGAGGCGGAGGGCATCACCGTGGCGTCCGTGCTCGTCGACGACGACGTCGCCGTCAAGGACTCCCTCTACACGGCCGGGCGACGCGGCGTCGCGGGCACGGTCGTGGTCGAGAAGACCGCGGGCGCCGCGGCCGAGCGCGGCGACTCGCTCGAGCAGGTGGCCGAGGTGGCCCGGCGGACGAACTCGGCGACCAGGACGATGGGCGTCGCCCTGACCGCTGGAGTCGTCCCGCACGCCGGCGAGCCGAGCTTCACGCTGGCGGACGACGAGGTCGAGATCGGCATCGGCATCCACGGCGAGCCCGGTCGCGAGCGCGTGCCGCTCGAGCCGGTGGACCGGATCGTGGACCGCCTCCTGGACGCGGTCCTCGACGACCTGGGCACCGCCTCCAACGACCGCGTCCTGCTGTTCGTCAACGGGATGGGCGGGACGCCGCTCGTCGAGCTGTACGTCGCGTTCCGGCGTGCCGCGGAGGTGCTGGCCGAGAAGGGCGTGGAGGTCACGCGGACCCTCGTCGGCAACTACGTCACGTCGCTCGAGATGCAGGGCATGTCGATCACCGTGACCAGGCTGGACGACGAGCTGACCGAGCTGTGGGACGCACCCGTCGAGACCGCGGCCCTGCGGCGCGGCCGCTGACCCTCCCGCCGCCACCAGACCAGACACCCGAGAGAAGGACGACATGACACTGGACTCCACCTGGGCCCGCCGCTTCGTCGAGCGCGCTGCCGACACCGTCAGCGAGAACCGGTCGGCGCTCGTCGAGCTCGACCGCGAGATCGGCGACGGCGACCACGGCGAGAACCTCGAGCGGGGCTTCTCGGCCGTCCGCGCGAAGCTCGCCGCGCAGCCGGACGACGCCACGCCCGGCGCCCTGCTCAAGATGGTCGCGACGACCCTCATCTCGACGGTGGGGGGCGCCTCCGGTCCCCTGCTCGGCACCGCCTTCCTCAAGGGCGCAGGTGCTCTCGGCGACGCGACCGAGATCGACTCCGCCGGCGTCGCGGCCTTCGTGGCCGCGGCCCGGGACGGCGCCGTGCTCCGCGGCAAGGCCGAGGTCGGCGACAAGACCATGGTCGACGCCTGGACCCCCGCGACGGACGCGGCCAGGGCGGCCGCCGACGGGGGCAGCGAGCCCGCCGCCGTGCTGCGCGCGGCGGCCGACGCCGCAGCGGCAGGTGCCGAGTCGACCGAGCCGCTGGTCGCCCGCAAGGGACGAGCGAGCTACCTCGGCGAACGCGCGGTCGGCCACCGGGACCCGGGCGCGCAGTCGTCCGCGCTCATCCTGGCCGCCGCCGCGGACGCCGCCGACGACGTCGCGGCAGCCGCGACCACGACCTCCGGGGAGGCGTGACCATGGCCTCCGTCGGCATCGTCGTCGTCTCCCACAGCTCGAAGATCGCCGAGGGCACGGTCGAGCTCGCCCGACAGATGGCGCCCACCACGACCCTGATCGCCGCGGGCGGCACCGACGTGGGCGGCATCGGCACGAGCTTCGACGCCGTCTCCGCCGCGCTCGGCACCGCCGACGGCGGTGCGGGAGTCGTCGTGCTCTGTGACCTCGGCTCCGCGGTGCTCACCTCGGAGACGGCGGTCGACTTCCTCGACGACGCGGATCGCGAGCGCGTGGTCATCGTGGACGCGCCGATCGTCGAGGGCGCGGTGGCCGCGGCGGTCGCGGCCGAGACCGGCGGTTCGCTGGCCCAGGTCGCCGAGGCGGCCCGCAGCGCCACGGGCGTCGCGGACCCCCACGCCGACGAGCGCGAGCTGCGCGGCGGCGACGCGGTCGAGCGCTCCGCCGTGCTCGTGAACGCGTCGGGCCTGCACGCCCGACCGGCCGCGGAGCTGGTGACCCACGCCTCCCGGTTCCAGGCGGACGTCACGGTGAACGGCGTCGACGCGAAGAGCCTGCTCCGCATCATGGGCCTGGGGCTCGGGATCGGGTCGACCGTGTCGCTCATGGCCACCGGGCCGGACGCGCAGCAGGCGGTCGACGACCTCGTCGAGCTGATCGAGGGCGGGTTCGGCGAAGGCGTGGAGGCCCCGCAGGGCTGACGCGAGGAGGCACGACGCACGTCGGGCGGGGGAGCGGGGCCGATCTCGGTGCCGTTCCCCTCCTCTTGTCAGCCGGTCTGCGCCCGGTCGCGCACGTACCAGGTGAGCAGTTCGTCGCCGTCCTGCAGCACGTGGGCGAGCCGCATGCGCCGCAGCGGGCTCGAGTCGTCGCCGTCGGCACCCTGGCTGACGCGCAGGCCGTGGCCGCCCTCGAGCATCGGCGCGAGGGTGAGGAACAGCTCGTCGACGGCGTCGGCCCGCACCAGGTCGCCGAAGAGACGAGGGCCGCCCTCGCAGTGCATCTGGGGCAGTCCGCGCTCGACCAGGGCGTCGCGCAGGAGGTGCGGGTCGACCCGCTCCTCGCCGCAGGCCACGACGTCGGCGACGCGCTCGAGCGCCCGACGTGCTCCGGGGTCGGCCCGGTCGGTGGTCAGGACGATCGGCCGCACCGGCGCCTCCGTGAAGACGGTCGACTCGGGGTCGAGCCGGAGCGACCCCGAGACGAGGGCGAAGACGGGCTGCGGAGCGAGGCCGGCCTGCTCGCGCCAGGTCGCCGCGTCGACGCTCAGCCGCATCGCGCCGTAGCCCTCGTCGCGCACGGTGCCGGCGCCGACGACCACGACGTCGGTGACGCGCCTCAGTAGGTCGAAGACCCGGCCGTCGGCCGGCCCGCCGAGCGAGCCGGAGACGCCGTCCGAGGTGGACGCGCCGTCGAGGGTCGTCACGAAGTTGATGCGGAGGCACGGGCGGTTGCGGTCGCGGGGGGAGAGCGTCGCCAGCAGGTCCGCGTCGGTGAGGGGCGCCTCCTCGTTGCTCCCGGGGACCACGCGGACGAGACGCGAGCCGTCTGAGCTGGTCACGAGACGTTGTGCACGGCGTGCACGGGTCGTCGCCAGCCGAGGATCGCCTCGACCATGCGGGCGGCGTCGACGGCCGCGCGGGCGTCGTGCATCCGCACGATGCGGGCGCCGAGGAACACGCTGGCGACGGCGGCCGCCAACGAGCCGGCGAGGCGGTCGGGCTTGGCGCGGTCGAGGGACTCGCCCACGAAGTCCTTGTTCGAGACGGCCGCGAGCACGGGGTGCCCGAGCCCGGCCACCTCGCCGAGGCGGCGGGTCAGCTCGAGGGTGTGGACGGTCGTCTTGTTGAGGTCGTGGCCGGGGTCGACGATGATCTGGTCCTCCCGGACACCGTGGGCGAGGGCGACGTCGACGCGGCGCGCGAGCAGGTCGGCCACCTCGACGACGACGTCGTCGTAGTGCGGTCGCGGGTGCGGTCGCCGCGGGGCGGCGAGGCTGTGCGTGACGACCAAGGTCGCGCCGCTGTCGGCCACGACGTCGGCGAGGCGCGGGTCGTGCAGCCCGGTCGTGTCGTTGACGACCCCGGCCCCGGCCTCGATCACCGCGGCGGCCACCTCCGGCCGGAACGTGTCGACCGAGATGACGACGTCGGACACGGCGGCGAGGGCCTGGACGACGGGCAGCACCCGGTCGAGCTCGTCGGCCGCCGACAGCTCGGGGCCCGGCGCGAAGGGGACGCCCCCGATGTCGACCCAGTCGGCCCCGGCCTCGGCCGCGTCGACGGCTGCCTGCACGGCCGCGTCGAGCGCGAAGGTGCGGCCCTGGTCGAAGAAGGAGTCGGGGGTGCGGTTGACGACGGCCATCACGGCCACCTGGCGGGAGAAGTCGAAGGTGCGGCGACCGATCGTGCGCACCGGGAGGCGCAGCGGGGGAGCGATGAAGACCGGGAGCGAGGTCTCAGGCACGGTCGCCGCCCGCGGTGATGAGCGCGATCGCCTCGGCCCGGGCCGTGGGCTCGGCGAGGGCGCCCCGGCTCGCGACGGTGACCGTCGAGCTGCCGACCTGCCGCGGGCCGCGCGTCGTGACGCAGCCGTGCACGGCGTCGAGGACGACGAGGACGCCGGCGGGGGAGAGGCCCTCGACGAAGGCGTCGGCGATCTCCTCGCCGAGGCGCTCCTGCAGCTGGGGCCGCGATGCCAGGGCGTCGACCACGCGGGGCACGGTGCCGAGGCCGACGATGCGGTCGCCCGGCACGTAGGCCACGTGCGCCTGGCCCACGAAGGGCAGGAGGTGGTGCTCGCAGACGGACCGGAGCGCGATGCCGCGGACCACCACCAGCTCGCCGAGCTTCTCGGGGTCGGAGGCGACGGCCGAAGAGCGGACGAGCTCGGCGGCGTCGACCTCGAGCCCGGCGAAGAACTCGGCGTACGCCTCGGCGACGCGTCGGGGCGTCGAGAGGAGCCCCTCACGCGTGCCGTCCTCGCCGATGGCCGCGAGGATCTCGGTGACGGCCGCCTCGATGCGGGGCCGGTCGACGGGAGGCGGGGTCATCTCGCCATCCTGCCAGGTGGCCAGCTCGGGCCCTGCGCACCGGAGGCAGTTCCCAGGGGGCCTGGGGGAGTCAGCGGGAGTCGTCGCCGGCGGAGCCGTGCTGCTCGGCGGGGCGTGCCTCGTGGTGTCGTCGACCGGGGCTGCGCCGCTCCTCCTTCATCTCGGACTCGAAGACGTGCCGTCTGCCGCCCGCGAGGGCGTCGCGCACGGTCTTCTCGCTGCGCCGGAACTCCGACCAGTACGTGTCGTCGTAGTCCTCGACGATCTGGAACGTCCAGCGGCCCTCGACGACGTTGCGCCCGACCAGGTCGCGCTCGAGGGCGTCGGCGTGCTCGTCGTGGCCGGCCTCGCGGAGCAGGTCGACCGCCTCCCCGAGCGCCAGGTCGGCCTTGCCGGTGAGTCGGTGGAAGCCGTAGAGCAGGCCTCGGGCGTGCTCCACGACCTCGAGCGCCTCGGAGAGCTTGCCGAGGGCGGCGATGGTCGCGTCGTCGACGCCGTCGGGTCGGAGGTGGGCGTCGTCGGGGGTCTCGTCGTCGGGCATGGGGCGACTGAACACCGGGAGGCTGTCGGGCGGCAGGGAGGAGGGGGTACGGATCGGCGACGGGGCGGGCCGGACGGGGAGAGTTCCGGACAAGCAAGCTGACATAATGTGCATTATCAGCGCCTGCGCCGTGGCCCGAGAGGGGTGCTCCTCAGCCTCGGGAGAGCACGTCGCGCAGCAACGTCGTCAGGTCAGCCGGCTCGACCGGCTCGGCGGTCGCGTCGAGCTCGTTGAGCGTCCACCAGCGCGACTCGAGGATGTCGACGCGCTCGTCGTCGGTCCAGCCTGAGTCGACGACCTCGAAGTGCGGCAGCCGCACGACGAAGAACTCGGCGTGGCCATGCGTGTGGTCGGCGTCGTCCCACGGGACCTCGAAGTCGTCGACCCGCACGACGGGACCGACGTCAGCGACGACCTGACCGGTCTCCTCGAGCAGCTCCCGCACCGCGGCCTGCGGGTGGTCCTCACCCGGGTCGACTCCCCCGCCGGGCGTGATCCACCGGGAGGACCCGCTCGTGTCGGGCGCCTTCGTCCGCATCAGCAGCAGGCGGTCGTCCTCGTCGAGGACGAGGAGGCGGGAGGTCGGTCGGACGACGCGCTCGGTCACGAGGTGCCCCGTCTCAGACCAGTGGGGCGAAGTCGCTCGTGTCGCCCACGTAGCGCGTGTGGTCGGCGGGGATCGGATCGACCGCGGCCGAGGCCACCTCGGCGGCGAACTCGGCGACGTTGTACAGCTTGCCGGCGCTCTCCTTGCGCGACGAGATCGCGCCCGGGTTCGAGCGCTCGAGCAGCGTGGCGGTGATCGTGCCCTCGATCATGTCGCCCGAGACGACGACGAACTCGACGCCGGCGGCCTCGAGCTGCGGCAGCATCTCGCGCAGGGCGTCCTCCCCCGCGCGCTTGCTGAGGGCGACGGGCAGGTACTCGGGCATCGTCTCGGTCGTGCGGATGAAGTGCGCCTGGTGGCTCGTGACGAACACGACGCGCGAGCCGGGCGCCATCAGCGGCAGGGCCGCCGTGAGCAGGGCGACCTGGGCGTCGCGGTTGAGCTTCAGCGCGTAGTCCTCGGCCATGCCGGACTCCATGCCGCCGGAGGCGTTCATGACGAGCACGTCGAGGCCGCCGAAGGCGTCGCGCACCTGCGCGAACATGGCGTCCAGGCTCTCGGCGTCGGTGAGGTCGGCGCCGACGGCGATCGCCTCGCCGCCCGCGGCCTCGATCTTGCCGACGAGCTGGAGCGCTCGCTTCTCCTTGTTGCGGTAGTTGACGACCACGCGGGCGCCGGCCTCGGCGAGGTAGCCGACCGTGTCGGCGCCGATGCCCCGGGACGAGCCGGTGACGAGGGCGCGCTTGCCGGTGAGGGATCCTGCGGCGAGGGGGTTGGACACGGTGGGCTCCAGACTGTCGTGGGGGGCGTGCGGCGGGTCGCGACGGACCGCCTCGAGACTATCGGTCCCCGTCCGGCTGTCGGTCGCCCCTGATAGCGTCGACGACACGGTGCATCGACCACGCAGTGGGTCGACCGCACGCGAGACGAAGGAGGCCGACGTGGACGTCGTCACCCAGTGGGCGTGGCTGATCTGGATCGGGCTGCTCCTCGTCTTCGTCGTGGTCGAGGTCACGACCCTCGAGCTCACGTTCCTCATGCTGGCGATCGGCAGCGCGGGCGGCCTGCTGGCAGGCCTCTTCGGGGCGCCGTGGTGGCTGCAGGTCATCGTCGCCGGGCTGATCGCCGTCCTGCTCCTCTTCACCGTCCGGCCTCCCCTGCTGCGGGCGCTCGGCAAGGGCGGCGACCCGACGCCCAGCAACCTCGCGGCCCTTATGGGCATCCGCGGCACGGTCGTCGTGCCGATCGGCGTCGACGGCGGCCAGGTCAAGCTCGCGAACGGCGAGACGTGGACCGCGCGCCTCCTCCCCTCTCCCCCGGCGTCGGCCGGGATCGTCCTCGACACCGGCGCGCCGGTCGTCGTCACCGCCATCGAGGGGTCGACCGCCCTGGTCGTCCCCGCCTGAAGGGACTGACCATGGACCCCACCACCATCGTGACCGTCGCCGTCGTCGCGATCGTCGTCGTCTTCGTGCTCGTCGTGCTGTTCCGAGCCGTGCGGATCATCCCGCAGGCCAGCGCGGGCGTCGTCGAGCGGCTCGGCAAGTACCACAAGACCCTCATGCCGGGGCTGAACCTGCTCGTCCCGTTCATCGACCGGGTCCGGCCGCTGATCGACATGCGCGAGCAGGTCGTGTCGTTCCCGCCGCAGCCGGTCATCACCGAGGACAACCTGGTGGTCTCGATCGACACGGTCGTCTACTTCCAGGTGACGGACGCCCGGGCGGCGACCTACGAGATCGCCAACTACCTCGGGGCGGTCGAGCAGCTGACCACGACGACCCTCCGCAACGTCGTCGGCGGGCTGAACCTCGAAGAGGCCCTGACGAGCCGCGACAACATCAACGGCCAGCTCCGCATCGTCCTCGACGAGGCCACCGGCAAGTGGGGCATCCGCGTCGGACGCGTCGAGCTCAAGGCGATCGACCCGCCCCTCTCCATCCAGGACTCGATGGAGCAGCAGATGCGCGCCGAGCGGAACCGTCGTGCCGCGATCCTCACCGCCGAGGGCACGAAGCAGTCGCAGATCCTCGAGGCCGAGGGCTCGCGCCAGTCGGCGATCCTCCGTGCCGAGGGCGACGCCCGGGCTCAGGTGCTCCGTGCACAGGGCGAGGCCGAGGCCATCGAGACCGTCTTCAACGCCATCCACCTCGGCGACCCCGATCCGAAGCTGCTCGCGTACCAGTACCTCCAGACGTTGCCGAAGCTGGCCGAGGGGTCGGCGAACAAGCTCTGGATCATCCCGAGCGAGCTCACCGAGGCGCTCAAGGGCATCGGCTCGGGGTTCTTCGCCCCGAAGGACCCGTCGGCGCCCGGCTGGGTCGACCGCGGCACGACGAAGGTGTCCGAGACCGAGCAGACGCCCGACCTCGCCACCACGGTCGACCTCGGCAGCGAGCCCGACCTGGGCTTCCCGACCGTCACGCGTCCCGGGGCCGGTGACCTGCCGCAGTCCGGCGGTCAGACCGGCTCCTCGGACGGCAGCACGGATGTGCCGCCCACCGCTCCCCCGGCCGCTCCCTAGTGGAGCCGGCCCGCGCCTCCGTCTGGTTCGAGGGTCCGGCACCGCGGGTGCTGGCGCACCGCGGCCTGGCCCTCGACGTGCCCGAGAACACGACGGCGTCGTTCCTGCAGGCGATCGCGGCGGGCGCGCTCTACGTCGAGACCGACGTCCACGCGACGAGCGACGGCGTCGCCGTCGTGAGCCACGACCCCGACCTCTCGCGGGTCGCGGGTCGTGACGTCTCGGTGCACGACCTCACCCTGGCCGAGGTCCGGCTGGTCCGACTCGAGGACGGCTACGAGATGCCGACCCTCGAGGAGGCGCTGGACGCGTTCCCCGAGACCCGCTTCAACATCGACGTCAAGGTCGCCGAGGCCGTCGACCCGACGATCGACGCGGTGCGGCGGGCACGGGCCGAGCACCGCGTCCTGCTCACCTCGTTCGACCAGCGCATCCGACGGCGGGTGCTTGCCGAGCTCCCCGGCGTCGCCACCTCGGCGTCGTCCTGGGGCGTCGTCGCCGTCGTCGCCCTCGGCGCCGTGCCCGTCACGTCGATCCGGCTAAGGCTGATGGCCCGTGCGCTCCGTGGCTGCGGGGCCGTCCAGGTGCCCGAGCGCCAGGGCCCGCTCCGTGTCGTCACCCGTCGCCGGGTCCGCAACCTCGAGGCGATCGGTGTCGAGACCCACGTCTGGACCGTCAACGACCCCGTCGCCATGCGCCGTCTGCTCGCCCTCGGCGTGCACGGACTCGTGTCCGACCGGGTCGATCTCGCCCTCGCGGAGGTGCGGGCGGCCACTGCCAGGGCACTGTGAGCGGACTGTGAATCCGTCTCGGATGAAACAGGCGGACCCGACCTGACGTTACAACGGGAGATTGCAACGCGAGAGGAGACCACACAATGGCAGATCGCAGTTTGCGTGGCATGCGGCTCGGCAGTCAGAGCCTGCAGAGCGAAGAGGGCGTGGAGTTCTCACCCCGGAAGCGTGCCGTCTACCAGACGGCGGACGGCACGGAGTTCGACATGGTCTTCGCGGCCGACGCGGAGATCCCCGACATCTGGCAGTCGCCCAAGAGCGGCCAGGAGGGTCGTCTGCTCGCCGCGGACGGCAAGCCCGTCGAGATCGAGGCCGGAGACGTCAAGGTGCCCAGGAGCCACTGGGACATGCTGCTCGAGCGACGCAGCCGTGAGGAGCTCGAGGAGCTCCTCGAGGAGCGTCTGACGTTCCTCCGCGCGCGTCGCGGCAAGCAGGCCATCGGAGCCTGAGGCTCGCCCTCCGAGTTCCGGCCCGCTCCCCCACCATCGGCCCCGGTCGTCATCACGACGCCGGGGCCGATGTGCGTCCGGTCGCAGGTCCTGACGGCCTGCCGGTCGTGACGCCGTGCGTCCCGTGCGGCGTCGTCAGCGGCGGCGGCCGCGCCGCACCGAGTCGAACTGGCCGGGGTCGTCCAGCTCGTCCTCGAGGGCCACGGGCTTCTCGGCGGCCAGCCGCGGCGTGGTGAGCTCCGCCCACGGAGCCGAGGTGAGGAGACGGCGGCGTCGGCTCCGACGACCGCCGATCAGCACCCGCGAGAGGACCAGCAGGGCGAGCCCGAGGAACGAGACGAACAGCTCGATCGCCCGGCTGTCGACGACTGCGGGCGTCGTCCCGGTGCCGAGGTCGACCGTGTGGACCATGGTGCCGGCCGTGAAGTCCTGGACGCCGGCGACGATGTCCCCCTGCGCGTCGATGACCCGGCTGGAGGCGATGGTCGAGACATTGACGACCGGGCGCGCCGTCTCGATGGCCCGCAGCCGGGCGATCGCGAGCTGCTGGGCGTTCTCGTCGGTTTCGCCGAAGTCGGCGTTGTTCGTCTGCGCGATGATCACCTGGGCGCCGTCGCGCATCATGTTCGTGACGAGCTGGTCGTCGACGATGTCGAAGCAGATCGAGATGCCGGCGGTGAAGTCGCCGATCGTCATCGCCTCAGGTCGTGTGCCGGGCGTGTAGTCGCGGGCGATGAGGTCGATGAGGTCAGGTGCGAAGGGCCGCCAGAAGGAGCGGTCGGGCACGTACTCGCCGAACGGGATCGGGTGCTTCTTGTCGTACTGCCCCTGCACCTCGCCGTCGTCCCAGAGGACGGAGGAGTTCCAGACGGTCTCGCCGTCGTCGCTCTGCGTGATGACGCCCGACAGGAGGGGCGCGTCGTATCCCGTCGTGATGGCGTCGAAGACGTAGCGGCCGTACGCGTCGCGGGTGGGGTCGCGGTCGCTGCCGCCCTCGGGCCAGACGACGAGGTCGAGGTCGTCGCCGGGCTGGAGGCCGCTCATCGCGAGCACCTGCGAGTTGAGCAGGTCGCCCTGCTCCCTCTCGTCGAAGTAGCCGGCCGGTCCGTTGCCCTGCACGCCGGCGATGCGGGCGGTGCCGCTCGACGACGTGGGCCAGGCGGGGACGGCGAGCACGGCGACGACGGCGATCGCGCCGGCCAGCAGCCGGGTCGCGCGGGGCAGCGTGACCATGAGGGCGAGCTGGATCAGCGCCGCGACGAGGGCCACCATGAGGAAGCTCAGCCCGGAGATGCCCACCCACGCCACGAGCCCGGCGAACGGGCTCTGCGACTGGCTGAGCGCCATGCGGCCCCACGCGAACCCGCCGTAGGGCCAGTTGCCGGCGACGAACTCGCGGAGGGTCCAGAGGCCGGCCACGACGACCGGGACGACGACGGCCTGGCCGACGAGTCCGGGCCAGATGCGCGGCACCCAGCGGTAGGCGAGGGCGATGAGCACGGCCCCGCCGCCGAAGAAGAGGGCCTCGAGCGTCGAGAGCGCGGCCCACGGCAGCAGCCCGAGGTAGAGGGTCGCCCAGAAGATGTGGACGAGGTAGAACGAGAGCCCGGCCACGAGGCCCACGAGGAACGCTCCCCCGGCCCGGCGGCCACGCAGGGACACCAGCACGAGGGCGATCCCGACGAAGGCGAGGGGCCACACGTCGCCGTCGGGGAACCCCGCGTCGAGCACGATCCCGGCCCCGGCCGCCACGAGGACGGCCACCCAGAGCGGCAGGCGGAAGTCGGTCACGCGGAGGGGCACCGTGCGATCCTACGGGGGCGAGGCTGGGAGGCGGGGCGCGCCTCCTGCGGGTCTCGAGCGGCCCTGCGGAGCCGGCTCGGACCGCCGGGCCCCGCCTCAGACCGCCGAGTAGGAGACGATGCCGCGCCGGACGGCGTCGAGCGCCCGGCGGGCGATCGGCCCCACCGGCAGGTCGGCCACGACGGACAGCTGGTCGAGCAGGTCGATGGTCTGCTTCGTCCAGCGGACGAAGTCGCCCGCGGCGAGCTCGGCGTCCTCGAGCACGGAGTCGAGGTCCGCTCCCCTGGCCCACCGGTGCATGGCCAGCGCCAAGCCAGGAGCCGGCGGGTTGCTGCCGGGCAGACGGTGTTCTTGCTCGAGGTCGTCGAGCTCGGCCCAGAGCTTCTGCGTCTCGTCGAGGGCCTCGCGGTACGCGCCGCGCGGCAGGAACCGCTCGCTGAGCTGGCCCTCGTCGCGGCGGGGCTCGTAGACGAGGGTGGCGGCCATGGCCGCCATCGAGGGCACGTCGAGCGCGTCCCAGAGCCCGAGCCGCAGGCTCTCGGCGACGAGCAGGTCACGGTCGCCGTAGATGCGACGCAGGGTGCGCCCGGTCGACGTGACGGCGACCTCGGCCGTGCGATCGCCCGCGCGCCTCGACGAGCCGGGCGCGGCGGCGCCGGACGTCGACGAGCGCGGCGACGCGGGCTCGAGGTAGCCGCGGTCGAGCAGCACGTCGGTGACCCGGTCGAAGACCTTGGCGACGGCGCCGGTGCGCCCCCGGATCTGGGCGGACAGCTGGTCGGTCTGCTTCTTGAGCTTCCACCAGCGCTCGGACCAGCGGGCGTGCTGCTCGCGCTCGGGGCAGGCGTGGCAGGGGTGCTGGCGGAGGCGACGGCGCAGGTCGGCGAGGTGCCGCTGGCGCTTGTCGTGCTCGGCCCGTGACTGCGCGTCGGCTCGTGCGGCGCCCTGCTTCTCGAGGTCGCCGAGCTCGCGACGGATGGTGGTGTACTCGCCGAAGTCGCCGAGGTGGCACTGCATGCTGCGGGCGTAGCCGTCGAGGCTCTCCTGCTGCGTGCGGACCTTGCGGGCGAGGTCGACGACGGCACGGTCGGCCTGGAACTGCGCGAACGACGTCTCGAGCACCTCACGGGTGCGTGACCGGCCGAACTGCTCGATCAGGTTGACCGCCATGTTGTAGGTCGGGCGGAAGCTCGAGTTCATCGGGTAGGTGCGTCGGGAGGCGAGGCTCGCGACCGCCTGCGGGTCGAGGCCCTGCTGCCACTGGATGAGGGAGTGCCCCTCGACGTCGATCCCCCGTCGGCCGGCGCGGCCGGTCAGCTGGGTGTACTCCCCCGGCGTGATCGGCACGCGGGCCTCGCCGTTGAACTTCTCGAGCTTCTCGAGCACGACCGTTCGCGCGGGCATGTTGATGCCGAGAGCCAGGGTCTCGGTGGCGAAGACGACCTTGACGAGCTTCTTCTGGAACAGCTCCTCCACCACCTCCTTGAAGGCGGGCAGCAGGCCGGCGTGGTGCGCGGCGACCCCGCGCTCGAGGCCGTCGAGCCACTGCCAGTAGCCGAGCACGGCGAGGTCTTCGTCACGGAGCGTGCGGCACCGGGCCTCGACGATCTCGCGGATCTCCTGGCGCTGGTCGGCGGTGGTGAGGCGGATGCCCGAGCGCAGCACCTGCTTGACGGCCTGGTCGCAGCCGACGCGGCTGAAGACGAAGAAGATGGCCGGGAGGAGGTTCTGGTCGTCGAGCATCTCGACGATCTTCCAGCGGTCGAGGCGACCTTGGGCGTGCTGCGTCGGCGGCACGACGTGTCCGCGCGGGCCACGGCCCGAGAAGCCCTCGCGACCGCCGCGCTCGCGCCGGCTGCCGCCTCCTCGTCTCGACAGCGAGGTGGCCCGCAGCAGCTCGGGGTTGACGCGGTTGGTCGCCGCCTGCCCGCTCGAGTCGAACAGGTCGAGGAACTTGCCCCCGACGAGGACGTGCTGGTCGAGGGGCACCGGGCGGTCCTCGGAGACGATCACGTCGGTGCCGCCGCGCACGGTCTGCAGCCAGTCGCCGAACTCCTCGGCGTTCGACACGGTGGCGCTGAGCGAGATGAGGCGCACGTCGAGCGGGAGGTGGATGATCACTTCTTCCCACACGGCGCCGCGGAAGCGGTCGGCGAGGAAGTGCACCTCGTCGAGGACGACGTAGCGGAGGTCGTCGAGCATCTCGGAGCCCGCGTAGATCATGTTGCGGAGCACCTCGGTCGTCATCACGACGATGCGGGCGCGGGAGTTCACGTTGGTGTCGCCGGTGAGCAGGCCGACCTCGGACGCACCGTACTCGGCCACCAGCTCCTGGAACTTCTGGTTGCTCAGCGCCTTCATCGGCGCGGTGTAGAAGACCTTGTCGCGGGGGTGCTGCATGGCGAGGTGGATGGCGAACTCGGCGACCAGGGTCTTGCCGGCACCGGTGGGCGCGGCGACGAGGACGCTCGAGCCCTCCTCGACGGAGGCGCAGGCCGCCTCCTGGAACGGGTCGAGCGAGAAGCCGAGGCGCGACCGGAACGACTGCAGCTGCGGCGTGCGGACGCGGTTCTTCGAGGCGGCGAAGCGGGCGGCCGGGCTGAGGTCGCTGCTGGTCATGGGGTCACCCTCCGGCGAGTTCGGCGTCGAGTGCCGCGGCGCGCTTGGCGACGCCGCGGTCGTGGATCCAGGCGACGCCGGCGGCGACGAAGTAGAGGAACACCATGGGCACCGCGAGCAGGAACATCGAGAAGACGTCGGCCGCGGGCGTCGCGATGGCGGTGAAGACCGCGATCAGCAGGATGGCGACGCGCCAGCCCTTGATGATCGCCCCGGCGCTGATGACCCCGACGAAGTTGAGGAGCACGAGGAAGACCGGCAGGACGAAGGCGATGCCGCAGGCGAGGACGAGCTTGAGGACGAAGTCGAAGTACTGCTTCGCGTCGATGATCGCGGCGTCCTGCTCGGAGACGAAGCCCGTGAGCACGCGCACGATGTTCGGCAGGACGTAGACGCCGCTCATGCAGCCGAGCAGGAAGAGCGGGATGGCCGAGCCGATGAAGCCGACGGCATAGAGCTTCTCTCGACGGACCAGGGCCGGGACGATGAACGCCCAGACCTGGTACAGCCAGACCGGGCTGCTGAGGATGACGCCGACGGTGACGGCGATCTGCATCCGCAGGTCGAAGCTGCTCGTGATCTGGGCGTAGTTGAGCACGGCCTCGCTCGCGTTGCCGCCCGCCAGCACGAGGACCGGCTGCCGCAGGAAGTCGAGGACGAACTGGGAGACGAACCAGCCCGCGACGCTGGCGAGGATCAGGGCCAGGGCGGAGCGGAACAGGCGCTTGCGCAGCTCGACGAGGTGCGCGCCCAGGGACATGCGCCCGTCGGCCGAGCGCTTCCGCGAGCCCCGGGGTGCCTGGTCGCCCTCGTCGGTGCCACGAGTCGTCGTCGTGGCCACGCGTCAGTTCTTCAGGTGGTCGTCGCCGCTGGTGGGGCGGACGGTCGGGACGTCGGCGTCACGGCGCAGGGTGCTGTCGGTGGCCGAGTGGCGGGTGACGTCGTCGTCGCCGGTCTTCTTGTCGTCGCCGATCTCGTTCTTGAAGATGCGCATCGACTGGGCGATGCTCTTCGCGAGGGCGGGCAGCTTGGGGGCGCCGAACAGCAGCAGGATGATCGCCAGGATGATGATCAGGTGCCAGCCGGTGAGGTTTCCGAGCATGAGGGGTGTCTCCTAGCGGGAAGGGGAGTCCCCAGTGTAACCCGGCGCCTGTGACGGGACCTGGTGGTCGGGCCCACGTCGAGCGACCCGAGCTGCCCCGGCGGCCGAGCGGCTCAGGCGTCGTAGCGGGCGGCGGCCTCGGCGGCCCAGCTCGCGACGGCACGACGTGCCTCGTCCGGCGCGACGACGCGGGCGCGGCCCGGGAGACCGCTCACGAGACGGGCGACGGTGCCCACGTGGCCGACCCGGAGGGTGAGGCGGGTGCGACCCTCCCCCGCGTCCTCGACGTCGGAGGGGCGGTAGTCGTCCAGGAGCGGCGCCGCCGCCGCGTCGATCTCGACGACGACGTCGAGGTCGTCCGGCGAGCCCTCGAAGAGGGTGTCGGGCAGCGACAGGTCGGAGGCGCGGTGCGTGATTCGCGCGTCGTTGAGGGCAGGCGAGGCGATGCGGTCCAGGCGGAACGTCCGGAGCGCCTCCCTGAGGTGGTCCCAGCCGCGCAGGTACCAGTCGGCGTCGAGCGACTCCACCCGGAGGGGATCGACGCGGCGCCGCTCGACCTGCCCTCGGACGCCGGCGTAGTCGAACTCGAGCTGCACCCCGCGCTCGACGGCGTCGCGGACGAGGGCCAGCACCTCGCTCGTGCCCTCCTGGGCCACGGCCACCTGGCTCGGCTCGCCCGAGGCGCCGCGGGAGAGCTTCGACATCAGCGAGGCGACGGCCCCGCGGTCCGCGTTCTCCGGCAGCGACGACAGGTACTGCAGGCCCGCGATCAGCGCGGCCGCCTCCCGTGCCGAGAAGCGGGGCGTGTCGTCGATGGCCACGAGGTTCGTGAGGACGATGACGTCGTTCTGCTCGAAGTCGTCCCACGCGATGTCGAAGAGGTCGGCGTGCTGGTACTGGGCGGTGTCCCCCGGGATGCCCGACACGGCGATCAGCTCGACCGCGCGGCGGATGTCGGTCACGCCCACGCCGAAGTGCGCGGCGGCCTCGGCCACGCTGACGCGCTCGTGGTCGATCAGCCAGGGCACGAGCGAGAGGAGGAACGCGAGCTTGTCGGTCGCGTGCAGGGCAGGACGGCGGTCGGTCACGAGCCTGCTCCCCCGCTCGTGGCGGCACCGGAGCCCGCTGAGGCGCGGCTGGGGGCGGCGTCGACGGGATGGTCGGCGGCGAGGTCGCGGAGTCGCGACGCCACCAGGTCGCGCAGGTCGTCGGGCGCGAGCACGACGACCTCGGGCCCGAACGACGTGAGTTCCTCGGCCAGGACCTGGCGGTCGCTGTAGTGCACGAGCAGCACGTCGTCGTCGCCCTGCACGGTGCCGCGTCGTGCGCCGAGGCGCGTGCGAGCGTCCGAGTGCGGGGCCGCGCGGACGGTGGCCGTGTTCTGCTCCCACAGCCGGTCGAGGCCCTCCAGCGCGGAGTCGGCGGTGGCGTCGGCGGGGCGGGAGAACGCCTTCGTCGTGACGGTCACCGGGCCCACGATGCGCGACAGCAGGAAGTTCTTGCGCGACGACGTGTCGGGCTCGACGACGGACACCATCCACCGGCCCTGGTGCTGGACCAGCGCGAAGGGAGCCACCTCGCGTCGGCGGGGCGCCGCCTCCCCCGGCTTGAGGTAGTCGAAGCGCACCACGACGCCTCGGTCGAGGGCGGTGCGCAGCGGCTCGAAGGCGGCGTCGCGACTGCGGACCCGCGGGGCGTAGGCGAGCTCGGGGACGCTCGTCGCGCCTCCCAGGGACCGCAGCTTGAGCAGCGCGCGGCGGGACTCGGCCGAGAGGGTGCCCTCGCGCCACACCATGCCCGCGAGCGTGAGGAGCGCCGTCTCCTCCGGCGAGAAGGAGATGTCGACGGGCAGTTCGTAGTCGCCGCGGAGGATGCGGTAGCGCAGGAGGTGGTTGTCGCCGGCCGCGGCGGGGTCGTCGACGGTCTCGAGGGGCACCCCGAGCTCGCGGATGTCGTCCTTGTCGCGCTCGAACTGCCGCTCGAGGGCCGCGTTGTCGCCGCCGGCGACGTACTTCTGCCGGTAGCCCTGGACGGTGGAGAGGACCTCGGTCTTCGTCAGGCCCGCGTCGGTCGCGAGGAGGGCGAGGACGAGGCTGAAGAGGCGTTCCTCGACGGGGATGCGCGGAGCGCGGACGGCTGCCACGCGTCGATCCTAGGACACGCCCGCGAGCCCCGCGGCCCCGAGGACGGGGCGGCGGGGCGACACGGGACGGCGGGTCAGAGGGCGCCCAGGACGTCGAAGACGTAGACGAGCGGCTGGGGGACGCCGGCCGCGTCGTCGGCGGGCACGACGACCATCACCTGCGAGCCGATCGCGGTGCCCACGAGGGCGTCGCGGATCGGACCGGGGATCTGCTCGTCCGCGAGCGGCAGCGACGTGGCCGACCCGCCGTCGGTCCACGACGAGGTCGCGACGGTCGAGGGCGAGGCCCACGTCACGGCGGTGAACTGCACGACGGCGGTATCGTCCGCGGCGAGCTCGCGGCCGGAGCCGTCGAGGACGAGGTGCGACTCGGGCGACGTGGGGGCCTCCGACGCGGGGACCGTCACGCCGGGGGCGCCGTCCGGGGCGCGGACGACGGCGGGCATGCCCTGCGCGCCGAGCACGGGGCGGCCGTTCGCCTCGGCGAGGAAGGACTGGCGGATGTCGACGATCGCGACGTACGCCGCGTCGGGGGCGTCGTCGGTGGCACCGGCGCCGCCGTTGACCGACGCCGACAGCTCGGAGGCCTTGATGGCGACGGCGACGCGCGACCCCACCCGTGAGCACTCCAGGGCGGAGGCGAGCGGAGCCAGGGCGCTGCCCCCGACGGTGATGGGCGCGTTGAGGCTGCCGTCGTAGCCCGAGTCCTCGACCTCGGCACCGGTGGTGCCGTCGTAGAGGGTGTAGTCGATGATGACCGGCGTGCCGTCGAGGATGCGGTCGCCCGTGCCCTCGATCAGGGTCGAGACCTGCGTCTCGGTCGTGACGATCGGGCTCGGCACCTGGGCGTCGGGCTTCTCGCCGAAGGCGCCGGTGGCGGTGACGACCGAGGCGGCGTCGCCCGTGGGCGGGCACCCGGCGGAGCCCGGCGCGGGGGTCGTCGCGCACGCGGTCAGCGAGGCCAGCAGGCCGACGGTCACGACGAGGGCGGGGATCTTGCGCACGGAGGCTCTTTCCTGGGCTGCGGCCGGGGGCCGCGACTGGCGGGTCGCTGGTGATGCGGAGGACAGCTTAGTGCGGCACGTCGGCCCGGCCGTCGCCGTCGGCCTCGGCGAGGCTGTCGGTCGCGGCGACGGCGCTGTCGGCCGCCGAGCGCGCCTGCCGCGCGGTCTTGCGCAGCTTCTTGTCGCTCGCCGACCGCTCGCCGAGCGCGCCGGGGGTCCACAGCTCGACGTCCTCGTCCGAGTAGTCGGACTTCGACGGGCGGCGCTTGAGCTGGGGCAGCACCGCACCCGGTGCGAGGCGACGGGCGGTGATCAGGAAGCCCGTGTGCCCGATCATGCGGTGGTCCGGGCGGACTGCCAAGCCCTCGACGTGCCAGCCCCGGACGAGCGTCTCGGAGGCGTCGGGCTCGGTGAACTGGCCGGAGGCGCGGAGGGCCTCGGCGACGCGCGAGAGCTGGGTGGCCGTGGCGACGTAGCAGATCACGAGCCCGCCGGGCGTGAGGGCGGCGGCCGTCTCGTCGACGCATTCCCACGGGGCCAGCATGTCGAGGACGACCCGGTCGGCGGTGCCGTCGGGGACGACCGTGGCGAGCTCCTCGACGAGGTCGCCGACGGTCACCGTCCAGTTCTGCGGCTCGGCGCCGAAGAAGCTCACGACGTTGCCCTGGGCGACGTCGGCGAACTCCTGGCGGCGCTCGAACGACGCGAGGCGCCCCTCCGGCCCGATCGCGCGGAGCAGCCAGAGCGACAGGGCGCCCGACCCGACGCCGGCCTCGACGACCGTGGCGCCGGGGAAGATGTCGGCGAAGGCGACGATCTGGGCGGCGTCCTTCGGGTAGACGATGGCCGCGCCGCGGGGCATGGACATGACGAAGTCGCTCAGCAGGGGGCGGAGGGCGAGGTACTCGTCTCCGGTCGTGCTCGCGACGACCGAGCCGTCAGGGAGGCCGACGAGGTCGTCGTGGGCGATCATGCCGCGGTGCGTGTGGAACACGGCCCCGGGGGTCAGCACGACGGTGTTCATCTTGCCCTTGGGGCCGGTGAGCTGGACCTTGTCGCCCTCGAGGAACGGGCCGGACTGTCGGCGGGTGGCGCTCATGGTGGGTGCTGCTCTCTGTCGGGCCCGGATCGGGGCCGCGGTGCGGGAGGGGCGGCGCACGCGGCGCCGGGAGGTCAGGAGTCGGAGGTGTGCGCGTCGCGGGCGCGTCGGCCCGCGGCGTGCATCTCGCGCAGGTCGGCCAGGCCGACGCCGACGAGCGTGTCGCGGCGGACGTAGCCGGAGTCGTCGGCGAGCGGCGCGGCGTGCTCGACGCCCAGCGCGACGGCGCCGGCGGCCATCGCCGAGGTGAGGCCCGGGACGCTGTCCTCGATGGCGACGCAGTCGGCGACGTCCACGCCGAGCAGCTCGGCACCGCGCAGGTACGCCTCGGGGTGGGGCTTGCTGTGCTCGACCTCGTCGCCGGCCACGACGGCGTCGAACGAGTCGTCGCCGATCGCGTCGACCATGAACTGGGCCATGCGACGGATCGACATCGTGACGAGCGCGGTCGGGACGCCGGCGGCCCGCAGCTCGGCGAGGAGCTCGCGGGCTCCCGGGCGCCACGGCACGTGCTCGGCGCAGCGCGTCAGCACGTCGGTGGTCAGCCGGTCGATGATCTCGTCCGCGGGCAGGTCGACACCGTGCCGCTGGAGGACGGCGGCCGAGTGCCAGAGGCCCGAGCCGATCAGGGTGTCGCCCTCGGCCTTCGTCCAGGTGCCCCCGAAGGAGGCGACGAGGTCGACCTGGGAGTCGAACCAGTAGGGCTCGGTGTCGACGAGGGTTCCGTCCATGTCCCAGAGGACGGCGGCAGGCAGGGAGTCGGTCACGGGGCACGAGTCTACGGGAGCGGTCAGGGCCGCCGCGCTGCCGCCTCCTCGACGGTGTCGGACGGCTATCGTGGAGGGCTAGACGCCGGGGACCGTGCCCGGCTGGTGAGGATCCCGTGCCCGGTGAAGACGCAGTGCCCGACGAGACGACGACCGAGGGGTCGGCGGTGAGCGGCACGCCGTCGTTCGCGACGGGCCGCCTCCTGGTCGTGGCGTTCGAGGGCTGGAACGACGCCGGCGAGGCGGCCAGCGGCGTCGCCCGCAGCATCGTCGACACCCTCGCGCTCGAGCCGGTCGCCGAGCTCGACGGAGAGCGGTACATCGACTACCAGTTCAACCGCCCCCAGGTCGGGTACGACGACGACGGGGTCCGCGCGCTCGTCTGGCCTCGGATCCAGCTGCACGCCTCCCCCGAGGTGGCCTCGACGCCCGCCGGCGGCCCCGCGGGCGACGCCCCGGACGTCTTCGTGCTGCTCGGCGCCGAGCCCTCGCGCAGCTGGCGCGGCTTCGCGGCCGAGGTGGTCGACCTGATCGACGTGCACGACGTCTCCGCCGTCGTGTTCCTCGGCGCGATGCTCGCCGACGTGCCGCACACGCGCCCCATCTCGGTCTTCGTCAGCAGCGACAACGAGGAGGTGCGGGGCGAGCTGAGCCTGGAGCGCAGCACCTACGAGGGCCCGGTCGGCATCCTCTCCGTGCTCGGCGACGCGGTGGAGTCCGCCGGGGTCCCGACCCTGTCGATCTGGGCCCAGGTGCCGCACTACGTGCACGCCTCGCCCTCCCCCAAGGCGACCCTCGCGCTGATCGAGAAGCTCGACGAGGTCGCCGGCGTCAGCATCCCCCGGGGCGACCTCGAGGCCGAGTCCGCCGCGTGGGAGCAGGGCATCGACGCGCTCGCCTCCGACGACGACGACATGGCCGGCTACATCGAGCAGCTCGAGCAGGCGCGCGACACGGTCGACTCGCCCGAGGCGAGCGGCGAGGCCATCGCGGAGGAGTTCGAGCGCTACCTGCGGCGCAACGACGGCAAGGGCCCGGACGACCCGCGCCTGCCGCCTGCCCCCTGAGGCTGCCCACTGCGCTCGACCGCTGATGAGGGCGTGCTCCAGGTGGGGTCCGCGCGCGACGTCGGCTAGCGCCGACGCCAGGCCTGGCGGAGCGAGGTCGTGCCGCCCGTGCGGAGCAGCGACCCCTCGTAGAGGCGCGCGGCGACCAGCACCACCGCGACGGCGCCGACGACGAGCAGCGCGAGGGCCGTGAGGGGCTGCCAGACCGGGACCCCGCCCTCGAGCACCATCCGCACCGGCATCGCGACCGGTGCGCTGAACGGGACGAACGACAGCGCGGTCAGGGCCGGGCCGGGCGAGTTCACGAACACGGTCGCGAAGAACGGCAGCATCACGACGAGCTGGACCGGCGTCGTCGTCGAGCCCAGGTCCTCGATGCGCGACACGAGGGCCCCGGCGACGGCCCACATGCCCGCGAGCAGCAGGAAGCCCGCGACGAAGAACGGCACGTACCAGCCGACGGCCGCGGCCAGGGACGGCAGGAGCTCGGCAGGGAGCGCGTCGGCCCGGCCCGAGAGCGCCAGGCCCCCGAGCGCGACCGCGGCGAGGACGGCCGTCTGGGCGATCGCCAGGACGGCCGCGCCGACGACCTTGCCCGCGAGCAGCGTGCGCACCGGGACCGCGGCGACGAGGATCTCGACGACGCGGGTCTGTTTCTCCTCCACCACGCTCTGCGCGATGCTGAGGCCGAAGAGCAGCGACGTCGTCATGAAGAGGACCCCGAAGGCGAGCGGCGCGAAGACGGCGACCAGCGGGTCGGCGTCGGCGGGCTCGAGCAGCTCGACCGGCGACGCCTCGCTGACGCCCAGCACGAGCACCGACGAGACGGACTCGAGGGCCACGACGCGGAGCCCGGTCGGCGAGTCTGCATCCGGCAGCACGGCGGCGTCGACGTCGCCCGAGCGGACCGCCGCCGTCGCCTCGTCGTCCGACGAGGTCGTGACGGCCTCCGCGCCGGTCGCCTCGACGACGGCCGCGGTGCGCGCGTCGAGGACCGCCACGCGGTCGGGGCCGCCCGCGAGCAGGGCCGGCACGACGAGTGCGGCGCCGATGAGGACGAGCATGACGACGCCGCTGACGATGAACGCGCGATCGCGCAGCTTGACCGCCATCTCGCGTCGGGCGACGACCCAGAGGAGCCCGCGAGCACCGGGGCGCTCGGCGGCCCGGTCGGCGACAGGGGGGTCGGGCGTCATCGGACGACCTCCTCGAAGATCTCGGCGAGCCGGGGCAGGACGGGGTGGAACGAGCGCACCGGCCCGTGCCGGAGCCCCGCCGCGAGCACGGCCTGGTCGTCCGTCCCGGCCGCGAGCTCGACGAGCGCCACGGGGCCGTCGAGCTCGACGACCGTCACTCCGGGCTCATCGCGCAGCCAGCCCGCGTCGTCGTCGACGACGATGCGCCAGCGAGCCCGCGCGAACCGTGCCTGCAGCTCGTGCCTCGGCCCGGCCGCCCGGACGGTCCCGTCCGCGATCACGACCAGGTCGTCGCACAGACGCTCGACGACGTCCAGCTGGTGGCTCGAGAACAGCACGGGCACCCCCGTCGACGCCCGTTCACGGAGCACCGCGACGACGACGTCGACAGCGATCGGGTCGAGGCCGGAGAAGGGCTCGTCGAGGACCAGCATCCGTGGCTCGTGGACGAGGGCCGCCGCGATCTGGACCCGCTGCTGGTTGCCGAGCGAGAGGCTGTCGAGCTTGTCGCGTGCCCGGTCGACGAGGCCGAGACGGTCCAGCACCTCGAGCGAGCGGCGTCTCGCCGCGGCTCGGCCGACGCCGTGCAGCCTGGCGAGGTAGACGAGCTGGTCGACGACGGTCATCTTCGGGTACAGGCCACGCTCCTCCGGCATGTAGCCGAAGCTGCGGCGCACCTCGTCGCCGAGCAGGGACCCGTCCCACCGGACCTCGCCCGAGTCGGCGGCGAGCACGCCGAGGACGATGCGCATCGTCGTGGTCTTGCCCGCGCCGTTGGCCCCGACGAAGCCGGTCAGACGTCCGTCGGCGACGTCGAACGAGACGTCGTCGAGCGCGGTCCGGCCGCCGAACGACCGTCGGACGTGGTCGAGCTGGAGCACGGGCCCTCCCTCCGGGCGGCACCGGGCTGCCCTGTGGCGTCGGCCGGGGCCGGCCGTCGCCCCCAGCGTAGGAGGCGGCGGGGACCCGGTGCGTCCCACGGGCGGCGGAGTCGGCGCCCTAGCGGGGTCCGTCGCCGGGGACGACGACCCCGTTCTCGTAGGCGAAGACGACGGCGGCCGTGCGGTCGCGCAGCCCGAGTTTCGTGAGCACGTTGGACACGTGCGTCTTGACGGTCGCCTCGCCGAGGAACAGGTCTCGCGCGATCTCGGCGTTCGAGCAGCCCGTGGCCATGCGGTCGAGCACCTCGCGCTCGCGCTCGGTGAGCGCGGCGAGCCGGGGGCTCGGCACGATCACGGGCACGACGGCCTCGGCGAGGGCGGCCGCGACGACCCGGCGGGTCAGCTCGGGGGCGAGCAAGGCGTCGCCGCGGTGCACGACGGCGATCGCCTCGATCAGCTCCTCCGGGCTGGACGTCTTGAGCAGGAAGCCGCTGGCCCCGGCACGGAGCGCACGGAACAGGTACTCGCCGCGGCCGAAGGTCGTGAGCACCAGCACGGCCGGGCCGCCGGGCGCCGCGGCCTCGAGGAGGCGACGCGTCGCCTCCAGGCCGTCGATGCCGGGCATCTCGACGTCCATCACGATCACGTCCGGAGACGTCGAGGCGGCCAGCGCCACGGCCTCGAGGCCGTCCCTGGCCTCGCCCACGACGACGACGTCGGGAGCGGTCTCGAGGATGATCCGGAAGCCGGCGCGGACGAGGTCCTGGTCGTCGGCGAGGAGGACCCTGATCGGGCGCATGGCGTCGGCGTCGGGAGCGTCGGGCGCAGGGGCGTCGGCGGTCATCGTGCGGGTGCCTCTCGAGGGCGGGGAAGGGCGGGGTCCTCGGGGGCGGCGACGGTGGCCGTGCGGACGGCGGGCAGCACGGCGCGCACCCGGTAGCCGCCCTTGGCGTGCGGGCCGACGTGCAGCTCGCCGCCGTGCAGGTCGACCCGCTCGCGCATCCCACGCTGGCCGAGGCCCGAACCGGCCGAGCCGTGCTGCTGCGTCGACGAGGAGGCGGCTCCGCCCACCCCGTCGTCGGTCACCTCGACCTCCACGGCGCGGTCGCGGAACCGCAGGCGGACGTCGGCGACACCGGCCGAGGCGTGCTTGAGGGTGTTGGTCAGCGCCTCCTGGACGACCCGGAACAGGGTGACCCCGACGCTGTCGGGCACGTCGAAGCGCTCGCCGTGGGTGCTGAACCGGACGTCGAGTCCGAGTCGGCGGGTGTCGGCCACGAGCTGCGGGAGGGCGGCGAGCCCGGTCGGGCCGTCGTGCCGGGTGTCGTCCTGGGCGCGCAGCACGGTGAGCAGCCGTTCCAGCTCGTCGATGGCGGTGCGTGCCGTGGACTCGACCGCGCCGAGCGCGCCGCTCGCGATCTCGGGCTGGTGGAGCGTTCGTCGCGCCGCACCTGCCTGGATGGCGATCACGGCGACGTGGTGCGCGACGACGTCGTGCAGCTCGCGGGCGATGCGTGCGCGCTCCTCGCCGATCGCGCGGTCGGCCACGAGCTCCTGGGCGGCGCGGAGGTCGACCCCGGCACGCTCGAGGGCACGGAGGCGGGCGGCGGAGACCCGGGACGACCGGCCGAACCAGACGGCCGACACGAAGAAGAGCAGGTTGAGGACGAACGAGTACACGACGCCGGCGACGGTCGACGAGAGGAGCGGGTCGCCCTGCTGCAGGGGGCCGAGGACGGCGACGCCGAACCAGCCGAGGACGGCGACCGTCACGACCGCGCTGCCGACCAGTGCCGCCCGCCGCGAGCGGGCCCACGCGTTGGCCGTGTAGACGACGAGGAACTCGACGATGGACGGCGCCGTGGAGTCGGGGTAGCCACGCAGCTGGCTGAGGACGAGGACTGCGCTCACCACCACCATGACGGAGAGCGGGGCGCGCCTGCGCAGCGCGGTCGGCGCGCAGAGGGCGACGAGCCAGGCGATCGCCTCGAGAGGCGGTGCCGTGCTGACGTCGGAGTCCTCGACGGCGACCGACGCGAGCCACCAGGTCACCAGCCCGAGGCCGAGGAGGGCCGCGGCGAGCCAGACGTCGGCCCTGGCCTGCCGTCGGGTGAGGGGGCCGGGGCGCCAGACGGTCTCGTCCCCGTCGGCGGGGCAGACGGGGACGGACATCCTGGTCAGTATATCAGGGACCGTGTGTCGCGAGCTTCCGTCACGGACGCCGGAGGGGCGGGGGCGACGACGTCGCATCCCGACCCTCCCCGGGGCAGGCGCTCCTCAGCGCCGGAGGTCGATCCCCAGCAGGGCGGCCACTGCGTCGACGTCGACGGCGGTCGCGGGCCGACCGGCCGCCACGTGGTCGTCGACGGCCCGGATCGCCCGGGGCGTGTCGAGGTCGTCCGCGAGGGCGGCACGCAGGAGCGCGAGCAGGGGCGTCGTCTCCGCCCCCGCCTCCTGCGGGCCCGCTCCGTCCGCCCAGGTCGTCCAGGTCGCGAGACGGTGCTCGGCGTCGACCAGGTCGTGGTCGAGCCACTCCCAGTCGGACCGCCAGTGGTGCGCGGTGATCGCGAGGCGGACGGCTCGGGCGTCCCGGCCCGCGGAGACGAGCTCGCTCACCTTGACGAGGTTGCCGAGGGACTTGCTCATCTTCTCGCCCTGGTAGGCGACCATCCCGCTGTGGGCCCACTGGCGGGCCGACGGCTCGCCGGTGATCGACGTCGCGTGGGCGGTGCTCATCTCGTGGTGCGGGAAGACGAGGTCGCTGCCGCCCCCGGCCACCGTGGCCGTCGCGCCGAGGTGCTGCTCGGCGATGACGGTGCACTCGATGTGCCAGCCGGGTCGGCCCGGGCCCACCGACGACGGCCAGGACGGCTCGTCGGCACGGGCCGCACGCCAGAGCAACGGGTCGAGCGGGTCGCGCTTGCCGGCGCGATCGGGGTCTCCCCCGCGCTCGGCGAAGAAGCGGGCCATCGTCGGCGCGTCGTAGCGGCTCTCGAGGCCGAGGTGCCAGGACGTGTCGCGCTCGGCGCCCCGGACGTCGAAGTAGACGTCGTCGCCGGCCTCGGAGCCCGGGGTCTCGACCCGGTAGGCGACGCCCGAGTCGATCAGGCCCGCGACGGCGTCCGCCACGTCGCCCACGACGTCGGTCACCGCGACGTAGTGCTCCGGCGGGACGACGGCGAGGTGCTCCATGTCCGAGCGGAAGAGGTCGGTCTGCGACGCGGCGAGGGCCCGCCAGTCGACGCCCGTCGCCGTGGCGCGCTCGAGCAGCGGGTCGTCGACGTCGGTCGTGTTCTGCGCGTAGGTCACCCGGAGGCCCGCGTCCCGCCAGACGCGCACGAGCGAGTCGAACGCGAGGTACGTGCTGGCGTGCCCGAGGTGCGTCGCATCGTAGGGCGTGATGCCGCAGACGTACAGCGTGGCGGCGCCGTCGACCGGACGGGTCGTCACGAAGGAGGCGGTGGCCGTGTCCCAGAGGACGGGCAGCGGCCCGTCGCCGGGCAGGCTCGGCACGGCCGGTGCCTTCCAGGACCTCATGCCGCCACCACGCCCGTGCCGAGCAGGACCAGCAGGACGCCGCCGAGCAGGATGCGGTACACGACGAAGGGCAGGAAGCTGCGCTTCGAGATGTAGTTCATGAAGAAGGCGATCACGACGAACCCGACGACGAAGGCCACGACCGTCGCGGCCAGGGTCTCGCCGAGCGAGTAGGGGCCCGGCTCGCTGAAGCTCTGGACCAGCTCGAAGAGACCGCTGCCGAACACCGCGGGCACGGCGAGGAGGAACGAGAACCGGGCCGCAGCGGGACGCGTGTAGCCGAGGCTGAGCGCGGCGGTCGTCGTCGCGCCCGAGCGGGAGACGCCGGGGAACAGCGCGAGCACCTGGGCGACGCCCACGGCGATGCCGTGGCCGTAGGTCATCTCGTCGAAGCGGGCCGTCTTCCTGCCGAGCCGGTCGGCGAGGCCGAGCAGCACGCCGAAGACGATCAGCACGACCGCGACGATCCAGAGCGAGCGGAAGACGGTGCGGATGTACTCCTGCGCGAAGTACCCCACCAGCACGATCGGGACCGTGCCGATGATGACGAGCCAGCCCATCCGGACGTCGGGGTCGGTGCGGGGGATCTTCCCGGTGATCCCCTGGAACCAGCGGGTCACGATCCGCGTGATGTCGCCCCAGAAGTAGATGACGACGGCGAGCTCGGTGCCGAGCTGCGTGATGGCCGTGAACGTCGCACCCGGGTCGAAGGCCGCGGCGGCGTCGGGGTCGGAGAAGAAGAGGCCGACGAGGCGCAGGTGAGCGCTCGACGAGATGGGGAGGAACTCCGTCAGGCCCTGGACGAGGCCGAGCAGGAGTGCCTGGAGGAGATGCTCCACGCGGGGTGCCCTTCTGGTGGGGGTGTCAGTAGGTCGCCAGGAGGTCCCGGAGGACGCGACTGCCAAAGGCTAGTGCGTCGAGCGGGACCCGCTCGTCGACCCCGTGGAACATCGCCGGGAAGTCCATGTCCTCCCCCAGGCGGAGCGGGGCGAAGCCGTAGCCGGCGATCCCCAGCAGGCTCAGCGCCTTGTTGTCGGTGCCGCCCGACAGCAGGTACGGCAGCACGGGCGCGCCCGGGTCGTGCCGCTGCAGGGTGGCCGTGATCGCCTCGACGAGGTCGCCGGAGAACGGCGTCTCGAGCCCGATGTCGGTGTGGACGGTCTCGATCTCGACGTCGTCGCCGACGAGCTCGCGCACCTGGGCGAGGACCGCCTCCTCCTGGCCGGGCATGCAGCGGATGTCGACCCGCGCCTCCGCGGTGTCGGGGACCACGTTGTGCTTGTAGCCCGCCGTCAGCATCGTCGGGTTCGTCGTCGTGCGGAGCGAGCCGCGGATGAAGCCCTGCGCCGTGCCGGTGTGCAGCACGAGCTCGTCCGGCGCGGTCTGCGTGACGTCGACGTCGAGGATGCGCGCGACCTCGCGGAGCAGCGCCGTCGTCGTCTCGGTGAGGGCGATCGGCCACTCCTGGCGGCCGAGCGCGGCGACCGCCTCCGCCAGTCGCGTCACCGCGTTCGCCCGGATCATCTGCGAGCCGTGGCCCGCCGTGCCCCGGGTGCGGAGCGTGATCCAGATCAGCGCCTTCTCGCCCGTCTGCAGCAGGTACGAGCGACGCCCGTCGATGTAGGTCGAGTAGCCGCCCACCTCGCTGATGGCCTCAGTGGCCCCCGCGAAGAGCTCGGGGTGTTCCTTCACCAGGAAGTGCGAGCCCAGCACTCCCCCGGCCTCCTCATCGGCGAAGAAGCCGACGACCAGGTCGCGGGCGGGGCGCTCGCCGGAGCGGATGATGTCGCCGAGCGACGTCAGCATCATCGCATCCATGTTCTTCATGTCGACGGCGCCGCGGCCCCAGAGCATGTCGTCCTTGACGACGCCCGCGAACGGGTCGACCGACCAGTTCGCCGGGTCGGCGGGCACGACGTCGAGGTGGCCGTGCACGACGAGGCCCGGCTTGGCGCGGTCGGCGCCCGCGACCCGGGCGACCACGCTGACGCGCCCCGGCTCGGACTCGAACAGCTGCGGCTCGAGGTCGAGCGCCCGCAGGGCCTCGGCGACGTACTCGGCGGCGTCGGCCTCGCCCTCGGACCGGCCGCCGCCGTAGTTGGAGGTGTCGAAGCGGATCAGGTCGCGCGCGATGACGGCCGTCTCGTCGAGGTCGTGGTGGTCCGGCTGCGGAGCGCTCGTCGTCATGTCGTCCACGGTACCCGGCGACCGCCTCCTGCCCGTGGTCAGGAGTGCCTCCGTGGCCGTGCTAGTGTTTCGTGGTCGGCTTCGGCAGGCACCATCCAGTCCGGGTGGCGGAAATGGCAGACGCGCTAGCTTGAGGTGCTAGTGCCCGTATAGGGCGTGGGGGTTCAAGTCCCCCCTCGGACACCGATCGTGAGATCGAGACATTGGTTGAGACAGTGTCAGGACAAAGGCCCCGCTTCGGCGGGGCCTTTCTTCTTGCCGCCGCCGGCGCGCCGTAGGGTCGGCTCATGTCGCTCCTCATGGCCGCCACGCGCTCGCTGCTGTACCTGTTCCCCCGCACGACGCGCAGCGAGGAGAGCGTGCGGCGGGAGATGGTGAAGCGCGGCCCGGAGGCGGCGCCGTTCCCCCGGGCGCTGCACCGCGTCGCCGTCGTGACGGAGACGACCGTCGAGGGGCAGCGCGTCGTCCGGATCACCCCGCGCCGGGGCTCGACCGGGGCGCACCTGATCTGGACGTGCGGCGGTGCGTACGTGTACCCGGCGCTGCGCACCCACTGGGCCCTCCTCGCCCGGCTGGTCCGCGCCTCCGGAGTGACGGTCACCGTCCCGCTGTACGGGCTCGCGCCCGAGCACGACGTCGACGACGCGGTGCGGCTGCTCGACGCCGTGCACGACGGCCTCCGCGACGAGGGGGCCGACGTCGTGCACCTCGGCGGGGACTCGGCCGGCGGCGCGCTCGCCCTCGCCCAAGCGATGCGGCACCGCGACACGGGTCGGCCCGCCGCCTCCTCGGTGCTGCTGGTGTCGCCCTGGCTCGACGCGACCCTGAGCGATCCCGAGGTGCCGTGGCTCGCCGACCTCGACCCCATGCTCGGGCGGGACGGCCTCGTCGTCGCCGGGGCCTGGTGGGCCGGCGACCGTGACCGTCGAGACCCGCTCGTCAGCCCGCTGTTCGGCGACCTGGCCGGGCTCCCGCCCGTGTTCACGTACCAGGGCGACCGCGACCTGTTCGTCGCCGACGCGAAGGAGCTGGCACGGCGACTCGCCCGGGTCGACGGACGCGGCGAGCTCCGCGTGTACCGCGGAGCGTTCCACGTCTTCGTCGGCGCGCCGTGGACGAGGGAGGCGCGGCGAGCGACCGCGCACCTGGCCGGCGTGCTGCGAGGCCGGCCCTGACCTCCGGGTGCCGGCCCGCGCCTCCGTCCGGCCCGGGATCGGCCTAGTCTCGGCGGCGACGAGAGACGGCCCGCACGAGCGCAGGCCGGACGAGAGGGAGAACACCATGGAGCACACCAGACTCGGCACGAGCGGCCTGCGGGTCTCGACCGTCATCCTCGGCTGCATGAGCTTCGGCGTGCCGGACAGGGGAGCCCACGAGTGGACCCTCGACGAGGAGGCCTCGCGGCCCTTCATCCGCCGGGCCCTCGAGCAGGGCGTCACGACGTTCGACACCGCCGACGTCTACAGCGACGGCACGAGCGAGGAGATCGTCGGCCGCGCGCTCGCCGACTTCGCGCGACGGGACGAGGTCGTCATCGCCACCAAGGTCAACGGCCGGATGCACGACGGTCCGAACGGTGCCGGGCTCTCGCGGGCCCACGTCATGAGCGCGATCGACGACAGCCTGCGCCGCCTCGGCACCGACCACGTCGACCTCTACCAGATCCACCGCTGGGACCCGGAGACGCCGATCGAGGAGACGATGGAGGCGCTGCACGACGTCGTGCGCTCCGGCAAGGCGCGGTACATCGGCGCGTCGAGCATGTGGGCGTGGCAGTTCGCGAAGGCGCAGCACGCGGCCGACCTCGGCGGCTGGACCCGCTTCGTCTCGATGCAGGACCAGTACAGCCTGGTGCAGCGCGAGGAGGAGCGGGAGATGCACCCGCTCTGCCTCGACCAGGGCGTCGGCGTGGTCCCCTGGTCGCCGCTCGCCCGCGGCAAGCTGACCCGCGACTGGGACGCCACGACCGCGCGGACCGAGACGGACCGCTTCGGGCAGACCCTCTACAAGCAGCAGGAGGAGGGCGACCGTCGCGTCGCCGCGGCAGTCGCCGAGGTGGCCGAGGAGCGCGGAGTCTCGCGCGCGCAGATCGCCCTGGCGTGGGTGCGCCAGCAGGAGGTCGTCTCGGCGCCGATCGTCGGCGCGACGAAGATGCAGCACCTGGACGACGCCGTCGCCTCCGCCGACCTCTGGCTGACGGACGACGAGCTCGACCGGCTCGAGACGCCCTACGTCACCCGGGAGAACGAGGGGTTCTGACCCACGGGGCGCGGCGTCCGTCTACTGTGAGCCGCACGGGCGGCGAGGACGCCGACCGCCACGACGAACACGGAGGCACCCCATGGGCACCGAGCACCACGGCACCGACGAGCAGCACGAGCACACCGAGCACACCAGCACCGAGCACCACGAACACCACGAGGGCCACGTCGACGGCGACACGCACGTCTCGCACGACAGCACGACGTCGAGCGAGTCCGACGGTTCGTACGTCGACAGCGACATCCCGGAGGACGGCGGCACGACCGCCGGCCCGCACGACGGCGAGGCCGACGGCTCGTACACCGACTCGGACGTCCCCTCCGACCGCTGACGCAGCCTGGTCGCACTCCCCCCGCACGACGCCCCGCGCCTCCTCGAGGCCGGGGCGTCGCCGTGCGCGCGGGCTTCGAGCCGCCCGGTCGTGGTCGCGGCCGGGCATGGCCGAGCCCGGCCCGGCGGCTCGCCCCTCGTGCTGCCCGCAGAGTACGGTCGTCGCAGGGAGGAACACATCCATGACACAGCGAATCATCATCCTCGGCGGGGGTTCCGCCGGGCTCACCGCCGCACTCGAGCTCCAGAAGCGTCGTCCGCCGCAGAGCGCCAGCATCACGCTGGTCGACCAGTCGCCGTACTACACGTACCAGCCGTTCCTGCCGGAGGTCGCGGGCGGGCACATCGCCCCGCGCGACGTGACCGTGCAGCTCCGGAAGGCACTGCGCAAGACGTCCGTGATCGAGGCCGGGGTCACGGGCCTCGACTCCGCCGCGAAGAAGGTCACCGTCACCACGGCCGACGGCCGTGACCAGGTGCTGGCCTACGACCAGCTCGTCGTCGCCCTCGGCGCCGTCACGCGCACCTTCCCGACGCCCGGCCTCGCCGAGAACGGCGTCGGCTTCAAGAGCGTGGAGGAGGCGCAGTACGTCCGCGACCGCATCCTCGGCAACATCTCCGAGGCCGCGTCGGTCACCGACGCCGCCACGCGTCGCAAGCTGCTCACCGTGGTCTTCGTCGGCGGCGGCTACACCGGCGTCGAGGCGATGGCTGAGCTGGACGACGCCGCCAAGGCGGCCGTCGACCAGTTCCCGAGCCTGTCCCGCGACGAGCTCCGCTTCGTCCTCGTCGAGGCGCTCGACCGCGTCGCGCCCGAGGTCGGCCCCGAGCTCTCGAAGTGGACCCTGGGCCACCTGCGCGGCCGCGGCATCGACGTGCGCCTCGGCACCACGATGCCCTCGTGCGTCGATGGCGACGTCGTCCTCAGCGACGGCGAGACGATCCCCGCCGGCACCATCGTGTGGACGGCGGGCGTCAAGCCCAACCCGGTGGTCGCCGACCTCGGCCTGCCGCTCGGCCCGAAGGGCCACGTCAACGTCAGCGCCACCCTGCAGGTCGAGACCGAGCAGGGCGAGAAGCTCGACGGAGTCTGGGCGCTGGGCGACGTCGCGCAGGTGCCGAACCTGCTCGCCGAGAAGCAGCCCGCCTACTACCCGCCGAACGCACAGAACGCCGTCCGCCAGGCCGTGACGGTCGCGGACAACGTGATCGCGGCGCTCTCGGGCGCCCCGGCCTCCGAGTACCGTCACGAGTCGCTCGGCACGGTCGCGAGCTACGGCATCGGCAAGGGCGCGGGCGTGCTCAAGGGCGTGTCCGTCACGAACGTGCCGGCCTGGCTCGCCCACCGCGGGTACCACCTGTACGCGATGCCCACGCTGAACCGCAAGTGGCGCATCCTCACCGGCTGGATCACGAACTTCTTCGGCGGCCGTGACCAGACGCCGCTCGTCGGCCTGAAGGACCCGCGTGCCGGGTTCCTCAAGGTGACGCCGGTCGTCCAGCCCAAGTCGGACCCCGCGACCGAGTCGAAGAGCGCGGCGAAGCCCGCGACGAAGACCGGCGCCGCGAAGAAGTAGCGCGACCGTCAGAGCGCAGGAGGCGCGTCCCGGGTGACCGGGGCGCGCCTCCTTCGTCGTCAGCAGTCGCCGCGACCGTGTCGCCCCTCGTGCACGGTGTCGCCGGACCGTCTGCGGCCGCGCCGTCGGTTCGTGTAGCCTCACGAGCACTGAGGTAAAAGGCGTCGCGCTCTGCGACGCACCCGCACGCGGCATCGAACGAGTCGCCACTTCTTCCCAGAAGGAGTGCGCCCCCGTGTCCCCCAGTACCTCTCTCTCCCGCGGTCGGCTGCGCGCCGGCGACGCGCCTCCCCGGTTGTCCGACGCGTGGATCGCCCTGGCCGGGTTGTCCGCGGTGTTCCTGTTCGAGATGCTCGACACCTCGGTCCTCAACGTCGCCCTGCCGACGATCGGCCGCGAGCTGGGCTCCTCGACGACGGGCCTGCAGTGGGTGTCGGGCGCCTACGCGGTCGCCTTCGGCGGGCTCATGCTGCTCTTCGGCGCCGTCGCCGACCGGGTGGGGCGCCGCCGCGTCATGCTCGCGGGCCTCGTGCTGCTGGCCGTGGCGAGCCTCGCGACCGTGGCGGTCACGACGACCGAGCAACTGATCATCGTCCGGGTGCTGACGGGCGTCGCCGCAGCGATGACCACCCCCGGGTCGATGGCGTTGGCGTTCCGGCTGTTCGACGACGAGGGCCTCCGCGTCCGGGCCCTGACGGTGATCTCGACCGCGGGGCTCGTCGGCCTCGCCGTCGGCCCGACCGTCGGCGGGTTCGTGCTCGCCGTCGCCCCGTGGCAGGTGCTGCTGCTGGCCGACGTGCCGATCGCGGTGCTGGCGTTCGTCGGCATCCGGTGCGGCGTCGCTCGGGACGATGCCGCGGGGGTGCGGCCAGACCCCGTCGACGTGGGCGGGGCGCTGATCGGCACCGCGACCGTGACCGGACTGCTCGTCACGCCGACCGTCCTCGTCGGGCCGGCCACCGCCTCCTCGTGGGGGTGGGCCGCCGTCGTCCTGACCGTCGCGTGCGGGGCCGGGTTCGTCGTGCGCCTGCGGACGGCGCGGCACCCGGTGGTCGACCTGCACCTGCTCGCCCGCCCCCTGGTGTCGAGCGGCCTCGCCTTCAAGGCCGCGTCGGGCCTCGCCGTCGCCGGGCTGTCGTACCTCGTGACGCTGCAGCTGCAGTTCGCCTGGGGCTGGCCGCCGGCCCTCGCCGCCGTGGGCACGCTACCGCAGGTCGTCGTGCTCCTGGCCGGGGGCCGCCTCGTGGGGCCGTTCGTGCAGCGGGTCGGCCTCGGCCGGGCGTCGTGGGTCAGCGCGGCCGCGGTCGTGTCCGGCCTCGCGGTCTTCGGTGCCCTGAGCCGTCACGGCTACGTCTGGGTGCTCGTCGCTCTCGTGCTCGTCGCCGCGGGCATGCGCGTCGTCGGCGTCGTGGCCGGAGCCTCCGTGCTGACCGGGCTGCCGTCGGACCGCACCTCGGTGGGCGCCGCCCTCGTCGACACCTCGAGCGAGCTCGCAGGAGGTGCGGCGGTCGCCGCGGCCGGGACGATCGTCGCCGCGATGGTCACCGGGAGCATCGCGACGAGCACCTGGACGGCCGCGCGCTTCGAGACGTTCCAGGACGCGCTGACGGTGGCCGGCCTCGGCCTCGCCGCCGTCGCCGCAGTTCTCGTCGTGGTCGGGATGCTCCGGGCACGAACCGCCGACCTGGCCCCCAGCACCACTGCACCTGCCCCCTCGACCACTTCCACCCCCACCACCCAGGAGCCCTCTCGTGCCTGACACCGCCGCCCTGCCCCGCCCCCCGTTCGACCCCGAGTTCGGGCCGTTCCTGGAGGCGATGGACGCCCGTGGCCGTTTCCGCCTCGAAGCCGAGATGCTGCCGCGGATGCGACAGCTGGACATGACGGAGGCGCAGCTCGACGAAGGACTGCGCGCCCGCGGCCTCGAGAGGCGCAGCATCACCGTCCCCGGGCACCTCGGCGACCCGATCGCCCTCGCGGTCGTGCAGCGCATCGGCCGAACCGGGACCGCGGCCTGCGCCTACGCGATCCACGGCGGCGGCATGATGTTCGGCCACCACCTCGGCAACCTCGACTCGTACGACGACTGGCTGTTCGTGCACGACGTCGTCCTGGTCAGCCCCGACTACCGTCTCGCCCCGGAGCACCCCGACCCGTACCCGGTCGAGGATTGCTACGCCGGCCTCGTCTGGGTCGCCGAGCACGCCGACGAACTCGGCGTCGACCCGGGGCGGGTCATCGTCGTCGGCCAGAGCGCCGGGGCCGGACTCGCCGCCGGCACGGCGCTCCTCGCCCGCGACCGACAGGGGCCGGCCCTCGTCGGGCAGGTGCTCGTGAGCCCCATGCTCGACGATCGCGACGCCACCCTCTCCGCCCGTCAGTACGACGGCGTGGGCGTCGCCGACCGGGAGATGACCCGGTTCGGCTGGGACGCCTACCTCGGCGACCGTCGCGGCGGTGACGACGTGTCGATCTACGCCGCTCCCGGCCGCGCGACCGACCTCGCGGGCCTTCCGCCGGCGTACGTCGACTGCGGCAGCGCCGAGGTGTTCCGCGACGAGACCGTCACCTGGGCCAGCGCACTCTGGGCGGCCGGCGTGCAGGCGGAGCTGCACGTGTGGCCGGGGGCGTTCCACGGGTCGACGAGCATGATGCCGGGGGCGACCCTGTCGCGCCGGGCCGTCACCGCCCTGCGCGAGTGGACCGGGCGCCTCCTCGACCCCACACCCTGACGCCATCCCGGGGCGGGCAGGTGGATCGCCCGCTCCGGGCCCGCCCCTGGACGACTCGACGTGACGAACGTAGTTCCCCGCGTGACTTCCACAGGGGATCCCCCATCCGGCGGTCAGGACTTCTTCACAGAGAACGGGAGGGCCGGCCTGGAGCTGGGAACTGTCCTACGCGGTCGCCTGAGGGTCGGTTGCCGGGAACGGTTCGCGGTGAGCCTCTGTCTCAGTTGCATGACTCTTCTGGGTCTCCTCTACCGCCGCGGGTGCCGTTGGCCTAGACATGCCTGATGTGAGAGGAGGGCTCATGCGGAGCAAGAAGCAGATCAGGAGCAGGCGGACGGTGGCCGTCGTGTGCGCCGTCGTCATGGCGCTGATCCTGTTCGTTCCGTGGCCCATCCAGAGCACGTCCTCATCGTCGGCCTGCGCGTTCGACCCCACCTCACCAGATCGATGCAACGACTCGATGGTCGTCGAGGTCTCGTTCCTGAGCATCTTCCAGCTGCTGGTCCAGAGCCTCTAGACGATGATGCGTCACCGCGAAGGATTCCCGACTCGAGGCCCTCTCGGCTCACCGTGAGCGGCCCGCTCTTCTCGTCGCTCCCTGGCGGCGCGGTCAAGGAATCAGACAGTCCGCACACCGAGCAGACCAGTCGTCCATCCCCTATCGGACGATGACGCGCCAAGCGCCCTTCTCGGTGCTCGCCACCGAGGAGAAGCTGACTTTCGTCACGCCCTCGCGGGACGACTCCGGGATGTCCAGCTCGACCACGCCCTCGGCGCAGCTCGCACGGGCGGACGTCGTGTCGACCGCACCCGCACCCGTAGCCGACGTCAGACCGAACAGCCCCTCGACAGATCCGTCGCCGAAACACTCGAGTTCCACTCGCCTGATCGTCACGGGCTCCTCGAAGGCCGCCGAGATCTCGTCGCCGTCTGCTTCCTCGCCCCGCTCGACGAGCGATGCCAAGACGGCCAGCACGTCGCCGTCGTCCTGCACCGATGAAGGCGCCTGGTCGAGCCACAGAGCGATGTCGCCGGCCTGCTCACCGGGATCGTCCTCCGAGCACCCGGCGAGGCTGACAGCGCAGAGGGTCACGACGAACAGGCAGAGCGATCGAAGGCGCACGATCGAAGGATGGCATGAAGCGCACTTCGTCGGGACGCCCCACTGCGAGGGCCCGGCGAGCGTTCCCCATCTGGGACGGCCTCTGAAGTGATGACCGATCCATCTCATGACAGGATCTGCACCGTGACCCTCGCGCTCGTGTGCCTCACCGCTGGCCTCATCGGTCTTTGTGCCGGCGTGTTCCTCATTCGGAACCGTGAGGTCGTCAGTGCGAAATTCAGCGTCGCGGCCGGCGTGGTGATCATCGTCGGATCGCTGGTACCGCTGTTGATCGGTGCCGTGGTGCTGCTGGTGACGGTGGCGCCGGGCATCTCCCTCTCGTAGCCGGCCATCGACACTCTCGAAAGGACCCCTGTGGCGTTCTCCCTGACCTTGATCATCATCGGCGCCCTCGGCGTGGTCGGGGGCATCTGGCTGGCGATGGACAAGCGCGCAGCGAGCGTCGTCGGTGGCGTCATCATCGCGCTGCTGTCCCTCGTGCCGGTCCTCGTCGGGGTGGTCTTCCTCACCTGGGACACCACCAGCTGACGACTCATCCGCAGGGCGCACCCCTCTCGGGCGCCAGACGGACGCGTCCATGGTCGCCGTCGCCGAGGATGGGCAGATGGACGAGTACGCCCCGCCCCGCCTCGGCCGGCACCCCGCCTCGGCCGGCAGCTGCTTCTGCTCGTCGGCTTGTTCTTGGTCATCGGGCTCATCGTCGCGGGTGTCGTGGCGGCGCCGATCATCGCGGTGAACACGAAGCTGAACGAGCCGGGCGAGTTCGGCGTCTGCAACCCCTTCTCCACGCGCTGCCACGACGTACCGCTCGAGACCATCAGCACCGTGACAGGGGTGGACTTCCCCGAGGGGGCGAAGGTCATCACCTCGGAAGCCGTGGAGCATTCGATGCTGGGCATGGGCATCGAGTACGTCGAGGGCGCCGTCGAGGTGCCCGACGGCTGGGCCATGGAGCAGCTGCCGGAGAGCCCCGGGAACTCCTCGATGGTGGAGCAGGAGCTCCTGGACCTCGGGGCCGACTCGATCGTCGTTTCCGCGGAGAGGACGGGCTACCTGCAGTACGGTCAGGGACAGGTCGACGACCAGAACGTCGTTGCGGTCTGGAGGCGCACCGACCGGTGAAAGAACCCGGCTCGCCCGACGCCCCGCACTACCCCGAACGCCCTGCGAGCTGCGGCCCAGAATGGGATCCCCTATCGGGCATCGTGGCTGACTAGGTCCAGTCGTCGGGCAGGCTTGTCCCAAGCCGCTTGTCGGAGTTCCGCGAAGACGAGGTGCGTTTCTGCTGTTCCTGTTCCTCGAACTTCGCGTCCCGAGCTGCTTGTTCTGCCCGATTCAGACGAGCGTCCTTGATGCCTCTGTAGATGAAGCCAACGAGGAGGACGACAAAACGCCTAGCCAGAGCATCCCGGAGACAAAGGTGGGCACGTCGAAGATGGCTCGGTAGAGGAATGCCCCCTGCACGCCCATCGCAGCCATGGTCAAAGCCGCAGTACGAACCCCGCGCTGAGTTTTTCCCGGAAGAGGGTCGTACTTGTTCATGGCCACCTCCAAGTATCAGACCACTTTGTGCCCAGCTCCCTGGACGATCCCCTATCGGGCCCCGCCCTGCGGCCTCGACCACGCTGTCGAAGTTCGCTAACTTCAGACATCACTACTTCTCGGAGGCGCTGTGCTCTCGATCGTCATCGTCCCAGTGGCTCTCATCATCGTGCTGGCCCTGCTCGGGATGGCCATCCTCGGGACTGCCAGAACGAGCCTTACCCAGAAGCGCCAGGATGCTGAGGCGAGAGAGCGTCGGCAGGCCCGTGCAGATCGAGGGAGGACAGGTGACGCGACCGCGAACACCGCTAGGACCTTGGGCTCTCCAGGCGACGAGGCGGTCCGCTAGCCGATCCCTTGTCGGGCACCGCTCAGGACGACGGCGCTCCTGACGCTGAGACTTCGTAGATGGTCTCTAGCCCGTCTTCCTCATCCCATTGCTCGCCAGTCTCCACGAACCCGTAGCTAGTGACGAGTGCTCGTGAAGCCACGTCGTCGGGACTGACCGTGGCGCGGACCATGCTCACGTCCGGGTGGCGTTGCGCGACAGCGAGCAACGTCTCCGAGGATCTCCTCGCATAGCCCCGACGGCGCTGCGCAGGATCCACGCGATACCCGATCTCCACCATGCAGAGGTGAACTCGATCTCAGGAACGGCCCCGTCGTCCAGCAAGAAGTAGCCGAGGAACACCACGGGTTCAGCGGCGGTGTCGAACTTCGAGACCACGACCCCAGCGGGCTCGTAGAAGACGTCACCAGCTCTCAAGACGATCTCCGTGCCCGTGCCGATCTGGAAAGTGACGGAGCCGCTCTCGATCGTTCCGAAAACCGGCCCGTTGTGCGTGTGGGCACCGCCGGTCGTGGCGGGCGCGATCGAAATTCGGCGCACCTCCACGTGGGAGACGCTGGTCACGGCGGCGAGCTTCTGATCCATCAGAGTCGTTCGAGCAACAGGTGAGTCAGTCATCGCCGCAGCCTGTCACGTCCTGTTGAACCATCCCCTATCGGACGGTTCGTTGTTCAGGAGAGCGGGCTGAGAACGACGTCGCCTGTACCCGAATCGATGTGCAAGACCGGTGGGCCGCCTCGATTCAGATGCTCTGAGCCGACGGCCGGGGCTCAGGGGCCAGCTGGTGGATCGACCACGAGCTCCCGCTAGGGCTGCGGCACGGGGATGCCGCGCGGCAGCCGGATCGCGACGATCGCGCTGACCGCGAGCAGCGCCGCGGCCGTGCCGAAGGCCACCTCGAACGAGGCGACGTCGACGAGCAGCCCCGCGACGAGGGGGCCGGCGATCGCCCCGACGTCCGAGCACATCGAGAAGATCGCCACCGGGCGACCGCCCCGCGCCCCCGCCGCGTCGCCGACGAGGGCGGCCGGGGCCGTGCCCATGAACGCCGTCGCGACGCCGTAGACGGCCAGCAGCGCGCCGAGGGTCACGAGTCCGGGGGCGAACGGGACGGCAGCGAGCGAGACAGCGGCCACCGCGAACGAGCCGATCACGGCGGGTCGCCGACCCACGGTGTCGACGAAGCGGGACGCCGGCGCGAGCGCGAGCGTCTGCGCCACGGCGGCGACGGCGAAGAGGACACCCGTCCACGAGGTGGGCTGGAGCAGCACCTCGACGACCAGCACCGGCACCAGCGCGCTGCGGACGCCGAGGGACGACCAGCCCTGGGCGAAGCTCGCCACGCACGCCGCCCGGAACCGCACGTCGCGGAGCACGTCGGCGAGAGGACGCGCGGGCTCCGCGGCCGCGGCGGCGGCCGCCGCGTCGCCTCGGCGCGGGGGGCTGAGCAGCAGGATGCCGACGACGCCCGCGACCGCGAGCGTGCCCGCGTAGAAGAAGAAGGGCGCGGTGAGCGAGACGGTCGCGAGGAGGCCGCCGAGCGCCGGCCCGGCCATGCCGCCGACGAGGAACCCGCCCTGGTAGAAGCCGATCGACCGGGCGCGCCGGTCGGGCGTCGTCGACGCGAGCAGCAGCGTCATCGCGGAGATCGTGAACATCGCCGAGCCGATGCCGCCCACCCCGCGGAGCAGCAGCAGCTGGACGTAGTCGTGCGCGAGGCCCGCGAGGCCGCTCGACACGGCCACGATGCCGATGCCGACCGACAGGACCACGCGCTCGCCCGCGACGTCGATCATCCGGCCGACGAAGGGGCTCGCGACGAGGCGCATCAGGGCGAAGGCCGAGAGCACCGCGCCGACGGCGACGTAGCCGACGCCGAAGCTCGCCGCGTAGACGGGCAGCACGGGCACGACGACCCCGAAGCCGACCATGACGAAGAAGGCGATGACGCCCAGGACGACGACGTCCCGTCCGAGCCGTGCACGAGGAGGGCGGGGCGAGTCGCGGCGGGTCGGGGCAGGGCGGGTCACCGACCAAGACTAGGCGTCGCGTGTGACGCCGTGTTGCAGGCCCGTGGCGCCCGCGACGGTGCGCGACGACGATGGCCCGATGACTCGACGCATCCGGTTCAACGCCTTCGACATGAACTGCGTGGGGCACCAGTCCCCCGGTCTCTGGCGGCACCCCGACGACCGCTCGCCCGACTACACGAAGCTGAGCTACTGGACCTCCCTGGCGCGCCTCCTCGAGGCCGGTCGCTTCGACGGCCTCTTCATCGCGGACGTGCTCGGCACCTACGACGTCTACGGCGGCAACCACGACGCGGCGCTCCGCAACGGCACCCAGACGCCGGTCGGCGACCCGATCCTGCTCGTCTCGGCCATGGCGGCCGCGACCGAGCACCTCGGCTTCGGCATCACGGCCGGCACCGCCTACGAGCACCCCGTTCCGTTCGCGCGGCGCATGTCGACGCTCGACCACCTCACCGACGGTCGCGTGGGCTGGAACGTCGTCACCGGCTACCTGCCCAGCGCCGCTCGCAACATGGGCGCCGACGACCAGCTCGACCACGACGACCGCTACGACCAGGCCGACGAGTACCTCGAGGTGCTGTACAAGCTGTGGGAGGGCTCGTGGGAGGACGACGCCGTCGTCCGCGACCGCGAGACCGGCGTCTTCACCGACCCGACGAAGGTGCACGAGATCGGGCACGAGGGCACCTGGTACAAGGTGCCGGGCATCCACGTCTCCGAGCCGAGCCCGCAGAGGACGCCGGTGATCTACCAGGCGGGCGCCTCGCCGCGCGGCATCCGCTTCGCCGCCGGCAACGCCGAGTCGATCTTCGTCGCCGCCCCCACGAAGGAGCGCCTGGCCGCGACCGTCACGAAGCTCCGCGACGCCCTCGAGGAGGCGGGCCGCGACCGGTACTCGGCCCGCATCTACACGCTGCTCACGATCATCACCGACGCGACGCCCGAGGCCGCGGAGGCGAAGCACCGGGAGTACCAGCGCTACGCGTCGCACGAGGGCGCGCTGACCCTGATGTCGGGCTGGATGGGCGTCGACCTGTCGACGTACTCGCTCGACGACCCGGTGGGCGACGTGGAGAGCAACGCGATCCAGTCGGCGCTGGCCAACTTCCAGGCGCAGGAGGGCGACAGCGGCAAGGAGTGGACGATCCGCGACATCGCGGAGGCGGCCGGCATCGGGGGGCTCGGTCCGCGCATCGTCGGGTCGGGCGAGCAGATCGCCGACCAGCTGCAGGAGTGGGTCGCCGAGACGGACGTCGACGGGTTCAACCTCGCCTACGCCATCACCCCCGGCACCTTCGAGGACATCGTCGAGCATGTCGTCCCGGTGCTCCAGGCTCGCGGCGTCTACCCGACCGAGTACGAGCCGGGCACCCTCCGCCAGAAGCTCTTCGGCCGCGGCGACCGGCTGCCGGACGAGCACCACGGAGCCCGGCACAAGGCGTCCGCGAGGGTGCCCTCGGCCTGACGGGGAGTCCGCAGGAGGCGCGGTGCAGGCAGGTCCTGCACCGCGCCTCCCGCGTTCTGCTCACGATCGTTACACTCCTCCGCTCCCTGCACGTCGACCCACCGCCTGACCGGGGATTCCGTGCCCGCTCGCAGGTAACGACCGGCGTGCCCGAGCGACCCGGGCGACGCTCGTCGCCTGGACAAGACCCGACGTGTCCTCGTTATGGTGGACGCCGAACGCCCGGTCCAGGCCGGGCGTTCGTGCGGACGGGTCGACGAGCGAGTGACGAGGAACGGGGATCAGATGGCGTGGGACTACGTGACGGGGCGGTGGGACCAGATCTGGTTCGCCTCGTGGCAGCACTTCTCGTTGGTGGTCCAGTGCCTCGTGCTCGCGGTGGTGATCGCCGTCGTCCTGGCCGCGCTCGTCTACCGGGTGCCCGCCCTCACCGCGGTGGCGAACAGCGTCTCGGCCATCGGCCTGACCCTCCCCTCCTTCGCCGTCGTCGGCCTCCTGATCGTGCCGCTCGGCTTCGGGGTCGTGCCCGCGGTGGTCGTCGTCACCTTCTTCGCGACCCTGCCCGTGCTGCGGAACGCCGTGGTGGGCCTGACCCAGGTCGACCCGGCTCTGGTCGAGTCCGCGCGGGGCATAGGGATGGGGAGCCTCCGCACGCTCGTCCAGGTGCAGCTGCCGCTGGCCTGGCCGGTCATCCTCACCGGCGTGCGCGTCAGCGCGCAGATGGTCATGGGCATCGCCGCCGTCGCGGCGTACTCGCTGGGGCCCGGCCTCGGCGGCTTCATCTTCTCGGGCCTGTCCCGAGCCGGCGGCGCGAACGCGCTCGCCTCCGTGGTCACCGGGGTGGTCGGCGTCGTCGTCCTCGCCCTCGTGCTCGACCTCCTGCTCGTCGGCCTCGGCCGCCTGACCATCTCGAGAGGCATCCGTGTCCAGAACTGACTCCCCCACCGCCTCCTCGTCCGCGACGGAGGTGTCGGGCCGCAGCATCCTGCTCGACCAGGTCACGAAGCGCTACCCGGGACAGGCCGCCCCGGCCGTCGACGGCATCACCCTCGAGATCCCCGCGGGCAAGATCGTCATGCTCGTCGGCCCCTCCGGCTGCGGCAAGACCACCACCCTCAAGATGATCAACCGCCTGATCGAGCCCACCGAGGGCCGGGTCGTGCTCGGCGACGACGACGTCACCGACATCGACGGCGACGAGCTGCGCCGCCGCATCGGCTACGTGATCCAGGCCGGCGGGTTGTTCCCGCACATGACGGTGGCGGCCAACATCGCGATCGTCCCCAAGATGCTCGGCTGGTCCAAGGACCGCATCACGGCCCGCGTCGACGAGCTGCTCGAGCTCGTCTCGCTCGACCCGGCGACCTACCGCGACCGGTTCCCCCGGGAGCTGTCGGGCGGCCAGCAGCAGCGCGTCGGCGTGGCTCGGGCCCTCGCCGCCGACCCGCCCGTGCTGCTCATGGACGAGCCGTTCGGCGCCGTCGACCCGATCACGCGCCAGCGTCTGCAGGACGAGCTGATCAACATCCAGCACGAGCTGCAGAAGACGATCGTCATCGTCACGCACGACTTCGACGAGGCCGTCAAGCTCGGCGACTGGATCGTGGTGTTCTCCGAGGGCGCGCACATCGTGCAGTACGACACCCCGGAGCGCATCCTCGCCGAGCCGGCGAACGAGTTCGTCGAGAACTTCATCGGCTCCGGCGCGGGGCTCAAGCAGCTGACGCTCACCCGGGTGCGCGACGTCGACCTGGCGGAGGCGGTGGTCGCCAAGGCCGGCGAGTCCGGCCGCGAGGTGGCCGCCCGCGTCGAGGCCGCGGGGCACGAGCACGCCGTCGTCGTCGACGACCGCGGCCGCCCCGCCCGCTGGCCGTCGCTGCGGCAGCTCTCGCGCCTCGACGTCGTGCCCGACGGGACGGATCCCCAGCTGCCCGTGATCGGCAGCGGGGCCACCCTCAACGACGCCCTCGACACGATGCTCGTCTCGAGCGCCGGCGCCGCGCTGGTCACCGGTCGACGTGACGCCTTCGTGGGCGTCATCACGGTCGAGGTCGTCATGGAGGCCATCACCCGGGCGCGCAAGGCCGCGGCCGTGGCGCTCGAGGGCGCCCCGGTCGGCACGAACACGGGCCCCCTGCCCGTCGTCGGGCAGCCGCAGGACGCGCCGCTCGCCGCCGAGGGCGACACCATCGCCAGCGACCCCGCCGAGGGCGACCGCGTCGCCGACGGCGCGGGCTCGGCCGGGGACCGACCGTGACCGCCGTCGCCGACGTTCCCGCCGCCTCCTCGTCCGCCGGCCGTCCCCGGCGTGCCCGGCCGTCGTGGCTCGGCCTCGTCGTCCAGCCGGCCGCCGTCGCCGTGGTGTTCGCCGCGTTCTGCGTCTGGCTCGCGACCGCCGACCTCACGACCGCCGAGCGCACCACCCTGAACCCGTCGGCCCTGGTCACCTACACGGGCGAGCACCTGGCGCTCACCTTCGCGTCGGCGGCGATCGTCCTCGTGCTCGCCGTGCCCCTGGGCGTCCTCCTCACCCGCCGTCCGTTCCGGCGCGCGGCCGGGCCGGTGCTGGTGCTCGCCAACTTCGGGCAGGCGGCCCCTGCCGTCGGCCTGATCGTGCTGCTGGCCCTGTGGCTCGGCTTCTCGTTCTGGACCGCCGTCATCGCCCTCGTGCTCTACGCGGCGCTGCCCGTGCTGCGCAACACCATGGTCGGCCTGCAGAGCGTCGACGCGCGCCTCGTCGAGGCCGGTCGGGGCATGGGGATGTCCGCCGCCTCGGTCCTGTTCCGCGTGGAGCTGCCGCTCGCCGTGCCCGTCATGCTCTCCGGCATCCGCACCGCCCTCGTGCTGCTCGTGGGCTCGGCGGCCCTGGCGACGTTCATCGGCGCCGGCGGTCTCGGGCTGCTCATCACGACCGGCGTCAACCTGTTCCTGCCGAAGGTGCTCGTCTCGGGCGCCCTGCTCGTCGCCCTCCTCGCGCTGCTCATCGACTGGCTCGGCCGCGTGGTCGAGCACGTCGCCCGACCGAAGGGCCTCCGATGACCCCCACCGACGACCGTCGCCCCCGCCTGCGGGCGCTGCGCCGCGCCTCCTTGCTGAGCGTCGTCGCCGCCTCGTCCGCGGCCCTCCTCACGGGCTGCGGGCTGCAGCCCGCGACCGCCTTCGTGCCCGCCGTGGCGCCCGGCTCGATCGAGGCGATCGACGACCTCCCCGACGACGCCGCGATCACGGTCACGGCCAAGAACTTCACGGAGCAGCTGATCCTCGGCAAGATCGCCGTGCTCGCCGCCCAGGCCGCGGGCTTCGAGGTCACCGACATGACCAACGTCCCGGGCAGCGTCGCCGTCCGCCAGCTCATGCTCGACGGCGGCGCCGACATGACCTACGAGTACACGGGCACCGCCTGGCTCACGTACCTCGGAGAGGCGTCGGGCATCCCGGACAAGCAGGAGCAGTACGAGGCCGTGCGCGACGCCGACGAGGCCAACGGCCTCGTCTGGCTCGAGCCCGCACCGCTCAACAACACCTACGCGATGGCGGTCCGGTCGGAGGCGGTGGCCGAGCTGGGCGACGTCGCCACGCTGTCGCAGATCGCGGCCCTCCCCGTCGACCAGCGGACGTTCTGCGTCGAGGCGGAGTTCAACTCGCGGGCGGACGGCTTCGCCCCCATGCTCGAGCGCTACGGCCTCGAGCTCGGCGCGGCGGACGGGGTGCCGACGAGCAACGTGAGCATCCTCGACACGGGCACCGTCTACGAGGCCACCGACCGCGGCCGGTGCAACTTCGGCGAGGTCTTCACGACCGACGGGCGCATCGACTCCCTCGACCTGACCGTGCTGGAGGACGACCAGGGGTTCTTCCCCGCCTACAACGTCGCCCCGGTGCTGACCGACGACGTGCTGGCGACCTACCCTCAGCTCGCCGCGGTCTACGAGCAGATCTCGCCGGCGCTCACGGACGACGAGCTCCGCACCCTGAACCGCCGCGTCGACGTGGAGGGCGAGGAGCCCGCCGACGTCGCCTTCGACTGGATGGTCGAGGAGGGCTTCGTGACACGCCCGTGACACATCGCCCGGGGGGTGATTAACACGGGCTAGACGCAGGGTGAACGGCAGGTGGCGACACCTGCCGTTCGTCGTCCCCCGTCTGCGGGGCGAGGGGGTGCGTCACCCGGTCTGCACGACAGCTGTCGTCGTATGGTCGTCGATGGGCACCTGCACCGGTGGGCTCTGAACTGGGTCCAAATGTGCCTGTGACCAGGTGATACCACGTCCTCACGCGAGGTCGGACCGCAGGGGCGCCTCACGGCGGGCGGCGGGGAAGGCACCTCCCGGTCGCCCGGCCGGCGGGGACCCGGGCGCGACTCGCCCGGGGTGACGCGTCGCGGTGTCCCACGTGCGGGGGGCAGGGGAACCCCCGAACGGGGGGTCCCCTCCCGGGGGGTCCCCCACCTTAGAGTCGAGTCACCGGCAGCGGCACCCACCGCCCCGGAGAGCCACACCCGAACTGCTCCACCCGAACCGCTCCACCCACCCGAACGGGCCCTGCCGACGATCACCCGTCGTCGGCGGCGCCCAGCGACGTCCGTCGCCTGCTGCCGTACCCGCGGCCGCCAGCAGACGAGCCGTCGACCCCCGTCGTCCGGACGGACCCGAATCCCGACCGGACGGCTGTTCCGTTGCCCGTCGCCGCCCGAATCGGCGCCGGTGTCATTCGTCGCCTACCCGAGCACGAGTCCCCCATGCCCAGCAGCCCGTCGTCCCTCCGTACCCTCCTGCCCTCCGGCCGCCCCGCCGGATCCTCTTCCGCGTCCGTGCGTCCCGTCCTCGACGGATCGGCCGAGCCCGTCGACCTGCTCGCGCCCTCGCCTGCCTCCTCCGCGCCCGTCGTCACCACCGAGCCTGCGGCCGGGTCGGCGCATCCCGCGCGGACGTCGGCCCCCCTCGCCGAGCCCGCCGCCGAGACGCTCACCGGCGCCCGGTGGGCGCTCCGCTACCGGCGCCGCCTCCGGGTCGTCGACACGGCGGTCGTCGCTGCCAGCGTGGTGGCCGCCGCGGTCGTCGACGTGCTCGACGACCTGGTGGACCAGGGCGCCGGCTCGACCTCGGCGGTCGTGGACGGCGTCCTCGAGGCGCTCTGGCTCCCCCTCGTCGTGGCGGTCGTCTGGACCGCCGCCCTGGCCCTCTACCGCAGCCGTGACCTCGCCGTCGTCGGCAGCGGCGTCCTCGAGTACAAGCGCGTGGGCAGCGCCAGCGTCCTCGCCTTCGTCGTCGTCGCCGTCGGGTTCTCGGTCGCCGGGCACGTCGGCGGCCAGGAGTACTTCCTCGTCGCGCTGCCCGCGGGCGGCGCGGGCCTCGTGCTCGGCCGGTGGGGCATGCGCCGGTGGCTGGAGGCCCAGCGCGGCGCCGGCCACTTCCTCTCCCGCGCCGTCGTGGTCGGCAGCCGGGAGGACGTCGCCTACGTCGTCGACCGCATCGACGCGACGAGCGGCGCCGTCTACGACGTCGTCGGGGCAGCTCTGACCGACGGCGACCGTGACGGCTCCGGCGTCGTCGTCGGCGACCGCGTCGTCCCCGTCGTCGCGGGCCTCGACGACGTGCCGCGTGCCGTCTGGCGCCTCAGCGCCGAGAGCGTGATCGTCGCCGGCGACGCGGGCCGCGGCCGCGACTGGCTCCGCGACCTCGGGTGGTCCCTCGAGGGCCGCGCCACCGAGCTCGTCCTCGCCTCCCGGCTGACCAACGTCGCCGGTCCCCGCATCCACTTCCGTCCCGTCGAGGGACTTCCCCTGATGCACGTCGAGCTGCCCGAGTTCGACGGGCCGCGCCACGCGATGAAGCGGGTGTCCGACCTCGTCCTGGCCGGGGGCGCCCTCGTGGTGCTCGCGCCGCTCCTCCTGGTCCTCGCCCTCGTCGTCCGGCTCGACAGCGCCGGGCCGGTGCTGTTCCGCCAGCGCCGCGTGGGCCGTGACGGCCGCACCTTCGAGATGCTGAAGTTCCGGTCGATGGTCGTCGACGCCGAGCAGCTGCTCGGCTCGCTCGGCACGGCGGACGAGGGCGCGGGCCCGCTGTTCAAGATGCGCCACGACCCCCGCGTGACCCGCGTCGGACGCCTGCTGCGGAAATGGTCGCTCGACGAGCTGCCCCAGCTCTGGAACATCGTCCGCGGCGACATGAGCGTCGTCGGCCCCCGGCCGCCCCTCCCCCGCGAGGTCGCCGACTACGAGCGCCACGTGCACCGTCGGCTCTACATCAAGCCCGGCCTGACCGGCATGTGGCAGATCAACGGCCGCAGCGACCTCAGCTGGGAGGACAGCGTCCGCCTCGACCTGTACTACGTCGAGAACTGGTCCCTCACCGCTGACCTCGTGATCATGTGGCGCACGGTCCGCGTGCTCCTCCGTCACGACGGGGCCTACTGATGCGCCGCCGCACCCTGCTCCTGTCCGGAGCCGGCGTGGTCGTGCTGGCCGCCGCCGTCGTGGTGGCCGTCGTCGTCACGACCGGGTCGAACGAGGCGACGGCCAGCGGAGGAGGGATCGACGCCCCCGCGTACGTCACGACCGAGACCGGTGCCCCGGCCGTCGAGCGCGACGGTGCCGCGGCGCCCGACGACCGCGTGCAGGCCGACGTGGTCCCGTTCGCCGACTCCGTCGACTACCCGGACGGCCTGACCGTCACCACGGAGGCGGTCGACCAGGGCACGGTGACCGCGACCGGGGCCGGCGTGGTCACGGGGGCTCCCTACGTGGTCTTCGCCGTCACGGTGCACAACGGCACCGACGCGGACGTCGACCTCACGTCGGTCGTCCCGAGCCTGCGCGCGGGCAGCGACGCCGTCCCCTCCGCGCCGCTGTACGACGACGTCGACGTGGCCGACCTCGACAGCGTCGTCGCCGCAGGCGCCGACGTCACCGCCCGGTACGCGTTCGTCGTCCCGGACGACCGCCGCGACGAGGCCACGCTCTACCTCGACCTGGACGGCGTGCACGCGCCGGCCACCTTCACGGGGAGCCTCCCCCGATGACCGTCTCGACGCACGACGGGGTGCGCCGGGAGGGCGCGGCCCCGGCGGCACGGACTCGGCCGCGCCGCCGGTCGGACGTGCTCGGCGCGCTGGGCGGCCAGGGCACGCAGGCCCTGCTCGGCCTCGCGGGGCAGATCGTGGCGGTGCGCCTGCTCGCGCCGTCGGACTGGGGCGTCTACGCCGTGCTGTACGGCGTCGTCGTCGTCTTCGCCGCCCTCGCCAGCGGCTTCGTCGGCGATTCGCTGACCGTGCTCGACCGTGGCTCCGCAGACGTCCGCCGCGGGCTCCTCGCCTGGGCTGCCGTCTGGTGCGTCGCTGCGCCGGCGGTCGCGGGCGTCGTGATCGGCGCCTCCGGCGTGCTCGCCCCGGCCGAGGCCGCCCTCTTCGCCCTCGCCGCAGGTGCCTTCGCCGCCGAGGAGGTCGTGCGGCGCCTCCTGATGGCGCAGCTGCGCTTCTGGCGGCTCGTCGTCGTCGACCTCACCGGCCTCGGCGCGCTGCTCGGCACGGCCGGCCTGCTCGCGGTCGGCGGCACCACCGGGCTGCTGCTGCCGCTCGCCGCGCTCGGCGCAGGGCAGTCCGTCGCCCTCGTGACCGCCCTCGCGCTCGCTGGCCCCCGCCGGGCGGCGACGGCCTCGCCGAGCTGGGCGACCGGCCACAGCGGGGTGCGGATCGTCGCCGCCTACGGGTCGCTCCGCGCAGCCCAGGCGGTCGTGCGACCGTCCTTGCTGACCGTGACGCGCCTCCTCGTGGTGCTGTTCGTCGGGACGGTCGCGACGGGCGACCTCGAGGCGGCCCGTGTGTTCGTGGCGCCCGTCCTGCTGCTCGTCGGCGGCCTGTCGACCTACCTGTTCGCGACCTTCGCCGTGGCCCACGCCGTGCCGACCCGGACGCTCGTGCGTCGTGCCGACCGGGCAGTGCTGCGGCTCCTCGTCGGCGCCCTCGCCGTCGGTGCCGTCGCGGTGCTGCTGGCGCCCGTCGCAGGCGAGCTGGTCGCGGGCCGGCCGCTCGACACCCTCGCGGTCGCCGGGTGGGCCGCGTACGCGGTGAGCGTCGCGGCCGTCACCCCGTACGGGTCGCTCGCGGCCGTCCGGGGCGGTCAGGCCCGCGTGCTCGCCGTGCGCGTCGCCGACTCGTTCTTCTCCCTCGCAGCCGCCGTCGCCGTCCTCGGCGTCGGCGCTCCCCCGGCCGCGGTGCCGTTCGCGCTCTGCGCCGGCAGCGTGCTCGGCGGGCTGCTCGTGCGGCGCGTGGTGACCAGCCTCGGCGACGCGGCCGCCGTGCCGGGCCGCCCCCGTCCCGCCGACCTCGGACCTCCTCCCCCCACGTCCGACCCCATCGACCGCCCCCTCGCCCTCACGACCCGACCCGCACCCGACCGCGGACGAGCAGACCGCTCGCCCGAGACCCTGACCGGAGAGACACGACCATGACCCCCACCCCTCGTCGAACGGCCCGCTCGGCCGTCGGCGTCCTCGCCCTGACGGCCCTCGTGGCCGGGGGCCTCGCCTGGGCGCCCACGGCCGCCTCGGCGGCGACGGCTGCCGCCCCCGGCATGACCGTCACCGGTGCCTACACCAGCAGCTCCCCGGCAGGCAGCGTCGCCGCCGCGAGCACGGCCACCGTCAGCTCCGACGTCCTCCCGACGCCGCAGATCAACGGCGTCGTCTGGAGCACGGCGGTCGTCGGCACCACGGCCTACGCGGTCGGCGCCTTCACGGCCGCCCGGCCCTCGGGCAGCGCCGAGGGGCAGAACTCGGTCACCCGCAACAACGCCATGGCGTTCGACGTCCGCACGGGCGCGATCCTGCCCTGGAACCCGAACCTCAGCGCGCAGGGCCGTTCCGTCGAGGTCTCGCCCGACGGTGCGACCCTCTACGTCGGCGGCGACTTCTCGACCGTGGGCGGCGTCGCCAAGAGCAAGATCGCGGCCTTCACCGTCTCGACGGGTGCCCTGAAGACGTCGTTCTCGGCCTCCATCTCCGGCTCCGTGTGGGGCATCGCCCCGACCGCCACGACCGTCTACGTCGTCGGCTCGTTCGGCACCGCGAGCTCGAAGGCCCGCGCCAACGCGGCCGCCTTCACGACCGCGACCGGCACGCTCACGGCGTGGAACCCCGGCACGGACAACATCACCCAGGCCGTCGTGGCGGCACCCGACGACAGCCGCGTCGTCATCGGCGGCCGGTTCCAGACCATCGGCGGCCAGCCGATCGTCGGCATCGGTGCGGTGGACGGCTCGGTCGGCGCGATCCAGCCCTTCGAGGCCAAGCCCATCTCGGCGCAGCAGGGATCCAACCGCTCCTGGGTGACCGACATGACGGTCGTGGACGGCGTCATCTACGCGACCGGCAACGGCGAGGGCGGCCACTGGTTCGACGGGCGCTTCGCGGCTCGCTTCGACACCGGCGCCCTCGTCTGGCTCGACAACTGCTACGGCGCGAGCTACGGCACGGCCGTCATCGGCCAGGTCGCCTACGCGGTCTCGCACTCGCACGACTGCACCTCTGTCGGCGCCTTCGCCGAGCAGTCGCCGTCCGTCTGGAAGCGCGCGACCGCCAACACGGTCGCCGCGACCGGCACCGACCAGGGAGGTCCGAGCGTCGGCAGCATCTACTCCGGCCAGGCCACCCCGACCCAGCTGCCGTGGTACCCGCTCGTCAACTCCGGCTCGTACACGAAGCAGTACCAGGGCGGCTGGTCGCTCGGCGCCTCGTCGAGCACCGCCAAGTACCTCGTCATGGGCGGAGAGTTCACGCAGGTGAACGGCAAGGCGCAGCAGGGCCTCGCCACGTTCGCCACGCGCGACACCGCGCCGAACAAGGTCGCTCCCCAGTACGCGCCGATGAAGCCCACGGGCCTCTCGCTCGCGTCGGGCAGCGTCCGCGTGTCGTTCCCCACGACCTGGGACTACGACGACGGCAGCCTGACCTACAGCCTGTTCCGTGACTCGGGCACGACCCCCGTCGCGACCCAGGTGGCGGACTCGCGCTTCTGGCGCCTCCCGACCCTCGGCTTCGTCGACGCCGGCCTCGCCCCCGGCAGCAGCCACACGTACCGCGTGTCGGTGACGGACGCCGCGGGCAACACCTTCACCGGCTCGCGCTCCGACGCCGTCACGGTGTCCTCGTCGGCGGGCGACCCGTACGAGAAGGCGGTGGCCGCCGACGGCGCCACCAGCCTGTGGACGTTCGGCGAGCCCTCCGGCACGGCCGTCTACGACCACGTCGGGTTCACCGACGCCACCGCGACGGACGCCGTCCAGCGCGGCACTGCAGGTCCGGTCAGCACGACTGCCGCCACGTTCCCGGGGCAGCAGGGCTCGACGGCAGCGGCGAACTCGCCGGTCGACGGACCCCAGACCTTCACCGTCGAGTCGTGGTTCCGCACGACGAGCACGTCCGGCGGCAAGATCGTCGGCTTCGGCAGCTCGCAGACGGGCAACTCGTCCAACTACGACCGTCACGTCTACATGGACGGCGCGGGGCGCGTGACCTTCGGCACGTATGCGGGCGGCACGCAGACCGTCTCGAGCGAGCCCGGCCTCAACGACGGCAAGTGGCACCTCGCCACGGCCAGCCTCGGCTCGACGGGCATCAGCCTGTCGATCGACGGGGTCAAGGTGGCCGCGCGCGGCGATGTGACGAGCGCCCAGGCCTACGCCGGCTACTGGCGCGTCGGCGGAGACTCCGTGGGCGGCTGGCCGAACGCCGGCAGCGACTGGTTCACGGGCGACGTCGCGGACGTGGCGGTCTACCCGACCGTCCTCAGCGCCGCGCAGGTGGACGGCCACTGGGTCGCGTCCGGTCGCACCTCGACCGTCCCTGCCGCGCCGACCGACGCCTACGGCAAGGCCGTGACCACCGACGAGCCGTCGCTGTACTGGCGCCTCGACGACACCGGCTCGGGCAGCACCGCCCGTTCGACGACGGCCTCGCCCGCGCCCGGCCTGATCACGGGCGGCGTGACCAAGGGCGTCGCCGGCGCCCTCGGCAGCACCGGCTCGGCCTTCGGCTTCGACGGACAGCAGGGCCAGGTCGTCCAGGTGCAGGACGCGCAGGCGCCCAGCACCTACAGCACCGAGCTCTGGTTCTCGACGACGTCCACCGCCGGCGGCAAGCTGATCGGCTACGGCGACTCGGCACAGGGGCTCTCGGGCAACTACGACCGCCACGTCTACCTGCAGGACGACGGACGCCTCGTGTTCGGCACCTGGACGGGCCAGGCGAACACGATCACGACCGACCGCGCCTACAACGACGGTGCCTGGCACCAGGTCGTGGCCACGCAGTCGAGCGCCGGCATGGTCCTCTACGTCGACGGCGTCGCCGTGGGCACGAACCCGCAGACCGGCGCCCAGGGCTACAACGGTCGCTGGCACGTCGGCGGCGACGTCACGTGGGGCTCCTCGAGCTCGTACGTGGCCGGGTCGATCGACGAGGTGTCGGTCTACCCGACGGCCCTGACCGCAGCTCAGGTGACGGCTCACCACGACGCCGGCACCGGGGTCGTCACCCCGCCGCCGGCCCCGGCGAACGTCGCCCCCACGGCCTCGGCCACGAGCACCTCGGTCGACCTGGCCGCCTCGCTCGACGGCAGCGCCTCCTCCGACTCCGACGGGACCGTCGCCTCCTGGGCGTGGGACTTCGGGGACGGCCAGGTCGGCACCGGCGCGACCGTGCAGCACGCCTACGCGGCTGCGGGCACGTACCAGGTCGTCCTCACGGTGACCGACGACGACGGCGCGACGGCCAGCACCACGGTGCCGGTGACCGTGACCGCCCCCGTGGTCGTCGCTCCCCCGGTCGTGACGCCGCCTGCCACCACCGCCTACGCCGCCGACGCCTTCGAGCGCCAGACGACGGGCGGCTGGGGCTCGGCGGACACCGGAGGCGCGTGGACGACCCCCAACGCGGTCTCGTCGTTCACGACCGCGCAGGGCGCCGGTCTGATCAAGATGGCGGCCGCCGGCTCCGGGCCGCAGATCTACCTGAACGGCGTGCAGGCAACCGACGCGGCCACCCGCGTCACCGTGGCCCTCGACAAGGTGCCGACCGGGGCGGGCGTCTACGCGTCCGTCATCGGCCGGGGCGTGACGGGCCAGGGCGACTACCGCGCCAAGGTCACGTTCCGCGCCAACGGCGCCGTCGCCGTCGCGCTGTTCCGCCAGGCGGCGGACGGCACGCAGACGGTCCTCGGCACCGAGAGCGTCGTGCCCGGCCTCACCTACGTCGCCGGACAGAAGATCGCTGTCGCCCTCGAGGTCACCGGCACGTCGCCGACGACCGTCCGGGCGAAGGTCTGGGCCGCCGGCGGCACCGAGCCGACGGCGTGGGCCAAGACCGCGACCGACTCCACGGCGGGCCTCCAGGCCGCGGGACGGGTGGGCTTCCACTCCTACCTGTCGGCCTCCGCCACCAACGCACCCGTCGTCTCCTCGTGGGACGACCTGACCATCACGAAGGCAGGCAACTGACCCATGACCCTCGACACCACCAGAACGACCGGCCGGGGCGCGGGGGCGCCCGGGGCAGCGCCCGCCGACGCGGACGCTGCACCCGGGGCCCGGCGGGCCGAGCAGTGGCTGCTCGACGCGGCCGACCTCCCGGAGGCGCCCCCGCGTCTCCCGGGCGGTCGCCGCAGCAGGGTCCTCGTCGTGCACTCGTCCGACGAGCTGTACGGCTCGGACCGCATCGTGCTCGAGGTCGTCGGCGAGCTCGCCGCCCGCGACGACCTCGACGTGACCGTGTGGCTCCCGTCCGACGTGGCCGTGGGGCCGTTGGGGCCGCAGCTCCGTGAGCTCGGCGCCCGCGTCGAGCGCACGGCGCTGCCGATCCTCCGACGGTCGCACCTCGGCCCGGTCGGCCTCGCCCGCCTCGCGCGGGACGCTGCCCGGACCGCGGCGCGGCTCGCCGGCCGGCACTTCGACCTCGTCTACTGCGCCACGAGCGCCTGCCTCGTCGTCGCCCCCCTCGCCCGCCTGGCCGGCGTGCAGCACGTCGTCGGCCACCTGCAGGAGCCGTGGGGCGACACCGACCGCAAGGGCCTCCGGCCCCTGGCCCGTGCCTGCACCGCCCTCGTGGCCGTGTCCCGCTCGGTGCTCGGCAGCTCGGGACTCGACGGCGACGACCGTGCCGTCGTCGTGCACAACGGCGTCCCGCGGCGGTCGCCCGACCTGGTCGCGGCACCGGAGCACCGCCTCCCCCACTACCTGATGGCCAGCCGCTGGAACTCCCACAAGGGCCACAGCACCCTGCTGACGGCCTGGAACGCGGCGGGCTGCCCCGGTCAGCTGGTCGTCCTCGGCGGCCCGCCCGCCGTCGGGGCCGGCGTCGACGTCCCGGCCCTCGTGCAGGCCATCGTGTCCCGGCCCGAGACCGTCACGGTCGTCGGCCAGGTCGAGGACGCCACCCCGTACGTCCGCGACGCGGACGCGATCGTGCTGCCCACCGACACCCTCGAGGGCTTCGGCCTCGTCGCCCTCGAGGCGTTCAGCGAGGGCCGCCCGGTCGTCGCCAGCCGCAGCGGGGGCCCGGAGGAGGTCGTCGTCGACGGCGAGACGGGCTGGCTCTTCGACCGTCGGGACGTCGACGCCCTCGCCGACCTCTTCGCCGGCCTCGACGTCGACACCCTCGCCGCCGCGGGCCGTCGTGCCCAGGCGGCCTACCAGGAGCGCTACACGCCCGAGAAGATGCGCCGCCGCATCGGTGCGGTCGTCTCCCGTGAGCTGCACCGCGAGCACGGCCAGGACCTGGCGGTGGCCTCGTGACGCGGCTGGAGGGGACGCCGGTGCGTCCCGAGGCGACCACCGCCTCCTCGGCCCCGTCGCGCACGCCCGTGCCGCACGAGTTCCGTGCAGCACTGGCCGCGCTGGCGTCGGCCCAGAAGTCGTCGAGCGGCGCACCTGCCTACTCGCGGTTCGTGAACCGCCGCCTCGGCCGGTGGGCCGCCGCCGCCGCGCACGTGCTGCGGGCGACGCCGAACCAGGTGACGGCGGTCAGCGCCCTCGCCACCTTCGCCGGCATCGCCGTCCTGGCCACGATGCCGGCCGGCTGGCTGCCCGCCGTGCTCGTGCCCCTGCTGCTCGTCGTCGGCTACGCCCTCGACTCGGCCGACGGGCAGCTCGCCCGTCTCCGCGGCGGCGGCAGCCCCGCCGGCGAGTGGCTCGACCACGTGATCGACGCGACGAAGATCGCGGTGCTGCACCTCGCGGTCTTCGCGTCGTGGGTCCGCGAGCCCGAGGGACGGGAGGCGATCCTGGCGCTCCCGCTCGCCTACCAGGTCGTCGCGACGGTCGCCTTCTTCGCGATCGTCCTCACCGAGCAGCTGCGCCGGGCCGAGTCCGTCGCCGCGGGCTCGCCCGTGCTCGTCCGCCGCCAGACCGGTGCCTTGTACTCGCTGGCGGTCGTCCCGACCGACTACGGCCTGATGTGCCTCGTCTTCGTCCTGCTCGCCTGGCCCGGCGCGTTCACCGTGGCCTACCTCCTGCTCTTCGCGGCCAACGCCGCCTACCTGCTGCTCGCCCTCCCCAAGTGGTTCCGCGAGCTCCGCACCGACCCGATGAGGACCTCATGACCAGCACCGCCCGCGCCGTCGTCGTCGACGACCGCCTCGACCTCGGGGACTACCTCCGCTACGTCGCCCAGCACCTCGTCGTGGTCGTGGTGGCCGTCGTCCTCGGCCTCGCCGCCGGGGTGGGCCTCTCGCAGCTGGCCCCTGCCTCCTACACGGCCCAGGCCACGGTCTTCGTCCGGGCCGACGCGCCCGGCTCGAACCTCGACGAGCGCTCGGCCTTCGCCCTGCGCCAGGTCTCGTCGTACGCGCAGCTCGGCACGAGCGCCCAGGTGCTCGGGCCGGTCGCCCAGGCCCAGGGCGTCTCGCTCGCCGACCTGGGCGACCGCGTGACCGTGACGAACCCCGTCGACACGGTGGTGCTCCTCGTCTCGGCCACCGACGTCACGGCCACCGGCGCGGCCCAGCTCGCGGACACCGTCGCGGGGCGCCTGTCGGACACGGTCGACCAGATCGAGTCCACCGAAGGTGCCGACGGGCAGACGATCTCCCTCGACCTGACCGCGCCGGCGCCGGTCCCGACGACGTCGACGGGCCCGAGCACGGTCGTCCTCGGGCTGCTGGGCCTGCTGGTCGGCCTCGGGGTCGGTGTGGCGCTCGCGATCGTCCTCGCCCGGACGCGCCCCCGCGTCAGCACGGTCGACGACGTCCGTCGCGCGACCGGCCTGCCGGTGGTCGGCCAGCTGCCCGCCGTCGTGCGCAGCTCGGACGACCCCGACGGGCGCGGCGCCTCGGCGGCCACCCGCACGGCGCTCCGCGAGACCGTGCAGAACCTCCGTGCCCTGCGCGGCGGCGAGCTGCCGCGCGTGCTGCTGCTCGCCCGCACCGACACGGTGTCGGAGGCGGCCGGAGTCGACGGCGGCCTCGCCCGGGCCGTGGTCGAGCTCGGCTCGACCTGCGCCCTGCTGCAGTCGGACTTCGACACCCGCACCGTGTCGCGGCCCTCGACGGTCCCCGACAGCGCTCTCCCCGAGCTGACGGAGGCGGACCTCGCCGGCTACGACCGCGTGCCGGTCCCCGACGTCGTCGGCGCCTCCACCCGGTCGTTCGTCCGGTCGGGGGTCGAGCGGTTCTTCGCGGACCTGCGCGGCACCTACGACGTGACCGTCGTGCAGTCGGCCTCGGACTCCCACCCCTTCGCCCTGCGGACCGTGACGGCCGAGTCGGACGAGGTGGTGCTCGTCGTCCGTGCCGGGGCGACCCGCCTGGAGTCGCTCCGCAGCCTGACCGCGGAGCTGATGAGCCTCGACGTCGAGCCGATCGGCGTCGTGCTCGCGGGCGTGCCCCGCTGGCGCCGGGTGCTGCTGCGCGCCACCTGGCGCGACGAGGACTTCCGCCGTGTCGACCGCCCGGCCACGGGCCACGCGCCGGCCGCCCACGTGCGGTCGTCGGCGCCCCTGTCGTCCGCTCCGGTCGTGCCGTCCGGGACGGCCTCGCGGTCCGAGGCGTCCGCCTCGCGGGCGGAGGGCTCGACGAGCATCGCCGACCTCGTCCGCGACCCGTTCACGACGCCCGACCCTGCCGCCGACGCGCCGGTCGCCGAGACGGCCGTGGCTCCCGCCGCACCCGCGGACGAGTCCACTGTCTCTGCCGAGGCCGAGGCCGAGGCCGAAGCAGGGGCCGGGACTGACGAGACGACGACGCCCGCCGCCGCGCCGACCTCGAAGTCGGCGCGCAAGCCCCGCGGCAAGGGCCGGATCGTCCCTCGCCGTCCTGCACGCCCGGCCCGTGGACAGGATGACGCTCCGGACGCTCACGGCGACGCCGCTGCTGACGGCTCCGACGCGCGTCCGTCCGACGGCGAGTGACCGTGTCCTCCCCCGCGCGGACCGCCTCCGGCCCCGTCGTCGTGCCCGCGGCCTCGCCGCGCACGACGCCGTGGCGAGGCGCGACCGCGCTGCACGACGACCTGCCGGCCGCGCGCCACCTGGTCCGTCCGGCGGTCGTCATGACGGTGCTCGTGGCGTCCGTGGTCCCCTGGCGCACGGGCGTCATCTACGAGGGCGGCCTCGACCCGGTCGTCGCCGCCAAGGCGTTCCTCGCCGCGGTGGCGCTGGTGCTCGCCCTCACGGGAGCGCCCGCCGGTCGCGACGGCCGTCACCTCGCGAACCGCGTGGGCCCCGTCGCCGTGGCGTTCCTGCTCGCCTACCTCGGGATCGCCTTCGTCGGGGGCGTCTCGGCCGGGCTGACGACGTCGACGACCGTGCTCGTGGTCCGCGTGCTGATGGTCGCGGCGACGATCGTCGCCGTCGTCCACCGCAGCGAGCCGCGCGTCGTCGTGCGGTCGCTGCTGCTGGCCCTCGGCATCGTCGGGGCCGTCTCGGCGCTCTCGGGCCTGCAGATCTACCTGGCCGGGGGGCGCCTCGCCGGGACCCTGCCGGCCCTGAGCCCGAACGAGATCGCGCTGCTGCTCGGCCTGCCGCTGATCGGCGTGGTCCACCGCCTCCTGGTCCAGAAGGCGACCGTGGGGTCGCTCGCGCTGCTGGTCGTCCTGACCGGCCTGTTCGTCACGACGGGCTCGCGGGCCGCGTTCCTCGCGGTCCTCGTGGCCGTGGCCGTGGCCGTCGTCGCGGCTCGCCGTGTCCGGCCCACGGTCGCGGTCGTCGTCGCGGTCGCCGTGCCCCTCGCCGTCGCGCTGCTCGCGAGCACCGACGTCCTCGCCCGGGTGATCGAGCGCGGGGGCGACTCCGCGAGCATCGCCACCCTCAACTCGCGCACCATCGCCTGGAACACGGTGCTGCAGACCGACCCGGGCACCTGGGCCCGGTGGATCGGCTCCGGCCTCACCGTCAAGCAGGTCCCCGTCGCCGGTCAGTACTGGGCCGAGCAGGTCCTCGACAGCAGCTGGATCTCGGCGCTCGCGCAGGCCGGCGTCGTCGGTGCGGGGCTGCTCGCGATCTGGGTCGTCGTCGGCCTCGCCACGGCCGGCCGCGCCAGCCTCCGCGTCGTCGGCTTCGGCGCCGTGCTGCCCGCCTTCGTCTTCATCGTCATCAGGAGCGTCGTCGAGAGCGGGCTGGTCGACTCCAGCAGCGCCTTCGTGGCCTTCTTCACCCTGGTCGTGCTCGCCGAGTCGGCCCCTCGTCCCCGGAGCGTGACCCCGTGACCTCGTCCACCGACCTTCTCGATCCCCTGACCACCCGCCCCGGAGGCGCCGGTCGGGTCGGCTACGCCGCCGGCGCCTTCGACCTGTTCCACATCGGGCACCTCAACCTGCTGCGGCACGCGCGCCAGCACTGCGACCACCTGATCGCCGGGGTCGTGTCCGACGAAATGCTCGCCCTGACGAAGGGCATCACGCCCGTCGTGCCCCTGGCGGAGCGGCTCGAGATCGTCGACCACATCGACGTGGTCGACACGGCCTACGCCGAGACGGTGCCCGACAAGCTCGACGTCTGGCGCGAGCTGCGGTTCGACGTCTTCTTCAAGGGCGACGACTGGCGCGGCACCGAGAAGGGCCTGCGGCTCGAGCGCGAGTTCGCCGAGGTCGGGGTCGAGGTCGTGTACTTCCCCTACACGATGAGCACGTCCAGCACCGTGCTGCGCCGTGCGCTGCGGGCCCTGTCCGGCGGAGCGCCGGCACAGGAGGCGGCGACCGCCGAGCGGGCCCGCTGACGCGTCGCCCGCCCCAGGGTCCCCCGGTGCGGCCGCGGTGGTCCCTCCCCAGGCCGGTCCGGCGGACGCGACGCCGGGCCCGCCTGTGGACGACCGCAGGAGGCGGGCGCCGGGACACGACGCTGGTCCCATGACCGTCACCCCCGCCTCCCCGTCCTCGCCCGCCGCCGACCCGCACCGGCCCGTCGTCACCGACGACGAGCTGCTCGCCCGGGTCGAGAGCCTGGTGCCGGTCGCCGTGCGTCGGCAGCTCTGGACGCTGTTCCTCGACGCCGACCAGGTCCAGCTCCCCATGGTCGTGCCTCTCGAGGGCATCCCCGAGCGTCCGGACCGTCTCGCCGTCGAGCACTGGGGCGACGCCCTGGACGAGGTCGCGAGCGAGTTCGGGGTCGCCGCCGTCGTGTTCGTGCTCGAGCGTCCCGGGCCCGCGGTCGACTCGACGTCCGACGTGGCGTGGCGACACGCGCTCACGGGCCTCGCCGAGGCGCGTCGCTACGCCGTCCGCGCGGTCCTCACCTGCACGTCCGACGGCGTGGTGGCTCCCCCCGACGCCCGCTCGACGATCGTGACCGACCGCGACAGGTGCTCGCGGGCTCAGTCCTCGCCGAGCCGCCTGCGGCTCTCCGAGGTGCTCGCCGTGCGCTGACCCCGTCCCCGGTCGAGATGGCGCCACCAGGCGGTCTCGGCGAGCTCGGCCGACGTGTAGACCCCGAGGGCCTCCTGCTCGGACTCGACGAACGACCAGCGACGCAGCCGCCAGCCGGTGCCGAAGGCCTCGACGACCGCCATGACCGCGCCGTCCGGCGTCCGGCGGACGAACCAGCGGTCATCGGAGGCACGGTCGAGCATGTCCCGATCGTACCGGGACCGTCGCGACCGCCACCGTGCCCGGACGACCGGCCGACCGGCCGACCGGCCGACGGGCCGACGGGCCGTGCGGGTGTCCGGCCGGTCAGGCGAGTGCGAGGGGGAACAGGCTGCGCGTGTCCTGCGCGAGGGCTGGGTCGGGCAGGTCCTGCCGCCGCACCTCCTGGCCGTCCCACTCCACCCGGCGGAGCAGCACGGCCGCGCGGTCGTCGTCCTGGGCCGACACGGCGTCGCCGACAAGGCGGCCGAGTGCGAACGACCCGTGTCCGGCGTCCGGCACCGCCACGAGCTCCCCCTCGCCGAGGTGGGCGAAGGCCTCGCGCTGCGCGGTCCATGCTGGCGTCGTCCGGCCCCGGGGCGACGACTCGGAGATCGTGACGACGCCCGCCCGTCGCCAGTCGTCACCGGTCCGTGCGTCCCCGGGGCGCACCACCCAGGCACGCCGGGTCGCGGAGAGCGCCGCGTCGTCCGTGGGCGCGAGCGTCCCCTCATCGGCGCCCGGCCAGACGTAGTCGAGGTCGTCCGGCACGCCCGGGAACCTGCCGCGGTACCACTCGGGCTCCTTCTGCACGAGCTTCGACCGGTGGCTGCGGTGCACGGCATCGTCGCCGAGCCAGCTCGGCAGGTCCGCGGCGACCAGGGCCGACGCCGACGCGTGCGCGGAGTCGCCGAGCGCGGGGGCGAACTCGAGAACCTGCGGCCGCACCGTGTCGGAGTGCCCCTGGGCGATCCACTCGTCGGTGATCGCGAGGGCGTAGGCCGTCAGCGCGGTGCGATGGCCACGCCACATCGCGATCGCGGGGTGGGACTGCCACCCGTAGCCGGGCAGCGTGACGGCCCGGAGCACCTGGAGGGCCTCGACGCGCTGCTTGCCGAGCCTGGCCTGGTCGAGCACCCGCGCGCTCTCGACGAAGTCGGGGTACGGGAGGAAGGTCTGCACCCCTCCCACGCTAGGCGCGCGGCCTAGGTGCGGTTGCCGATCCGGCCCCGCAGCACGTCGATGCGCTTCTGGATCTGCTCGGTGCTCGCCTGAGCCACGGAGGGGCCGCCGCTGACCCGCCGCAGATCGGCGTGGATGATCCCGTGGGGCTCGTTCGACACCCTCGACCAGATCGACACCAGCCGGCTGAGCTCTTGTCGCTGCTCCTTGATCGTCTGGTAGAGCGGGCGCGCGTCGGCGACGGGCGCGACCACGGTCGGCATGCCGGTCTTGCGCGACCGGGTGGCCTGCTTGGCCTGGCGCTGTCGCAGCAGGTCGCGCACCTGGTCGGGCTCGAGCAGACCCGGGATGCCGATGAAGTCGAGCTCCTCGAGGCTGCCGATCTCGCCGCCGGTGCCGAACTCGCCGCCGTCGAAGAGGACGCGGTCGAACGACGCCTGCGAGTCGAGCGCCTCGAAGGGCTGCTGGTCGAGCAGGCTCGACGCCTTCTCCTCGCGGTTCGCGGCCGCCATCATGTCCTCCTCGGGCGCGAAGATGCCGTCGTCGGCGTTCTCCGGCCGGTCGAGCGCGTGGTCGCGCTCGAGCTCGAGCTGCCCCGCGAGGGCCATGAGGCTGGGCACGCTCGGCAGGAAGATCGAGGCGGTCTCGCCCCGGCGCCTCGCTCGCACGAAGCGCCCCACGGCCTGCGCGAAGAACAGGGGCGTCGAGGCGGAGGTGGCGTACACGCCGACGGCGAGGCGCGGCACGTCGACGCCCTCGGACACCATGCGCACCGCCACCATCCAGCGGCTGTCGCCGTCCGAGAAGGCCTGGATCCGGTCGGAGGCGGCCTTCTCGTCCGACAGGACGACCGTCGGTCGTTCGCCCGTCAGCTTCTGCAGCACGGCGGCGTACTGCCGGGCCGCCGTGTGGTCGGTGGCGATGACGAGCCCCCCCGCGTCGGGGACCCCGCGACGGACCTCGGTCAGGCGGGTGTCGGCCGCCGACAGGACGGCGGGGATCCAGTCGCCCTGCGGCGACAGGGCCGTGCGCCAGGCCTGGGCCGTGATGTCCTTGGTGACCGCCTCGCCGAGGGTCGCGCTCATCTCGTCGCCCATGCGGGTGCGCCAGCGCATCTGCCCGGCGTAGGCCATGAACAGCACCGGACGCACGACGCCGTCGGCCAGTGCGCGCCCGTACCCGTACGAGTAGTCGGACCGGGAGGTGCGGATGCCCTGCTCGTCCGGGGCGTAGGTGACGAAGGGTATCGGGGCCGTGTCCGAGCGGAACGGCGTCCCTGTGAGCGAGAGCCGGCGGGTGGCCCGGCCGTAGGCCTCGCGGATGCCGTCGCCCCAGCTGAGCGCGTCGCCGCCGTGGTGGACCTCGTCGAGGATGACGAGCGTGCGGCCGGCAGCCGTCAGGTCGGCGTGCACCTTCGGGTTCATGCCGACCTGGGCGTAGGTGACGGCGACCCCGTGGTAATGCCGGCCGAACGAGACGTCGGCGTTCTTGAACATGGGGTCGAGCCTCAGGTTCACGCGGTCGGCCGCGTCGGCCCACTGTCGTTTCAGGTGCTCGGTCGGGGCGACGACCACGACCCGGTCGACCTCGCCCCGCGAGAGCAGCTCGGTGGCGAGCCGCAGCGCGAACGTGGTCTTGCCGGCGCCGGGCGTGGCCGCGGCCAGGAAGTCCTGGGGGGACGTCGCGAAGTACTGCTCGAGAGCCTCCGCCTGCCAGGCGCGCAGCTTGCTCGCCGTTCCCCAGGCGGCCCGCTCGGGGAACGCCGGCGAGAGGTGCTCGGCGGCCGAGTTGCCTGCCGTGGCACCGACCTCGCCCAGGTCGAGCTGGTCGTCGCCGCCGGCCTGGACGCCGACGCCGGACTGGTCGCCCCCGGCCGGGTCGTGCTCGTTCGCTGTGCTCACTTGGACCGATCTTACCTGCCGCCGACACCCGGTCGGTCACGACCGAGCTGGCCGTCGCCGGGCTGGCCGCGGTCGTGTCGCGACCGTCGTCGGGAGTCGTCGCCGCCGCCGCGCAGCAGCGACGCCGGGGTCGGGGCGGCCGCCCCGAAGCGGGCCCGCAGGGCGTCCATCGTCGACTCGGCCTCGCGCCACTCGGCGTCGTCGTCCCACAGGCCGAGCGAGAGCCCGCCGTCGCCGCCCGTGCCCAGCTGCTCGACGCGCACGCCGACGAGCCGGATGCGCTCGTGCTGCTTGCCCGTCGCCTCGTAGACCGAGCGCACCTCGTCGTAGATGCGGCGTCCGAGGTCGGTCGGGTCCGCGAGGGTGCGCGACCGCGTGATCGTGACGAAGTCGGTCGTGCGCAGCTTGAGCACCACGGTGCGGCCGCTGAGGCCCGCGGCACGGAGCCGTGCCCCGACCTTGTCGCTGAGCCGCAGCAGCTCGCGCCGGATGACGTCGGGGTCGACGACGTCGGCCGAGAAGGTCATCTCGTGGCCGACGCTCTTCTCGACCGTCTCGGTGTGCACCCGGCGTGGGTCGCGGGCCCAGGCCAGGTCGTGCAGCTTCGCGCCCGCGGCCGGGCCGACCGCGCGGACGAGGGTGTCGAGCGAGGCCGTCGCGACGTCGCCGACCGTGCGCAGCCCGAGGTTCGTGAGGACCTCCTCCGTCTTGCCGCCCACGCCCCAGAGGGCGCTGATCGGCCGCGGGTGGAGGAACTCGATCGTGCGGTCGTGCGGGACGACGAGCAGGCCGTCGGGCTTGGAGACGCTGGAGGCCAGCTTCGCGACGAACTTCGTGGACGCGGCCCCGATGCTGCAGCGCAGCCCCGTCTCGGCGTGCACGCGGCGCCGCAGCTCGGTCGCGATCCGCCACGGCGGGCCCATCAGCCTGATCGCCCCGGACACGTCGAGGAACGCCTCGTCGATGCCGAGGCGCTCGACGAGCGGAGTCACGTCGTCGAACATCGACATCACGACCGACGACCAGTGCCGGTACTTCTCGCCGTGCGGCTCGAGCACGATCGCCTGCGGGCACCGCCGGAGCGCGATCGCCATCGGCATGGCGGAGTTGACGCCGAACTTGCGCGCCTCGTAGGTGGCCGCCGTGACGACCGAGCGGTCGGACCGGTGGCCGATGACGACCGGCTTGCCGACGAGGTCGGGGCGGTCGAGCAGCTCGACCGAGGCGAAGAACGCGTCCATGTCGACGTGCAGGATGGGCGCCGACACGTCGTCGGTGGGGTCCGCGGTGACGAGTCGCCCGCTGCCGTCCTGTTTGCTCACCCGGCGATCCTCACACGGACCGCCGACATCGCCGACCGGCGCGGGCCGCGGGCGCCTGCGCCGCGGCTACTGCTCCGCCGGCCCGAGCAGGCGTGCCGCGATCGTCGCGTGCGCCGAGTCGGTGCTCGACGGGTGGAACCGCCCGGCGAGCACGTCGCGCTGCAGCCGCCCGAGCTCCGACGACGCCCGGTACGACCCGCCTCCGGCGACCGCGACGGCCTGGTCGACGACGGCCCGCGCCGCCTCGGTCACGCGGGTCTTGAGGCCGACGAGGAGCGGCGACCAGTCGGCGCCGTGGTCGACGAGCCGGTCGACGTCGCGGGCCAGCGAGTCGACCTGCGGCTCGAGGCCGTCGAGCACCAGGCGGGCGTCGGCGACCCGCCAGCGGACGATCGGGTCCAGGGCGAGCGACTGGCCCGTCCGGCGCGACGTCCGCCCGGCCGCCGACTCGACGGCGAGCTCGACGGCCCGTCGGGCGATCCCCCGGTAGACCGCGGCGACGAGCGTCTCGAAGACCGCGAAGATCCCGAACACGAGCGGGTCGGCGCTCGGCCCGACCGGCAGCTGCCGGACGATGCGCGAGGCCGGCACCTCGACGCCGTCGAGTCGGGTGCTGTGGCTCTCCGTCGCCCGCATGCCGATGGTGTCCCAGTCGCCGAGCGAGGTCCAGCCCGGCTGGTCGCGGTGGACGAAGCCGTGCACGAGCACCGGAGCCGCGGGGTCCGTGTCGTCACGGCCGAAGACCCCCAGCCGGGTCCAGACCGGCGAGAGCGAGGTCGCCGTCTTCGTGCCGGTGAAGCGCCAGCCGCCGTCGGCCGTCGGCTCGGCGCGGGTGACCGAGTCGAAGAGGACGAGGTCGTTCCCCGGCTCGCTCACCCCGAAGGCGAACACCTCCCCCGCCGCGGCGTCCGCGAGCACGAGGTCGAGCGAACGGTCGCCCCGGGCGCGCAGCACGGCGGCGCAGCCCGTCCAGACGAGGTGCATCCCGACCGCGAGGGCCGTGGCGGGGGCAGCGGACGCGAGGCGGGACTGCAGGGCCGCGACCTGCTCGAGTCCCAGGCCCGCGCCTCCTTCGTCCTCGGGCACGAAGACGGTCAGGTACCCCCGCTCGCGCAGCTCGGCGACGTCGTCGTGCGGGAACGAGCCGTCCCGGTCGTGACCGCCGGCACGGGCGCGGAACCGCACGAGCAGGTCGTCCGGCAGCAGCGCCGAGGGCGACCACGAGGAGGCGGTGGCTGGTCGGGCGCCGTCGGTCATGCCCCGAGGGTAGCCACGTCGGCACCCGGCGGTAACGTGGAGGCCATGACTCAGCTGCACCCCTGGTCTCGCTACGTCGCGATCGGCGACTCGTTCACGGAGGGGATCGGCGACCCGGAGGAGCGTGCGCCCGGCGGCCACCGCGGCTGGGCCGACCGCGTCGCCGAGGTCCTCGGCTCGTCGGCGGACGACTTCGCCTACGCCAACCTGGCGGTGCGGGGGCGCCTGCTGGCGCAGATCGCCGACGAGCAGGCCGACGCCGCCCTGTCGCTCCGGCCCGACCTGATCTCCGTCTCGGCCGGCGGCAACGACATCATCCGCCCCGGGACCGACCCCGACCAGGTCGCCGCCGGCTTCGACGCCCTCGTCGAGAAGCTGGGCTCCCAGGGCGCGACGGTGGTCGTCTTCACCGGCCCGGACATCGGGCTGACCCCGGTGCTCGGGCGGCTCCGCGGCAAGGTCGCCATCTACAACGAGCACGTCCACGCGATCGCGCTGAAGCACGACGCCGTGGTCGCCGACATGTGGGCCCTCCGCCAGCTGTCCGACTCCCGCATGTGGGCGCCCGACCGGCTGCACTTCAGCCCGCTCGGCCACCACACCATCGCCCGGGCCGTGCTCGGCGCCCTCGCCGTCGAGAACGACCTCGAGCCCTGGCGGCCCGAGCCCCTCGAGCGTCGTCCGTGGCGCCAGGCGCGCTCGGAGGACATGGGCTGGGCGCGTGAGTACCTGGTGCCCTGGGTCGTCCGCCGCCTCCGGCACCAGTCGTCGGGCGACGGGCGCCAGGCGAAGCGACCCGACGCGGTGACGGTCATCTACCGCGACGAGCAGCCGCTGTCGTAGCGGCGGGCGCGGCCGCGGCCGGGTGCGTGGTCCCGACGAGGAGGCGTCAGCCGCCTCCGCCGAGGACGTCCTGCGGGTGCGTCAGTCGCCACCACGCACCGGGCTCCGGGATCGTCGCGTCGAGCACCAGCGGCACGTCGACCTCCTCGCCGCCGACGTCGAAGCGGACGGTGCCCACCTCGTCGCCGGCGGCGTCCGGTCCGACCTCGTCGGTCTGCAGCGCGGAGGTGACCGTCTTGTCGCCCCAGACGAGCAGGTCGGCGTCCTCGGCCGCGACCGCCTGGGCCGACGCGCCCCACGGCAGGTCGTAGCGGGCCCAGACGTCGTCCCGGCTCGTCAGCGTGATGGTCTGGAACTTGCCCGTCACGCTCTGCAGCAGGCGCTGCACGTCGGCGTCGAGCGCGTCGTGGTCGACGCCGCCCAGCATGACGCCGACCACCGTCACGGTCCGGTCGGCCACCGTGAAGTCGGCCGCGAAGAGCAGGCAGGCGCCGGCCTCGTCGAGCGTGCCGGTCTTGATCCCCTTGACGCCGTCGAGGCCGAGCAGCTCGTTCGAGTTGTCGATGACGCCCACACCGGGGATCGTCGTCTCGTCGGTGCCGACGATGGCCGCGACGTCGGGGTCGGCGAGGGCGAGCGCGCCGAGGGCCACGAGGTCGGTCGCCGTGCTCGTGTTCTGCGGCGACAGCCCCGTCGGCTCGACGATGGTCGTCGCGGCGAGGTCGTTCTCGGCGAGCCACGCGGACGCCGCCGAGACGAAGGCGGCGTCCGACCCGAAGGCCCAGCGCGCCAGCGCGGTCGCGTAGTTGTTCGCCGACTCGATCAGGGTCACCTCGAGCAGCTGCCGTTCGGTGAGGACGGAACCGGCCGTCATCGGCACGACCTTCCCGTCGACCGCGCGGTACGTGTCGTAGAGGGCCGCGTCGGCGGCCGTGAGGGTGATCGACGGCCCGTCGCCCCCGTCGAGCGGCTTCGCGTCGAGGACGACGAGCGCGGTCACCACCTTGCTGATGCTCGCGATCGGCCGCGGCTGCGCGTCGCCGCTCGTCGTGAGGCTCTCGTCGAAGCCGAGGGCCTCGACGGCCGTGGCCCCGTACGCCGGGAACGCGAGCTGCGCGCCCGGCTGGGCGGGCGCCTCCCACGTCGACGCGGCGGCCGCGGCAGGCGCCAGCGGGCCGAGCAGCGTGAGGGGCAGGTACGTGCCCACGGCGAGCACGAGCACCACGACGGCGGCCACGGCGGCCCGACGACGTCTCAGGACGGCGCGACGCGTCACGAGGGCGACGCTCCCCCGGCGTCGGACGCCGCCTCGCCGGCCACGGGCGGCACCCGCAGCGCCCACAGGGCCACGGCGGAGGCGGCGGCGACGTTGAGGCTGTCGACGCCGTGCAGCATCGGGATCGTCACGACCCGGTCGGCGGCGCGGAGGGCGTCCCGGCTGAGGCCGTCCCCCTCGGTCCCGAGCAGCAGGGCGACGCGCTCGGGGGCGGAGGCGGCGTAGACGTCGAGGGGAACGGCGTCGTCGGCGAGGGCGAGGGCCGCGACCTCGAAGCCCGCGTCGCGGAGCAGCTCGGCGCCCCGGGGCCACTCCGGGAGGCGCGTCCACGGCACCTGGAGCACTGTGCCCATGCTGACGCGGACGCTGCGCCGGTACAGCGGGTCGGCGCAGCGGGGCGTGACGAGCACGGCGTCCGCGCCGAGCCCGGCGACCGCTCGGAAGATGGCGCCCACGTTCGTGTGGTCGACGATGTCCTCCAGCACGACCACGCGTCGCGCGCCCTCGAGGAGCGACTCGACGCTGGGCAGCTCGGGACGGTGCATGGCCGCCAGGGCGCCCCGGTGCAGGTGGTAGCCGGTGAGCGTCTCGAGCAGGGACGCGTCGCCGACGAAGATCTCGCCGTCGAGGTGCGCGACCAGGGGCTCCACGTCGGCCAGCCAGCGCTCGTTCATCAGCACCGAGCGGGGCACGTGCCCGGCACGGAGCGCGCGCTCGATCACCTTGCTCGACTCGGCGATGTAGAGCCCGCCCTCGGGCTCCGAGACGCGGCGCAGCGCCACGTCGGTCAGCCGGGCGTAGTCCGCGAGGTCGGGACGGTCGAGGTCGGTGATGCGGGTGATGCGCACGGCGCTCCAGGGCAGGACGTCCGGTCGGCGACGGGGCGGGAGGCGACGCGGGAGGACGAGGGGGCAGGGACGAGGTCCAGGCTAACGTCCGGGGAACGAATCGCCAGGCCCCGCCGTTTAGGCTGACGTCGACCCGACCCGGAGGTCGACCCGACCCGGAGGTCGACCCGCCCCGAAGGAGGCCCCACCGTGACTGACCCGGCCACGCCGCCGGCCGCAGCCGGCCCCGCCGGGCCGGCCCGCGCCTCCTCGGTGCCTGTCACCCCGGCGCCTGCGCCCTCGGCCACCGCCGGCGACGCCCTCGAGGCCGCCGTCGAGGTCCTGGCCGGCCGTCGCGTCGCCGTGCTGACCGGCGCGGGCATCAGCACCGACTCCGGCATCCCCGACTACCGGGGGGCCGGGGCGCCCCCGCGCAACCCCATGACCTTCCAGCAGTTCCTCTCGAGCGAGCGGTACCGCAAGCGCTACTGGGCGGGGAGCCACGTCGGCTGGAAGACGTTCCGGGCGTCCGCACCGAACGGCGGGCACCGGGCCCTCGCCGAGCTCGAGCGCGCCGGGGTCGTCAACGGCGTCGTCACCCAGAACGTCGACGCGCTGCACGAGCGTGCGGGGTCGCGGCGCGTGGTCGACCTGCACGGCACCGTCGACCGCGTGCTCTGCCTCACCTGCGGCCAGTCGTTCGCCCGCGACACCGTCGCCGCCCGCCTCGCCGGCGACAACCCCTGGATCGACGAGCCCGAGAGCGTCCGCCTCGCCCCGGACGGCGACGTCGAGGTCGACGACATCGACGCCTTCGTCGTCCCCGCGTGCACCGTCTGCGGCGGCATGCTGAAGCCGGACGTCGTGTTCTTCGGCGAGTTCGTGCCCGTCGAGCGCTTCGCCGAGGCCCGGTCGCTCGTCGTCGGCGCCGAGGCGCTGCTGGTCGTGGGGTCGTCGCTCGTCGTCAACTCCGGCATCCGGCTGCTCGACCAGGCCACGCGCCGCAGGCTCCCCGTCGTGATCGTCAACCGTGGCGAGACCAAGGGCGACTCGCGGGCTGCCGTCAAGATCGACGCCGGGACGACCGAGACCCTGACAGCCCTGGCCGAGCGCCTCGTGCCGGCGACCGCCCCTGCCCCGGAGTCACGATGACCCTGCTCTACCTCGTCCGCCACGGCGAGACCGACTGGAACCGCGCCCGCCGCATCCAGGGCGCGACCGACATCCCGCTGAACGACCTCGGCCGTGCCCAGGCCGCCGAGGCGGGAGACCTGCTCGCCCGCCGGTCGTTCGACCGGGTCGTCGCGAGTCCCCTGTCGCGCGCCGCCGAGACCGGCTCGATCATCGCCGCCCGGCTCGGGCTGCCCGCGCCGGAGCTCGTCCCGGCCGTCGCCGAGCGGCGCTACGGCGACGCCGAGGGCCTGACCGGCAGCGAGGTCGAGCGGCGCTTCCCCGCCGGCACGCCCGTCCCGGGTCGCGAGGGCCGTCGTGAGCTCCTGGCCCGGGTGCTGCCGGCCCTGGTCGAGATCGCCCGCTCGACCGGCGACGTCGACGGGGGCGGTGCCGGCCGGGTCGTCGTCGCGACGCACGGCGCCGTCATCCGCGCCGTGGTGACGCACGTCGCGGGCGACGACGTCCTGCACCTCGGGACGCCCATCCGCAACGGCTCGATCCACTCGTTCGAGCTGCTCGACGGCGCCCTGGTGCTCCGCGAGTTCGACGACCCGATCGAGGTCGAGTCCGAGCGCGCGGGCACCTTCGCCTTCGACTGGCAGAACGCGCTCGAGCGCCCCGCCGCCGACTAGCCGCGGAGGCTGCGCCTGCCCCGGCGGCGGGGAGAACGGCCGGTCGCCCGCAGCAGCTCGAGCAGCACCTCGGCCGAGGCCGCCCAGCTGAAGCGCGCCGCCTGCTGCACCGACGCGGCCGACCGTGCCGCCCACTCCCCCTCGAGCCGGCGCACCGCCGCCGCGATCGACGAGGGCGACTCCGGGTCGAAGTACAGGGCCGCGTCGCCGCCGATCTCGCGGAAGATGGGGATGTCGCTGACGACGGCCGGGGTGCCGAGGGCCATGCCCTCGACGAGCGGGATGCCGAAGCCCTCCGCCCGGCTCGCCGTGACCACGGCGGTGGCGCCCAGCAGCACGTCGCGGTACTCCTCGTCGCTCGCGCCGTCGTGGAACACCAGCGAGCCCGCAGGAGCGAGGGCCGTCAAGGAGGCGCGCTCCCGCTCCGACACGCGGCTCATCAGGTGCAGCCGGTGCCCGTCGAGCAGGGGAAGCGCCCTGGCGAGCGCGGCCACGTTCTTGTACGGCATGAACGACCCCATGTAGACGAGGTCGCGGTGCACCGGGACCGTGCGGGGCCGTGCGTCGTCGACCGGGTCGGCCGCGTTCGAGACGACGGTGACGGGTCGCCGGGTGAGGCGGTGACGGGTCATCTCGTCCCGGGTCGTCCGGCTGACGGTGACGACCGCGTCGGCCCGGTCGAGGAGCAGCCGCTGCGGCCACCAGGCGAGGTGGTAGAGCCGCCAGAGCAAGCGCAGCGGCAGGGCGAACTCGGGCGGCGGCGTCCGGTTCGTGTAGTAGATGAGGTCGTGCAGGGTCAGCACGAGCCGGTGACGGCGCCCCCACGAGCCCATCGTCTGCATGGGCGACCACACGACGTCGGGGCGGGCCGCCGCGACCTGCAGCGCGACGAGGGGCTCGCGCGGGCTCGTCGGGTCGCTGACGAGCAGGTGCGGCAGGTCGGGCAGCTTGTCGAGCTGGCCTAGGTCGGAGACGACCATCGTCAGCTCGATCCCGTCGTCGTCGCGGGTGAGCTCGGCGAGGGCGCCGACGACGCCGGCGGTGAACCGGCTGATGCCGTCGTGCCGCCCGGTGCGGACGTAGCGGCAGTCGACCGCGATCCTCACGCGACGAACCCCTGGATCGCGGCGGCCGCCTCCTGCGGCTTCTCGTAGTGGATCAGGTGGCCCACGCCGTCGATCACGGTGAGGCGCGCGTCGGGGAACAGCGCCCGCAGCTCGTGCTGGGCAGGCAGCGCCGTGATGTCGTCGCGGTCGGCCGCGATCAGCAGCGTCGGCACAGCGACGCGCGCCGCGTAGCTGCTGACGTCGCTCGACACGGAGGCGCGGAACGCGTCGAGCACGACGCGACGGTCCGCGAAGCGCGAGAAGTACGCGTCGTGCTGGTCGTGGATCCAGCGGCGCAGCGACGCGTCGTGCGTCTTGACCATCGCGAGGCTCGTGAACCGCGTGACGGCCGCGTTCTGCAGCGCCGACAGCCCCGCGGCCTCGGGGAGGGCCGCACCGGCCCAGTAGTAGAAGACGGCGAGGCGGGTGACGACGCCGCGCGGACCGGACAGTGCCGGCGCGGCGATCGGGTTGACGAGCACGAGCCGGGAGGCGCGGAGCCCGTCCGCGAGGGCGGCGGAGGTGACGATCGACCCGAACGAGTGCCCGAGCACCACGACCGACTCGTCCAGCCCGACGGCGGCCGCGAACGCGGTCAGCCAGGCGGCGTAGGCGGCGACGCTGTGCTCGCTCTCGAGCGGCGTCGACTCGCCGAAGCCCGGCAGGTCGGGCATGACCACCCGGACGCCCGTGAGGTGCGCGACGACCGGCTCGAGGCCGTGGTGGTCGCCGCGGAAGCCGTGCACCGCGAGCACGACCGGGCTGTCGTCGTCGGCGCCCGGCGTGTCGTAGGTCCACCACGCGGTGTCGCTGCCGGCGACACGGACGACGTCCTCGCGCACCGCGACGGACTCGAGGAGGCGCCGGTACGGCGACGGGACACGGGGCTCTCTGACGATCACGGGCCGAGTCTACGGAGGCGGTCCTGGCGGAACGCGCGCGCTCGGCCGTCGGCCGTCCTAGAGTTGGCCGGGTGAGCTTCACTGCCCCCATCCAGCAGCCCGGTCTGACCCTCGATCCCGCATGGCACCGACGTGCCGTGTTCTACGAGGTGATGGTCCGCTCGTTCGTCGACAGCAACGGCGACGGCGCCGGCGACCTCCAGGGGCTGCTCTCGCGGCTCGACTACCTGCAGTGGCTCGGGGTCGACGCCCTGTGGCTGCCGCCGTTCTTCCAGTCGCCCCTCCGCGACGGCGGCTACGACATCGCCGACTACAAGGCGATCCTGCCCGAGTTCGGCACGCTCGACGAGTTCCGCGACCTCGTGACGAAGTCGCACGAGCGCAACATGCGCATCGTCATCGACATGGTGCTCAACCACACGTCGGACCAGCACGAGTGGTTCCAGCAGTCCCGGGAGGACCCCGAGGGCCCCTACGGAGACTTCTACGTCTGGCGCGACACCGACGAGGAGTACTCCAACATCCGCGTCATCTTCGTCGACACGGAAGAGTCGAACTGGACCTTCGACCCGGTGCGCCGCCAGTTCTTCTTCCACCGCTTCTTCTCGCACCAGCCCGACCTCAACTTCGAGAACCCGGCCGTGCAGGAGGCCGTCTTCGACGTCGTCCGGCACTGGCTCGACCTGGGCGTCGACGGCCTGCGGCTCGACGCCATCCCCTACCTCTTCGAGACGGAGGAGGGCAACGGCGAGGGCGAGCCCGCCACCCACGAGTTCATCAAGCGCCTCCGTCGCATGGTCGACGACGAGTTCCCCGGCCGCGTGCTCATCGCCGAGGCGAACCAGTGGCCGGCCGAGACGGCCGCCTTCTTCGGCACCGAGGAAGAGCCCGAGTGCCACATGGCCTTCGACTTCCCCGTCATGCCCCGCATCTTCTACTCGCTGCGGGCGCAGAACGGCTCCGAGCTGAAGCGCATCCTCTCCGAGACCACCGAGGTGCCGCCGGGCGCCGCGTGGGCCGTCTTCCTCCGCAACCACGACGAGCTGACGCTCGAGATGGTGAGCGAGGAGTACCGCCAGGCGATGTACGGCTGGTACGCCTACGACCCGCGGATGCGCTCGAACATCGGCATCCGCCGCCGCCTCGCTCCGCTGCTGGACAACTCGCGGGCCGAGCTCGAGCTCGTCCACGCCCTGCTGTTCGCGCTGCCCGGCAGCCCGTTCCTGTACTACGGCGACGAGATCGGCATGGGCGACAACATCTGGCTGCCCGACCGCGACTCGTCGCGCACGCCGATGCAGTGGACGCCCGACCGCAACGCCGGCTTCTCGACGGCCGACCCGGGCAAGCTGTTCCTGCCCGTCGTGCAGTCGCTCGTCTTCAACTACAACCTGGTCAACGTCGAGAGCCAGCTGGCCCAGTCGCGGTCGCTGCTGCACTGGGTGCGGAACGTCATCCACGTCCGCAAGGCGCACCCGGTGTTCGGGCTCGGCACGCTCGAGGTGGCCGAGACGGACCAGGAGTCGGTGCTCGCGTTCGTCCGGTCGTACGAGGGCGAGGGCACCCAGTTCGGCGCCTCCGCCGAGGACGTCCTCTGCGTGTTCTCGTTCGCGCACAACCCGTCCGCCGTCACGGTCACGGCGCCGCACCTGGCCGGCCGGACGCTCTTCGACCTCTTCGGCGGGGCGCAGTTCCCGTCGTTCGACGACGAGGGCAAGGTCACCATCACGCTCGGCACGCAGCAGTTCTTCTGGCTGCACGTCGGCGACGTGCCCGCCGCGCCGGCGCCTGCTGTCGGCGGCGCCTCGTAGGCTCAGAGGGTGAGCCAGACCGACCCTGCCGAGACCGTGCCGTCCACTCCCGTCCTCGACTCCCCCGCTGCGGCGGGTGACCTGCCGTCGGCGTGGTGGAAGGCTCTCGGCGTGTTCGACCTGGAGACGACGGGGATCGACGTCGAGACGGCCCGCATCGTCACGGCCCACGTCGGTCTCATCGACGCCACGGGCGCGACGGTCGCGCACGGCGAGTGGCTGGCCGACCCCGGCGTCGAGATCCCCGAGCAGGCCAGCGCCGTGCACGGCATCTCGACCGAGCGCGCGCGGGCCGAGGGTCGGCCCGCCGCCGAGGTCGTGGCCGAGATCGTCGCCGCGGTCAGGGCCGTCTTCGCCCGCGGCGTGCCCCTCGTCGTCTACAACGCCCCCTACGACCTGACCCTCCTCGACCGCGAGGCGCGTCGGCACGGCATCGAGCCCCTCGGCGAGGTCGGCGAGATCGGCTGCGTCGTCGACCCGCTCGTCATCGACAAGGCCGTCGACCGCTTCCGCAAGGGCAAGCGCACCCTCGAGGCCGCCGCCGGCGTCTACGGCGTGGTCCTCGACGACGCGCACGACGCCGGGGCGGACGCCGTGGCCGCGGGTCGGGTCGCCCAGGCCATGGCGAAGCGGTACCCCGACCAGCTCGACGTGGCGACCACCGACCTGCACGACCTGCAGGTCGGCTGGTGCTCGACCCAGGCGGCGTCGTTCCAGGAGTACATGCGCCGCAAGGACCCGACGTTCACGACGTCCGGCGAGTGGCCGCACCGCTCACTGCCCGCCTCCTGAGGCGGACGGCCTGCCCGCCGCCTCAGGCGTACGCGGTCGACGCCTCCTCAGGCAGACGACCTGGCCGCCTCCTGAGGCGGACCCGCGCAGACGACGAGAGGCGGTCCACCGGGGTGGACCGCCTCTCGACGTGCATCAGGGTCGTGACCCTGAAGTGGTACTTACTTGCCGAAGTTCTTGTAGCGCGAGTTGAACTTCTCGACGCGACCGGCCGAGTCGAGGATGCGCTGCTTGCCCGTGTAGAACGGGTGCGACTCGGACGAGATCTCGACGTCGATGACCGGGTAGGTCTCCCCGTCGAGCTCGATGGTCTTGTCGCTCGTCGTCGTGGAGCGCGTGAGGAACGTGGCGCCCGATGCGAGGTCGCGGAAGACGATCTGCTTGTACTCGGGGTGGATGTCGGTCTTCATGAGAGTCCTAGGTCTAGCGGTGGATGGTGGTGTGAAGTTCGGGGAGGCGCTGCGCACGCATGCGCCGGACCAGCTGTCAACGATACCAGACGCGCGGCCCGGATCCGAGGAACGAACCGGCCGGCGGCGTGGACCCGTCAGCGCGCGGCGCGAGCCGTGTAGCGGCCGTCCTCCGAGGTGACCTCGAGCTCGACGCCGAAGGTGGCACCGAGGGTCTCGGCCGTCACGACCTCGTCCATCGGGCCGGCGGCCACGACGGAGCCGTGGTCGAGGAGGAGCGCGTGGGTGAAGCCGCGCGGGATCTCCTCGACGTGGTGGGTGACCATGACGATCGCCGGGGCGCCCTCGGACTGCGCGTAGCCGGAGAGCATCCGCAGCAGCTCCTCGCGGGCGCCGAGGTCGAGGCTCGCGGCCGGCTCGTCGAGCAGCAGGAGCTCGGGGTCGGTCATGACCGCCCGCGCGATCTGGACGCGCTTCTGCTCGCCGTCGCTCAGCTCGCCGAAGGTGCGCTCCGACAGGTGGTCGAGGCTCCACTCGTCGAGCACGCGGTGGGCACGGCGCACGTCGACGCCCTCGTACTCCTCGTTCCAGCGGCCGGTGACCGAGTAGGCGGCGGTGAGGACGACGTCGACGACCTTCTCCTTGGCCGGGATGCGACGGGCGATCGTCGTCGAGGCGAAGCCGATGCGCGGGCGGAGGTCGAAGAGGTCGACGGAGCCCAGGTCGCCGCCGAGCACCTCCGCGGTCCCGGAGCTCGGGTGGGTCTGTGCCGCCGCCACCTGGAGCAGGGAGGACTTGCCGGCGCCGTTCGGCCCCAGCACGATCCACCGCTCGTCCGAGTCGACGGTCCAGGTCAGCGAGTCGACGACGGGGACGCCGCCGCGGACGAGGGAGACATCGGTCAGCTGCAGGACGGTAGGCATGCTCGACAGCCTATCGACGCAGGGAGCCGTAGACCTGGAGGGTGCGGTCAGCGATCCGTGTCCAGGAGAACTCGCTCTCGGCGCGCATCCGGCCCGCCCGACCCATCAGCCGGGCGAGGGCCGGGTCGGAGACGACCTCGGTGAGGATGCGGGCGAGGTCGGCGACGAACTTGTCGGGGTCGAGCGGGGTCCCCGTCCCGTCCTGCGCCTGCTCGAGCGGGACGATGCGGCCGGTGAGGCCGTCGGCCACCACCTCGGGGATGCCGCCGGTGTCCGACCCGACCACGGGCACGCCACAGGCCATCGCCTCGAGGTTGACGATGCCGAGCGGCTCGTAGACGGACGGGCAGACGAAGGTCGTGGCGGCGCTGAGGACGGCGCTGAGCTGGTGACGGGGCAGGATCTTCTCGATCCAGACGACGCCGGTCCGCTCCTCCTGCAGCTCGCGGACCAGGCCGCTCACCTCGGCCATGATCTCGGGGGTGTCGGGTGCGCCGGCACAGAGCACCAGCTGGACGTCCGCGGGCAGCAGCTTGGCCGCGCGCAGCAGGTACGGCAGGCCCTTCTGACGGGTGATGCGCCCGACGAAGACGACCGAGGGGCGGTCGGGGTCGATGCCGAGCTCGCGTACCAGCTCGGCGTCGTCGACGCGCTGCCACGCCTCGAGGTCGATGCCGTTGTAGACGACGCTGACCTTCTGCTCGTCGATGCCGGGGTAGGAGCGCAGGATGTCGCGGCGCATCCCCTCGCTGACGGCGATCACGGCGTCGGCCGTCTCGTAGGCCTGGCGCTCGATCCAGCTCGAGACACGGTAGCCGCCGCCGAGCTGCTCGGCCTTCCAGGGGCGGAGCGGCTCGAGGCTGTGCGCCGTGAGGACGTGGGGCACGTCGTGCAGCATCTGGGCGAGCTGGCCCGCCGCGTTCGCGTACCAGGTGTGGCTGTGCACGATGTCGGCGCCCGCGACGTCCTGGGCGATGCGGACGTCGGTGCCGAGGGTGCGGAGCGCGCCGTTGACCCGGGCGAGCTCGGCCAGGTCCGGGTAGCCGGTCGTGTCGGGCTCGGGGTCGACGTCCCCGAAGGCCCGGACCTGCACCTCGATCGACTGCCTCAGCGCCTTCGCGAGCTCGACGACGTGGACGCCGGCGCCTCCGTAGACGTTCGGCGGATATTCCTTCGTGATGACATCGACTCGCACGAGCATCACCGTAGTCGTGCGCCGGAGAAACGTGCCATTCTGGCCCCATGGCATCAAAGAAGATCTTCGGCATCGTCCTGGCCGGGGGCGAGGGCAAGCGCCTCATGCCCCTGACCGCCGACCGGGCGAAGCCCGCCGTCCCGTTCGGCGGCAACTACCGCCTCATCGACTTCGCGCTCTCGAACCTCATCAACTCGGGCCTGCGCCAGATCGTCGTGCTGACGCAGTACAAGTCGCACAGCCTCGACCGCCACGTCTCGCAGACCTGGTCGATCGAGGGGCTGCTCGGCGCGTACGTCGCCTCCGTGCCCGCACAGCAGCGCCTCGGCAAGCGCTGGTTCGCCGGCAGCGCCGACGCGATCCTGCAGAGCCTCAACCTGCTCCGCGACGAGAAGCCCGACATCGTCGTCGTGGTCGGCGCGGACCACGTCTACCGGATGGACTTCGAGCAGATGGTGGAGGCGCACATCGCCTCGGGCGCCGGCGTCACCGTCGCGGCGATCCGCCAGCCGATCTCGCTGGCCGACCAGTTCGGCGTGATCGAGGTGGACCCCGACGACCCGACGCGCATCGGCCGGTTCCTGGAGAAGCCGAAGGACGCCACGGGACTGCCCGACTCCCCCGACGAGATCCTCGCCTCGATGGGCAACTACGTCTTCGACGCCGACGTGCTCATCGACGCGGTGCTCCGCGACGGCGAGAAGGCCGACTCGGACCACGACATGGGCGGCGACATCGTCCCCGACTTCGTGTCCCGCGGCGACGCTGCCGTCTACGACCTGAACCGCAACGAGGTGCCCGGCTCGACCGAGCGCGACCGCTACTACTGGCGGGACGTCGGCACCATCGACTCGTTCTACGACGCGCACCGCGACCTGATCTCGGCGTTGCCGATCTTCAACCTCTACAACACCGACTGGCCGATCTTCAGCCAGCAGCTCAACTCTCCCCCGGCCAAGTTCGTCCGCGACGGGCTGGGCAACCTCGGCACGACCATCGACTCGGTCGTCTCGCTCGGTTCGCTCCTGTCGGGTGCCCACGTCGAGCGCAGCGTCCTCGGCCCGTGGTGCACGCTCGACTCCGGCTCGCGCGTGGTCGACTCGATCGTCTTCGAGCGGGCCCACATCGGGCCGAACGCGACCGTGAACAGGGCCATCCTCGACAAGGACGTCGTCATCGCCGAGGGGGCCTCCGTCGGCGTCGACGCCGAGGCGGACCGCGCACGGGGCTTCACGGTCACGCCCTCGGGCATCACGGTCGTCGGGAAGGGCGTCCGCGTCGACCAGTAGCCCCGGTCCGGCCGCCGACGGCGCCGTCGCCTCGTCCACCTCGTGACGAACGGTGACGGCGCCGTCCGGTCGTCCGGCGGCCGGACACTAGGGTGATCGCGTGCCCCGCTTCCTGACCGTCCTCGACGTCGACTCCACGCTCATCGAGGACGAGGTCATCGAGCTCCTCGCCGACGCCGCCGGTGCGCGGGACGAGGTCGCCGCCATCACCGAGCGCGCGATGGCGGGCGAGCTCGACTTCGCCGAGAGCCTGCACGCGCGCGTCGCGACGCTGGCGGGGCTGCCGTCGACGGTGTTCGCCGACGCCGCGTCCCGGATCAGACTCACAGCCGGCGTGCCGGAGCTGGTCGCCGGCCTGCACGCCCACGGCAGCGTGATCGGCGTCGTCTCGGGCGGGTTCCACGAGGTGCTCGACCCGATCGCCGAGAGCTTGGGGCTCGACTTCTGGCGCGCCAACCGGCTCGAGGTCGTCGACGGCGCCCTGACCGGGCGGGTCGACGGTCCGGTCGTCGACGCCGCGGGCAAGGCCGCCGCCCTCCGCGAGTGGGCCGAGGAGGCGGGCGTCGCCCCTGCCCACACGGTCGCGGTCGGCGACGGGGCGAACGACCTGCTGATGATGGACGCCGCCGCGCTCTCGGTGGCGTTCAACGCCAAGCCGCGGGTGCGCGACCACGCCGACGTGGTCGTGACGCACTGCGACCTGTCGCAGGTCCTGCCGCTGCTCGGCCTCCGCGGCTGAGCCGGGCGCAGTCCTGGCCTGGTGGCGCGTCGCTCGGCGACGTCGCGGTGCGGCGGTGCGGCTGAGGCCCTAGTGGCCCATGCCGAGGCCGCCGTCGACCGGGACGACCGCACCGGAGATGTACCCGGCGTCGTCGCTCGCGAGCCACGCGATCGCCTTGGCGACCTCCGAGGCCGTGCCGAAGCGTGCCGCGGGGATGCTCTTCTTGTAGTCGGCCTGCTGCTCGTCGGGCAGGACGGCCGTCATGTCGGTCTCGACGAACCCCGGGGCGACGACGTTGGCGGTGATGCCCCGGGCGCCTACCTCCCTCGTCAGCGACCGCGCGAAGCCCACCAGGGCCGCCTTCGACGCCGAGTAGTTCGCCTGGCCGGCGCCGCCGAGCAGTCCGACGACGCTCGAGACGAGCACGATGCGGCCGAACCGGGCCTTGAGCATGCCCTTGGAGGCGCGCTTGACGACGCGGAAGGCCCCGCCGAGGTTCGTGTCCACGACCGAGGTGAAGTCCTCCTCGGTCATGCGCATGAGCAGGCCGTCCTTCGTGATGCCGGCGTTCGCGACGACGACCTCGACCGGGCCGAGCTCGGCCTCGACCGCGGTGAAGGCGGCGTCGACGCTCGCGGCGTCGGTCACGTCGGCCACGACCGTGAGGCTGCCCTCGGGGCCCTGGCCGCTGCGTGCGGTGACGGCGACGCGGTGGCCCTGGGCCACGAACTCCTCGGCGATCGCGAAGCCGATCCCTCGGTTGCCGCCGGTGACGAGGACGGTGCGGGGGGTGGTCATGATGGTGCTCCTCGGTGTGGGCGTCAGGGGTGCTCGGGTCCGTGGACCGCGTGCCAGCCTACTGTCGGACGCCGGGATTACGATCTAGTCAGCCGCCGACCCTCGGCGTCCCGAGCCCGTGAGGCCATGAAGACATCCACCCCGATCACCACGCTGCCCCCGTCGCCTGCCGACGACCGTCACGCCCGCATGCGCCGGTACCTGTTGGCCACGGGCATCCGCATCGTCTGCATCATCTTCTGCTTCGTCATCCCCCTCAGCTGGTGGACGCTCATCCCCGTCTTCGGCGCCGTGGTGATCCCGTACGTGGCCGTCGTCCTCGCCAACGTGGGCCACGAGAGCGGCCAGGACGTCGAGCGGCCCGGCGGACTCGAGGTCTACCGCGGGCCTCAGGAGCCGTGGACTCCCCCGGCACCCCACGACCCCGACGACGACCCTGTCGTCGGCTCCGACGGGGTGCCCCGGTGATGCTCGGCCTCGGGCAGCAGGGCCCCGGTGACGTGCAGTGCTCCCGGGCAGGGTGCACCGCAGCCGCCGTGCACGCGGTCAACTGGCGCAACCCCAAGATCCACGGCCTCGAGCGCGTCAAGGTCTGGTCGGCCTGCGACGAGCACGTCGGCTACCTCGCCGAGTTCCTCCGGGCCCGCGACTTCCCGGTCGTCCTGACGCCTGCGGGCGAGACGGTCGACCGGGTCGAGCAGGAGGCGCGTTGAGCGCCCCGCAGGCGTCGGGGGCTCGCCCGACCACTGCCTCCAAGTGGCTGGGCTACCTCGCCGTCGTGGTGGTCTTCGCCATCGTCTGCGGCCTCCTCGCCCACTGGCAGTGGAGCCGTCACGAAGAGAAGATGGCGGTCGTCCACCAGCTCGAGCAGCGGTACGACGCCGCTCCGATCCCCCTGCAGGAGGCGGTTCCCGAGCTGGGCTCGTACGATCCCGCCCTCGAGTGGCAGCCCGTCTCGATGACCGGACGCTACCTCGTCGACGAGGAGCTGCTCGTCCGCAACCGGCCCCTGAACGGCCAGCCCGGCTTCGACGTGCTCGTGCCGTTCCAGGTCAGCGGCGGCGACGTCTTCGTGATCGACCGCGGCTGGGTCCCCACCGGCAACGACCAGGACGCCCCCGACGTCGTGCCCGCCCCGCCGGCCAGCGAGGTCACCGTGACCGCACGGCTCAAGCCGGGCGAGCCCGCGCTGGGCGACCGGACCGGCGTCCCCGGCACGAACCAGATCGCCACGATCCAGCTCAGCGAGGTGCAGAAGCGGGTCGACGGCCAGATCTACGACGCGAGCTACGGTCTCCTCGCCACCGAGGACCCGGCGCCCTCGACCGCTCCCGTGAAGGCCAGCGCGCCGGAGATCGACACAGGCCTCAACCTGTCGTACTTCGTGCAGTGGATCATGTTCGCGGTCGGCGCCTTCGGGTTCCTCTTCTACGTGTTCCGGCAAGAGCGACGCAACAAGCTGCTCGACGCCGCCGACGACGAGACCCCGGAGGAGGCAGCCGAGCGCGAGCGACGACGTGCGTCGCGTCCCCGCGCGGATCACGAAGAAGAGGACGAACTCCTCGACGCCGCCGGGCGCTGAGGTCGTCATCGCCCGGCGGCGTCGGCGCGGACGCCGGCCGACGACGCCGGTCGGGCTCAGGCCAGGTTGATCAGGTCCGAGTAGTCCGGGGTCCAGTGGTCCTCGGTGCCCTCGGGCATGATGAGGACGCGCTCGGGGTTCAGCGCCTCGACGGCGCCCTCGTCGTGGCTCACGAGCACGACGGCACCCTCGTAGTTCGCCAGGGCGTCGAGGATCTCGAGGCGGCTGGCAGGGTCGAGGTTGTTCGTGGGCTCGTCGAGCAGCAGCACGTTCGCACCGGAGACGACGATCATCGCCAGCGCGAGGCGGGTCTTCTCGCCGCCGGAGAGCACGCCCGCGGGCTTGGCCGAGTCGTCCCCGGTGAAGAGGAACGAGCCGAGCACCCGCCGCGCCTCCATCTCGGTGATGTTCGGCGAGGACGACACCATGTTCTCGAGCACGCTGCGCTTGACGTCGATGGTCTCGTGCTCCTGCGCGTAGTAGCCCACGCGCAGGCCGTGCCCGGGCTCCAGCTGGCCGGTGTCGGGCTCGTCGACGCTCGCGAGGATGCGCAGCAGGGTCGTCTTGCCGGCGCCGTTCAGGCCGAGGATGACCACCTTCGAGCCACGGTCGATGGCGAGGTCGACGGCGGTGAAGATCTCGAGGGAGCCGTAGCTCTTCGACAGGTTCGAAGCCATGAGGGGCGTCTTGCCGCAGGCGACCGGCGTGGGGAACCGCAGCTTGGCGACGCGGTCGACGGCGCGGACCTCCTCGAGGCCGGAGAGCAGCTTCTCGGCTCGGGCGACCATCTGGTGGGCCGCGGCGGCCTTCGAGGCCTTCGCGCCGAAGCGGGCGGCCTGCTTCTGCAGCGCCGAGGCCTGCTTCTCGGCGTTGCTGCGCTCCTTCTTGCGGCGTTCCTCGTCGGCGGCACGCTGGCGCTGGTAGTTGCGCCAGCCCATGTTGTAGATGTCGATGGCCTGGCGGTTGGCGTCGAGGTAGAAGACGCGGTTGACGACCTCCTCGACCAGCTCGATGTCGTGGCTGATGACGATGACGCCGCCCTGGTAGGTCTTGAGGTACTCGCGCAGCCACACGACGCTGTCGGCGTCGAGGTGGTTGGTCGGCTCGTCGAGGATCATCGTGTCCGCGGCCGAGAACAGGATGCGCGCGAGCTCGATGCGCCGGCGCTGACCGCCCGACAGCGTCGAGAGGGGCTGGTCGAGGATGCGGTCGGGCAGGCTCAGGTTGCTGGCGATGGAGGCGGCCTCGGCCTCGGCGGCGTAGCCCCCGAGCGCGTTGAACTGGTCGTCGAGGTCGCCGTACCGCTTCATGGCCCGCGCCGCCACGTCCGGGTCGGGATCGCCCATCGCGAGGGTCGCCTCCTGGATGCCCAGCAGCAGCTGGCCGAGACCGCGCGCGTCGAGGATCCTCGTGCGGGCGAGGTCTTCGGGGTTGCCGCTGCGAGGGTCCTGCGGCAGGTAGCCGATCTCGCCGTGACGGTCGATCTTGCCGCCCGTCGGGAGGGTCTCGCCGGCGAGCGTCTTGGTCATGGTGGTCTTGCCGGCGCCGTTGCGGCCGACCAGACCGATCTTGTCGCCCTTGTCGACGCGGAAGCTCACGTCGGCCATGAGCAGACGCGCGCCGACGCGGATCTCGAGATCGTGCACGGAAAGCACAGCAGAAGTCCAATCGATTGGGGAGATGTCCACAACAGGGCCCGGCGTGGGGCCGCCTCTAGGATGAGGACGTCGCGTGGAGAGGGGTCGCAGCACTGCGCTGCCGACCAGCCGCTCGGCCGATCAACCTACCCATACTAGGAGACTTGCATGACTGACACCGCCGCATCGATCTCGCGGCCGGTCCTCGCCGACCGGCTGGTGGCCCGCAGCTGGGCCACCGACGTCGCCCTGGTGCTCGGCGGGGTCGCCTTCACGTCGGCCCTCGCGCAGGTGCAGGTGCCCATGTGGCCCGTGCCGATCACCGGTCAGACCCTGGCCGTGATGCTCGTCGGCGCCACGTTGGGGGCCCGACGCGGCGCCCTGTCGATGCTCACGTACCTCGTCCTCGGCGTCGCCGGGCTGCCGATCTTCGCCGAGTTCTCCGGCGGTCCGCTCAGCGTGCTGCGTCCGAGCTTCGGCTTCATCCTCGGCTTCGTCCCGGCCGCGCTCGTCATCGGCTGGCTGTCCCAGCGCGACTGGGACAAGAAGTGGGCCTTGTCCGCTGCCGCGTTCTTCCTCGCCAGCCTCATCCCGTTCGCCACGGGCCTCCCCTACATGGCCGTCGTGCTGAACTCCCTCGGCATCGACGCGTCGCTCGGCAGTGTCCTGGCGCTCGGCGTGTACCCGTTCATCGTGGGCGGAGTCGCGAAGTGGCTCATCGCCGCCTCTGCACTCCCCCTCGCGTGGCGTGTTCTCGGGCGTCTCGGCAAGTAGGAGCGCCCCGCGCTCAGCGTGCGCGCACACGAAGGACGCCCACGGTCATCGACCGGGGGCGTCCTTCGTGTGCGGGGTGGATCAGATCGAGAAGCCGATCGCGCGCATCATGTCGCGGCCGTCGTCGGTGATCCGGTCGGGGCCCCACGGCGGCATCCAGACCCAGTTGATGCGGAAGGCGTCGACCACGCCGTCGAGGGCGTTGGCCGTGTCGGCCTCGATCACGTCGGTCAGCGGGCAGCCGGCCGACGTCAGCGTCATGCTGATGATGAGGGCGTTCTCGTGCTCCTCGTCCATGGCGAGGTCGTAGATGAGGCCGAGGTCGACGATGTTGACCCCGAGCTCGGGGTCGACGACCTCCTTGAGAGCCTCGATCGTGGCGTCGAACTTCTCCGGGGCGAGGGCGACGGCCATGGTCAGCTGCCCGCCGGCGTCGTCCCGGCCGCCGCGGCGGCCGCCGCGGACACGTACCGGTCGTAGCCCTCGTCCTCGAGACGGTCGGCAAGCTCGGGGCCGCCCTGCTCGGCGACGTGGCCGTCGACGAAGACGTGGACGAAGTCGGGCTTGATGTACCGGAGGATCCGCGTGTAGTGCGTGATCATCAGCAGGCCGAGGCCCGTGTTGGCCTTGGCGCGGTTGACGCCCTCGGAGACGATCTTGAGCGCGTCGACGTCGAGACCGGAGTCGGTCTCGTCGAGGACGGCGAACTTCGGCTTCAGCAGCTCGAGCTGCATGATCTCGTGACGCTTCTTCTCGCCGCCCGAGAAGCCCTCGTTGACGTTGCGCTCGGCGAACGAGGCGTCCATCTTGAGGTCGCTCATGTGGGTGCGCAGGTCCTTGATCCAGGTGCGGATCGCGGGAGCCTCACCGTCCAGGGCGGTCTTGGCGGTGCGGAGGAAGTTGGCGACCGTCACGCCGGGGATCTCGACCGGGTACTGCATGGCCAGGAAGAGACCGGCCTTGGCCCGCTCGTCGACCGACATGTCGAGCACCTCGCGACCGTCGAGCAGGATGCTGCCGCCGTCGACGTTGTAGCGGGGGTGCCCGGCGATCGTGTAGGCGAGGGTGGACTTGCCGGAGCCGTTCGGGCCCATGACGGCGTGGATCTCGCCCTCGTTGATGGTGAGGTCGACGCCCTTGAGGATGGGCTTGACGCCCTGGTCGGTGTCGATGCTGACCTTGAGGTCGCGGATCTCGAGAGTGGACATGCGTTCTTTTCCTTACTGTGCGACGTCGGCGGACGACGCGGTGGTGTCGACGTACACGTCACCGTCGACGACGGTGACACGGAAGACCGGGACGGGTTCGTAGGCAGGGAGGGTGAGCGGCTTGCCGGTCGTCAGCTCGAACTTGGAGCCGTGCGCCCAGCACTCGAGCGTGTCGTCCTCGACGAAGCCCTCGGAGAGCGAGATGTCGCCGTGGGTGCAGGTGTCGCCGATCGCGTGGACGTCGCCCGAGCTGTCCTTGACGACGGCGACGGCGACCCCCTCGACGACGACGCGCATCGCCTGGGCCGGCGTGACGTCGTCGACGCCGCAGACCTTGACCCCGGCCATCAGGCGGCGCCGCCTGCCGTCGGGAGGCCCTCACCGGCGGTGAGCTCGACCTCGAGAGCGTCGATGAGACGCTCCTGCAGCTCGGGCTCGCCGATCTTCTGCACGACCTCGCTGAGGAACCCGAGGACGACGAGACGGCGTGCCTCGTGCTCCGAGATGCCCCGGGACTGCAGGTAGAAGAGGTGCTCGTCGTCGAACCGGCCGGTGGCGCTGGCGTGGCCCGCCCCGGCGATGTCGCCCGTCTCGATCTCCAGGTTCGGGATCGAGTCCGCCCGTGTGCCTTCGCTGAGGACGAGGTTGCGGTTCTGCTCGTAGCTGTCCGTCCCGGGCGCCGTGCGCGCGATCAGGACGTCGCCGATCCAGACCGTGCGGGCGCCCACGCCCTGCAGCGCGCCTTTGTAGTTGACGCGGCTGCGGCTGTTCGGGGCGTCGTGGTGCACGTAGACCTGCTGCTCGAGGTGCTGGCCCGCGTCGGCGAAGTAGACGCCGTAGAGCTCGGTGTCCGAGCCCTGCCCGGCCAGGTGGGCCGAGGGGTTCACCCGCACGACCGAGCCGCCGAGCGAGACGACGAAGTGCTTGAGCTGCGCGTCGCGACCGATCGTGGCGAAGTGGCTCGCCAGGTGGATCGCGTCGTCGTCCCACTCCTGCAGGGTGACGACGGTCAGGTGCGCACCGTCGTCGACGACGATCTCGACGTTCTCGACGAGCTGCGCCGAGCCGGTGTTGCGGAGCACGACCATCGAGCGGGTGTTCGCGGTCGCGTGGATGACGGTGTGGCCGGCGCGAGGCTCGCTGTCGAGGCCGCTCCGGCCGATCGTGACCGTGGACGGCTCGTCCCCGGTCAGGGTCACGGCGAGGACCTTCTCGGTCGAGGCCCAGGCGTTCGCCGAGGCCTTGTCCTCCGGCGCACCGGCGCGCCCGACACGGGCGTCGGCGCGGTCGAGCCACTCGACGGCCGCGCCGCCGGTCTCCCGGGCGAGGTACGCGTACGGCGAGCCGTCGAGCGGACCGTCGATGAGCGGACGGAGGCGGTCGACGGGACTGAGCTTCCAGTCGACTTCCCGGCCGGTGACGGCCGCGAAGGCCGCGGGGTCGGTGGAGCGGAAGCGGCCAGAACGGGTCTGGACGGGCACGAGGCCCCATCCGCCGTCGCTGTGCGCCCCTGCGCCGTGCTGGACGCCCTCGGGCGCGGTGTCTGTGGTGGTGGGTGCTGCGGCGGACATCTAGCCGACTGATCCTTCCATGCTCATCTCGATGAGCTTGTTGAGCTCGAGCGCATACTCCATCGGCAGCTCCCGGGCGATCGGCTCGATGAACCCGCGCACGATCATGGCCATTGCCTCGTCCTCCGCCATGCCTCGCGACATGAGGTAGAAGAGCTGTTCCTCGCTGACCCGGGACACCGTCGCCTCGTGGCCTAGCTGCACGTCGTCGACGCGGATGTCGATCGCCGGGTAGGTGTCGGAGCGCGAGATGGTGTCGACCAGCAGCGCGTCGCAGCGCACCGTGTTCGCCGAGTGGTGGGCCGCGTCGTCGACGCGGACCTCGCCGCGGTAGCCGGCTCGGCCGCCGCCCCGGGCGATCGACTTCGAGACGATCGACGACGTCGTGTAGGGCGCCATGTGGATCATCTTCGCGCCGGCGTCCTGGTGCTGGCCGGGGCCGGCGAAGGCGACGGACAGGGTCTCGCCCTTGGCGTGCTCGCCGACCAGGTAGATCGAGGGGTACTTCATCGTCACCTTGGAGCCGATGTTGCCGTCGATCCACTCCATGGTCGCGCCCTCGTGGGCGATGGCGCGCTTGGTCACGAGGTTGTAGACGTTGTTCGACCAGTTCTGGATCGTCGTGTAGCGAACGCGGGCGTTCTTCTTCACGATGATCTCGACGACGGCCGAGTGCAGCGAGTCGCTCTTGTAGATCGGTGCCGTGCAGCCCTCGATGTAGTGGACGTAGCTGCCCTCGTCGGCGATGATCAGCGTCCGCTCGAACTGGCCCATGTTCTCGGTGTTGATGCGGAAGTAGGCCTGCAGCGGGATCTCGACCCGGACGCCCTTCGGCACGTAGACGAACGAGCCGCCCGACCAGACGGCCGTGTTCAGCGCGGCGAACTTGTTGTCGCCGGCCGGGATCACCGTGCCGAAGTACTCCTGGAATATCTCGGGGTGCTCGCGGAGGGCCGTGTCGGTGTCCATGAAGATGACGCCCTGCTCCTCCAGGTCCTCGCGGATCTGGTGGTAGACGACCTCGGACTCGTACTGGGCGGCGACGCCCGCGACGAGGCGGTTCCGCTCGGCCTCGGGGATGCCGAGCTTCTCGTACGTGTTCTTGATGTCGTCGGGGAGTTCCTCCCACGTCGTCGCCTGCTTCTCGGTGGAGCGGACGAAGTACTTGATGTTGTCGAAGTCGATGCCGGAGAGGTCGGCGCCCCAGGTCGGCATGGGCTTCCGCTCGAAGAGCGCCAGGCCCTTGAGCCGGTTCTTGAGCATCCACTCCGGTTCGCTCTTCAGCGCCGAGATGTCGGTGACGACCTCGGGCGACACGCCACGGCGCGCGGACGCGCCTGCTGCGTCGGAGTCGGACCAGCCGAACTCGTACTGCCCCAGGCTCTCGAGCTCTGGTCGGTCGATCAACACGTCTGACATGACTACCTCTTTCTCTGCTGGGCCGAACGTGGGTCGGGTCGTGACCATTCCCCGTCGGATGGGGGCCCAGCTGCTCGCGCTGCGAGACGGACTCCCGGTCGAGCGGCGACGGCTGCCTGCGTGGAGCGGAGGCGGAGCCGGCGTTGCTTAGACTGACGTGAGGTCCGCGTACCGCTTCTGCGGATCCCACGGCCCTCGGGCGTCGTCGTCGACGCTCGTGTCGGGTGTGTCCCTGAACTCATCGATTCTACAGGGCAGAGCGGCGGATGTGACGAAAGGCAGCAACTCGTGAGCAACGCACAGGTGACCCGGCCCGGACCCGTGACGCGCCTCTGGCGGTGGCTGCCGACGACGACCGACCGCCGCGTCCGGTTCATCGCCTGGGCCTCGCTGCTCTGTCAGGTCCTGCTGATCGGCACCGGAGGCGCGGTGCGGCTGACCGGGTCCGGTCTCGGCTGCCCGACGTGGCCTCGCTGCACCGCCGACTCGTTCGTCAGCACGCCCGAGATGGGGATCCACGGGGTGATCGAGTTCGGCAACCGCCTCCTCACCTTCGTCCTCACGGCAGTCGTCGTGCTCGCCTTCCTCTTCGTCCTCCGCATGCGCAAGCAGCGCCGCGAGCTGTTCTGGCTCACCTTCGCCCAGGGCATGAGCATCCCCCTCCAGGCCGTGCTGGGCGGCATCACCGTCCTCACGGGCCTGAACCCGTACATCGTCGGGGCGCACTTCCTCGTCTCGATCGCCCTGGTCGCCTTGTCCACGGTGCTCGTGTGGCGGGTTCTCCGCGGACCTCGCGGTCACCACGCCGCGACTCCCCCCGCCTACGCCCGACTCGTCCACGTGCTGTCCGGCGTCGTGCTGGTCACCGTGGTCGTCGGCGTGCTGACGACCGGCTCCGGCCCACACGCCGGCGACGCGGCCACGCCCCGCAACGGCCTCGACCCGGCCGTCATGGACCACGTGCACAGCTGGCCCGCCTACGCGACCCTCGCGCTGACCCTCGCGGTCGTCGTCTGGACCCTCCGCACCGGTCTCCCGCGCCGGTTCCCCCTCGCCCTCCTCGGTGTCGAGCTCGTCCAGATCGCGGTAGGCATCGCCCAGGCGCGCACGGGACTGCCGCCGCTCCTCGTCGGCTCGCACATGGTGCTGGCGGCGCTCCTGGTGGCGGCGACGACCGCGTTCGTCCTCTCGCTGCGTGAGGACCAGAGCCCGTCCGAGGCTCAGCTGACGGTCGACTCCCCGGAGTCCGTCCGACTCTGAGCGGGCCCGTCCGCGGGAGCACCGAGCCCGACCGATGCGTCCGGCGCGTCCGATGCGTCCGGCGCGTCCGATGCGTCCGGTGCGTCCCGCCGCATGATCACGTCGACGCCGTCGTCCTCGACCGAGACGAAGCCGTGCCGGAGGTACAGGCCCGCCGCGCGGCTGCCCGTCAGCACGTCCAGCAGCACGGGCCGCGACCCGAGCGAGGCGAGCACCTCCCGGAGCAGGCGCGTGCCGATCCCCCGGCCCCGCGCCTCCTCGGCCAGGTAGAAATGGCGCAGCCAGACGTCGTCGCCCTCCGGGTGCACCGCGAGGCAGCCGAGGAGGCGCCCCCCGACCTCGACCACGCGGGTCTCGGTCGGCACGAACTCGCGCTCGAAGCGCGCACGGTTGTACGGCGGACGCCAGACGCCCGCTCGCCTCAGGTCGGGCTCGAGGGCGGCGAGCTTCAGGTCGGCGAGGGCGTCGACGTCGTCGGGTCGCCCCTCACGGACGGTCCAGTCGAGGACGTCCTCGGTGCCGGAGCTCACCGGACGCCTCAGAACGGCAGGAGCGGATCGATGCCGACGGCGATGAAGAGCAGCGTCAGGTAGGTGATGGAGCTGTGGAACACGCGCATGGGACGGACCTCGGCGACGTGCTGGATCGCACGGCTGTACAGGCGGTGCGACTCCCACACGAACCAGGTGCCGCTCGCGAGGGCGACGACCGTGTAGAGCACGCCCATGTGGGCGACGGGGACGAGCAGCAGCGAGCAGGCGACGGTGGCCCACGCGTAGAGGATCACCTGGAGGCCGACGGACGACCGGCCTCGGACGACGGCCAGCATGGGCACCGACGCGGCGGCGTAGTCGTCCCGGTACTTCATCGACAGGGGCCAGTAGTGCGGCGGGGTCCAGAGGAAGATCACCATGAAGAGGATGACCGGAGGCCAGCTGAGGTCGTTCGTGACGGCGGCCCAGCCGATCAGGACGGGCATGCACCCGGCGATGCCGCCCCAGACGATGTTCTGCGGCGTGCGGCGCTTGAGCCACAGCGTGTAGACGACCACGTAGAAGAGGATCGCGCCGAGCGACAGGGCGGCCGAGAGGAGGTTGACCGTGAGGGCCAGCCAGACGATGGAGGCGAGGCCCACGATCCAGGAGAACGCCAGCGCCTCGCGGTCCGTCACCTCGCCGGTGACGAGCGGGCGGCCCTGGGTCCGCTTCATGATGCGGTCGATGTCGCGGTCGATGTAGCAGTTGAAGGCGGAGGCCGAGCCGGCGCTGAGCGCACCGCCGATCAGCGTGGCCGCGACGAGCCACAGGTTCGGCACGCCGCCCTGGGCCAGGAACATGGTCGGTGCCGTGGTGACGAGCAGCAGCTCCATCACGCGGGGCTTCGTGAGCGCGACGTAGGCGCCAGCCTTGCGACGGATGCCCCGAGGTCCGGTGGTGGGGCGGGTGTCGATGGCTGCGGTCATGGGTCCCTCTGACGAGATGTACGGTTCGGCGCGGAGAGTCTAGGCGAACCAGCGAGTCTAGGCGATGACCGGCGACGCTGACGGCGGAACGGCGCGCCTCCTGCGGGCGGAGCGAGCCCTTTCGTCCCTATACTTGCAGGTGCTTGCCAGTCGCACGCCCGCACGGCGACGGAATCCTCGACATCGAACCATCGGCTCCCTGTCGCGCGACCTCCGGTCCGTGCCCGAGCGGCCGCAGCCGACGACGTCTCGGCAGGCGCATGTCAGCGCGGGAGCGAATCGACCCCGCGCAGTTCGCAACAAGAAGGGTCATCTCCAAGTGGCAGATCTGCAGTGGGAATCCATTGACAACAAGGCCGTCGACACGGTCCGCGTCCTCGCGGCCGACTCGGTCGAGAAGGTCGGGAACGGCCACCCGGGGACGGCGATGAGCCTCGCGCCCGCCGCGTACCTCCTCTTCCAGAAGGTCATGCGTCGTGACCCCAGCGACAGCGAGTGGATCGGCCGCGACCGCTTCGTCCTCTCGGTCGGGCACAGCTCGCTGACCCAGTACGTCCAGTTCTACCTCGGCGGCTACGGCCTCGAGCTCGACGACCTCAAGGCGCTGCGCACCTGGGGCTCGAAGACGCCCGGCCACCCCGAGTACGGCCACACCGACGGCGTCGAGATCACCACCGGTCCCCTCGGCCAGGGCCTCGCCTCCGCCGTGGGCATGGCGTACGCCGCCCGCTTCGAGCGCGGCCTGTTCGACCCCGAGGCCGCCGTCGGCACCTCGCCCTTCGACCACTTCGTCTACGTCATCGCCGGCGACGGCGACCTGCAGGAGGGCGTCACCAGCGAGGCGTCCTCGCTCGCCGGTCACCAGCAGCTCGGCAACCTCGTCGTGATCTACGACTCCAACCAGATCTCGATCGAGGACGACACCAACATCGCCTTCACCGAGGACGTCCACGCGCGCTACGAGGCGTACGACTGGCAGGTCCAGGTCGTCGACTGGAAGAAGACGGGCGAGTACGTCGAGGACGTCGCCGCCCTCAACGACGCGATCGAGGCCGCCAAGGCCGAGACGAGCAAGCCCTCGCTGATCATCCTCAAGACGATCATCGGCTGGCCCTCGCCCAAGAAGCAGAACTCCGGCAAGATCCACGGCTCGGCGCTCGGCGCCGAAGAGCTCGCGGGCCTGAAGGAGGTGCTCGGCTTCGACCCCGAGAAGACCTTCGACGTCGACCCCGAGGTCCTCGAGCACACCCGCAAGGCCGTCGAGCGCGGCCAGGCGCAGCACGCCGAGTGGCGCACGTCGTTCGACGAGTGGGCCTCGGCCAACCCCGACAAGAAGACCCTCCTCGACCGCGTCCTCGAGGGCGAGCTGCCCGAGGGCCTCGACGAGGCGTTGCCGGTCTTCCCGACCGACAAGGAGGTCTCGACCCGAGCCGCCTCCGGCAAGGTCATCAACGCCATCGCCGGCGTCGTCCCCGAGTTCTGGGGCGGCTCCGCCGACCTCGCCGAGTCGAACCTCACGACCATCAACGGCGGCGGTTCCTTCGTGCCGGCCGAGTGGTCGACCCACGAGTGGCAGGGCAACCCCTACGGTCGCGTGCTGCACTTCGGCATCCGCGAGCACGCCATGGGCTCGATCATGAACGGCATCGCCCTGCACGGCAACACGCGTGTGTTCGGCGGCACCTTCCTCATCTTCAGCGACTACATGCGCCCCGCCGTGCGTCTCGCCGCCCTGATGAAGTCGCCGGTGACGTACGTCTGGACCCACGACTCGGTCGCGCTCGGCGAGGACGGCCCCACGCACCAGCCGGTCGAGCAGCTCGCCGCCCTCCGCGCGATCCCCGACTTCGCCGTGGTGCGCCCCGCCGACGCCAACGAGACCGCCTGGGCCTGGAAGACCATCCTCGACCGCTTCGACGGCCCGGCCGGCCTGGCGCTCAGCCGCCAGAACCTGCCCGTCTTCGAGCGCGGCGACGGCGACGCCGAGGGCGAGACCTTCGCGTCCGCCAAGAACGTCGCCAAGGGCGCGTACGTCCTCGCCGAGGCTCCCGGCGGCACGCCCGACGTGATCCTGATCGCCACGGGCTCCGAGGTGCAGATCGCCGTCGAGGCCCGTGAGGTCCTGCGCGGCGAGGGCATCAACGCCCGCGTCGTGTCGGCTCCCAGCCTCGAGTGGTTCGACGAGCAGAGCGCCGAGTACAAGGAGGCGGTCCTCCCGGCCGCCGTCAAGGCCCGCGTCTCGATCGAGGCAGGCGTCGCGCTCCCGTGGCGCGGCATCGTCGGCGACGCCGGCCGCAGCATCTCCATCGAGCACTTCGGCGCCTCCGCCGACTACAAGACGCTCTACCGCGAGTTCGGCATCACCACCGAAGCCGCCGTGGCCGCCGTCAAGGACTCGCTGGCCGCTCTCTGAGCGCCGGCAAGAAAGAAGAGAACGACATGACCGACACCAACACCGCACAGCTCTCCGCCGCGGGCGTCAGCATCTGGCTCGACGACCTCTCGCGTGAGCGCATCAACGCCGGCGGCCTCGAGAAGCTGATCGCCGAGCGCAACGTCGTGGGCGTCACCACGAACCCGACCATCTTCGCGTCGGCCCTCGCCAAGGGCGAGGCCTACGACGACCAGGTCGCTCTGCTCGCCAAGACCGGCGTGAGCGTCACCGACGCGGTCTTCGAGATCACGACCGACGACGTCACCCGCGCCTGCGACATCTTCCGCGGCATCTACGACGACACCAAGGGCTTCGACGGCCGCGTGTCGATCGAGGTCGAGCCGGGCCTCGCGCACGACGCGCAGGGCACCATCGACCAGGCCGTCAAGCTCGCCGCCAAGGTGGGTCGTCCCAACGCGCTCATCAAGATCCCCGCGACGGTCGAGGGCCTCGAGGCCATCACCGCCGTCATCGCCAAGGGCATCAGCGTCAACGTCACCCTGATCTTCAGCCTCGAGCGCTACCGCGCCGTCATCAACGCGTACCTCACCGGTCTCGAGCAGGCCAAGGCCGCGGGCATCGACATCAGCGAGATCCACTCCGTCGCGTCGTTCTTCGTGTCGCGCGTCGACAGCGAGATCGACAAGCGTCTCGAGGCCGTCGGCACCGACGAGGCGACGGCCCTCAAGGGCAAGGCGGGCGTCGCGAACGCCCAGCTCGCCTACGAGGCCTACGTCCAGGCCTTCGACACCGAGCGCGCGAAGGGCCTGCTCGCCGCCGGCGCCAACAAGCAGCGTCCCCTCTGGGCCTCGACCGGCGTCAAGGACCCTGCCGTCCTCGACACGACCTACGTGGTCGAGCTCGTCGCCGCCGACGTCGTGAACACGATGCCCGAGAAGACCCTCGAGGCGACCTTCGACCACGGCGAGGTCCGCGGCGACTCGATCAGCGGCTCCTACGCCTCCGCCAACGAGGTCATGGACGCGATCGCGGCCGTGGGCGTCTCGTACGACGAGGTCACCGAGCTGCTCGAGAAGGAGGGCGTGGAGAAGTTCATCGTCTCCTGGAACGAGCTGCTCGACACCGTCACCGCAGCCCTCGAGTCCTCGAAGCCCACCGCCGAGGACGCCAAGTGACCATCACGATCGCCGCGAGCGGCGACGCGGCCACCGCCGTCGAGACCGTCGTGCCCCAGCTGGTCAGCGACCTCGTCGCCTCCGGCATCACGGCGCAGAACCCCACCCTCTGGGGCCCGGACGCCGAGGAGGAGTCAGCCAAGCGTCTCGGCTGGACCGAGGCCGTCGTGGTCTCCACGCCCCTCCTCGACGAGATCGACGCGCTCCGCGAGGAGCTCGCCGCCAAGGGCGTCGACCACGTCGTGCTCGCGGGCATGGGCGGCTCGTCGCTGGCCCCCGAGGTCATCACGCGCACCTACGGCGTCGAGCTGACCGTGCTCGACGCCACGGAGCCCGGCCAGGTCCTGACGGCCCTGCACGACCGCCTCGAGCGGACCGTGCTCGTCGTGTCGTCGAAGTCCGGCTCGACCGTCGAGACCGCCAGCCAGCGCAAGACCTTCGAGAAGGCCTTCCGCGACGCCGGCATCGACCCGGTCGAGCGCATCGTGGTCGTCACCGACCCGGGCTCGCCCCTCGACGGGCAGGCCCGCGAGGCCGGCTACCGCGTCTTCAACGCCGACCCCGCCATCGGCGGCCGCTACTCGGCGCTGTCGGCCTTCGGCCTCGTGCCGTCCGGCCTCGCCGGCGCCGACATCCGCGAGCTGCTCGCCGAGGCGGACGCCGTCACGGTCGAGCTCTCGCAGGACAGCGCGGACAACCCCGGCCTCGTGCTGGGCGCCGTCCTCGCGGGCACCTCGCCCCTGCGCGACAAGATCGCGATCGTCGCCGACGGCACGCACATCATCGGTTTCCCTGACTGGGCCGAGCAGCTGATCGCCGAGTCGACCGGCAAGCAGGGTCGCGGCCTCCTCCCCGTCGTGCTCGGCACGGACGCTCCGGAGATCAGCCTGGGCCTGCACGACGTGCAGGTCGTGCGCCTGGTCGCGAACGCGGCGGAGACCCGTGAGGTCGCTCCGGGCGAGGTCGAGATCTCGGGTTCTCTCGGCGGTCAGGTCATGGTCTGGGAGTACGCCGTCGCGGTCGCCGGGCGCCTGCTCGACATCAACCCGTTCGACCAGCCCGACGTCGAGTCGGCGAAGGTCGCCACGCGGGCGCTGCTCGACGACCGTCCGGCCCCGACTCCCCCGGCGTTCACCGCCGAGGGCGTCGAGGTCCGCGAGGTCGGCGGCGTCGAGCTCGGCGACTCGCTCGAGTCGGCCGTCTCGGCCCTCCTGTCGGCCCTGACCGACGACGGCTACCTGTCGATCCAGGCCTACGCCGACCGCGTGGCCTACCCGCAGCTCGAGGAGCTCCGCGACGTGCTCGCGGCGCGCACGAAGCGTCCCGTCACCTTCGGGTGGGGACCTCGCTTCCTGCACTCCACGGGCCAGTACCACAAGGGCGGGCCCGCCAACGGCGTGTTCCTCCAGATCACCCAGACGGCGTCGACCGACCTCGAGATCCCGGAGAGCCCGTTCACCTTCGGGCAGCTGGTCCAGGCGCAGGCCGCCGGCGACGCGACCGTGCTGGCCGACCACGGTCGTCCCGTGCTCCGGCTGACCGTCGACGACGTGGCGGGCGCCTTGCCCGCTCTGCTCGCCGCAGTCCGCTGAGCGTGAGGGGGCCGGTGTCCGTGAGGACGCCGGCCCCCTTCGCCGTGGTCGGACGACCACGTGCCACGTGACCGTGCCCGAGAGAACGACCCTGAAGGAACCACCACGATGTCACCCGTCGAGATCACGCCGGAGCACAACCCCCTGCGGCTGCCCTCCGATCGACGCCTGAACCGGATCGCCGGCCCGAGCGGCCTCATCATCTTCGGCGTCACCGGCGACCTGTCGCGCAAGAAGCTCATGCCGGCCGTGTACGACCTCGCCCACCGCGGCCTCCTGCCCCCCGGCTTCGCGCTCGTCGGCTTCGCCCGCCGCGAGTTCGAGGGCCAGGACTTCGAGCAGGTCGTCTACGAGGCCGTCAAGCAGCACGCCCGCACCCCCTTCGACGAGGACGTCTGGCGTCAGCTGAAGGAGGGCTTCCGCTTCGTGCAGGGCACGTTCGACGACGCCGACTCGTTCACGCGCCTCAAGGACACGATCGAGGAGCTCGACCGGGAGCGCGGCACGATGGGCAACCACGCCTTCTACCTCTCGATCCCGCCCAAGGCCTTCCCGATGGTCACCGAGCAGCTGCGCAGCAGCGGCCTGGCCGAGGAGAAGGACGGCGCGTGGCGCCGCGTGGTGATCGAGAAGCCGTTCGGCAGCGACCTCACGACCGCCCGCGAGCTGAACGCCGTGGTCGAGAGCGTCTTCGAGCCCGACTCGGTCTTCCGCATCGACCACTACCTGGGCAAGGAGACGGTCCAGAACCTCCTGACCCTCCGGTTCGCCAACCAGATGTACGAGCCCCTCTGGAACTCGAACTACGTCGACCACGTCCAGATCACGATGGCCGAGGACATCGGGGTCGGCGGCCGGGCCGGCTACTACGACGGCATCGGTGCCGCTCGCGACGTCATCCAGAACCACCTCCTCCAGCTCCTCGCCCTCACGGCCATGGAGGAGCCGGTCACGTTCGCCGCGTCTCACCTCCGTGCCGAGAAGGAGAAGGTCCTCTCCGCGGTCCGGATCCCCGAGGACATCGCCGCCGGGACCGCCCGTGGCCAGTACTCGGGAGGCTGGCAGGGCGGCGAGAAGGTCCTCGGGTTCCTCGACGAGGAGGGGATGAACCCCGAGAGCGTCACCGAGACCTTCGCCGCCGTGAAGCTCGAGATCGCGACGCGGCGCTGGGCCGGCGTGCCCTTCTACCTCCGGGCCGGCAAGCGCCTGGGGCGTCGCGTGACCGAGATCGCCGTGGTCTTCAAGCAGGTGCCCGAGAACATCTTCGGAACGCAGACCTCGCTGGGCCAGAACGCCCTCGTGATCCGCGTGCAGCCCGACGAGGGCGTCACCCTGCGCTTCGGCTCGAAGGTCCCCGGGATCGGCACCCAGGTGCGCGACGTCACGATGGACTTCGGCTACGGCCACGCCTTCACCGAGGCCAGCCCCGAGGCCTACGAGCGCCTCATCCTCGACGTCCTGCTGGGCGACCCGCCCCTGTTCCCCCGACACGAGGAGGTCGAGCTCTCCTGGAAGATCCTCGACCCGATCGAGGAGTTCTGGGCGACTCAGGGCCAGCCCGAGCAGTACCGCCCCGGAACGTGGGGCCCCCAGTCCGCCGATGAACTCATGGCCCGTGACGGCCGCACCTGGAGACGCCCGTGATCGTCGATCTGCCCGCCAGCACCATCAGCCGAGTGCAGAAGACGCTCGTCACCATCCGCGAGGAGGGCGGCGTCGTCGCGCTCGGGCGCGTGCTCACCCTCATCATCTCGACGAGCCACGGCGAGGAGGAGGAGGCCATCGAGGCCGCCAACGACGCCTCCCGTGAGCACCCCATGCGCGTCATCGTCGTGTCGACCGCTCCGGGCGGCGACGACGAGGAGCCCCGGCTCGACGCCCAGATCCGGGTCGGCGGGGACGCGGGCGCGAGCGAGGTCATCCTCCTGCGCGCCTACGGCGACACCGCGAGCGACGAGGAGGGGCTGGTCACCGGTCTCCTGCTGCCCGACGCCCCCGTCGTCGTCTGGTGGCCCGGTCGCGCTCCCGAGGTCGTCGCGGAGTCGCCTCTCGGACGCATCGCCCAGCGCCGCATCACCGACGCGGCCAGCCAGCCGAACCCGCGTCAGAGCATCGTCGACCTCGCCGAGACCTACCAGCCCGGCGACACGGACTTCGCCTGGACGCGCCTCACTCTCTGGCGCACCCAGCTCGCGGCCGTCCTCGACCAGCCGCCCTACGAGCCCGTGACCGAGGTCCGGGTCGACGGTGCCCCCGACTCCCCGTCGACGCTGCTGCTTGCCGCGTGGCTTCGGCTGCAGCTGCAGGTGCCTGTGGTGAACGAGCTGACCCGCGGCAACGGCTCCAGCGGCATCCACGGGGTCCGGCTCGTGCGCGCCTCCGGCGCCATCGTCCTCGAGCGCGCCGTCGTCGACGTGGCGACGCTGACGCAGCCCGACCAGCCCACCCACGACCTCTCGCTGCCACGCCGGTCGCTGCGCGACTGCCTCGCGGAGGAACTCCGTAGACTCGACCCCGACGACCTCTTCGGGGACGTCGTGAAGCAGGGGGTCCGCCAGCTGGCGGAGCCCGTCGAGAGCAACTAGGACAGACTGACACAGTGAGCAACGAACGCCGGGTGCTGGTTCACCCCGACAAGGAATCGCTGGGCGCCTCAGTCGCCGCGCGCTTCATCACCAAGATCATCGACGTCCTGGAGGAGCAGAACTACGCCTCCGTCGTCGTCAGCGGCGGGTCGGTGAGCACGGTCGTGCTCGCGGCCATCAACGCCTCCCCCGCGCGGGACAGCGTCGACTGGTCCAAGGTCTCGTTCTGGTGGGCCGACGAGCGCTGGGTCGAGAGCGGCCACGACGACCGCAACGACCGGCAGGCCGAGATCGACCTGCTCGGGCACATCGGGGTCGAGCCGCAGAACGTGCACCGCTTCGGCGCCGTAGGCGAGTTCGGCGATGTCGAGGCCGCCGCGGTCGCGTACCGGGCCGAGCTCCTCGAGCACGCCCAGGGCGACGACGAGGCGCCTCGCTTCGACATCACGCTCCTCGGCGTGGGCCCCGACGGCCACGTCGCGTCCCTCTTCCCGGACGCGCCCCAGGTGCGCATGAGCGGACCGACCGTGCTGACGGTGGACGACTCCCCCAAGCCGCCGCCGGTCCGGCTCACGTTGAGCCTGCCCGTCATCAACAACTCGCAGCGGGTGTGGATGATCCTCGCCGGCGCGGAGAAGGCGTCGTCGCTGGGCCTCGCCCTCGCCGGTGCCGGTGCCGACCAGGTCCCCGTGGCCGGCGTCAAGGGCCGGAAGCGCACGGTGTTCTTCGTGGACAGCGACGCCGCGTCAGAGGTCCCCGAGAACCTGATCGCCTCGACGTACTGATCCACGGGCCCGGTCCGGCGACGGACCGGGCCTCGACACGAGAGAAGCCCCGCAGCCGAGCTGCGGGGCTTCTCTTGCGGGCGACCGGTGGCGACCGGACGCGGGGGCCGGGCTAGGCCTTGCCCCGGCGGACGCGCAGCTGCTGCAGCGCCTCCTCCAGGAGCTGGGCAGCCTCCTCCTCGGACCGTCGCTCCTTGACGTACGCGAGGTGCGTCTTGTAGGGCTCGAGCTTCGCGACGGTCGGCGGGTCGGCCTTGTCGCGTCCGGCGGGGAGGCCGCTGGACGGGGAGTCGACCGTCTCGGGGATCTCTTCGTCAGGCACGTTCGCGGCGAAGTGGCGGACGACCTCGTTGCCCAGGGCGTCCCAGTACGAGATCGTCACGCGCTCGGCGTGGTACCCGCGGTCCTGCTCGCCCATGGGGCCGGCGCCGACGCGCGAACCACGGATGGCGCTGCCTCCGGAGGCCATCAGCTGACCGCCGAGAACTTCGTGATGAGGCCGAGGACCACGATGCACGTGATCCAGACGAGCCCGAGGAACACGGTGATGCGGTTCAGGTTGCGCTCGGCGACCCCGGATGCACCGAGGTTGCTCGTGACACCGCCGCCGAACATGTCGGACAGACCGCCGCCGCGACCGCGGTGCAGCAAGATGAGGAGGGTCAGCAGGAGGCTCGTGATGCCGAGCAGCACCTGCAGGATGACCTGCAGAATTTCCAAGGGGGACCTTTCGATGCGGTGAGACCGTTGACGAGTATAACTGCCGCACGCGGCGACGGGTCCCTCACCCGCGGGCGGGAGAGGGACCCGTCTGTCGGTCGGCGTCAGACGCCGACGTGGGACTCGAAGCGCACGATGCGGGCGAACTCGTCCACGTCGAGGCTCGCACCGCCGACGAGCGCACCGTCGACGTTCGGCTCGCGCAGGAACGACGCGATGTTCGTCGACTTGACCGATCCGCCGTAGAGGATGCGGGTCGCCGCGGCGCGGTCGGCCCCGACGAGCTCGACGAGGGCCTGACGGAGGGCTGCGCAGACCTGCTCGGCCTGGTCGGCGGTCGCCGCCTTGCCCGAGCCGATCGCCCAGACGGGCTCGTAGGCGACCACGATCTCGGCCGTGTCGGGGACCTCGGCCAGGGAGGCGCGGAGCTGGGCTACCGGGACGGCGCTCGGCCCGTGCGTCTCGAGGTCGTCCGCGGTCTCGCCGACGCAGATCACGGGGACGAGCCCGTTGCGGTGCGCGGCCGCGACCTTCGTCGCGACGACGGTGTCGTCCTCGGCGTGCAGGGTGCGGCGCTCGGAGTGGCCCACGAGGACGTAGTGCACGTCGAGCTTCGCCAGGGAGGCGCCGGAGACCTCGCCCGTGTACGCACCGCTGTCGTGCGCCGACAGGTCCTGTGCGCCGAGGACGAGCGAGAGGCCGTCCGCGTCGAGCAGGGTCTGCACGCTGCGCAGGTCGGTGAAGGGCGGGAAGACGGCGGCCTCGACGGAGGAGGGGTCGTGCTTCGCGTCCTTCAGGCTCCAGGCCAGCTTCTGCACGAAGGCGATGGCCTGCAGGTGGTCGAGGTTCATCTTCCAGTTGCCGGCGATGAGGGGCGTGCGCGTGGTCACCATCCGAGGACCTCCAGTCCGGGGAGTCGTTTGCCCTCGAGGAACTCGAGGCTGGCTCCACCACCGGTGGAGATGTGGCCGAACTGGTCGTCGTCGAAGCCGAGGGCACGGACGGCCGCGGCCGAGTCCCCTCCCCCGACGACGCCCAGGCCGTCGACGCGCGTGAGCGCCTCGGCGACCGTCTTCGTGCCGTGGGCGAAGGCGTCGAACTCGAACACGCCCATGGGCCCGTTCCAGAACACGGTCTTCGAGGCGGCGACGATCTCGGCGAAGCGGGTCGCCGTGTCCGGTCCGATGTCGAGGCCGATCGCCCCGTCCCCGAGCTCGGAGGTCTCGATGCCGTCCGCGGGGACGACCGCGTGCTCGGCGTCGGCCGAGAAGGCCGAGGCGACGACGACGTCGGTGGGCAGGACGATCTGCACGCCGCGCTCCTCGGCGTCGGCGAGGTAGCCCCTCACCCGGTCGAGCTGGTCCTTCTCGAGGAGGCTGCCGCCCACGGCGTGGCCCTGTGCGGCGAGGAACGTGAAGAGCATGCCGCCGCCGACCAGGATCGAGTCGACCCGGGGCAGCAGGTGCTCGATGACGCCGAGCTTGTCGGACACCTTCGAGCCGCCGAGCACCACCGTGTAGGGGCGCTCGGGCGTCTCGGTGAGCTTCTCCAGGACGGAGAGCTCGGTCTCGATGAGCGTGCCGGCCGCGCTCGGGAGGAGCTGCGGCAGCTCGTAGACGCTGGCCTGCTCGCGGTGCACGACGCCGAAGCCGTCCGAGACGAACAGGTCGCCGTGCGCCGCGAGCTGCTCAGCGAAGGCGCGACGCTCGTCGGCGTCCTTCGAGGTCTCCGCCGGGCTGAACCGGAGGTTCTCGAGGACGACCACCTGGCCGTCGGCCAGGCCGGCCACCGCCTCCTCGGCCTCGCTGCCGACGGTGGAGGGAACGAACGAGACGTCGGCGTCGAGCAGCTCGCCGAGGCGGGCCGCCACGGGGCGCAGGCTGAACTCGTCGACGGGCTGGCCGTCGGGGCGGCCGAGGTGCGAGATGACGACGACGCGGGCGCCGTCGGCCACGAGCGCCTGCAGGGTGCCGACGGAGGCGCGGACGCGGCCGTCGTCGGTGATGGCGCCGTCCTTCAGCGGGACGTTCAGGTCGCAGCGCACGATCACGCGCTTTCCCGACGTCGAGCCGAGCGACTCGAGGGTTCGGAGGGTCATGGAACTCGATTCTGTGGAGGGGGTCGGTGGAGAGACGAGAAGGCGGCCAGGCCGAGGGCCTGACCGCCTCCCGGGTCGATCGTGGTGCGGACGCCTACAGGCGGTCGGCGACGTACTTCGTCAGGTCGACGAGGCGGTTGGAGTAGCCCCACTCGTTGTCGTACCAGGACGTGATCTTGACCATGTTGCCGATGACCTTCGTGAGGCCCGAGTCGTAGATCGAGGAGTGCGGGTCGGTCGTGATGTCGGACGAGACCAGCGGGTCCTCCGAGTAGAGCAGGATGCCCTTGAGGTCGCCCTCGGCCGCGGCCTTGTAGGCCGCGTTGATCTGCTCGACCGTGACGGGGGTGCTGGTCTGCAGCGTGACGTCGGTGATCGAGCCGGTCGGCACCGGGACGCGGAGCGCGTAGCCGTCGAGCTTGCCCGACAGCTCGGGGATGACGAGGCCGATGGCCTTGGCCGCACCGGTCGAGGTGGGGACGATGTTGATCGCGGCGGCGCGGGCACGACGCGGGTCCTTGTGGGGGCCGTCCTGCAGGTTCTGGTCGGCCGTGTAGGCGTGCACCGTCGTCATGAGGCCGCGCTCGACGCCGAAGTTGTCGAGGAAGACCTTCATCAGGGGCGCGAGGCTGTTCGTGGTGCACGACGCGTTCGAGATGATGTGGTGGTTGGCGGGGTCGTAGATGCCCTCGTTGACGCCGAGGACGATCGTCGCGTCGTCGCCGGTGGCGGGCGCCGAGATCAGGACCTTCTTCGCGCCGGCGTCGATGTGCTTCTGCGCGTCCTCCGCCTTCGTGAAGAAGCCGGTCGACTCGACGACGATGTCGACGCCCAGCTCGCCCCAGGGCAGGTTGGCGGGGTCGCGCTCGGCGAGGACCTTGATCGGCTTGCCGTCGACGACGATCGAGTCGCCGTCGAGCTCGACCGTGGCGTCGAGACGGCCCGTGATGGAGTCGAACTTGAGCAGGTGCGCGAGGGCGGCGTTGTCGGTCAGGTCGTTGACGGCGACGATCTCGATGTCGGTGCCCTTGGCGAGCGCCGCGCGGAAGTAGTTGCGGCCGATGCGACCGAAGCCGTTGATGCCGATCTTGACGGTCAAGGGAACTCCTGTTGATCAGGCGTCGCGGGGACGCGTGGAGGGGGCGGGCGACCAGGCCCGTGGCTCACGATCCGGCCGGGGCGACCGGGCTTCGCGTCCGTCTACGACAGTACCAGTCGACCGCCTCCGTGACTCCGGGAGCGCGGCCCGCGTCGGAGGCGTCAGTCGAGGTCGAGGTCGGACGGCAGGCTGGCCTCGGTGCCGGGCAGGCCGAGGTCGGACGCCTTCTTGTCGGCCATGGCCAGGAGGCGGCGGATCCGCCCGGCCACGGCGTCCTTCGTCATGGGCGGGTCGGCGTGGTGGCCGAGCTCGTCGAGGCTCGCGTCCCGGTGCGCCAGGCGGAGGTCGCCGGCGTACTTGAGGTGGTCGGGGATGTCCTCGCCGAGCAGCTCCATGGCACGCTCGACCCGGGCGCAGGCGGCGACGGCGGCCTGCGCGCTGCGTCGCAGGTTCGCGTCGTCGAAGTTCACGAGCCGGTTGGCCGTGGCCCGGACCTCACGGCGCTGGCGCATCTCCTCCCACTCGCTGACGCTCTTGAGGGCGCCCATGACCGTGAGCATCGCGCTGATCGCCTCGCCCTCACGGACCAGCACCCGGTGGACGCCGCGGACCTCACGGGCCTTGGCCGCGATGCCGAGCCGCCCGGCCGCGCCGACGAGCGCCATGGCCGACTCGTTGCCGGGGCAGACGACCTCGAGCGAGGCGGACCGGCCGGGGTCGGTCAACGAGCCCTGGGCCAGGAAGGCACCGCGCCAGATAGCCGCCAGGTCGTCGCGGGACCCGGTCGTGAGACGGTTCGGCAGCCCGCGGACCGGACGACGGCGGGCGTCCATCAGACCCGTCTGGCGGGCCAGGGTCTCGCCGGCCTCGTGGACGCGCACGAGGTACTGGGCGGTGCGTCGCGTCCCCGACGCGGACACGACGGACACGTCGCTGCGTGCACCGTAGAGCTCCGCGAGGTCCTTGCGGACACGGCGGGCGATGACCGGGCTGTCGAGCTCGGCCTCGACGGCGATGCGGCCCGAGATGACGTGCAGCCCGCCGGCGAACCGCAGGATGGTCGCGACCTCGGCGGCCCGGACCGTCGTCCTGCTCACCTCGACGCGGGCGAGTTCTTCTTTGACGTCGGCGGTCTGTGCCACTGGTCGTTCCTCTTTCATCAGTCGTTGTCGGGCGTGCGGGGCACGGCCCCGCGCAGCCGGAGGGCGCGCCCGTGCGACCGCCGGGTCACTCCCGGCCCAGGTCGCGGTGCTTCACGGCGACGGCCACCCCGGGGAGCCCGCGCAGATGCGCCGCCAGCTCGCCGACCAGGGTGACGGATCGGTGCTTCCCGCCCGTGCAGCCGATGGCGATCGTAGCGTGTCTCTTGTTCTCGCGCTGGTAGCCGGCGAGCACGGGCTCGCAGGCGGCGCCGAAGGCCCGGACGAAGTCGCGGGCCCCGCTCTGGGCCATCACGTAGCTCGTCACGGGCTCGTCCAGGCCGGTCTGCGAGCGGAGCTCGGGGACCCAGAACGGGTTCGGCAGGAACCGGGCGTCGCCCACCATGTCGGCGTCCGCGGGCAGCCCGTACTTGAAGCCGAAGCTCAGCACCGTGACCTGCACCCCGGCGCGCTCGGACTCGGCGAACTTCTCGGTGATGGTGGTCGCGAGCTGGTGGATGTTGAGCTCGGAGGTGTCGATGATGACGTCGCTCGTCTCGCGCAGCTCCTCCATCCGCGAGCGCTCGGCGACGATGCCGTCGAGCAGCGTGCCGTCCCCCTGGAGCGGGTGGGGCCGACGGACCTGCTCGAACCGGCGCACGAGGGCGGCGTCGGTGGCGTCGAGGAACAGGACGCGGACCTTGCTCGGCATGCTCTCACGGAGCGTGCGCACCGCCTCCTGCGCCTCGGAGAAGAGGCGACCGCCTCGGACGTCGACCACCGCGGCGATCTTCGGCAGCGAGTCGCCGGCGCGCTCGGCGAGGTCGAGGAGGGGCCGCAGCATCTGGGCGGGCAGGTTGTCGACCACGTACCAGCCCAGGTCCTCGAGGGCGTTGCCGACCGTCGACCGGCCGGCACCGGACATCCCGGTGACGATCATGACCTCTTGCTGCTCGTGTGCGTCGCTCATGGTGGCGGGGCCTTCGCTGGTGGCGGGTCGGTGCGGGACGGGCGGATCGAGTCTAGGCGGGAGCGCGGGCGTCGTCGGCCTCGCTCGTGGTCTCGGCCGCCGCCTCGGCGTCGACCGAGGCGACGGTGTCGGTGTCGGCCGAGGTGACGGTGTCGGGCTCGACGTCTCCGAGCTCCGCGGACCCGAGCTGACCGACGACGGCCGCGGCGAGTGTCGGGCCGATGCCCCGGATCGACGAGATCTCGTCCGGCGTGGCCTGCTTGAGCCGCTTCACCGAGCCGAAGTGCTTCAGCAGGCGTGCGACGCGTGAGGGCCCGAGGCCGGGGATCTCGGCCAGCTGGGTCGTGATGTCGCGCTTGCGACGCTGTCGCTGGTGCGTGATCGCGAACCGGTGGGCCTCGTCGCGGATCCGCTGGATCAGGAAGAGCGCGTCGGAGTTGCGCGGCAGGATGACGGGGAAGTCGTCGTCGGGCAGCCAGATCTCCTCGAGCCGCTTGGCGATGCCGCAGAGCGCGATGTCGGTCACGCCCGCGTCGTCGAGCGCCCGCCGGGCGGCGGCCACCTGGGGCTGGCCCCCGTCGACGATCAGCAGGTTCGGTCGGTAGGCGAAGCGCTTGCGCTCCTCGCCGACCTCGGCGACCGGGGCGAGCTCGTCGTCGAGGCGCGAGAGCCGCCTGCTGAGCGTCTGGTAGATCGACTCCGTGTCGTCGGTCGACTGCGGGATGTTGAAGCGCCGATACTGGTCCTTCCGGGGCAGGCCGTCCTCGAAGACGACCATCGAGGCGACGATGTTGGTGCCGGACAGGTGCGAGACGTCGTAGCACTCCATCCGGAGGGGCGCCTCGGTCATGCCCAGCGCCTCCTGGATGTCGGCCAGGGCGGTGGACCGCGTCGCGAAGTCGGCGCTGCGACGGGTCTTGTAGAGCATCAGGGACTGCTGCGCGTTGAGCGTGGCCGTCTGCATGAGCGCGGCCTTCTCGCCGCGCTGCGCGGTGCGGACCTGCACCCTGCCTCTCCCCCGGATCTCGCTGAGGACGGCCTCCAGGGCGTCGTTGTCGTCGGGCACCGTCGTCACGACGATCTCGCGCGGCACCTCGGAGCCGGCGGTGTACCGGCCCTGCAGCACCTGCTCGACGAGCTCGCCCGAGGTGATGTCGATCTCCTTGTCGACGACCCAGCCCCGTGAGCCGCGGATGCGGCCGCCGCGGACCGTGAACAGCTGCACGGCGGCCGCCAGCTCGTCCTCGACGAGGGCGTAGAGGTCGAGGTCGACGGAGTCGCGGAGCACCACGGCGGACTTGTCGAGCACCGCCTCGAGAGCCTGAACCTGGTCGCGGTAGCGCGCCGCGTCCTCGTAGCGCTGCTCGAGCGCGGCCGTCTTCATGGCCTTCTGCTTGTCGGCGATGACCTTCTTGTCGTAGCTGCCCATGAACTTGACGAACTCGTCGACGATCGCGCGGTGCTCGTCGATCGACACCTTGTGCGAGCAGGGCCCGCCGCAGCGACCGATCTGGCCCGGGAAGCACGGCTTGCCGGATTCCATCGCCTTCTTGTAGCTGCTGTCGGAGCAGGTGCGGATCGGGAAGACCTTGATCATCTGGTCGATCGTGTCGTGCACGGCCCAGATCTTCGGGTACGGCCCGAAGTACTTCGCGCCCTTGATGCGCGGGTTGCGCGTGACCATGACCCGGGGGGCCTCGTCGCCGAGGGTCACCGCCATGAACGGGTACGTCTTGTCGTCCCGGAACTTGACGTTGAAGGGCGGGTCGAACTCCTTGATCCAGGTGTACTCGAGCTGGAGCGCCTCGATGTCGCTGCCGACGACCGTCCACTCGACGCTGCGGGCCGTGAGGACCATCCGCCGCGTGCGCTCGTGCAGGGTCGGCAACGGCGCGAAGTAGTTGCTCAGCCGGGCACGGAGGCTCTTCGCCTTGCCGACGTAGAGGACACGCCCGCGCTCGTCCCGCCAGCGGTAGACTCCGGGGTCGGTCGGGATCTCACGCGCTGGCGGCCGCCAGGAGACCGTGTTGCTCATCGAGCCTCGACTGCCTCCCGACGTCGGCTGCCCGTCGTCGTCGCGACCTTCTTCTTCTTGGCCGCGGCCGGGCCGGGCGCGGCGTGGCCTGACTCGAGGATCTCCGCGAGGAAGACGCCGGTGTGGCTCTCCGGCACGGTGGCGAGATGCTCGGGCGTGCCCGTGGCGAGGACGGTGCCTCCCCCGGCTCCGCCCTCGGGGCCCATGTCGATCAGCCAGTCGGCCGACTTGATCACGTCGAGGTTGTGCTCGATCGTGATCACGGTGTTGCCCTTGTCGACGAGGCCGTCGAGCACGAGCAGCAGCTTGCGGACGTCCTCGAAGTGCAGGCCGGTCGTGGGCTCGTCGAGCACGTAGATGCTGCGCCCGTTCGAGCGCTTCTGCAGCTCGGTCGCCAGCTTGACGCGCTGCGCCTCGCCGCCGCTCAGGGTGGTCGCGCTCTGGCCGAGGCGCACGTAGCCGAGGCCGACGTCCACCAGCGTCTTCATGAAGCGCGAGATCGCCGAGATGGGCTCGAAGAAGTCGGCCGCCTCGCTGATCGGCATGTCGAGCACCTCGGAGATGTTCTTGCCCTTGTACTGGACCGCGAGGGTGTCGCGGTTGTACCGCGCGCCCCCGCAGACCTCGCAGGCGACGTAGACGTCGGGCAGGAAGTTCATCTCGATCTTGATCGTGCCGTCGCCCGCGCAGTTCTCGCAGCGACCGCCCTTGACGTTGAAGCTGAACCGGCCCGGCAGGTATCCGCGGGCCTTCGCGTCGACGGTCTCGGCGAACAGGTTGCGGATCCGGTCGAAGACGCCGGTGTAGGTCGCGGGGTTCGAGCGCGGCGTCCGACCGATCGGCGCCTGGTCGACGTGCACCACCTTGTCGAGGTGCTCGAGACCGGTGACGCGCAGGTGGCGGCCCGGGATCTGGCGCGCACCGTTCAGCTTGTTGGCCATCACCTTGTAGAGGATGTCGTTGACCAGGGAGGACTTGCCCGAGCCGCTCACCCCGGTCACCGCGACGAAGACGCCGAGCGGGAAGTCGACGGTGACGTCGCGCAGGTTGTTGGCCTTCGCGCCGACGACGGAGACCACCCGGTCGCGGTCGACCGGGCGACGCGTGGTCGGCGTGGCGATCGAGCGGCGGCCGGCGAGGTAGTCGCCGGTGTAGGACTCGGTGTTGGTCAGCAGGTCCTCGTAGCTGCCCGAGTGCACCACCTTGCCGCCGTTGACGCCGGCGCCCGGTCCGATGTCGACGACCCAGTCGGCGGTCTTGATCGTGTCCTCGTCGTGCTCGACGACGATGAGCGTGTTGCCGAGGTCGCGGAGCTTGACGAGGGTGTCGATCAGCCGTCGGTTGTCGCGCTGGTGCAGGCCGATGCTCGGCTCGTCCAGCACGTAGAGCACGCCCGTCAGGCCCGAGCCGATCTGGGTCGCCAGCCGGATGCGCTGTGCCTCGCCGCCGGAGAGCGATCCCGCGGCACGGCCGAGGGACAGGTAGGTGAGCCCCACCTCGAGCAGGAACTCGAGGCGCACGCGGATCTCGCGGAGCACCTGCGCGGCGATGCGCGCCTCGCGGGTCGTCAGCGTGAGCCCGTTCATGAACGCGAACGCGTCGGTGAGGCTGAGCTCGGCGACGTCCGCGATGCTCTGCTCGGCGACCGTGACCGCGAGCACCTCGGGCTTGAGCCGCTTGCCGCCGCAGACGGAGCACGGGATCTCACGGAGGTACTCGGAATAGCGCTGGCGCTGTGTGTCGGTCTCGGCCTCGGCGTACTTGCGCTCGATGTAGGGCATCACGCCCTCGAACCCGGTCGAGTACTTCATCTCACGGCCGAAGCGGTTCTTCCACTTGACCGTCACCTCGAAGTCGTTGCCCTGCAGGACGGCCTGCTGGATGCGGGCCGGCAGCTCTCGCCACGGGGTCTTGAGGCTGAAGTCGAGGTCGGCCGCGAGCCCCTCGAGCAGCTTCTGGAAGTAGTTGTAGAGGCCCTTGCCCGAGTTCGTCCAGGGCAGGATGACGCCCTCGGCCAGGCTCAGGTCGGGGTCGCCGAGCACGAGGTCGGTGTCGACCGACATGCGCGTCCCCAGACCGGAGCACTCGGGGCACGCGCCGAACGGGGCGTTGAACGAGAAGGTGCGGGGCTCGATCTCGGTGAGCTGCACCGGGTGGCCGTTCGGGCACGAGAGCTTCTCGGAGAAGGTGCGGTACTTGCCGGCGGCACCGGCGTCCGTGTCGACGAAGTCGACGGTGACCAGGCCGTCGGTGAGGCGCAGGGCGGTCTCGAGCGAGTCGGTCAGGCGCGTGAGGCCCTCGTCGGAGGCGACGAGACGGTCGACGACGACCGAGATGTCGTGCTTGACCTGCTTCTTCAGCTTGGGCGGCGAGCTCAGCTGCACCTGCTCGCCGTCGACGATCGCCCGGGAGTACCCGCTCGAGGCGAGCTCGGCGAAGAGGTCGACGAACTCGCCCTTCTTCTGCGAGACGACTGGGCTGAGCACCTGGAAGCGCGTGCCGGTCTCGAGCGTCATCAGCTGGTCGGCGATCTGCTGCACGGTCTGGCGGCTGATCACCTCGCCGCACACGGCGCAGTGCGCGATGCCGATGCGGGCCCAGAGCAGACGCATGTAGTCGTAGATCTCGGTGATCGTGCCGACCGTGGACCGTGGGTTGCGGTTCGTCGACTTCTGGTCGATCGACACGGCCGGGCTGAGGCCCTCGATGAAGTCGACGTCGGGGCGGTCGACCTGCCCGAGGAACTGGCGCGCGTAGGCGGAGAGCGACTCGACGTAGCGCCGTTGGCCCTCGGCGAAGATCGTGTCGAACGCGAGGGACGACTTGCCCGACCCGGAGAGGCCGGTGAAGACGACCATCGAGTCGCGGGGGATCTCGAGGTCGACGTTGTCGAGGTTGTGGACTCGGGCACCCCGCACGCTGAGCACGGAGGAACCTTCTACGGGTGAGATTGACACTCTTACCATTCTACGGAAGCCCCTGACATCGAGGTCGGCCGACGGGGAGATCGGCCGGGTGACGGCACCAGGAGGAGCGTCCGCGCGCTAGAGGACGGGTTCTGTGTGGGTGAGCTCGGCCGAGACGGCCCAGAGCCGTTCTGCCGCGGCTGGGTCTCGTGCGTGCTTCTTCGTGGGGACGACAGCGGGCGCGCCGGTCAGCTGGAACCACCCGGAGGGGCCCCAGTATTCCCCGCCCTGCACGCCGGGGTCGACGGTCGCGTGGACGAGCGGCTCGGCCCCGGCTTCCTTGCCCTGCGAGAAGACGTGCATGGCCGAGGTGACGACGGCGGGCGGTCGGCGAGGCTCGACGACGGGCGGTCGCGGGTCGCTCAGCGACTCCCACGACAGCCCCGGGTGGGCGATCACGCTCGACACCGACGAGCCGGCGGCCCGGAGGCGCCGGTCGAGCTCGAGGCCGAAGGTCATGACCGCGAGCTTCGATCGTGCGTAGGCGACGGCCCCCGAGTAGCTCGAGACCATCATCGGGTCGTCGAGGTCGAGGCGGACGAAGCGGTGGCTGATGCTGCCGAGGTGCACGACCCGGCCCCGAGGAGACTCGGAGAGCGCCGGCAGCAGGTGCGAGACGAGCGCGAAGTGCCCGAGGTGGTTCGTGCCGAACTGCAGCTCGAACCCGTCGGCCGTCGTCTGACGCCGGCGCGAGCCGACGACCCCCGCGTTCGCGAGCAGGGCGTCCACTCCCCCGGCGGCCGTGAGCGCGTCCGCGCCGGACCGCACCGAGGACAGGTCGGCGAGGTCGAGGTCGACGGTCGAGACGTCGGCGCCGGGGACGCGGTCGCGCACGGTGTCGGCCGCACGGACGGCCCGCTCCGGGCTCCGGGCCGCCACGACGACCTGGTGACCGAGGGCGGCGAGGCGCTCGGCCGCGAAGTAGCCCAGCCCCGCGGTCGCCCCGGTGACGACGACGCGGAGGCGACGATCAGCGGGCATGGCCGGCCGCCTCCATCTGTCGCAGGTCGCGCTTGAGGTCGGCGACCTCGTCACGCAGGCGACCGGCGAGCTCGAACTTGAGCTCGGCGGCGGCCTGGAGCATCTGGTCGTTGAGGTCGGCGATGATCGACTCGAGTCCGTTGGCGGCGTTCGCCGCCTTGCCCTCTCGACGGAGGTTCGGGGTCGGGGCGCGCTTGCCGCCCTGGCGGCCTGCCAGCAGCTCGGCCGTGTCCGCGCCCTCGCGAGCCAGGACCTCGGTGATGTCGGCGATCTTCTTGCGGAGCGGTTGCGGGTCGATGCCGCGCTCGAGGTTGTAGGCGACCTGCTTCTCGCGCCGCCGGTCTGTCTCCTCGAGGGCGTTGCGCATCGAGTCGGTCATGACGTCGGCGTACATGTGCACCTCGCCGGAGACGTTGCGCGCCGCGCGTCCGATGGTCTGGATGAGCGACGTCGACGACCGCAGGAACCCCTCCTTGTCGGCGTCGAGGATGGCGACCAGCGACACCTCGGGCAGGTCGAGGCCCTCGCGGAGGAGGTTGATGCCGACGAGGACGTCGTAGACGCCCTGACGCAGCTCGGTCAGCAGCTCGACCCGTCGCAGGGTATCGACGTCGGAGTGCAGGTACCGGACCCGGACGCCGGCCTCGGTGAGGAAGTCAGTCAGTTCCTCGGCCATCTTCTTCGTGAGCGTCGTGACGAGCACGCGCTCGTCCTTCTCGACCCGGACCCGGATCTCGTCGAGCAGGTCGTCGATCTGGCCCTCGGACGGCTTGACGACGATCTGCGGGTCGACGAGACCCGTCGGGCGGATGATCTGCTCGACCACGCTGTCGGTGATCCCGAGCTCGTATTTGCCCGGGGTCGCCGACAGGTAGACCTTCTGCCCCACCCTGCCGAGGAACTCCTCGAACTTGAGCGGGCGGTTGTCGAGGGCACTCGGCAGCCGGAAGCCGTGGTCGACGAGCGTGCGCTTGCGAGAGGCGTCGCCCTCGTACATCGCGCCGATCTGCGGGACCGTCACGTGGGACTCGTCGATGACGACGAGGAAGTCGTCGGCGAAGTAGTCGAGGAGGCAGTGCGGGGCCTCGCCCGGACCGCGGCCGTCGATGTGCGCCGAGTAGTTCTCGATGCCGTTGCAGAACCCGATCTGCTCCATCATCTCGAGATCGAAGGTCGTGCGCATGCGGAGGCGCTGCGACTCGAGCAGCTTGCCCTGCTTGTCGAGCTCGTCGAGGCGGGTGGCGAGTTCTTCCTTGATGGTGCCGATGGCGCGGTGCATCACGTCGGTGCCCGCGACGTAGTGCGAGCCGGGGAACACCGACACGGCGTCCATGGTGCGGACGACGTCGCCCGTGAGGGGGTGGAGAGCGTAGAGCGCCTCGATCTCGTCGCCGAACATCTCGATGCGGATGGCCAGCTCTTCGTACATCGGGATGATCTCGATGGTGTCGCCGCGCACTCTGAAGTTGCCACGGGAGAAGTCGATGTCGTTGCGCTGGTACTGCATCGAGACGAAGCGCCGGATCAGCGTCTCGCGGTCGATCTTCATGCCGACCTGCAGGGCGATCATCGCCTGCATGTAGCCCTCGGGCGTGCCGAGGCCGTAGATGCAGGACACCGTCGAGACGACGATGACGTCGCGACGGCTGAGCAGAGAGTTGGTCGTGGAGTGCCGCAGCCGCTCGACCTCGGCGTTGATCGAGCTGTCCTTCTCGATGAAGGTGTCGGTCTGCGGGACGTATGCCTCGGGCTGGTAGTAGTCGTAGTACGAGACGAAGTACTCGACGGCGTTGTGCGGGAACATCTCGCGGAACTCGTTGGCCAGCTGGGCCGCGAGGGTCTTGTTGTGGGCCAGGACGAGGGTCGGGCGCTGGACCTGCTCGACGAGCCAGGCGGTCGTCGCGGACTTGCCGGTGCCGGTCGCGCCGAGCAGCACGACGTCGGTCTCGCCCGCGTTGATGCGCCCCGCGAGCTCGGCGATGGCGGCCGGCTGGTCGCCGCTCGGCTCGTACTCGCTGACTACTTCGAAGGGGCGGACACTGCGGGTCGGTTCCATGTCTCCGAGTCTAGGAGCGACCACTGACACTCGGCCCCGAGGGACCCGCTGCCTTCGCCGCTGACAGCGAACGCAGCACCTCTGCGACCTCGTCCGCCCTCGCGAGGGTCGCCTCCAGCGAGATCGAGGAGTCGACCACGAGGTCGGCGACGGCGAGGCGGGCCTCGTCGTCGGCCTGGGCGTCGACGCGGCGGACCGCCTCCTCGGGGCTCATCCCCCGGAGCTCGACCAGGCGCGTCAACCGCACCTCGCGAGGCGCGTGGACGACGACGACCACGTCGAACTCGCCCGCACCCCGCGTCTCGACCAGGAGGGGCACGTCGTACACGACGACCCTGGTCGGGTCGTCAGCCACCGCCTCCTCCATGCGCCGGCGGGAGAGCTCGCGGACGGCCGGGTGGGTGATCGCCTCGAGGTCCCGACGGGCAGCCGGGTCGGAGAAGACGACGGCGCCGAGCGCCGGCCGGTCGAGCTCTCCCGAGGGCGTGAGCACGTGGTCGCCGAAGCGCCGCCGGATCGCTTCGAGGCCCGGCGTGCCCGGCGCGACCACCTCGCGGGCGAGCTGGTCGGCGTCGATGTGCGCCGCACCCCGCTCGGCGAGACGGCGGGACACGACGCTCTTGCCGGCGGCGATGCCACCGGTCAGGCCACAGACGAACATCCGTCGAGGTTACCCGTGCCCCGGAACGCCGAACGGCGGCCCCCTCCAGGAGGGGACCGCCGTTCGACGTGGTCAGGTGCCGAGGCACCGACCGGGGCGTGCTAGTTGCTGCTGGACAGCTTCTCGCGCAGAGCGGCGAGCGACTCGTCGTCGGCGAGGGTGCCGGCACCGGCGGTCTCGCTCGAGAAGGTCGAGCCCGAGGGAGCCTCGAAGGAGGCCTCTTCGGTGAGCGACGCAGCGACCTGCTTCTTGTGCGCCTCCCAGCGAGCCTGGGCGGCAGCGTAGTCCTGCTCCCACTTCTCGCGCTGCGAGTCGAAGCCCTCGCGCCACTCGTTCGTCTCCGGGTCGAAGCCCTCGGGGTACTTGTAGTTGCCCTGGTCGTCGTACTCGGTGAGCATGCCGTAGAGCGCCGGGTCGAACTCGGTGCCCTCGGGGTCCACGCCCTCGTTGGCCTGCTTGAGGCTCAGCGAGATGCGGCGACGGTCGAGGTCGATGTCGATGACCTTGACGAACACCTCGTCGCCGACGGCGACGACCTGCTCGGCCAGCTCGACGTGCTTCGCCGACAGCTCGGAGATGTGCACGAGGCCTTCGATGCCGTCCGCGACGCGGACGAACGCGCCGAAGGGGACGAGCTTCGTGACCTTGCCCGGCGCGACCTGTCCGATCGCGTGGGTGCGGGCGAAGACCTGCCACGGGTCCTCCTGCGTCGCCTTGAGCGAGAGCGACACGCGCTCACGGTCGAGGTCGACCTCGAGGATCTCGACGGTGACTTCCTGACCGACCTCGACGACCTCGCTGGCGTGCTCGATGTGCTTCCAGCTGAGCTCGGAGACGTGCACGAGGCCGTCCACGCCGCCGAGGTCGACGAAGGCGCCGAAGTTGACGATCGAGGAGACGATGCCCTTGCGGACCTGGCCCTTGTGCAGGTTGTTGAGGAACGTGGTGCGGCTCTCGGACTGCGTCTGCTCGAGGAGCGCACGGCGCGACAGGACCACGTTGTTGCGGTTCTTGTCGAGCTCGAGGATCTTCGCCTCGATCTCCTGGCCCAGGTAGGGCGTGAGGTCGCGGACGCGGCGCAGCTCGATGAGCGACGCGGGCAGGAAGCCACGGAGGCCGATGTCGACGATGAGGCCGCCCTTGACGACCTCGATGACCGTTCCGGTGACGACGCCGTCGGCGTCCTTGATCTTCTCCACGTCGCCCCAGGCACGCTCGTACTGAGCGCGCTTCTTGGACAGGATCAGACGGCCTTCCTTGTCCTCCTTCTGGAGGACGAGGGCCTCGACGGTGTCGCCGACCTCGACGACCTCGGTGGGGTCGACGTCGTGCTTGATCGACAGCTCGCGCGAGGGGATGACGCCCTCGGTCTTGTAGCCGACGTCGAGGAGGACCTCGTCGCGGTCGATCTTGACGACGGTGCCCTCGATGAGGTCGCCGTCGTTGAAGAACTTCAGGGTCTTCTCGACCGCGGCCAGGAAGTCATCAGCGGATCCGATGTCGTTGATGGCGACCTGCTTGGGTGCCTTGGTCGTTACGGTTGTCATGTAGTTAGTGCTCCAGTGAAAGCATGTATCGGGCCGTGGTCGTCCCGAGGGCTGGGCCTTCTCGGGGGTGTCGACCGCGGCGTGCGGACAGATCGGCGCAGATAGCGCTGGTACATACTACCTGCGCGTCGCCCCGACGGGCAACGATCAAGAGAGCAGCGCGCGCCGCAGCGTGTCGAGCCCGACGCCGCCGAGCTGCAGCGCCTCGCGGTGGAACGCACGGAGGTCGAAGTCGGCTCCCTCGCGACGAGCCCGCTCAGCCCGCAGGTCCTCCCAGATGCGCTGTCCGACCTTGTACGAGGGCGCCTGGCCGGGCCAGCCGAGGTAGCGGTCCACCTCGAAGCGCACGAACTCGTCGTCCATGTTGACGTTGGCGCGCATGAACGTCAGGGCGGTCTCGTGGCTCCAGGGCTCGGTCGAGCCGGGGAACGTCTTGCCGAGGTGCACGCCGACGTCGAGCACCACCCTGGCGGCGCGCATCCGCTGGCCGTCGAGCATGCCGAGGCGGTCGCCCGGGTCGGAGAGCCAGCCGAGCTCGTCCATCAGCCGCTCGGCGTAGAGGGCCCAGCCCTCGGCGTGCCCCGACGTGCCGGCGAGCTGACGGCGCCAGGTGTTCAGCTGCGCGCTGTTGTAGACCGCCTGGCCGAGCTGGAGGTGGTGCCCCGGCACGCCCTCGTGGAACACGGTCGTCGTCTCGCGCCAGGTGCCGAAGCGCGTGACGCCCTCCGGCACCGACCACCACATGCGGCCGGGACGGGAGAAGTCGTCGCTGGGGCTCGTGTAGTAGATGCCGCCGTCCTTCGTCGGGGCGATGCGGCACTCGAGGCGCCGGACGGGCTCCGGAACGTCGAAGTGCGTGCCGGCGAGCTCGGCCACGGCGCGGTCGCTGAGCCGCTGCATCCACTGCTGGAGCGCCTCCGTGCCCTCGAGCTGCCGCGCGGGGTCGGCGTCGAGGACGGCGATCGCCCGCGCCACGTCCGCGCCCGGCTCGATCTCGCGGGCCACCGCCTCCTGCTCGCTCGTCATGCGGGCGAGCTCGTCGAGGCCCCACTCGTAGGTCTCGTCGAGGTCGACGGTCGCCCCGAGGAACCGCCTCGAGTGCAGGGCGTAGGCGTCGCGGCCGACGCCGTCCTCGACGGCGGCCGCGGGCAGCAGCTCGTCGAGCAGGAACCGGCGGGCGGCGAGGTAGCCCTCACCCGCCGAGGAGGCGCCCCTCGCGAGGTCGGACGCGAGCGCCGACGAGGGGGCGGTGCCGTCGGCCAGTCGTGCGGACGAGGCGAGCTCGGCGAAGAAGCCGTCCGGCGACCCGATGCGGGCGCACTGCTCGGCCACCGCCTCCACCTGACGCCGCGCCGGGACGACGCCCTCGGCGATGCCTTGCCGGAAGGTCTCCACCAGCTGCCCGATTGCCCGGTCGACCCGTCCGAGCCGCGAGGCGACGTCGGCCCAGTCGCCCTCGGTCTCGGTGGGCATCAGGTCGTAGACCTCGCGGATCGCCTGGATCGGCGAGGCGATGACGTTGAGGTCGCGCAGCTGCAGACGCTGCTCGGCGTACTCGAGGTCGAGGCGGAGCTCGGCCCCCAGGTCGTCCTGGGTGACGCGGTCGACGTCGTCGACGGGCACCGCGTCGTCCAGCTCGGCGAGCACGCGGCGGACCGCCTCGACGTGGCGCTCGTGGCCCGCCGGCGAGTAGTCGCCGTACTCGCCCGTGCGGCCCTCGCGCCCGATCCACGTCGCGGTGGTGGGGTCGAGGTCGACGAGCTGGTCGACCCAGCGCTCGGCGATGCCGTCGATCGGGGTCTGCGGTCGGACGGGAGGCGTCGTGGGCTCGGTCATGGGACNGAGCAACGTGGCCAGCTCGTCGAGGGCCGCGTCGGCGTTGTCGCCGTCGGTGGCGAGGACGACCTCGTCGCCGTGGCCGATGCCGAGCGAGAGGACGCCGAGGATGCTGGCGGCGTTGACGGTCTTGCCCGCGGGCGAGGTCAGCGTGACCTTGGCGCCGCTCTTGCCGGCGGCCTGGCTGAACAGCGAGGCGGGGCGGGCGTGCAGGCCGACGCTCGAGGCGATGGTGACGGTGCGTTCTGGCATTTCTTCTCCTTGGTCGAGACCGGTCTGGTCGGGGTGCGGGCCGGGGCCCTGGACATGTCAGTCGTGGGTGGTCGGTCGATCGTCGCGGTGGGGCTCGATCGTGACCTTGATGGCCTCGCCGCTGGCGATGGCCTCGAGGGCGTCGTGCAGGCGGTCGAGCGGGAAGCGGTGGGTGATCAGGTCGCCCACCACGACCTCGCCCGAGGCGATGAGCCGCAGCGCCTCGCGGTTGTGGGCCGGGCTCGACCCGTTCACGCCCACGATCGTCAGCTCACGGTAGTGCACGAGGTTCGAGTCGATGCTGATCTGCGAGTCGTCCCGGGCGAGGCCGCCGAAGAGGCTGAGGCGGCCGCCGGGCGCGAGGAGTGCGAGAGCCTGCTCCTGGGCGGGTCGTGACGCCGCGGCCGTGATGACGACGTCGACCCCCAGACCGCCGGAGGCGGCACGGACCTGGTCGAGGACGACCTGGCGTCCGTCCGCTCCCGCCTCCACCGCGAGGGCGAGGTCCGGGCGGACGAGGGCGGCAGCCCGCGCGAGACGGTCCGCGTTCGCGTCGACGAGGATCACCTGACGCGCGCCCCGGGCGCGGGCGAGGCGGACGTGCATGCAGCCGATCGGTCCCGAGCCGATGACGAGGACGCTGTCCCCCGCGCCGACCCGCGCGAGCTCCTGGCCGTTGAGGACGCAGGCGAGGGGCTCGACGAGCGACGCCTCCTCGGAGGAGACGTGGTCGGGGACTCGGTTCACGCCGTCGACGGCCAGGACGGCCGCGGGGACGACCATGAACTCGGCGAAGCCGCCGGCGTACTGGTAGCCGATGCTCGTCTGGCGGGGGCAGACGCTCGGCCGGCCGGCTCGGCAGACGTCGCAGGTGCCGCACGGCACGGCCGCGATCACCTGGACGCGGTCGCCGACGGCCCAGCCGTCGACGTCGTCGCCGGCCTCGACGACGGTGCCGGCGACCTCGTGGCCCATCACCTGCGGGCCGGTCATGTGGGGGTGGCCCGACCGCAGGATCTTGAGGTCGGTGCCGCAGGCGGAGCAGTTGTCGACGCGGAGGAGGAGCTCACCGCGAGAGACCCCGGGCGTCGCCACGTCGTCGAGACGCACGTCGCCCGGGGCCCACCACTTCGCTGCTCTCACGAGGAGTCCGAGCCGCCCGTCACTCGTCGTCGTCGGTCGACGCGAGCAGCTCGTAGACCTCCGACGTCGTCGTGGCACCGCGCAGGGCCGCGGCGGAGTCGGGGTCCATCAGGATGCTGGCGAGCTGGCTGAGGATGGCGATGTGGCCGTTGCCCGCCGCGGCGATGCCGACGGCGACCGAGACCTCGTTGCCGTCCCAGTCGACCGGGGTCGGGAAGCGGAGCACGACGAGCGCGTCCTTCTTCACCGAGTCCTTGCCGGCGAGCGTGCCGTGCGGGATCGCGACGCCCTCGCCGACGTAGGTCGACACCGAGTTCTCGCGCTCGAACATGGCGTCGACGTAGGTCTCGTCGATCGCCCCGGCCTCGATGAGCGCCTTGCCCGCGGCGCGGATGGCCTCGTCGCGGCTCGAGGCCTTCTCGTCGAGACGGATCGACGACTCCGCGAGGAGCGACGTCAGCTCGGGTGCCTGCTGGTCCGCCATCGTCAGACCTCGACCGTCGTGCCGTCCTGGATGGCCTTGACCACCTTGGCGACCGAGGGGTCGCCCATGAACAGCTGGAACGGGACGACGGGGATGTTCGGCACGACGCCGCGCGCGCGCTCGGCGAGGTTGTTCTGCGTCACGACGACGTCGGCGTCGGCCGGGATGTCGGCGACGGGCGAGTGCTCGACGGTGACGCCGCTCTTCTTGAGCTGCTTCTTGAGGGTCGAGGCCAGCATGACGCTGCTGCCCATGCCCGCGTCGCACGCGACGATGAGCTTCTTGATGGAGGAACCGTCGAGGGTTGCCATGTCAGTCTCCTTGTTTCTCAGGGTGGGGGGCCGGCCGGAGCCGACCCCCCGAGTCAATCAGTTGGACGCTGAGGGCGCGGCCGTGCCCTTGCTGGTCGCCTTGTTGGCGGCCGTGGCGGCCTGGGCGTCGGCGAGTGCCTGCGCCTGGGCGGCGTCGTCCTCGGCGGCGGCCTCGCGCTTCTCCTTGCGGCCGAAGCCCATGAGGAACGAGCAGACCACGAACGAGACGGCGGCGGACAGCAGGATGCCGACCAGGATCACCGGGAAGTCACCGGGGGCGGCGACGAGGGCGTAGGCGATGATGCTGCCGGGCGAGGGGCTGGCGACCAGGCCGACGCCCGTCAGGAGGAAGAAGCCGACTCCGGTCGCACCGCCGAGCACGGCGCCGATCAGGAGGATCGGCTTCATCAGCACGTACGGGAAGTAGATCTCGTGGATGCCGCCGAAGAACTGCACGATGATCGCAGCCGGTGCCGACGGACGGATGGCGCGCGGTCCGAAGAAGAGGAACGCGAGCAGGATGCCGAGGCCCGGGCCGGGGTTCGACTCGAGCATGAACAGGATGGACTTGCCGGACTCGGCAGCCTGGTCGATCCCGAGGGGCGTGAGCACGCCCTGGTTGATGGCGTTGTTGAGGAACAGGATCTTCGCCGGCTCGATCAGCAGGGACGCCAGCGGCAGCAGGCCGCGCTCGACGAGGAAGTCGACCCCGTTGCCGAGGACCGTGGTCAGGCCCGAGGTGAGCGGCGCGATGCCGAAGTAGGCGCCGATCGCCATGGCCCCGCCGAAGATGCCGAGCGAGAAGTTGTTGACGAGCATCTCGAAACCGGACTTGATGCGGCCGTCGAGCGCGCGGTCGAACTGCTTGAGCAGCAGCGCAGCCAGCGGGCCGACGATCATCGCGCCGAGGAACTGCGGCTTGTCGGTCGCCACGATGACGCCCATCACGGCGATCGAGGCGATGACGGCGCCGCGCTGCCCGTGGACCATGCGGCCACCGGTGTACGCGATCAGGATCGGGAGCAGGTACAGGATGATCGGGTCGACCAGCGACGCGACGGTCTCGTTGGGCGTCCAGCCCGTGGGGATGAAGAGGGCCGTGATGAGGCCCCAGGCGATGAACGCGCCGATGTTCGGCATGACCATGCCGGCCAGGAAGCCGCCGAAGCGCTGGACGCGCGCGCGGACTCCCGTTCCGGTGACCGTGGGGGTGAATTCGGACATGAGGGGCGGTACTCCTTCGTACTCAGTGGTGAGTCTCGGTGAGGGTGGTGGGCAGGGACGTGGTGCGTCGGGTGGGGATCGAGGAGGCGGCGGCCGCGTCCCCGACGAGCGGGCTCGTCAGGTCGGGCTGCGCCAGGAGCGACGCCTCGGAGGCGTCGAGGTCGGAGGGCGCCGGGACCGCGGTGCCGGGCAGCCTCGTGGCGGCGGCACCCCAGGTCAGGGCGGCGAGGAGGGCGTCGCGGGGGGCGCCTCCTGCGGTCTCGCTCGCGAGGTACCCCGCGAGGAAGCTGTCGCCCGCGCCGACGGTGCTGCGCGGGACGGCGACGTGGGACGTGCCGACGACGACGCCGTCGGGGCCGACGAGGACGGCGCCCTCCGCCCCGAGGCTGACGAGCACGGTGCCGACGCCGGAGGCGCGGACGGCCTCGGCGGCCGCCACGACGTCGCCCAGCGTGTCGAGCGTGCGGCCGGCGAGCTCGGCGAGCTCGGCGAGGTTCGGCTTCAGCAGGTCGGGCCGGGCCTCGACCGCCGCGGACAGGGCGTCGCCGCTCGTGTCGACGGCGAGCTTGGCGCCGGTCCGGCGCACGTCGTCGACGAAGCGGGCGAACGTCGCCGTGCTGATCTCGGGCGGCAGGCTGCCGGACACGACGATCCAGGTGGCGTCCTCCGCCGTCGCCCGGACGACGGCCGTGATCGCGGTCAGGTCGTCGTGGCTCAGGGCGAGACCGGGCTCGTTCAGCTTGGTCACCGTGCCGCCGGGCTCGGCGACGGTCAGGTTGGACCGGGTGCGACCCGAGACGGGCACGTACCGTGCGCTCACGCCAGCTGCGTCGAGCAGGGCGCTCAGCTCGGCGCCCTCGCGGCCGCCGACCGGGAGCACGGCCACGCTGTGCACCCCGTGGGCGGTCAGGGCGCGGGCGACGTTGACGCCCTTGCCCGCCGGCTCGAGGAGCGGTGCGCCGGTTCGGACGACGTCGCCGCGGTCGAGACGACCGACCTCGACGGTGCGGTCGAGGCTCGGGTTGAGGGTCACGGTGACGATCACACGATCACCACCCGGGGGCCGGAGCGCTCGACGTCGTCGGCGAGGTCGGCGTCGACGCCCGTGTCGGTGATGACCGTGTCGACCTCGGAGAGCGGAGCCACGCGGGCGAAGTCCTCCCGGCCGAACTTCGAGTGGTCGGTGAGGATGACCGTGCGCCGGGAGGCCGCCATCAGGGCCTTCTTCACCCGCGCCTCGGCGAGGTCGGGCGTGGTGAGGCCCCGCTCGGCCGAGAGGCCGTTCGTGCCCATGAAGGCCACGTCGGCGAACACCTCGGCGATCTGCGTCCGGGTCCACTCCCCCACCGCGGCGAGGGTGCGGCCGCGGACGACTCCGCCCAGGAGGTGGAGGGTCACGTTGGGCCGGGCGACGAGCACGTTCGCGACGGGCAGCGAGTGCGTCACGACGGTGAGCTCGCGGTCCGTCGGCAGCAGCTCGGCGAACCGGACGGTCGTCGTGCCGGCGTCGACGATGATCGACCCGCCGTCAGGCAGCTCGTCGAGGGCTGCGCGGGCGATGCGCTCCTTCTCGCCGGCAGCCGAGCCCTCACGGTCGGCGACGTGCGGCTCGATGCCGAGGCGCTCGACGGCGATGGCCCCGCCGTGCACGCGCCGCAGGACCCCGCGCCGCTCGAGCGCGGTCAGGTCGCGGCGCACGGTCTCCGGCGTCACGGACAGCTCGCGGGCCAGACCGGCGACCTCGACGCGGCCGCGCGTGCGCGCCGAGTCCAGGATCTGCTGGTGGCGCTCGGGAGCGTACATGCGCGGAGACTCCGTCGTCAGTCGTGCGGCTCGCGGGGCGGTGAGGCCGAGCGGGGAGAGCGGGGGTGGACAGCTGGGGCAGGCAGAGCAGGAACAGATGTTGTTCCGGGTTTATATAAGTCCGTTCGCGTCCCCTGGTCAAGTCAGACGCGCGTGTCGCCCCCGCTTGTGCCCGTTTCGGGGGACGAGAGCGACGTCGCGACCCCCGACATCGTCGACGTGACGGTCCGGTGCCGGCCCTGGTGCGTCGCTGATCTGCCGCTAGTGAGCCGCAGCGTCCCAGCTGCTGCCGAGGCCCACGCTGACGTCGAGCGGCACGCGGAGTTCGGCGGCCCCGCTCATGCGACGGCTGACGATGTCGCGGACGTCGTCGACCTCGCCCGGCGCGACCTCGACGATCATCTCGTCGTGGACCTGCAGCAGCACACGGCTGGCCATCTCGCGCTCGTCGAGTTCGCTGCGGACGCCGAGCATGGCCCTCTTCATGATGTCGGCCGCCGAGCCCTGGATGGGCGCGTTCAGCGCAGCGCGCTCGGCGTTCTCGCGCAGCACCCGGTTGGGCGACTTGAGGTCGGCGAAGGGGCGCCGGCGACCGAAGATCGTCTCGGTGTAGCCGTCCTCGCGTGCCTTCTCCACGACGTTGCGCAGGTACTCCCTCACCGCGCCGAAGCGCTCGAAGTAGTCGGTCATCAGCTGCTTCGCCTCGGAGCTCTCGATGCGCAGCTGCTTCGACAGGCCGAACGCGCTGAGCCCGTAGGCCAGTCCGTACGACATCGCCTTGACCTTGGTCCGCATCGCCGGGCTGACGTCGGCCGGCTCGACGCCGAAGATGCGGGCGCCGACGAAGCGGTGCAGGTCTTCTCCGGCGTTGAAGGCCTCGATCAGGCCGGCGTCACCGGAGAGGTGGGCCATGATGCGCATCTCGATCTGCGAGTAGTCGGCCGTGAGGAGCGTCTCGTACTCGGGGCCGTGGACGAAGGCCGCGCGGATCTCGCGACCGACCGCGGCCTTGACCGGGATGTTCTGGAGGTTCGGGTCGACGGACGAGATGCGACCGGTGGTGGTGCCGGTCTGGTCGTAGGTCGTGTGGATGCGGCCGTCGTCGGCGATCGACTTGTCGAGCGTGTCGATGATCTGACGGAGCTTGGTGGCGTCGCGGTGCTGCAGCAACAGACCGAGGAACGGGTGCGGGTGCTTCTCCTGCAGGTCGGCGAGGGACGCGGCGTCGGTGGAGTACCCGGTCTTGGTCGCGCGGGTCTTGGGCATCTCGAGCTGCTCGAAGAGGACCTCCTGCAGCTGCTTCGGCGAGCCGAGGTTGACCTCGCGGCCGATCTCGGCGAACGCGTCCGTGGCGAGACCTGCCGCCGTCTCGCCGAGGCGCGTGGAGAGCTCGGCCAGGACCGGGTGGTCGGCCGCGACGCCCGTGAGCTCCATGTCGCCGAGCACGGGGACCAGGGGCAGCTCGAGGTCGGTGAGGACGGTGCGGGAGCCCTCGTCGAGGGACTCGTGGAACGACTCGGCGAGCCGGAGCGTGTACCAGGCCTCCGTCGCGACGCTCACCTGCTCGTCGGCCGGGACGAGCTGGTTCGGGTCCGCGACCGGGAGGGTCTCGCCGAGCTGCTCGTAGACGAGGTCGGTCAGGGCGAAGGAGGTGCGGCCCGGCCTGAGCAGCCACGCCGCGACCCGCGTGTCGCCGGCGATGCCGGTGAGCGCGAGACCCGCCTTGGACAGGGCCTTGTAGGCACGCTTGGCGTCGTGCAGCACCTTCGGCGAGTCCGCGTCGAGCCAGGCCTCGAGTGCGACGTAGTCGCCGCGGCCCGTGGCCCACGGCACGTAGGCGGACTCGTCGTGCGACGAGATGCCGAGCCCCACGACGCCCTCGGCGCCGTACTCGACGCTGAGCCCGACCGGCGACGCCGGGTCGGACGCGTGCTTCTTCAACCAGAACGCGAGTTCCTCGTCGATCAGGGTGCGGACGACGGGCAGGCCCGCCGGGGCCGCCACGACGGCCCCCTCACCCGAGGCGTCGGGCGCGGCGCCGCTCGCGTCGGCGAGGGTGAGCACCCGCTCGAGGAGGGTGCGGAACTGGAGCTTGTCGAAGAGCTCGCGGACGGCCTCGGCGTCGACGGCGCGGCGCTCGAGGTCGCCGGGCGCCACGGGCAGCTCGACGTCGGTCACGAGGCGGTTGAGCCGCCGGTTGCGGATCGCGCGCTCTTTCTGCTCACGGAGGTTGCCGCCCACGACGCCCTTGATGTCGTCGGCGTGGGCGATGACCTCGTCGAGGCTGCCGAACTGGGTGATCCACTTGACGGCGGTCTTCTCGCCGACCTTGTCGATGCCGATCAGGTTGTCGCTCGTCTCGCCGACGAGGGCCGCGATCTCGGGGTACTGGTGCGGTTCGATGCCGTAGCGCTCGAACACCTTGTCGCGGTCGTAGCGGGTGAGCTCGCTGACGCCGCGCGCCGAGGGGTAGAGCAGGGTCACGTCGTCGTTGACCATCTGGATGGCGTCGCGGTCGCCGGAGACGACGAGGACGCGGTAGCCGTCGTCGCGACCCCGCACGGCGAGGGTCGCGAGGATGTCGTCGGCCTCGAAGTCCTCTTTCGTGATGGTGGTGATGCCCATGGCGTGCAGCGCCTCCTGCAGGAGGGGGATCTGCCCCACGAACTCGACCGGCGTCTCGGAGCGCGTGCCCTTGTATTCGGGGTACTCACGCGTGCGGAACGAGAACCTCGAGATGTCGAAGGCGACTGCGAGATGGGTCGGCTTCTCGTTCTTCAGGAGGCTGAGCAGCATCGAGATGAACCCGTGGATCGCGTTCGTGTGCTGACCCTCCCGGTTCACGAAACTGTCGACGGGCAGGGCGTAGAACGCCCGGAACGCGAGGGAATGGCCGTCGATGACCAGGAGGGTAGGCTTCGTTTCGTCCGACACCCCGTCAGCCTAGCGGGCGCCCCCGACAGCGGATCCGGAGCACCATGACCGACGCGACCACCTCCTCCTCGTCCAACGACGCCGAGCGGACCGTGCGTCCCGACGCCGCCCTCAGCGACGACGCGGTCGAGCTCTTCGGGCGCCGAGGCGTCGGCGCCCTCGCCGAGAAGATGGGCATCGAGATCCTCGAGATGAGCGCGGAGCGCGCGGTCGGCCGGATGCCCGTCGAGGGCAACACCCAGCCGGTCGGCATCCTGCACGGCGGGGCGCACGTGGTCCTGGCGGAGACCCTCGGCTCCGTGGCGGCGAACGTCCACGCGGGGGCGGGGCGGCTCGCCATGGGGATCGAGCTGAACGCCAGCCACAGCAGGTCGGCCACGACCGGGTGGGTGACGGGCACCTGCACCGCGGTCCACCTCGGCCGCACCCTCGCGACGCACCAGGTCGTCATGACGGACGACGACGGACGCCTGTTGTCGACGGTCCGCATCACGAACTACCTGACGGACGCCCGCGGCTGACTTCCTCGGCCGGCGCCTCACGGCCGGTTCCGAGGACGTGCCCGCATGACGAGAGGCCCGCCCCCACCGGGGACGGGCCTCTCGTCGCGAACGGGCTCGCTACTTCTTGACGCTCAGCTGCTCGATGATCGCCTGGGCGACGTCGTGCATCGTGAGGCGACGATCCATCGACGCCTTCTGGATCCAGCGGAACGCCTCCGGCTCGGTGAGGCCCATCTTCTCGTTGAGCAGGCCCTTGGCCCGGTCGACGAGCTTGCGGGTCTCGAAGCGCTCGACCAGGTCGGCGACCTCGGCCTCGAGAGTGATGATCTGCGTGTAGCGCGAGAGGGCGATCTCGATCGCGGGGAGGAGGTCGTTGGGCGTGAAGGGCTTGACCACGTAGGCCAGGGCGCCGGCCTCGCTGGCCCGCTCGACGAGCTCTTTCTGGCTGAACGCCGTCAAGAGCACGACGGGGGCGATGTGGTTCTTGCTCAGCGTCTCGGCCGCGGAGATGCCGTCGAGCTTCGGCATCTTGACGTCCATGATGACGAGGTCGGGTCGCAGCTCGGTCGCGAGGGCGACAGCGGTCTCGCCGTCTCCGGCCTCGCCCACCACCTCGAATCCGTTGTCGCGGAGGATCTCGACGATGTCGAGGCGGATGAGGGACTCATCCTCTGCGACGACGACGCGACGGGGTGCTGCTGGTGTTGCTTCCTGGTCACTCACGAAGCAGAGCCTACGGTATTCTCGCCTCGGTCGTCGTGAGCCGGATTGGCGGAATGGCAGACGCGGGGCACTCAAAATGCTCTGTCCGAGAGGGCGTGTGGGTTCGAGTCCCACATCCGGCACGGTCGACGACTCCCCCACCTGCCCCGCGCCGTGCGGGCGGTGCGAGCGCCCGTCCGCAGGTCGCGAGATCGAGACGATCTCGACTTCCTGCGTCGAAACGGTTGACCCGGGCCGCTCGTGCACTACGCTGGTGGAACTGGTTGTTGTGTTACGCATTTGTATCTCGCGACGTGCCAGGTCGAGATTCCTCGGGATCGCGGCCAGGGGGCGTCGTTCTCAGAGGGAGCGGACAAAAAGGCACCGCGACGAGCGATCTCGAAATCGAGATCGACAACTCTGATTGAAGGAACAAGAAAAATGGCAACAGGTACCGTTAAGTGGTTCAACTCCGAAAAGGGCTTCGGCTTCATCACCCCCGACGACGGATCCACTGACGTCTTCGCGCACTTCTCCGCGATCGCCGGCGACGGCTACCGCAACCTGGAGGAGAACCAGAAGGTCGAGTTCGACACGGCTCAGGGCAACAAGGGCCTCCAGGCCGAGAACATCCGCGTCATCTGACTCGGCGGCGTCCTCGAGACGCCGACGGGAGACGATCTGATCGTCCCCGACACTGAAGCCCCGATCTGCTCCGGCAGGTCGGGGCTTCTCTCATGCCCACAGCGGCCCCCGGCGGAGCCGCCGACGCGTCGGCGCCGCGAGCTCGCCGTGCGGCTGCGTCCGGTCGAGGTCGACTAGAGGGGCAGCGGCAACGGCAGCCCCAGGAGGCGCGCCACCGGTTCGTAGTCCGCCGCGGCTTCCCGGTACTCCGCCTCCGCCTCCGCGCCTCCGCCGTCGACGTCGGGGTCGACACGGAGCTCGCGTGCCTCCCTGGCTGCCCGGGCGAGGCGCCAGCGCTCCGCGCGCAGGGACCACAGCGCGAGCTCGTCACCGTCGGCGTCGTCCGGGGCCGCGTTCGCGACGTCCCACGGCACACGCACGGCCGGCAGGTCGCGGTCCGGCCCGTCCGGTCGTGCGACGTCCGGCCGGGGGTCGCTGAAGTCCGCGAAGAGCCGTTTCGTGCCCACGGCGAGCACGGCGCCGACGAGGGCACCCGAGAGGACGAACGCCGCGAGGTCGCCGAGGCCCTCGACGTGCCAGACGGCACCCGCCACGGTCCCCATGAAGAAGCCCCCGGTCACTCCCCCGGTCGACGTCCAGGCGTCCACGAGGGCGGGCCGGGCGCCGTCGGCGGCCCCGGTGCCCGCACGGCTGCGCCGAGTCGTGGCGACGTCGTGGCCGGTGCCGCTCGGCACGACCCACAGGGCGCCTCCGACGACGAAGCAACGAGGGTGCGAGGGGCCGACGGACATGCCGGGAGGCTACGCCCGCAGTCTGAGGGCGGGCGGCCGACCTCGCGGACCCGGCGGACCCGCGCGCACCCCGCCTCGCGCGAGAGGGCGAGCGCGGGTCCTGCGGGTCTCGGCAGGAGCGGGTCCGCGAACGACGACGGCCGGGCCGCCTCCGGGGAGGCGACCCGGCCGTGCCGGGGTCGTGCTGCTGTCGCCGCTAGTTCGTGCTGGCGTAGGCCGGTGCGGCCTCGCCGTGCGCGTCGCCCACGCGGTGCACGCGGAGGTCGTTCGTCGACCCCGCGATGCCGGGAGGGGACCCGGCGATGACGATGACCTTCTCGCCCGAGAGGGCGAGCGCGTTGCCCAGGAGGATGTCGTCGACCTGCTCGAACATGGCGTCCGTGTGGGTCACGTTCTCGACGAGGAAGGACTGGACCCCCCAGCTGAGCGCCATGCGGCGACGCGTCGCCTCGTTGGGCGTGAAGGCCAGGATCGGGATCGAGTGGCGGAGGCGCGACATGCGACGCACGGAGTCGCCCGACTCCGTGAACACGCAGAGGTAGCGCGCCTGGACGAACTCGGCCACGTCGGCCGCCGCCAGGGTGATGGCGCCGCCCTGGGTGCGCGGCTTCGTGCCGAGCGGGGGGATGCGCTCGAGGCCGTGTTCTTCGGTGGAGGCGACGATGCGGGCCATGGTCTGCACCGTGACGACGGGGTACTCGCCCACGCTCGTCTCGCCGCTGAGCATGACCGCGTCGGCACCGTCGAGGACGGCGTTCGCCACGTCGGACGTCTCGGCGCGCGTCGGGATCGGGCTGGAGATCATCGACTCGAGCATCTGCGTCGCGACGATGACCGGCTTGGCCATGCGGCGGGACAGCTCGACGGCGTGCTTCTGGACGATGGGGACCGCCTCGAGCGGCAGCTCGACGCCGAGGTCGCCGCGGGCGACCATGATGCCGTCGAACGCGTCGATGATCGCCTCGAGGTTGTCGACGGCCTGCGGCTTCTCGATCTTGGCGATGACGGGCAGACGACGCCCCTCCTCGGCCATGATCTCGTGCACGCGGGTGACGTCGTCGGCGTCGCGGACGAACGAGAGCGCGATGAAGTCTGCGCCCAGGGCCAGGCCCCAGCGGAGGTCCGCCTCGTCCTTCTCGGACAGGGCGGGGACGCTCACGGCGACGCCGGGCAGGTTGATGCCCTTGTTGTTCGAGACCGTGCCCGCCACGACGACCTCGGTCGTCACGGTCGTCCCATCGGTCTCGAGCACGCGCAGCTTCACGCGACCGTCGTCGATCAGCAGAGGGTCGCCCACGGCGACGTCGCCGGGCAGGCCCTTGAAGGTCGTGCCGCAGATATCCTTCGTGCCGAGGATGTCGTCGGTCGTGATCTTGAAGACGTCGCCGACCGCGAGGTCGTGCGGACCGTCGGAGAACTTGCCGAGGCGGATCTTCGGGCCCTGCAGGTCGACGAGCACGGCCACGGGACGCTCGGCGTCCGCCGCGGCCTGGCGCACGTTGGCGTAGACGGACTCGTGCACGTCGTAGCTGCCGTGGCTGAGGTTCATCCTGGCCACGTCGACGCCGGCGTCGATGATGGCCCGGATGTCGTCGTAGCTCGACGTCGCCGGCCCGAGGGTGGCGACGATCTTTGCGCGTCTCATGTGTTCCTTACTGTAGGTAGGGGGTGGGACGGCTGAGGACCCGTTCCACCAGCCTATTCCCGACTCGAGCCGGGTCAGACCGAAATGGCGCGATCCGTGGGCTTCACCGGGAACGGCAGGATCGTCTCGCCCTCGAGCCAGGCGTCCACGGCCGAGGCCGCCGCTCGGCCCTCGGCGATCGCCCAGACGATGAGCGACTGGCCGCGGCCGGCGTCGCCCGTCACGAACACGCCGGGCTCGGACGTCTGGTAGTCGCCGCCGCGGTCGAGGTTTCCCCGGGAGTCGAACGGAACGCGCAGCTGCTGCTCGATGGCGTCGCGCTCCGGGCCGGTGAAGCCGAGGGCCAGGAGGACGAGGTCCGCGGGGATCTCGCGCTCGGTGCCGGCCTTGGGAACGCGACGACCGTCGAGGTACTCGGTCTCGGCGACGCGGACGGCACGGACCTCGCCGACCTCGTTGCGGAGGAACTCGACGGTGGAGGCGAGGTACATCCGCTCGCCGCCCTCCTCGTGCGCGCTCGCGACCTCGAACAGGGTCGGGAAGGTGGGCCAGGGCTGGGACTCGGCCCGCTCCTCCGGGGGCTGCTGGCCGATGGCGAGGTTCGTCACGGACAGGGCGCCCTGACGGTGCGCCGTGCCGATGCAGTCGGCACCGGTGTCGCCGCCGCCCAGGACGACGACGTGCTTGCCCTCGGCCGTGATCTGGTCGTCGACCCGGTCGCCGGCACCGGTGCGGTTCTGCTGCACCAGGTACTCCATGGCGAAGTGGACGCCGGAGAGGTCGCGGCCCGGGATGTCGAGGTCGCGCGGGACGGTGGAGCCCGTGGCGACCACGACGGCGTCGTAGCGCGCCCGGAGGTCGTCCCAGGCGATGTCGCGGCCGATCTCGACGCCGGCGCGGAAGCGCGTGCCCTCGGCGCGCATCTGCGCGAGCCGCTGCTCGATCTGCTTCTTCTCCATCTTGAAGTCGGGGATGCCGTAGCGGAGGAGGCCGCCGATGCGGTCGTCGCGCTCGTAGACCGCGACGGTGTGCCCCGCCCGCGTCAGCTGCTGTGCCGCGGCGAGGCCGGCCGGGCCGGACCCGACGACGGCGACGGTCTTGCCCGTCAGGCGCTCGGGCGGGTGAGGCGTGACCCAGCCCTGCTGGAAGGCCTGGTCGATGATGCTGACCTCGACCTGCTTGATGGTCACCGGCGGCTGGTTGATCCCCAGGACGCACGACGCCTCGCAGGGCGCCGGGCACAGGCGGCCCGTGAACTCGGGGAAGTTGTTGGTCGCGTGCAGCCGCTCGCTGGCCTGACGGCCCTCGCCGCGCCACATGAGGTCGTTCCACTCGGGGATGAGGTTGCCGAGGGGGCAGCCCTGGTGGCAGAACGGCACGCCGCAGTCCATGCAGCGGCCCGCCTGTCGGCGGAGCTCGCCGCTCTCCTGCTGCTCGTACACCTCCCTGTAGTCCATCAACCGCACGGACACGGGACGACGCTTCGGGAGCTCGCGCTTCTGGGTCTTGAGGAACCCCTTCGGATCAGCCACCGGTCACCTCCAGGATTCGCTTCCAGGCTTCGTCGCCATCGGGGTCGAGACCCTCGTCGACGGCCGTCTGCCGGGTGGCGAGGACGGCGGCGTAGTCACGCGGCAGGACCTTGACGAACTCGGACGCCGCGGCGTCGACGTCGGCGAGCAGGCGCTCGGCGACGGGCGAGCCCGTCTCGGCGAGGTGCCGCGACAGGAGGTCGGAGAGGATCTCGACGTCGGCGCTGCCGAGAGGGTGCAGCTCGAGCTCGCCGGACGCGAGGGACTCGGCGTTCACCCGCTCGCTGCGGAGCCGGTGCACGTAGGCCGTCCCCCCGGACATGCCGGCGCCGAGGTTGCGTCCCGTGTCGCCGAGGATGACGGCGAGCCCGCCGGTCATGTACTCGAGCGCGTGGTCGCCCACGCCCTCGACGACCGCGCTGGCGCCCGAGTTCCGCACCAGGAACCGCTCGCCCACGATGCCGCGGATGAACAGGCTGCCCTGGGTCGCGCCGTAGCCGATCACGTTGCCGGCGATGACGTTCTCCTCGGCCACGAAGGTGCTCTCCCGCGACGGGCGCACGACGACCGTTCCGCCGGAGAGGCCCTTGCCGACGTAGTCGTTGCTGTCGCCCTCGAGGCGGAGCGTGATGCCGGCCGGGAGGAACGCGCCGAGCGACTGCCCGGCGGACCCGGTGAGGGTGACGTCGATGCTGCCCTCGGGGAGGCCGTGCTCGCCGTGGCGGACGGTCACCTCGTGGCCGAGCATCGTCCCGACAGCACGCTCGGTGTTGCGGATGGGCAGCGAGATCGCGACCCGGCCGCCGTTCTCGAGCACGTCGGAGCTGCGGGCGATGAGCTCGACGTCGAAGTGCGACTCGAGCTCGTGGTCCTGCTGCCGGTGGTTGCGGCGGGGCTCGTCCTCGTCGAAGTGCGGTCCGACCAGCACGGGCGACAGGTCGAGCCCGGAGGCCTTCCAGTGGTCGAGCGCACGGTCGACGTCGAGGGCGTCGGTGCGTCCGACCGCCTCGTCGAGGCTGCGGAAGCCGAGGGAGGCGAGGATCTCACGCACCTCCTGGGCCAGGAACTCGAAGAAGTTGACGACGAACTCGGGCTTGCCCGAGAACCGCGCCCGGAGCTCGGGGTTCTGCGTCGCGACGCCCACGGGGCAGGTGTCGAGGTGGCAGACCCGCATCATGATGCAGCCCTCGACGATCAGCGGCGCGGTCGCGAAGCCGAACTCCTCGCCGCCGAGCAGCGCGGCGATCACGACGTCGCGGCCCGTCTTCATCTGGCCGTCGACCTGCACCACGACGCGGTCGCGCATGCCGTTGAGCATCAGCGTCTGCTGGGTCTCGGCGAGGCCGATCTCCCACGGGGTGCCGGCGTGCTTGAGCGAGTTCAGGGGGCTGGCGCCCGTGCCGCCGTCGTGGCCCGAGACGAGGACCACGTCGGCGAGGGCCTTCGTCACGCCCGCGGCGACCGCGCCGATGCCCGACTGGCTCACGAGCTTGACGTGCACCCGGGCCGTCGGGTTGGCGCGCTTGACGTCGAAGATGAGCTGCTTGAGGTCTTCGATCGAGTAGATGTCGTGGTGCGGCGGCGGGCTGATCAGGCCGACGCCGGGCGTCGCGTGGCGGGTGCGTGCCACCCACGGGTAGACCTTCGTCGGGGGCAGCTGTCCGCCCTCGCCGGGCTTGGCGCCCTGTGCCATCTTGAGCTGGATGTCGGTGGCGTGCGTGAGGTACATGCTCGTCACGCCGAACCGACCCGACGCGACCTGCTTGACCGCACTGCGGCGCTCGGGGTCGAGCAGTCGGTCGACGTCCTCGCCGCCCTCGCCCGTGTTGGACTTGCCGCCCAGGCGGTTCATGGCGATCGCGAGGGTCTCGTGTGCTTCCTTCGAGATGGAGCCGTAGCTCATCGCGCCGGTCGAGAACCGCTTCACGATCGACTCGATCGGCTCGACCTCGTCGAGGGGCACCGGCTCGCGGAGGCCCTGCCGGAACGAGAAGAGCCCGCGGAGGGTCATCAGGTCCTCCGACTGGTCGTCGACGAGCTTCGTGTACTCGCGGAAGATGTCGTACCGGCGCGTGCGCGTGGCGTGCTGCAGGCGGAAGACGGTGTCGGGGTTGAACAGGTGCCGCGGGCCCTCGCGGCGCCACTGGTACTCGCCCCCGGTCGCGAGGCGCTCGTGCGCCACGACGGACCCGTCGGTCGGGTACGCGCTGGTGTGGCGCTGCTTGTTCTCGGCCGCGACGACGTCGATGCCCACCCCGCCGAGCACGCTCGACGTGCCGGTGAAGTAGGTGTCGACGAACTCCTGGCTGAGGCCGACGGCCTCGAAGGCCTGGGCGGCGGCGTAGCTCGACACGGTCGAGATGCCCATCTTGGACATGATCTTGAGCACGCCCTTGCCGAGCGCCTTGATCAGGTTGTGGACGGCGTCCTCCGGCGAGATGCCGGTGATCATGCCCGACCGGACGAGGTTCTCGCAGGTCTCCATGGCGAGGTACGGGTTGATCGCCGAGGCGCCGTAGCCGATGAGGGTGGCGACGTGGTGCACCTCGCGGACGTCGCCGGCCTCGACGATCAGGCCGACCGACATGCGCTTCTCGGTGCGGATCAGGTGGTGGTGGACCGCGGCGAGCATGAGGAGGGACGGGACGGGCGCGAAGTCCTGGTTCGAGTCGCGGTCGGAGAGCACGATGAACTCGGCCCCGGCCTCGATGGCGTCGTCGACCTCGTTGCACATGGCCGCGATGCGCTTCTCGAGCGCGCGCGGCCCCTTGTCGGCCCGGTACAGGCCGCGGATCGTCGAGGTGACGCGCGACCCGGGGCTGGGGTCGATGTGCTGGATCTTCGCGAGCTCGTCGTTGTCGATGACGGGGAAGTCGAGCACGACCTGTCGGGCGTGCTCCGGCGTGGCCGAGAGCAGGTTGCGCTCCGGGCCGAGACCGAGCGAGAGCGACGTGACGACCTGCTCGCGGATCGAGTCGAGCGGCGGGTTGGTCACCTGGGCGAACTGCTGGGTGAAGTAGTCGAAGAGGAGGCGCGGACGCTCGGACAGCACGGCGATCGGCGTGTCGCTGCCCATGGCGCCGAGGGGCTCTGCCCCGGTCTTCGCCATCGGCGTGAGCAGGATGCGCACCTCTTCTTCGGTGTAGCCGAAGGTGCGCTGGCGACGGATGACGGAGGCCGGCGTGTGCACGATGTGCTCGCGCTCGGGCAGCTCGGAGAGGCGGATGCGCCCTTCGGCGAGCCACTCGCCGAAGGGCTCGGAGGCCGCGAGGTCGCGCTTGATCTCGTCGTCCTCGATCAGGCGACCTGCCTCGGTGTCGACGAGGAACATCTTGCCGGGGCGGAGCCGGCCCTTGCGGACGATCTTCGCGGGGTCGATGTCGGGCAGCACGCCGATCTCGCTGGCGAGCACGACGAGGCCGTCGTCGGTGACCAGGTAGCGGCCGGGGCGCAGGCCGTTGCGGTCGAGGGTGGCGCCCACGAGGCTGCCGTCGGTGAAGGTGATGGCGGCGGGGCCGTCCCACGCCTCCATGAGCATCGAGTGGTACTCGTAGAAGTCGCGCAGGGTCGGGTCGATGTCGACCTGGTTCTCCCACGCCTCGGGGACCATCATCATGATGGCGTGCGGCAGGGAGCGACCGGTGAGGCTCAGCAGCTCGACCACCTCGTCGAACGACGCGGAGTCGCTGGCTCCCGGGCTGACCACCGGCAGCAGCGGCTTGAGGTCGCCGAGGAGCTCGGACTCGAGCTGCGACTGGCGCGCCCGCATCCAGTTGCGGTTGCCCCGGACGGTGTTGATCTCGCCGTTGTGCGCGATCATCCGGAACGGCTGCGCGAGCGGCCAGGACGGGAACGTGTTGGTGGAGTAACGGGAGTGCACGACGGCCAGCTTCGAGGCGAAGCGCTCGTCGCTGAGGTCGGGGTAGAAGGGCTCGAGCTGCAGCGTCGTGACCATGCCCTTGTAGACCATGGTGCGGCTGCCGAGCGACGTGAAGTACGCGCCGAGCTTGGACTCGGCGCGCTTGCGCAGACGGTAGGCCTGGCGGTCGAGCGCCACGCCCGAGAGGAGCTCGCCGTCGGCCCCGTGACGACGGCTGCGGACGAAGAGCTGCTCGAAGGCCGGCATCGCGCCGCGGGCCAGCGTCCCGAGCTCGTCGGGGCGCACGGGCACCTCGCGCCAGCCGAGCACGTCGAGCTGCTCGAGGTTCGCGATCCGCTCGACGCCGGTCTTCAGCTCGGCCCGCTCCTGCTCGTCGGTGGGCAGGAACGCGATGCCCACGGCGTACTGCCCGGCCTCGGGCAGCTCGAAGTCGACGACGGCGCGGAGGAAGGCGTCGGGGACCTGGCAGAGGATGCCTGCCCCGTCGCCCGTGCCCGCGTCGGAGCCGATGGCGCCGCGGTGCTCGAGGTTGCGGAGGGCGCCGAGCGCGGCGTCGACGATGTCGTGGCCCGGGGTCCCGCGGAGGGTGGCGACCATGGCGAGGCCACAGGCGTCCTTCTCGTTGCGCGGGTCGTACAGGCCCGCAGCAGCGGGAACGGTGCTGAACTGCTGGTGAACTGGCGTGAGCGCCATGTGATCCGTCCTCACGGGGAGATCCGATGGGGGTCGGGACGTCGTCGGCCCGTCGTCGAGACGACGCCGCGGAGGCGGCCGTCGTCGGCAGGTGCTGTCCGGGCGGTGGTGGCGGGCCCGGGTGCGGCGCAGCGTGACTTCCCGAGGCTGCTTGTGGCAGCCGTGAGGCGGTGCTCGTCGCGGAGGGTGTCCCTGAGGGAGCAGGTCGTGTCGTCGGTGTCGACGGTGCCTGTCGGACTCAGGAGCGTGGCGTGGTCTCGGTGTTGTCGTCCGATGATGCCACGGTGACCAACTCGGGTTCGTCGTCCTCCGTGTACGTGTCGCGCGAGTCTACCTCAGCCGCACGATCCGACGGCGCTCGGCCGGGCACGTACGGGCCGGGGAGCAGCCCGGTGTGGCGACGGTTCGCGACGGCCCAGATGGCGACGCCGAGGACGATGGCGGCGAAGGACATCCAGACGTTGGTGCGGATGCCGAAGAACAGGAGGCTCGGGTCGGTCCGGATGGACTCGAAGACCGAGCGGCCGATCCCGTACCAGATCAGGTAGAACGCCAGGGCGCGGCCCCACTGCATCGCGGTCTTGCGCTCGATCAGCAGGAGGACGGCGACGCCGGCCAACATCCAGATGATCTCGTAGAGGAAGGTCGGGTGGAACAGCGTGCCCTCGGGCAGGCCCACCGGGTAGGCGGGGTTGGTCGACTCGATCTCGAGGCCCCACGGGAGGTCGGTCGGCAGGCCGAAGAGCTCGTGGTTGAACCAGTTGCCGAGACGTCCGAAGGCCTGGGCGACGAGAAGCCCGGGGGCGAGGGCGTCGGCGAAGACGGAGAAGCGCAGTCCGGAGGCGCGGCAGCCCAGCCAGACGCCCAGGGCGCCGAAGAGCAGGGCGCCGTAGATCGCGAGCCCGCCCTCCCACACGGCGAGGGCGCGCCACCACTCCTGACCGGCGAAGTAGTCGGCGGGGTGCGTGACGACGTGGAAGAACCGACCGCCGACGATGCCCAGCGGCACGGCGAAGATCGCGACGTCGATGACGACCCAGCGCTCGGCGCCCCGGTCGGTCAGCCGCTTGTTGGTGAGGAGCACGGCCGCGACGATGCCCACGAGGATGCAGATCGCGTACGCGTGGATGCGGAGGGACCCGGGCAGGGCGGCGCCGAACGTCGAGTTGATCCAGCTCGTCAGGTCGAAGTACTGCCAGTCGACGGAGGGGCTCGGGATGCTCAGGGGAACGAACACGTTCGGGGCGCCTTTCAGGGGGGACTAACGGGACGACGGCGGGCCGACGCGAGGACGACTCTAGCGCGGGCCGTCCTCGGCGTCGGACGTCAGCGACGGACGGCGGCGCCGGACGACAGGTCGGCGGCGACCTCGGCGAGGCGGGGCAGCCCGCCGTCGGCGAGGGCCCGGACGAACGCGGAGCCGACGATGGCCCCGTCGGCGTACTCGAGCACCTCGCGGACCTGCTGCGCGGTCGAGATGCCGAGGCCGACGCAGGCGTGCTCGACGCCCGCGGCGCGCAGCCGGTCGACGAGCGTGTGGGCCGCGGAGTCGACGTCGGTCCGTGTGCCGGTGATGCCCATCGTCGAGACCGTGTAGACGAAGCCGCGGCTCCGATCGACGGACTGGCGGAGGCGGTCGTCGCTCGAGGACGGAGCGGCGAGGAACACGCGGTCGAGGCCCGTGGCCTCGGAGGCCTCGAGCCAGGCGGCTGCCTCGTCGGGGATGAGGTCGGGCGTGATGAGCCCTGCTCCCCCGGCCGCGGCCAGGTCGTCGGCGAAGCGCCGGACGCCGTACTGCTCGACCGGGTTCCAGTAGGTCATGACGACGACCGGGGCGGCGGTGCGCGACGTGATCTCGCGGACGGCCGTGAACACGTCGCGGACCCGGAAGCCCTCGGCCAGTGCCCGCTGCGTCGCCGCCTGGATCACGGGCCCGTCCATGACGGGATCGGAGTAGGGCAGGCCCAGCTCGATGACGTCGACGCCGTTCTCGGCGAGGGTGACGGCGGCCTCGATGCTCGTGGCGAGGTCGGGGAAGCCGACGGGCAGGTAGCCGATCAGGGCGCCGGTGCCCGCGTCGCGGCGGGCACGGATGGCCGTCGCGACCTTGCTGCCCGCCTGCGGGGCGGAGGTGGTGTCGGTCACAGCTGCTGCGCCTCCTCGTCGAGGACCCCGAAGTAGCGGCTCGCGGTCGCCACGTCCTTGTCGCCTCGGCCGCTCATCGACACGAGGATCGTCCAGTCGGGGTGGCGCTGGCCGAGCTTGATGGTGCCGGCGAGGGCGTGTGCCGTCTCGATGGCGGGCAGGATGCCCTCGGTCTGCGTGAGCAGCTTGAAGGCGGCCATGGCCTCGGCGTCGGTGACGGGCTCGTAGTGGGCGCGACCGCTCTCGGCGAGCCAGGCGTGCTCCGGCCCGACGCTCGGGTAGTCGAGGCCGGCCGAGATGGAGTGGCTCTCGAGGGTCTGGCCGTCCTCGTCCTGCATCAGGTACGACTTCGTGCCCTGGAGGTTGCCGATGCGGCCGAGCGTGATCGAGGCCGCGTGGCGCCCCGTCTCGACGCCGTCGCCGCCCGCCTCGTAGCCCCAGAGCTCGACCGAGGGGTCGTCGAGGAAGGCGTGGAAGATGCCCATGGCGTTGGAGCCGCCGCCGACGCACGCCGTGACGGCGTCGGGCAGCCGGCCGGTGAGGGCGAGCACCTGCTCGCGGGCCTCCTCGCCGATGATCTTGTGGAAGTCGCGCACCATGGCGGGGAACGGGTGCGGGCCCGCCACCGTGCCGAGCACGTAGTGCGTGCTGTCGACGCTGGCGACCCAGTCGCGCATGGCGTCGTTGATCGCGTCCTTCAAGGTGCGCGAGCCCGTCGTGACCGAGACGACCTCGGCCCCGAGCAGGCGCATCCGGGCGACGTTCAGCGCCTGGCGCTCGGTGTCGACCTGGCCCATGTAGACGACGCAGGACATGCCGAAGAGGGCGGCGGCGGTCGCCGTGGCGACGCCGTGCTGGCCCGCCCCGGTCTCCGCGATGAGGCGGGTCTTGCCGAGCTTGCGGGCGAGGAGCGCCTGGCCGAGAACGTTGTTGATCTTGTGCGAGCCCGTGTGGTTGAGGTCTTCGCGCTTGAGGAGGATGCGCGCTCCCCCGGCGTGCTCGGCGAAGCGCGGCACCTCGGTCACGATCGACGGGCGACCGGTGTAGGTCGCGTGCAGCGCGGCCAGCTCGGCCTGGAACTCGTGGTCGACGGCGGCGGCCTTGTAGGCGGCGTCGAGCTCGTCCAGCGCCGCGACCAGCGACTCGGGGACGAAGCGCCCGCCGAAGGAGCCGAAGTACGGCCCGGTCTCGTCTCGCAGTGCCACGGTCAGACCTCCAGGAAGCGGGTGAGCGCGTCGACGGGGTCGCCGTGCGTGACGAGGGCCTCGCCCACGAGCACGACGTCGGCGCCGGCGCGACGGTAGTGCGCCACGTCGGCGGGCGACATGACGGCGGACTCGGCGACGCGGGTGACGCCGGCGGGGATCGAGTCGGCCAGGCGGCCGAACAGGTCGGGGTCGAGCTCGAAGGTCGAGAGGTCGCGCGCGTTGACGCCCAGCACCTCGGCCCCGGCGTCGAGGCCGCGAGCGACCTCGTCGGCCGAGTGCGTCTCGACGAGGGCGGTCATGCCGAGCTCGCGCACGAGGTCGTGCAGCTCGACCAGGCGGGCCTGCTCGAGCCCGGCCACGATGAGCAGGACCAGGTCGGCGCCCGCGGCGCGGGCCTCGAACACCTGGTACGGGTCGGCGATGAAGTCCTTGCGGAGCACGGGCACGTCGACGACGGCGCGGACGGCCTCCAGGTCGGCCAGGCTGCCCTTGAACTTGCGGCCCTCGGTGAGGACGCTGATCGCGCTCGCTCCCCCGGTCGCGTACGACAGGGCCAGGGAGGCGGGATCCGGGATCGCGTGCAGGTCGCCCCGCGACGGGCTCGCGCGCTTCACCTCGGCGATGATCTTCACGCCCGCGGCAGGAGCCAGGGCGGCCCGGGCGTCGAGCGCGGGGGCGCGGTCGAGCGCGGCGACCTCGACAGCGGCGAAGGGCAGGGACTCGCGGCGGGCGTCGGCGTCGGCCAGAGCGCCCGCGTACAGGTCGTCGAGCACCTAGTTGTGCGCCTTCGGCACGTAGCGGTGGCCGCCGACGCCGTAGCCGGCGCGCTTGAGCACGAGGCCGACGACGAGACCGACGAGCAGCAGCGCGGCCGAGGCCCAGACGACCCAGACGACGGCGAAGAAGAAGGCGACCGTGCCGATCGAGAAGGCGACCAGCATGATCACGACGGCCGTCCAGGCCGCCGGGGAGTTCCCGTGGCCGAGGTCGTCGGCGGTCTCGGTCTCGGCGGCTTTCGTCATCTGCTGGCTCACGGTGCTCCTCGGATCAGTGCGGTACGGGGCGAGTCTACCGGCTGGGTCGGTCGTCGGCGCCCGGGCGGGGCCCGGCGTCGTCGACCGGCGCGGCCGGCTCGTCGGCGGCGGCGAGCTCGGTCGGGTCGTCGGCGTCGGTCGGGCCGTCGGGGTCGGTCGGGTCGTCGCCGACCGAGAGGCTGTCCCACGTCGCGCTCGGGTCGCTCGCGGGGTCGGCGGGCACGAGCCTGGTCGCCGTGTACTTGCGCCCGGCCTGCGGCCAGGCGCCCGAGGTGACGACGATCGCCACGCCGAGCAGCGCGGCGGACACGCCGACGACGAGCGCGAGCCAGGGCCACGGGGTGGCCGACGTCGACGAGACGAGTGCGCGCAGGCTGTCCTGGCCGTCGACGCCGGTCGCGTCGGTGACGACGCTGCCGGAGGCGCGGACCGGGTCGGAGAGGGCGGTGCCCGCCGTCACGGCGATACTGGCGCCGAGCGCGACCTGCAGCAGGCCGAGGACGACCCGGAAGACGCGCCCCGCGATCGTGAGGGCGCCCACGAGGGCCAGGGCGGCCAGGGAGAGCGCGGAGACGGGCGACCCGGCGACGTCGCCGGCCGCGGTCAGGTCGAGCCGTCCGCCCTGCGGGGACTCGACCACCACGCGGAACCACGGCTGCGTCCAGGTGAGCAGGCCGACCCCGGCGAGGAGGACCCCGACGAGGATCGTGACGAGCTTCAGCCGCCGCGGCGCCATCAGCGGAGCCTCGTCATGGCGTTGGCCACGGCGACGGCGCGGAGGGGGGCGGCGGCCTTGTTGCGCGCCTCCTGTGCCTCGGCGTCGGGGTCGCTGTCGGCGACGAGGCCGGCACCGGCCTGGACGCGGGCGACGCCGCCCTGCAGGAGGACCGTGCGGATCGCGATCGCGACGTCGGCCGAGCCGGCGAAGTCGAAGTAGCCCACCACGCCGCCGTACACGCCGCGCTGGGCCGGCTCGAGCTCGTCGATGATCTCGAGGGCTCGCGGCTTCGGCGCGCCCGAGAGCGTGCCGGCAGGGAACGTCGCGCGGAAGGCGTCGATGGCGTTCCGCCCGGGGGCGAGGTCGCCCTCGACGCTCGAGACGAGGTGCATGATGTGGCTGAAGCGCTCGACCTGCATGAACTCGGTCACCTCGACGGTGCCCGGCGTGCAGACCTTGAGCAGGTCGTTCCGGGCCAGGTCGACGAGCATGAGGTGCTCGGCCCGCTCCTTCTCGTCGCCGAGCAGGCGCTCGGCGTGTGCGCCGTCCTCCTCCGGCGTCGCGCCGCGGGGGGCCGAGCCGGCGATGGGGTGGGTGAAGGCGCGCCGTCCGTCGACCTTGACCAGCGCCTCCGGCGACGAGCCGACGATCTGGTAGGGCTCGCCCGTGGCGTCCTCGAGGCTCACCAGGTACATGTAGGGGCTCGGGTTGAGGGTCCGCAGCACCCGGTAGACGTCGAGGGCGTCGGCGGTCAGCTCGTGGTCGAAGCGCTGCGAGACGACGACCTGGAACACGTCGCCGTCGACGATGAACTGCTTCGAGCGCTCGATCGCCTCGGCGTAGTCCGCCCGCGGCGTCCGGTCGACCGGCGAGGGCTGGACGCCCAGGTCGACGTCGGAGAGGAAGGCTTCGCTCGGCGCCGCGAGGCCCGACTGCAGCCGGTCGAGGCGCGCCTGGGCGTCGGCCCAGAGAGCGTCGGCGTCGTCGGCACCGTCGTTGAGGACCGTCGCGATCAGCATGACGGCTCCGGTGCGGTGGTCGAGCGCGACGAGCTCGGAGACGAAGCTGAGCGCCTGCGACGGGACGGTGAAGTCGACGGGAGGCGCGTCGGGGAGGTGCTCCAGCTCGCGGACCGCCTCCCAGCCGACGAAGCCGACCAGGCCGCCGGTGAGCGGCGGGAGGTCGGGGATGCGCGGCGTCGCCCAGCGCTCGTGCAGGGCGGAGAGCACCTCGAGCGGACGACCGGTCGCACCGCCGAGGGCCCGGTCGGCGTCGAGGCCGTGGCCCAGCCAGCGAACCTCGCCGTCGTGCGTCGTGAGGACGCCGAACGACGAGACGCCGACGAACGACCAGCGCGACCAGATGCCGCCCTGTCCGGCGGACTCGAGGAGGAAGGTGCCCGGACGGCCGGCGGCGAGCTTGCGGTAGATGCCCACCGGCGTCTCGCCGTCGGCGAAGAGGTCACGGACCACCGGGATCACCCGGTGGCCGTCGAGCAGGGCGTCGAATCCGGCACGCGTGGTGGACGAGCGGTCAGCCACGGTCGGCCTCGGCTGCACTGTCGGGGTGCGCGCTGTCGGTGCCCGCGTCCGTCGAGGAGGCGGTGGCCGGCCTGAGCGGGTCGACGTCGAAGCACGAGTGAGCGCCGGTGTGGCACGCGGCGCCGATCTGCTCGACCGTGACGAGGAGCGCGTCGTCGTCGCAGTCGAGGGCTGCGGCCCGGACGAACTGGGCGTGGCCTGAGGTGTCGCCCTTGCGCCAGTACTCCTGCCTCGAGCGCGACCAGAAGGTCACGCGACCCTCGGTCAGGGTGCGGCGCAGCGCCTCCTCGTCCATCCAGCCCATCATCAGCACGTCGCGCGAGTCGGCGTCCTGGATGATCGCGGGCAGCAGCCCGCTCGCGTCGAAGCGGGCACGCGCCACGACCGGCTCGACGGTCTCGCGGGTGAGGGTCTGGTCGCGCGCTGTCTGGTCGGTCATGAGGACTCCCGGTGTCATCGGACGACGGCGCCGGAGGCCGCCAGCTCGCGCTTCACGTCGCCGACGGTCAGCTCGCGGTTGTGGAACACGGAGGCGGCGAGGACGGCGTCGGCGCCGGCGGCCACCGCAGGCGCGAAGTGCTCGAGGGCACCGGCCCCGCCGGAGGCGATGACCGGGACGCGGCTGTTCGACCGCATCAGGGCCACGAGCTCGAGGTCGAAGCCCTGCTTCGTGCCGTCGGCGTCGATGCTGTTGACGAGCAGCTCGCCCGCGCCGCGCTCGATGGCCTCACGTGCCCAGGCCACGGCGTCGATGTCGGTCTCGGTGCGGCCGCCGTGGGTCGTCACGACGAAGCCGGAGGGCATGCGGGCCGATCGCTTGACGTCGAGGGAGAGCACGACGCACTGCGCGCCGAAGCGGTCGGCGATCTCGCCGACGAGCGCGGGTCGGGCGATCGCCGCGCTGTTGACGCCGATCTTGTCCGCGCCCGCCGCCTGGAGACGCGCGACGTCGTCGGTCGAGCGGACTCCCCCGCCGACGGTCAGCGGGATGAAGACCTGCTCGGCGGTCGCCCGCACGACGTCGTAGGTGGTCGCCCGGTCGTCGACGGTCGCGGTGACGTCGAGGAACGTGATCTCGTCGGCGCCCTGCTCGTAGTAGGTCCGGGCGAGCTCGACGGGGTCGCCCGCGTCGCGCAGGTCGAGGAAGTTGACGCCCTTGACGACGCGCCCCGCGGCGACGTCGAGGCAGGGGACGACGCGGACCGCGAGGGACGGATCGGCGGCCGTCACGGTCAGAGCCTCGCGGCGTGGATCGGGCTCACGAGGATGGCCCGGGCGCCCAGGTCGTACAGGGCGTCCATCACCTGGTTGGTGTCGCCGCGGGGCACCATCACGCGGACGGCGGCCCAGTCGGCGTCGTGCAGGGGCGCCACCGTCGGCGACTCCATGCCCGGCGTGACGGCGGTCGCCGCGTCGAGGGCCGACACCGGCACGTCGTAGTCCATCATCACGTAGCGTCGCGCGACGAGGACGCCCTGGAGGCGGCGGTGCAGCACGTCGATGCCCGCGGCCTGCGCGTCGGAGGCGATCAGCACGGCGGTCGACTGCAGGATGACCGGCCCGAAGACCTCGAGTCCGGCGGCGCGGAGGGTCGTGCCCGTCTCGACGACGTCGGCGATCGCGTCGGCCACGCCGAGCTTGACGGCGCTCTCGACGGCCCCGTCGAGGCCCACCAGCTGTGCGGTGACCCCGGCGTCGCGGAGGAACGCGCCGACCAGGCCGACGTAGCTCGTCGCGACCCGGAGGCCCTCGAGGTCGGCGAGCTCGCGGAAGCGACCGGCCGGGCCGGCGAAGCGGAAGGTCGAGGAGGCGAAGTCGAGGGGCGCGATCTCGCCGGCGGTCGAGCCGGAGTCGAGCAGCAGGTCGCGGCCGGTGATGCCGACGTCGAGCGCACCCTGGCCGACGTAGGTCGCGATGTCGCGGGGCCGGAGGTAGAAGAACTCGACGCCGTTGCGCTCGTCGGCCTGGTAGAGCGACTTCGGGTCGCGGCGACCCTGGTAGCCCGCCTCGTGGAGCATCTGGCTGGCGGTCTCGCTGAGGGAGCCCTTGTTGGGCACTGCTACGCGGAGCATGGTGGTGAGCTGTCCGTTCTGGGGCCGCCGGTCGGCGGCGTCACGTCGTGAGGTGGTGGGGACGGGCTCAGAGATGTCGCCACACGTCGTCGGGGGTCAGGCCCTGGGCGATCATGAGCACCTGCACGTGGTAGATCAGCTGCGAGATCTCCTCAGCCGTGGCGACGTCGCCCTCGTACTCGGCGGCCATCCACACCTCTGCCGCCTCCTCGACGATCTTCTTGCCGATCTGGTGGACCCCGGCGTCGAGCTCGGCGACGGTGCCGCTGCCCTCGGGACGGTCACGGGCCTTGTCGCTGAGCTCGGAGAACAGCTGGTCGAAGGACTTCACGACGACAAGGCTACCGTCGCCGCGGCCGCCCTCAGCGCGGCTATGCGCTCGGCGGGCTCGCCGCCGTAGACGGCCGACCCCGCGACGACCGTGTCGGCGCCGTTCTCGACGGCCGTCACGATCGTGTCGAGCCCGATGCCGCCGTCGACCTCGAGCCAGACGTCCAGGCCGGAGGCGCGGACCGCCTCGCGCGCACGAGCCAGCTTGGGCATCGTCTCGGGCATGAACGACTGCCCGCCGAAGCCCGGCTCGACCGTCATCACCAGGATCATGTCCCACTCGTCGAGGGTCTGCAGGTAGGGCTCGAGGTCGGTGCCGGGCTTGACCGCGACGGACGCGCGCGCCCCGCTGCTGCGGATCGCCCGCGCGGTCGCCACCGGGTCGGCGGCGGCCTCGGCGGAGAACGTCACGGAGAAGGCGCCGAGCTCCGCGTAGCGCGGCGCCCAGCGGTCGGCGTCCTCGACCATGAGGTGCACGTCGAGCGGGACCGGGCTGACCTGCTGGAGGCGCTCGACGACCGGCAGGCCGAGGGTGAGGTTCGGCACGAAGTGCCCGTCCATCACGTCGACGTGGACGAGGTCCGCGTCGGAGATGCGGGCGAGGTCGCGCTCGAGGTTGGCGAAGTCGGCCGAGAGGATGCTGGGGCTGATGCGAACGGACACCGGACGATCTTACCGGCGACGCGCCTCCTCGGCCCCAGGCCCTCTCGTGCGTCAGGCCTTCTTCTGCACCAGGGCGACGAACATGGCGTCGGTGCCCTGGCGGTGGGGCCACAGCTGGACGTAGGGCCCAGAGGCGAGGTCGACCTCGCCCACGGCGACCCGGGCGACGGCCTCGGGGCCGTCGAGCAGCTCGACGTCGTCGCGGCGACGCAGCCCGGACTCGACGATCGCCCGGGTCTCGGCGAGGTGCGGCGAGCACGTGACGTAGGCGAGCAGGCCCCCGGGCGCGAGCGCGTCGAGGGCGCTGGCGAGGAGGTCGGCCTGGAGGCGGGTGAGCTCGCCCACGTCGCCGGGCTGCTTGCGCCAGCGCGCCTCCGGACGACGGCGGAGGGCGCCGAGGCCGGTGCACGGCGCGTCGAGCAGGATGCGCTGGTAGCCGCCGGGCTCGTCGACGCCGAAGCGGACGGCGTCGCCCTCGCGGACGTCGACGTCGCCGGGGACGGCCGCGAGTGCCTGGCGGACCAGCCCCACGCGGGCCGGCACGAGCTCGTTGGCGACGAGGTGCGCACCGACCCTGGCCGCCTCGGCGGCGAGCAGGGCCGCCTTGCCGCCGGGGCCGGCGCACATGTCGAGCCAGCGCTCGCCGGGCGTGGCGTCGTGGTGCCGGCTCAGCAACAGGGCGGCGAGCTGCGAGCCCTCGTCCTGGACACGGGCTCGGCCCGTCCGGACGACGGGCTGCTGGGCAGGGTCTCCCCCGGCGCTGACCCGCGCGAGGGGCGAGAGCAGCGCGTCGTCGCCGCCGAGCTCGGACGGCTCGGCGAGCCCCGGCAGAGCGACCAGGCTGACTCGCGGCGCGACGTTGTCCGCGGCCAGCAGGTCGACGAGCTCGTCCTGTCGGCCCTCCGCCGCCAGCGAGCGGCGGAGGGCGCGGATGACCCACACGGGGTGCGACCACTCGGCGGCGAGCCGGTCGTCGTCGCTCGTCGCGGCCGCGAGCACGCGCTCGCGCCACTCGTCGGGCGTCGACCGGCCGACCGTCCGCAGGACGCCGTTGACGAAGCCGGTGCCGGCGCGGCTGCCGACCTGGCGCGCGAGCTCGACCGACTCGTCGACCGCCGCGTGCGCAGCCACCCGCGTCGACAGCAGCTGGTGCACGCCGAGCCGGAGCACGTCGAGCAGGGCCGGGTCGATCGCGTCGGCCGGGCGCCGGGCGGCGAGGGCGACGACGCGGTCGTAGTAGCCCGACATGCGGAGCGTGCCGTAGGTCAGCTCGGTCGCGAGGGCGGCGTCCTGCGCGTCGAGGCCGGCGCGGACGATGCGAGGGGGCAGGAGCAGGTTGGCGTAGGCGTCGTCGTCGGCGACGGCACGCAGCACGTCGAGGGCGACCTGGCGGGCGGGCTGGACGCGGCTCACGCGGGGGCCTCCTCGTCGGTCGTGGTGGTCGTGGTCGTCGTGTCGTCGCCCGTCGTCGCGGCCGGCGGCGTCAGCAGCACGTCGTCGAGCGACGGCAGCCCGCGGCTCCAGTCGGCCCCGGCCATCGGCTTCTTGCCGGGCGGCTGGACGCGTACCAGCTCGAGCGGTGCCGTGCCCGTGCCGACGAGGAGGCGGCGGCCCCGGAGCGAGATCCGCCCCGGCGCGAGCGGCTCGCCCTCCGCGGCCGCGCCGGCCGCGTCGTCTGCGCCCGCGCCAGCGTCCACGGCACGGAGCTCGAGCACCTTGAGCCGGGCGTCGCCGAGCGGCAGGTGGGCGCCGGGCTCGGGTGTGGTGCCCCGCCAGCGGTCGACCACCTGGGTCGCCGGGAGCGTGAGGTCGAGCGCGCCGTCGTCCAGGACGAGCTTGGGGGCGAGGGTCACCTCGCCGACCTGGGCGACCGCCTCGGCCGTGCCCGCGGCGAGCCGGTCGACGACGTCGCCGAGGAGGTCCGCACCGGTGGCCGCGAGCTCGTCGAGCAGCGCGCCGGCGGTCTCCGTGCCGTCGAGGGGACGTTCGAGGGCGCCCAGCAGGTCGCCGGCGTCGAGCTCGGGCACGAGCTGGAAGACCACGGCGCCCGTGCGATCGTCGCCGGCCATGAGCGACCGCTGCACCGGGGCCGCCCCGCGCCAGCGCGGGAGCAGGGAGAAGTGCAGGTTGACCCAGCCGAGCCGGGGCGCGGACAGGACCGGCTCCCTGAGGAGGGCGCCGAAGGCGACCACGACCCCGAGGTCGGCGTCGAGGGCGGCGATCCGCTCGGCGACCTCGTCGGTGATGCGCCGCGTCTTGACGACCGGCAGCCCGAGGCGCTCGGCCTCGAGGGCGACCGGCGTCGCGGTGAGGACACGGCGACGGCCCTGGGGCGTGTCGTCGCGGGTGACGACGGCGACCACCTCGTGCTCGCTCGCGGCGAGGGCGGTCAGGGACGGGACGGCGGCCGACGGGCTGCCGGCGAAGACGAGGCGCAAGGGGTTCCTGGAGGTCAGTCGGTGAACGGCTCGACGTCGTCGAACCGCACCCTGAGTGTAGGCAGCCCCCGGCCACGCCGGGAGCCGATCGCCTTGCGGCGCTCCGTCGCGGCGCGGATGACCTGGGACCGCAGCACCTGCGCGACGTCGTGCCCGCTGGCGTAGTCGAACCGCACGATGGCGCGGACGCCGGCGTCGGGCACGTCGACCGGACCCAGGGTCTCCTTCCGGACGCCGTCGGGCAGCTCGTCGAGGGCGCGGGCGACGGTCTCGACGCCGCCCGTCACGGTCGCGACGCGGACGGCGGGCGGGAACCGCAGCTCCCGCCGGTCGGCCAGCTCGCCGGACGCGTAGCGAGCCAGTTCCCAGGTCGCGAGCGAGGAGGCGATCGCCCCGCCGACGCCGACCAGCACGATCGGCGCACGGCGAGCCGCCAGGGCCGCCGCGTTGGCCCACCAGCGGAGGCAGTCCTCGGCGACCCGGAGGCTCTCCCGCGCGAGCATCCGCTCGCCGTCGAGCAGCAGGACGGCACGGTAGCCGCCGGGGGCGATCGGCTCGGCCCCCCGGGTCGCGACGACGATCGCGGGCTCGGCGTCGACGTGCGTCACCTGGCGCGAGCCGTCGGACACGATGACGCGGACCCCCGGGAACGCCTTGCCGAGCTCGTCGGCGGTGCGGGACGCACCCGTGCCGACCGACTTCATCGCCGTGCCCTCGCAGGTCGAGCATCGCCAGCCCACGGCGAGGGCGCCGCACCACGAGCAGGCCGGCTGGGCGCCCTGCGCGCGCTGGACGAGCGGGCCGCCGCAGCGCGTGCACCGGGCCGTGTCGCCGCACTCGGTGCAGGCCAGGCGCGGCGAGTAGCCGGGGTGGGCCACCTGCACCAGCACCGGCCCGTGCTCGACCGCGGCCCGCGCCTCCGTCCAGGCCGTCGAGGGGATCCGCGCCTGGGCGGCGAAGCCGTCCTGGGCCGCCTGCTGGGACGTGGGCACGACGTGGGGCTGGTAGCGGGGGTCGGGGCGGACCTCGGCGAGGAAGCCGATCTCGACGAGTCGCTGCACGTCGGTGCTCCGCGCGTGGCCGAGGAACACGAGCGCGGTGTGCTGCTGGGACTGCCGCACCAGCGCGGTGTCCCGCGCGTGCACGTACGGGCTCAACGGCTCGCCCATCAGGGGGTCGCCGTCGTCGAAGACGACGATCAGGCCGAGACGCGCCGACGGCGCGAGGAGCACGGACCGGTTGCCGACGAGGACGAGCGGCTGGTCGCCCCTCGCCCGCAGCACCGAGCGGTAGCGGTCGGCGTTCGACTGCTTCGAGTCGAGCCGGACCACGCTCTCCGCGGGGAGCAGCGCGGCCAGGGCCCGCAGCACCTGGTCCTCGTCACGGTGGTCGGGCACGGCGACGACCGCGTTCTCGCCGGCGGCCAGGGCCACCGTCGCGAGCTGGGCGACCGTGAGGGCCCACCGGCCGACCCACGAGCCGTCGGGCAGCTCGTCGAGCAGAGGCACGGCGTCGACGGCGGCGCGGCCGCGGGCCGCGACGATGCCCGCGAGCTGGCCGGCGCCGTAGCCGGTGACCTCGGAGGCGACGACGACGGGGTGCGAGACCGTCTCGCCCGACTCGGCGGCGGCCGTCGCGGCCGCGAGCACCTGCTTCTCGACCCTCGCCTGGCGGGGCGGCACGGCCAGGCGCAGCACGTCGCTCGCGGAGCCGCCCGCACGGTCGGCCACGGCCCTGGCCAGGGCGTACACCTCGGGCGCGAGGACGGAGGCGGTCGAGACGATCGCCTCGACCTCGCTCAGCTCGCCCCCGTGCGCCGACGACTCGACGACCTCGACCACGAAGCCGTCCGCGATGCGCCCGGCCGACCGGAGCGGGACCTTGACCCGGATGCCGGGCACGACGTCGTCGCGCAGGTGCGACGGGACGGCGTAGTCGAAGAGCCGGTCGAGCTGCGGCAGCGGCGACTCGACCAGCACCCGCGCCACGGCACGCGGCGACGGCCGCTCGCTCGCGACGGGCACGCTCACGGAAGCCGGGTCAGAGACCGGCGGCGGCCCGGAGCGCGTCGACGCGGTCGAGGGCCTCCCAGGTGAACTCGGGCAGCTCGCGGCCGAAGTGGCCGTAGGTCGACGTGGCCGCGTAGATCGGCCGCAGCAGGTCGAGGTCGCGGATGATCGCCGCCGGGCGCAGGTCGAAGACCGCCTTGACGGCCTCGATGATGACGTCGTCGGCCACGTGCCCGGTGCCGAAGGTCTCGACGTAGAGCCCGACGGGGGCCGCCCGGCCGATGGCGTAGGCGATCTGCAGCTCGATGCGGTCGGCCAGGCCCGCCGCGACGGCGTTCTTGGCGACCCAGCGCATGGCGTAGGCGGCCGAGCGGTCGACCTTCGACGGGTCCTTGCCCGAGAACGCGCCGCCGCCGTGGCGGCTCGCGCCGCCGTAGGTGTCGACGATGATCTTGCGGCCCGTGAGGCCGGCGTCGCCCTGCGGGCCGCCGATCTCGAAGCGCCCCGTGGGGTTGATGATGAAGCGCGTGCCGGTCGAGTCGAGCCCGGCCTCGTCGAGCACCGGTCGCACGACGTGGGCGATCACGTCGGCCTCGAGCTGCTCGGTCGAGACGCTCGGCGAGTGCTGGGTGGAGACGACGACCGTGTCGACCGTGCGCGGGACGACGCCGTCGTAGCCGACCGTGACCTGGGTCTTGCCGTCGGGACGGAGGTAGTCGAGCTCGCCGCTCTTGCGGACGTGCGCCAGCCGCTCCGCCAGCCGGTGGGCCAGCCACACCGGGAGGGGCATGTACTGCGGCGTCTCGTTGGTGGCGTAGCCGAACATGATGCCCTGGTCGCCGGCGCCCTGGCGGTCGAGGGCGTCGTCCGAGGTGCCGCCCCGCGCCTCCAGTGCCGTGTCGACGCCCTGGGCGATGTCGGGCGACTGGGCGCCGATGGACACCTCGACGCCGCAGGTGCGGCCGTCGAAGCTGACGGCCGAGGAGTCGTAGCCGATGCCGACGATGAGGTCGCGGACGATCGTGGGGATGTCGACGTAGCCCTTGGTCGTGACCTCGCCCGCGACGTGGACGAGCCCGGTCGTCACCATCGTCTCGACGGCGACCCGGCTCTGCGGGTCGACCGCGAGCAGCGCGTCGAGGATGCCGTCGGAGATCTGGTCGCAGATCTTGTCGGGGTGGCCCTCGGTGACCGACTCCGACGTGAAGAGCCGGAGGCTCCTCGGTGCGGTCGCGGTGCTGGCGGATGTCACGTCGGAAGAGGTCACAGGGGCTCCGGGGTCGGTGTCGAGATCAGGGGTGAGGACGTCAGGCGTCGTCGGACGCGGCGAGGCCCCGCGGGACGGTCTCCCAGGGGGCCTCGTTCGATGCTACGGCCGGCCGCCGACAGTGACGTCGGACGACGCTGACGTCCGACGACGCTGACGTCGGACGGCGACGGGCAGCCGTGCGGCGCCTACTCCGCGGCGGCGGGCAGGGGCTTGGCCTCGAGCTTGTCCTCGTTGATCTCGTGCATCGCGACGGAGAGGGGCTTGTCGTCGATGGTGCTGTCGACGAGGGGGCCCACGTTGTCGAAGAGGCTGCCCTCGTGCAGGTCGGCGTAGTAGTCGTTGATCTGACGCGCGCGCTTCGACGCGAAGATGACGAGCGCGTACTTCGACTCGACCTTCGAGAGCAGCTCGTCGATGGGCGGATCGATGATGCCCTTGTTCTTGTCGGCCATGGTCACTCCTCGTTGTGGGGTTCTGTCAGGCACCGGCAGGTGCAGAGATCGGGGCGCGAGTCACGCCTGCGGGCGTGCGTCCTCGGGCGCAGTCATCAATTCTACGACCTCGCGGGCCGCTTCGGGCACGTCGTGGTTCACGACCTTCACGTCGAACTCGTCCTGGGCGGCCAGCTCGACCTTCGCGGTCTCGAGTCGGCGCTGCTGCTCGGCCGCGTCCTCCGTGCCCCGGCCGATCAGCCGGCGGACGAGTTCGTCCCACGTGGGCGGCAGCAGGAACACGAGGACGGCCTCGGGCATCGCCGTGCGGACGAGGCGGGCGCCCTGGAGGTCGATCTCGAGCAGGACGCTCCGTCCGGCCTGCAGGGCGGCGTCGATCGGGGGCCGCGGCGTGCCGTAGCGGTACGAGTTGTGCACGGTGGCCCACTCGAGCAGCTCGCGCTCGCGGATCATCCGGTCGAACTCGGCGTCGTCGACGAAGTAGTAGTGCACGCCGTCGACCTCGCCCGGTCGCGGCGCCCGGGTCGTCGCCGAGATGGAGAGGTGCACGTCGGGGTAGTTCTCCCGGATGTGGGTCGAGACGGTGCCCTTGCCGACGGCCGTGGGCCCGGCGAGGACGACGAGTCGGGACCGCACGCGTCCCCGGGCCTCGCGGACGGCGAGCCAGTCGCCGAGGATGCGACGCTGCCGGACGCCGAGGCCGCCGACCCGCTTCGACTCGGCGATGCCGAGGTCGGTCATGATCCGCGCGACCCGGGTGGGCCCGATGCCGGGGATGCTCGTGAGCAGCTCACGGACGCGCAGCGTCGCCTCGGGCGCCGTCGGCTCGCCGGCCCAGGCGGCCTCGGCGACGTCGAGCGCGGTGCGCCGTCGCTCGGCGACGGAGGCCTTGACGGCGGCGCGGGCACGACGGGCGGCGACCGCGGCCCGGGCGGCGGCGGCACGGTCGACCGGCGGCGGGGTCATGCGAGGCACGAGCGCACCTCCTCCGCGGCGTCGCGGACGGCCGCGGCCATCCCGTCGGGGCCGGATGCGAGGACGCCGCGGGAGGTCGAGACGAGGACGGTGCGTGCTGCCGCGCCGTAGAGGGCCGTAAGGTCGGACACCCGAGCCCCCTGGTGGCCGAAGCCGGGGGCGAGGACGGGCACGCCGGTCAGCGCCGCCGTGTCGATGCCGTACGACGCGAGGTCGACGGTCGCCCCGAGCACGAGGCCCACGGAGCCGAGTCGGGTCTCCCCTGCTGCCTGGTCGTCGTCTCGCACCTGGTCGACGATACCTGCCGCCAGGGTCCGTGACGTGCCGTCGGGGCCGGCGACGCGCGCGGTCTGCCCGGCCCGCGCCTCCGGGTTGGAGGTCGCCGCGAGGACGAAGACGCCCGCACCGACCTGACGGGCCCGGTCGATCGTGCTGCGGAGCGAGTCGAAGCCGAGGTACGGGGACACCGTGAGGGCGTCGACCCGCAGGGGCGAGTCGGGGGCGAACCAGGCTTCGGCGTAGCCGTCCATCGTGCTGCCGACGTCGCCGCGCTTGGCGTCGCCGATCACGATCAGCCCGGCGTCGCGGGCGGCCGCGAGGACGTCCTCGAGCGCGGCGAAGCCGGCCGAGCCCCAGCGCTCGAAGAAGGCGACCTGGGGCTTCACGACCCCGGCCGACCCCGCGGTCGCCTCGACCGCGCGCAGGCCGAGCTCGCGGACACCGGCCGCGCTGGTCGGCAGTCCCCACTCCTCGAGCAGCCAGGCGTGCGGGTCGATGCCGACGCAGAGGCCGCCGGACGTCTCGAGGACGTCGGCGAGGCGAGACCCGAAGGAGGCGCCCGCCCCGCCGGCCGGGACCGCAGCGGCGACGGAGGCGGCCGTCACCGCCGTGCCGCCCGCGCCAGACCGTAGTCCTGCAGGCTCGTGACCTCGAAGGGCGTGTGGATGGCCTCGATCGAGGCCACCGCCGCGCCGAGCTGCGCGATCGTCGTGAAGAGGGCCTTGTCGGCCGCGACGGTGGCGGCGCGGATCTCGTAGCCGTCCGCGCGGGCGCTCGAGCCGCTCGGCGTGTTGATCACGATGTCGACCTCGTCGCGGTTGATCAGGTCGACGACGCTCTCGCCGCCGGCGCTGTACTTGCCGACGATCTCGGCCGCGATCCCGTTGCGGATGAGCACGGTCGCCGTGCCCTCGGTCGCGAGCACGCGGAAGCCGAGCTGCTGGAGGCGCAGGACGGGCAGCACGATGGCGCGCTTGTCGCGGTCGGCGACGCTGACGAAGACGGTGCCCGTCGATGGCAGCCCGCCGTACGCCGCTGTCTGGCTCTTCGCGAAGGCACGGGGGAAGTCCCGGTCGATGCCCATGACCTCGCCGGTCGAGCGCATCTCGGGGCTGAGGACGCTGTCGACGACCTGGCCCTCCTTCGTGCGGAAGCGCTTGAACGGGAGCACCGCCTCCTTGACGGAGATCGGGGAGTCGAGGGGCACGTCCGAGCCGTCCTGGGCGGGCAGCAGCCCGCTCTCGACGAGCTCGCGGATGCTCTGGCCGACCATGACGAGCGACGCCGCCTTGGCGAGCGGGATGCCGAGCGCCTTCGAGACGAACGGCACCGTGCGGCTCGCCCGGGGGTTCGCCTCGATCACGTAGAGGACGCCGGCCGCGATCGCGAACTGCACGTTGAGCAGGCCGCGGACGCCGATGCCCTCCGCGATGGCGAGCGTGGCCTCGCGGACGCGGTCGATCTCGCCCTTGCCGAGCGTCACCGGCGGCAGGGTGCAGCTCGAGTCGCCCGAGTGGATGCCCGCCTCCTCGATGTGCTCCATGACGCCGCCGACGTAGAGCTCGGCGCCGTCGTAGAGGGCGTCGACGTCGATCTCGACGGCGTCGTCCAGGAACCGGTCGACGAGCAGGGGCGCATCCGGGCCGATGATCGCCTGGTCGCTCACGCGGACGAAGTAGTCGGCGAGGGAGGGGCTGTCGTAGACGATCTCCATGCCGCGGCCGCCGAGCACGTACGAGGGGCGGACGAGCACGGGGTAACCGATCTCCTCCGCGACGGCGACGGCGGTCTCGTAGTCGGTCGCGGTGCCGTTGCGCGGGGCCAGCAGGCCGGCCTCGTCCAGGATCGCGGAGAACAGACCCCTCTCCTCGGCGGAGTCGATGGCGTCGGGCGAGGTGCCGAGGATCGGGACGCCCGCCGCCTCGAGGCCCTTGGACAGGCCGAGCGCGGTCTGGCCACCGAGCTGCACGACGACGCCGACGAGCTCGCCGCTGGCTGACTCGGCGTGCACGACCTCGAGGACGTCCTCGAGGGTGAGCGGCTCGAAGTAGAGCCGGTCGCTCGTGTCGTAGTCGGTCGAGACCGTCTCGGGGTTGCAGTTGACCATGATCGTCTCGTAGCCCGCGTCGCTCAGGGCGAAGCTGGCGTGCACGCACGAGTAGTCGAACTCGACGCCCTGGCCGATCCGGTTCGGGCCCGAGCCGAGGATGATCACCTTGCGGCGGTCGCTCGGCGCGACCTCGGTCTCGAGGTCGTAGCTCGAGTAGTGGTACGGGGTCAGCGCGGGGAACTCGCCCGCGCAGGTGTCGACCGTCTTGAAGACGGGACGCACGCCGAGCGACCAGCGCAGCTCGCGCACCTCCTGCTCGCCGAGCCCGCGCAGCTGTCCGATCTGCACGTCGCTGAACCCGTGGTCCTTGGCGTGCGCGAACAGGTCCGCGTCGAGCTCGGGCGCGGCGGCGATCTCGTCGGCGACCTCGTTGATCAGGACGACCTGGTCGATGAACCAGGGGTCGATCGCGGTCGAGTCGAAGACCTGCTCGGCCGTGGCGCCGGCGCGGAGGGCCTGCTGGACGGTGACGATGCGGCCGTCGGTGGGCGTGTGCGCCAGGCTCAGCAGCGCCTCCCGGTCGCCGGGCTCGCCCTCCCAGTGGAAGCTGGACCCGCGCTTCTCGAGCGAGCGCAGCGACTTCTGCAGCGCCTGGGCGAAGTTGCGGCCGATGGCCATGGCCTCGCCGACGCTCTTCATCGTCGTGCTGAGCGTCGTGTCGGCCGCGGGGAACTTCTCGAAGGCGAACCGCGGCACCTTGACGACCACGTAGTCGAGGGTGGGCTCGAAGGAGGCGGGCGTCACCTTGGTGATGTCGTTCGGGATCTCGTCGAGGCGGTAACCGAGGGCCAGCTTCGCGGCGATCTTGGCGATCGGGAAGCCCGTCGCCTTCGACGCCAGCGCGCTGGAGCGCGAGACGCGCGGGTTCATCTCGATGACGATGACGCGGCCGTCGGCCGGGTCGATCGCGAACTGGATGTTGCAGCCGCCCGTGTCGACGCCCACGCGACGGATGATGTCGATCGAGATGTCGCGGAGGTTCTGGTACTCGCGGTCGGTCAAGGTGAGCGCGGGCGCGACCGTGATCGAGTCGCCCGTGTGCACGCCGACCGGGTCGACGTTCTCGATCGAGCAGACGACGACCGTGTTGTCGGCCGTGTCGCGCATCATCTCGAGCTCGTACTCCTTCCAGCCGAGGATGCTCTCCTCGAGCAGGACCTCGGTGGTCGGGCTCTGGTGCAGGCCGTCGGTGACCATGCGGACGAGCTCGTCGCGGGTGTACGCGAAGCCCGAGCCGAGGCCGCCCATCGTGAACGACGGACGGATGACGAGCGGGTAGCCGAGGTCCTCGGCGAAGTCGACCGCCTCCTCGACGGTGTGCGCGATGTAGGACTTCGCGACGTCGGCGCCCGACTCGAGCACCAGCTCCTTGAAGAGCTGTCGGTCCTCGCCCTTCTGGATCGCCTCGACCTTGGCGCCGATCAGCTCGACGCCGTGCTTGGCGAGGATGCCCTCCTCGTCGAGCGCGATGGCGGCGTTGAGCGCCGTCTGGCCGCCGAGGGTCGGCAGGATCGCGTCGGGCCGCTCCTTGACGATGATCGCCTCGAGGACCTCGGACGTGATGGGCTCGACGTAGGTGGCGTCGGCGAAGTCGGGGTCGGTCATGATCGTGGCCGGGTTCGGGTTCACGAGGATGACGCGCACGCCCTCCTCGCGGAGGACGCGGCACGCCTGGGTGCCCGAGTAGTCGAACTCGGCCGCCTGGCCGATGACGATCGGCCCGGAGCCGATGACGAGGACCGAGTTGATGTCTGCGCGCTTGGGCATCAGTTGCTGCTTTCCAGGTCGGAGCCGAAGTCGACGGGCTGGCCGGACTTGCGTGCCACGACCGCCTCGCGGAAGCGGTCGAAGAGGTGGTTGCTGTCGTGGGGCCCGGCCGCCGCCTCGGGGTGGTACTGCACCGAGAAGGCCGGGATGTCGAGGGCGCGGAGGCCCTCGACGACGTTGTCGTTGAGGCTGAAGTGGCTGACCTCGACGCGGCCGAAGCCGGCGGGCGAGTCGAGCACGCCCTCGACGGGCGCGTCGACCGCGAAGCCGTGGTTCTGGCTCGTGATCTCGACCTTGCCGGTCGTCTTGTCGAGCACCGGCTGGTTGATGCCGCGGTGGCCGAAGGGCAGCTTGTACGTGTCGAAGCCGAGAGCCCGGCCGAACAGCTGGTTGCCGAAGCAGATGCCGAAGTAGGGCAGGCCGTCGCGGAGGGCGCCACGCAGCAGCTCGACCTGGGCGTCGCTGGCCGCGGGGTCGCCGGGACCGTTCGAGAAGAAGAGGGCGTCGGGCGCGAGGGCGCGGAGCTGGTCGGGTGTCGTGTCCTGCGGGAGGACGTGCACGCGGAAGCCGCGCTGGGCGAGGTAGCGCAGCGTCGACGTCTTGACTCCCAGGTCGAGCACCGCGACCGAGCCGACGAGCTCGCCCTCGGCCTCGAGCACGTAGGGCTCGACGGTCGAGACCTGGCTCGAGAGGCTGAGGCCGCGCATGTCGGCCGAGCCGCGCACGAGGGCGAGCTGCTCGTCGTCATCGAGCTCGGCGTCGGGGCCGCTGAACACGCCGCCGCGCATCGAGCCGACGTCGCGGAGGCGACGGGTCAGCGCGCGGGTGTCGATGCCGCGGATGCCCACGACGCCGTCGGCGACGAGCTGGTCGTCGAGGCTGCCCTGGGCTCGGTGGTTCGAGACGACGCGGCTGGCGTCGCGGACGACGAAGCCCGAGACCCAGATGCGACGGGACTCGGGGTCTTCGTCGTTGACGCCCGTGTTGCCGATGTGCGGGGCCGTCATGACGACGATCTGCCCCGCGTAGGACGGGTCGGTGAGGGTCTCCTGGTAGCCGGTCATGCCGGTGGCGAAGACGGTCTCCCCGAGCGTCCGCCCGACGGCGCCGTAGGCGCGGCCGGCGTAGCGGGTCCCGTCTTCGAGCACCAGGACGGCCCGGGTGGTGGTGGACGCGTCAGTCAATGGTCTGCTCTCCTGTGGTGGTGCCGGCCGTGGGGGCCGAGGTCGTGATGGTGCGGACGGCGTCGACGAGCGGGCGGGGGTCGTCCGTGACGCGCAGGTAGGTGTCGACGTCGGTGTCGCCGAGGCTCCAGGCGATGAGCACGAGCCCGTCGGTCTCGACCACGCGGTCGATGGTCCAGGTCGCGCGGCCGACGTCGCGGATCGAGGAGGCGCGGACCAGCTTCGCGGGCTCGCCCGCGATCTCGAGGCGCACGCCCTCCCGGTGCACCGAGATGACGGCCCGGCCCCGGAAGCCGAGCCCGCCGACCACGATCCGGTCGAGCGGGTCGCCCGACCGGGTCGTCGCGACGTAGAAGCCGTCGTGCTCGACGAGGGCCGGCGACAGGGCGTCGGGGGCCGTCTCGGGCAGGGCGATGTCCGCCTGACGCCGACCTCGGGCGCGCCAGGAGCGGACCATGAGGAGGACGACGAACACGAGCAGGACGAGGATGCCCGCGCCGATCACCCAGCGGTTCACGGGGCGCCCGCAGGCTCGGGGGCGGCCAGGACGGCCGCCGCGGCCACGCGAGCGGCGCGGTCGGCGATCTCGCGCTCGTCGACGACGAGGCCGTCACGGACGGTGGCGTAGCCCTGGTGCAGCGTCGTGACGACCTGCCCGGGCAGCGTGTGCCCGAGGAAGGGCGAGTTGCGGCTGCGGCCCGCCAGGTGCTCGGTGCCGAAGGTCCTGCTCACCCCTCGATCGTAGAGGGTCAGCTCGGCGGGCTCCCCGACGGCCAGCGGTCGTCCGTGCCCCTCGACCTGCCCGATGCGCGCCGGTGCGACCGACAGCACGCGGGCCACGTCCGCCCAGCCGATCAGGCCCGTCTCGACCATCGTCCGGTGCACGACGGAGAGGGCGCTCTCGAGGCCAACCATGCCGTTCGCGGCAGCGTCCCACTCGCAGTGCTTCGCCTCCGAGGTGTGCGGGGCGTGGTCGGTGGCGACGATGTCGACCGTGCCGTCGGCGAGGGCTGCCCGCAGCGCCTCCACGTCCTCCGCCCGGCGGAGCGGCGGGTTGACCTTGTAGCGCGAGTCGTAGCCCGAGACCAGGTCTTCGGTGAGGAGGAGGTGGTGCGGCGTGACCTCGGCGGTCACGTCGATCCCCCGCGCCTTGGCCCAGCGGACGACCTCGACGCTGCCCGCCGTCGAGACGTGGCAGACGTGCAGGCGGGCGCCGACGTGGTCGGCGAGCAGGACGTCGCGGGCGATGATCGACTCCTCGGCGACGGCGGGCCAGCCGCCGAGGCCGAGCTCGGCCGACAGGGCGCCCTCGTTCATCTGGGCACCCTCGGTGAGGCGCGGCTCCTGCGCGTGCTGGGCCACGACTCCCCCGAAGCCCTTGACGTACTCGAGCGCACGACGCATCAGCAGCGGGTCGGAGACGCAGTGGCCGTCGTCGGAGAAGACGCGGACGGCCGCCCGGGACCGGGCCATGGCGCCGATCTCCGAGAGCCGACGGCCCTCGAGGCCCTGGGTCACGGCGCCGATCGGCCGGACCGTGACGTAGCCCGCTCGCTCGCCGAGGGCCTGCACCTGCTCGACGACGCCCGCGGTGTCGGCGACCGGCGACGAGTTGGCCATGGCGTTGACCGCGGTGAAGCCTCCGGCGGCGGCCGCTCGGGACCCGGTGAGGACGGTCTCGGCGCCCTCGCCGCCCGGCTCGCGGAGGTGCGTGTGCAGGTCGACGAGGCCGGGCAGCGCGAGCAGGCCGTCGGCGTCGATCACCTCGGCGCCGGCGGCGCTGAGGCCGGAGCCGAGCTCGACGACGACCCCGTCGCGGACGAGGACGTCGGTGCGGGTGCCGTCGACGGTCTCGACGGCGCGGATCAGGTGGGTGGTGGTCACAGGGAGTCCTCCCGGTCGCCGGCGAGTGTGAGGTAGAGCACGGCCATCCGGACGGCCACGCCGTTGCCGACCTGCTCGCGCACGGTCGAGCGGGGCGAGTCGGCGGCGTCGTCGCCGATCTCGAGGCCGCGGTTCATCGGGCCGGGGTGCATGACGAGTGCCGTGGGCGGCAGCGACCGGAAGCGCGCCGCCCCGAGGCCCCAGGAACGGGCGTACTCGCGGGCGTTGGGGAAGAACGCCTCGACCATCCGCTCCTGCTGGATGCGCAGCATCATGACAACGTCGGGCTGCACCCGGGCGATCGCCTCGTCGAGGTCGTAGTGCACGTCGACTCCCAGGCGGCTGACGTCGACCGGCAGGAGCGTGGGAGGCGCCACCACCGTCACGTGGGCCCCCAGGGTCCGCAGCAGCCACGCGTTGGACCGCGCGACGCGCGAGTGCAGGATGTCGCCGACGATCAGCACCTCGAGGCCGTCGAGGTCGCGGCCGCGGCTCGCGTCGCCGTGGACCCGACGACGCATCGTGAAGGCGTCGAGCAGGGCCTGCGTCGGGTGCTCGTGCGTGCCGTCGCCCGCGTTGACGATCCCGGCGTCGACCCAGCCGCTGTCCGCGAGGACGCGGGGAGCCCCGGACGCCGGGTGCCGGATGACGATGCCGTCGGCGCCCATCGCGGCCAGCGTCTGGGCGGTGTCCTTGAGGGACTCGCCCTTCGAGACGCTCGATCCCTTCGCGGCGAAGTTGATCACGTCGGCGCTGAGGCGCTTGGCCGCCGCCTCGAACGAGATCCGGGTGCGGGTGCTGTCCTCGTAGAAGAGGTTCACGACGGTCGTGCCGCGCAGGGTCGGCAGCTTCTTGACCTGGCGGGTCGACACGTCGGCCATGTCCTCCGCGACGTCGAGGATGCGCAGGGCGTCGTCGCGACCGAGGTCGGCGGTGCTGAGGAGGTGCTTCACGAGTCGGAACCGCCCTCGATGGCGACGAGCTCGTCGTCGTCGACGCCGTGCAGCCGGACGAAGATGCGCTCGGCCGCCGACGTGGGCAGGTTCTTGCCCACGAAGTCCGCGCGGATCGGCAGCTCGCGGTGGCCCCGGTCGACGAGGACGGCGAGGCGGACGGCCCGGGGGCGGCCCAGCGCGCTGAGCGCGTCGAGGGCGGCGCGGATGGTGCGGCCGGAGTAGAGCACGTCGTCGACGAGGACCACGGTCGCGCCGTCGATGCCGCCGTCGGGCAGGCGGGTGGGCTGGCTGGCCCGCGTCGGGTTGCGGCGCAGGTCGTCGCGGTACATGGTCACGTCGACGGAGCCGGTCGGGACGGCGACGCCGGAGATCGAGGAGAGCTGGGCGCCGATCCGCTCGGCGAGGACGACGCCTCGCGTGGGGATGCCCAGCACGACGAGGCCGTCGGGGCCCCGGTTCGACTCGAGGACCTCGTGGGAGATGCGCGTCAGGGCGCGCGTGATGTCAGCCTGACTCAGCACGGTGCGTGTGCTCAATCGGACCTCCTTCCCCGCCTCTCGGGACGGAACTTAAAGGACGTCGGTGGTGGTGGTGCCGGAACGGTCGCCCCCGTCGAGGGTGCCCGTCGCCGGCACCGAGCCTAGCCGCTCGTGGCGATGCGCCCGAGAAGCCCGTTCACGAAGGGAGCCGAGTCGTCGGTGCTGAGCGACTGGGCCAGCTCGACCGCCTCGCTGATCGCGACGTGGTCGGGGACCTCGTCGTTGTGCAGCAGCTCGAAGACGCCGATCCGGAGGATGCCCCGGTCGAGCGTCGGCATGCGAGCCATCGTCCAGCCCTGGGCATACGTCTCGATCAGTTCGTCGATCTCGGCCTGGTGGTCGATGACGCCCTGGACGAGGTCGCGGGCGTAGCCCCAGCTGGAGTTCCGCTCGGGCTCCTGACGGGCCCGCGCCGTCTCGGCGGCCAGGGCGTCGGTCATGCTGATCTGGCGGATGTCGGCGACGTACAGGACGTCGAGGGCGCGCTTGCGCGCCTTGGTGCGTGCGCTCACTGTGCGGGTGGCCGCCGACTACTCGTTGACGCGGCCGAGGTAGCCGCCGTCGCGCGTGTCGACCTTGACCTTCGTGCCGGTCTCGAGGAACAGCGGGACCTGGATCTCGTAGCCGGTCTCGACGGTGGCCGCCTTCGTGCCGCCGGTGGAGCGGTCGCCCTGCAGGCCGGGCTCGGTGTAGGTGACCTCGAGGACGACGGAGGCGGGCAGCTCGATGTAGAGCGGGTTGCCGTCGTGCAGCGCCATCTGGACGTTCTGGTTCTCGAGCATGAAGTTCTTCGCGTCGCCGACGATGGTGGCGGGGACGTTGATCTGGTCGTAGTCCGTGGTGTCCATGAAGACGTAGCCGTCGGCCTCGGCGTAGAGGTACGTGTACTCGCGACGGTCGACGTTGGCGAACTCGATCTTGGTGCCGGCGTTGAAGGTCTTGTCGACGACCTTGCCCGAGCGCACGTTCTTCATCTTGGTGCGGACGAAAGCGCCGCCCTTGCCCGGCTTCACGTGCTGGAACTCGATCACGTTCCAGAGCTGGCCGTCCAGGTCGAGGACGGCGCCGTTCTTGATGTCGTTGGTGGTCGCCATGCGTGCGAGGTCCGATCGGGAGTGAGGTGGGTGGGGCCGGATCTGGCCGGGTTCGAGTGTAGCGGACGGGCCGCGAGCCCTCAGGAACCGATCTCCTGGTACGCCGCGAAGAGCAGGCTCGAGTCGGGGCCGGTGACGACCGTCGGCTTGCCGATGTCGTCGAGGACGATGAAGCGGAGCATGCCCGCGCGGGCCTTCTTGTCTCGCTGCATGGTGGCGAGCAGCGTGTTCCAGCGGCCGAGCGGGTAGCTCGTCGGCAGGGTCAACGACTCGAGGATGCGCCGGTGGCGGTCGACGGCGTCGTCCGACAGCCGCCCCGTCAGCCGGCCGAGCTCGGCGGCGAAGACCATCCCGACCGACACCGCGGCCCCGTGCCGCCACTGGTAGCGCTCGGCGTGCTCGACGGCGTGGCCGAGCGTGTGCCCGTAGTTGAGGATCTCGCGGAGGCCCTGCTCGGTGAAGTCCTGGCCGACGACCCGTGCCTTGAGGGCGATCGACAGCTCGACGACCCGCCGGAACTCGGGGGTCGTCGGGTCGACGGCGCGGTCGACGTCGGCCTCGACGATGTCGAGGATCTCGGGCTCGGCGATGAAGCCGGCCTTCACGACCTCGGCGAAGCCCGCCAGGATCTCGTTGCGGCTCAGCGTGTCGAGCATGTCCAGGTCGGCCACCACGGCCGTCGGGGCCCAGAAGGCCCCCACGAGGTTCTTGCCCTCGGCGGTGTTGATGCCGGTCTTGCCGCCGACGCTCGCGTCCACCATGCCGAGCACCGTCGTCGGCACCTGGACGAGCTGCACGCCCCGGAGCCAGGTCGCGGCCACGAACCCCGCGAGATCGGTCACGGCTCCCCCGCCGAGGCCGATCACCGCGTCGGTGCGGGTGAAGTCGGCCTGGCCGAGCACCTGCCAGCAGAAGGCGGCCACCTCGACGCGCTTGGCGTCCTCCGAGTCGGGGACCTCGGCGATGAGGGCCTCGAGACCGGCCTCGACCAGCGCGTCGCGGAGCTCGTTCGCCTTGCGCCCGAGCGTCGGCGCGTGCACGATCAGGATCTTCTTCGTCTGGGGGCCGAGCAGCGCGGGGATGCGGGAGCGGACCCCGTGGCCGACGAGGACGTCGTAGGGGGCCTCGCCCTCGACGCGGATGGTGGTGACGTCGGTCGTCTCGTCGGTCATGCGTCGTCTTCCTGTCGGTGGTGCGGGAGGTCGGGTGAGCCGGCAGCGGCGGCGAGCCAGGCGACCACGTCGTCGACGACGTGGGAGACGGGGCGCCTCGAGGTGTCGACGACCAGGTCGGCCAGGCTGCGGTAGACGGGCTCGCGCTCGAGCGCGATCGCCCGCCAGGCGTCCATCCCGCCCTGGGCGAGCAGGGGGCGACTCGACCCCGCGAGCCGGTCCGCCACCGCCTCGGGCGTCACCGTGAGGAGGACGACCGAGGCGCCCCGGAGCCGCTCCCGGGTGAGCGGGTCGAGCACCGCGCCTCCTCCGAGCGAGACCACGCCGGTCGAGGCGAGCGCCTCGGCGACGACCTCGCGCTCCAGCTCCCGGAAGCGCGGTTCGCCGTCACGGGAGAAGATCTCGGCCACGGGGCCGTGCCGCTGCACGAGCAGGCGATCGGTGTCGAGGAACCCCACGCCGAGGCGCCGGGAGAGCTTCTTGCCGATGCTGGACTTGCCCGCGCCCATCGGGCCGATCATCGCCACGGGGCGGTCGAGCGGTGCCGCGCCCGCGGCGTTCGTGTCGGTCGAGGGGGTCACTGGTACTCGGGGTGCTCCCGCATCCACGCCTGCCACACCTTCACGGCGGCCTCGTGCTCGGCCAACGTCGTCGAGAACGTCGTCTCGCCCGTGTCGAGGTTCGTCGTCACGAAGTACAGCCACGTGCCGTCGGCGGGCGCGATCGCCGCGTTGATCGCGAGGTCGCCCGGGTTGGAGATGGGCCCGACCGGCAGGCCGAGGTGCTGGTAGGTGTTGTACGGGTTCGACTCGTCACCGCGCTCCTCGTCGGTCGTCGTGACCCGGTGGGTGTTGCCGGTGCCGTAGGCGACGGTCGCGTCGGACTGGAGGAGCATCCCGTCGTCCAGGCGGTTCTGGAAGACGCGCGCGACCTTCGGGTAGTCGTCCGCGAGACCGGCCTCGCGCTGGATCAGCGAGGCGAAGACGATGACGTGCTGCTGGTCGGCCGGCGCGACGCCGGCGTCGACCAGGCGCTGCTTCATCGTGTCGACGAGGAGCTGCAGGTAGCCGTGCGCGTCGAGCCCGGGATCGAGCTCGTACGTCGCGGGGAACAACCAGCCCTCGAGGGACGTGGCCTCGGCAGGGAGGCCGAAGGAGGCCACGTCGGCCGCCGCGGCCTGGACGTCGGCCTCGGGGATCTCGGTCGCCGACGAGATGAGGCTGTAGACGTCGACGGCAGCGGTGCCCTCGGGGATCACCAGCTTGTCGGTCACCCGGTTGGCGCTGTCCTGCAGGGCGCTGACCGCCGACGTCGCGCTCATCTCCTGCTGGAGCGTGTACGTGCCGGGCTGGAAGGTGAGGGCGGTGTCGGCGACGAGCATCGCGTAGACCGACTCGAAGCTGGCCGTGACGCCGCTGTCGAAGAGGTTCGTGGCGATGTCCGAGCCGTTCTCGCCGCTCGTGATCGCGAACGTCACCTCGGTCCCGTTGCCGGTGCCCGGGTAGTCCTCGGGCGCGTCGTTCCCGCCGAGCTTCGCGACGAGGGGCGCGACCGCGCCCCACGCGGCGACGACGCCGGCGGTGCCGCCTCCCACCACGACGAGGGCGATGACGAGGAGGACGATGCCGCCCTTGCGGCTGCGACGGGGCCGGTGGCCGCCGTCGTCGCGGGCGGCACGGCGCTCAGCGCGTCGAGGGGCCTTCTCCTGCTCGCGCGTCGCCTTGCGGGTGGTCGGTGCGGCAGCGGGAGGGCGACCGGCGTCGTCCTTCGCCTCGGTGGGGGGCTGAGAGGAGAAGATGTCGTCCCAGTTCGGATCGTCGGCCACGCGTCATCGTCTTTCGTCGGTGTCGGGTCGGTCTCCGGCGCCGTCGTCGACGACCGGGGCGCTCACGAGCTGACCGGGCGGGAGACCGCTCGACCGCTCGAGCTCGAGCGCGTGCTGGACGATGATAACAGCGGCGACTTGATCGATGACGGATCGTTGTCTCTTGCCCTTGCGCCCTGAAGCGCGAAGTGCAGTCTGCGCGCTCACCGTCGACAGCCGCTCGTCGACCAGCCGAACGGGAACGGGCGACCGGGCCGCGATGGCCGTCGCGAAGTCGCGGGCGTCGCCGGTGGACGCAGTGTCGCCTCCCGACAGTGACAGCGGGAGGCCGACCACCACCTCCACGGCGTCGAGCTCCGACACGTGGCCGAGGATGGCGTCGACGTCAGCCGACCCCGACGCCGCCCGCGGCACCGTCTCGACGGGCGTCGCGATCATGCCCGACGGATCGGTGCGGGCGACGCCGATGCGGGCCTTCCCCACGTCGACGCCGAGGCGCACTCCCGTCCTCACGCGGCGCTCAGGACCGCAGCGCGGCGACGATGCCCGTGAGCGCCGTCGTGATCGCGGTGACGTCGGATCCGCCGCCCTGCGCCAGGTCGTCCTTGCCGCCGCCGCCTCCGCCGAGGATCCCTGCCGCCGTGCGGGCGAGCTGCCCCGCCTTGACGCCGGCCGAGCGGGCGGGCGCCGTCGTGGCGACGATGACGGCGGGCTTGCCGGCGACGTCGGCGGCCAGCGCGACCACCGAGGCCGAGTCGCTGCCCAGGCGCTCGCGCACCGACAGGACGAGCGACCGCAGCTCGTCGGTCGTCTTGACCGTGCCCACCGACTCGGCGACGACGGTGAGGGACCCGACGGCAGTCGCCTGCTCGACGAGCGCGGGGACGCGCAGCGACAGCTGCGCCGACTCGAACTCCGCGATCTTCTTCTCGGCCGCACGCAGGCTGGACACCAGGTCGCCGATCCGCTCCGGGAGCTGCTCGCGCGGCGTGCGGAGCGAGGACGTCAGCTGCGAGACGATGGCCCGCTCCGCAGCGAAGTCACGGAACGCGTCGAGGCCGACGAGCGACTCGACCCGACGGTTCGTGGAGCCGACGGAGGTCTCGCTGACGAGGTTGATCAGGCCGATCTGCGCGCTCGTGGCGACGTGGGTGCCCGCGCAGAGCTCACGCGACCACGGGCCGCCGATGTCGACCATCCGGACCGTCTCGCCGTACTTCTCGCCGAAGAGCGCCATCGCGCCCATCGAGCGGGCCTCGTCGAGGGGCAGCACGCGGGTGGTGACGGCGAGGTCCTCGCGCACGGCCGCGTTCGCGACCTCCTCGACCTCGCTGCGGGTGGCCGGGCTGAGCGCCTGGCTCCAGTTGAAGTCGAGGCGGAGGTAGCCGGCCTTGTTGTACGAGCCGGCCTGGTGCGCCTCCGGGCCCAGCACCTCCCGGAGCGCGGCGTGCACGAGGTGCGTCGCCGAGTGCGCCTGCGTGGCGCCGCGGCGGTAGGCAGGGTCGACGACGCTGGTGGCGGCGTCGCCGACGCCGACCTCGCCCGAGCGCACCTGGACCCGGTGGCTGACCAGGCCCTTCACCGGCTTCTGGACGTCGAGGACCTCGAGGTCGAAGCCCGTTCCGACGATGCTGCCGGCGTCGGCGTCCTGGCCGCCCGACTCCGCGTACAGCGACGTCTCGGCGAGGATCACCTCGGCGATGTCGCCCGCGACGGCGCGGTCGACGCTGGCGCCGTCGACGATGAGGCCGAGCACGCGCGTCTCGGTGTCGAGCACGTCGTACCCGGTGAACACGGTCTCGCCCTGCGCGCGGAAGGCGCTGTAGACGCTCAGGTCGGCGAGGGCCACCTTGCGCGACTTGGCGTCGGCCTTGGCGCGGGCGCGCTGCTCGCTCATCAGCCGGTCGAACGCCTCGCGGTCGACCGTGAGGCCGCTCTCCTCGGCGATCTCGAGGGTGAGGTCGATCGGGAACCCGAAGGTGTCGTGCAGCAGGAAGGCCGTGTCGCCGGCCAGGCGGGGTGCGTTCCCCGCGCCTGCCTTGTCCTTGGTGTCCTCGACGGCGATGTCGAGGATGCTCGTGCCGGCCGCCAGGGTGCGGAGGAACGTCTCCTCCTCGGCGAAGGCGAGGCCCGAGATCCTGTCCCAGTCGCGCTCGACCTCGGGGTAGGCCGACTTCATCGCGTCGCGGGACGCCGCGAACAGGACCGGGAAGGTGGTGCCCTCGACGCCCAGGAGGCGCATCGAGCGGACCGAGCGTCGCAGCAGGCGGCGCAGGATGTAGCCGCGACCCTCGTTCGACGGCCGGACGCCGTCGCTCATGAGCATCAGGGCGCTGCGCACGTGGTCGGCGATGACGCGCATCCGCACGTCGTCGTCGTGGACGGCGCCGTAGCGGCGCCCGGACAGCTCGGACGCGGCGTCGAGCACGGGACGGACCTGGTCGATCTCGTACATGTTGTCGACGCCCTGCTTGAGGAACGCGACCCGCTCGAGGCCCATGCCGGTGTCGATGTTCTTGTTCGGCAGCTCGCGGACGATGTCGAAGTCGACCTTCGACCGGACGTTCTCGATCTGGTACTGCATGAACACGAGGTTCCAGATCTCGACGTAGCGGTCGTCGTCCGTGGCGGGGCCTCCGTCGGCGCCGTAGGCCGGGCCGCGGTCGAAGAAGATCTCGGAGCACGGGCCCGCGGGGCCGGGCTGGCCGGTGTGCCAGTAGTTGGTGTCCTTGCCGAGGCGCTGGATGCGCTCGTCGGGGAGGCCCGCCACCTTCTTCCAGAGGGCGATCGCCTCGTCGTCCTCCTCGTAGACGGTGACCCAGAGGTCGTCGGGCGAGAAGGCGAGGCCGCCGTCGGCCTCGCTCGAGGTCAGCAGCTCCCAGGCGTAGCCGATGGCCTCCTCCTTGAAGTAGTCGCCGAACGAGAAGTTGCCGTTCATCTGGAAGAACGTGCCGTGCCGGGGGGTCTTGCCGACCTCTTCGATGTCGTTGGTGCGGATGCACTTCTGCACGCTCGTCGCCCGCGCGTACGGGGTCGGCACGAGACCGGTCAGGTACGGGATGAACGGCACCATGCCGGCCACGGTGAAGAGCAGCGACGGGTCGTCGCTGACCAGCGAGGCGGACGGGACGACGGTGTGCCCGCGCTCCCCGAAGTAGTCGAGCCAACGGCGGCGGATCTCGGCGGTCTGCATGGTTCTCCTGAGGGAGGGGGTCGGTCGGTGGGGCTGCTGACGAGGAGGCGCCGGGCGCCTCGCGCGGTCAGCTCGCGCTGGTGGAAGCGGCCGGCCCCGTCGTGGGCTCGCCGTCGTCGCTCGGGTCCGTGGCGCGGAGCTCGGCGTCACGGGAGCGGTACCCGTCGACCACCGCGGCGCGGAAGTGGTCGAGTCCGCCGTCGAGCTCGCCGAAGAACCGGCGGCCACGCGGGGTCGAGTTGAGGAGGTGCGCACCGACGAGGCCGAGCGCGACTCCGACGGACAGCAGGACCAGGTTCTTCACGGGTGCTCCTCACGACGTGTCCCGTGACGAGCACACGGGACGACACGTCAGCCTACTTCGTCGCCGTCGTCCGACGGGAACGGCGGTGGGAGGAGCTGTGCAGGGAACGGCACAGGGAGGACCTCCTCGGGGAACGACGGAGGGAGCGCCCCACGCGACGTGGAGCGCTCCCTCGGAAGCGGTGCGGGTGGTGCTAGCGGGCTGCGTAGTACTCGACGACCAGCTGGACCTCGCAGGTCACGGGGACCTCGGCGCGCTTCGGGCGACGCACGAGGCGGGCCTGCAGCTTGTCGATCTCGACCTCGAGGTAGCTCGGGGTCTTGGGCAGCAGGTCGACGTGACCGCCGGCCGCGGCGACCTGGAAGGGCTCGGTCGTCTCGCTCTTGGCCTTGACGTGGATCATCTGGCCGGGCTTGACGCGGAACGAGGGGCGGTCGACGAGCTTGCCGTCGACGAGGATGTGACGGTGCACGACCATCTGGCGAGCCTGCGCCGTGGTGCGGGCGAAGCCGGCACGCAGGACGAGGGCGTCGAGACGGGTCTCGAGCAGCTCGACCAGGTTCTCACCGGTCAGGCCCGAGGCCTTGCGGGCCTCGTTGAAGACGATCTTGAGCTGGGCCTCGCGGATGCCGTACTGGGCACGCAGACGCTGCTTCTCGCGAAGACGGACGGCGTAGTCGCTGTCGGTCTTGCGCTTGGTGCGGCCGTGCTCGCCGGGAGCGTAGGGACGCTTCTCGAGGTAGCGGGCGGCCTTCGGGGTGAGGGCGATGCCGAGAGCACGCGAGAGACGCGTCTTGCTCCGGGTGCGGGACTTGGTGGACATGCGTGTTCCTATCGAGATCTTGTCGGTGGTGATGTTCCGCCAGCCAGGCGCGTGAGCGCCGACGGGCCTAACAAGAGGGATGATCGCCGCGGCGGAGACCGGCTACAGGTCGGACCGCCTTGGTCGGGTCGTCATCAGCAGCCGCGCGTCGACGCCCGAGTGCAGGCAACCCCCCGAGCATACAGGAGCACGGTCTGGCGGGCGACCCCGACCTGGGCGCGTGTCGTCGGCAGGCCGAGGGCCTCCGGGGTCGTCGTCAGCCGCCGCGGGTGATCCGACGCAGCTTCTCGAGCCGGGCGGCGACGTCGCGCTCGTTGCCGTTGGCCGTCGGGTCGTAGTAGGTACGGCCGACGAGCTCGTCGGGCAGGTACTGCTGCTCGACGACCCCGAACTCGGAGTCGTGCGAGTACTTGTAGCCCTTGCCGTGGCCGAGGCGCTTCGCGCCCGGGTAGTGCGCGTCGCGGAGGTGCTTCGGCACCGGGCCGGCCGCGCCGGCGCGGACGTCGGCGATCGCGGCGTCGAGGGCGCTGTACGACCGGTTCGACTTCGGTGCGGTGGCCAGGTAGACGACGGCCTCGGCCATCGGGATGCGCCCCTCCGGCATGCCGATCATCTGCACGGCGGTGGCCGCCGAGACGGCGACCGTGAGGGCGTTCGGGTCGGCCATGCCGATGTCCTCGCCGGCGGACACGATGATGCGACGGCAGATGAAGCGGGGATCCTCGCCGGCCTCGATCATCCGGGCGAGGTAGTGCAGCGCGGCGTCGACGTCGGACCCGCGGACCGACTTGATGAACGCGCTGATGACGTCGTAGTGCTCGTCGCCGTTGCGGTCGTAGCGGAGGAGCGCACGGTCGACCGACTGGGCGACCGTCTCGGCGGTGATCACGGGCCGGTCGTCGGCGTCGTCCGGATCGTCGTACTCGGCGTCGGGGTCGTAGTCGGCGTCCGCGTCGGCGGACGGGTCGTCCGGACGGGCTCCGCGCGCCTCCTCGGCGGTCGCGGCGGCGGAGTGGGCCGAGGCCTCGAGGGCGGTCAGCGCCCGACGGGCGTCGCCGGACGCGAGGCGGACGATCGTCGCCAGCGCCTCGTCGTCCAGCACGACCCGGTCGGCCAGGCCGCGGGGGTCGACGACCGCCCGCCGGACGAGGTCGCCGAGGTCGTCGTCGCTCAGCTGCTCGAGCGTGAGCAGCAGCGACCGGGAGAGCAACGGCGTGATGACGGAGAACGACGGGTTCTCGGTCGTCGCCGCGATGAGGATCACCCAGCCGTTCTCGACTCCCGGCAGCAGCGCGTCCTGCTGGGCCTTCGTGAAGCGGTGGATCTCGTCGAGGAACAGGACCGTCGTCGTGCCGTAGAGGTCGCGGTTCGTCAGCGCCTTCTCCATCACCTGCCGGACGTCCTTCACGCCGGCCGTCACCGCCGAGAGCTCGATGAACTGCCGCCCCGACGTGTGGGCGATCGCCTGCGCGAGCGTCGTCTTGCCGGTGCCGGGCGGGCCCCAGAGGATGACGGAGACGGCGCCCTGCTCGCCGGTGGTGTCGCTCGCCAGGGTGACGAGCGGGGAGCCGGGCCGGAGGAGGTGCCGCTGACCGGCGACCTCGTCGAGGCTGGTGGGGCGCATGCGGACCGCGAGGGGGGTCGAGCTCTGCGGGAGAGGGCTCATGGGGGTCAATGGTAGACCGGGCCGCCGACACCGACCGGCGGCTCGGATACAGTCGTCCGGGACATCACCGGCATGGAGGACACGTGGCACCGAGCAGGAACCAGGACCGTGAGGCACGCGACCGGCTGAGGGCGTACACGGCCCGCCAGCGGGTGCACGAGACGCAGGTGCGCCGCCGCCGCCGGGACAACCTCCTCGCCGCCGTCGGCGTCGTGGTCGTGGTCGGCCTGGCGGTCGTCACCCAGGTCGTGTGGAACACGGACGGCAGCGGCGACGAGGCCACCGCCTCCGCCAGCCCCTCCTCCTCGGAGACGGCGTCGGCGACCGGGGACGTCCCGAGCGCCGACATCGCCGAGGGACGCACCTGGACGGGGCAGCTCGACCTCAACAACGACGTGCAGCTCGGCGTCGAGCTCGACGGGGCCACGGCGCCCCAGGCCGCCTCGGTGATCATCGACCTCGCGCAGCAGGGCTTCTACACCGACACGACCTGCCACCGGATGAGCGACGCCGAGACGGCGAAGTTCATCCAGTGCGGCTCGGCGAACGGGGACGGCACCGGCGACGCGGGCTTCACCTTCGGGCCCCTCGAGAACGTGCCGGCCGACGGCCTCTACCCGACCGGCACCATCGCGATGGCGCGGGGCGAGGCGGCGGACTCGCAGTCGACCCAGTTCTTCATCACCTACGGGGACACCTACCTCGACACGTCGACGGGCGGCTACACCGTCGTCGGGCGGGTGACGAGCGGCCTCGACCAGCTCACGGCGAACATCACGGACGCGGGCCTGACCCCGTCGACCGCCGAGGTCCCGAACGACGGCGCCCCGGTCGTGCCGACCACGATCACGTCCCTGACGCTGGAGTAGGCGGGCGTCCCTGCTCGTGCAATAGGCTGGGCACCCATCGCCGGGGCCCGTCCTGGGCTCCGCGACGAGCACCTCCAGCAAGGGATGACAGTGGCTACTGACGATCAGGCACCCTGGGGCCGCGTCGACGACGACGGAACCGTCTACGTGCGCGAGGGCGACGGCGAGCGGGCTGTGGGGCAGTACCCCGACGCCACGCCCGCCGAGGCCCTCGCCTACTACGAGCGCAAGTACACCGAGCTGAACGGGCAGGTCACCCTGCTCGAGCAGCGGGTCAAGCGGGGCGCCTCGGCGTCGGACGTGACCAAGACGGTGGCGCACCTGAAGCAGCTGCTCGTCGAGCCGAGCGCCGTCGGCGACGTCGCCGCGCTCCGCACCCGCGTCGACGCCCTCGACAGCACGGTGGGCGAGCTGACCGAGAAGCAGAGCGCCGAGGCGCAGGAGGCGCTGGTCGAGGCCGTCGCCTACCGCACCTCCCTGGTCGCGGAGGCCGAGGCCCTCGCCGCGCAGGACCCCGCCCGCGTGCAGTGGAAGCAGGTCACCGCCTCCGTCGACGACATCTTCGCCCGCTGGCAGAAGCACCAGACCGAGGGCCCCCGGATCCCCAAGGGCGAGGGCAACGACCTCTGGAAGCGCTTCCGCGCGGCCCGGTCGACCATCGACCAGCACCGCAAGGCGTTCTACGCCGACCTCGACGCGACGCACCGCGAGGCACGCCAGCGCAAGCAGGCGCTCGTCGAGTCGGCCGACACCCTCGCGAGCAAGGGCGCCGACGGAATCCCCGAGTACCGGCGTCTGCTCGACGACTGGAAGCGCGCCGGTCGTGCGGGCAAGAAGTACGACGACGCGCTCTGGGCCCGCTTCAAGCGCGCCGGCGACGTGCTCTACGCCGCCAAGGGCGAGATCGTCGCACAGGACGACGCCGAGTACGCCGACAACCTCACGGCGAAGCTCGCCCTGCTCGACGACGCCGAGAAGATCCTCACGAACGACGACCGCGTGTCGGCACGGGAGGCCCTGACCACGATCCAGCTCCGCTGGGACGAGATCGGGCGCGTCCCGCGCGACCAGGTGCGACCCGTCGAGGACAGGCTGCGCAAGGTCGAGTCGCACGTCCGCCAGCTCGACGAGACGCACTGGGAGAAGAACAACCCCGAGCGCAAGGCGCGGTCCGAAGGGCTCGCGAGCCAGCTGCAGGACGCGATCACCAAGCTCGAGGACGAGCTCGCCGCGGCCGAGGCCGGCGGCGACGCCCGCAAGGTGAAGGAGGCACGCGAGGCCCTCGACGCTCGTCGCGTCTGGCTGGACGCCCTCGGGTCCTGACCCGCGCCTCCCCTGGGTCCTGACCGCCCGCCGTTCTCCACAGGAGACGGCGGGCGGTTCGTCGTCCTGGGCCTCGGCCGTCATGCTGGGGCGGTGACCCCCACCCTGCCGAGACTCCTGACCGCTCGTGACCTGCCCGAGGTCGAGCTGCAGGCTGCGGCGCTCGACGGCGAGGTCTGCCGGGTGGCCGACAGCTGGGCGTCGATCGCCGATCCCGACGACGCGTGGCGGCGGGCGGAGGCGCTGGCCGACCGCCTCGGCACGGTGGTGGTGGCGGCACGGGGCACGGCCGCCTGGATCTGGAGCGCGCGCGCCGCTGCCCCTCGCCGGCTGGAGGCGGTGGTGCCGTCGTGGGCACGGCACCGCGACGATCGACCCGACGTCGCGGTGGGCGAGGTCCTCATCGACGCCGACGAGATCTCGCAGGTCGGGCGTGTCCGGGTGACAACCCCGACCCGCACCGTCCTCGACCTGCTCCGGGCCGACGACTGGTCGGCCGACGCGGAGCGCCTCGTGCGCACCCTGCTCGTCGAGCACCACGTCGATCCGCGGCGGGTCGCGGGCCTCGTGCGACGACACGGTCGGCTGCCGGGCCGACGGCGGGCGGCGACCCGGCTGCGGACGCTCGTGGACCCCCTGGTGGTCTGATCCCCGCGGTGGGGCGTCCGCCCCGGCTCAGCCGGCGCTGACCCGGTAGACGTCGTAGACAGCGTCGATCCGACGAACGGCGTTGAGCACACGGTCGAGGTGCGTCGTGTCGCCCATCTCGAAGACGAAGCGGCTGATCGCCAGGCGCTCGTCCGAGGTGGACACGTTGGCCGAGAGGATGTTGACGTGGTGCTCGGACAGCACCCGCGTCACGTCGGACAGCAGACCCGCGCGGTCGAGGGCCTCGATCTGGATCTGCACGAGGAAGACGCTCTTCGACGACGGGGCCCACTCGACCTCGATCATCCGCTCGGGCTCCTGCATGAGGCCCTGCACGTTGTGGCAGGTGGCCTGGTGCACGCTGACGCCCTGCCCCCGCGTCACGAACCCGACGACCTGGTCGCCGGGGACGGGCGTGCAGCACTTCGCGAGCTTGACGAGGATGTCGGGCGCACCACGGACGAGGACGCCCGAGTCGCTGTTGCGCAGGGGCCGCGAGACTCCCTTGCTCGGGAACTCGTACTCCCCCTCGACCTCGGTCTGCTGCTGGACCGAGGCGAGCACCTTCTCGATGACCGACTGGGTCGACAGGTGGCCCTCGCCGACGGCGGCGTAGAGGCTCGAGACGTCGTCGTAGCGCAGCTGGGACGCCACTTCGGTGATGCTGTCCTGGTTCATCAGCTTCTGCAGCGGCAGGTTCTGCTTGCGCATCGCGCGGGCGATCGCGTCCTTGCCCTGCTCGATCGCCTCGTCGCGGCGCTCCTTCGTGAACCACTGCCGGATCTTGTTCCGGGCGCGGGGGCTCTTGACGAAGCCGAGCCAGTCCTGGCTGGGTCCGGAGTCGGGGTTCTTCGAGGTGAAGACCTCGACGACGTCGCCGCTGTTGAGCACGCTCTCGAGCGGGATGAGGCGGCCGTTGACCTTGGCGCCCATCGTGCGGTGCCCGACCTCGGTGTGGACCGCGTAGGCGAAGTCGACGGGCGTCGCTCCCGACGGGAGGCCGATGACCTTGCCCTGGGGCGTGAAGACGTAGACCTCCTTCGCGCCGATCTCGAAGCGGAGGCTGTCGAGGAACTCCCCCGGGTCGGCCGTCTCGGCCTGCCAGTCGGAGATGTGCGCCAGCCACGCCATGTCGGTCTCGGTGCGGGCGCCGGTGGCCGTGTCGTCACGACCGCCGTTCATCCTCTGCTTGTACTTCCAGTGGGCCGCGACGCCGAACTCGGCCCGCTGGTGCATCTCGTGCGTGCGGATCTGGATCTCGACCGGTCGCCCCTTGGGCCCGATGACCGTCGTGTGGAGCGACTGGTAGAGGTTGAACTTGGGCGTCGCGATGTAGTCCTTGAAACGACCGGGTATCGGGTTCCAGCGGGCGTGGATCGAGCCGAGCACGGCGTAGCAGTCGCGCAGCGACGTGACGAGCACGCGGATGCCGACGAGGTCGTAGATCTCGTCGAACTCGCGCCCCCGCACGATCATCTTCTGGTAGATCGAGTAGTACTGCTTCGGCCGGCCGACCACCTCGCCGCGGATCTTCGTCGACTTGAGGTCGGACTTGACCGCGTTGATGACGTTCTGGACGAACTGCTCGCGCTGCGGGGTGCGCTGCTTGACGAGGTTGTCGATCTCGACGTAGAGCTTCGGGTGGAGGACGGCGAAGCTGAGGTCCTCCAGCTCCCACTTGATGGCCTGGATGCCCAGCCGGTGAGCGAGGGGGGCGTAGATCTCGAGCGTCTCGGTCGCCTTGCGCGTCGCCGACGACGACTCGACGAAGCCCCACGTGCGCGCGTTGTGCAGCCGGTCGGCGAGCTTGATGACGAGCACGCGGATGTCCTTCGACATCGCGACGACCATCTTGCGCACGGTCTCGGCCTGGGCGCTGTCGCCGTACTTCAGCTTGTCGAGCTTCGTCACCCCGTCGACGAGCATGGCGATCTCGTCGCCGAAGTCGCGCTGCAGCATGTCGAGCGTGTAGTCGGTGTCCTCCACGGTGTCGTGGAGCAGCGCGGCGGCGATCGTCTTCGAGCCGATGCCGAGGTCGGCGAGGATCTGCGCGACGGCCACCGGGTGCGTGATGTAGGGCTCGCCGCTCTTGCGCAGCTGGCCGCGGTGAGCCTTCTCGGCGACCGTGTAGGCCCGCTCGATGACGACCAGGTCGGCCTTCGGGTGGTGCATCCGGACCGTCTTGACGAGACGGTCGACGGCGCCGGCCGGCTGGCTGCGCGAGAACAGCCTCGGCAGCAGGGTGCGGAGGGAGGCCGTGCCGCCCTGCTCGGGGCCTGCGGGGGTCTCCCTCGTGGTGATCTCAGTCACGACCGCGCCTCCTCGTCGTCGCTCGCGCACGGTGACGCGCCTCCGGGAACGGGCGTCGGGTCGTGCACGAGTCGGGACAACGCTACTCGCTCCCGGTCAGTCGACCGTCGGGCGGGCGTCGCCGTCGCTGACGACGTCCCCGTCCGCGTCTCGCCAGGCGAGCATGCCGCCCTCGACGTTCACGGCCCGCAGGCCCGCGCGGCGGAGCGCGGCCGTGGCCCGCATCGAGCGCATGCCCGAGTGGCAGACGACGAGCACGTCCCGGTCCGTGGGGACCTCGTCCACCCGCTCGCCCAGCTCGGAGAGCGGGAGGAGCACGGCCCGCGAGGCGTGGCCCGCGTCCCACTCCGACTGCTCGCGCACATCGAGGAGGTAGGCGCCGTCGCCGACCAGGGCCACCGCCTCCTGCGCGGTCACCTCGGGCATCGAGGAGGCGGGGCCACCGCCCAGGGGCGCGCTCACGACGCGATCACCGAGGCCGCCGCGGCGTCGGCGTCACGCGCACGATCGGCGCGCTTGCGGTCGTCGCGCTTCTTGATGTCAGGCTCGCCGATCCGGAGCGTCGCGTAGAGCGGGGACGCGATGAAGATCGTCGAGTAGGTGCCGACCAGGATGCCGATGAAGAGGGCGAGCGAGATGTCCCGGAGCGTGCCCGCACCGAGGACGAAGGCGCCGATGAAGAGGATCGCGGCGACGGGCAGCAGGGCGACGACCGAGGTGTTGATCGACCGGACCAGCGTCTGGTTGATCGCCAGGTTGATCGACTGGCCGAAGGTGCGCCTCGAGCCTTCGCCGTCTTCTGCGGTGTTCTCGCGGATCTTGTCGAAGACCACGACGGTGTCGTAGAGGGAGTAGCCGAGGATCGTGAGAAAGCCGATCACCGCGGCGGGCGTGACCTCGAAGCCCACGATGCCGTAGATCCCGGCGGTGAGCACGAGGTCGTGCAGCAGCGCCGTCATGGCGGCGAGCGACATCTTCCAGGTGCGGAAGTAGAGCGTCATGCCGATGGCCGCGAGGATCAGGAAGATCACGAGGCCCTTGATGGCCTGGCCCGTGATGTCGGCTCCCCAGGAGGCGCCGATGAACGAGGAGGTGACGCGCTCGGCGGGGACGTCGTAGGCCGTGGCCAGGGCGTCGGCCACGTCGTTGGTCTGCGTCGCCTCGAGCTGCGAGGTCTGCACGCGGATCGTGTCGCTGCCGACCTGCGTGACCCGGGGGTTCGAGCCCGGGGCGACGTCGTCGACCGTCCGCGTCGCGACGTCCTGGTCGAGCTCGGCGGGCTGGGCCACCTGGAACTCGGAGCCGCCGGTGAACTCGATGCCGAAGTGGTAGCCGCCCCGGAGGAACGGCACAGTCGCGCAGATCACGATGACGACCGCGGCGATGATGTACCACGTGCGCCGGCGGCCCACGATGTCGTAGGAACGGGCCCCCGTGTAGAGGTCGTTGCCGAACTTGGAGAAGCTGGCCATCAGCTGTCCTTCCCTTCACCGCGCGCAGAGTCGTCGACCCGGGTGCTCGTGCTCTCTGCCGCCTTGCGTTCGGCGATGGTCTGGCGCTTGGCAGCCTCTCGGCCGCCCGCGCCCTTGCGGGCCCCCGTGGGGACGGGGGTGCGGAACTGGGCCCGACCGCGGTACACGGCGCCGAGCGCCTTCGGGTTCAGCCCGCTGAACGCGTGGCCCTCGCCGAAGAACCGCGTGCGGGCGATCAGCTGCAGCATCGGGTGCGTGAAGAGCGCGACGACGATCAGGTCGATCACCGTCGTGATGCCGAGCGTGAGGGCGAAGCCCTTCACGTTGCCCACCGCGAGGATGAACAGGGTGATGGCGGCGAGGAAGTTCACGGTGTCGGAGGCGACGATCGTGCGGATCGCGCGCTTCCAGCCGGACTCGACGGCGCTCTCGAGGATCCGGCCGTCGCGCAGCTCGTCGCGGATGCGCTCGAAGTAGACGATGAACGAGTCGGCCGTGATGCCGATCGCCACGATCAACCCCGTCACGCCGGCGAGGGAGAGCCGGTAGCCCTCTCGCCAGGACAGGATCGCGATCACGAGGTACGTGAGCAGCGCGGCGATCATCAGCGACAGGACGGTGACGAAGGCGAGCGCGCGGTACTGGATCAGGGAGTAGATCACGACGAGGATCAGGCCGATGAGGCCGGCGATCAGGCCGCTGACCAGCTGGGTCTGGCCCAGGGTCGCGGTGATGTTCTCGTTGCTCTGCACGGAGAAGCTGATCGGCAGGGCGCCGAACTTGAGCTGGTCGGCCAGGGTCTTCGAGGTGTCCTGCGTGAACGAGCCCGTGATCTGGGCCTTGCCGTCGGTGATGGCGGCGTTCGCGGACGGGGCCGTGATCACCTGGTTGTCGAGCGTCACCGCGAACTGGTTCTGCGGGGCCTGCAGGGCGACCAGCCGCGACGTGACGTCGCTGAACCGGTCGGTGCCCTGGCGGTCGAACTCGAGGTTGACGGCCCACGTGTTCGTCGAGTTGCCCTGCGAGTCGGTGGCGAGGCCGTTGGTGGCGTCGCTGATGTCGCTGCCCTGCACCTCGACCGGGCCGAGGATGAACTTAGCGGTGCCGTCGGTCGAGCAGGTGACGAGCGGCTCGTCGTCGCGAGCGGTCGACAGGTCCTTGTCGGCGGCGCACTGGTAGTTCGTGTACTCGTCCGCGAGCTGCTCCGTGATCCAGTTCAGGTCGGAGGCGTTCGTCGGCGAGGCCGTCGGGGTCGAGTTGAGGTCGGGGTTGGGCGTGTAGGGCGTCGCCGAGGGACTCGCCGTGGCGTCGGCGTCGCCGCCCACCGCGGCGTTGCTCACGGCCTCCGTGTAGAGCACGGGGCGGAAGGTCAGCTTGGCCGAGGCCTCGATGCGCTCGAGCGTCTCGTTGTCGGGCCGGCCGGGGATCGACACGACGATGTTCTGCGCGCCCTGGCGGGTGATCTCCGACTCGGAGACGCCGGCGCTGTCGATGCGCTGGCGGATGATCGTCACGGCCTGGTCGAGCTGCTGGCTGGACACGGACTGGCCGTTGTCGAGCTGCGCGGCGAGGGTGATCTGCGTGCCGCCCTGCAGGTCGAGCGCCAGCTCGGGGACCCAGCTCGCGCCGTCCCACCAGCCGTCACGACCCGAGTCGTTGAGGGCGGTGGCGGTGCCGTTCAGCGCGGCGAGGCCGGCGATGATGACGAGCAACCACGTCAGGGAACGAATTGCCTTCTTGACCGGCGTCGAACGTGCCACGGAGGTTCTGCTTTCTCATGGGAGCGCGCGCCCCGAGGGGCGCGCGCCGTCGTCTGGGCCGGGGCTCACGAGTGGGCCCCGGCTGTCGGCGGGTCAGGCCTTGTTCGGCTTGTCCGTGTCGGTGGTGGAGTCGAGGCGCGTCTCGTCGACCCGCTCGCCGTAGGCGGGCGACGTGCGGTCGGCGGTCGTGCTGTCGTCGACGATCAGGTCGTCAGCCGGGCGGGCGTCGAGCTCGTCGGCGTCGGAGACCACGGCGTCGTCGGCGACGACGGGCTCGACGACGCGGCCCAGGGTCTGGCGGTGCACGCGCAGGACGGTGCCGGGCGAGACCTCGACCTCGGCGATGTTGGCCTCGTCGTCGATCGAGACGAGCGTGCCGTAGACGCCGAAGCTCAGCATCACCTCGACGCCGGGGACCATCTTCGACTGCAGCGTCGCCTGCTGGGCGTCGCGCTTGCGCTTGTTGCGGAACATGAAGAAGACGAGGACCACCAGGAGGAGGACCATGATGATTGTTGTGGCGTCCATGAGGAACTGCCTTTCGAAGCTCGGGGGGATGGGCGGCGCGGGCGGTGGTGAGGGTGCCTCGCGCCGACAGGCCTAGCGGCGATCATAGTTCATCGCCGAAGAGCGCCCCTGACGGGCGCGGCAGCCCGAAGTGCCGCCAGGCCTCCGGCGTCGCCACGCGGCCCCGGGGGGTGCGGATCAGCAGGCCGATGCGGACGAGGAACGGCTCGACGACGGACTCGATCGTGTCCGCCTCTTCCCCGACCGAGACGGCGAGCGTGCCGAGCCCGACGGGGCCGCCGCCGAACCTCGTGAGCACGGTCGACAGGACCTCGCGGTCGAGCCGGTCGAGGCCGAGGTCGTCGACGTCGTAGAGGGCCAGGGCGTCCCGCACCGTCGCCAGGTCGGCGTCCCGTCCGTGGACGAGCGAGTAGTCGCGGACGCGACGGAGCAGGCGGTTAGCGATGCGCGGCGTGCCCCGGCACCGACCGGCGATCTCGGCCAGGGCGTCGCCGTCGACGGGGATGCCGAGCAGGGTCGCGGCGCGGCGGAGCACCTCGGTGAGCTCGGCGGCGTCGTAGAACTCGAGGTTGGCCGTGAAGCCGAACCGGTCGCGCAGGGGGTTCGGCAGCATGCCGCTCCGCGTGGTGGCGCCGACGAGCGTGAACGGCGACAGCTCGAGCGGGATGCTCGTCGCCCCGGCGCCCTTGCCGACCATGATGTCGATCCGGTAGTCCTCCATGGCGAGGTACAGCATCTCTTCCGCCGAGCGCGCCATGCGGTGGATCTCGTCGATGAAGAGCACCTCGCCGGGGACGAGGGCCGAGAGCACGGCGGCGAGGTCGCCCGCGTGCTGGATGGCCGGGCCGGACGACATCCGGAGCGGCCGGCCGCTCTCGTGCGCGACGATCATCGCGAGGGTGGTCTTGCCGAGCCCGGGAGGACCCGCCATGAGGATGTGGTCAGGGGTCCGGCCCTGCATCGACGCCGCCTTGAGCAGCAGCTCGAGCTGTCCGCGCACCTTCTTCTGGCCGACGAACTCGTCGAGCGAGGTGGGGCGGAGCGCGCCCTCGAAGGCGAGCTCGGCCTCGGACTCGACGACGGGTCGGGTGAGGTCGGCGTCGCTCACGCGCGCGCGCCCAGCGACTTCTGCGGGCCGAGGTGGCCGAGGGCGGCACGCAGGAGCGACGGCACGGAGAGGGCGACGTCGGGCCCGCGGTCGGCGACCACCGAGTCGACGGCGGCCTGCGCCTCCCTCTCGGACCAGCCCAGCCCGACGAGGGCCGTGAGGACGTCGGCCGAGGTCGAGGAGGCGCTGGTCACGGTGGGCGCGGCGGCCCGGACGTCGAGCTTGCCCGCCAACGAGAGGACGATCAGCTTCGCGGTCTTGGGCCCGATGCCGGACACGCGTCGGAAGGGCGCGTCGTCGTCGTCGGCGACCGCGTGCGCGACCTGCGACGGGCTGAGCGTGGCGAGCACGCCCTGGGCCGACTTCGGGCCGACTCCGGTGACGCTCCGCAGCAGGTCGAACACCTCGAGTTCTTCGAGCTCGGGGAAGCCGAAGAGCGAGAGGTCGTCTTCTCGCACGATCAGCGTCGTGAACAGCTGGAGCGTCGTGCCGACCGTCGCCGTGAGGGCGAGCTGAGGCGTCACGCCGACCCGGAGGCCCACTCCCCCGACCTCGACGACGACGCTGGTTCCGGAGGCGGACAGCACGGTGCCGCGGACGCTCGAGATCATCTGCCCAGCCTAGGAGTCCGCGCCGACTTCTCCGCCTCGCGCCACGCCTTCTGCGCGGCCGTGAGACCGCCGCCGGCCGGTGCCGAGGGGAGGCCGCCACGACGCCACGCGTGGCAGATCGCCAGGGCCAGGGCGTCGGCGGCGTCGGCGGGCTTCGGGGCCTCGGCGAGGCCGAGCAGGCGGGCGACCATTGCGCCCACCTGGGCCTTGTCCGCCGAGCCGTAGCCGGTCACGGCCGCCTTGACCTCGGACGGCGTGTGCATGGCCACGGGGACGGAGCGCTCGGCGGCGGCGCGCAGCGCCAGGCCGCTCACCTGGGCGGTGCCCATCACGGTCGACAGGTTGTTCTGCGCGAAGACGCGCTCGATGGCCATCGCGTCGGGACGGTGCTCGTCGACGAGCCCCTCGATGCCGCGCCCGATCGTGAGGAGGCGCTGCTCGAGCGGCATGTCGGCCGGCGACCGGATCACGGTCACCGCCACGAGGGTGGCCCGGCGGGTCGCGTCGACCTCGACGACGCCGACCCCGCAGCGGGTCAGGCCGGGGTCGATGCCGAGCACCCGCAGGGTCACCTCGGCGGCTCAGTCGTCGTCGTCGTCGAGCGCGGCCTGCACGTCGGCGGGGACGTCGTAGTTGGCGTAGACGTTCTGCACGTCGTCGTCGTCGTCGAGCGCGTCGACGAGGCGGAACACCTTGCGGGCGGTCTCGAGGTCGACCTCGATCTTGAGGCCGGGGACGAACTCGACGTCGGCGGAGTCGTAGTCGATCCCGGCCTCCTGGAGCGCCGTGCGCGCGGGCACCAGGTCGGACGGCTCGGTCACGATCTCGAAGCCCTCGCCGCGGTCGGTGACCTCTTCGGCACCGGCGTCGAGCACCGCGGCCAGCACGTCGTCCTCGCTGAGCTCGCCGGTCTTCATGACCGCGATGACCCCCTTGCGGCTGAAGTTGTAGGCGACGCTGCCCGGGTCGGCCATGGTGCCGCCGTTGCGCGACATGACCGTACGGACGTTCGCCGCCGCGCGGTTCTTGTTGTCGGTGAGGCACTCGATCAGCAGGGCGACGCCGTTGGGGCCGTAGCCCTCGTAGACGATGGTCTGGTAGTCGACGGACTCGCCGCTGAGGCCCGCGCCGCGCTTGACGGCGCGGTCGATGTTGTCGTTGGGGACCGAGGTCTTCTTGGCCTTCTGGACGGCGTCGACGAGCGTCGGGTTGCCGGACATGTCGGCCCCGCCCTGCTTGGCCGCGACCTCGATGTTCTTGATGAGCTTGGCGAACGACTTGGCGCGACGGCTGTCGATGACGGCCTTCTTGTGCTTGGTCGTGGCCCACTTGGAATGCCCGGACACGGTGCTCCTCACTTCCGGTTGACGATCCGGACCATCCTACCGGCAGGCCCGCCGCCGGGGCGGCAGCGACGGGTGAGGACCGGGCAGGGCCCGGGACGAGGAGGCGCGTCAGCGCGAGGACCAGGCGCGCGCCTTCTCGAGGAACCGCGCGTGGAACCGGAGCTCGCCGGTCACCTCGGGGTGGAAGGACGTGCCGAGCAGGTTTCCCTGCTCGACGGCGACGACCCGACCGTCGTCCAGGACGCCCACCGCCGTGGCGAGCGGACCGACCTCGGCCACCACGGGCGCCCGGATGAAGACCGCGTGCACGGGCTCGTCGCCCACGACGGGCACGAGGAGGTCGGTCTCGAACGACTCGTTCTGTCCGCCGAAGGCGTTGCGGCGCACGGCGACGTCGAGGCCGCCGATCGTGCGCTGCCCGGCGGAGCCGTCGACGACCCGGTCGGCGAGCATGATCAGCCCGGCGCACGTCCCGTAGACGGGCAGGCCTGCGTCGACGGCGGCACGCAACGGCTCGGCCATGCCGAAGGTGCGGCTGAGCTTGTCCATCACGGTCGACTCGCCGCCCGGGATGACGAGACCCGACACGCCCGCGACCTCGTCGGGCCGGCGCACGGGCACGGCGACCGCTCCGAGGGAGGTCAGCACCGCGAGGTGCTCACGGAAGTCGCCCTGGAGGGCGAGGACCCCGACCCGCGGGGCCGCCGCCTCCTCGTGTCGGCTACCAGCCACGCTCGGCGAGGCGGTGCGGCGCGGGCAGGTCGGGCACGTTGATGCCGACCATGGCCTCGCCGAGGCCACGCGACGCGTCGGCGACGACCTGCGGGTCGTCGAAGAACGTCGTGGCCTTCACGATCGCAGCGGCTCGCTCGGCGGGGTTGCCCGACTTGAAGATGCCGGAGCCCACGAAGACGCCGTCGGCGCCCAGCTGCATCATCAGCGCCGCGTCGGCGGGCGTCGCGACGCCGCCGGCGGTGAAGAGGACGACGGGCAGCTTGCCGGTCTCCGCGATCTCCTTGACGAGCTCGTACGGCGCCTGCAGCTCTTTCGCGGCCACGTACAGCTCGTCGGTCTTGAGCCCTTGCAGCTGCGCGATCTCCTTCGAGATGGTGCGGATGTGCTTGGTCGCCTCGGACACGTCGCCGGTGCCGGCCTCGCCCTTGGAGCGGATCATGGCGGCGCCCTCGGTGATGCGACGGAGCGCCTCGCCGAGGTTCGTCGCACCGCAGACGAAGGGGACCGTGAAGTTCCACTTGTCGATGTGGTTGACGTAGTCGGCGGGGCTCAGCACCTCGGACTCGTCGATGTAGTCGACGCCGAGCGTCTGGAGGATCTGTGCCTCGACGAAGTGGCCGATGCGCGCCTTCGCCATGACGGGGATCGAGACGGCCGCGATGATCTCGTCGATCATGTCGGGGTCGCTCATGCGGGCGACGCCGCCCTGCGAGCGGATGTCGGCGGGCACGCGCTCGAGGGCCATGACGGCGACGGCGCCGGCCTCTTCGGCGATCTTCGCCTGCTCGACGTCGACGACGTCCATGATGACGCCGCCCTTGAGCATCTCGGCGAGACCGCGCTTGACGCGGTCCGATCCGGTCGTGCTGCCGGCGGACGGGACGGAGGTGGGGGTGCTGTCGCTCATGATGGCCTCAGTTTAGGCGCTGCCCGGGGGCGTGCGTCGCCGATGTGCCGCTCGTCACCGAGTGGCCTGGTCTCCCCCGGCGGGCCAGGCAGCCGCCAGCGCCTCGCGGACGTCTCCGAGCAGCTGGGTGACGGCCTTGGTCTGGGCGATGATCGGGAAGAAGTTCGAGTCGCCGCCGTAGCGCGGCACCACGTGCTGGTGCAGGTGCTCGGCGATGCCGGCACCGCCGACCGACCCCTGGTTCATGCCCATGTTGAAGCCCTGGGCGTGCGAGACCTCGCGGACGACGCGCATGGCGGCCTGGGTCAGCGCGCCGATCTCGGCGACCTCGTCGGGCGTGGCCAGGTCGTAGGTCGAGATGTGCCGGTAGGGGCAGACCAGCAGGTGGCCGGGGTTGTACGGGTACAGGTTCAGCAGGACGAACGCGTGCTGCCCCCGGGCGACGATCAGCGCCTCCTCGTCGCTGCGCGAGGGCGCGGCGCAGAACGGGCACGCGTCGTCGTGGGCGCCCTGGCCGCGGCTGACGTACACGGCACGGTGCGGCGTCCAGAGGCGCTGGAACGCGTCGGGCGCCGACGCGAAGTCGTCCGCCGACTCGACGCGCGCCGACTCGTCGCCGACCGGGTCGACGTCGGCCGGCAGCTCGTCGGCGCCCGCCCCCACGGTCAGACCTGGGCCTTCGTCTCGATCGCCTCGAGGATCTTCGCCACGGCGTCGGCGACGGGCACGCCGTTCTCCTGGGAGCCGTCGCGGTAGCGGAAGCTCACTGCACCGGCGGCGCGGTCTTCTTCGCCCGCGATGAGCTGGAAGGGCACCTTGGACTTCGTGTGCGTGCGGATCTTCTTGGGGAACCGGTCGTCGCCGTGGTCGACCTGGGCGCGGACGCCCTTCTCGCGCAGCTGGCGCACCACGTCGTCGAGGTAGTCGCCGTACTCGTCGGCCACGGGGATCGCCACGACCTGGACCGGGGACAGCCACACGGGGAACGCCCCGGCGTAGTGCTCGGTGAGGACGCCGAAGAAGCGCTCGATGGTGCCGAACAGCGCACGGTGGATCATGACGGGACGCTGCCGGGTGCCGTCCGCGGCCGCGTACTCGAGCTCGAAGCGCTCGGGCAGGTTGAAGTCGAGCTGGACGGTCGACATCTGCCAGGTGCGGCCGATGGCGTCGCGGGCCTGCACCGAGATCTTGGGGCCGTAGAACGCGGCTCCGCCCGGGTCGGGGACGAGCTCGAGGCCGGACTCCTCCGCGACCTCGCGGAGGGTCTGCGTCGCGGTGTCCCAGATGTCGTCGTCGCCGACGTACTTGACCGGGTCCTTCGTCGAGAGCTCGAGGTAGAAGTCGGTCAGGCCGTAGTCACGGAGCAGGGACAGGACGAAGTTCAGGGTGCCGGTCAGCTCCTCCTTCATCTTCTCGCGCGTGGTGAAGATGTGCGCGTCGTCCTGGGTCATGCCCCGCACGCGGGTGAGGCCGTGGATGACGCCCGACTTCTCGTTGCGGTAGACGGTCCCGAACTCGAAGAGGCGCATCGGCAGGTCGCGGTACGACCGCGGCTGCGAGCGGTACGCGAGGATGTGCATCGGGCAGTTCATCGGCTTGAGGTAGTAGTCGGCGCCCTGGCGGGTGACCTCGCCCTCGTCGTTCCGGGCCTCGTCGAGCTTCATGGCCGGGAACATGCCGTCCTTGTACCAGCCGAGGTGGCCCGAGGTCTCGAACAGGCTCGCCTTGGTGATGTGCGGCGTGTACACGAAGTCGTAGCCGGCGGCCTCGTGGCGACGGCGGGAGTAGTCCTCCATCTCGCGACGGATGATGCCGCCCCTCGGGTGGAAGATCGCGAGGCCCGAGCCGATCTCGTCCGGGAACGAGAAGAGGTCGAGCTCGACGCCGAGCTTGCGGTGGTCGCGCTTCGCCGCCTCCTCGAGGCGAGCCTGGTACTCGCGCAGTTCGTCCTTCGTGGGCCAGGCGGTGCCGTAGATGCGCTGCAGCTGCGGGTTCTTCTCCGAGCCGCGCCAGTAGGCGGCGGCGACGCGCATCAGCTTCGTGGCGTTGCCGAGGACGCGGGTGCTCGGCACGTGCGGGCCGCGGCAGAGGTCGGACCAGAGCACGTCGCCGGACTTCGGGTCGACGTTGTCGTAGATGGTCAGCTCGGCACCGCCCACCTCGACGGACTCGCCGTCGTCGCCGATCTCGTCGGCCGAGCCGCCCTTGAGGCCGATCAGCTCGAGCTTGTAGGGCTCGCCGGCGAGCTCGGCGCGGGCCTCGGCCTCGGTGACGACGCGGCGGCGGAAGCGCTGGCCCTGGCGGATGATCCGCTCCATGCCCTTCTCGATCGCCTTGAGGTCGTCGGGGGTGAAGGGCTCGGCGACGTCGAAGTCGTAGTAGAAGCCGTCGGTGACGGGCGGGCCGATGCCGAGCTTCGCCTCCGGGTTGATGCCCTGCACGGCCTGCGCCATGACGTGCGCGGCCGAGTGCCGCAACACGGCCAGGCCGTCGGGCGAGCCGACGGTGACGGCCTCGGCGACGTCGCCCGGGTGCAGCTCGGACGCGAGGTCGCGCAGCTCGCCGGCGACGCGCATCGCGACGACGCCCTTGTCCGTGAACAGCTCGAGCCCCGTCGTGGTCTCGGTCGCCTCGACGGTCTCAGGTGCGGCGGCGAGGGCGGCGGGGGCAGGCTGGTCTGACACGGTGGAGGGCTCCTGACGATCGAGGGGACGCGCGCCAGTTTAGTGCCGCCGGCAGCGGCGGACGCCGCCGGTCAGGCCTCCCTCGGCGCCGTCCAGCCCAGGTCGAGGTCGTGCTGGTCGACCTCGCCGGGGCCGAGCTGCCAGACGTACTCGTTCTTCAGCTTCGCGCCGTCGCGGGCGAAGGGGCCCGTCCGGTGCGCGTAGAAGGCGACGGTGGGGAGGGTCGCGGGCGCCGCGGTGCGGATCGCGTTCGAGAAGTCGAGGTTCAGGCGCCGCAGGCCGCTCACGACGACGTCGCGCCACGGGCCGGTGTCGACGTCGCCGGCGTGGGCCGAGAGCTGCAGCGCGATGTGCAGCTGACGGTCGCCCGCCGCGTCCTCGAAGGCGATGAGCCGGTGGTTCTCGACGGCCTGCAGCAGGGCAGGGTCGCCCTGGAGCACGTCGCGGAGGGCGTCGGGCGCGACGACGGCGCCGTTGTAGTCGACCGAGAGGTCGCTCCGGCCGTAGTGGAACAGCAGCGGCAGGTCGAGGAACTTCTCGGCGACGACCGCCGACAGCCCCTTCTCGCGCAGCACCGGCAGGACGTCGCGCATCCGGGTGACGTGCCCCCGGTCGTGGATGTTGTAGCGGATGCGGGGGCTGATGTTCTCGGCGCGGGCGATCGTGACGACGAGCTCGCCGGCCTCGTTCGTCTCGATCAGGTACCCGAAGGGGTTGAACTGGAAGATCATCGGCAGCACGCCGTACTCCTGCTGCCGGGTGAGCCGGGCCGCGAGGTCGGGGTCGTCGGCGATCGCACGGCGGAGGGCCACGGTGAACTCGGTCTCGATGCCGAGGTTGATCTCGAGGTCGCTCGCGCCGTACGAGCCGAGGACCGCGCGGGCGTACTTGAGGATGTGTCCGCGCATGTTCTCGCTGATGCCCTCGCCCCCGAACGCGGCGACGATGGTGTACTGCGACCAGTCGAGCCGATCGTCCTCGAAGAGGCCCTTGAGGAACGGCGGGTAGCTGAGGATGACGTAGGTGAAGCCGGTGCCGAACTCGCGCATCGTCTGGATGATCTTGTCCGGGTCAGGTCCGATCGACTTGATCATCGTCGACTCGGTGAGCGACGCGGTGACGTTCATGCCGGTGGCCCAGGCGCCGAGCGAGAACGCGTTGAGCACGAACGGCGGGTGCGGCAGCTCGGCCGACGTGCGGGCGAACCCGAGCTGCAGCAGCTGTCTCGTGGCCTGGCGCTCGTCGGGGCCGCGCACCCAGCTCGTCGGCACGCCCGAGCTGCCCGACGACTCGTCGACGACCACCCCTCGGCGCGGGAGGCGGCCGCCGAGGCAGCGCTCGGCGATGCTCCAGCGCTTGACGTACGACTCCTTGTCCATCTCGGGCAGTCGGGCGAACGCCGCCTCGACGCCGTCACGGGTGTCGAGGCGACGGCCCTGCCCGTGCTCCCGGAGGAACGCCCGGTAGGCGGGCACCGACCGCGCCGCTCGCTCCATGGTGCGCCAGGCGCGCCAGCGCCCGAGCCGCCAGCGCAGCGGCTCGATGCCGGGGACGAGCAGGAGGCGGTGCGTCTCGACCCGGGGCATCGCGAGCTTGACGAGGCCGTCGACGACCCGGAGGAGCGTGAAGACCACGAGCCGCTTCATCGTCCCTCCCCCGCCCCGATCGTCATCGCGGCGGCCGGGCGTCGGTGGGCCACGGGCGGCGGAGCGCTCCGCCCCAGCCGGAACAGCATCCAGGCCATGCGCCCGTCCTGCTCGTCGACGTCGACGGCGCGGACGAACGCGGCGTGCGACCGCGGGTTGGTGATGACGGTGCCGAACGGGTGCAGGGCGACGCCGTGCCGCGACAGCTCGAGCCACACCTCGAGGAACGCCCGGCCCGCCTCGACGTGGTCGGCGGGGCCCGCGAACGGGCCCTCCAGCCAGGCGAGCTGGCGGACGCCCTTCATGGTGCCGAGGTAGACCCGCCTGACGGCGTCGCCGACGACCGGCGCCGTCCAGAGGCCGCGGTGGCCCATGGCGAACCGGAGCACCGGCCCCGGCATCAACATGGTCTCGGCGCTCAGGCCGTCGCCGGTCTCTGCCGCGTGCTTCGCCGAGAAGCGCAGCCAGGTCATGATCTCGGCGTGCACGTCATCATCCTGCAGGTCGTCGAAGAGCGTCTCCTGGTTGATGCGGACGACGTCGTCGACCGTCGCGGCGTCGGTCGTGCTGCGGAGGAGGTGCCCGTGGGAGGCGGCGATCGCGCGGGCGCCGGCCAGCACCTCCTCGTCCACGGTCGTCGCGTCGTAGGGGCGGCGCGACGTCTGCCGGGCGAGGAAGGCGTCACGGGCGGCGCGGTCGGCGTCGGTCGCCTCGTAAGGCTCGAGCACGACCTCGGCCAGGCGGTGCAGCCGGGCGTCCCCGCCGAAGTCCATCGGCGCGAGGTCGAGCGCCTCGCGGACGACGAAGCCCTGGGCGCGGGCGACGATCGCGAGGCCGGCGAGGAACACCCCGCCGCAGACGTGGGCGAACGGGATGCCGAACGACTCGGCGGGGAGGCCCCGGTCGAGGTCGTACCAGACGGTCGCGGTCGTCGGCGACGTCGGCTGCACGACGATCGGCTGCGAGTTGTGCGGCGACGGGTAGTGCCGCGCCTGGTCGATCAGTGCCGGCCAGGGCGTCGTCGGCCGGTCGCTCCCCCGAGGTTCCATGGGCCGACACTAGTGCGGGCGGCCGCCCGCGCACTTGCACCTCAGGGATGAACCAGGGGTGGCGCACGAGCTGGTGCGCTGGTGTCAGCGGGCCGCCAGCTCCGCGCCGCAGGCCTCGGCGGCGACCCAGGCGAGCATGCCGCACTTCACCCGCATGACGAACTTCGAGACGCCGTGCAGCGCGACGGCGTCGCCGAGCACCTCGTCGTCGGGCTCCCCCGCGCCCCGCGACCGCATCATCGTGCGGAACTCGCCGACGAGCGCCGCCAGCTCGGACAGCGACCGGCCCGGTGCGAGGCCGGAGAGGACCGACGCCGACGCCATCGAGATGCTGCAGCCCGCGCCCTGCCAGCGCAGGTCGGCCACGCGGTCGGTGCCCGGCTCGAGCCGGACCCGCACCGTGATCTCGTCGCCGCAGGTCGGGTTCCGCTCGAAGTGCTCGGCGTCGGCGTCGGGGAGCTCGCCGTCGCCGTGCCGCGCCTTCGCGTGGTCGAGGATCACCTGCTGGTAGAGCGAGTCGAGGGAGGCGCTCATCGGGCGTCCCCCGCCCCGAAGTAGCCGCGGACCTCGGCGACGCCGGCGACCAGACGGTCGACCTCGGCGGCGGTCGTGTACAGGTAGGTGCTCGCCCGCGTGGTCGCCGTCACGCCGAGCCGACGGTGCAGCGGCTGCGCGCAGTGGTGGCCGACGCGCACGGCGATCCCCTGGGCGTCGAGGTACTGGCCGACGTCGTGCGCGTGCACGCCGTCGACGACGAAGCTGGCGAGGCCCGACCGCGGCACGCCGGCGGGCGGGCCGACGACGCGGACCCCCGGGAGCGCGGACAGGCCGACCACCAGCTGCTCGGCCAGCGCCTCCTCGTGGTCGCGGACGCGCTCGAGGCCGACGGCCTCGAGGTATCGCACGGCCTCGGCGAGGGCGACGGCCTGCGAGACCGGCTGCGTGCCGGCCTCGAAGCGCTGGGGCGCGGGCAGGTACTCGGCGGACTCGAGCGTCACGGTGGTGATCATCGAGCCTCCCGTGCGGAACGGGGGCAGGGCGTCGAGCAGCTCGCCACGGCCGACGAGCACGCCGATGCCGGTGGGCCCGAGCATCTTGTGGCCGGAGAACGCGGCGAAGTCGACGCCGAGGGCGCGGACGTCGACGGGGCGGTGGGGCACCGACTGGCACGCGTCGAGCACGACCAGCGCGCCGACCCCGTGGGCGAGCTCGACCAGCTGCTCGACGGGCGCCACCAGCCCGGTCACGTTCGACACGTGGGCGAAGGCGAGCACCCGCGTGCGCTCGGTGACGACGGCACGGGCGTCGTCGAGCGTCCAGACGCCGTCGTCGTCGACCGGCACGACGCGCAGGACGGCCCCGGTGGTGGCCGCCACCTCTTGCCAGGGAACGAGGTTCGCGTGGTGCTCGGCCTCCGTCACGACGATCTCGTCGCCCGGGCGGAGCGCGAAACGGCGGGCGGCCTCGCCGCCGCGGCCGAGGGTCGCGGCCGTGAAGCCGTGCGCGACCAGGTTGATCGCGTCGGTCGCGTTCGCCGTCCAGACGACCTCGTGGGAGGCGGCGCCCACGAAGCGCGCGACGGTCTCGCGCGCCTCCTCGAACGCCTCCGTCGCCAGCGCGGCGAGGGTGTGTGCACCGCGGTGCACGGCCGAGTTGTCGGTCTCGAGGAACCGGCGCTCGGCGTCGAGCACTGAGCGCGGGCGCTGTGCCGTCGCGCCGGAGTCGAGGTAGGCCAGGGGCTCGCCCGAGACCTGCTGCCCGAGGATCGGGAAGTCGGCGCGGAGCCGCTCGACCTCGACGTCGTCGAGGGGGCGGGCGGGGGCGGCGGTGGTCTGTTGCGGTGTCTGAGCTTGCTGGGGTGTCTGAGCTTGCTGCGGTGTCTGAGTCACGGTGTCCCTTCCCGACGATCGTAGCCAGGGCCGGTCGGCGGTCGACGGGGGCAACGACCTGCGTGCCCGTCCTGTTCCCGCACCGCCGCCTCCTGCGCCTTCGTGACGGCGCGTGACGCAGCCACGTGACACCGGTGGGACCGAGGTCCACCATCGGGACATGACGAACCAGAGGATCGAGACCAGCCACGCGGGAAGCCTGCCCCGCACGCCCGAGCTCATCGCGGCCAACGACGCCCGCCGCCTGGCCGACGACGGCCTCACGCTCGAGCGCACGCCCGAGTTCGACGAGCTGCTGACCGCCGCGGTGGTCGACCTCGTTCGCCGCCAGCAGGACCTCGGCATCACCGTCGTCGGCGACGGCGAGTACGGCAAGGCCATGACGAGCGCGGTCGACTACGGCGCCTGGTGGTCGTACTCGTTCCAGCGGGTCTCGGGCCTGACCGTCACGGGCGCGGACATCTTCTCTCAGGAGCCGGTGCGCTCGTCGCCGGGGGACGTGCGGCTGACGTCGTTCCCCGACCGGCGCGACTGGACGATCTTCGCCGACGCCTACCAGGACCCGACCTCGGGCATCAGCACCGGCAAGACCGCGACCGCGTTCCCCAGCACGACGGGGCCGCTCGTGTACGTCGGGCAGTCGGCCATCGCCTCCGACATCGCCAACCTCAAGGCGGGGCTCGCGGCGACCGGCGCCGACCCGTCGTCCGGCTTCATCACGTCGCTGTCGCCCGGCAGCGGCGCGCGCATCGCGAACGACTTCTACGCGACCGAGGAGGAGCACATCTGGGCCTGGGCCGAGGTGCTGCGCGAGGAGTACACGGCGATCGTCGAGGCCGGCCTCACGGTGCAGATCGACGACCCGTCGATCGCCGAGAACTGGGACCAGATCGTCCCCGAGCCGCGCGTCGAGGACTACCGCGCCTTCACGCGCATCCGGGTCGAGGCGCTGAACCACGCCCTGCGCGGCCTGCCCGAGGACCAGATCCGGTTCCACCTCTGTTGGGGCAGCTGGCACGGACCGCACACCACCGACATCGAGTTCCGGCACATCGCCGACCTCATGCTCGAGATCACCGCCGGCGCGTACTCGTTCGAGGCGGCCAACGTGCGGCACGAGCACGAGTGGAAGGTCTGGCGCGACCTCGACCTGCCGGCGCACAAGAAGATCATCCCCGGCATCGTGAGCCACGCGACGAACGTCGTCGAGCACCCCGAGCTCGTCGCGGACCGCATCGAGGCGTTCGCGTCGGTGGTGGGGCCCGAACGGGTCGTCGCCTCGACCGACTGCGGGCTCGGCGGACGCATCCACCCGCAGATCGCCGTGGCGAAGCTCGCCGCGCTCGGCGAGGGCGCGCGCATCGCGAGCTCGCGGCTGTTCGGCTGACCACACGGACCAGAGGAGGCGCACGGTGAGCCAGGCACACCCGCGAGCAGACCACGACCGGCACGGGTTCACCACCGAGCAGGTGCACGGAGGCGCGGCGACCGACGGCGACTTCGGCGCCCGCGTCTCGCCGATCCACCTCAGCGCGGGCTTCGTCTTCGACGACTTCGCCCAGGCCAGGGACCGCTTCGCCGGCGACGACCCCGGCTACGTCTACACCCGGAGCGGCAACCCAACCACGGCCGCGGTCGAGCGCCGCCTCGCGCTGCTCGAGCACGGCACGGACGCGCTGCTCGTCGGCACCGGGCAGGCGGCGATCACGGTCGCCCTGCTCGCCCTGCTCGAGGCGGGCGACCACCTGGTCAGCGCGAGCAGCATCTACGAGGGCACGCGCGGCATCTTCGTCGACAACTTCGCCCGGCTCGGCATCGACGTCTCGTTCGTCGACGACGCGGGCGACCCCGAGGCGTGGCGACGGCTGATCCGTCCCGAGACGAAGCTGCTCTACGGCGAGCCGATCCCGAACCCGAAGAACGACCTGCTCGACGTGGCCGCGATCGCCGGGGTGGCCCACGAGGCGGGTCTGCCGCTCGTCGTCGACAACACGCTCGCGTCGCCGTACCTCTGGCGTCCCCTCGACGACGGGGCCGACCTCGTGGTGCACTCGGCGAGCAAGTTCCTCGCGGGGCACGGCACCGCCCTCGGCGGCGTGGTCGTCTCGGGCGACGCGTTCGACTGGACCGGGGTCGACGCGGGCGGCGCGCCGCGGTTCCCGCACCTGGTCGAACCGCGTCGTGCGCTGGCCGGCGTGAGCTACACGGAGCGGTTCGGGGCGCGGGCGGCGCTCGCCTACGCCCGCGAGGTCGTGGCCGCCCGGATCGGGCCGGCGCCCTCGCCGTTCAACGCGTTCCTCATCCAGCAGGGCGTCGAGACCCTCTCGCTCCGCGTCGAGCGGCACTCGGCCAACGCCCTCGCCGTCGCCACGTGGCTCGAGCAGCAGCACGAGGTCGAGTCCGTCGACTACGCGGGCCTCCCGTCGAGCCCGCACCACGCCCTGGCCGAGCGGTACCTGCCCCGGGGCGCGGGCAGCGTCTTCTCGTTCACGCTGCGCGGCGGGATCGCGGCGGCCGAGCTGTTCGTCGACGCCGTCGAGCTGGTCAGCCGCATGACCCACCTCGGCGACGTCCGGTCGCTGATCCTGCACCCGGGCACGACGACGCACGCGCTCCGCACGCCGGACGAGCAGCGGGCCGCCGGCATCTGGCCCGGGCTGCTGCGGCTGTCCGTCGGCATCGAGGACGTCGACGACCTGCTCCGCGACCTCGAGCGCGGCCTGGAGGCGGTGCGCCGGGGGCCGACCGTCTCGGGGCAGGGAGCCGAGCGGCCGGCCGGCACCGCGCCTCCTCGGCTGCACCCGGCCGCCGCAGAGGAGGACGCGGCGTGACCCGGCTGCAGCACTTCGGCTGGTTCTTCTCCCGCGGCTTCGGCCCGCAGGGCTGGGGCCACCCGTACCGGGAGTGGAACCACGACTGGACGAAGCCCGCGCTCTACCAGCAGTCGGTGCGCGAGCTCGAGCAGGCCGGCCTCGACCTGGTGATCATGGAGGACGCGCTGTCGCTCGGCTCGCCCGAGACCCTCGACCTGCGCGTCCGGGGCGCCTACGGCGGTCCGAAGCACGACCCGCTCATGCTGGCGCCCTACCTGTTCGCCGCGACGTCGCGCATCGGCATCGCTCCGACGATCAACGCCGGCGCGTACCCGCCGTACCTCGCCGCGCGTCAGTTCGCGACCCTGGCCCACCTCAGCGACGACCGCTTCGGCCTCAACCTCGTCACCGACACCGGCAGCGCCCGGCACTTCGGCCTGCCCGCGCTCGGGCACGACGCCGCCTACGACCGTGCCGACGAGTGGATGGCGGTCGTCCGACGCCTGTGGCACAGCTGGGGCGAGGAGGCGCTGGTCGCCGACCCGGGCACCGGTCGCTTCGCCGACGGGGCGGCGCTCGACGCGTTCCGGCACGTGGGCGAGCACTTCGACGTCGCTGGCCCGCTCAACGCGGTGCCGTTCGAGCGCGGCGACCCGGTCGTGGTCTCCCCCGGCGGATCGGCTCGCGGCCTCGCGTTCGCGGGCACGCAGTCGGACGTGCAGCTGGCCCTCGCGCCGCTCGACGCGGGGAGCGTGCGCGACTACCGCGCGCGCATCCTGACGGCGGCGGCCGAGCGAGGGCGGACGCCGTCGGACATCCGCGTGCTCTTCGTCGTCAAGCCCGAGATCGTGCCGAGCCGCGAGGAGGCGCAGCGGGTCGTCGAGGCGTCCCGGCACCCGTCCGACGACGCGCTGGAGGCGATCGCGCTCGGCCAGTCGAGCGACCTCGAGACCGACCTGACAGCGCTGGACCTCGACCGGCCGGTCGACCCGGCGATCTTCGGCGAGCACGTCTCGCACGGCTCGGTCAAGGGCCTGCTCGGCGGTGCCGGGTCGTTCGCGGACGCCACCCTGCGCGAGCTGCTCACGGTCAAGGCGCGCAAGGGGCTCGTCAGCGAGCGGGCCGGGTTCGTCGGGACGGCGGACGAGTTCGCGGACTTCGTCGAGGAGCTCGGCGACGACGGCGGCAGCGACGGGATGATCTTCTCGGGCGACCTGCACCCCGTCACCGTGCACCGGATGCTCGACGAGCTCGTGCCGGTGCTGCGGCGGCGTGGAGTGCTGCGGCAGGAGCTCGGCGACGGCGGCCTGCGGGCCAACCTCTTCGACTTCTAGCGGCGCGAGGTCAGTCGTCGAGGGGCTTGAGCACGCGGCGGAGGAACTGCTGCGTGCGCGGCTCGCGGGGGCGGTTCAGCACCTCGGCGGGGGCGCCGCGCTCGACCACGACGCCGTCGTCCATGAAGACGACCTCGTCGGCGACCCGGCGGGCGAACTCGAGCTCGTGCGTGACGACGACCATCGTCCAGCCCTCGTCGGCGAGCTCCTTGACGACGGACAGGACGTCGCCGACGAGCTCGGGGTCGAGAGCGCTGGTGGGCTCGTCGAAGAGCAGCAGCTCCGGCCGGAGGGCCAGGGCGCGGACGATGCCGACCCGCTGCTGCTGGCCGCCCGAGAGCTCGACCGGCCAGGCGTCGACGCGGGAGGCGAGGCCCACCCGCGCGAGGAGCTCACGGGCCTCGGCCCGCGCCTCCTCGGGGTCACGGCCCTGGACGCGGATCGGCCCCTCGACCACGTTCTGCAGCACGGTGAGGTGCGGGAACAGGTTGAAGTGCTGGAACACCATGGACGACCGGTCACGGAGGGCGAGCAGGTCGCGCTTCGCGACCTTGCCGCCGAAGTCCACGACCCGGCCGTCGGACAGGGTCGCCCGCCCGGCGTCGGGGACCTCGAGGCTGTTCAGGGACCGCAGCACGGTCGTCTTGCCCGAGCCGGACGGCCCGATGATCGCCACGACCCGGCCGCGCCGCACCTCGAGGTCGATGCCCTTGAGCACCTCCGTGGCGCCGAACGACTTGCGGAGGCCCTCGACGCGGAGGACGAGCGCGGCCGCCTGGCCGGGGCGACCCGGCCGGGCGGAGGCGCCGGACAGGGGCGGGTCAGCGGGCGACATGTCGGTCCAGTCTCTTCTCGAGGGCGTCCTGCCCGAACGACAGCACGAGGCAGATCACCCAGTAGATCAGGGCCGCCTCGAGGTAGATCAGCAGGAACTGGTTCGACACGGTCGCGATCTGCTGCGCCTGGCGGAACAGCTCGACGACGAGGATGACGCTGGCGAGCGAGGTGTCCTTGACGAGGCTGATGAACGTGTTCGACAGCGGGGGCACCGAGACGCGCGCCGCCTGCGGCAGGATGATCCGCCGCAGCGCCAGGCCGCGCGACATGCCGATGGTGTGCGCCGCCTCCCACTGGCCCTTGGGCACCGAGAGGATGGCCGCCCGGATCACCTCGGCCGCGTAGCCGCCGACGTTGAGCGAGAACGCGATGATCGCGCTCGGCCACGGGTCGAGCCGCACGCCGATGGACGGCAGCCCGTAGAAGACGACGAACAGCTGCACGAGCAACGGCGTGCCCCGGATCACTGACGTGTAGAACCGCGCCAGCCCGGACAGCCAGGCGCGCCCCGACAACCGCATCATCGCGACGACGAGGGCGATGACCAGGCCGATCGCCATGGAGGCGAGGGCCAGCGGGATCGAGGCGACCAGGGCACCCGACGCGATCGGCCAGAACGCCCGGCCGAAGAGGTCGAGTGAGGACTGCACGTTACTCGCTGACGTCCTGGCCGAAGTACGTGGAGGAGATCTGAGCCAGCGTGCCGTCGGCCTTCAGCTCCGCCAGCGCGTCGTCCATCGCCTGCACGAGGTCGTCGCTGCCCTTGGTCGTCACGAGCGCCGAGCGCGACACGTCGTCGGTCGTCGCCGCGATCTTGATCGCCGCCGCCTGCTCGGGGTTGGTCTTCACGTAGTCGAGGAAGGTGAGCTCGTCGTTGACGGTGGCGTCGATGCGCCCCTGCTCGACGAGGGCGACCGACTGGGCCCAGCCCTCGACGACCTGGACGTCGGCGCCGGCGTCCTTCGCCGTGTCGTAGAAGTTGCTCGACTGCGACTGCGCGGTCGTCTTGCCGGCGAGGTCGGCGAGCGACGTGATCGAGGTGTCGTCGGCGGCGGTCACGACGACGCCGCGGCTGACCGTGTACGGCGTCGAGAAGTCGAAGGTCGCCTCGCGCTCGTCGGTGATCGAGATCTGGTTCGCGACGACGTCGAAGCGACCGGCGTCGAGGCCCGCGAGCAGCGCGTCGAACTGGGTCTCCTGGAAGCGGGGCTCGACGCCGAGCTTCTCGGCGACGGCGGTGGCCACGTCGACGTCGTAGCCGGTCAGGGCTCCCGAACCGCCCTCGTGGTACGTGAAGGGCTGGTAGGTGCCCTCGGTGCCGATGACGAGCACGCCGGCGTCCTGGATGTCGGAGAGGCTCTTCGCCGCGCTGGTGTCCGCCGTGGCGCTCCCGGTCTGCGAGACGACGTCGTCGGTCGAGGCGGGCGCGCACGCCGTCAGCAGCAGGGCTGCGGCGGAGGCGACGCCGACGGCGAGGATCCGGGTCGTGCGGGAGAGGCGGGGAGTCGAGAACGTCACGGGTGATCTTCCTGGTCGATGAGCTGCCCGGGTCTGCCGGGCCTCCGACCCTAACCGCGCAGGCGCGGCGGTGATTCCCCGTGTCGTCTCGTGACGTCGGCGAGGGCGCTCGGGTCAGCGTCGGCGGGCGGCGAGGGCGCCCGGCAGGTCGACGCCCGAGCCGGCGTCGAGCCGGAGATGCTCGTGGGCGACGCGGTCGGCGGACAGCGCCACGAGGCTGAGCGAGAGCGAGCCGAACCAGGTGCCCTGCAGCAGGTCGGCCCGGACCAGCGCCTCGTCGTCGGACAGCGGCAGCCCACTGCTCTCGCGCAGCAGGTCGAGCCACGGCCGCCAGCTGCCCTCGTCCTGCTCGGGCAGCGGGCCCACCGGTGCGGCGACGCCCCGGAACCGGGGCAGCCAGCGCGCCACTCGGGCCACCTGGTCGTCGTCGGGCGCACCGTGCGTGAGGACGTGCACGCCCGGCGAGAGCGGCACGCTCGCGAGTCGGTCGCCGTCCCAGCTCGTGTGGACGGCTCCGGAGGCATCGGCCGAGAGGAGGTTGAAGGTGCGGGTCGCGGGACGTCCGGTGGGCAGCTCTCCGGCGGCGGCCGCCTCGAGCGGCAGCGCACCGCGGGTGCGCCAGCCCCCCTCGGGGACCGGCGGCTGCTCCCGCCGGTTGAGGACGACGGAGGCGCGGGCCGGCCCGGTCGCCGTGGCCAGCCAGGCTCCCCCGGCCTCGCGGTCGTGCAGGCCCTCGACGCGGTCGCCGAGCTCGGGCCACCAGGCGGCGGGCGCGTCCCAAGGGCGGTCGGCCGACTCGTCGCGGAGCCCGAGGAACACCACCGGCCACTCGGCGCCGGGAGCGACGGACACGACGACGGTGCACACGGTGCGGCCTCCTCCGGCACGATCCGTCGGGATGCGGCATCGTGGTGGCTGCAACGCTACCCGCCGACGGGCACCAGCTCGGCGGCCGACCGACAGGGGCACCACCGTGACCGACAGCACCGCCGCCGCCGCCGACGCCGCAGGAGAAGCCCACATCGCAGCAGCCGCAGCCGCAGCCCGCGACGCGGTCGGCCCCGACGCCCGCCGGCTGACCGTCGTCGTGGGCATCTGCGGCGGCATCGCCGCCTACAAGGCCGTGTCCGTGGTGCGCGAGCTCGTGCTGCGGGGCCACGACGTGCACGTCGTCCCCACGGAGGCGGCCCTCCGGTTCGTCGGCGCCCCCACCCTCGAGGCGATCAGCCGCAACCCGGTGCACACCTCCGTCTTCGACGACGTCGCCCAGGTGCGCCACGTCGCCCTCGGCCAGCAGGCCGACCTGATCCTCGTCGCGCCGGCGACCGCGCACACCCTCGCGAAGCTCGCCCACGGGCTGAGCGACGACCTGCTAGGCACGACCGTCCTCGCGAGCACGGCGCCGCTCGTCGTCGCGCCCGCGATGCACACGCAGATGTGGCAGGCGGCCTCGACCACCGACAACGTGGCGCTGCTCCGTGCGCGGGGCGTCGTCGTGGTCGGTCCCGACGAAGGCCCGCTGACCGGCGGCGACAGCGGCCCCGGCCGGCTGAGCGAGCCCGACGTGATCGTCGACGCGGCGCTCGCGGTCGTCGCGGGCCGGGCCGAGGAGGCGCGGCGGCGTGACAGAGCCGGTCGCGACCTCGTCCGCCGCGTCGTCGTCGTCACGGCCGGCGGGACGCGCGAGCCCCTCGACCCCGTGCGCTGGCTCGGCAACCGCTCGAGCGGCAAGCAGGGCCTCGCCGTCGCCCGCGAGGCCACGGCCCGTGGCGCCCGCGTGGTCTTCGTCGCGGCCCACGTCGACGACGAGGTCGCGGCTGCGGTCGCGCAGCTGGCGGGCGTCGAGGTGCGGACCGCCGGCACCGCGGCCGAGCTGGACGTCGCCACCACGACGGCGGCCGAGGAGGCCGACGTCGTCGTGATGGCGGCCGCGGTCGCGGACTGGACGCCCGCCTCCGTCGCCGACGCCAAGCTGAAGAAGGACGACGCGGGCGACCGACTCACCCTCGACCTGATGCGCACCGTCGACGTGCTGGCCGGCCTCGTGGCACGGCGCCGGACGGGCCAGGTCGTCGTGGGCTTCGCCGCCGAGACCTCGACCGGGCGGGACGACCTGATCGCCCTGGGCCGCCGCAAGCTCGCGCGGAAGCCCGCCGACCTGCTCGTGCTCAACCAGGTCGGCTGGGCCGAGGGCTTCGGCCGGGACGAGTCCGTCGCGGTCCTGCTCGGTCGGGAGGGCGCCGTCGTCGGGGAGTCGAGCGGCACCAAGGCGGACACGGCGCGCGCCCTGCTCGACGCCGTGGTCAGCCTGCTCGGCGCTGCTTCAGCCACAGCACGAGCGTGAAGCTGAAGACGACGAGCACCATCCACGACCCGATCTTGCTGGGGTGCACGATCGACCAGCCGTCGACCTGGGAGGCGTAGGTCCACGCGCCCATCAAGGTCGCCGCGTTCTCGGCGACCCAGATGAAGAAGCCGATCAGGGCGAAGGCGACGAGCAGGGGCATCCTCCGGTCGCGGCCCCGCACCCGGAACGTCACCCCCTTGCGTCCCAGCAGCACGGCGGCCACGCCGAGCAGCGCCCAGCGCAGGTCGACGACCCAGTGGTTCGTGAAGAAGTTGACGTAGAAGGCGAGCGCGAGGGCGAGGGTCGGCAGCATCCGCAGCCGGTCGACCCGCAGGTCGAGACGCCGCCAGGCCTGGCAGACGTAGCTGCCCACCGCCGCGTACATGAAGCCGCTGTAGAGCGGGACGTCGCCGATCCGCAGCACGCCCGGCTCGGGGTACGACCACGACCCGACCGCCACCTTGAACACCTCGAGACCGAGGCCGAGCAGGTGGAACAGGCAGATCACGACGAGCTCGTCACGGGTCTCGAGCCGGGTCGCGACGAAGACGACCTGCACGAGCACGCACCAGACCAGCATCGCGTCGTAGCGCGGCAGCCCGAGGTCGACGACGCTCGTCAGGGCGAGGCCCGCGAGCACGGCCACGGCGAACGCGCACGACAGCGCCTGCTGCACGCCGAACGCGACGAGGTCGCGACCGGCCTCGAGGAGGCGGTCGGCGCCTCCTGCGCGGCTGCCCGCGACGGATCGTGCACCGGTCACGACGTCCTCCCCCCGACGCCGGTGGTCGACGTCGGGTCGACGCTACGAGCAGAGGGCCCGACGGCGCGTCGTCCTCGGGGAGCATCTGGCTCGTCCGTGGTGAGGAGATCGACACGTGTCGTCGGCGGGGGACGTCGACCGCCGACCGGGGGACGCCGACTTGCGCGTTAACCTCGGTGCGACACAATGCCCTCGTGAGCAAGAAGATCGACGCAGCCCTCAAGTCCCTCGTCAAGGCCCTCGAGCACCACGGCGAGGTGATGAGCGACCGTCCCGTGAGCGCCAAGCGCGCGGGCCGGGCCACCGAGAAGGTGCGTCAGGCCGCCTCCGCCTACACCCAGGTCGTCGCCGACAAGACCGGTCAGCCGAACCCCTTCGTCGACTTCCTCGACCCCGAGACCGTGCAGTCGCTGCGCGGCGAGCGGGACGCCATCGCCACGAAGAAGACGAAGAAGCACGACGACTAGCGGGCACGCCGCGGCGGCCCGGCCGCCGTGGCCCTGCCCTCGGACGTGCCCGCCGCAGCCGCAGCACCGGCCGCAGCGTCAGTCGATCGCGGCGACCGCGACGGCCCGCGCCGTGATGGCCAGGCAGACGGTGTCCCCGACGGCGCGCCGCCGGTCGGCCCGGTGGTCGAGGGTGATCAGCACGTCGCCCGCCGTCCGCACGATGGTCCGCACGGTGGCCCCGCGGAACGACACCTGCTCGACCGTGCCGGCGAGGCCCCGGTCGGCGAACACCACGTCCTCCGGCCGCACGTAGGCCCAGACCGGGCCGTCGGCGCAGACCCCCACGGCCGGCACCTCTCCCCCGGGCAGGCGGACCCGACCCGAGACGACCTCGGAGCGCAGCCGGTTGCTCGTCCCGACGAACTCCGCGACGAACTGCGTCGCCGGCGTCGCGTAGAGCTCCTCGGGGGCACCGATCTGCTCGATGCCGCCGGCGTGCATGACCGCCACGCGGTCGGCGACCGCCAGCGCCTCCTCCTGGTCGTGGGTGACGAACAGCGTCGTGATCGACAGCTCGCGCTGGATGCGTCGGATCTCGTCGCGGAGCTGGACGCGCACCTTCGCGTCGAGGGCGCTGAGCGGCTCGTCGAGCAGCAGGACGCGCGGCCGGGTGACGAGGGCGCGGGCGAGGGCGACACGCTGCTGCTGGCCGCCCGACAGCTGGTGCGCGTACCGGGAGCCGAGGTCGCCGAGCCCGACCAGGTCGAGCATCTCGACAGCGCGCCGTGCCCGCTCGGCCCGGGCCACGCGTCGCATCCGCAGGCCGAACTCGACGTTCTGCTGGACCGTGAGGTGCGGGAACAGCGAGTACGCCTGGAACACCATCCCGACGTCGCGCCGGTGCGTCGGGACGCCGACGACGTCACAGCCGTCGATCGAGACGGTCCCGCTCGTCACGGCCTCCAGCCCGGCGAGGCTGCGGAGGGCGGTGGTCTTGCCGCAGCCCGACGGCCCGAGCAGGGCGACCAGCTCGCCGGCACCCAGGTCGAGGTCGAGGCCCGTCAGGGCGCGGTGGCCGGCGTACTCCTTGACCACGGACCGGAAGGCGACGGTCGCGCCGGCGGCACCGGTCGTCGAGGAGGCGGCGGCGGGCCGGTCGGGCAGGGTGGCGGTCACGAGAGGGCCTTCCGGGAGGTGGAGGAGGGGGCGGCGGGACGCGCCGTGCCGACGGAGCCGACCCGGCCCATCACGACGAGCAGCACGAACGCGAAGGCGAGTGCGAGCAGGGCGACGATCACGGCGGCGAACGGGTCGCTGCGGCTGATCTGGACGAGCGAGGTCTGCAGGGTGACGCGGTTCAGCAGCGACGAGATCGTGTACTCGCCGAGCACGACGGCGACGGTGATGAAGGCGGCGGCGAGCAGCCCGCGACGGAGGCTCGGCACGACGACCAGCACCAGGGTCGAGAGCCAGCTCGAGCCGAGGGTCCGCGACGCCTCGGTCAGGGTCCGCAGGTCGGTCGCCGCGAGGTCTGACTGCACGGCCCGGTAGGCGTAAGGCAGCACGGTGACCCCGTAGGCGAGGGCGAGCGTCCAGGCCCCCGAGCCGAGGAGGCGCGCCACGACCGAGTAGACGGGCGCGAGCCCGACGACGAGCACGATCGCCGGCACCGTGATCGGCACGAGGCAGACGAACTCGAGCACGCGCGACAGGCGCGGGTACCGCAGGTGGACGAGCACCATCGCGGGCACCAGCATCACGAGGACGAGCACCGCGGTGACGACCGCGAGCACGAGGCTGTTCGTGACGCCCTCGACGAGGTTGCGGTAGGCACGGCCGTTCTCCGGGTCGGCCAGGGCGAGCCAGTGGCCGAGGTCGTGGCCGGTGCCGTCGGCGCTCCGCAGCGAGAAGGCGATCATGGCGGCGATCGGCACGGCGAAGACGAGGCCGATGACGACGAGGGCGGCGCGGCGGGCGGCGGGCGACGCGGCGCCGGGGCCGCTGCCGCGGGTCGTGCCGCGGCCGGCCGCGCTCATCGCGTCCACCGGTCGGTGCGGCGCTGCAGCAGGGAGTAGCCGACCATGAGCACGACCATCACGAGCACCATCCCGAGGGCGAGCACGCCCGCGACGTTCTCCCGGCCGAGCACCGTCTCGCTGACGAGGGCGGCGCGGATCTGGAGCGGCACGATCTGCGAGCCCTGGCTGATCAGGGCCGCCGCGGTCGCGTAGGACGAGAACGCGTTGGCGAAGAGGAGGAGCAGGCTGCCGGTGAAGGCGGGCGCCAGCACCGGGACGACGACGCGCACCAGGTGCTGGCGGGGCGTCCCGCCCAGGGTGGCGACCGCCTCCTGCCACTGGGGCTTGAGGCCGGTCACCGCGGGCATGAAGGTGATGACCATCAGCGGCACCTGGAAGTACAGGTAGGGCAGGAGGAGACCGGGGACCTCGTAGATCCACGCCCCGCCGGCGAAGATGTCGACGCCCGCCCGGGTCAGCAGCAGCTGCGTCACGACGCCCTGGATGCCGATCGTGGCGGTGAAGGCGAAGGCGAGCATCACGCCGCCGAACTGGGCGAGCACGCTGGCGGCGCCGTCGACGAGGCTGCGGACGAGCCCGTCGGGGCGGAGGGCGGTGAGGCCCCAGCAGACGACGGCGCCGACGACCGCTCCCCCGACGGCGGTGATGCCCGAGACGAGGAACGAGCTGGCGAAGGTGCGCAGCACGACGGGGTCGCCGAGCGCCGTCAGGGTCGACAGCGTGGGCCGGCCGTCACCGTCGACGAGGCCGGTGCCGAGCGCGAGCAGGCACGGCAGCACGAGGAACGCCAGCACGTACAGCACGAACGGCGTGAGCCCCCACCACGCCGCCGGACGGCGCCGGACCCTCGTGGGCGCGACGCCGTCCGGGGTGACGGAGGCCTGGGGGACGGTCTCCGCCAGGGTGGTCACGATCAGCCGATCGCCGCGGCCCACGACTGCGCGAGCAGGGCCGAGGCGGCCTCGGTCTGCTCGCTCGTCAGCTGCACGGTGTCCTCGGGCTGCTCGCCGACGGCGTCCAGGGCGTCCTGGTCGACGGTGCCGGCCTCGACCATCGCGGCCAGGCGGACGGGGTAGGCGCCGGCAGCGAGGTACAGGTTCTGCGCCGTGTCGCCCATGATGAACTCCTGCCACAGGCGCGCGGCGGCCGGGTGCGGCGCGTCCACGTTGATCGCCTGGTTGTAGTAGCTGGCGAGGGCCGTGCCGGGCAGGACGGCAGTCTTCCAGTCGCGGCCGCCCGCGTCGGCCGCGGCGGCGAGGTTGTTGTAGCTCCAGTCGAAGACGACGGGCGTCTCCCCCGAGGCGATCGTCGCCGGGGTCGGGTCGGTCGGCAGGAAGTTGCCGGCGTCGGCCAGCTGGCCGAAGAAGTCGACGCCCGGCTGCACGTCGTCCGCGCTGCCGCCGTCCTGCAGGGCGGCCCACTGGACGGCGGCCGCGGCCGCGCCCGCCTGGGTCGGGTCGCCGTTGATCGCGATCTTGCCCTTGTAGTCGTCGCCGAGCAGGTCGTCGAGGCTGGTGGGCTCGGGGACGGCGTCCGCGTCGTAGCCGACCGACATCAGGCCCGTGTAGTCGTAGACCCAGGTGCCGTCGACGTCCTTGTGGTCGTCGGCGATGTCGTCCCACGTGGTGACCTTGTAGGGCGCGAACTGGTCGGTGTTCGCCAGCGCGACGGCCGAGCCGAGGTCGAAGACGTCGGGGGCGCCGTCCTGCCCCGCCAGGTTCTGAGCCGCGGTGATCTCCTCGGCGCTCGACACGTCGGGGCTGTCCGAGTTGACGGTGATGTCGTACTCGGCCTCGAAGGCGTCGATGATCTTCCCGTAGTTGGCCCAGGTGTCGGGCAGGGCGATGACGTTGAGCTCGCCCTCCGCCTCGGCGGCGGCGACGAGGGCGTCCATCCCGCCCAGGTCGGCGGCGCTGGTCGCGGTGGCGGCGTCGGTGTCGGAGGCGCCTGCCGCGTCGGACGCGTCGGCGGAGGCCGAGCAGCCGGTCAGGCCGAGGGCGAGGGCGCCGAGGGCGGCGGCGGCGGCGAGGTGTCGCTTGTCGATCACGGGTGGGTCCTCCTGGTGCTCGGCCGCCGGTCGCGTTCTGGGGATCAGCTCGCGGAGGGGCGTCGGTCGGCCTGCGTGCACGGTAGGGAGGCCCGGCGTCGGTCCGGGGGGCGCCGGGTGGAGCGCGGGTGAACGGTCGATGGCGCGCGGGCCTGCGGCCGCCGGGCCTGCCCGCCCCGGGTCAGCCCCAGCCGCCCAGGTAGGCCGCGAGCGACGGCTCGCCCTCGACGCGCTCGCACCAGGTCGCGGCGAGGCGGCGGGTCTCGAAGAGCTCCTCGGTGCCGTGCAGGAGGGCGCGGGCCTCGGCCCGGCTCGAGCGGACGCGCAGGACCGGACCGCCGCCTCCTTCGCCCGGTGCGCCGTCCTGACCGTCGCTGGTCGCCCCCTCCGTGACCTCGACGGTGCCGAGGGCCCCGACGCCGACCGACGAGACCGCCTCGAGCAGGGGGACGGCGTCGCGGACGCGCACCGGGGCAGGCAGGTCGACGGTCACCCGCGCCGTGCGCGTCGCCCGGGCGGCGGCCTCGTCCGAGGCGCCCACGACCCGGGCGTCGGCGGCGAAGACGGACACGTGCTCGTCGGGCACCACGACGACGGAGCCGGGCAGCGCGGCCAGGACGGTGTCGACGCAGAGCCAGGCGGTGCCCGCCGAGGGCGCCGCGGCGAGCCGCACCAGCACGTCGGGGGTCGCCCCGCGCAGTCCCCGCGGCCGCGACCCCTCGACGGGGACGAGCCCGCTGAGCACGAGCGTCTCGCCGTTCTTCTGCCGCTGGCGGTCGACCGAGTCGCGGCCGGCCCAGTCCGGGCCGTCGTGCCAGGCGACGGCGGCGGGCTCGTGGGCGAGGAGCGCGCCCCCGCGCCAGGCACGCCAGGCCCACTCCCAGTCCTCGCCGCCGTAGGTCGTGAAGTCCTCGTCGAAGCCGCCGACCGTCTCGAGGAACGACCGGGAGCACGCGAGCACGGCTCCGATGACGTGTCGGTACGAGCGGTTGTCGGCATCGAGCAGGTCGCGGCTGCCGCGGTAGGCCTCGTCGAGCCAGCGCGGTGCGGGCAGCTCGTGCCGTGGCCCCTCCTGCTCGACCGGGGCGTCGACGGCGACGCCGGTGAAGTCGGCGTGCCGGCGCGTGCCGACGACGACGGCCTCCGACGCGAGGGCGGGCAGCCTCGACATGGCCGTCACCCAGCCGGGCTCGGGCGCCGTGTCGGCGTCGAGGAAGCAGATCACCTCGCCCGTCGACGAGCGCACCCCGAGGTTGCGGGCGGCCGAGAGGCGGAAGCCCTCGTCGGCCTGGACGACGAGCCGCACGCCGGCCGGCACCCGGGGCGTCTCGGGCGAGCCGTCGTCGACCACGACGACCTCGAGCAGCTCGGCCGGGTGGTCCTGCCGCGCGAGGGCGGCGAGGGTCCGGTCCAGCTCGGCCTGCTGGCGGTAGTGGGCCACGACCACGGAGACGGTCGGCAGCGGGTCGGGCACGAGGCCGTCGAGCAGGTCCCAGCGGTTGCCCGGGACACCTCTCGGCTGCCTCGGGGGCCGGGCGGGCGCCTCCTCGTCTCGTCGCTCGTCGGTCACGACGTCGCTCCCGTGCGCTCGCGGTGGGCCTGGTCGCGGCCGGGCCGCTCGCGTCCGGACCACCACGCGAGGTACGCCGCCGCGACGTCGTCGATGTCGGGCGCTGTCCGGGCGTCGGGAGCCAGCCAGGTGGACCCCGGGTCGGCGACGGCCCGCGCGACGGCCTCGGCGAGGGCGTCGGGGTCGTCGTCGATCAGGGTGAGGGTGCCGGGCCGGAGCGCCGCCATCTCGCGGGAGTACCGCGTGTCGGGCACGATCGGGCGTCGCCCGGCGCCGATCCAGGTCGCGATCGAGCCCGACGCCGAGACGTGCCGGTGCACGGCGACCGGCACGGAGGCGCGGCGGCAGCGGTCGAGGAGCACCGCGTCGTCGAGGTACCCGGTCACGTCGAGGACGACCCCGAGGGAGGCGGCGTCCGACACGAGCTGGTCGGTCTCGGCCTCGTGCCCCGCGCTGGCACGGCCGAGCGCGGTGACGCGCAGCGACCCTGCCGCGTCGTCCCCGCGGGCCCGCAGCCGGGCGACGGCGTCGACGAGCTCCGCGTGGCCCTTGCCGGGGTAGACGAAGCCGATGACGGCCGCGGTGCCGTCGGGCGCGGGCCGTCCGGTCAGCGGCGGGGCGAGGTCGACGGGGAGCGGGACGACGCCGGGTCGCACCCCGTCGGTCGTGTGCTCGGCGAGCAGCAGCGCCTCGTGTTCGCTGTTGACGACCGTGCCCGCCGCGGCCTCGACCACCCGCCGGTAGCAGTCGCCGCGCCGGACGAGGTTGCGCTCGCCGTCGGACGGCTGGGGCAGGTCGTGCAGGGTGACCGTCAGCGCGACCCGGCCGGCGAGGTCGACGAGGCGGTCCGCGGCCTCCTCGGGCGACGACGCCCACAGCCGGTCGGTGAAGTGCAGGTGGGCCGAGGCGGGCGGCCTGGGCCCGGTCAGGTCGTCCGGCGACACCACGAGTTCCCGGCCCGTGCGGTGGGCGACCGCGTCGGCGACGCGCCGGGCGAGGACCGTCACGCCGTGCTGCGGGTCGTCGGTGACGACGAGGGCGGGCACAGGAGAGACGTCCGGTGCGTCCGGGAGCCCGGCGCTCACGCGAGCCCCAGCAGCGCCAGGGAGTCGGCGTGGCGGGCGAGGCCGGCGTCGACGACCTGCGGCTCGCGCTCGTACCACCGGAGGTGCGCCTCCCGGACCTCCTCGCGGGGCACACGGGTGCCCTCGACGATCCAGTGGTCGGTGGCCTCGTCGTCGAGCCCGAAGGCGTCGACGACCGCCTGCAGCCGGGGCGCGTGGACGCTGTCGAGCAGCTGCCGCCCCGGGTCGACGACGTGCTCGGGCAGCCCCAGGCGATCCCGCACGCGGGACGCGAGCGCCGTCCACACGGGGTTGCCCGGGTGGTTGAGGGTGCGCATCTGGGCGAACGACGGCTCGTCGAACAGGTCGGACGCGACCACCGCGTCGTGCGCCTGCTCGCGCTTCCGGAGCTCGTGCAGCGAGAGCGCGGCGACCGACCGGACCGCCTCGGCGTCCATCCGCGGGACCGGGGGCGTCGTGCCGTCGCGCCGGGCGGCCGCCTCGGCCAGCACGACGAGGTCGTGGTAGTCGACCAGCGGCGGCACCAGCGACGGGTCGTGCGGCGGCCGGACGATCGCCGACGTCGGGTAGAGGCCCGCGAAGCGGACGACGGGCACGGCGACGACGCGTGCCCCGGCGCCGAGACGGGCCGTCAGCTGCCGCGTGCCGAGCGGCAGGTCGTGGTAGTCGTCGCGCACCGGCTGGGAGACCAGCACGGAGGCGCGGGCCAGCCAGCGGTCCAGGTGCGGCAGGTCCGCGGTGACGAGCTCGTGAACAGCAGGTGTCCGGACGGTGCGGAGGCCGCCCCCGTCGAGTGCGACCCGAAGCGACTCGGCCTGGCAGTTGCCGATCACGACGGCGACGGGACCGTCGCCCTCGGGCTCGCCGAGACCGTAGAAATGCCCGTAGTGCCGGGTGCGGCCGTCGATGGCCGGGGTGTGCTGGGTCATGGTGCCTCTCCGTGGCGTCCCTCGAGAGGCGGACGCGACGATCCCATCGTGCTGGATGCGGGGCCGTCAGGGCCAGCATCCGCGAGCGGGCACGGGGGGCCCCCACGGTCTATGGTGCAGGAAGGCCGCTCCCATCGGCCCCCTCCCTCGACGCGAACCGGGCCCCCGGTCTCCCCAGGGTCCCCGAGTCGCCCCGGCTCACCTCCCGACGGTCTCCCCCGACCGTCGTGCCCCGCCTGAGCCGAGGAGGCCCGATGATCGACACCCCGCCGCCCGCCCGCGACGCCCTGCGCGTCGCGTCCGTGCCCGCCGGCCACCCTTACGTGCGCCACCTCCAGCCGGTGGACGACTCCGCCGTGGCCCGGGCCGTGGTCCGTCTCGCCGACCCGCTGCCCGACCCCTCGGAGCCCGCGCGCTGGTGGCCGCCCGTCGTGCTCGACGCCGGCTGGATCGCCGAGCACGCCGCCGAGGTCGACGTGCTGCACGTGCACTTCGGCACGGAGTCGTACGACCTCGCGCACCTCCGCCGCGTCGTCGACGCCGCCCGTGCCGCACGGCTGCCGATCGTCCACACCGTGCACGACCTCGTCAACCCGCAGCTGGTCGACCAGGAGCCGCACCTCGCCCACCTGGGCCTGCTCGTCGCCGAGGCCGACGAGCTGCTCACGCTGACGGAGGGTGCCGCCGAGGAGGTCGAGCGCACCTTCGGACGCCGGCCCGTCGTGGTGCCGCACCCGCACCTCCTTCCCCTCGACTCGGTCGCGCCGACCGGGACCGCGCACGACGACGTCGTCGTCGGCGTCAGCCTGCGCGACCTGCGACCCAACGTCGACGGACCGGGCTCCGTGGCCACCCTGATCGCGGCCGCCGGGCTGCTGGCCGAGGCCGGTCGGCCCGTCGCCGTGCGGGTCGACGTCAACGAGCGCGTCCGCGACGCCGCGGCGCTCGCGGAGGTGCGGGCCCTGGTCGCCGACGCGCCCGGTCACCTCGACGTCTCGCTCGCGGTCCACCCGCGGCTGGACGACGACGAGCTCGCGGAGTCGCTGGCCGACCTCGACGTCGTCGTGCTGCCGTACTCGCACGGCACCCACTCCGGCTGGGTCGAGCTGAGCTGGGACCTGGGCGTGCCCGTCGCGGCGCCCCGGGTCGGGCACGTCGCCGACCAGCACCCCGCCGCCGGGGACACCGCGTCCTTCGACGCCGGCGACGCCGGTCAGCTGGCGGCCGCCGTCTCCTCGCTCGTGCGGCCGCGCGGAGACGCGCCGGCCCGGCCCGGCTCGGCGACCCGACGGGCCCTCGTGGCGGAGCGCCGGGAGCAGCGACGGGCCCAGCGCGACGCGATCGCGCAGGCGCACCTCGCCGCCTACGAGCGCGCCGTCGTCACGGCGGCGGCCCGTCGTGCGTCCGGCGCCACCGCCCCCACCTCGTCCGCCCGACCCTCGGAGCTGGTCTCGTGACGGCCCTGTCCGGGACGGGCACCGCCTCCTCGGGGGCCGGGCTCGTCGAGCCGGCGCGCACGGCCGCGCGTCCGCGGCGCATCGTCGTCGTGGCCCCCCTGCGCTACCCGATCGCCGAGCCCCACGCGGGCGGCCTGGAGTCGAGCGTGTGGCACCAGGTGCGCGTCCTCCGCTCCCGGGGGCACCAGGTGCTGCTCTGCGCGGTCGAGGGCAGCGACCACCTGCGCGGCGGGCCTGCCGAGTTCTCGCTCCCCGCCGTCCACTGGGACGACCCGGCCGACGCCACCGACTCGACCTATCCCGACGGCTACCTCGACGTGGCCGTGCCCGCCCTGCACCGCGCCCTGGACTGGATCCGCGACCACTCCGACGAGATCGACGTCGTCGAGAACCACTCCCTGAGCGGCCACGTGCTCTCGCGGGCCGGCGAGCTCGGCGTGCCCGTCGTCTCGACCCTGCACACCCCGACCTTGCCCGACCTCCTCGAGCACCACCGGGCCGGCGTCGAGCCGCGCAGCGCGTTCCTCGCCGTGAGCGAGCACACCGCGGCCGTCTGGCGGGCCGAGGGGGTCGAGGCGCGCGTGCTGCCGAACGCGGTGGACACGGACCTCTGGCCCCTCGGCCCCGGCGGCGACGACCTGGTCTGGACCGGACGGATCGTGCCCGAGAAGGGTCCGCACCTCGCGATCGAGGCCGCTCGCCTCGCCGGTCGACGCATCGTCCTCGCCGGGCGCGTCGGCGACGTCGACTACCACGAGTCCATGGTCGTGCCCCTGCTGGGGGCGGACGCCGAGCACGTGGGGCCGCTGCGGCAGCCCGAGCTCGCCGAGCTCGTCGGCCGGTCCGCCTGCGCCCTCGTCACGCCCTGCTGGGAGGAGCCGTTCGGGCTCGTCATCGCGGAGGCGCTGTCGACCGGCACGCCCGTCGCCTCCTTCGCGACCGGCGGCGTCCCCGAGGTCGTCGGCTCGAGCATCGGGGCCGGCCTCGTCGCGCGGGACGACGTGGCAGGGCTCGCGCACCTGGCGGCCGGGCTCGCGGCCGAGGCGTCGACGACTCCGGGCTTCCGCCGGAGGGTGCGGGCCGACGCGCTCGCCCGCTTCTCGTTGCACCGCCGTGCCGAGGTGGTCGAGGAGGTGCACGAGGCCCTCGTCGCCGGTCACCTCACCGGTGCCGGGAGGGCCAGGGCCCTGCTCGCCCCCGAGGCCGTCGCGTGACCGCGCGTCCCCTCGTCGGCTGGTACGTCCACCACCACGGTGCCGGCCACCTGACGCGGCTGCTGGCGGTGCGGCCGCACCTCGACGCCGACGTCGTCGTCGTCAGCTCCCTCGCCGCGCCGGCCGTCCTGCCCGAGGGCACGACCTGGCTGCAGCTCCCCCGGGACGACCACGACGTGGTCGCCCCGGACGGCACGACCCGGCCCCCCGGCGACCCCGAGTCCGGCACCGACCCGACGGTGCGCGGGCTGCTGCACTGGGCGCCGCTGCACCACGACGGCCACGCCGGCCGCCTCGCCGCCGTCGCGACCTGGATCGCGCACGCCCGGCCCCGGGCGTTCGTCGTCGACGTCTCCGTCGAGGTCACGCTGCTCGTCCGCCTGCTCGGGGTGCCGCCCGTCGTCGTCGCCCAGCCCGGCGACCGCTCGGACGCCCCGCACGCCCTCGGCTGGGACGCGGCGGACCGCGTCCTGGCGCCCTGGGCCGAGGGACTGCACGTCTCGCCGGCGCTCGACCGCGTCCGGGACAGGGTCCGTCTCGTCGGCGGGATCTCGCGGCACGACGGCCGGGTCGACGGCCCCGGCTCGCCTGCACCCGGCACCGTCCTGGTCCTGGCCGGCGGCGGCTCCGAGGGCCGCGAGGGGCTCGCGCAGCGCGTCGCGGAGGCCTCGAGGGCCACGCCCGCCTGGCGCTGGTCCGTGCTCGGCGGCTCGGCCGACAGCTGGGTCGACGACCCGTGGCCGCTCCTCCGCGGGGCCGAGGTCGTCGTCTCGGCCGCGGGCCAGAACAGCGTCGCCGACCTCGCGGCCGCCGGCACCCGCGCCGTGGTCGTCCCCCAGGACCGTCCCTTCGACGAGCAGCGGACGACCGCGCGTCTCCTCGCCGCCCGCGGGCTCGCCGTCGTGCCCGATCGCGGCCGTGCCGACCACGGCTGGCCCGCGCCCGAGGCGTGGCCCGAGCTGCTCGACCGGGCGCGCGCGCTCGCTCCCGACTGGTCGCTGTGGCAGGTCGACGGCGCCGCCGCCCGCGCGGCCGCGGTGATCGCCGAGGTGGCCCGGTGACGGGGCACCAGCCCGCGCCGACCGTCTCGACGGTCGCGGTCACGCTCTGCTCGGCCGCCCGTCTCGACCACCTCCTGCCGCAGCGCGAGGCCTTGGCGCGCCTCCGGCCGCCGGTTCCCCACGTCGTCGTCTGGCTCGACGAGGCACCGGCGCCCGCGCTGCCCGAGCTGTCGGACGCGCACGTGCTGCACGTCCCGCCGGGGCCCGACGGCCTGCGCCTCGCGGCCGGTCGCAACGCCGGTGCCGAACAGGCGATCGCCCTCGGCGCGTCGCTCGTGGTGTTCCTCGATGCGGACTGCGTGCCCGGCCCCGACCTGGTCGCCCGGTACGAGGCCGCGGCGTCGGCACACCCCGACGCGCTGCTCTGCGGGCCGGTGACGTACCTGCCCGAGGACCACGTCGGCCTCGACGACGACTCGCTCGACGCCGCGACGCGGCCGCACGCGGCGCGCCCCTCGCCCGAGGCCGGCGAGACGGTCGTCGCGGGGCCCGACCAGTACCCGCTGTTCTGGTCGCTCTCGTTCGCCCTCGCGGCCGACACCTGGGCGCGGACGGGCGGCTTCGAGCCCGGCTACGAGGGCTACGGCGGCGAGGACACCGACTTCGCCTTCACCGCCCGGTCGCTCGGCCTCCCGCTCGTCTGGGTCGGCGGTGCGCACGCCTACCACCAGTGGCACCCCACGACGTCGCCGCCCTGGCAGCACCTCGACGACATCCTCCGCAACGGCCGTCGGTTCGCCGAGCGGTGGGGCGAGTGGCCGATGGGCGGCTGGCTCGAGGCGTTCCGCGAAGGAGGCGCCGTGCGCGTCACCGAGGACGGCGGCTGGGAGCGCGTCACGGCCTGAGGCGTCGCAGCCTCCCTCGTCGCACGACCCGCTCCTCCTCGTCACGTGTCGCGTACCCCTCCCGGACCGCCCCCGTCCAGGGGCCACGGAGAAAGGTGACACCAGGCCCGGGGGGACGCCCGGCCACGACGCAAGGAGGAACCATGTACTTCCACGCACAGACCTGGATCAACGACATCGCCGACGGCGAGCCGGACCCCGCGGCCGCCAACGCCCTGCAGGAGGGCCTCGGCGGGCAGTTCGGCGAGATGCGCACCATGATGCAGTACCTCTTCCAGGCCATGAATTTCCGCGGGCCGGCGGCGAAGCCGTACCGCGACCTCATCCAGGGCATCGGCACCGAGGAGATCAGCCACGTCGAGCTGATCGGCACGACCATCTCGCGGCTGCTCGACGGCAGCCCCGACTACACGGGCAAGCTGACCGACCCGCTCGACACCCCGGGCGCCGGCGGGGCCACGCCGTCGAACATCGCCCTGGACACGGGCAACATCCACCACTACCTCGTGGGCGCCCAGGGCGCGCTGCCGGTCGACTCGGTCGGGAACCCCTGGTCGGGCAGCTACGTCTACAACTCGGGCAACCTGCCGCTCGACCTGCTCTACAACCTCATGCTCGAGTCGACGGGCCGGCTACAGAAGAGCCGCATCTACGAGATGACGGACAACCCCGTCGCCCGCAAGACGGTCGCGTACCTGATCGTCCGCGACCAGGCGCACGAGAACGCCTACGCCAAGGCGCTCGAGACGCTCGGCGTCGACTGGGGCAAGCTGCTGCCGATCCCGAAGACCAACGCGGAGGCGTTCCCCGAGGTCAAGGAGCTGGTCGACCTGGGCCTGCAGAGCAAGCAGTACACCTTCGACCTCGACGGCAAGTCGGAGGCCGGCAAGATCTTCCAGGGCACGTCGCCGTCGGGCGACGGCACCGATCTGTCGTCGACGGAACAAGCGCCGAAGGGCGCGCCCTCGACGATCTCGCCCGAGCGACTCGAGGAGTTCTCCCCCGGCCTCGACAAGGACCTGCTGGCCCTGATCCAGCAGACCGCCGAGATGGAGCTCGCCGACATCGAGAGCTTCTACGGCCCGACCGGCAAGTAGCTGACGGGCACGTAGCCGCCCGTCCACCGTCACGGGGAGCCCCGGGGAAGCCCGGGGCTGGCCGCCGTGCCGGCGCCCGGCCGAGTCGTCAGAAGACGGCGACCGTCATCCCGGCCGTCGCCGCCGGACGGTCCATGGCGGCCAGGGCGCCGGGCAGGGCGTCGAAGCCGATCGTGACACCGATCGACTCCTCCGGCCGCAGCCGACCCGCGACGACGTCGGCGATCATCGCGGCGTACTCGCCGACCGAGATGCCGTGGCTGCCCAACAGCTCGAGCTCGTCGGCGATGACCCGGCCCATCGGGATGACGGGGGCGGCCTCGTCGTCGAGGAGGAGCCCCACCTGGACGTGCCTCCCCCGGGGCCGGAGGGAGCGGACCGAGGCGGTGGAGGTGGCGCGGCTTCCGTAGGCGTCGAGCGCGACGTGCGCACCGCCTCCGGTGAGGGTCCGGACGGCGTCGACGGCCTGCTCGTCCATCGGGACGACCTCGGCGCCGAGGGCGGCCGCCCGCTCGAGTGCGGCAGGCGAGATGTCGACGGCGATGACGCGGGCACCGGCGGCGACCGCCACCGCGATCGTCGAGAGGCCGACCCCGCCGCAGCCGAAGACGGCCACCTGTTCGCCCGGCTGGACCCTGGCCCGGTCGTGCAGCGCGTGGTAAGCCGTCCCGAAACGGCAGCCGAGCGCGGCCGCGGCCTCGAACCCGACGGCGTCCGGCAAGGCGATCACGTTGACGTCGGCGTGCGGCACGACCACGGACTCGGCCCACGAGCCGGCGAGGGTGAAGCCGGGCTGCTCCTGACGCGTGCACACCTGCGTTGCGCCCGCGCGGCACTCGTCGCAGGTGCCGCAGGCGAAGACGAAGGGCGCGGTCACGCGGTCCCCGACCGAGACCCGGGTGACGTCCGGGCCCACGGCCCTGACGACGCCGGCGAACTCGTGACCGGGGACGTGTGGAAGGTGCACGGAGTCGTCGTGCCCCTTCCAGGCGTGCCAGTCGCTGCGGCAGACGCCGGTCGCGGCGACCCTGACGACGACGCCGTCGGCCGGCGGGACGGGCTCGGGGAGCTCGACGATGGTCGGGACGGACCCGAAGTGGTCGTACAGGACGGCGCGCATCCCCTGATCCTGGCACCGTCGGGCGACGGCGACCGCGACGGGCGCCGGACACTCGACGCCACCCGCACTCCACGCCACTCGGCCCTCTCCTGCGAGGCGCCGCGAAGCGGGTCAGGATCAGCTCGTGGGCATCTCCCTCGTCGTTGCTCGCTACTCCACGACCTGGAACGTGCTGCTCGGGCCGGCACAGCTCCCGGTGTCGTCGCAGTCGCCGAGGTCCCAGTTCGTGACCGCTGCACAGGCCTCGCCGAGGGGGAACTCGGTGGGCAACGTCAGCTCGACCTGGAAGGACCCGTCGAAGGTCTCCGTCGTGGTGACTGACGACAAGGGGTCGCCGTCTCCTCCGCGACCCGCCCCGACCTTCCATCCGTCGGTCGGCGGCGCGGTGTCGCAGGTGTCCTCCGAGGAGATGGTGACGGTCCCACCAGGGACCGCCCTCACCGGACTCACCTCGATGCGAGGGACGCACGGGCCGTCCCCGAGATGAGCCTGCGGGGACGGGCATGCTGCCCCGCTGGCGAGCACGACGAGGACCAGGGCTGCGGTGACGGGCGTCCTCGGGTGCATGGCCCCGAGCTAGGGTGCGCGTGTCCTCGTCGGCCAGGGCTCGCGACCCGTCCGCCCCAGACCCGCTGCCCGACCCCGCACGGTTCGTCGGCACGGATGACACAGGGGACGTGACCGCTGGGCAGGTCGTCGACGCCGTCACGCGGCGTGGGGACTGCCGGGGCGTCGGTACGGAGGTGTGCCGGGGGCTACCAGGGCTTGCTGCGCCCGATGAGACTCCCGAGGAGAGCCAGGCCGGAGACGGTCGGAAGGAACCAGAGGAATGCGACGAACCCCTCTGTCCCGGTCATGCTCAGGCCTGACGTCCCAGCTGCCAGGAGGGCGAGTCCGACCACGGCCCGCCAGAGGGTCGGGTGCGGTCGCCGTGGCTGGTCCGTCGACGGGTGGAACATCCGTCGTGCGCCCTCTCTCGGGTCGACAGGCCGCCCCGCAGGCAGGCCGGGGCCGTCCACCTCGGTGGCCCGTCCGTCGATCCAAGGGCCAGCACCGACTTCGGGACAGCGGTCGTTCACTGCTCGCTCGACGGACGAGTAGTCCGCTGGCGCGCCTCGGTACATCGTGTCGACGAGGCTGACGTCGAACTCGACGTGGCCGTCCGGCCACAGGGCGTCGTGACGGACCCTCCGGACGGGTCGCCCGGACCGACGCGCGGGCACGGTGAAGGCCGCGGCGCGAACGGCGACAGGTCGCGGGGTCATGGGACGATCTTGGTCCATCACCGAGGCGCCGGCGATGTCCGGCTGAACGCCTCAGCGCCGACTGAGGCCGGTGGGAGGTCACTGCCTGGTCCGCGAGAGCCGGGTGGTCCGGAGGACGAAGAAAGCCCCGGCAGGCCGGGGCTTCGTCGTGCTGGGGGAAGAACGTGGTGGGCGATACCGGACTCGAACCGATGACCTCTTCCGTGTGAAGGAAGCGCGCTACCAACTGCGCCAATCGCCCCTGATCGGGACTCGTCGATACTAGTGGATCTTCTGGCCCGGACGCCATTCGAGGAGGCCGGCAGCGCCTCCGGCAGCGCCTCCGGCGAGGTGTCGAGGAGGCGGCCAAGACACGAACATCTCTCGATTTGTTTTCTGTCCGGGGTCTGGGTAGTGTTCTTCTTGTTCGCAGCGATGCGAAACGAAAGAAACATCGCAGCAATGCGAAACGAAATGCGGATGTGGCGCAGTGGTAGCGCATCACCTTGCCAAGGTGAGGGTCGCGAGTTCGAATCTCGTCATCCGCTCGAGTGTACAGCTCACCAGAGGGAGTCCACCGATGGTGGCTCCCTCTGGGAGTATCTCATCTGGTGGAGTGGCCGAGAGGCGAGGCACCGGCCTGCAAAGCCGTTCACGCGGGTTCAAATCCCGTCTCCACCTCCATGGACCACCCTCTGGGTCTATGATCGATTCGTCTCCTCGAGACGATGACAACTGAACAAGCATGAGCGATTGGCGCAGCGGTAGCGCGCTTCCCTGACACGGAAGAGGTCGCTGGTTCGATCCCAGTATCGCTCACACAGAGAAGGCCCCCGAGAGATCGGGGGCCTTCGTCGTTCCCAGGCTCGTGCCGTCATCGGGCTCCTGTCCTTCGTCGACCCGGTCCACGCTGCCGACGGCTCCCCCGCGTACCCGGCCCGCGCCTCCTCGGTTGCCTGCACCCCTGAGAACCGCGCACACCCTGCGGCGCGCTCGAGGGTGTGCGCGGGTTCGGCGGGTGCGGACGCCTCCGCGCCCGCGCGCGGCCCGTCGGCGACCGCGCGAGCGGCGCGCAGGGGCAGCAGGAGCAGCGCCACGCCCTCCGGACGCACAGGACGGCCCCGGTCGCGAGGACCGGGGCCGCCTGGGAGGTGCGGTGAGGCGGAGCGCTAGGCGCGCGCGTTCTCGAGCACGTAGCCCTCCTCGCCGTGCAGGGCGAGGTCGATGCCGGCCACCTCGTCCTCGTTCTTGACGCGGAAGCCGATGGTCTTCTCGATCACGAAGCCGATGACGAAGGCGAGCACGAACGAGTAGAGCATGACGGCCACGGCCGAGAGGGCCTGGATGCCGAGCTGCGTGAAGGTGCCGGAGAAGATCAGGCCGGTGTCGTTGGCGAAGATGCCCAGGTAGAGCGTCCCGAGCAGGCCGCCGACGAGGTGGATGCCGACGACGTCGAGCGAGTCGTCGAAGCCGAGCTTGAACTTGAGGTCGATGGCGAGGGCGCAGACGGCACCGGCGACGACACCGAGCACGACCGCCCAGCCGGGCGTCAGGGCGGCGCAGGCCGGGGTGATGGCGACGAGTCCCGCGACGGCGCCCGAGGCGGCGCCGACCGACGTGGCCTTGCCGTCCTTGAGCTTCTCGACGACGAGCCAGCCGAGCACGGCGGCGGCAGGGGCGGCGATCGTGTTGAGGAACGCGAGGGCCGCGACGCCGTCGGCGGCGAGCTCCGAGCCGGCGTTGAAGCCGAACCAGCCGAACCAGAGCAGTCCGGCACCCAGCAGCACGAAGGGCGGGTTGTGCGGCTTGTCGGCGCCCTTGGCGAAGCCGACGCGCTTGCCGAGCACGAGCGCCAGGGCGAGCGCGGCAGCACCGGCGTTGATGTGGACGGCCGTGCCGCCGGCGAAGTCGATGACGCCCATGGCGGCGATCCAGCCGCCGACGACGTTGCCGTCGTCGTCGGTGGTGAAGTTGAAGACCCAGCTCGCGACGGGGAAGTAGACGACGGTGGCCCAGACGCCGGCGAAGATCATCCACGCGCCGAACTTGGCGCGGTCGGCGATGGCGCCGGAGATGAGGGCGACGGTGATGATCGCGAAGGTCGCCTGGAAGGCGGCGAAGGCGATGGTCGGGTAGTCGCCGGCCGGGGCGAGGCTGTCCTGGAACGCGGAGTCGAGGCCGAGCGACGCGGTGTCGATGCCGAACCAGCCCTGGATGCCGACGAACGCGTCGGAGCCGCCGGGGATCGAGGTCGGGTTGCCGAACGCGATCGCGTAGCCGTAGAGCACCCACAGCACGCCGATCAGGCCCATCGCGCCGAAGCTGAGCATCATCATGCTGATGACGCTCTTGGCCTTGACGAGGCCTCCGTAGAAGAACGCCAGTCCGGGCGTCATGAGCAGCACGAGGGCTGCGCAGATCAGCATGAACGCAGTGTTGCCTTGATCCATGGGTGGTACCTCTCGAGTTCGGGAGCCAGGGGCGCACCGGTCCCGACCCGTCCGCGTGGGTGAGCGGGCTGTGAGCACGGGGCTCGGGCGGTGCGGTCCCCAGTGTCGCGGCGCCTCGTTTCGGACCGTGTGCACCCGTGTTTCGGCGATGTAACAGGATCCGGCCCCGTGTGAACAACGCGTTTCCCGAGGCACCCCGGCAGCCGGGACGACGCCCCGGAACTGCTCGGAGAGGTCTAGGAGGAGGTCAGCGCGACGAGCCGCGACGTGGCACGGAGGTACTTCTTGCGGTAGCCGCCGGCGAGCATCTCCTCGCTGAACACCTCGTCGAGCGGCGTCCCGGTCGCGACCACGCGCACCTGCGCGTCGTAGAGACGGTCGACGAAGGCGACGAAGCGCAGGGCGTCGGTCTGGCTCGTGAGGGGCGTGACGTCGCGCAGGCCAACGGCGTCGAGGCCGCCGATGAGCTTGACGTAGCGACTGGGGTGCACGGTCGACAGGTGCTGCACGGCAGCGCCGAAGTCGTCGAGGGAGGCGGTGCCCGCGACCGCGGCGACGGCCGCGTCCAGGTCGTCCACGACGTGCGCCCGCGCCTCGACCTCGCGGCGCCGGTAGTCGTTCCCGTCGATGCGGAGGGTGCGGAACCGGTCGGAGAGCCCCTGGATCTCGCGGAGGAAGTCCGCCGCGGCGAAGCGCCCCTCGCCGAGTGCGCCGGGCGGCGTGTTCGAGGTCGCCGCGATGCGGGTGCCCGCGTCCGCGAGGTCGCCGAGCAGGCGCGTCATCATCATCGTGTCGCCCGGGTCGTCGAGCTCGAACTCGTCGATGCAGACCAGCGCGGCGCCCCCGAGCTGCTTCGCCGCCCCCGCGTAGCCGACCGCGCCGACGAGGGCCGTGTACTCGATGAAGGTGCCGAAGTAGCGCCGGCCTGCCGCGCGGTTGTACGCCGCGGCCAGCAGGTGCGTCTTGCCGACGCCGAAGCCACCGTCGAGGTACAGGCCGGGAGGCGCCTCCTCTGTCTCCGGACGACGCCGGAACAGCCCGCGCCGGGCCGGGCGCTCGGCCGCGGCCCAGAACGAGGCGACGGCCTCGACCGCCTCCGCCTGCGACGGGAACGCGTCGTCCGGCCGGTAGTTCTCGAGCGACGCCTCGGCGAACTGACGCGGCGGCACGAGCTCGGCCACGATCTCGGCGCCCGTGATGGTCGGGGCCCGGTCGACGAGCGACACGACGGTGCGGAGGGGATCGGTGGACATCGGTGCGACCTCGCAGGCGTCGGGACGGGCGCCCGCGGGAATGTCCGGGACGCGATCTGTGTCAGAGTCAGAGGGACCCGGCCGGGGCACACCGTGGGTGCGTAGCCTCGACGGGGCCGCGCGGCGATCCTATCCGCCGCCCCCACGACACCGCCCAGCCCCTCGGGGCCGACCCAGGAGGTACAGCAATGGTCGTCGAGCACGACACGTCCGCACGGTTCAGCGAGTACGCCCACCCCGAGCGCCTCGTCAGCACCGACTGGCTGCAGCAGAACTTGGGCACGCCCGGCCTCGTGGTCGTCGAGTCCGACGAGGACGTGCTGCTCTGGGACACCGGCCACATCGCGGGCGCCGTCAAGATCGACTGGCACCTCGACCTCAACGACCCCGTGCAGCGCGACTACGTCGACGGCGAGGCGTTCGCCGCCCTGATGTCGCGCAGCGGCATCTCCCGCGACAGCACCGTCGTGATCTACGGCGACAAGAACAACTGGTGGGCCGCCTACGCCCTGTGGGTCTTCTCCCTCTTCGGCCACGACGACGTGCGCCTGCTCGACGGCGGACGAGCCGCGTGGGAGGCGGAGGGCCGTGGCTACACGACCGACGCACCCGAGCCGGTCGCCACCGACTACCCCGTCGTCGAGCGGGACGACAGCCGCATCCGCGCCTACAAGGACGACGTCCTCGCGCACCTCGGCTCGCCGCTGATCGACGTCCGCTCCCCCGAGGAGTACTCGGGCGAGCGGACCACCGCGCCGGCCTACCCCGAGGAGGGCGCGCTGCGCGCCGGCCACATCCCGTCCGCCCAGAACGTCCCCTGGGGCAAGGCGGCGGCCGAGGACGGCCGTTTCCGAAGCCTGGGCGAGCTCGACGCGATCTACCGCGACGGCGCCGGCCTCACCGACGGCGACGACGTCGTCGCGTACTGCCGCATCGGCGAGCGGTCGAGCCACACGTGGTTCGTGCTGCACCACCTGATGGGGTTCGAGAACGTCCGCAACTACGACGGCTCGTGGACCGAGTGGGGCAGCGCGGTGCGCGTGCCGATCGTGCAGGGCGTGGAGCCCGGCACGGTCCCGGGGCGCTGATCGTGGTGTCGGCCCCCGAGCCCGGGGCGCTCCCCCGAGTCCTGGCCGAGACCCGCGAGGACTTCCTCGCCCTCGACGTGAAGGACCGGCTGCAGCTGCTGCTCGAGTTCTCGGACGAGCTGCCGTCTCTGCCCGCCGAGTACGAGGGGCACCCCGACCTGCTCGAGCGCGTGGAAGAGTGCCAGTCGCCCGTGTTCATCTTCGTCGAGGTGTCCGACGACGTCGTGACGATGCACGCGACGGCTCCTCGCGAGGCGCCGACCACCCGCGGCTTCGCCTCGATCCTCGCCCAGGGGCTGAGCGGCCTCTCGGTGCGCGAGGTGCTCGAGGACGTCCCCGACGACTACCCGCAGACGATCGGCCTCGGCGTGGCGGTCAGCCCGCTCCGCGTGCGGGGCATGACGGCGCTGCTCGCCCGGGCCAAGCGCCAGGTCCGAGAGAAGTCGGCGGCGTGACCCTGCGGGTGCTGCACCCGGCTCCTGCGCGGGGTGCGGGCACCGGCACGCTCGTCGAGGCAGACCCTGTCGTCGAGGCAGGCGCGGTCGTGGAGGCAGGCACCGACGAGGGGCGGGCGCGTCTACGGGAGCTCTACGCACCTCCTGCGGCCGACTGGCTGCGCCTCAACCTGATCGCGGCCGTCAGCGGCGACGCGGCGGGCGAGGACGGCACGTCCGACACGCTCAGCAACGCCGACGACCGCGCCGTGCTGGCGGCGATCCGCGACCTCGCCGACGGGGTGCTCGTCGGCGCCGCGAGCGTCCGCGCCGAGGGCTACCGGGTGCCCCGGTCCGCCCAGCTCGTCGTGCTCACGGCCAGCGGCGACCTCAGCGGACACCGGATGGACCCCGACCGCGCCGACCGTGTCGTCGTCGTCTGCCCCGCCGCGGCGGTCGACCGCGTCACGGAGACCCTCGGCGCGGACGTCGCGGCCCGCGCGACCGTCCTCGTCGTCGACGACGACCACGGCGTGGTCGCCCCCGCGACGCTGGTCGACCGGCTGCGGGGCCACGGCCTGCGCTCGCTCGTCTGCGAGGGCGGGCCCTCGCTCGCCGGGCAGCTGCTGCACGACGGCCTCGTCGACGAGCTCTGCCTCTCGACCTCTCCGGTCGTCATCGGGAGCGGTCTGCCCGTCTTCGGCCGGGAGCGCTTCGACCCGTCGCGGCTCTCGCTCAGCCAGCTGATGATGGACGACCAGAGCGCCCTGTACGCACGCTGGCTCGTGGCAGACGGCCCAGCCACTCGTCGATGACCGCCTCGAAGCGCTCGGGGTCGTAGTTCCAGATCTTCGTGTGCCGGGCGACCTCGAACACCTCGAGCTGCACGATGTCCGGCCGGGCGGCGGCGAGGGCGTGCGAGGCCGTCGACGGCACGAAGCCGTCGTCGTCGCTGTGCAGCACCAGCACGGGAACGCGCAGCTCGCCGGCCCGCTCGACGAGGTCGAGCCGGTCGAGGTCGAGGGGCTCCGCCCTGCCGCTCAGCCGTGACGCCCGAGGGGACTGCAGGAGGCGCATCGCCAGCTCCTGCACGACCCGCGGCACGCGCATGGCCGTCCCCTGGTAGCGGAGCGTGGTGCGCCAGTCGACGACGGGCGACTCGAGCACGACGCCGACGACGCGGTCGCGGTGCTCGGCCCGGGTCACCGCCTGCAGCACGGTGGCGCCGCCCATCGACCAGCCCATCAGCACGATCGACGTCGCGCCGTGGTCGACGGCCCAGCGCATCGCGGCCTCGACGTCGGCCCACTCCGCGTCGCCCAGCGCATACCGGCCGTCGGGCGACCGGGGCGCCTCGGCGTCGTTGCGGTACGACACGAGCAGCGAGGTCAGCCCGGCCCGGTGGAAGACCGGCGCCGCGCGCACGGTCTCGGCCCGGGTCACGCCGCGCCCGTGCACGCCGATCATCCACGGTCCGTCGGTGCCGTCGGGGCCCGGCACGAGCCAGGCCGGAGCCGGGCCGACGGGCGTGTCGACCTCGACGTCCTCGACCGTGAGGCCGGCGTCGCGAGGCGACCGCCAGAGCCAGCCGCCGATGCGGCCCGCCCTGGCCGTCGCCAGGTCGCCCTCGTCGACGGCCTCGACACGACGCACGACGCGACCCCGCTCCTCCTGCACCACCTCACCGAGGCGGGCGTGCCCCCTCCCGTGGTCGAACCAGAAGCTGTAGCGGCCGGGCAGGCGCGTGTCGGCGTTCGCCGCGAGGGTCACCGTCGCCGCCACGGGGTCGTGCCCGAGCACCCGGACGTCGTCAGGGCGGCGTCGCGCCGGAGTGACGACCTTCCGCGCCATGGTGACCGCGCCCGCCGCGAGGGCCAGCGACGCCGCGACCACGGTGCCGCCGACGGAGACGGAGACGACGAGGCCGGCGACGGCCGCCGGGGTGCGGCGAAGGCGCGTGCGTGGGCGTCGGGACATCGAGACCTCCGGGCGGACGGGGCGGAGCAACGGGGGCACGTGCGCGAGAGCACCTGCGGCGTGCCGCTCGGCTGTGAGCCGGGTGGGAGCCTAGTCTGCTGAGGTGTCCGACACCTCCTCGCCGCCGGTCCCGGCCGCGTTCGCCGCCGCGTCGGCCGCCGTCCGCGAGGCCCTCTCGCGCGACGACCTCGCCGTGTCCGAGATCCCTGCCCCCGGCGGCCTCGCCCCGCACGCGCTCGCCCTCGCCGGCGACGTGGTGGGCGCTTCCGGGCGGGCCGACGCCGAGCTCGGCACAGGGCGCTTCGTCCTGCTGTACGACGAGAGCGCGCCCGAGGCGTGGGGCGGCGTCTTCCGCGTCGTCTGCTTCGCGCAGGCCCCGCTCGAGACCGACCTGGCCCTCGACCCCTTCGTCGCGGACGTCGCGTGGTCCTGGCTGGTCGACTCGCTCGACGCAGGAGGCGCCTCCCGGCACTCCGCCTCGGGCACCGCCACGAAGGTGCTCTCGTCCGGCTACGGCGAGCTCGCCGCCCAGGGCGACGGGGCGCAGCTCGAGCTGCGCGCCTCGTGGACCCCCACCAGCACCGACCTCGCCCCCCACGTCGCGGCGTGGAGCGAGCTGATCTGCACCCTCGCGGGCCTGCCGCCGACCGTCGAGGGCGTCACGCTCCTCGCGTCGCGTCGCGTGGGCCGCGACTGACCCCCCGGAACGACGGAGACATGAGCGCCCCCACACCCGAGTCATCCCCGGTCGACGAGTCGTCGCCCTCCTCCCCCGCCGTCACGGTCGTCCCTGCGACGATCGTCCCGCGCGCCGCGACCGCCGACTCCGTGCACGGCGAGGTGCACGTCATCGCCGACCGCGAGGCTTACCTCGAGGCCGTGGAGGCGATCGCCGCGGGGCACGGACCGGTCTCGATCGACGCCGAGCGCGCCTCCGGCTACCGGTACTCGCAGCGCGCCTACCTGATCCAGGTGTTCCGCCGGGGCAGCGGCGTGTTCCTCTTCGACCCCCCGGCCATCGGCTCGTTCGACGAGCTGCAGGCCGTCATCGGGCACGAGGAGTGGGTGCTGCACGCCGCGAGCCAGGACCTCGCGTGCCTGCGCGAGGTCGGGCTCGACCCCGATCTCGTCTTCGACACCGAGCTCGGCGCCCGCCTCGCGGGCCTGCCCAAGGTCGGCCTCGGCGCCGTGGTCGAGCAGCTGCTCGGGGTCCACCTCGCCAAGGAGCACTCGGCCGCCGACTGGTCGACGCGGCCCCTGCCGCAGAGCTGGCTCGTCTACGCCGCCCTCGACGTCGAGCTCCTCGTCGACCTCCGCGACGCCATGGCCGAGCTGCTCGAGCGCGACGGCAAGCTCGACATCGCTCGCCAGGAGTTCGCGGCGACGGTGGCCCGGGAGGCCAAGCCGGCCAAGGCCGAGCCCTGGCGGCGCCTGACCGGCCTGCACACCGTCCGCGGCGCCCGCTCGCTCGCCGTCGCCCGCGAGCTCTGGCAGGCCCGGGACGACTACGCCCGCCAGGTCGACACGGCCGCCGGCCGCCTGGTCCCCGACCAGTCGCTCGTCGCCGCGACGAAGGCGCAGCCCGCCGACAAGCGCGCCCTCGCCGGCGTCAAGGAGTTCGTCGGTCGTGCCAGCCGCAGCGAGCTCGACCGCTGGTGGGCCGCGATCGAGCGCGGCATGGCGACCCGTGACCTGCCCTCCTCCCGCGGGCCGGCGGGCGACACCCTGCCGCCTCCCCGCAGCTGGGCCGACAAGAACCCGATGGCTGACGCGCGCCTCCGGCACGCACGCCCCGCGGTGGCCGAGATCGCCGAGGGACTCGACCTGCCCGTCGAGAACCTGCTCACGCCCGAGCTGCTGAGGCGCCTCTGCTGGGAGCCGCCGATCCCGTTCGACACCGAGACGCTGGCCGCGGCCCTCGTCGAGCTCGGCGCGCGCCCGTGGCAGGTCGACGCCGTCGCCGAGCGGCTGGCCGAGGCCTTTGTCGACGCCCACCAAGAGCCCGAGAGCGACCCCGCCGACGCTTCGTAGCAATCCGCCAAGGATTCTCCCGGCAGCAGGCCCCTCCCTAGGATCGGAGCAGTTCCGAGCACTGGAGGCACTGTGGCCGACACGACAGACGTGGTCTTCGTCGACGGGGTACGCACCCCGTTCGGCAGGGCCGGAGAAAAAGGCATGTACTGGGGAACGAGGGCCGACGACCTCGTCGTGAAGGCCATGAAGGGCCTGCTCGAGCGCAACCCGTCGCTCCCCCGCGACCGCGTCGACGACGTCGCGATCGCCGCCACGACGCAGCAGGGCGACCAGGGCCTGACCCTCGGCCGCACCACGGCCCTCCTGGCGGGGCTGCCCCGGTCGGTGCCCGGCTTCGCGATCGACCGGATGTGCGCCGGTGCCATGACGAGCGTCACGACCCTCGCCGGCGGCATCGCGTTCGGCGCCTACGACGTCGTCCTCGCGGGCGGCGTCGAGCACATGGGTCGGCACCCGATGGGCTTCGCGGCCGATCCCAACCCCCGGTTCCTCACCGAGAAGCTGGTCAGCGGCGACGCCCTGAACATGGGCTCGACCGCCGAGCGGATCCACGACCGGTTCCCGCAGCTCACCAAGGAGCGCTCCGACCGCTTCGCCCTGCGGTCGCAGCAGAAGCTCGCCGCCGCCTACGACGCGGGCCACATCCAGCCTGACCTCGTGCCGGTCGCGGTGCAGACGCCCGAGGGCTGGGGCCTGGCCACGCGCGACGAGGCGCCACGGCCCGAGACCACGATGGAGGGGCTGGCCGGGCTCCGCACGCCGTTCCGCCCCCACGGGCGGGTCACCGCCGGCAACTCCTCGGGGCTGAACGACGGTGCGACCGTCAGCCTGCTCGCCTCCCGCGGAGCCGCCGACGAGCTCGGCCTCGGCGTCAAGATGCGCCTCGTCAGCTTCGCCTACGCCGGGGTCGAGCCCGAGATCATGGGCATCGGCCCGGTGCCCTCGACCGAGAAGGCCCTGCGCAAGGCGGGGCTGACGATCGACGACATCGGCCTGTTCGAGCTGAACGAGGCGTTCGCCGTTCAGGTCCTCTCGCTGCTCGACCACTTCGGCGTCGACGACGACGACCCCCGGGTCAACCCCTGGGGAGGCGCCATCGCCGTGGGCCACCCGCTCGCGTCGTCGGGCGTCCGCCTGATGATCCAGCTGGCCCGCCAGTTCGAGCAGCACCCGGAGGTCCGCTACGGGCTCACGGCCATGTGCGTCGGCCTCGGCCAGGGCGGCAGCGTCATCTGGGAGAACCCCCACTACTCACGGAAGGCGGCTCGATCGTGAGCAGCGCAGTCGACCAGCTCACCGCCCTCAGCGCCGACGAGGTGGTGACGCACTCGTTCGTCCGCGACGTGCCGCTGCCCTCGGGCGGCGTCCTCGCCCTCGTCACGCTCGACAACGGCCGCGACCACAAGCGGCCGAGCACGCTGGGGCCCGCGACCCTCGTCGAGCTGTCCGAGACCCTCGACGGCCTCCGGGCCCGCGCCTCCCGCGGCGAGGTCCAGGCCATCGCGGTCACCGGCAAGCCGTACTTCCTGGCGGCCGGTGCGGACCTCAGCAAGGTCAGCCAGATCCCGAGCCGTGACGTCGCCCGCGAGCTGGCCCGTCTGGGCCACTCGACCCTCGGCAAGCTGCACGACGCCGGGGTCCCCACGTTCGTCTTCGTGAACGGCCTGGCCCTGGGAGGCGGTCTCGAGATAGCCCTGCACGCCGACTACCGCACGGTCGACTCGTCCGCCGCGGCCATCGCCCTGCCCGAGGTGTTCCTCGGCATCGTCCCCGCGTGGGGCGGCGCCTGGCTGCTGCCGAACCTGATCGGGATCGAGAACGCGCTGAAGGTCGTGCTCGAGAACCCGCTCAAGAACAACCGCACCCTCAAGGCCGCGCAGGCCCTCGAGCTCGGCATCGTCGACGTCGAGTTCGGCCCGGCCGCGTTCCTCGAGGACTCTATCCGCTGGGCCGACGGCGTCGTGGCGGGTCGCACGAAGGTCGCCCGGCCGAACGTGCCCGGCAAGATCGAGCGCGCGGTGAAGTGGGGCGCCGCGATCTCGATCGCCCGCAAGTCGCTCGAGTCGAAGATCGGCCGGGTGGCGCGGTCGCCCTGGGTGGCCCTCGACCTGCTCGAGGCAGCGCGGAACACCGACCGGGCGACGGGCTTCGTCGCTGAGGACGAGGCCCTCGCCGAGCTCGTGTCGGGCGACCAGTTCCACGCCAGCATGTACGCCTTCGACCTGGTGCAGAAGCGGGCGAAGAAGCCCGCGGGGGCTCCGTCGCCCGACGTGGCTCGCAAGGTCGGCAAGGTCGGCGTCGTCGGGGCCGGCCTGATGGCCAGCCAGTTCGCGCTGCTCTTCGTCCGGAGGCTGCAGGTCCCGGTGGTCATCACCGACATCGACCAGGCCCGCGTGGACGCCGGGGTGGAGCGCATCCGCCGCGAGATCCTGCAGCTGGCCGAGAAGGGGCGCATCTCGGGCGACGAGTCGAACCGGCTCACCGCGCTCGTGACCGGCACGACCGACCTCGCCGACTTCGCCGACGCGGACTGGGTCATCGAGGCCGTCTTCGAGGAACTGGGCGTCAAGCAGGAGGTCTTCGCGAACGTCGAGGCCGTCGTCTCCGAGACGACGGTGCTGGCCACGAACACCTCGTCGCTCAGCGTCGAGCAGATCGGGGCCCGCCTCGCGCACCCCGAGCGCCTCGTGGGCTTCCACTTCTTCAACCCGGTCGCGGTGATGCCGCTGATCGAGGTCGTGAAGGCACCGGCGACCGACGAGGCGACCCTCAGCACGGCCATGGTGACGGCAGCCGCACTGCGCAAGAACGCCGTGATCACCGCCGACACGCCCGGCTTCGTGGTCAACCGCATCCTGGCCAAGCTGCTCGGCGAGGCCATGCACGCCGTCGAGACGGGCACCCCCTTCGAGACGGTCGAGCGGGCCACCGCGCCGTTCGGCCTCCCGATGACTCCCTTCGAGCTGCTCGAGCTCGTCGGCCTCACCGTCGGGGCGCACGTGCTCGACACGCACCACGCGGCGTTCCCCGACCGCTTCTTCGCCAGCGACGGCCTGCACCGGCTCGCGGAGCACGGCCGCGTCTTCGAGCGCGACGCCAAGGGCCGGCGCAAGGGCTTCGACAAGAAGGCCGTCGCGCTCGTCGCCGGCGAGGGCACTCCCCTCACGGACGACGAGCTGCGGCGCCGCATCGAGGACGGCCTCGCCGACGAGGTGGGCCGGATGCTCGACGACGGAGTGGTCGCGGCAGCCGAGGACATCGACCTCTGCCTCGTCCTGGGCGCCGGCTGGCCGTTCCAGATGGGCGGCGTGACGCCCTACCTCGACCGCGTAGGAGCCTCCGAGCGGGTGCGGGGACGCACGTTCCACGACCCCCTCGTGGTCGGCCCGGAGCACGCGGTGCGCGTCCCGGCCTGAGCCGGACGTCCGGCGTCCGCCGAGGAGGCGCTCGTCCCGTCACGAGGCAGGGCCCCGACGACCTGGTCGTCGGGGCCCACCCTCGTCGTGCTCCGTGCGGCGCACGGACGCCCTAGTCCTGCTGCGCGTCCACCCGACGCGACGAGGCGTCGTCGAGCGGCCGGGCCACGGGGATCTTGCTGCCGAGGACCTGGGCCACCACGTCGCGCGCGATGTGCTGGGGGGTGAGGCCCGCCTCCTCGAGGATCTCTGCCCGCGAGCCGTGCTGCAGGAACTCGACGGGGAGCCCGAGCTCGGTGAGCGCGGTGTCGACGCCGGCCTCGCGCAGGTCCTGACGGACACGGGTGCCGATGCCGCCGACGCGCACGCCGTCCTCGATGGTGACGACGAGGCGGTGCTCGGCGGCGAGCTCGATGATCGACCGCGGCACGGGGACGACCCAGCGCGGGTCGACGACGGTCGCCCCGATCCCCTGAGCCGCGAGGCGCTCGGCGACGTCCAGGCCGACTGTGGCCATCGGCCCCACGCAGACCAGCAGCACGTCGCGCCGCTCGTCGCTCGCCAGCACGTCGACGCCGTCCGGGAGGCGCGACTCGGCTTCGTGCTCGGTGCCGACGCTGCCCTTCGAGAAGCGCACCACGGTCGGCGCATCGGTCACGGCGACGGCCTCGCGGAGCTCTTCGCGCAGACGGGACGCGTCCCGCGGGGCGGCGAGGCGGATGTGCGGGACGATCTGGAGGAGCGCCAGGTCCCACATGCCGTGGTGGCTGGGCCCGTCAGGTCCGGTGACGCCTGCCCGGTCGAGCACGAACGTCACGCCCGCGCGGTGCAGGCCGACGTCCATGAGGACCTGGTCGAAGGCGCGGTTGACGAAGGTGGCGTAGAGGGCCACGACGGGGTGCAGGCCGCCGAAGGCCAGGCCGGCCGCGCTCGTCACGGCGTGCTGCTCGGCGATGCCGACGTCGAGGACACGGCTCGGGAAACGCTCGGCGAGCTTGTGCAGCCCGACGGGCCGGAGCATGGCGGCCGTGATGCCCACGACGGTCTCGTCGCGCTCGGCGATCGAGACGATCTCGTCCGCGAAGACGCTCGTCCACGAGGGGGCGTTGGTCGTCTCGAGCGGCTCGCCCGTCTCGGGGTCGATCTGGCCGACCGCGTGGAACTGGTCGGCGACGTCGGCGCGGGCAGGGTCGTAGCCGCGGCCCTTCTCCGTGATGGCGTGGACGATGACGGGGGCGCCGTAGTCCTTCGCCTGGGTGAGCGCCTCCTCCATCGCCTTCTGGTCGTGGCCGTCGACGGGGCCGAGGTACTTGATGTCGAGGTTCGAGTAGAGGGCCTCGTTGTTCGTGAACCGGCTGAGGAAGCCGTGCAGGCCACCCCGCACGCCGCGGTAGAGCGCACGGCCGGGGTGCCCGAGGTGGTCGAAGACGGCCTCGGAGCCGCGGTGCATGTCGCGGTACGTGCTGCGGGTCCGGACGGTGTTGAGGAACCGCGCCATGCCGCCGATCGTCGGCGCGTACGAGCGGCCGTTGTCGTTGACGACGATGATCAGCCGGCGACCGTTGTCGTCGCTGATGTTGTTCAGGGCCTCCCACGTCATGCCGCCGGTGAGGGCGCCGTCGCCCACCACCGCGACGACGTGGCGGTCCGACTGCCCCGTGAGCTGGAACGCCCGCGAGATGCCGTCGGCCCACGACAGGCTGCTGGAGGCGTGGGAGCTCTCGACGATGTCGTGCTCCGACTCGGAGCGCTGCGGGTAGCCCGCCAGGCCCCCTCGCAGCCGCAGACCGCTGAAGTCCTGGCGCCCGGTGACGAGCTTGTGCACGTACGACTGGTGGCCGGTGTCGAAGACGAAGGCGTCGTGCGGCGACTCGAAGACCCGGTGCAGGGCCAGCGTCAGCTCGACGACGCCGAGGTTGGGCCCCAGGTGCCCGCCGGTCTTGGACACCTCGGTGACGAGGAAGCGGCGGATCTCGGCGGCCAGCGCGATCATCTGCTGGTCGGTGAGGTGATCGAGGTCGCGGGGACCCTTGATCGTCTCGAGGATGCTCATCGGGATTTCCTTTCCGGCAGCCCGGAGGCGGCGATCCTCAGTTTAGGCGCGGACCGCCGGGAACGCCGGGAGGCCCCCGGCGCCGTGCGGACACGACGTCGAGGGCCTCGGGGTGCGGCTAGACCAGGCTGCGGAGGACGTACTGCAGGATGCCGCCGTTGCGGTAGTAGTCCGCCTCGCCCGGCGTGTCGATCCGGACGACGGCGTCGAACTCGATCGTGCGGGCGCCGTCGGCCGAGTGCTCGGTCGGCTCCGCGGTGACGCGCACGGTCTTGGGCGTCGTGCCCTCGTTCAGCTGCTCGAGCCCGTGGATGCTGAGGGACTCGGTGCCGTCGAGGCCCAGGGACTCCCAGGTCTCGCCCGCCGGGAACTGCAGCGGGACGACGCCCATGCCGATCAGGTTCGAGCGGTGGATGCGCTCGAAGCTCTCGGTGATGACCGCCTTGACGCCCAGGAGGCTCGTGCCCTTGGCCGCCCAGTCGCGCGACGAGCCGGAGCCGTACTCCTTGCCGCCGAGGATGACGAGGGGCGTGCCCTGCTCCTGGTAGCGCGCGCTCGCGTCGTAGATGAACGACTGCGGGGCATCGGCCTGGGTGAAGTCGCGCGTGTAGCCGCCCTCGACGCCGTCGAGCAGCTGGTTGCGCAGCCGGATGTTGGCGAACGTGCCGCGGATCATGATCTCGTGGTTGCCGCGCCGCGACCCGTAGGAGTTGAAGTCCTTGCGGTCGACGCCGTGCTCGGCCAGGTAGTGGCCGGCGGGGCTGTCCGACTTGATCGACCCGGCGGGGCTGATGTGGTCGGTCGTGACCGAGTCGCCGAGCTTGGCGAGGACGCGGGCGCCGACGATGTCCGTGACCGGCGTCGTCTCGAGGGTCATGCCCTCGAAGTACGGGGGCTTCCGGACGTAGGTCGACTCCGGGTCCCACTCGAAGGTCGCACCCGTAGGCGTCGGCAGCGACCGCCAGCGCTCGTCGCCGTCGAACACGCCGGCGTACTCGTGCGTGAACATGTCGGTGTCGATCGACGAGTCGATGGTCGACTGGACCTCGGCCGCGTCGGGCCAGATGTCGCGCAGGTAGACGTCGCTGCCGTCCGGCGACGTGCCGAGCGCGTCGGCCTCGAAGTCGAAGTTCATCGACCCGGCCAGCGCGTACGCGATGACCAGCGGCGGGCTGGCCAGGTAGTTCATCTTGACGTCGGGGTTGATGCGGCCCTCGAAGTTGCGGTTGCCCGAGAGGACGGCCGTGACGGCGAGGTCGTTGTCCTGGACGGCGCTCGAGATCTCGTCCAGCAACGGGCCCGAGTTGCCGATGCAGGTCGTGCAGCCGTAGCCGACGGTGTAGAAGCCCAGGTCCTCGAGGTAGGGGGTGAGACCGGCCTTCTCGTAGTAGTCGGTGACGACCTTCGAGCCCGGCGCCAGGGTCGTCTTGACCCAGGGCTTGGCCTTGAGGCCCTTCTTGCTCGCGTTGCGGGCGAGCAGGCCGGCCGCGAGCATGACGGACGGGTTCGACGTGTTCGTGCAGGACGTGATGGCGGCGATGGCGACCGCGCCGTGGTCGAGCGTGAACGAGGATCCGTCGTCGAGGGCGACCTGGGTCGGCTTCGACACCGTCGACGGGGCGTGCGAGGTGTGCGTGTGCGAGTGGGCGTGCGACGACTCTTCGTCCTGCGCGGTGAAGCCCACGGGGTCGGACGCAGGGAACGTGCCCTCGACCGCGGCGTCGACCATCGAGTGGTCCGTCGTGGCGTAGTTGTCGAGGTCGACCCCGAACTGGCTCTTCGCGTTGGTCAGCTCGATGCGGTCCTGGGGACGCTTCGGGCCGGCGATCGACGGGACGACGGTCGCGAGGTCGAGCTCGAGGTACTCGCTGAAGACCGGCTCGACCGACGGGTCGTGCCAGAGGCCCTGGAGCTTTGCGTACTCCTCGACGAGCTCGATCTGCTCGTCGCTGCGGCCGGTGAGGCGGAGATAGTCGAGGGTGACGTCGTCGATCGGGAAGATCGCCGCGGTCGACCCGAACTCCGGGCTCATGTTGCCGATGGTGGCGCGGTTCGCCAGGGGCACCTCGGCCACGCCGTCGCCGTAGAACTCGACGAACTTGCCGACGACGCCGTGGCGACGCAGCTGCTGCGTGATGGTCAGCACCACGTCGGTCGCGGTGACGCCGGTCGGGATCGAGCCGCTGAGCTTGAAGCCCACCACCTTGGGGATGAGCATGGAGACGGGCTGGCCGAGCATGGCCGCCTCGGCCTCGATGCCGCCCACGCCCCAGCCGAGCACGCCGAGGCCGTTGACCATCGTCGTGTGCGAGTCGGTGCCGACGAGGGTGTCCGGGTAGGCCTGGAGGACCCCGCCGACCTCGCGGCTGTAGGTGACGCGAGCCAGGTACTCGATGTTGACCTGGTGCACGATGCCCGTCCCCGGCGGCACGACCTTGAAGTCGTCGAAGGCCGTCTGGCCCCAGCGGAGGAACTGGTACCGCTCGCCGTTGCGCTCGTACTCGATCTCGACGTTGCGCTCGAGGGCGTCGGCCGAGCCGAACAGGTCGGCGATGACCGAGTGGTCGATCACGAGCTCGGCCGGGGCGAGGGGGTTGATCTTGGTGGGGTCGCCGCCGAGGGCCGAGACCGCCTCGCGCATGGTCGCGAGGTCGACGATGCAGGGCACCCCCGTGAAGTCCTGCATGACGACGCGCGCCGGCGAGAACTGGATCTCGGTGTCGGGCTCGGCCGTCGGCTGCCACGAGCCGAGCGCGCGGATCTGGTCGCCCGTGACGTTCGCGCCGTCCTCGGTGCGGAGCAGGTTCTCGAGCAGGACCTTGAGGCTGAAGGGCAACTTCTGCGAGCCGTCCACCGCGTCGATGCGGTAGACCTCGTAGTCGGTGCCGCCGACCGTCAGGACGTCTTTCGAGCTGAAGCTGTTGATTGCAGACACGTGCCGTCTCCCTTGCTGGACTTCGCCCTCATCATGACCCGACGACGAGGGACCGCACCAGCGAGGTCAGCCTAAGTCGTCGACGGGCTGCGGGCGCATGTCGTCGAACTGTCTTGATGTCGAGACAAACCTAGCACCGGAGGCGGTGGGCTAGCTGACGGTGCCCTGCGCGTCGACGACGTCGTCACCGGAGGCGCGGCCGCGGTAGACGGTCCGGACGAGCAGCCACGTGACCCAGAGGAGACCGGCGTACAGGGGCACGCCCATGAGGAGCTTGAGGGTCGCGAGCGCGGTGATCTGCCCGCTCAGCAGGAGCGGGAGCTGCACCGCGAGGCGAGCCGCGAACAGCCCTGCCCAGAGCCAGGTGACCAGCACGAGGACGCGGCGCTTGGCGCGGTCCTGCCGCCACGCGCCTCCCTCGTTCGTCAGGAGGCCGACGACGACGCCGACGAGCGGCCAGCGGACCGCGATGCTGACGAGCATGGCGAGCAGCGAGATCGCGTTGATGACGACTCCCGGGACGAAGTTGCCCTCGGCCCTGCCGCTCAGCAGGGCGATGCCGGCAGAGAGCGCGATGCCGAGCACGCCGGCCAGCGCCTGCGCGACAGGACCACGCTGGACGGCCCGCGCGACGACGAACAGCACGGCGAGGCCGACCGGGATCAGGACGGACGGGAGCAGCTGGCCGGTGATCGTGAAGACGACGACGAAGCCGAGTCCCGGCACGATCGACTCGACGAGGCCCCGCACGCCGCCGATCGCCGAGAGCAGCGCGGACGCGGTGGGGACCTCGCCGGGCGCCACCTGCCCGATCCCGGCCTTCTGCGCCGCTGCCCGCAGCTGTGCGGCCAGCGACACGCGCGGGTCGTCGAGCGGCGACTCCTCCGCGGGCAGGGGTCGCTCGTCGTCGGGCCGGGCCGTCGCCCCGTCGTGCTCCACGAGGGTCAGGCCTGGTCGGCGGCGCCCGAGGACGCGTCGACCGCGCTCGGCTTGGGCATGCTGAGCGGGATGAGCTCGCGAGGAGGCATCGGGGTGGTGCCCCGGACGACGACGATGCTGCGGAACAGCTCCTCGATCTTCGCGGCGGCCTCGTCGTCGACGGTGGCGTCGCCGGCGATCACGCCGCGGAGGAACCAGCGCGGGCCGTCGACGCCGATGAACCGCGCCAGGCGCGTGCTGCCCGGGTCGCCGCCCATCAGCGGGATCTCGGCGCGGACCTCGGGGCCGAACGGGCCGTCGACCTCGGTCGTCGTGCCGCCCTGCTTCTGGATCTGCTCGCTGATCTGCTCGCGGATCTCGTTCCAGAGGCCCGTCGTGCGGGGAGCCGCGAAGGGCTGCACCTGCAGCGTCGACTTCGCGAAGTCGAGGCCGACCGCGACGACGCGCTTGCTGCCCTCCTCGACCTCGAGTCTCAGGTGCAGGCCGTCGCGCGGGACGATCTTGACGCCGCCGAGGTCGACGTACGGGCGGACCGGATTGGCCTCGGTCTCGTCGAGCGGGCCCTCGTCGGCCCGGTCGGCGGGCGCGGACTTCGAGTCGTCGAAGACCTCGACCTCGGCGTCGTCCAGGGCCTCGATGTCGACCTCGACGTCGGCCAGGTCGGCTGTCTCGACCTCGATCTCGGCCAGCTGCTGCGCCTCGCGCTTCGACTTCCTCATGATGCGGTGCCTCCGGTGGTGTGTGCGTAGCCCGTCGAGCCGAAGCCGCCCGTGCCCCGGCTGCTCTCGGGCAGCTCGTCGACGGGGACGAAGACGGCCCGGACGACGGGCACGACGACGAGCTGGGCGATCTTGTCGCCCACCTCGATCTGGTGGTCCGACTCGAGGTCGGTGTTCAGGAGCGTGACCTTGATCTCGCCGCGGTAGCCCGCGTCGACCGTGCCCGGGCTGTTGACGACGGTGATGCCGTGCTTGGCCGCCAGCCCGCTGCGCGGGACGACGAAGGCCGCGTGGCCCTCGGGCAGGGCGATCGACACGCCGGTGCCGACCAGGGCCCGGTGGCCCGCCCGGAGGACGAGCGCCTCGGACGAGAGCAGGTCGGCCCCCGCGTCGCCGGGGTGCGCGTACTGCGGGGCCAGGTCGTCCGGGGACGAGGAGGCGCCGGCTCGGTCGGCCGTGAAGAGGACGTCGAGGGTCGGGGTCACGTGTCGAGGCTAGTGCAGAAGTCTGGTCGAATGGACCCATGAACCCGTACCGCGAACGGCTCACGCCGCCGGCCACCGTCTTCGTCGCGACCGCCCTGGTCATCCCTGCGACGCTGCTCGTCTTCCTGCCCATCGACCAGCTCGTCGGGGTGGTCGTGGCGGTCCTCTTCTACGCGGCCACGGTGCTCGCCCTCGTCTTCACCTCGCCGGTGCTCCGCATCGACGACGAGGGGTTCTCCGCCGGCCGCGCCCGTCTCTTCCCGCACGAGATCGGAGAGGTGCGGGGCTTCTCGGGTGCCGAGGCCACACAGCAGAGAGGGCCCAGGCTCGACGCGCGAGCCTGGACCCTCTTCCGTGGCTGGGTGAAGCCGGTGGTGAGGATCACCCTCACCGACGAGACGGATCCCGCACCCTACTGGTTGGTGTCGACGAGACGACCCGACGAGGTCGTCCGTCTCCTTGAGGCGCTCAGGCAGCGCACTCCCGGCAGATAACGCCCAGCTTGGTCTCGTGGTCGAGCTGCGAACGGTGCTTCACGAGGAAGCACTCGACGCAGGTGAACTCGTCGACCTGCGGGGGCAGGACGACGACGTCGAGGTCGAGGTCGGAGAGATCCTGGCCGGCGAGCTCGAACGAGCCCGGGTTGTCCGCATCGTCGTCGATCACTCCGGTGGTCTTGTCGGGGGTGCGCTCCTTGAGCCCCTCGATCGACTCCGAGCCGTCGTCGTCGTTCTTGCGAGGTGCGTCGTAGTCGGTGGCCATGCCCATCCAGTTCTTCAATAGTTCGTGTACCGAAGTTCGTGTACCGAATTCGGCGGGCACAGTTTGCATCACTCGTTGTCGAATAGCAAACCCGCCGAAGGGGCCTCTCGGCCGCTCTGGAGGAACTCGCGGCACGCCCGTTCCATTCCCGGGAACACGCCCCTGACGTGGGACGCTTCTGGCCAGGACACGACGGTGGAAAGGCGTGCGAGATGCAGGATCTGAGGGTCATCGGGGTCGAGAGCGGAGCGCTCGTCGTCGCCGCCGACGGCGGTGCCGAGTACCGGCTCCCCGTCACCCCGTCGCTGAGGTCGCAGCTGCGCGCTGCGGCCCCCGACAGCACCCCGGTCGAGCGCAAGGCGCCGCCGCGCGAGATCCAGTCGCTCATCCGCTCGGGCCTCTCGCCCGAGCAGGCGGCGGAGCGCACGGGAGCGGACCTCGCCTACGTCCGGCGCTTCGAGGGCCCCGTCCTCGCCGAGCGCTCGCACGCGCTGCGCACCGCCCTCGGCGTCGCGGTCACCGTCGCCTCCGACGTGCAGCCCGACGACGACTCGTCCTCCTTCGGGGGCGTCATCGAGTCGCGTCTCGACACTGCCGCCGCGACCGACCGTCACTGGACGAGCTACAAGGACGCCGAGCACGGCTGGCTCGTCTCCGTCTCGTACGTGACGCAGGAGGTGTCGCGAGACGCCACCTGGCGCTTCGACCCCAAGGCCCTCTCCCTCGTCCCGCACGCGGGCGACGCCCGCACCCTCTCGCAGCACTCGGCCGACGTCGGCCCCCTCGTCCCGCGTCTCCGGGCCGTCGGCCTCCGCCCCGCAGACGACGAGCCCGTGACGGGGCGCTTCGACAGCGGCGCGTTCCTCGTCGAGCCCGAGGACGGGCACCTGGACGACGCCGCCCCGGACGAGCACCGTGCGGACCGCCCCGCAGCGGTCGCGCGACGGGACGTCCGCTCCCCCGCCTCCCTCGCGGCCACGAACCGCGACCCCGACGCCGCCGCCGGCGACCCGCACGCCCAGACCGCCGACCTGCTCGAGGCCCTCCGTCGCCGCCGAGGCGAACGCGAGGCGGCGCGCTTCTCGGACGACTCCTCACGGGACGACCTCGCGACCAGCTCGATCCGGGTCATCGACGTGCCCCTCGACGACTTCGACCTGCCTGAAGGCGAGACGACGCCGCCGCCTCTCCTCCCTGGTGCCTCCTCGGCACAGGGAGACGGTGGGCAGCGCCCGCGCACCGTGGGGCAGGCCCGGGGCGGTCGACGCCCGATGCCCGGACCGGACGGCGTCGTGCCCGGTCAGGGTGGCCCGAAGAAGGCCCGCGGCCGCGCCTCCATGCCGAGCTGGGACGAGATCGTCTTCGGGGCCCGCTCGGACGACGACCCCGCCTGACGCCCGTCTGAGTCCTCGCGCGGACGACGTGAGCGCGGATCAGCGGGCGAAGGCGCCGAACCGTCGCAGGGGCACCTGCGTCTCGTCACCGGACCACGAGCCGTGCTGGCCGATCATCGACCCGGCCTGCCCTCCGGAGTTCCTGCCGTCGTACCAGACGACGCCCTTCCGTGCAGCGACCAGGACGTCGCCGATGCGGGGCGCCACGACGGGATCGACGGGGCCGAACCACCCGGCCTGCACCGCCTCCTCGCGGGTGACGACCCAGGCGCGGTCCGACTCCGCCGCGCGCCAGGCCTCCAGGGTGGCGGCGCGGACCGCCTCCGACGCGTCCGGCTCGAAGTGCAGCTGCAGGCACCGGGGCTCGCCTGCCACGTGACGCACGCCGTCCACCAGCGCGGCGCGGTGCCCGAAGACGATGCGTCCCCTCTCTCCGACGTCGAGCACACCGTGGTCGGCCGTCACGAGGAGTCCCTCGTCGGGCCCGAGGGAGGCGGCGAGCCGGCCCACCTCGCCGTCCACCTCCTCGAGAGCGGCCGTCCACTCGTCGCTCTGCCAGCCGAGGCGGTGCGCGATCATGTCGAGCTCGGGCACGTAGAGGTAGACGATCGTGTCCCCGGGGGCGGCGACGAGGTCGCGCGCGCGACGGAACCTGTCCGCGATCGACTCGGCCACCTCGTAGGCCGCGCCGCGCAGGATCGCCTCCGTCAGCCCTGACCGGGCGTAGCGCGCAGGGCCGACGGCCGCGCTGCGGACGCCCCGGGCGGCGGCGTCCTCGAACACCGTGCCGCTGAGCTGCCACGTGTCGGGCCGCATGCCGGCGTCCCAGCCGGACAGCTGCTTGACGACGCGGTCGCGCTCGGCGTCGAGCACCGAGTAGCCGACCAGGCCGTGCTCGCCCGGCAGGCGGCCGGTGGTGAAGGTCGTGAGAGCGGAGGCGGTGGTCGTCGGGAATCCGGAGAAGAGGCTGCCGGAGGCGCCCGCCAGGTGGCGAGCGTGGCCACGGCGGGCCCCGAGGGCGGCGGAGCCGAGCCCGTCGACGAGCAGGACGACGGCCGATCGGGCAGGCGGGAGCGGGAGGGCCCCGACGCCGCCGGTCAGCGCGGCGAGGACGGACGGGAGGACGTCGGCCAGGCTCACCGCGCCGGGGGGACGCGCCGGTACGATGGTCGTCATCGGCACCAGTCTGGCACAGCGGGTCCGCGAGCGGACCGCCCTCCCGCCGCTGCCGCCTCCTCGCGTCGACGACCGCCCGCCCAGGTGCCTCCCGCACCTCCTGTCCCAGAGAAGTGCATGACGACGACCGAGAACACGACCGGCCCGACCGACTCCGGAGAGCGCATCGAGGACATCGACGTCTCGCTCGAGATGCAGGGGTCGTTCCTCGAGTACGCCTACTCGGTCATCTACTCCCGGGCCCTGCCCGACGCCCGCGACGGCCTCAAGCCGGTGCAGCGACGCATCCTCTACCAGATGTCCGAGATGGGGCTCCGCCCCGACCGGGGCCACGTCAAGAGCGCGCGCGTCGTCGGCGAGGTGATGGGCAAGCTGCACCCCCACGGCGACACCGCGATCTACGACGCGATGGTGCGGCAGGCGCAGTCCTTCACGATGCGCGTCCCACTGATCGACGGGCACGGCAACTTCGGCTCGCTCGACGACGGGCCGGCCGCGCCGCGGTACACCGAGGCCCGGCTCGCCGAGGCCTCGCTCGCGATGACGCGCAGCCTCGACGAGGACGTCGTCGACTTCGTGCCCAACTACGACAACCAGCTCATGCAGCCCGAGGTGCTCCCCGCGGCGTTCCCGAACCTGCTCGTGAACGGCGCGAGCGGCATCGCCGTCGGCATGGCGACGAACATGGCCCCGCACAACCTCGTCGAGGTCGTCGGCGCCGCCCGCCACCTGATCGACAACCCCGACGCGAGCCTCGACGACCTGATGGCCTTCGTGCCGGGCCCCGACCTGCCCACCGGCGGCACCATCTCCGGCCTCGCCGGGGTCCGCGACGCCTACGCGACCGGACGCGGGTCGTTCAAGACCCGCGCGCGCGTGCAGGTCGAGAGCATCACGGCGCGGAAGTCCGGCCTCGTCGTGACCGAGCTGCCTTACCTCGTCGGCCCCGAGAAGGTGATCGAGAAGATCAAGGACGGCGTCCAGGCGAAGAAGCTCACGGGGATCACCGACGTCACCGACCTGACGGACCGCACCCACGGCCTGCGCCTCGTCATCGGCATCAAGACGGGCTTCAGCCCGGAGGCCGTGCTCGAGCAGCTCTATCGCTACACCCCCCTCGAGGACGGCTTCAGCATCAACGCGGTCGCGCTCGTCGAGGGCCAGCCGCGGACCCTCGGCCTCAAGGAGATGCTCGAGGTCTACGTCGGCCACCGTGTCGAGGTCGTCACCCGTCGCACTCGGCACCGCCTCGGCAAGAAGGAGGCGCGCCTCCACCTGGTCGAGGGGCTCCTGATCGCCATCCTCGACATCGACGAGGTCATCCAGGTGATCCGCTCGAGCGACGACACGGCCGCCGCCCGCGCCCGCCTCCGCGAGGTCTTCGACCTGAGCGAGATCCAGGCCGAGTACATCCTCGACCTGCAGCTGCGGCGCCTCACCAAGTTCAGCCGCGTCGAGCTCGAGACCGAGCGTGACGAGCTGCGCGCCGCGATCGCCGAGCTGCAGGCGCTGCTCGGCGACCCGGCTCGGCTCCGTGCGCTCGTCTCGAGCGAGCTCGCCGACATCGCCGAGCAGTTCGGGACGCCGCGCCGCACCCTCCTCACCGAGGCCGCCCCGAGCATCGCGAAGCAGGGCCGCGGCAAGAACGCCCCGGTGCTCGAGATCGCCGACACGCCCACGCGGGTGTTCCTGTCCACGACGGGGCGCCTCCTGCGGGTCGACCACCAGGACCCGTCGGCGGCCACGCCCGCTCCCCCGTCGCGGCGGACTGCGCACGACGCCGTGCTGTCGTCGATCGACACGACGACCCGCGCCGAGATCGGTGCGGTGACGACGACCGGGCGGCTGCTGCGGTTCACGCCGGTCGACCTGCCGGCCGTGCCGCCCACCTCGGTGCAGCTCGGAGCAGGCGTCCCCGTGCGCGACTACCTCGGCCTCGCCGACAGGTCCGAGCGGGTGCTCGCGCTCGTCTCGCTGACGGCCGACCGCCCGATCGCCCTCGGCACCGCCCGGGGCGTCGTGAAGCGCGTGGTGACGGGACAGTACCCGCCCAAGCCCGAGTTCCCGGTGATCACGCTGAAGAAGGGCGACTCCGTCGTCGGGGCGGCCCAGGGCGCCGACGACGACGAGCTCGTCTTCGTGACGTCGAGCACGCAGCTGCTGCGGTTCCCGGCGTCGTCGGTGCGCCCCCAGGGGCCCGCCGGCGGCGGTGTCGCCGGAGTCTCCGTCGCCCCGGACGCCCGCGTCGTCTTCTTCGGCGCCGTCCCCGAGGGGCAGGAGGCGGTGGTCGCCACCATCTCGTCCGCCGCCGGCGCGCTCGAGGGCACCGACCCCGGCCGTGCCAAGGTCAGCGCGTTCGCCGAGTTCCCGGCCAAGGGCCGCGCCACCGGGGGCGTCCGGTCACATGCGCTGCTGAAGGGCGAGTCGGAGCTGTCGCTCGCCTGGGTGGGCCCTGCCCCTGCGCGAGCGGTGGCGGCCGACGGAGGCGTCCGGTCGCTCCCCGAGACGCTCGTGCGTCGCGACGCGTCCGGCACGCCCCTGGAGGCGGTCGTCGCCGCGGTGGGCGCGTCGCTGGCCCACGTCACCGACGCCGCGACGGGAGCGCCCGCGGGCACCGAGCCCGAGTGAGGACGGCCCGCCTGCCCGGCCAGCTGCCGGGTGGCCAGACACGCGGGGCGGCCTGACCGCGGGTCCGGCGGGCGGTCTGGCCGCACGGGCGGTCAGGCCGGACGGGCGGTCAGCGCAGGTCAGACGTCGATGCGCTCCCGGCTGAGCCCGGCGCCGTCGATGATGAACTCCTTGCGCGGCGCGACCTCGTTGCCCATGAGGAGCTCGAAGACCCTGGCCGCGGCCTCGGCGTCGTCGACCCGCACCCGGCGCAGCATGCGCCCCGAGCGATCCATCGTGGTCGTGGCGAGCTGCTCGGCGTCCATCTCGCCGAGGCCCTTGTAGCGCTGGATCGGGTCCTGGAACTTCTTGTTCGAGCGACGCAGCTTCGCGAGGAGCGTCTGCAGCTCTTTCTCGGAGTAGGTGTAGATCGTCTCGTTCGGCTTGCTTCCGGGGTTGATGACGACGACGCGGTGCAGGGGCGGCACGGCCGCGAAGACGCGACCCTGCTCGATCATCGGGCGCATGTACCGGAAGAAGAGCGTGAGGAGCAGGGTGCGGATGTGGGCCCCGTCGACGTCGGCGTCGCTCATGATGATGACCTTGCCGTAGCGAGCGGCGTCGATGTCGAACGACCGGCCCGACCCTGCTCCGAGCACCTGGATGATCGAGGCGCACTCGACGTTCGAGAGCATGTCGCTCACCGACGCCTTCTGCACGTTGAGGATCTTGCCCCGGATCGGCAGCAGCGCCTGGTACTCGCTGTTGCGGGCGAGCTTCGCCGTGCCCAGGGCCGAGTCCCCCTCGACGATGAAGAGCTCGCTGTTGCCGACGTCGTTCGACCGGCAGTCGACGAGCTTCGCCGGCAAGGACGAGTTCTCGAGGGCGTTCTTGCGCCGCTGCGTCTCCTTGTGGGCTCGCGCGGCGATGCGCGACTTCATCTCGGAGACGACCTTGTCGAGCACGAGGGCCGTCTGGGCCTTGTCCTCGCGGCGGGCGGACGCGAAGAGCTCGGCGAAGCGCGTCTGGACGACGTTCGCGACGATCGCCCGGACGGCGGGCGTCCCGAGGATCTCCTTCGTCTGGCCCTCGAACTGCGGCTCCGGGAGGCGGACGGTCAGCACGACGGTCAGGCCCGCCATCACGTCGTCCTTCTCGATCTTGTCCGTGCCGACCTTGAGCCGCCGCGCCGCGAGCTCGACCTGCTGGCGCATGAACTTGAGCAGCCCCGCCTCGAAGCCCGTCTGGTGCGAGCCGCCCTTCGGGGTCGCGATGATGTTCACGTAGCTGCGGAGGACCGTCTCGTAGCCGCCGCCCCACCGGAGGGCGATGTCGACCTCGCACTCGCGCTCGAGCTCGGTGGCGACCATCGCGCCGCCCTCGGTGAGGACGGGCACCGTCTCCGTGTACGTGCCCGTGCCGGTCATGCGCCAGGTGTCCGTGACCGGGGCGTCGGGGGCGAGGAACTCGACGAACTCGCTGATTCCCCCGTCGAAGCGGTAGGTGCTCTCGTGCGGGAAGCCCCCGTCGGTGAGCGACCCGGGCCGCTCGTCCCGGATGCGGAGCGTGAGCCCGGGGATGAGGAACGCGGTCTGACGGGCACGCCCCGACAGCTCGTCGGGCTGGAACGACGCACCACGGGTGAAGATCTGGCGGTCGGCCCAGTACCGGATGCGCGTGCCGGTCACGCCGCGCTTGACCTTGCCCACCTCGCGCAGCACGCTGCCCGAGACGAACGGCGTGAACGGCGCGTCCGGGGTGGGCGCGCCGTCGTCGGCGAACGTGCCGGGTTCGCCCCGGCGGAACGACATCGCCCACGTCTTGCCGCCACGGTCTACCTCGACGTCGAGCCGCTCGGACAGCGCGTTGACCACGGACGCCCCGACGCCGTGCAGGCCGCCCGACGAGGCGTAGGAGCCACCGCCGAACTTGCCGCCCGCGTGCAGCTTGGTGAAGACGACCTCGACGCCCGTCAGCCCCGTCTTCGGCTCGATGTCGACGGGGATCCCGCGGGCCGTGTCGCGCACCTCGACGCTGTCGTCCGCGTGCAGGACGACGTCGATGGCGTCGCCGTGCCCGCCGAGGGCCTCGTCGACCGAGTTGTCGATGATCTCCCACAGGCAGTGCATGAGGCCTCGCGAGTCGGTCGACCCGATGTACATGCCGGGACGCTTGCGGACGGCCTCCAGCCCCTCGAGGACCGAGAGGTGGCGAGCCGAGTAGTCCGACGTGGCGATGGTGTTCTCCTGACGCGAGGCAGAGCCGACCGGCGGGAATTCCGGAGGCGGGGATCTGGTTCCATCCTACGAGCGCCCACGGACAGTCCCGGGAGGCGCTCGCCCCCCTCCGTCACTACGCGATGAGCGAAATCGGCTCGGATCGCACCCGATACCCGGGAGCGCGTGTTTTGATGAGGACTTCACATCCGCAGCACCACCGTCAGGAGGAGCATCACATGACTCAGATGGCCACCGACCACACCGCCGTCGACGAGCTCGGCTCCCGCTACCAGCTCTCCGCCGCCGACCGATGCGACAGCTGCGGGGCCCAGGCCTACGTCCGCGTGACCATGGCCAGCGGCGAGCTGCTGTTCTGCGCGCACCACGGTGCGAAGGTCAAGGACAAGCTCCAGCCCACCGCCGTCGAGTGGCTGGACGAGAGCTCCAAGCTCCACGAGCACTGAGCTCGACGACCACGAGGCCGTCCGGGGAGCAGCACTCCGGCGGCACGACGAAGGGCCCGCATCCTCACGGAAGCGGGCCCTTCGTATGTCCGGCGACGGACACCCGGTCACATCGCCTTGAACGACCGCTCGAGGTTCTCGCGGATGACGCGCTGCGACTGCTCGGCGTACTCGTCGAGCTTCGCGTGCGCCTCCCCTGCGTGGTACGAGATGCTGCGACGCGTCAGCGCCGCCCGGAGCACCCGGTCGCTCAGCGCCGGGTTGAGGGGCAGCAACGGTCCCTTCAGCTGCGTCCCGAAGGAGGCGCCGCGCACGACGCCCTCGGCGCCGTCGGTCCCGTTGCCCCCGCCGTGCACCACACGGCCGAACGCCTCGACGTCGGCGCCGAGCTCGAGGTGGGCGGCGTGGTCCTCGAAGCCGAAGAGGGTCAGCTCGTCCCCGCCGTAGGTCGTCGTGACCTGGAAGTAGTTCGTCCGGCGGGGTGCGCCGCGACGGACCGTGGCGTCGAAGAACCCGATGCCGGGGACGGTCTCGCCCTGCTCGGTGACCACGCCCTTCGTCAGCAGCTCCATGCCGCCGCCGACCCCGATCACGGGGACGCCCGACGCGGCGAAGCCCTCGAGGGCCGGGAGGAGGCGCTGGGCGTCGGCGCTCACCGAGCGGACCCCCGAGAGCGGGCCGTGCCCGAGGAGGACGACGTCGGCCACGGTGGGCACGTCGTCGCCGACCCGGTACTCGACGACCTCGGTCTCGAGGCCGGCGCGCCGCGCACGGGCCACCAGCGTCGTGACGTTGCCCCGGTCGCCGCTGACCCCGAGCTGCTCGGGGTAGAGGTGGACGAGGCGGAGGGTGTCGGCGCTCACGCGGTCTTCTCCAGGTCGGGGTGGCCGAGGATGCGACGGGCCAGCATCATCTGCTCGTAGTTGGTCACGAAGTGCTTCGTGTGGTCGCGGGGCGAGGGCAGCGCACGCATCAGCTTGATCGCCTTCGCGATGTCCTCCTCGATCACGTGCACGGGGATCCCCTCGTGCTCGAGGCGCAGGGCGAGCTGCCAGGCCTTGGCGCCTGCGAGGACGTCGACGTGGTCGAGGCGTGAGAAGTCGATGTCGTAGATCCACGAGATGTCGGGCGTGCCCTCGTCGATCGCGAGCATGACCTGCTCGGCGCCCTGCGGCAGCGCGTCGAGGTTCAGCTGCAGGCTGGCCGCGTTCTTGAACATGATGAACTCGGCCTCGTCGGCGCCGAGCGACATGCGCTCGCCCCGACCGTAGGCCGGCTTCATCGTGTCGAAGGCACGAGCCACCGCCTCCTGGTCGACGGGCTCGCCGAGCACGACCGACGCAGTCTGCAGAGCCGCCGCCGCGTCGACGGCGTAGTGCAGCCCGCGGGCGGGGAGCCGCACGTCGACGGTGGTCTCGCCGACCCGGATGCTCGCCCGGTCGCCGTCCATCGCGACGACCTCGGCCTCGACGGGACGGGTGGAGTCCGCCTCGCGGGAGAAGTCGTTCGCGTTCTGCAGCCCGTTGGGCGCGGCGGCGACGACGTCGGGGGCGGCGCCGAAGCGCGTGACCGTCTGGCCGGGCCTCGCCTCGTAGGGCGCCAGGTGCTGGTCGTCGCGGTTCGTCACGACGGCGCGCGTGGCCAGGGCCGCGGTGTCCGTCATCATCGTGCCGACGCGCTCGGTCTCGAAGAAGCGGTAGAGCTGGTCGACCTGCACGTTGAGCATGAGCACGGTCGACGGGTGCAGCGACCGGGTCAGCTCGACCGCGAAGGCCTCGTCGACCTCGATCACGCCGATGTCGTGCTTCACGCGGCCGAACGGCGTCACCTCGCGGAGGAACGCCGAGGCGATGCCCTGCGGGAGGTTGGCGCCGGTGGGGTTCGTGAAGACGCGGAGGCCGTGGGCCCGGAGCGTCTCGGTCAGCATCATGGTGGTCGTCGACTTGCCGTTCGAGCCGAGGACGAAGACGACGCCCTGCTCGAACTGCGACGAGACGTGGGTGAGGAAGTCGGGCGCCAGCGCGAGGACGGTGCGGCCCGGGTAGGCCGAGCCGCCGCCACGGAGGCGGGCGACCGCGCGGACGAGCCGGCCCGCCAGGACGGGCACGAGGTATCGCACGGGCCTACTCGAGGTAGTCGCGGAGCGACTGCGACCGGGACGGGTGGCGGAGCTTGGCCATCGTCTTGGACTCGATCTGGCGGATCCGCTCGCGGGTCACGCCGAACGTGTCGCCGATCTGGTCGAGCGTCTTCGGCATGCCGTCGCCGAGGCCGAAGCGCATGCGGATGACGCCGGCCTCGCGCTCGGACAGGCTGTCGAGGAGCGACTCGAGCTGCTTCTGGAGCATCGTGAAGCCCACGGCGTCGGCCGGGACGACCGCCTCCGTGTCCTCGATGAGGTCGCCGAACTCGCTGTCGCCGTCCTCGCCGAGGGGGGTGTGCAGCGAGATGGGCTCGCGGCCGTACTTCTGGACCTCGACGACCTTCTCGGGCGTCATGTCGAGCTCGCGGCTGAGCTCCTCCGGCGTGGGCTCGCGGCCCAGGTCCTGCAGCATCTGGCGCTGGACGCGGGCGAGCTTGTTGATGACCTCGACCATGTGCACGGGGATGCGGATGGTGCGGGCCTGGTCGGCCATGGCGCGCGTGATCGCCTGGCGGATCCACCAGGTGGCGTAGGTCGAGAACTTGAAGCCCTTGGTGTAGTCGAACTTCTCGACCGCACGGATGAGGCCCAGGTTGCCCTCCTGGATGAGGTCGAGGAACTGCATGCCCCGCCCCGTGTAGCGCTTGGCGAGGCTGACGACGAGTCGCAGGTTGGCCCCGAGGAGGTGGCTCTTGGCCCGCTGGCCGTCGCGGGACACCCAGCGGAGCTCGCGCTCGAGCTCCTTGCTGAGGCCCGTGCTGTGGGAGAGCTTGTCCTCGGCGAAGAGACCGGCCTCGATGCGCATCGCGAGCTCGACCTCTTCTGCGGCGTTCAGCAGGGCGACCTTGCCGATCTGCTTCAGGTAGTCCTTGACCGGGTCGGCGGTGGCGCCGGTGATCGTCGTCGAGTAGACGGGCATCTCGTCGTCGTCGTCCTGCGAGATGACGAGGGCCCCTGCGGGCAGCACCTCGGGGGTCGTGGGCTTGCCGCCCTCGCCGTCCGCGTCGGTGTCGGCCGCGTCGGCGTCGACGGGCTCGGCCTCGTCGTCGCCCTCGGGCTCGGCGGCCTTCGCCGCCTTCGCGGGGGCGGCCTTCTTCGCGGCGGGCGCCTTGGCAGCCGTCGCCTTCTTGGCAGGCGCCCGCTTGGCAGGGGCCTTCTTGGGCGCCGCGGGCGCCTCCTCGGTCGTCGCGGGCTCGGTCTCGAGCACCACGCCGTCGGTCACGGTCTCGTCGACGACCGTGGTCGCCTTGCTGCGAGTAGCCATGCGAACACCTTCCACTTCATCTGCACTCGGTCTTTCGGGCAGTACTAGGACCCATGTCAAGTCCCCATGGCTGAGCGCGCCGACGAGAGTCGAGCACCTGCACGGGACATGAACGGGTCCGACTCCGATTATTGCACGTCTGATCGGCGGCGCCGACCACGGGCCGCCCTCGGCGTCAGGAACTCCGCCGACGGCGGGTCTGCCATCTCCTGTTCAGTGCAACCCACAGGGGGGCCACCTGGATTCCCTCCTCGAGGTGCAGGAGGCGCCGGGTGCGTCGGCGCTCCAGGACCAGGCAGACGACGCCTCCGCCGACGACCACGTACTGGACGAGGAACGCGACGCGGAACGACTCGAACGAGAAGAGGTCGCTCGGCGCCCCGCCGGCCACCCGTGCCGCGTCGAGCTGGTCGAGCACGACGCCGATGAGGAACATCATCACGAAGCTCGCGAGGAAGCCCCCGACGTTGACGATGCCGTTGGCCACGCCGAGGCTGCGCATCGGGTTGAACGACCGGGCGAAGTCGAAGCCGATGAGGCTGCCGGGGCCCCCGACGCCGAGCACCACCACGAGGACGACCGCGAGCCACTGCGGGGGCTGCCCCGGCCAGGCCAGCAGGACGGTCCACGTGGCCCCCAGGGCCGTGACGATGCCGAGGACGAGGTTCGAGCGCCGGAGCGGGAAACGGGCCGTGAGCAGGCCGAGGACCGGGCCGGCCACGACGCCGGAGGCGACGAGCAGCGTGAGCATGCCGGATGCCTGCGTCGCCGTGAAGCCGAGCGCCCCGACGAGGAACGGCACTCCCCAGAGCAGGCTGAAGACCGTCCCGGACGACTGCGTCACGAAGTGCGACCAGAAGCCGAGGCGGGTGCCGGGTCGCCGGATGCTCTCCCCGAGCTGACGACCGGCGTCGCGCCAGGTCGTCCCGGCCGACTCGGCGGGGCGTCCGAGCGGGGAGTCCCGCACGACGACGACCACGAGGACGACGGCGACGACCGAGAGGCCCGCCGCGCCGAGGAAGGCCGGCTGCCAGCCGCTGCCGTGCAGGACGACGGAGAGGGGCACCGCCGAGAGCACTTGGCCGAGCTGGCCGACGTTGCCGGTCCACTGCGAGATCTGGGGCAGGATCGGCCCTCGGAACCAGGCGGGCAGCAGGCGGATGACGCTGATGAACGTCATCGCGTCGCCCGCGCCCACGAGCACGCGCCCGACGATGGCGACGCCGATGTGCGGGGGCGCGAGCGCGACCACCGACTGCCCGACGACGAGCAGGACCCCGCCCGCGACGATCAGGGCCCGAGGGCCGACGCGGTCGAGCAGCACGCCGACGGGGATCTGCAGGCCCGCGTAGACGATCAGCTGCACGACGGCCAAGGTCGACAGCGTCGACGCGGAGATGCCGAAGATGTGCTGGGCCTCGACCCCGGAGACGCCGAGCGAGGACCGCTGGAGGACGGCGACGACGTAGGCCACGACGGCGGCGCCCCAGACGAGCCAGGCGCGCGACGAGTTCACTCGACGACCCTAGCTGGCGTCGTGCACCCTCGACTCCTGGCCGTGCGCGACGGACGTGGAGCGGTCGCGGGTCAGGACTCGTCGTCGCTGCGCCGGCCGGCGAGGAAGCGCTCGAGCTCGGCGGCGAGGACGTCCGCAGAGGGGACCTGGCCGTCCTGGTCGGTGAGCGGCGAGGGGAGCGGGTTGCCCTCCATGTAGGTGTCGTGGCGTTCCTCGAGCGTGGAGACGAGTCGCGAGAGCTCGTGGTTGCCCTGCACCTGCTCGTCGACCTTGGCGAGGAAGTCGCGCCCCTCCGAGCGGAGCCGGTCGGTGGGGAAGATGAGTCCCGTCGCCGCGCTGATGCTCGAGAGCGCCGCGACGGCGGCGTCCGGGAACTCGGTGTCGGCCAGGTAGTGCGGCACCAGGAGGACGAAGCCCGCGGTGGGGTGACCTGAGTCGCCGAGCCGCTGCTCGACGAGGTGCAGCGCGTTCGCGGGCGCCTGGGTCACGGGTCGCCACACCGACAGCGACTCGACGAGGTCGGACCGATTGCCGCTGACCGTGACCCCGATCGGACGCGTGTGGGGCACGGGCATGGGGATCGAGTGGACCCACGTGGTCGTCGACACCCGGTAGCGACGCACGAGGTCGACGACGGCGGAGGTGAACCGCTGCCACTGGAAGTCGGGCTCGAAGCCGGACAGCAGGAGGAAGGGCTGTCCGATGTCGTCCCTCATCAACCGGAGCGAGAGGGTCGCCGTCGCGACCTCGGAGATGTGGTCCTGGTCGAACGTGAAGACGGGGCGACGGGCGCGGTAGTCGAGGAGCTCGTCGGCGTCGAAGGAGGCGACCATCGAGTGGTCGAGCTCGCCCACGAGGAACTCGGCGAGCTGCCCCACCGCGCCCCCCGCGTCGGAGGAGCCCGTCAGGCCCGCCACGAGCGGCAGCCCCTCGGGCACGTCGGAGGAGTCGGGAGCGAGGTCGTAGAGTCCGGCGGGGTCGTGCATGTCGTCAATGCTAGGCAACCCGCCCGGCACCGGCCGCCTCCGGCGACGTGCCGAGAGCGAACACCCGCGGTGGCTACGATCGGGGGATGACCGAGCTCTTCCTGTCCACCACCCGTTCCCCCGCAGCCGAGGTCGAGGCCGACGTCCTCGTCGTCGGCGTCGTCACGGGGGCCGATGGCCCCTCGGTCACCCGCGACGTGCCCGGCCTGCCCTCGGACCTGCGTGCGCTCGGGGTCAGCGGCGCGCGCGACGAGCTCGTGAAGCTGCCGAGCACGGGCGCGGCGACGGTGACGGCCCTCGTGGGGCTCGGCGACGCCGTCGACACCGAGGCGCTGCGCTACGCGGCCGGCGCCGCCGTCCGCCAGCTGACCGGCGTCGACCGAGTCGTGCTCGACCTGCCCGTCTCGACCGAGGCGGAGGCGCTGGCGGTCCTCGAGGGCGCGGCCCTCGCCTCCTACGAGTTCGATGCCTTCCGCGGGTCGTCGGCCTCCGAGTCGCGGCGCCACGCCCGCACCCTGGTGCTCGCGACCGACCTCGACGTCGAGGAGGCGACGGTGCGGCAGGCCACCGTGGTCGCGCAGGCCGTCCACACCGTCCGCGACCTCGCCAACACTCCCCCGCAGCAGATGTTCCCCCAGGCGCTCGCCGACCACGCCGTCGAGCTCGCCACGGACCTGCCGCTCGACGTGACCGTCCTCGCCGAGGACGAGCTGCGCGCGGGCGGCTTCGGGGGGATCCTGGGCGTCGGCCAGGGGTCCAGCCGTGGTCCGCGGATGGTCAAGGTCGTCTACGCGCCCGAAGGCGCCTCGAAGCACCTCGCCCTCGTCGGCAAGGGCATCACCTACGACACCGGCGGGCTCTCGCTGAAGCCGGCCGGCAGCATGCTGGGGATGAAGGACGACATGACGGGCGCCGCCACGGTCCTCGCCGTCGTCGTCGCCGCGGCGCGGCTCGAGCTGCCCGTCCGCCTCACGGCCTGGCTGTGCGTCGCCGAGAACATGCCGAGCGGCACGGCCATCCGGCCCGACGACGTCCTCACGATCCGCGGCGGCACCACCGTCGAGGTGACGAACACCGACGCCGAGGGCCGCCTCGTCATGGCGGACGGCCTGGTCGCGGCCAGCGAGGAGCAGCCCGACGCGATCGTGGACGTCGCGACGCTGACCGGCGCCCAGGTCGTCGCGCTCGGCACCCGCACCGTCGGGGTCATGGGCAACGACGACCTCGCGAGCCGCGTGGTCGAGCTCGCCGACCGCGCCGGCGAGGCGGCGTGGCGCATGCCGCTCCCCGGCGAGCTGCGCAGCCGGCTCAAGTCCGACGTCGCCGACCTGGTCAACGCCACCCCGGGGAACACCGCCGCCGGCATGCTGCTCGCGGGCGTGTTCCTGAACGAGTTCGTGGGCGAGAAGAAGGGCACGGGAACGCCGCTGCCCTGGGCGCACCTCGACATCGCCGGGCCGTCGAACAACAAGGGCGGGGGCTGGGGCTTCACCGGCAAGGGCTCCACGGGCGTTTCCGTGAGAACGCTGCTAGAGCTGGCCCGCGACTTTTCGGCCGCGTAGTAGGGTCGAGGCGGCGGGAGCGACCCGCCGAGATCGGTCCCCCGGGCGACGCCGCCTCCTCCTCACCGAGGTGGACGCGGACGCGACGCCGACGTCACCACGACGGCGCCTCCCCCGCCTCGGGAACCTCCGAACGCACGAGGGAGTTGCTGGGTGTCGGAACAGAATTTTGACCTGGTGGTGCTCGGCGGCGGCAGCGGCGGCTACGCCGCGGCCCTGCGGGCCACCGAGCTGGGGCTGAGCGTCGCGCTGGTCGAGAAGGACAAGCTCGGCGGCACCTGCCTCCACCGGGGCTGCATCCCGACGAAGGCGCTGCTGCACTCCGCCGAGGTCGCCGACGTCTCGCGCGAGTCCGCGAAGTACGGGGTGTCGACCGACTTCCACGGCATCGACGTCCCCGCCGTGACGGCCTACCGCGAGGGAGTCGTCGCCAGCAAGTACAAGGGCCTCCAGGGCCTCGTGAAGGCCCGCGGCATCACCGTCGTCGAGGGCGAGGGTCGTCTGACCTCGCCCACGACCGTCCAGGTGGGCGAGACCACGCTGACGGCGAAGAACGTCGTCCTGGCGACCGGCTCGTACTCGCGCAGCCTCCCCGGCCTCGAGATCGGCGGCAAGGTCATCACCAGCGAGGCCGCCCTGGCCCTCGACCACGTGCCGGCACGCGTCGCCATCCTCGGCGGGGGCGTGATCGGCGTCGAGTTCGCCAGCGTCTGGAAGTCGTTCGGCTCCGACGTCACGATCGTCGAGGCCCTCCCCCACCTCGTGCCCAACGAGGAGGAGTCGATCTCGAAGCAGTTCGAGCGTGCGTTCCGCAAGCGCGGCATCGGCTTCTCCCTGGGCGTCCGGTTCAAGAGCGTGACGCAGAGCGACGACGGCGTCGTCGTGACCCTCGAGGACGGCAAGACGATCGAGGCCGACCTGTTGCTGGTGGCCGTGGGGCGCGGACCCTCGACCCAGGGACTCGGCTTCGAGGAGGTGGGCGTCACCATCGACCGCGGCTTCGTCATCACCGACGAGCGACTGCACACCAGCGTCCCCGGCGTGTTCGCGATCGGCGACATCGTCCCCGGCCTGCAGCTCGCGCACCGCAGCTTCCAGCAGGGCATCTTCGTCGCCGAGGAGATCGCGGGCCTGGCGCCCCAGGTCATCGAGGACACCAACATCCCCAAGGTCACCTACTCCGACCCCGAGGTCGCGTCCGTGGGCCTGACGGAGGCCAAGGCGGCCGAGAAGCACGGTGCCGACAAGGTGACGAGCTACGACTACAACCTCGCCGGCAACGGCAAGAGCCACATCATCGGCACCAGCGGCTCCGTCAAGGTCGTCCGCGTCGTCGACGGTCCGGTCGTCGGGGTCCACATGATCGGCGCCCGTGTCGGCGAGCTCATCGGCGAGGCCCAGCTGGCCGTCAACTGGGAGGCCTACCCGGAGGACGTCGCACCCCTCGTGCACGCCCACCCGACCCAGAACGAGGCTCTCGGAGAGGCGATGCTGGCCCTGGCCGGCAAGCCGCTCCACGCGATGTAGTCGCGTCCCCCGTCAGACCCGTACCACCCGCACACTTCCGCATCACCCGATCACACAGACACACGATGTCTTCGAAGGAGTCCCCCGCATGAGCGAATCCGTCAACCTCCCGGCACTCGGAGAGAGTGTCACCGAGGGCACGGTCACCCGCTGGCTGAAGAACGTCGGCGACCGGGTCGAGGTCGACGAGCCCCTGCTCGAGGTCTCGACCGACAAGGTCGACACGGAGATCCCCTCCCCCGTCGCCGGCGTCATCGAGGAGATCCTCGTCCCCGAGGACGAGACCGTCGAGGTCGGGACCGCGCTGGTCCGCATCGGCGACGGCAGCGCCCAGGGCGGCGACTCCTCCGACGACGCTCCTGCCGAGGAGACGCCCGAGGCCTCGCAGCCCGAGAGCCCGGCCGAGGGCGGCCAGGACGAGGCGGACGACGCCGTCGTCGCGTCGTCCGCGGCACCGGCACCCGGCGAGGAGTCGGACGCCGACGCCCCCGCGCCGGCCGACGACGTCGACCCGGCTCCGGCGGCCGAGCAGCCTGCCGACCAGGCCCCGGCCGTCCCCGCCACCGCCCCGGCGGCCGCGGCGGCCCCCGCGGCGGCAGCTCCCCCCGCAGCAGCAGCTCCCGCTCCGGCTGCGGCCGCTCCTGCAGCTGCTGCCCCGGCAGCTGCTGCCCCGGCAGCTGCTGCCCCGGCAGCCGCCGCACCGGCAGCTGCTGCCTCGGCCGACTCGTCGTCGGCTCCGACCGGCTACGTCACGCCGCTGGTCCGGAAGCTCGCGAACGAGAAGGGCATCGACATCTCGACCCTGACCGGGAGCGGTGTCGGCGGCCGCATCCGCAAGGAGGACGTCCTCGCTGCCGTCGAGGCCGCCAGCTCGGCCTCCACGACGTCCGCCCCGGCGTCGGCTCCCGTCGAGGTCTCGCCGCTGCGCGGCACGACCGTGCCCATGACGCGTCTGCGCAAGGTCGTCGCCGAGCGCGCCGTCCAGTCGATGCAGGCCATGGCCCAGCTCACGAGCGTGGTCGAGGTCGACGTCACGGCCGTCGCGACGTTCCGCGACGCGAACAAGGCGGCGTTCCTCGAGAAGACCGGCAACAAGCTGTCCTTCCTGCCGTTCTTCACCCTGGCGGCCGCCGAGGCGCTCAAGGCGCACCCGAAGCTGAACGCGACCGTCGACGGCGACTCGATCGTCTACCCGGACCACGAGAACGTCAGCATGGCCGTCGACACGGAACGTGGTCTGCTCACGCCCGTCATCAAGGACGCGTCCGACCTCGACCTGGCCGGCATCGCCGCCCAGATCGCGGACCTGGCGCAGCGCACGCGCGACAACAAGCTGAAGCCCGACGAGCTGGCCGGCGGCACCTTCACGGTGACGAACACGGGCTCGCGCGGCGCGCTGTTCGACACCCCGGTGGTGTTCCTCCCCCAGGTCGCCATCCTCGGCACCGGCGTCGTCGTCAAGCGTCCCGTCGTCGTCCAGGTCGACGGCGCCGACGCGATCGCGGTCCGGTCGATGGTCTACCTGGCCCTCTCGTACGACCACCGCATCGTCGACGGTGCGGACGCCGCCCGGTTCCTCGTGGCGGTCAAGGCCCGCCTCGAGGCCGGCGACTTCGCCGGGGTGCTGGGCATCTGACCTCGCCCTCGTGATCGCGCACGTCAGCGGCGCAGCACTTCTCTGAGACGCCAGCCGGCCTCGGTCCTCACCACGAGGACCGAGGCCGGTTCGTCGTCCGCCGTGCGGCAGGCGAGGAGCACGGTCTCCCCCAGACGCTGCACCTCCGACTCGACGACCGTGGGCAGGACCAGGTCGCCCGCCGATGCAAGGTCGGCCAACGTCAGGGAGTCTGCTGACGCCACGGGCGATCCTGCCTGGTCGACGGCCGCCAGGCACGACGTCGACGGTTCGCGGAGGCACCCGACCCGGGCCCTGAGCAGGACCGCCGCCGCCGCGACCGCGTCGTCGCCCCGCACCGCCGCCTCCTCCGTGCTCACCGGGTCGTCAGGGGCACGCTCCGGGACGGGGACGACGGTGACCGGGGTGGGCGCCGAGACGGCCGGGCCAGAGAGCGCGTCGACAGGGGACGTCGCCACCGGCCGTGCCGAGTCGGACCTGGGCACCTCGGAGCCGCCGCTCCGCGGGACGCCGGTCGCACCCACGACGAGAGAGACCGCCACGAGGCCGGCGAGGACCCAGAAGCGTGGCCTCACCGACCGCAGCCGGTCGACGACCGACACGGCCGCGACCGCCTCCCACCAGTCCGCGACGCCGTCGAGGAGCGCGGACTCGGGCAGGACGCTGGTCCAGCCGGATCTCGGCGGGTCTCCCGGCGGTGGTCGCCAGGCGACCGCCGCCCCCTCGACGCCGGTGCTCGGCACGACGGTCGGCAAGGGGACGGCAGGAGCCAGGTCGTGGACCCGCTCGACGAGCTCGTCCAGGCACGTGCCGGCGCCCGCCGGGCCCCGCAACCGGGCCCGGTCGCGAGGAGACAGCTCACGCGCCACGGCCTCGACGAGGGCCTGAGCCCCCTCCGTCGCCGTCCCGGGCTGCGTCGCCCCCGGCAGCGCCGTCCTGCCGCCGACGAGGACCGGTGCGCCTCGGTCGTCGAGCACGACGTCCTCGAGGCCGACGCCGCCCAACGCCGTCCCCCGCCGGTCCAGGTGGGCGACCGCGGAGAGCACGGGGAGCAGGACCGTGACGGCTTCCCCTGCGGACAGGGTGCCGCGACGTCGAGCCCACCTGTCGAGTCGTTCCCCGCCCACATCGTCCGAGACGACCACCAGCGCGCCCTCGTCGTCGACCAGCACGTCGACCGGGCGGAGGAGGTGCGGGTGCGGCGACGAGCTCGCCGCCGCGACGAGTGCCGGCGACGAGCGGCGCAGCACCACCCGGCCGCCGTCGGGCGCGGTGCCCTCGACGGCGCCGTCCGGACCGGGGGGCCAGGAGGACCCCGGCGCGAGCTCGTAGGGGCCGAGCGAGGAGGTGACCATGGGGTCATCGTGCTGCTCTCCGAGGGTCGGACGCGCGCCTCCTCGTCCCGGCCGGGGACGACCGACGACGGCGAGCCCCCGGGGAGGACCCACGGCGGCTCCCGACCCCGTATCCTGGTCTGCATGGCACGACGCACGTCACCGGAGAACACGTCCCCGAAGCCGCCCAGGGAACCGGGCCGCTTCACGCAGATGTGGCAGGTGTTCAAGATGACCCGCCGCGTCGACAAGTCGGCGCTGCCGCTGATGCTCCTGGCGCTGCTGCTGCCGGTCGCCGCCGGCGTCCTCGCGGGTCTCTTCCTCTCGGCAGGCAACGTCCTGGCGCTCGTGCTGTACATCGTGGTCGGCCTGATGCTCGGCATCCTGCTGCTGCTGATCGTCCTCGGACGCAAGGCCGAGAGGGCCGCCTACTCGCAGATCGAGGGGCAGCCCGGCGCCGTGGGCGCCGTCATGAAGAGCGGACTCCGTCGCTCGTGGCGCGCCGCCGAGATGCCCGTCGCGGTCCAGGGCCGTTCCCAGGCAGCCGTCTACCGCGCCGTCGGCAAGGGCGGCGTCGTGCTGATCGGCGAGGGCTCGGTCGCGCAGACCAAGAAGCTCGTCGACGAGGAGCGCCGCAAGGTGGCGCGCATCCTGCCCAACGTCCCCATCACGGTGCTGCACGTCGGACCCGACGCCGAGTCCGTGCCGCTGCACAAGATCGCCGGCCGCATGAACAAGATCAAGTCGTCACTGAACCGGAACGAGGTGCTCGCCGTGAGCAACCGCCTCCAGTCGCTCGGCAAGAACGGCCTGCCGATCCCCAAGGGCGTCGATCCGTTCAAGGTGCGGGCCGGACGACCGCGCTGACGGTCGACGCGACCCGCTGATCGAACCGGCAACGCACGGAGGCGCCNCCGCCACGCGGTCGTGCAGGCCCCTCTGGTCCTGGTCCCAGACCACCGCGGGGATGACGACCGCGAGCAGCAGGGTCCGGACGACCGGGCGCCAGAGACCGGTCCGGCCGCCGGCCATCGGGACGAGGCGCATGCCGAGGACCAGATGGCCGACGGTGCCGCCGAGGGTGACCAGGAAGAGGATCTGGACGACGCTGAAGACGACCGTGATGGCGAGCCCCTGGCCGTCGAAGAAGGCGAAGGCGACGACGTAGGCGAGTGCCCAGTCGATCGTCACCCCCGCGATCCGGCGACCGACGCGGGCGATCGAGCGCGGGCCCGTGCGCGGCAGGCCGAGGCGCTGGCCCGGCCAGTCCTGCCGGGGCGCCGCACCGCCGTCGACGGGGTCGGACGGAGGGCGGGATCGGTCGTCGTGCATGCCGCCGAGCCTACCGACGCGGCACCCGTAACATCTCTGAAACAATGGGGACACCGCGACGAAACGGCCCCGCCATAACGTCGTCGAAGGCTGCGTCCGGCAGTCTGACCGATCTGAGCCCATTGGAGAGACACCTAGATGTTCACCGATTCTTCCGAGGTGCTGAAGTTCATCACGGACACCGACGTCAAGTTCCTCGACATCCGGTTCACGGACCTGCCCGGCGTCCAGCAGCACTTCAACATCCCCGCGTCCACCGTCGACGAGGAGTTCTTCTCCGTCGGCCAGCTCTTCGACGGGTCCTCCATCCGCGGCTTCGCGTCGATCCACGAGTCGGACATGCAGCTCATCCCCGACGTCACCACGGGCTACGTCGACCCCTTCCGCGCCGAGCGCACCCTCGTGCTCGTGTTCGACATCTTCAACCCGCGCAACGGCGAGCTCTACAGCCGCGACCCGCGCCAGGTGGCCAAGAAGGCCGAGAAGTACCTCGCCTCCACCGGCATCGCCGACACGGCGTTCTTCGCCCCCGAGGCCGAGTTCTACATCTTCGACGACGTCCGCTACGAGGTGAAGCAGAACGCCAGCTTCTACAGCGTCGACAGCGAGGAGGGCGCCTGGAACACGGGCCGCGTCGAGGAGGGCGGCAACCTCGCCAACAAGACCGCCTACAAGGGCGGCTACTTCCCGGTCAGCCCCGTCGACAAGACGGCCGACCTGCGCGACGACATCAGCCTCAAGCTGATCGACTCGGGCCTCGAGCTCGAGCGCGCGCACCACGAGGTGGGCACCGGCGGCCAGCAGGAGATCAACTACAAGTTCGACACGATGGTCCACGCGGCCGACGACATCCTCAAGTTCAAGTACATCGTCAAGAACACGGCCGAGCAGTGGGGCAAGGTCGCGACCTTCATGCCCAAGCCGCTCTTCGGCGACAACGGCTCGGGCATGCACACCCACCAGTCGCTCTGGAGCGACGGCAAGCCCCTCTTCTACGACGAGAACGGCTACGGCGGGCTCTCCGACCTCGCTCGCTGGTACATCGGCGGCCTGCTGAAGCACGCACCCGCCGTGCTCGCCTTCACGAACCCCTCGATCAACTCGTACCACCGACTGATCCCCGGCTTCGAGGCCCCCGTCAACCTGGTCTACTCGGCGGGCAACCGCTCGGCGGCCATCCGTATCCCGATCACGGGCACCAACCCCAAGGCCAAGCGCATCGAGTTCCGCGTCCCGGACGCCGCGTCGAACCCGTACCTCGCGTTCGCCGCGCAGCTGATGGCGGGCCTCGACGGCATCCAGAACCGGATCGAGCCGCACGAGCCCGTCGACAAGGACCTGTACGAGCTGCCCCCCGAGGAGGCGAAGGGCATCCCCCAGGTGCCCGCGTCGCTCGACGGCGCCCTCGACGCGCTCGAGGCCGACCACGCGTTCCTCACCAAGGGCAACGTCTTCACCGAGGACCTCATCGAGACCTGGATCGCGTACAAGCGCGAGAAGGAGATCCTGCCGATGGCACAGCGCCCGCACCCCTTCGAGTTCGAGCTCTACTTCGGCGTCTAGCCGAGACCGGACGGGGCGCGACCGAGTCGGTCGCTCCCCGTCCGCCGTCGTGGCCGCCGGACGAGACAAGGCCCGCACCCTGAGGGGTGCGGGCCTTCTCCCGTCGTCGGCGGGCGTCAGGCGGGGATGCTGCTCCCGGTGAGGACGCGTCGCTGAGCCGGGGTCCGGCGACCGCCGAGGGGCCGCACCTCCCAGCCGCCGCTCGACCAGACCTCGGCGTCGAGCACGTTCCGGGCGTCGATCACGACGGGGTTGGCCGCGAGCTCGGCGAGGGCCGAGGGCTCCGCGCTGACGAACTCGGGCCACTCCGTCAGCAGCAGCACGGCGTCGGCGTCCGAGACCGCCTCCTCGATGCTGTCGGCGAAGGACAGGGTCGGGAAGCTGCGCTGGGCGGTCTGGGTCGCCTCCGGGTCCACGACCAGCACCTGGGCGCCGCGCAGGTGCAGCGCCGCGGCCACGTTGAGGGCCGGCGAGTCGCGGACGTCGTCGGTGTGCGGCTTGAACGCCGCGCCGAGGACGGCGATGCGCCGGTTCAGGACCGACCCGCCGCAGGCGTCGATGGCCTGGTCGATGACGCGCTGGCGCTGGGCCATGTTGATCTCGTCGACCTGCTGCATGAGACCGACCGCGCGGTGGGCGCCCAGCTCGTTGGCCCGGAACATCAACGCTCTGATGTCCTTCGGCAGGCAGCCGCCCCCGAAGCCCAGGCCGGCATTGAGGAACTTGCGGCCGATCCTGTCGTCGAAGCCGAGGGCGTCCGCGAGCGTCGAGACGTTCGCGCCGGCGGCCTCGCAGAGCTCGCTGATCGCGTTGATGAACGAGATCTTCGTCGCCAGGAACGCGTTCGCGCTGACCTTGACGAGCTCGGCCGTCGGCAGGTCGCACGAGATGACGGGCGTGCCCGTCGAGATCGGCTCGGCGTAGACCTCGCGGAGGATCGCCTCGCTGCGGACGTCGGTGCCGCCGAAGACGATGCGGTCGGGACGCAGGGTGTCCTCGACGGCGTGGCCCTCGCGGAGGAACTCCGGGTTCCACACGACGTCGGCCGACACCCCGGCAGGCAGCACGCTGGCCACGATCTCCCGGAGACGGGCCGCGGTGCCGACCGGCACGGTCGACTTGCCGACGATCAGGCCGTCGTGGCTGAGCGACTCGGCGACCTTGCGGGTGGCCTCCTCGACGTAGCTCAGGTTGGCGGCGTGGCTCCCCCGGCGCTGCGGCGTGCCGACGCAGATGAAGTGCACGTCGGAGAGGGCCACGGCCTCGGCGATGTCCGTCGTGAAGAGCAGTCGACCGGACTCGACGTGGCGGAGGATCAGCTCGGGCAGCCCCGGCTCGAAGAAGGGGACTCGGCCCTGGCTGAGCGCCTCGACCTTCGCGGGGTCCGTGTCGACGCCGATGACGTCGAAGCCCATCTCGGCCATCGCGGCGGCGTGGGTCGCCCCGAGGTAGCCGGTGCCGATGACGCTGATGCGGGGCTTCGTCGAGGCGGACGTCACCGCGGCGTCGACGGACTGGGGGTCGGTGCCGGCGCCGTCGGCCGGGCTGGTGTTCTTTCTCATGATGCGCTCCTCGCGATCTGGGGTGCTGCAGTCAGTGGGGCGGAGGGGGTGGGGAGGGACGAGAGCCGCGAGTCGTCGGCCGTGGTCACGGCAGCGTCCTCAGGGCGAAGTCGGTGTCGGTGCGGGCGATGCCGCGGCGGAATGCCTCGAGGGAGTCCTGCCGGGAGACGATCCGCCAGTCGTTCGTGAGGTACGAGCCGCTGGACACGGTCGTGGCCGTGAGGTTGAACCAGGAGAACCCGAGGATGTCGTCGTTCTCCGGCTTGGCGAGCTCGCTGAAGAGCGAGTCGATCCACTTCGGCTTCTGGGCGTCCTTCGTCGTGCCGAGCTCGGCCGCGCCCATCTCGGCGAGGATGATCGGCTTCGTCGTGATCTGCCGCAGCTGCGCCAGCGTCCTGCCGAAGGTGCCCTGGAAGTCGCCCGCCTGGGGCGTCTCGGGGCTGTTCCGGAGGTAGCCGGTCATCCCCACCCAGTCGACGTAGTCGTCGCCGGGGTAGAGGCTCGCCGTGTACTCGACGCCCCTGTTCTTGGTGGGCACGCCCTCGACCCGGGTGGGGGCCCAGACCCAGGCGACGAGCTCGTTCGCGCCGCGTGCCTCGAAGAGGTCGTGCACGTGCTGCCACATCTGCACGTACTCGGTCTTCTCGTTCCCGTTCACGCCCTCGGCCCACGGGTACCAGTTGCCGTTCATCTCGTGGTCGAGACGGATGGCCATCGGCAGGCCGTTGGCCGCGAGTGCGTCGGCCCAGCGCGTGAGGTACGCGTCGAAGTCGCCCTCGATGATCTTGCTCAGCTCGTAGTCCGGGTCGACGACCGCCTCGTTGCCGGCGGCGATCGGTCGGGACTCCCAGGTGAGGAACGGGAGGTCGCCCTTGGCCCACGAACGGTTCACCGCCGTGGCGTTGAACTCCTGGTCGAAGCCCTGGAAGTAGCCCGACATGTTCGGCTGCGCGCCGATCTTCGTGCTCACGTCGTCGAACTCGGACCAGCTGAAGGGCGACTGGGTCGTGTAGAGGCCGAAGTAGCGCGACTCGGGCGAGACGATGTCCGCGAGGGACGGCGCGGTGATCGGCACAGGGCCGGTCGTCCCGCCCCCGCCTGAGCCGTTGCCGCTGCCGCTGCCGCTGCCGGAGCCGCCTGAGCCGCTGCCGCTGCCGCTGCCGGAGCCATTGCCGCTTTTGGGCCCCGTGGCCACGGCCCCGGAGCCTCCGCTGCCGTTGCCGCCGCCGCTGCCGCCGGACGACGAGCCGGCGCCGGTCGCGGTCTGGGCGTCACGGAGGGCGTCCTGCGCCGACGCGAGGCGAGCCTGTGCGTCGGTGAGCTGCCCCTCGGACGTCCAGGCCTGCTGCTGCACGTCCGCCAGCTCGGTCTTGCTCGCGGCGAGCTGCCGCTTGGCCGCGACGAGCTGGTCGAGGAGGGCCGAGCGGTCCTCCTTGAGGGTGGTGACCTGGGCAGGGGACGTGCCGACCGCCTCCTGCACGGCGGTGCGGACGGGGTTGTCCGTCGGCGAGATCCAGATGAGCCACGAGATCATGGCCAACAGGACGACGGTCGCGGTCGCGCCGAGGGCCGTGCGGCGGGCGTTGCCGTGGGACGAGGCCCACCAGGCTCCCGACTGCACGTGCAGCGGGGCGACGAAGGTCTGCGGGGACTCAGACAATGAACCACACCTCCAGGGCGATGATGACGGCACCGATCAGGTACGGGAAGCCGGCTTTGGGGTTGAGGCGACGACGAGGAGGCGCGACGGCGGCCACGGGGGCCGTGGCCGCGGCGAAGGCGGTCGCCGACGAGGTCGTCACGGCGTCGTCCTGGGGCGACGGCGCGGTCTCGACGGCCGTCTCGGCGCGGTGGCTGCGCACCAGGACCACGCCCGTGTCGTCGCGTCGGACGGTGGTCGCATCCGAGGTGGGGCCTGCCGGGGTCGAGGGACCGCCGAAGTCGAAGAGGGCGTCGACGCCGGGATCGGTCTCGTCGTCGAACTCGCGCTCCAGGACCTGCAGCGAGTCGTCGCCGGTCGCCTGGTGGGCCATCTGCTGGGCCGCGTCGTCCGCGGCTCCGCCGGCGTAGGCGCCGGCACGGGTCCCCCAGCCGCTGGCGTGCCCCATGCGGAAGAACCCGATGACGCGGATCGGCATGAGGAAGAAGGTCGACACGATGATGAAGACCGGCAGGCGGAGGAAGTCCGACGGCTTCTCGGCCAGGTGCCGCATCTGTCGGATGGCCATGCTGAGCACGGACGACAGCACCATCAGGACCACGATGCTGATCAGCCCGGTGGAGACCCCGTACTCGGCCAGGATGCCGCGGTACAGGTTGACGCCCTGGCCGGTGATTCCCCGGTAGATCCAGCCGCCGATGACGCCCATCAGGAGGAAGGGCAGGACGATGTCCATCGCGAAGAAGAACGCCAGCATCGGAGCGTGCCCGAGCATCCACGGCATCATCCGGAACGTGTTGTACTGGCTGCCGCGGGCCCAGCGGAGCTGCTGCTTGAACAGCTTCTTCACCTCGAGCGGGGCGTCCGTGTAGACCAGGCTCGTGTGCTGGTAGACGGTGCGGTAGCCCTCCTTGAGCGTGAGGTTCGTCAGGGTGCGGTCGTCGCTGACCTCGAGGAAGACGCCCATGAACTTCTCCGTCATGAACCGGTCCATCACCCGCACGAGGATCTCGCGGCGGAACGCGATCGTCCGGCCGGGGAGGCAGCCGATCTGCCCCAGGACGCTCTGCGCGGGCATCGAGTAGAGCGCGCGCGAGTTCTCGAGCCAGTCGGCCCAGCGGGTGATCCAGCTGCGCTCGGGCTCCAGGATGCGCTGACGCGTGGTGACGCCGCCGACGTTCTCGTGGGCGAAGGGACGGACGAGCTCGGAGAGCGTCCCCGGCGTCCACACCGTGTCGGAGTCGACCAGCACGGTGATGTCGCCGCGGCTGAGCTCAGTGCCGATCATGACGGCGTTGCGCTTGCCGGGGATGGGCGTGTGCACCCAGCGGACGAGAGGGGCGTACTCGTCGCAGACGGCGGCGAGCTCCGGGTTCGGCTTGCCGTTGATGACCACGATGATCTCGCCCGGCTGCTGCTCGACCATGCGGCCTATGACGTCGCGGAACAGGTCGAGGGGCTCGTCGACCACGGGGACGACGACGCTCGTGGAGCCGGAGAACTCCCCCGTGAAGGGGCGGTACCGCCTCGAGAGCAGCACCTTGATGATCCACAGGATCCAGATGAAGGCCGAGTAGACCGCGAACAGGTACAGCTCGGCGTGGCCGCCTGCCATCGATCGGATCTGGAGGATGAAAGTCAACACGAGGGCCGCCTCACGGGGATGGGAAAAGGATGATTCCGCGTCTTCGAGGAAAGGGGTCTGTCGGGTCGGTGCAATCTTGCGGCGGTTCGGAGGGGACTCACAACCGACCACCCGTTCGGGGACTCGGCCCGACCGGGCGGGGTACGCCCGTGTCCTCCCATCGGTGTCGCACGAAATGCCGACAGGGCCGAGTGCCTGTCGGAGGCGCGGCGGCACCCGCCGGGCATGACCCTTTCCTGCCTTCCTGAGCGCACGGAGGCAACGAACGAAAAGCCAGGTCAGAGCGCGGTCCTGGCCATCCCGCACCGACTCGGCCCGCGGTGCGGGAGGTGAGGAAAGCCCAGGGCACTGCGGGGCCGTGCGTGCGGGGCGGTCATGCGTCCGAAACACGGCAGACATCTCGACCGGGGTACGCACCCCCTTTTCGGGGTACGACAAAATCACCCGTGACCAATTCAGGCGTCACCCCCCGGGTGAGTGCATCCCGGGCGTGTCGCACCTCGTGGCCGCGACGTCGGTCGCGCCGGGCGAGGTCAGGCGGTAGGCTCCGGCGCCTCGTCCAGACCGTAGAAGCCCCGCTCGAACACCGCACGCGCCCGACGGGTCACCGCGAGGTAGTCCTCCTCGAGACGCGTGGCCGACCCCGGCGGGTACTCCATCAGGCGGGCGACGCCCTCCAGCTGGCGACGGTCGGTCGGCAGGACGTCCGAGGTGCGCGAGGTCCAGAGGACGACGGCGGAACGGGCACGGGACGCCATCAGCCAGGCGTCGTGCAGCTTGGCTGCGTCGTCGACGTCGACGAGCCCGGCGGCGGCCGCCGCCTCGAGGGCGGTCAGGGTCGAGGTCGTGCGGAGACCGGGCACGTCGTGCGCGTGCCGGAGCTGCAGCAGCTGCACGAACCACTCCACGTCGCTCAGGGAGCCGCGGCCGAGCTTGAGGTGACGCGACGGCTCGGCGCCCTTGGGGAGGCGCTCCGCCTCGACCCGCGCCTTGATGCGCTTGACCTCGCGCACCTCCTGTTCGGAGAGGGACACCGGGTAGCGGACCTCGTCCGCCAGCGCGGTGAACTCGGCCCCCAGGCCGGCGTCGCCCGCCACCACGCGGGCGCGCAGCAACGACTGGGCCTCCCAGGTGAGCGACCACCGTGCGTAGTAGGCCCGGTAGGAGGCGAGGGACCTGGTCACCGGTCCGTTCCCGCCCTCGGGACGCAGGCCCGTGTCGAGGTCGAGCGGCACGAGGGCGTCCGAGGTGAGGCGGCCCATCTCGGCCACCACGCCGGCGGCCCGGCGCTGCGAGGTGTCGTCGCCCTCGGCCCCCCGGTGGACGAAGAGCACGTCGGCGTCCGACCCGAACCCGAGTTCGCGTCCGCCGTAGCGGCCCATGGCGACGACGGCCATCTCGATGTCGGGCACGTCCCGACGGGCCAGGGCGAGGGCACCCGTGATCGTCGCGGTCGTGACGTCCGTGAGCCCCTGAGCCAGCTGGTCGATCGTGACGAGGCCCAGGATCCCCGAGATGGCCAGCCGGAGGACCTCGCGGCGGCGGGCCTGCCGCAGCACGCCGGCCGCCCCCTCCTTCGACTCGTGCCGCGCCACGGTGGCGCTCGTCTCGTCGAGCAGGCTGGCGAGCGTCCGTGGTCGGAGCTCGGCGTCGGACTCGAACCAGGCCGCCGCCTCCGGGGACCGGTCGAGCAGGTCGGCGACGAACGTCGACGACGAGAGGACGGTCGTGAGCCGGTGGGCAGCCCCCGACGAGTCGCGCAGCATGCGGAGGAACCAGTACGACTCGCCGAGCCCGTCGCTGAGCCTGCGGAAGGCGAGCAGTCCGAGGTCGGGGTCGGTGCCGTCGGCGAACCACTGCAGCATCGCGGGCAGCAGGTGCCGCTGGATGCTCGCCCGCCGGGAGACTCCCCCGGTCAGGGCGGCGATGTGCCCGAGGGCACCGCGCGGGTCGGAGAAGCCGATCGCGGCCAGCCGGGCGGCGGCCTGGTCGCTGCTGAGCGCGAGGTCCTCCTCGGGACGGGCCGCGACCGCCGAGAGCAGGGGCCGGTAGAAGAGGCGCTCGTGCAGGGTGCGGACGCGCCGCTTCACCTCGCGCCACGCCTCGACGAGCCCCGTGCCCGACGAGCTCAGCCCGGAGGCGCGCGCGAGCACCCGGAGCGCGTTCTCGTCCCTCGGCATCAGGTGGGTCCGCCGCAGGTGCGCCAGCTGCACGCGGTGCTCGAGCACGCGCAGCACCCGGTAGTCGCGGTCGAACTCGGCGGCCTCGGCGCGCCCCACGTAGCCCCGCCTCGCGAGGGCGGCCAGCGCCTCCAGTGTCGACCGCTGCCGCACGCCGTCGTCGGCCTGGCCGTGCACGAGCTGGAGCAGCTGGATCGTGAACTCGACGTCGCGGAGGCCGCCGGGCCCCAGCTTGAGCTGACGGTCGACCTCGTCGGCGGGGAGCAGGTCGGTGACGCGTTCGCGCATCGACTGCACCGACTCGACGAAGGCCTCGCGCTGCGCCGCGGACCAGACGAACGGGGCGATCCGCTCGGCGTACCGGTCGCCGAGGTCGGAGTCGCCCGCCAGCGGACGCGCCTTGAGCAGCGCCTGGAACTCCCACCCCTTGGCCCAGCGCTCGTAGTAGGCGACGTGCGACTCGAGGGTGCGGACGAGGGCGCCGTCCTTGCCCTCCGGCCTCAGGTTGGAGTCGACCTCCCAGAGCTCGGGCTCGAGGGCGAGGTCGGTGATCGCCCGAACGGTGTGCACCGCCAGCCGGGTGCCGATCTCGACCGCCCGCCCGTTCTCGAGGCCGTCGGCCCCCTCGGCGACCCACACGACGTCGACGTCGCTGAGGTAGTTCAGCTCGCGGGCCCCCGCCTTGCCCATCCCGATCACCGCGAGACGCGTGCGCGACACGTCGTCCGCGGGGAACGGCACCTCGCGCCGGGCCACGTCGAGGGCGGCGTGCAGAGCGGCACCGGCCAGGTCGGCGAGGGCCGCGGCGACGACGGGGAGCGCCTCGACCGGGTCGGGCCGGTCGAGGTCCCAGCCGGCGATCTCGACGAGGTGACGGCGGTAGCCGACGCGGAGCGCCACCCGCGCCTCCTCGTCGACCAGCCCGGCCACGCGCGACACCAGGTCGTCCACGTAGGCGTCGCGACTGCGGGGAACGGGCGCGGGCCGCAGCAGCAGCTCGAGCTCGGCCGGTCGCCGCACCAGGAACTCGGCGAGCCCGGACGACGACCCGAGCAGGCGCAGCAGACGCTCCCCCGCGCCGGCCTCGAGCAGCGCGGCGACGCCGTCGGGCGACCGCTCGAGCAGTCGCTCGAGGTGCAGCAGGCCCTGGTCCGGATCGGGGCTGCGGGCGAAGGAGGAGACGGCCGCCGCGAGCGACGGGGTCGCCTCGACGAGGCGGTCCAGCCGCTCACGCGCGGTGCCGAGCTCGGCGAACCCGAGCCGTGCCAGGTCGGACAGCGCCGTCGCGGCTCGGGGCATGGTGGAGCCGGCCCGCTAGAGGATCTCGAGGTTGGAGCGCAGCTCGAACGGCGTCACCTGGGCACGGTAGGACTTCCACTCCTGCCGCTTGTTTAGCAGCACGTAGTTGAAGACCTGCTCGCCGAGCGTCTCGGCGACCAGCTCGCTGTCCTCCATGATCGAGAGGGCGTGGTCGAGGCTGGCGGGCAGCTGCTTGTAGCCGAGGGCGCGACGCTCGGCGTCGCTCATGCCCCAGACGTTGTCCTCGGCCTCGGCGGGGAGCTCGTAGCCCTCCTCGATGCCCTTGAGACCGGCGGCGAGCATGAGCGAGAAGGCGAGGTACGGGTTCGCGGCGGAGTCAATCGCGCGGTACTCGACGCGGCTCGAGTTGCCCTTGTTCGGCTTGTACAGCGGCACGCGGACGAGGGCCGACCGGTTGTTGTGGCCCCAGGTCACGAAGCTGGGCGCCTCGTCGCCGCCCCACAGGCGCTTGTAGCTGTTGACGAACTGGTTCGTGACCGCGGTGATCTCGGGCGCGTGGCGCAGGAGGCCCGCGATGAACTGCCGGCCGATGCGGGAGAGCTGGTACTCGGCACCGGCCTCGTAGAAGGCGTTGCCGTCGCCCTCGAAGAGCGACATGTGCGTGTGCATCCCGGAGCCGGGGTGCTGGCTGAAGGGCTTGGGCATGAACGTGGCGTACACGCCCTGCTCGATCGCCACCTCCTTGATGACGGTGCGGAACGTCATGATGTTGTCCGCGGTCGTCAGGGCGTCGGCGTAGCGCAGGTCGATCTCGTTCTGGCCGGGACCCGCCTCGTGGTGGCTGAACTCGACGGAGATCCCGAGATCCTCGAGCATGCGGACCGAGCGGCGGCGGAAGTCGTGGGCCGTCCCGCCGGGCACGTTGTCGAAGTAGCCGGCGGAGTCGACGGGCTGGGGGCCGTCCGGCCCGCCCTGCGCGTCCTTCAGGAGGTAGAACTCGACCTCGGGGTGCGTGTAGAACGTGAAGCCGCGTTCGCCGGCCCGCGCGAGCGTGCGCTTGAGGACGTTCCGCGGGTCGGCGACGGCCGGCTGCCCGTCGGGCGTCGTGATGTCGCAGAACATGCGCGCGGTCGGGTCGATCTCGCCGCGCCACGGCAGGATCTGGAAGGTGGTCGGGTCGGGCTGCGCGAGCACGTCCGCCTCGTACGACCGGGTGAGGCCCTCGATCGCGGAGCCGTCGAAGCCGATCCCCTCGGCGAACGCGCCCTCGACCTCGGCCGGGGCGATGGCCACGCTCTTCAGGGTGCCGATCACGTCCGTGAACCAGAGCCTGATGAACTTGATGCCGCGCTCTTCGATCGTCCGGAGGACGAAGTCCCTCTGCTTGTCCATCGACAGCCTTTCTGCTCTGCGTCGAGGCTAGTGGACGCGCCCGTCGGCCACGGTCACGCCCGCGCAGGATCCGTCAGTCGTCGGCCGCGTCCTCGGCGTCGAGGCGGGCGTTGCGCTCCTGGATCGTCCTGATCGCGGCTGCAGCCTCCTCGCGCGTCGCGTAGGGCCCGGCGCGGTCGACCGCGGGCGAGACCTTGCCCTCCTCGACCTCGTGCGTGCGGGTGTTGAACCAGAACTCAGTCGTCATGGGGCGAGGGTACCGCGCCCGGGCGAGGCCGTCCCCGGACGAGGTCCGGGCGACGGCGGCCGGGATCCCCGCGTCGGCTACCGGACCGTGACGGTCTTGCAGCCGAGCAGCGGGTTGTTGCCGTCGGGGGTGTTGTAGGCGTAGGCGCAGACGGTGTGCGACCCCACGGCCACCGAGACTTTCGTGGCCCAGCCGTCGACGTCCGGCGATCCCGGGTAGGCACGGAGGACGTCCGCGCGGCTGTGGTCGGGAGACACGGCGGCGAGGAAGCGGCCGTTGTCGTAGAGGTGCACGTCGGTCGGCTGGCCGGACCAGTCGAAGGCCCAGCCGCTCGCGGTGAGCTGCCCGGCCCGGGACGACACGAGCGCGTCGTAGGCGCCGACGGGGTCGCCGACGCCGAGCACCGTCCGGCAGCCGAGGCTCCTCGCCCCGGTGCCCGTTCCGGCGGTCGCGCAGATCTTCCGGTCGCCCTGGGGGATGTCCTCGTAGAGCGACATGTCGAAGCCGGTGGTCATGTACGCGCCGGGGAACGCACGGTTGACGTCGGGACGACTCTGCCCGTCGGACACGACGGAGAGCTCGACGACGGTCCCGCCGGTCTCGTCCGTGACGGTGACGGCCGCGAGGCCGCCGTCGTCCTGGGGGGCCCAGGCCCAACCCCGGACTCGGATGCCCTCCCGGTCACGCGAGACGGCGTCGAGTGCCCCGACGGTGAGGTCCCTCGCGGTCACCTCCTTGGTCGAGGCTGCCAGGCAGCCGATCATCGGGTTCGCCCCGCCGATCGCGTACGCGCAGATGCGGTGGGCTCCGTCAGGGATCCTGAACTCGCCCTCGAAGCCGGTGTCCGCCGGCGCTCCCGGCACGGCGGCCGCGACGTCCGGGCGACTGACCGACGTCCTGAGCTTGCCCGCGTAGACGGAGCCGCCGGCCCGATCGTAGAAGTGGACCTCGGTGGGTCCGGCGACGCCCGACCACGCCCAGCCGGCGACCGAGACGACGTCGCCGCTGACCTCGATGAGGTCGAGGGCGCCCCGGGGAGCCGGGGCTGCCGCGGGGGCCGAGGCCGCGATGACGGCGGGGGCACCGATCACGAGCGCCAGCACGGCTGCGGCGAGGGTGACGATGCGGGCACGGCGCGGGAACACGGTCCTCCTGGGGACGAGAGCGAGAAGTCGATTCCCGTCGGGCACGGGAGTCGATGAACGCTAACCGGCGGGGCTCGCCCGTCGCTCCCCCCTCTTCGGGCACCGGCCAGCGCGTCCGCCAGCGACGACGCCTGCAACGCGTCCGCGCACGGCGCGTCCGGCGGAGCCGCCCTACCCTAAGCTGGACGGCATGCCCCGGGACCTCGACGGATCACTGACCCCGGGCCGGGTCTCGCCACTCCGCCCGGTCCCCTCGTCCATCGCCCGACCCGAGTACGTCGGCAAGGCGGGCCCCGCTCCGTACACAGGCGGCGACGTGTACGACGCCCCGACGATCGAGCTGATCCGCGCGAGCGGCCGGATCGCCTCGCAGGCGATCGACGCCGTCGAGGCCGCGATCCGCCCCGGCGTGACGACGGACGAGCTCGACCGGGTCGCCCACGAGTTCCTCGTGGCCCACGACGCCTACCCGTCGACGCTCGGCTACCGGGGCTTCCCGAAGTCGGTCTGCACGTCGGTGAACGAGGTCATCTGCCACGGCATCCCCGACGACACCGTGCTCGTCGAGGGCGACCTGGTCAACATCGACATCACCGCGTTCAAGGACGGGGTGCACGGCGACCTGAACCGCACGGTGCTCGTCGGGGACGCCGCACAGGAGACGACCGACCTGGTCGACCGCACCCGCGAGGCACTGCGCCGAGGCATCAAGGCGGTGGCCCCCGGTCGCGAGGTCAACGTGATCGGCCGGGCGATCCAGTCGTACGCCGCGCGTTTCGGCTACGGGGTCGTGCGCGACTACACCGGCCACGGCGTCGGACGCGCGTTCCACTCCGGCCTCGTCATCCCCCACTACGACGCCCCGCAGTTCGACGACGTCATGGTGCCGGGGATGGTCTTCACCATCGAGCCCATGCTCACGCTCGGCGGCGTCGAGGCGGACATCTGGGCGGACGGCTGGACCGTCACGACCCGGGACAAGTCGCTCACGGCCCAGTTCGAGCACACCCTCGTCGTCACCGAACGCGGTGCCGACGTCCTCACCCTCAGTTGACGACGAGCACCAGGAAGAAGGACGACCCGTGGCACAGAAGGCAGTCGGCATCGACATCGGCGGCACCGGCATCAAGGGGGCGATCGTCGACGTCGAGTCGGGCGAGCTCCTCACCGACCGCATCAAGAAGCCGACCCCCGAGGGCGGCGAGCCCGACGCCATCGTCGCGGTCGTGAAGCAGATCGTCGACGAGCTGGGACTCGACGACGACGCGATCCCGGTGGGCGTCTGCTTCCCCGCCGCCATCATGGACGGCAAGACCCTCTCGGCCGCGAACGTGTCGAAGAAGTGGATCGGCTTCGAGGCGGAGGCGCTCTTCGAGGAGACGTTGGGCAGGTCGATCCACTTCGTCAACGACGCGGACGCCGCCGGCTACGCCGAGACCCGCTACGGCGCCGCGAAGGACGTGCCCGGTCTCGTGATCATGACGACGCTCGGCACCGGCATCGGCACCGCCCTCATCAACGACGGCGTCCTCATCGTCAACGCCGAGCTCGGCCACCTCGAGATCGGCGGCAAGGACTACGAGACGAAGGCCTCGTACGCCGCCAAGGAGCGCGACGACATCAGCTGGAAGCACTGGGCGAAGCGCCTGCAGAAGTACTACTCGCACCTCGAGGCGCTGCTCTACCCGCGGCGCATCATCGTCGGCGGCGGCGTCTCGAAGCACCACGAGGAGTTCCTGCCGCTGCTCGACCTCCGCGCCGAGATCGTGCCGGCGGTGCTCCGCAACAACGCGGGCATCATGGGCGCAGCTGCCCTCGCCGCGGGCTCCCGCCCGGCTGCCTGAGGCGGCCCGGCGGACCCCGCGGCCGGCACGACGAGAGGGACCCTGGCTCGGGAGGCGCGCCTCCTGGACCAGGGTCCCTCTCGTCGTGTCCCAGCCGCGTGCACGGCTGAGGCGGATGGGCCGGCTGATACGCCGGGTTCTGTCCCGGTGCGCGAGCACCATGGACGGCCATCTCTCTCGGGACTGCGTTGCCGCAGCCCTCTAGCGGTCTACCCGAGGACTCGGCGAGCAGCCTCGGCGTCCTCTGTCTGACCTTGCTCCGGGCGAGGTTTACATAGCCGGTCGGTCACCCGAACCGCTGGTGGTCTCTTACACCGCCGTTTCACCCTTACCCCGGCGCCGCCTCTCGGCGACGACCGTGGCGGTCTTCTCTCTGTTGCACTGTCTCGCGGGTCGCCCCGGGTGGGTGTTGCCCACCGCCCTGCTCTGTGGAGCCCGGACGTTCCTCGGCACCGCAGGGCGGACCCCGCGGTGACGCGACCGTCTTGCCGACCCATCCGCGTCGACCATGCTAGCGGGCGTCACCCGCCCGTCACGACGGGAGGGTCAGATGCCCGACTCGCCCGTGCGCACGAGGATCGCGTCGCTGTCGGGGCAGAGCACGACGTCGTACGCGGAGGCGGACCGCACGGCCGCGAGGTCGCTGCCGGTGAGCGTCACCCCGCTCGCGCTGGAGACCCCGCCGCGGAGGAGCGACGCGCCGACGCCGTAGCGGGCCCGCTGGCGCTCGTACAGGGCGAGCAGCTCGGCGGGGACCTTCTCGGCGATGGCGGCTCGGTCGGCCTCGACCTCGCGCCGCTCGACCTCGAGCCTGCCGAGCCCGGCGTCACGGCCGTCGGCCGCCTCGGCACGACGGGTCTCGATCTGGTCGAGCTCGGACTTCGTCAGCGCGGCGACGGCACCGAGCGACTCGACCCGGTCCATGACCTCGAGCTGCGCGTCCTCCAGGTCGCTCTGACGACGGGCCAGGGCGACGAGCTCGCCCTCGAGCGCCGCGACGTCCTTGACGGACGAGGACGACGCCAGCCGCGTGCGGTCGCGCTCGGCCCGGGCCACCACGACGGCCACGTCGGACTCGATGCGCGTCAGCTCGGTCTGCGCGTCCTCCCAGGCGCCCTGCTCGGACGAGAGGCGGCTGCGGAGGCGGGAAGCGTCGCCGTCGATCGTGGCCAGCACGGCGATCTCGGGCAGGTTCGCCGCGCGGTGGGCGAGCTGCTGGATCGACGTGTCGAGCGCCTGGAGGTCGAGGAGGAGCGCCTGGTCGGCGGGGCTTGCTTGGAGGGCCATGGTGCCTGCTTCGTGGTCGTGGTGCGGCGGTGGTGGTGCGGCGTTCGTGTGGCGGGCCCGACAGGGCCGGGGGCGAGGGAGGGTCGGGTCGGCTACTGCACGACCGTGAAGTCCCAGGGGTCGGTGCGCAGGTCGCTCAGGGTGACCTCGACGTCGTGGAGGGCCTCCCGCAGCTGCGCGGCGGCCGTGTCGAGCCAGAGCCACTCGCTCGCCCAGTGCGAGACGTCGACGAGCGCGGGGCCCCGGCCGAGGAGCATCAGGTCGCGGGCGTCGCTCGCGGGGTGGTGGCGCAGGTCGCTCGTCAGGTAGACGTCGGCCGCCCGGACCAGGGGGTGGTCGAGCAGCGAGTCGCCGGCGCCGGCGCAGAGGGCGACCGTCTCGACGACGCGCTCGGCGTCGCCCGCCACACGGACGCCCGCGGCGGTCGGCGGCAGCAGCTCGCCCAGCTGACGGGCGAACGACACCAGGCTCATCGGGCGCGGCAGGCGGCCCGTGATGCCGAGCCCGGTCGAGCTCGTCGCGCCCTCGGTGATCGGTCGCTGGTCGACGAGGCCGAGCTGGTGGGCGAGGGCACGCGAGGTGCCGGTCTCGACGACGTCGGCGTTCGTGTGGGCGGCGATCAGCGCGCAGCCGGCCCGCACGAGGCGGGAGACGACCGCGCCCTTCGTCGTGTCCTCGGCCATGGTGGTCGCGCCGCGGAACAGGAGCGGGTGGTGGACGAGCAACAGGTCCGCACCGATGTCGACGGCCTCGTCGACGACCTCGAGGACAGGGTCGACCGCGAGGCGGACATGGGTCACGGGCTGGTCGGGATCGCCGACGACGACGCCCGGGGAGTCCCACGACTCGGCGCCCGAGAGGGGCCAGAGGCGTTCGACGACGGCGTTGACGGAGGCGAGGGTGGACACCGCCTCAGCCTAGCGGCGGGAGCTCGACCGGAGACCCGTCGCGAGCACGGCGACCACGAAGGCGGCGGCCGCGGCCACGAGCAGCGCGGCGGCGGCGGCGATGCCGGGCGTCATGCCCGTGAAGCCGACGAGGCGGACGAGCCAGCCCTGCCAGGCCAGCGACGCCGGCGCGGTCACCAGGACGCCGTAGCCGAGCGCGGCGGACACGACGATGCCGGCGACGACGGCGACGGGCCCGCGGGCGGCGACGCGCAGGGCGTCGGCCGGACCGTGCACCACGGCGATCAGCGCGGCGGCCGCACCGAGGCCGCCCGCGACGGGGACGGCCACCGTGGCGAGCACGGCGGAGGCGAGCAGTTCGGGGACGACCAGGGCGAGCACCACGGCAGCGAGGACGACGAGTCCCGCGACGACGAGACCGGCGACGATCGGGAGGCGTGGCGCCTGACCAGCGGACCGCTCGACCACGTGGGCCTCGTCCATCTGGAGGGCCGGCTCGGCGAGGGCCGCAGGCGGAAGGGTCGGCGCAGGTGCGGGAGTCGCTACAGGTGCGGGGGCCGACTCAGAGGCGGGCTCGGACACGCCGCTCGGTGCGCCCGAGGCCTCCGAGGGGGTCGCAGCCGGGCCGGACGACTGCACGTCGGTGGTCGCGTGGGGCGTCTCCTCGGGCTCCTCGTCGACGGCGTCGTCGCCGTGGACCTCGTCGAGGTCGATCGGCAGCCCGACGTCGATGACGCCGGTGAAGCGGAGCCGGGTCCGCTCGAGGGCGTCCGCGGCCTCGTCGGTGCCGACGCGGTCCATCTCGCGAGCCCAGGAGGCGAAGCGAGCGGCCTCGACGCGGCGCGCCTGGAGCTGGGCCTGCACGACCGCCATCAGGTCGACGGTCGCCGTGTCGTCGAGACGACGCTCGACCATCCGCACGAGGACGTCGTCGTCGAGGGTGAGCCGATCGGGCGGCTGCGGCAGCGAGGGGTCGACGTCCGGGGCGAAGACGGGCAGGGTGATGGCCGACGTCTCGACCGAGTGGCGGGCGACGCTGGCCGGTCGCGGCTCCGTCGGGTCGGTGGGCACGACGTCGTCCGTCGTGTCGGCGCGGTGCGAGGGCACCGAGACCGGACGCGGATCGCGGCGGGTGACGAGGACGTCGGACGGTGCTGCGGGGGCCTCGGGTGCGAGGACGGGTGTCACGGGGCGGTGCTCCTGCTCGTGCGTCGCGGGTGCGTGCGACGCGGTGGGGTCGACTGCGGGAGGAGCCGGGACGGCGGTGCGGGCTCCCCGCGGCGAGGGCGGCGCCTCGACGGGGAGCACGTCGACGTCCCACTCCGTCGTGCCGGTGCTCTCGCTCATGGTCGGATCGTACGTCCGCCCGGGGCCCATGCCCGGCGGACTCGCCGGTGCGACCGGGACATCTCCTGGCGTGGGCCCCTCGGGAGGGCGCCTCCCCGGCCTGACGGCCTCCCGCTGCTCAGAGCTCAGGGACGGCGGTCTCCGTCGCGGTCGGCTCCCCCGGCGTCCGTGACCTCGTGGGCACCGCCGTCCGCGGTCCCGCCGGCGGCGCTCCCCCGGGGGTCGTCGCCGACCGCCGTCGACGGCGCTCCCGCCGCGACGGCCGACGCGGTGGCCGCCTCGGCGACCGCGCCCGTCGACCGGCCGCGCGCCTCCTTCTCGAGCTGTTCCGCCTCGTCGCCCGAGACCGCCTCCCCGCGGGCGACCATGCCGGCGACGTCGCTGAGCGCGATCTGGGGCAGGAACAGCGCCAGCACGAAGGCGATCGCGATGAACGGGATGAGGTAGGCGAACACGGGCGCCAGGGCGTCGGCGTAGCCCTCGACGACCTGACGGCGGATCGCCTCGGGCAGCTCGTTCAGGGCTGCCGGGTCGAGCGTCGCCGTGGCCTGGGCGGCGTCGCCGCTCGACGCTCCGGCGCCGGTGAAGACGCTCGTGAGGTTCTCCGTGAGGCGACTCGTGAAGAGGGCGCCGAAGATGGCGACGCCCAGGGCTGCACCCACCTCGCGGAAGTAGTTGTTCGTGCTCGTCGCCGTGCCGACGTTCGCGGCGTCGACGGAGTTCTGCACGACCAGCACCACGACCTGCATGATGAGGCCGAGCCCGGCGCCGAAGACCAACAGGAAGACGCAGATCAGCCAGAGGGGCGTGTCGGCCGTGAGGGTCGTGAAGAGGGCCATCGCCACGCCCGTCAGCAGCGTGCCGACGATGGGGAAGACGCGGTAGCGCCCCGTCTTGGTGATCAGGTTGCCCGACAGGATCGAGGTGCCGATCAGGCCGGCCATCATCGGCAGGAGCAACAGCCCGGACACGGCCGCGGAGGCGCCCGACGACATCTGCAGGAACGTCGGGACGAACGCGATCGCCGAGAACATGCCGATGCCGAGCACGAAGCCGACGGCCGTCGCCAGGACGAACACGCGGTTGCGGAAGAAGGACAACGGGATGATCGGGTCCTCGGCGCGTGACTCGACGAGCACGAACGCGCTGACGGCGACGAGCACGCCCGCGCCCCACAGCCACGTCTCGGGTGCGCCCCAGCCGTGGTCGGCCTGGCCGCCGAACTCCGTGAAGAAGACGAGGCACGTCGTGGCGGCCGAGAGCAGCACGACGCCCAGCCAGTCGACGCGCTTCGTGGCCTTCTTGCTCGGCAGGGTCAGCGCCATCCAGGCGATGACGAAGGCGGCGATGCCGACGGGCACGTTGATGTAGAACGCCCACTGCCAGGTGAGGTGGTCGACGAAGAAGCCGCCGAGCAGGGGGCCGCCGATGGCCGACAGGCCGAACACGGCGCCGAGGGGGCCGAGGTACTTGCCTCGCTCCGAGGCAGGCACGATGTCGGCGATGATCGCCTGCGACAGGATCATCAGGCCGCCGCCGCCGAGGCCCTGGATCGCCCGGAAGACGACGAACGCCCAGAAGTCCGTCGCGAACGCGCAGCCGATGCTCGCGAGCGTGAAGATCGCGATCGCCGCCAGGAAGAGGTTCCGTCGACCGAGCACGTCGCCGAACTTGCCGTAGATCGGCATGACGATCGTGGTCGCGAGCAGGTAGGCCGTGGTGATCCAGGCCTGGTGCTCGACGCCGCCCAGCTCGCCGACGATCGTCGGCATGGCGGTCGAGACGATGGTCTGGTCGAGGCTCGAGAGGAGCATGCCCGAGATGAGGGCGCCGAAGATGATCCAGATCCGCCTCTGGGTGAGGAGGAACGGCGCGTCGGCCGTCTTCGCGGTGGTGGTGGTCATGGTCGAGTCAGCGTGCTTCCTGGTCGAGGGGCGGTGCGGCGGAGAACAGCGCGCGGGCGAGGGCGAGCTGGTCACGGAGGACGTGGTCGAAGCGGAGGCCCGGCGGGCCCTCGTCGAAGAAGAAGCGGGTCATGGCGCGCTGCACCAGCGCACCGGCGACCGCCACGACGACGCCGATGCGCGGGTCGTCGGCGGGGACGCCTTCGTGCGACGCCACGGCGGCCGCGACGCGACGCTGCTGCTCGTCGCCCTGCGTCAGCATCGCCTGCAGCAGCCGTGGCTCGCGGTCGAGCGCCGCCTTGAACTCGGCGGCCCGCTCGCGGGTGAGGCCGACGTGCTCGACACGCTGGACGACGAGCGCCGCGAGGTCGTCCAGAGTCGTCGAGAGGACGGGGAGGCGCGGGTCGCGTCGCGAGGACGCGTAGCCCTCGAGCGCCTCGTCCTCGTCGTCGTCCAGCCCCACGCCGACGACCACGTCGTCCTTGGACGCGAAGTGGTTGAAGAACGTGCGCCGGGAGATGCCGACCTCGTCGCAGAGCTGCTCGAGGGTGAAGCCGGCCAGCCCGTGCTCGGCGGTGAGCCGGCGGGCCGCGCCCACGAGCTCGGAGCGGGTCCGCTGGCGGCGGATCGCGGCCTTGCTGACGGGCGGGACGGTCTCGGTGCTCACGGGGCGCCTCCTCTCGGTCGTCGCTGCGCGGTGCGGCGACGTCGCCGGAGGGCGGGTGCCCACCGGAGATGATTGCACTCTGCGGTCAATAGTGCAATGTGCATGTCCTGCGGGCGAACGGCAACGACGAGCCGGCCCCGGGGCTGACAAGATCGACGCATGACGTGGCGCAGGATCTTCAAGCACTTCCCGACGGTGATCTTGGTCGTCGACATCCTCATCCGGATCGTGGCCGTGGTGGCCGTGCCCCGCAACCGGCGCCCGAGCTCGGCGATGGCCTGGCTGCTGGCGATCTTCGTGTCGCCGATCCCCGGCAGCGTGCTCTTCGGCCTGCTCGGCAGCTCGAAGCTGCCGCAGGACCGCCGCGACAAGCAGCGCGAGATCAACGACCGCATCCTCGACGCGACCAAGGGCATCGACGACGTGCACGCGGTGACGGACCCTCGCCCCCCGTGGTTCGGCACGGTCGTGACCCTCAACCGCACGCTCGGGGCCATGCCGCTGCTGCCCGGCAACACGGCGACCCTGCTGCCCGACTACGCCGAGTCGATCGCGGCCATGGCCGCCGCCGTCGACGAGGCCGAGCGGTACGTGCACGTCGAGTTCTACATCCTCACCCGTGACGAGTCGACCTTCCTCTTCTTCGAGGCGCTCGAGCGGGCGCACGCACGAGGCGTCGCCGTCCGGGTGCTCTACGACCACTGGGCGACGATGCGGAACCCGCAGGGCCGGGTCACCCGGCAGTGGCTGCGCGACTCGGGCATCCGGTTCGAGGAGATGCTGCCCTTCCGCCCGTTCCAGGGCGCCTGGCGCCGACCCGACCTGCGGAACCACCGCAAGATCGTCGTGATCGACGGCGACGTCGCCTTCACGGGGTCGCAGAACATGACGGACCCCAGCTACAACAAGCGAGGCAACATCAAGCGCGGGCTGCAGTGGAAGGACCTCATGGTGCGGCTCGAGGGCCCCGCCGCCGTCGGCCTCAACGCCCTCTTCATCACCGACTGGTACAGCGAGACCGACGAGCTGCCCACCGACGCCGAGGCCGAGCCCCTGATCGAGCAGCGGCAGGGGCCCGACAGCCTCGAGTGCCAGGTCGTGCCGAGCGGCCCGGGCTTCGACGGCGAGAACAACCTGCGCCTGTTCAACGCACTCGTCTACGGCGCACAGGAGAGGCTGATCATCGCGAGCCCCTACTTCGTGCCCGACGACTCGATGCTCTACGCGATCACGACGGCTGCCGAGCGCGGCGTCGAGGTCCAGCTCTTCGCGTGCGAGGTGGCCGACCAGTTCATGGTCTACCACGCCCAGCGCTCGTACTACGAGACGCTGTTGCGGGCCGGTGTCCGCATCTTCCTCTACGAGCGCCCGATCGTGCTGCACTCGAAGCACTTCACGGTCGACGACACCGTCGCCGTGATCGGCTCGAGCAACATGGACATGCGCTCGTTCAGCCTCAACTTCGAGGTGTCGCTGATGGTGCACGGCAAGTCGTTCGTCGACGAGGTCCGCCTCATCGAGGACGACTACCGCCGCAAGTCGCGCGAGATCACCCTCGAGGGCTGGCTGTCCCGCCCCGCGGGCCTGCAGGTGCTCGACAACGTGGCACGGCTGACCGCGTCGGTCCAGTAGGCCCGACGCGGCAGGCCGACGTCAGAGGAGGCGCTTCTCCCCCGGGCGCACCACGCGCAGCCAGCGGTGACCGTAGCCCTCCAGCTCGATCTCGACGCCGCCGTCGTCGAGGGGCCGGGCCGCACCGTCGCCGGCCAGGACGTCCACCACCTGCCACTCGTCGGTCGCGCCCTCGAGCTCGACGCGGAACGACCGGCCGTCCGGGGCGAAGTTGTGCGCCGCGACGAGCAGCCCTAGCTCGCTGTCCACGCTGTGGGCGAGCACGCAGGCGTGCGGTTGACGGAGGACGGACAGCTCTCCCCAGCCGATCTCGGGCGCCGCCCGGTAGGCGCGGGTCAGCTGCGACACGAAGGCGAGCAGCGAGTCGGGGTCGTGCCGCTGCTGGGAGACGTTGACGTGCTCCGGAGCGTTGCCGCCCGTGACCACCGCCGACACGAGGTCGTCGGGCGCGGCTGCCGAGAAGCCGCCGTTCGCCTCCGCCGTCCACTGCATGGGGGTGCGGACGGCGCCGCGGCTGCCCTCGACGCGGGAGTCCTCGCCCATGCCGATCTCCTCGCCGTAGTAGAGCACCGGCGAGCCGGGCAGCGAGAACAGGAGGCTGTAGACCATGCGGACGCGCCGGGGGTCGCCCTCCAGCATCGGCGGCAGGCGGCGGGTGATGCCGCGGCCGTGGATGCGCTGGCCCTCCTCCGGCGCGAACGCCGCGAAGACCTCGCCCCGCTCGGACTCGCTCAGCTGGTCGAGGGTGAGCTCGTCGTGGTTGCGGACGAAGTTGCCCCACTGGTTGCCGCGGGCCAGGGCAGGTCGAGCCTCGAGCGCCTCCCGCAGCGGGGTCGCGTCCTGTCGTGCGAGCGACAGGTACAGCGCCTGGTTGCCGACGAAGTCGAACTGCATGGTGAGCTCGTCGCCGTCCTCGCCGCCGAAGAACGCGAGCTGCTCGTCGTAGGGCAGGTTGACCTCGCCGAGCAGCACGCCGTGCCCGCTGCGTCGGGACACGAAGCGCCGCAGCGTGCGCAGGAAGTCGTGCTCGGGGCCGTCGTCGCCCTCGATCAGGTGCGGCACGGCGTCGACCCGGAACCCGTCGATGCCGAGCTGCAGCCAGAAGCCGATCACCTTGGCGATCTCCTCGCGGACCACCGGGTCGTCGGTGGCGAGGTCCGGCTGGTGGCGGTAGAAGGAGTGCTTGTAGAACTGGCCCGCCTCGTCGTCGTAGCGCCAGACACCGTCCTCGACGTCGGGGAACATGCTCTCCGGGGCGTCCTCGGGGACGTCGTCGCGCCACTGGTAGAACCGGCGGTACCGGTTCTCGGGGCTGCTGCGCGCCTCCCGGAACCAGGGGTGCTGGTCGGACGTGTGGTTGACCACCAGGTCGACGATGACCCGCATGCCCCGGTCGTGGGCGGTGCGCACGACCTCGACGAGGTCGCCGAGGTGGCCGTAGCGGGGGTCGACCCCGTAGTAGTCCTCGATGTCGTAGCCGTTGTCGCGCTGGGGCGACGGGTAGAACGGCGCCAGCCACAGGCAGGTGACGCCGAGCTCGGCCAGGTGGTCGAGCCGGTGCGCCAGGCCATCGAGGTCCCCGACGCCGTCGTCGTCCCGGTCGAGGTACGTCTCGACGTCGAGGTTGTAGAAGACCGCGGTCTTCCACCACAGGTCGCTCGTGTCGGTCAGCCTCATCGGCGCGTCTCCCGTCGTCCTCGCGCCGGTCAGGCGCCGAGGGGGTCGACGGTAGGGGCCCGCACGCGGTCGCCGCCTGGCAGGACGCCCCGAGGAGGCCGAGGATCGACCTGCTCCGTGCAGTGGCTGCAGGAGGCGCGGCGACCGAAGGGCGCTACGCCTGCGTCGGCGAGGACTCCGCGTCGTCGGGCTGGCCTGCCGGGCCGGCCGTCGCCGCCGTCGCCGCCGCCGCGCGGTCGAGCGGCTTGCCGAAGGAGGTCACCTCGGCCCCGAGACCGGCGAAGAGCGCCGACAGCTCGTCGATGCGGGGGCTGTCGGGGCCGGGTCGACGGCGTCGGACGAGCTCCTCGAGGTGGGCGCGGAGCTGGGCCTGGCTGGCGATGACGACGGTGCTCACGCCCTCGTCGTCGGCCCGGGGGTCGGCGTGGACGTCGGCGTCGGGGTGCGAGTACAGCACCGCGGTGTCGAACCACGGCTTGCGGTGGGTCTCGGCACGGACGAGGTCGGAGATGCGCTGCGCCTGGCGCCGGACCTGCTTGCGGGGGGCGTGGCCCTGGTCGTGCGTGCGCAGCTCGAGCGAGGTGAGCGAGTCGCGCTTGACCTGGACCGCGAAGGGCGGCTCCAGCTCGAGGTCGCCGAGGAGCGTCGCGAACGACGAGCCGGCGTCCCGGGGGTGCACGCCGTCGAGCACGACGCCCTTCCACCCCTTGTTCTCGATCACGAGGGCGACCGTCGGCAGCAGGAGGACGTGGTCGACCTGCGCGACGAAGCGCCGGGTCCGCGTCGCGTCGACGGGCACGAAGACGAGGTTCGTCACGAGGGCGCCGTCGAGGCCGAGGTCGGTGACCGCGTCGAGCACCATGCGGCGGGAGGTCTCCTCCCACTTCGCCCCGGCGGCGACCAGGGCGCGGCTCTGCTGTGCGGACGTCTCGGCGTCGACGCGACGCGCCTCGACCTGCTCGAGCTCACGGGCGTGGGACTCGGCGGCGTCGCGGGCCGCGCGCTCGCGCTCGGCCGTGGCCTCGTCGAGCGCCTTCCGGTGCGCGTCCTCGCGGGTCCGCAGCGCCTCCTGCGCCGCCGTGGCCCGTCGACGCAGCAGCACCACGAGCACGATCAGCACGATGAGGAGGACGGCGGCGACCGCCCAGGGCAGGTACGTGGTCAGCTCGCTCGCGTCAGGCATGCGCCCAGCAGACCACGGGTGGCGTCAGGGGCGCAGGAGGCGCACCGCGCCCGGACGAGGCGGTCGCGGCCGAGCCTGGCCCGACACGGCCCCCGCCCACAGGGGACGACGTCCCGTCGAGGAGGAGCGGCTCAGGAGCCGGGGTCGGCCACGGCGGAGATCCGTGCCACGGCGAGCACCCCGGTCCCGGCGACGGCCACGGTCGCGGGACCGGGCACCTGGAAGGCGTCGAGAGCACCCAGCACGTCGTTCCCGAGGCGTGCCTCCCCCGACACGACGACGGCCACGGCGACCTCGTGCGCCGCGAGCTCGAGCACGGCGGGGACCTCGACGGTCCGGAGCTGCCCCTCCGCGCTGCCTCGGCGGGTCATGAGGTTGAGGTCGAGTCCCTCGGCCGCGACGTCGACCGCCTCGACCGGCGACTCCCCCGCGAAGGCCAGCACCTCGAGGGCCTCGCCGTGCACCCGACGCCCGTCGACCACGAGGTCGAGACCCGCCTCCGACAGCGGCATCAGCAGGCGATCGACCCCCGCGAACTCCGAGAACGGCGCCGACCGGGCGATCGTCGCGATGCTGACCCGCCATGTCGGCTCCCGCCGCGTCGGCTCGCTCGAGCCGGCGGAGGACGGCGGCCCCTCGGCGACCACCGTCGTCGTCCCGGCGCCGTTCCGCCACGGCGCCACCGCGCGGACGGCGACCCGCAGCACGACGGGCTCCGCCATCAGGAGGCGCGCCCCGAGACGAGCTCCCCGCCGCGCCGGACCGACTCCACCAGCGGCACGCCCGGCCGGTACGCGAGGTGCACGAACGACGGCGCGTCGAGCACGAGGAGGTCCGCTGCCGCACCGACGGCGAGGTGGCCGACGTCGGTCCGTCGCAGCGCCGCCGCTCCCCCGGCGGTCGCGGACCACAGCGCCTCGGCCGGCGTCATGCCCATGTCGCGCACGGCCACCGCGATGCAGAACGGGATGCTCGTCGTGTAGCTCGACCCCGGGTTGCAGTCCGCGGCCAGGGCCACCGTCACCCCGGCCGCGAGCAGCCGTCGCGCGTCGGGGTAGCGAGCGCGGGTGGAGAACTCGGCCCCCGGCAGCAGGGTGGCGATCGTCGACGACGCGGCCAGTGCCTCCACGTCGTCGTCGCTCGCGTGGGTCACGTGGTCGACCGACGCCGCACCGAGCTCGACGCCGAGCTGGATGCCGCCGCCCGGTGCGAGCTGGCCGGCGTGCAGCCGCGGCGTCAGCCCTGCGGCCATCCCGGCGGTGAGGATCTCCCGCGTCTGGTCGACGTCGAACGCCCCGACGTCGCAGAAGACGTCGATCCACCGCGCGAGCGGCGCGCAGGCCTCGAGCATCTCGCCGACGACGAGCGCGACGTAGTCGTCGGGCCGCCCGGCGAACTCGGCGGGCACGACGTGGGCGCCCAGGAAGGTGGCCTCCGTCGTGACCGCCCGGACCGCCTCCAGGCTTCGGCGCTCGTCGTGCACGCTCAGCCCGTAGCCCGACTTGCTCTCGAGCGTGGTGGTGCCCTGCCGCAGCGCCTCGTCGGCGAGCCTCCGGACCGAGGCGGCGAGGTCGGCGTCGCTCGCCGACCTCGTGTGCGCCACGGTGCTCCGGATGCCGCCGGCGGAGTACGGCTCGCCGGCCATCCGGGCCGCGAACTCCTCGGACCGGTCGCCCGCGAACGCCAGGTGGGCGTGGCTGTCGACGAACCCGGGGACGACAGCCCGGCCGCCCAGGTCGACCACGGCGTCGGCGACCGACGACGGCATGCTCGCGGCGGGGCCGGTCCAGAGGACGCGGCCGCCGTCGAGGAGGACGGCGGCGTCGAGCACGACGCCGAGCGGCGAGTCGGACGCCTCGGCGTGCTCGTGCGTCGGGTCGTTCGTGACGAGCTGCGAGATGCCGGTCAGGGCGGTGACGGTCATGCGGGCGGGTCCTCTCGGCGAGCTCGGGCGGGTGGCGCGGGCACGGGCGGGGGCACGGGCCAGGGCACCGGCGACGGCTCGGGCGGCAGCACGGCCGCGATCGAGTCGCGCAGTGCGACGGCCGGCGACGCGATGCGCGCGTGTGCGCCGTCGCGCACGACCACCTCGCCGCCCACGACCACCGTGGCCACGTCCGACGCCGTGGCGGCGAAGACGACCGACTCGAGCAGCGAGTCGCCGCGCGCGTCCGCGAGGCGCACCGAGTCGAGCGACACGGTCGTGAAGTCGGCGAGGGCGCCGGGCGTGATCGTCCCGCCGTCGTCCCAGCCGAGCGACCTGGCCCCCTCGACGGTCGCCGCCGTCAGCAGCTGCGCGGCTCCGAACCAGCCGCGCCGACCGCTGACCAGGCGCTGTCCCGACTCGATGCCCCGCACCTCCTCGAGCAGGTCGACCACCGCGTGGCTGTCGCTGCCGACGGTGAGCGGCACGCCGGCCTCGACCAGCTCGGCGGCCGGTCCGATGCCGTCGGCGAGGTCGCGCTCGGTCGTGACGCAGAAGCAGGCCCAGGCGCCGCTCGCGGCGAGGTCGCCGACGTCGCGCGGCGTCAGGTGGGTGGCGTGGACGGCCGTCGCCCTGTGGTCGAGGACGCCGTGCCGACGGAGCAGCGCGACGGGGGTGGCGCCGAGGAGGCGCACGCAGTCCGCGTTCTCGGCCGGCTGTTCGGAGACGTGCACGTGCAGCGGTGCGCCGTGTCGGTGGGCCCAGGAGGCGACGGTGCCGAGTGCACGCTCGGGCACGGCCCGCACGGAGTGCACGGCGGCGCCGACCACGACGGTGGGCCCTGTCAGCGCGTCGCGGGTGGCCGTGGCACGGCGGGCCCAGTCCGCGGCGGTGCCGTCGCCGAAGCGGAGCTGCGCGGCCGACAGCGGGACGTGCACCTGCTCGACGTCGGGCCCGCTCTCGACCTCGCCTGCCCTGTCGGGCACGAACCCGCCGACCAGGTAGCAGGTGTCGAGCAGGGTCAGGCGGACGCCCGCGGTCGTCGCCGCCCGGACGAGCGCTCGCGACATCGCGATCGGGTCGTCGTGCGGCGTGCCGTCGGGGGTGTGGTGCACGTAGTGGAACTCGCCCACGGTCGTGACCCCGGCCAGCACCATCTCGGTGAACACCGCGGTCGCGAGGGCCTCGTAGTTCTCGGGCGTCAGCCGACCGGCGACGGACCACATGACGTCGCGCCAGGTCCAGAAGCTGCCGCTGCCGACCTGGGTCCGCCCGCGCAGCGCGCGGTGGAAGGCGTGCGAGTGCGAGTTCACCAGCCCCGGCAGGGTCACCCCGCGCAGGACGGTCGACCCCGCAGGAGGCGCGTCCACGTCGACCGCGACCGTCGCGATCCGATCGCCCGCGACCTCGACGACGACGCCGTGCCGCACCTCGCCCTGGCCGGGCCAGAGGTGCTCTGCCCAGAAGACCGACCGGTCCGGCTCGGCTGTCGGGCGACCCTCCCCGGTCACCGAGCGGCCTCGGCCGGGACGCCCCTGTCCGACACGACCTCGAGGGACTCGGTCAGCAGGTCGCGGAGCACGACGGTCAGCGCCTCCACGCCGTCGACGCAGTCCGACGCGTCGGCGTGCTCGTGCGGGCTGTGGCTGATCCCCGTCGGGTTCCGGACGAAGAGCATGGCCGTGGGCACGCGCGCGGCGAGGATCCCGGCGTCGTGCCCGGCGGCCGTCGGCAGGGTCGGCGCCGCGATCGACGCGGCGCCGAGCGACGACCGCAGCCGATCGCTCAGCGACGCGTCGAACTCGACCACGGGGGTGAAGCTGTCGTTCGTCACGGTGAGGCGGACGCCGTGGCCGGCCGCCGCCTCCTCGGCGACCCGTCGGAGGTCGTCGACCAGGCGGACGATGCCGACCTCGTCGGCCCCTCGGGCGTCGAGCCAGGCGTCGACCCGCGACGGGATCGCGTTCGTGCCGTTCGGGTCGACGCGGACCCTGCCGAAAGTCGTGACGGCCTGCGCCTCATCGGCCAGTCGACGGGCGGCGCCCACGGCCTCGGCGAACGGCAGCATCGGGTCGTGACGGTCGACGAGCCGCGTCGTCCCGGCATGGTTGCCCTCGCCCTCGAAGCAGAAGTGCCAGCGGCCGTGCGGCAGGATCGCACTCGCCACCCCGACCGACTCCTCGCCGAGGGCGAGGTGCACGCCCTGCTCGACGTGCAGCTCGACGAAGACCCCGATGCGGGCCAGGGCCGCCTCGTCGAGGCCGACGTGCTCCGGGGCGTGGCCCGCCGCGGACATCGCGTCGGCGAGGCTCGTGCCGTCGTCGTCGGTCAGCGAGAGCGCGTGGCCTGCGTCGACGGCGCCGGTCATGAGGCGCGACCCGAGGCAGGCGAGCCCGAACCGGGCCCCCTCCTCCTCGACGAAGTTCACCACGGCGAGCGGTCGCTCGGGCGCGAGGCCGGAGGCCCGGAGCGCGTCGACGGCGAGCAGGGCGCTGACGACGCCGAGCGGTCCGTCGAACGCCCCTCCGCCGGGCACGCTGTCGAGGTGGCTGCCCGTGACGACGGCGCCGTCCGCCGGGGCGCCCCACCAGGCCCACTGGTTGCCGTTGCGGTCGACCTCGACCTCGAGCCCGCGACGGGTCGCCTCCGCGACGAACCACTCGCGGAGCCCCAGGTCGACGCCCGTCCACGAGAACCGGTCGTAGCCGCCCGAGCGCGGGTCGCGGCCCACGCCCGCCAGGTCGCCCCAGACCCCGTCGAAGGAGGCGCGGAGCCGGTCGCGCTCGACGGTCGCGCCGCTACGGGCGAGGGCCATCGACCGTTCCCTCCGTGGCGTCGGCCGCGACGCTCTCGGTCGCCGGGCTCTCGGCGGGTGCTGGCTCCGGGACGCGACTCGCGCCTCCTGCACCCTGCTCCCGCATCGGGACGCGGACGCCGCGCTCGGCGGCGACCTCGACGGCTCGCTCGTAGCCGGCGTCGGCGTGGCGGATGACGCCCATGCCGGGGTCGGCGACGAGCACGCGCGCGAGCTTCTCCGCGGCGAGGTCCGTGCCGTCGGCCACGATGACCTGGCCGGCGTGGATCGAGCGGCCCATGCCGACGCCGCCGCCCTGGTGGATCGACACCCAGGTGGCCCCCGACGCGACGTTGACCATGGCGTTCAGGAGGGGCCAGTCGGCGATCGCGTCCGACCCGTCGAGCATCGCCTCCGTCTCGCGGTACGGCGACGCGACCGAGCCGGAGTCGAGGTGGTCACGGCCGATGACGATCGGCGCGGACAGCTCGCCCGACGCCACCATCTCGTTGAACTTCAGCCCGGCGAGGTGTCGTTCGCCGTAGCCGAGCCAGCAGATGCGGGCCGGGAGGCCCTGGAAGGCGACCCGCTCGCCCGCCATGGTGATCCACTTCCGCAGCGACTCGTTCTCGGGGAACAGCTCGAGGATCGCCTTGTCGGTCGCGGCGATGTCGGCCGGGTCGCCCGAGAGCGCAGCCCAGCGGAACGGCCCCTTGCCCTCGGCGAAGAGGGGACGGATGTACGCGGGCACGAACCCGGGGAACGCGAAGGCGCGGTCGTACCCTGCCGTGCGCGCCTCGCCGCGGATGCTGTTGCCGTAGTCGAAGACCACCGCACCGGCGTCCATGAAGCCGACCATCGCCTCCACGTGGGCCCGCATCGCCGCCTGGGCGCGGATCGTGAAGTCGGCCGGGTCGGCCGCGGCCTCGGCGGCCATGTCCTCGAAGCGGGTGCCGATCGGCAGGTAGGACAGCGGGTCGTGGGCCGAGGTCTGGTCGGTGACGATGTCGATCGGGGCCTCGCGGGCCAACAGCTCGGGCACCAGCTCGGCGGCGTTGCCGACCACGCCGATCGAGAGGGGCCGCTTCTCGTCGCGGGCGGCGATCGCCAGCTCGAGGGCCTCGTCGAGGTTCGCCGCCGCGACGTCGAGGTACCGGTGCTCGACGCGACGGTCGATGCGCGTCCGGTCGACGTCGATGCAGATCGCGACGCCGTCGTTCATCGTCACGGCCAGCGGCTGCGCACCTCCCATGCCCCCCACGCCCGCGGTCAGGGTGATCGTGCCGGCGAGCGTGCCGCCGAAGTCGGCGTCCGCGACCGCCGAGAACGTCTCGTAGGTGCCCTGGAGGATGCCCTGCGTGCCGATGTAGATCCAGGAGCCGGCGGTCATCTGGCCGTACATCATGAGGCCCAGCGCGTCCAGCTTGCGGAACTCCTCCCAGTTGGCCCAGTCGCCGACCAGGTTCGAGTTCGCGAGGAGCACGCGGGGCGACCACTCGTTCGTGCGGAACACGCCGACCGGCTTGCCCGACTGCACGAGCATCGTCTCGTCGTCGCCGAGGGTCCGGAGCGTCGCGACCATCGCGTCGAAGGCCTCCCACGAGCGGGCGGCCTTGCCGGTGCCGCCGTAGACGACGAGGTCGTCGGGGTGCTCGGCGACCTCGGGGTCGAGGTTGTTCATCAGCATCCGCAGGGCCGCCTCCTGCTGCCAGCCGCGGCAGCTGAGCTCGGTGCCTCGGGGGGCCGTCACCGGGCGGGGCCCGGACGGGACCGGTGCGAGGGACGTGTCCGCGGCGACTTCGGGGAGATTCGCGTCGATTGTCACGAGAGCTGCTTCCGTTCCGATCGTGAATGAGTTGATTCATGATGAGTAGATCATGAATACTTCGTCAATGGCCTCGACGATCAGTTCACGAGCCCGAAACAGCGAGGAGGCAGGGTGGCGACCATGACCGGGACGAACCGCATCACGCTGGACGGCACGCCGCTGCGCGTCGCCGACCTCGTGGCCCTCGCCGACCGGCACGCCGAGGTCACCGTCCCGGACAGCGCCCTCGAGCGCGTCCGGCTGTCGCACGAGACCCTCCTCGCCGCCCGGGACGCCGGCACCGTCTACGGCGCCAACACCGGCGTCGGCGCCAACCGCACCGTGGCGCTCGTCGACGAGGGCGAGGACCTGTCCGAGGAGGAGGTCCTCCGGGAGCAGACCGCGCACGGTCTGCGCCTCCTCCGCAGCCACGCCACCGGCATCGGCGAGGTCGAGGACGACCGCGTGACCCGCGCCGCCCTGGTGGTCCGCCTCAACCAGCTGCTCGCCGGCGGGTCCGGGGTCAGCCCCGCCGTGGTGCGGGGGCTGCTCGCCGCGGTCCGCGCCGACGCCCTCCCGACGTTCCACCGGACCGGCTCCGTCGGCACCGGCGACGTCACGGCCCTGGCCGAGCTCGCCCTGACGCTGATCGGCGAGCTGCCCTGGCGCTCGGGCACGGCCGAGCCCATCGTCTTCGCCCCCAGCGACTCCCTGCCGTTCATGAGCTCGAGCGCCGTCACGCTGGCGACGACCGCCCTCGCCGCCGACGTCGCGGCCCGGCAGCTCGACGCGGCCACGGTGGTCGCCGCGCTGAGCTTCCGTGCGTTGCGAGGCTCGGCGGAGGCGTTCGACGAGCAGGTGCACGCGGCCCGTCCGCATCCCGGTCAGGTGCAGGAGGCGGCGCGCCTGCGCTGGCTGACCGAGCGCGTCTCGGGCCCGCCCGCCGGCGCAGCCCGCCTGCAGGACCCGTTCGGGCTGCGAGCAGCCCCGCAGGTGCACGCCCCCGCCCGCACCGCCCTCTCGGTGCTGCTCGGCGCCCTCGACCGAGAACTCGGCGGGCCGGCGGAGAACCCCCTGGTGGTCGACGACGGGGTGCGGCACCACGGCCAGTTCCACCTCGCCACCCTCGCCTGGACGCTCGACGCGGCCAGGGTCGGGCTGCACCCCGTCTTCAGCTTGTCGACGAGCAGGCTCGGGCTGCTGATGCGGGCCGACATGACCGGGCTGCCCCCGTTCCTCGCCGACGCCCGGCGGAACGCGACCAGCTCCGGCCTGATGATCGTCGAGTACGTGGCGCAGGACGCGCTGGCCCACATGCGCGTCGACTCGGCACCCGTCACGAACGCCAGCGTGAGCGTCTCGCTGGGCCTCGAGGACCACGCGAGCTTCGCGATCCAGAGCACGCGGCTGCTGACGAGCCTGGTGCGCTCGGCCGGCGCCGTGCTGGCCGTCGAGCTGTTCGCGGCCGTCCGCGCCCTCCAGATGGCGCCCGACCGCGTGGCCGGGACGCGCCTCCTGCCGGTGTTCGAGCACCTGGTGAGCCTGATCGACCCGTCGACGGACGACCGTCCGCTCGGGCCGGACATCGAGCGGCTGGAGGCCGAGCTGCCCGGCCTCGGCGCCGTGCTCGCCGACTTCCCCGCCCGGCAGGCGCCGCCCTCGTCGCCGTCGGCCCTCTCGTCCCTGCAGGAAGGGACCTCGTGACCGACTCCGCCAGCACGCAGTCGCTCGACCGTGTGCGGTCGTGGCTGCTCGACCTGATGCACGCCCATCGCCTCTCGCCCACCCAGCGCCGCGTGGCGCAGCACATGCTCGACTCGCTGCCCGACGTGGCCTTCGCCTCGAGCGTCGACGTCGCCGAGGCGGCCGGGGTGAGCCAGCCCACGGTGACCCGCATGGCGACGGCGTTCGGGTTCTCGGGCTGGGCGGAGTTCCGCGCCGCAGCCCGGGAGCGCGTCCTCTCCGCGTCGCCGAGCGACAGCCCGTCGCCCGGCCCGGGCAGCATCCCCGCGGCCGCGCTCGCCCGCGAGCGGGACAACCTGAGCGCCCTCGAGCAGACCATCGCCTCCGACCGGATGACCCGTGCGGTCGACCTGCTCGCCGGGACGCGCCCCCTCGGCATCGTCGGCCTGAGGGTGTCCGCGTCGCTGGCGCACCACCTCGGCCACCTCGCGCAGAAGGTGCTGCCCGACGTCCGCGTCCTCGACGACGGCGCCTCGCTGATCGACGCCGTCACCCAGCTGCACCTCGACGGCGCGAGCGCGGTGCTGTTCGTCGTCATGCCCCGGCACCCGGACGCGACGGTGCGGGCCGTGGCCCACGCCCGGTCGCTCGGGCTGGCCACGGTCGGCATCGTCGACACTCCCCTCGTTCCGTTCGCCGACCTGCTCGACGTCGCACTGGTCGCCCCGGTGGGCACCGACCTCGTCTTCGACTCGCACGCCGCCGTGGTGACGCTGTCCATCGTGCTGCTCGACGCGCTCGCCCGACGGGACCCCCGGCGTACCCAGGCGCGGCTCGAGGCGCACGAGGAACTCGTCGCCACCTGGGAGCACGACGCCCGCCCGCGGCCCTCGTAGGAGGTACCCCCGAGTCCTCAGGGACCGCCGAGCCAGTGGTCGATCCGGTGGTGGTCGGGGCGGAAGCCGTTCTGCACGCCCCAGAGCACGGCCTGCGTGCGGCTGGTCGCACCGATGCGCCGGTAGACCGACCGGATGTACGACTTGACCGTGTTCGGGCTGAGGTAGGTCAGGGCGGCGACCTCGGCGTTGCTCTTGCCCTGCGTGATCAGCGCCAGGATCTCCGACTCGCGGTCGGTGATGCCCTCGCGGCGGCCCGGCCAGTCGAGGCCGGGGGCGCTCGGCGCACGGCCCCGGACGTCGCTGACGACCTGCTCGCCTCGGTGCACCGCCTCGAGCGCCTCCACGAGCTCACGCGCCGTGAGGGTCTTCGAGAGGTAGCCGTGCACGCCCTGCGCGAGGGCCGCCTCCACAAGCTCGGGGTGGAAGTTCCAGGTGTAGACGACCACCTTGCCGGCCGCGGGGTTCGCGACGAGCTCGGCGAGCTCGTGGTGGTCCGACTCCGGCTGGGCGAAGGAGTCGTAGAGGACGACGTCGACCTCGTCGGACAGCGCCGTCGTCGCGTCGATCTCGGTGACGACGACCCGGTCGCGGTACCGGTCGAACATGTGGGCGAGGCCGGCGAGCACGACGTCGTAGTCGTCGACGAGGGCGACGGTGATCGAGCGGGTCGGGGCGAGGGGCATGACGACACCATCCCACCCCGAGGGGTGTGCCGCCACACCTCCAGGGGTGGTCTGCTGAGCTGCGCGACTCCACGGCACCGACGGTGCCCGTCGCGCACCTCTCCCGGAAGGAGAACACCATGATCGGTCTCATCATCAGCCTGCTCGTCATCGGCCTCATCGCAGGGTTCATCGCCCGAGCGGTCGTCCCCGGGCGTCAGAGCCTCTCGATCGCCATGACGATCCTCCTCGGCGTCATCGGCTCGTTCGTCGGCGGGTTCCTCGGCTTCCTGCTGTTCCAGCACGACCCGACCGACGGCTTCTTCCAGCCCGCCGGCATCATCGGCTCGATCATCGGCGCGATCGTCGTCCTCGCGATCTGGGTCGCCGTCTCGGGACGCCGCAGCGCCGCCCGCCGCTAGGCGACGACCGCTGCCGTCGCGGGGGTGCGCCGGGCCGTCACGGACGTCCCGGCCCCTCGCCCCGTGGTGGTGAGCCCGCTCAGCGCCCGGCGGCGTGGCGGGCAGCCACGTCGGCCGCCGTCAGGGCGACGTCGTAGACCGCGGTGTTCTCGAGATCGCCTCGGTAGTGCGGACTGGACGGCGCCTCCGGCCACACTCCCCCCACCGTGTCGTAGCCGATCCGCCACCAGCCGAAGAAGTTCTCTGCCGAGGCCTGCGGCGAGGACGCCACCTGCGCCCCGTCCACGTACATGGCCATGCCGGACCCGTCGAGGGTGACGGTGGCGAGGTGCCACGCCCCGTCGGCGTAGGAGGCGGTGCTCGACATCGTGTACTGCTGACCGCTGTACACGCCGAAGACGAGCGTGCCCCGGTTCGTGAGGTAGAGGTGCCGGTCGTACTGGGTCGAGGCGCCCGCCTGGCTGTTGCCGAAGCCGACGAGCTTCCCCCCGGCTGTCGTCGTCGTCCGGAACCACGTCTCGATCGAGAAGACCTGGGGCGCCCTCAGCCGCTCGGGCGTCGTGACCTGCCCGGTCACCCCGTCGAGCGACAGCCACGGGCTCGGGTTCGACGCACAGCTCCCGCTCTGGATCACCGCCCCCTGGGTGAGCGTGCCCGCGCGCCCGTTGCCGCTGCTGTCCCGCAGCGACGTCCCGACGCCGTCGTTGTACTGGTACGCGAAGTGCGCCTGCGCGGCCACCGGGCGGTCGAGGCAGGCGAAACGGGAGGTGGCGAGGCTGCTCGCCGTCGAGGTCGTGCCGGCGAACGCGGAGTGGCTCGAGCCCACCACGAGCAGCAGGACGGCGACGCTGCCGACGACGGCGAGCGCCGTCCCCGACGCCCTGGCTGCCCAGGCCCCTGTGGTCACGGGGGCGCGCGCACGATGGCGGGACGGGCCGAGCGGGTCGACCACCTCCTCGTCGCCCCTCGGCTCGAGCCGTGTCAGGGCGATCAGCGCCAGCACGACCAGCGACGCCAGCAGGCCGCCGACCACGCGGTCGCCGCCGTGCCAGAGCATCGGGGAGCCGACCGCGGGCACGAGCAGGACGCCCACGCCGTGGACGTCCTCGACAGGGACCGGGCTCGAGTCGGCCGTCGCGTTGGCGTCGCCCTGCAGCCGGAGCCCGTCGGCGGTGCTCTCGACCAGCCGGTGCAGCCGCAGCTCGCCCGGTCGGTCGGGGTCGTCCACGAGCAGGACCTGCCCAGGGACGAGCTCGTCGGCACCGAGGGGCATCGCCACGACGACGTCGCCCGCGACGATCGTCGGCGCCATCGACCCCGAGACGACGGTGGTCGGCGACCAGCCCCAGAGGGCCGGCACGGCCGCCCAGAGGAGGAGGCACACCGCCGTCGTGAGGACCACCCGCGCACACGTCGCGACGCACAGGGCACCCCAGAAGGAGAGGGCGGTGCGCTCGTGCGGCGGCGTGGTGGTCGTGGTCATGACAGGGCTCCCGCTCCGGGTGGTCGACCGGGGTCGACCGGCGGTCAGCGGGTCTGGGCCTCCCAGGTGAAGGCGAGGGCGGCGCGGGAGTCCTGCCCGGTGTTCGGCGTGGCCGAGCTCAGCGTGTACGTGAACTGGAACGAGCGGGACTCGGGGGCGGTGCCCGACGGCGACCAGGTCGGCGCACCGGTCGCGTAGCCGGTGCGCTGGCTCGCGAAGTCCGCGAGCGTGCCCGACCAGACCTGGGGGTCCTGGGTCGCAGGCGTGAACCCGTCGCACGAGGCGCTAGACCCGCCGGTGCCCTGCACGATGCGCAGGTCGAGGTAGGACGAGAGCGAGTTCGTCGTCGTGGCCGAGGTGCCGTAGAGCCTGACCGCCGACGGCAGGGTGCCCTTGGACGTGACCGTCATGCACTTGCTCCCCGTGTCGCCCGGCTTCAGGCCCGACGCCGAGAACAGGGCGACGTCGGAGTCGTCGTCCGTGAGCTGGACGGTGCCGGTCGACCAGTTGCTGGTCGGGTTCGACGTGGTGGCGGAGAACGCCGAGTACGAGGCGGTCGAGATGATCGCGCCGGAGGCGATCACGGCGACGGGCAGGGCTGCCCAGCGGGCACGGCGCGTCCAGCGGGCGCGGCTGATCGTTCGGGACATGTCGGGAGGTCTCTCGGGTCGCGCCTCGGGAGCCCCCGGTGGTGCCGGTCGGGGAGGGACTCGCGAGGGTCGGCACGGTGCCGATGACGTGACGGTACCGACGGGTCGCCAGGGCGGTAAGGGCACGCGTGTCCCCAAAGAGGGGGATGCGCCTGTACCCCGACCCCACCTCCCCCCTTCGCCGCCCGCCGCGCCTGGTGATCCGGGGAGTTCCCGGCCGAGTCAGGTGCCGGCTGAACCTGCCGGGGAGGCGGTCTCTCCGGCGCGGCCGCGCGTCGCCACTCGTTCTTCGTACATCGGCCCGACCGGTCGCGCGGAGCCGTCGAGGCCGTGCACGGCCCGACGTGGCTCACCGTGTCCTAGTCGGACAGCTCGCCCGGGGCGAGCCGCACCTCCTCGGCGTCGAGCCTCGCCTGCACCTGGCGCAGCACCGTGTCGTCGATCCGCCCCTCGTCACGGAGGCGGACGACGGTGCCGCGCTTGCGGTGCAGCAGCTCGAGCCGCAGCTCCCGGTACTGCTGGTCGCGGCGCACGTCGTCGTCGTCCTCGGCCGAGACGTCGCCGGCCTCGACGACGCGCAGGTGCGCCTCCTGCTCCTCGCGGGCACGGTCCTCGACCTCCTGGTCCACCTCGAGGTCGCGGGCGACCTCGGCGAGGGCGTCCAGCGCCTCCTCGGCTGCGGTGGTCTCGGCGAGACGGCGCTCCTCGACGACGCCGGTGTCCTCGGGCAGCGACGCCCAGCGGACGACGGCGGGCAGCAGCAGCCCCTGCACGACCAGGGTCACGACGATGACGCCGGACGTCACGAAGACGATCATGTCGCGGTCGGGGAAGTCGTTCCCGGTCGTGAGCACGAGCGGCACGCCGAGCGCCGCCGCGAGCGAGACCGCGCCGCGGAACCCGGAGAGCCCGCTGAGGACCCGTGCCCGGTCGCTCACCCGCCGCAGGCGCTGCTGCGGCCGCCGGTCGACGGCCCGGATCGTGTACGCCGCCGTGAACAGGAAGACGATGCGGACGACGATCAGCGTGACGCTGATGACGACGACCGACAGGACGCCGGTGGCGACGAGACGCCCGTCCAGGCCCCGCACCGCCGTCTGCAGCTCGAGCCCCACGAGCACGAACAAGGAGGCGTTGAGCAAGAACGTCGACAGGCTCCAGAACGCGTCCGACTGGCGCCGGGTCGCGGCGCGGTCCCGTCGCGGTGCCGCCTGGCTCAGCGCCAGGCCCGCGATGACGACCGCCAGGACGCCGGACGACTCGACCGACTCGGCGACGAGGTAGGCGACGAACGGGGTCAGGATGGTGATCACCGTCTCCTGCAGCGGGTCGTCCAGGCGTGCCCGGACGCGCTTCACCGCCCAGGCCAGTGCCAGCCCGATGAGCGCACCTCCCCCGTAGGCGAGCAGGACGAGCCAGCTGATGCGCAGGGGCGTCGCCTCGTCCTCCCCCACGACGACCGCCACCGCCAGCCCGTAGATGACGAGCGCGGTGCCGTCGTTCACCAGGCTCTCGGCGCGCAGCGTCGTCACCGTGCGCCGCGGCAGCGACCTCGTGAAGGCACCGACGGCGGTCGCGTCGGTCGGGGCGACGGCCGCGCCGAGCACCCAGGCGGGACCCCACGGCATGCCGAGGAGGTGCGCGACGGTCGCCACCGCGGCCGCCGTCGCCACGACGAGCACCGTGCTCGTCAGCACGATGCCCCGGAGGTTCGCCCGGATCTCGCGCAGCGACGTCGTGAGGCTCTCCCAGAACAGCAGCGCCGGGAGGAAGAGGAAGAGCACGACCTCGGGCGGCAGCTGCACCTCGCGCAGGGCAGGCACGAAGCCGAGCAGGATCCCGCTCGCGAGCAACAGGATCGGCGGGGCGACGTGCAGACGGCTCGCCAGGCCGCTGCAGATGAGCACGGCGGCGCCGAGCACGACGACGATCTCGAGACCGAGCACGATGGTTCCTCACAGACGAGCGGGCCCTGGTGACCTGCGCACCCGACACAACTCGGTTCCCGGGCCGCCTGACACGCCTTGACAGTGCCTGTCTGACGGGTACTTCAGGGACCTCCCTCCTGGGCCCGCGCGTCTCCGAGAGCGCCCTCGCTGGGCGGCGCACGATGTCAGCTGCCGCTGCACCGGCTCCGAGAAGCTGAACCACCCCGTCGTCGGCGAGCTCGAGCTCTCGTCGAGGGCATGGAGCGCGCCGGAGCCGGATGAGGAGAAGGGGTGCCGGCACGTCGCGCGACGGCACCCCTCCTCTGCCCCGTGCCGGGCTCGTCCGAGCTAGGGAATGGCGATGTCTCCCTGGTGCAGGACGCGGGGGTCCGCGTAGGTGTCCTTGATCGCCTGTTGTGTGTTCGCGGACTCGAGCTGCTCCGACCAGTGCATGAACCACGTCCAGTTCGGCTGCGCGGCCAGGTGCGCCGACGTGGGCATCTTGCCGACCTCGCCCAGGGCGATCGGCTTCCCTGCCGCGATCGATTGCATCGTCTGGTATTCGGCTGCACTCGGGAAGGTCTTGTACCAGGCGTCCAGGGTGACGACGTCGACGTACGAGCTGCCCGGGTAGTAGCCGGCCAGTCCGCCGGCCGGGTTGTCCTGCACGTTCCAGGCCCAGACCAGGTTCGTCATGCCCTTCGTGCCGGCCAGGTAGTCGCGGGTGATCTGGTAGAGCTTCGCGGAGCCGGCCGATCCCGAACGTCCGCCCCACCAGGCCCACTGCTCGTTCATCTCGTGCAGCGGACGGAAGACGGCGGGCACGCCCGCATCCTTCAGCTGCTGCAGGTAGGGGACGACCTCGTCGAGTCGTGACTTCCACGCCGCGTTCAACGTCGTCCCATTCGTGGTCAGCTGCGACCACTGCGCGTCGGTGAGGTTCGCGTTGACGTCGTTCCACGAACACGACGACCCGACCGTCGGTGGGCAGACGTGCCACGTCAGCGAGACGAGCGCCCCGTTCTTCCACTCCGTCTTCGCCTGGTCGACGACACGCTGCCGGTTCGCCACGTCAGAGGCGGCGAAGAGGAAGTCCCCGCCCCAGAGCGCCGGGTAGACCCCGGTGATGTCCTTGACGCGCTGTGTGTACTGGCTCGGCTGCCCGGCGGGCTCCTTGTTGTGCTGCCCGCTGATGGTCTTCTGGCCCTTGATGCTCGCCAGGTAGTTCATCACCGTGCTCTTGCCGGTCGGGCTGAACGCCTCCGCCGGGGTCGCCGCGGGTGCGCCCACGGCGAGGATCCCCGCCAGGAGGAACGCCATGCCGGCCCCGAGGGCGGTGTGCTTCGGACGTGTGGTCATGATGCTTCTCCTCGCTCGACCACCGAGGTGGTCGTCGATGCGAGCCGACGTCGTCGTGCGGCCCGGAGTGCGACGGCACCGGCGATGACCGATGCCAGGGCGGCCAGGGCGAGCGCCGTGGTCGAGGTCGAGCCGGTGAAGGCGAGACCTGTGGAGGCGGTGGTCGCGGAGGCCGGGACGGTGCCGGTCCCGCTGACGGGCACCGCGCCTCCTGCACCGGACTCCGGACCTGCCGGCCCGGCACCGCTGCCCGGCGTACCGGGCGTGCTCGGCGTGCCCGGATCTGCAGGTACGACCGCGGCAGGGTCGACCATCGTGACGACGTCGTCCACGAGCAGCTCGCCAGCACCGTCGCCGCCGAGGTAGAACGCGAGCTGCGTCACGGTCGACGGGTCGAGGACGGCGTCGCCCGCCCAGGCAGGCGGCGCGAACGCGCTGAAGGGCACGTCGATCTGCTGCCAGCCCTCCCCCTCGACCGCGAGGGTGGTCTCGAAGTACGACCCGCCCGCCACGATCTGTACCGTCACGTCGTCACCGGCGGGGGCACGCAGCGAGAGCGAGAGGCCGGTGTAGCCCCACCAGTCCTGCGGCTCGGCGAGGGTGCGGACGACGCCCGCGTAGCCGGGGCCCGCGAGGTCGTAGGCGAACTGTCCTGCCTGGGAGCCCGTGGACGGGTTCTCGCCGAGGGTGGACGTGACGGCTCCGCCGCCGGTGTTGCGCACGTAGGTGCTGGTGAGGGCGGCGTCGTCGGCGTACTCCTCGAAGTCCTCCACGCCGAGCGCCTCCGTGGGGAGCGGACGCGTGGCGAAGGACGCCGTCGTGGGCACCGACGTCGTGGTGCCGACGCCGTTCACGGCCTCGACCGACCACCGGTAGGTCGTGCCGGGCACGAGCGTGACGTCGGGCCGGTACGACGTGCCCGTGAGACCGTCGGCCGAGGCCACGACGGTGCCCTCAGCGTTCGTGAGCGCGAAGCGGTAGTAGGCGGCATCGGTCGCGGCCGTCCAGGCGAAGTCCGGCGTCGAGGTGGTGCCCGTCGTCTCGTCGAGGGGCGCCTGGAGCGAGAACGCGCCGGGCGCCGTGGTGGGGTCGACGGCCGCGGACCGCAGGGTGGCCCGCGTGAGGTGCGCGTCTCCGGTCAACACGACGCGGACGTGGTCGTCGGCTAGGCCGTCGGCGACGACCGAGCCCTCGTCGGTGACGACCGTGGCGGCGGGCACCCACGTGCTGCCGTCCGCGCTGGTCTCGATGCGGGCGGCGCCCGGCTCGTCTACCTGGAACTCGGCACGGGTGAGCCCGGCGTGCTGCCAGGCCACCGTGCCGGATGTGCCGTCCGTCGCGATGACGGATCCTCCGTCAGGGTCGGCCGCGACCGTCACGCCGTCATGTTCGGACGAGAGGCGCCAGTCCTGCACGGGGTCGACGAGCACATCGCCGCCGTCCGGGTGGACGACATCGGACGCGGGTCCGGTCGTCCCCGCGCCGTCGAGTGCCCGGACCCGGTAGGAGGCGCCGGCCGGGGACTCGATGTCGGTGACGGTCCCGGCTGACGCGCCCAGTGCCTCCTCGGTGACGGTCGTCCACGGCTGGTCGTCGACCTGTCGCTCGACGACGTATCCGGCTGCGCCGGCGGTCCCGCGCCAGGTGATGGTCGAGATGCCCTGGGCTCGCTGCACGCTCGTCACGATCGGGGTCTCGAGAGGCAGGGCGGGCAGCACGACGCCGATGTCGCGGGCGTACTGGCGGATCGCCTCGGCCCGAGACTCCTCGGACGGCGTCCCTCCGGGCAGGTTGAAGGTGAACCCGTCGTCGTGGGGCACGAGGCCGGCGCGGTCGTCGTGGCCGAACAGCGACCAGACGAACATCCCGGAGACGGCCGGGTCCTGGGCGAGCGGGCTCAACAGCGCGGGCGTCGCCGCCGTCGAGGCGTACTCGCCGGCGATGTAGACCTTCCCGGCGGCGGTGACGGTCGCGGCATCGGCTGAGACGCGGGCGGCCGTCGGCGGGTAGTAGTGGACGTCGACGATGTCGAGCGCGGTCGCGGCGAGGGTGTCGGGGTCGATGTCGAACCGTCGGCCGGCGGCGACGAGCTGGGACGGGGCCTGTCGCTTGATGTGGGCGACCTGTTCGTCGATCCACGGGAGGGTCATGCCCTCGAGTTCGTTGCCGAGTTCCCAGGCCATGATGGTCGGGTCCTCGGCGTAGGGGACGCCGGTCAGCGCGTTGGTCCGCCCGACGACGTGGTCGACGTAGTCCTGGTAGGCGTCGATGGCCCGAGGGTCGGTGTAGAAGTCGGCGGACTCGAGGCCCAGGGGCGTCGTGAAGTCGCGGTGGCCGCCGTGGTAGTACTCCCACTCGTCGGTGAGCGGCAGGATGAGCCGCATGCCGAGCGACCCGGCGTAGGCGACGGCGAAGTCGATCGTGGCGAAGGCGTCGTCGTCGTACTCGCCCAGGCTCGGCATCAGCGCGAGCGTGTTCGCGTCGTCCTGGGCCGTCGAGGTGCCCATGTGCGAGCGGACGACGGTGATGCCGGCTCGGTGGGCCGAGTCGAGGGTGTCCTTGATGCGGAAGAAGGTGGGGTAGTCGACCCCGCCGACGTTCTCGTCGAGGCCGAGCCAGTAGATGTTGGCCCCGCTGGCCCGGAAGGTCTCTCCCCCGAGTTGGAGGCGTGACGCGTCCCGGGTGACGAACTCGGTGTTCTGGGTCGTCCACTCGGCGCGGGGCGCGGCGGACGCGGCCTCCGCCTGGTGTGGCGTCAGGGGTGCGAGCGAGCCGAGCAGGACGCCCGTGGCGACCACGGCACACACTCGGATCGACCGCCTCCGTGTCGGTCTCGGGGTCGTGCGGGACGGATGGTCGTGGCTGGGGACGCTGGTGGCGGTCGGTGTCGTCATCGGCGCTCAGGCTCCTTCGGCTGTGCGGTGATCAGGGCGCCCCGTTCGGGCCGCCCGGTGTCAGGTGGTGCTGACCAGCCGCCGTGTGTCGACCCGGTTCGGGTCGACCATGTCGGGGCGGTGGACGAGTGCGGCGGCTCCCAGCAAGGGAGCGGCGGATCCGAGGGCTGCCGGGACGATGAGCACCTCGGTGGCGTAGGGGAGCACGGTGGCTCGACGAGCCCCGTGGCGCACCAGGTCGACGTAGTCGGGCACGACCCCCGCGAAGCCGCCGCCGACGGCGACGGCGTCCAGGTCGAGCAGCGTGGTCGTGCCGGCGATCGCCTGGCCGACGGCGGCGGCGGATCGGTGGACGGCCGCCAGGGCGGTCGGCTCCCCGTCGGCGCACGACAGGGCGAGGTCCTCCCCCGAGGTCCCGGACCAGCCGTGGCTCCGGGCCCAGCGCACGGCGTTCGTCCCGGACGCGACGGCCTCGAGCGTGGTCGAGTCGGCCTCGCCTGCTTCCCCTCCGAAGCCGGCGACGTGGATCTGGCCGATGTGTCCGGCGTTCCCCGTCCTGCCCGACACCAGGGCGCCGCCGACGATCAGCCCACCGCCGACCCCCGTCGAGACCACCATGGACATCGTGTTCGCGAGCCCGGCCGTCGCTCCGAGCCAGTGCTCGGCGAGAGCGATGCAGGTGCCGTCCAGGCGAAGCCGGACCGGCAGGGCCTGGAGGCGGTCCTCGACTTCTCGGCGCAGGTCGAACCCGGCGAGGACGGGCAGGTTCTTCGGGCTCACCGTGCCCGCGACGAGGTCGACGGGGCCGGCCGACCCGATGCCAGCACCCACCAGCTCGCCGCCGGCCGGGAGGGCGGCCAGGGCACCGCCGACCACGGTGCCGACGGCACCCCGCAGCTCTACCCGCGAGGCCGCCGCGCCCGTGGCGGCGCGCACTCGGCTGCCCCCGACGATCCGGCCGTCGTCGTCGACGAGGGCAGCCTCGACCTTGGTGCCGCCGAGGTCGACTGCCAGGGCGAGCCTCGACATCGTCAGGCCCAGTCGACGACGAGCTGGTTCGACGTGCGGAGCACGCTCGCCGAGGTCAGCTGCTCGGGGGTGAGGTCGGCATCGATGCTCACGCGGAACGTCACGGACTCCCCGGGCAGCAGGGTGACCATCATGTCGTCGACGACGGCGTGCACGTCGACCTTGTCGACGAGCAGCGTCACGTCGCGAGCCAAGGAGGCGCTGGTCACCACGACGTCGTAGCCGCCGTCGACCGCGGTGACGGCCGTCGTCAGGTCGGCGGCGGTCAGGGCCGAGTCACGCTGTTCGACCGGGAACCACAGCCCCCGCTCGGCGCCGACCGTGGCGACCATCAGCTCGCGGGCCGGATCGCCGAAGGCGGCGACCTCGGCGGGGATCGCGACCGTGGTGGTGGTGCGGGCGTCGAGCGCCAGGTCGACCGTCGCGGAGGCGAGCACCTCGCCCTCGTAGGAGAGCCTCTGGAGGACGACCTGCGCCTCCCACGCCTCGGGCGAGTCGTTCGAGACGGCGGCGGCGAGGTCGTCGCCGCGCGGCTGGATCGTGACGAGGCGGTCGGCGTAGACGTGCTTGAGGGCGTAGAGCAGCGGCTTGGCGCGTCCGTAGCCGTCGACGGCTGCCCAGGAGGTGACGGGCCAGCAGTCGTTCAGCTGCCAGACGATCGAGCCCATCGTGGTGGGGCTCCACGACCGCCAGTGCTCGATGGCGAAGGCGACGGCGTGGGCCTGGTTCAGCGACATCGCCCAGTGCCAGTCCTCGGTGTCGTCGGGCAGCGGGAGATGCGCGACGAGGCCGTCGGTCAGCTTGTCGTTGCCGTCGGTCGCCTTCTGGTGCCAGATCATGCCGGGCGACTCGGGCGTCAGGGGCGAGTCGGAGATCGACTGCTGGATCGTGGACCAGGTCGCGGGGCCCTGCCAGCCGAACTCGGCGACGAAACGGGGCACGGTGTCGCGGTAGTGCGGGTAGTCGACGCGGTTCCACAGCTCCCAGAGGTGCACCGAGCCGTGCTCGATCTCGTTCGCCGGTCGTCCGGGGTCGCCCGACCAGGGGCTGCCCGGCGTGTAGGACCGCTCGGGGTCGAGTTCGGCGACGAGTCGTGGCAGCAGGTCGAGGTAGTAGCCGAGGCCCCACGTGCGACCCTGGAGGCGCTTCTCCCAGCCCCATTCCTCGAAGCCCCAGATGTTCTCGTTGTTGCCGTTCCAGAGCACGAGGCTCGGGTGGGACATCAGGCGCGTCACGTTGTCGCGGACCTCGGCCTCGACCTCGCCGCGGAGCGGCTCCTCCTCGGCGTAGGAGGCGCAGGCGAAGAGGAAGTCCTGCCAGGTCATGATGCCGCGTTCGTCGCACAGCTCGTAGAAGTCGTCGGACTCGTAGTAGCCGCCGCCCCAGACGCGCAGCAGGTTCATGTTCGCGAACTCGGCCTGGTCGAGGCGGGCGGCGACGCGGTCGCGGGTGACGCGGGTGACGAAGGCGTCGTCGGGGATCCAGTTCGCGCCCCTGGTCCAGACCGGCTGGCCGTTGACGACGACCCGGAAGCTGGTGCCCTCGGAGTCGGGCTCGAGTTCGACGACGACCGTGCGGAAGCCGATGCGGGTCGACCAGGCGGCGGCGGGCCGGTCGTCGACGCCGAGGTCGACGGCGAGGTCGTAGAGGACGGCGTCGCCGTGACCGCGGGGCCACCAGAGCGCGACGTCGGCGACGTCGAGGTCGACGACGGCCTCGGTCGCGCCCGGGGAGACGTCGACGCTGGCCGTGTCTGCCTCGGCTCCGTCGGGGCTCGTCACGGAGCCGGAGACGGTCACCGCGGCGTCGGACCCGGCCGACCTCTCGATCGTGACATGGGCGCGGACGTGGCCCGCGCCTCCGTCGGTCGTCACGACGGGGCGGACGCTGTCGACGCGGGCGCCCGACCAGGAGTGCAGGGTCACGGGCTTGTGGATGCCCGAGGAGGCGGCGTCGAGGCCCCAGTCCCAGCCGAAGTTGCAGGCCGCCTTGCGGATGGCGTTGAAGGGGTGGAAGTAGGTGTGCGGCCGGTAGCCGATGTCGAGGCTGGCCTGGTCGGCGTAGGCGACGGGCGAGGCGAAGTGGACGACGAGGTCGTTGTCGCCGTCGACGAGCACACCGTCGGCCGGGAGGCGGTAGGTGCGGTGCTGGTTGACGGTGCGTGCCAGCTCGGTGCCGTTGAGGGTGACCGTGGCGACGGTGTCGAGGCCCTCGAACACGAGGTCGTGGCGGTCGTGGCCGTCGGGACCCCACGTGAACGTGGTGCGGTACTCCCAGTCGCTCTCGCCGATCCAGGTGACCTTCTGCTCGTTGCGGTCGAGGTAGGGGTCGGGGATGAGGCCGGCGGCGAGGAGGTCCGTGTGGACGAGGCCGGGCACCGTCGCGGGGACGGTCGCCGCGGCGATCTCGGCGGGCACCGGGCCGCCGGTCGAGCGGACGGACCAGCCGTCGTGCAGCGGGCGGCGGGTCTCGGTCGCGGTGGTGGGGAAGGTGGTGGTCACTTGGTGGCTCCTGCCGTGAGGCCGTTGTAGATGTATCGCTGGAGGAAGAGGAAGGCGACGAGGGTGGGGACGATCACGAGCAGCGTCCCGGCCGCGATGACCTCCCACTGCGCGCCGAAGGGGCCCATGAAGCGGAACAGGGAGGTCGAGATGACGCCGAGGTCCTGTGAGGGCATGTAGAGGAACGGGATGTAGAACTCGTTGTAGACCGCGATGCCCTTGATGATGACCACCGTCGCGATGGCCGGCTTGAGCAGGGGCAGGACGATCCGCCAGTAGACGGTGAAGCGGCTCGCGCCGTCGAGCATCGCGGCCTCGTCGAGCGAGACGGGGATCGACTGCATGAACTGCAGGAAGATGTAGATCGCGACGATGTCGGTCCCCATGAAGATGAGGATCGCCGCGCCCCGGGTGTTGAAGAGGTCGAGGGCGCTGATCACCTGGAAGGTGGCGACCTGCGTCGTGACCGACGGCACGAGGGTCGCGAGCAGGAACCCCCCGAGCACGAGCTTCCGGCCGCGGAAGCGGAACCGGTCGATGGCGTAGGCGGCCATCGTGCCGATCAGGATGGTCCCGACGACGGACACGACGAGGATGATCCCCGTGTTGACGAAGCCCATCAGCATGCCGCCCTGGGTGAAGGCGGTGACGAAGTTGTCGAGGTTGAGCCAGTTGCCGGGCGGGGTGAGCGGGGTCGAGGTCCGATACTCCTCGTCCGTCTTGAAGGCGAGCATGACGATGGTGACGAGCGGGACGAGGGCCGCGAGGCACGCGAGCAGGAGGCTGACGTACTTGACGGTCGTCCCGGTGCGGGCGAGCGTGCGCGAACGGGTGAGCGACGCGGTGGTGGTCACGAGGCGTCCTCCTTCTTCTCGTCGGGGAACAGCAGCCGCTGCACCGCGGTGATGACGAGCACGATGACGAGCAGGACCACGGCCATGGCGGAGGCGAGGCCCACTTTCGAGAAGCGGAACGCGGTGTCGACGGTCTGGATGACGAACGTCTCCGACCCGTTGGCGCCTCCGGTCATGATGTAGGGCATCTCGAACGCGGAGAGGGCGCCGGCGATCGCGAGGATGAACGACAGGCCGAGGATGCGTCGGATGCTGGGCACGATGATGTAGAGGAACTTGTGCCACGACGTCGCGCCGTCGAGGTCGGCCGCCTCGTACTGCTCGGACGGGACCGATTGGATCGCGCCCAGGAAGAGCACGAAGTTCAGGCCCATGTAGCGCCAGACGCTCGTGGCGGCGAGCGAGGTGTTGACGACCCCGGGGTCGCCGAGCCACTGCGGGGTGTTCTCGACGCCGACCAGGGCGGCGAGGGCGTCGAGGGTGCCGCCGGGACGGAAGAAGTAGAGGAAGACGAGGCCGATCGCGACCCCGTTGATGAGGTACGGGAAGAAGATGATCCCCTTGAACAGGTTCGAGAAGCGGGTCGTGAAGCTGAGGAGGGTCGCGAAGTACAGGGCCAGGACGAGCTGGGCGATGGCGCCGGCCAGGTAGAAGAGGCTGACGAAGAAGACCTGGAAGATCTCGGGCCGGGTGAAGATCTCGACGAAGTTCTCGGGGCCGACGAACTCCTTGACCGGCGACAGGCCGTCCCAGTCGGTGACGCTGTACCAGAGCAGGTTCGCGACCGGCACGTAGGTCAGGAGAAGAAGGAACGCCAGCGGCACGACGAGGAACAGCCACGGGGTGGCGCGCAGGCCGCGCCGGCCCACGCGCCCGGCCGGGCCGGCGCCGGGGCGGGTGCCCCGGCGCCGGCCGCCGTCGGTGACGGTCGCCGCGACCTCGGGAGGCGAGGCGAGCTGGGTCATTCGGAGACCTTCTCCTGCGCTGCGGCCCAGCGGTCGTTGAGGTCGGAGAAGAACGAGTCCTCGTCGCCGTCGGCGGCGCCGCGGGCGGTGTCGATCAGCTTCTGACGGTAGGTGTTGCCGAAGATGTCGATCTCCGCCTCGTTGGCGATGTCGGTGAGCAGCGCCTCCTTGCCGACCGGGTCGGGAGCCAGCTCGAGGTACTGGACGTCGAGGGCGGTGAAGTCCGAGAGGGTGTCAGGCTCGGGGTCGCTCTTGACGGGGCTGATGGCTCCCTGGCTCTCGGCGTAGCCGGACTCGTTCGTGAACCAGTCGACCCAGGCCTTCGCGGTCGCTTTGTTGTCGCTGTTCTTGCTGACGCCGAGGACCTTGTCGCTGGCCGTCACCGAGGTGAACTGGCCGTCGACCTGCCAGGGCATCGGCCAGAAGCCGATGTCGTCGCGGGAGGCACCGGCGGCCTCGGCGGCGTCCTGCATCTGGCTGACGGCCCAGGAGCCGAGGACCATCGAGCCGATCTTGCCCTGGGCGAGGAGGTTCTTGGACTCCTCCCAGTTGGTCGTGGTCGGGTCGGCCTCGCTGAGGCCGGCCTCCACGGTCTGGAAGAGCAGGTCGTCGATCTTGTACTGGTCGGTGCCCTCCGTCCAAGGGGCGTCGTCCTCGGCCATCTCCATGCGGACCTCGGGACCCTGGGTGGCGCCGAGGTTGCCCTCGATGGTCGCCAGCGGCCAGCCGTCGGCGTAGTTCGTGTAGTACGGGTCGGCGTCGGTCTTGTCGCGGATGGCCTGCAGGTCGGTGAGGTACTCCTCCTGTGTCGTCGGGGCCTCGGTGACGCCGGCGTCGGCCCAGACCTTCTTGTTGACGACCATGCCCATGGCGGAGCCGAAGGTCGAGATGCCGTAGACCTGACCGTCGTACGCGCCTGCGTCGACGAAGCGGTACTTCTCGCTCATCTCGTCCACCGTGCCGAGGGGCTCGAAGAAGCTCGAGTACTGGTCCTTCGTGACGTTCGAGCTGGGGATGAGCAGCGCGTCGCCGTAGTCCTTCGAGTTCAGGCGGATCTTGACGTCGCCCTCGTAGTCGGTCAGCGCCTCGAACTTCACGCTCGTGCCCGGGTACTTGTCCTCGAACGTCTTCGCGTAGTCGGCGAAGGTCGTGTCGACGAGGTCGGTGCGGTTGGTGAGCACGGTGATCTCGCCCGAGGGGTCCCCGTCGTCGTTGGACGCCGACGAGCAGCCGCTGAGGCTGATCGCGGTGAGCGAGACCATCGCCATGCCCATGAGTGCTGTCTTCTTCATGCGTTCGAACTCCTTCGTTCGTGGGTGCCGGCGAGGTGCCTCGGCCGTTCTGTCCGGCAGGTCTCGGCGGGTGCGAGCTTGTCGGGTGCCTCAGCTTCGTCTGCATCATTACGCCGTGTCAAGACTTTGATTATTAATTTATGAAGTGTGATGCCGCCGAAACGGCCATGGCGGGCAAGGAGCGTCCGCTCTCGGGGACGTCAGCGAGCCGGCGGGCCGGTCGTCGCCCGGGGCACGAAGACGATGGGAGGCGCCTCGAGGGTGGGCGGTCTCTGGCCGTCGAGAACGGCCAGCACCGTCTCGCCCACCATCTCGCCGATGCGCTGGACGTCGTGGCTGAGGGCGGAGAGCGGAGGCTCAGAGAGCTGGCACTGGGCCGAGTCGTCCCACGCGACGATCGAAAGGTCGCCGGGCACGCTGAGACCACGGCGTTGCGCCTCGGCGAGCCCGCCGAGCGCCATGAGGTCGTTGTCGAAGACCACCGCGGTCGGAACAGCCGGGGCGCCCTCGACGATCTGGTCGTCAGAGTCGACCTGTGCGTCGAGGAGCGCCGACAGGGCTCGCTCGCCCGACTCGAACGAGTAGTCGCCCGTCACCGTCGCCGCGATCAGCCCCCGATCGTCGCAGATCGCGACGAAGGTGTCCCGGCGGGCGACGGAGTGGGCGAGGCGCAGCGGTCCGCTGACGTGGGCGAGACGGACGTGGCCCAGCAAGGCCAGCGCATCCACCGCCTCCTCGACGGCGACGTCGTCGTTCGTCCAGACGGCGGGGAGCCCACTCGAGATGGCGGGCGATGAGACCGAGATCGCGGGCAGTTCGAGCTCGGCGACCAAGGACACCCGCGGGTCGTCCACACCCAGGTCGACGAGCACGACGGCGTCCACGACGCCCCCGGCCGACCACCGGCGGCACAGGTCGACTTCGGTCTCCCGGTCGGGAAGGACCCGGAGCAGGACTGCGTGCCCCCGTGGTCGAACGACACGGTCGAGGCCGGCGGTGAGCTCGTGGAAGTACGGCTCGGCCCCGTAGATCTCGCTGGGACGCACCAGGGTCAGGCCGATCGGCCGCGGGAGTTGCGACGGATGGTCGCTATCGGTCAGGGTCGCGTCTCGCATGGCCTCGTCCTCCTCGGCCCCGATCATGGTGCCGGGCGCTCTCTCGTGACCGCTATCGTGTCACCGACGCGGGCCAGCACGACACAAGGGCTCGCCCGAGGTGCGGAGGACGACGTGGCCAGACCCGAGTCTTCCGCGTCCGGGCCGGGCAGCAGGGCACTCGTCGTCGACGTCATCCGCTCGTCCGGCCCGATCAGCAGGGTCGAGCTGACCTCGACCACGGGTCTCACCCAGCCGAGCATCTCCAACATCGTCCGCAGGTTGCTCGCCGAGGGAATCGTCCGCGAGAGCGGACGGGTCGCCTCCGGCGGCGGCAAGCCCCGGACCCTCGTCGAGATCAACCCAGGCGCCCTCTACGCCGTCGGCGTCCAGCTCGGCTACGAGTCGATGACCTTCGTCGCCACGGGCGCCGGCGGCGGTATCGTCGCACGTCAGCTCGTCGACGGGGCATCGCTCGATTCGCCAGAGAAGGTCACCGACCGGCTCGTGGCGCAGTTCGACGCGTTCGTCGATGCCGCGGGCATCCCCCGTGCGTCGATCGCCGGTGTCGCGGTCGTCGCCCCCGGCCCACTCTCGGCCGACCATGGCGCCATCCTCCGATCTCCGACGCTGCGTCGCTGGGAGGGCTTCTCGCTCCGGGACAGGCTGTCCGAGCGTCTCGACGTGCCCGTGTTGATCGACAACGATGCCGCGGCCGCGGCCGTGGGCGAGTTCTGGACGCGTCGTGTCCCCCGCACCGAGACCTTCGCCGGCATATACATGGGCACGGGCCTCGGCGCCGGCATCATCATCGACGGGGCCCTGTATCGCGGTGCGAGCTCGAACGCTGGCGAGCTCGGGCACACGTCCGTTGACCTCGACGGCGAGCCTTGCTTCTGCGGCAACCGAGGATGCGTGGAACGTTATGCGGCGCCCGCCGCCGTCCTGCATCAAGCCCGTGAGCAGTCAGGACGCTTGACCGGCCTCGGACTCGCCTTCGAGGATCACACCGTTACCCAAGACTTCGACCGTCTAGCTCGCGCTGCTGTGGGCGGGCACCCTGTCGCCGAGAGCTTGATCGCGACGTCCGCGCGCTATCTCGCCGCCGCCGTCGTGTCGTTCGTCAACGTCCTCGACGTCGACCGGCTCGTGCTCTCCGGTCCGAGCATCGCGGTCGCGGGTTCCGTGTACGCCCGGGCCGTCCGAGAACGTCTCATGGAGAGCGCATTCGCGCGGCAATCGCACGGCGTCCGAGTCGAGTTGGCCACCAACCCGAGAGACTCAGCCGCGATCGGAGCAGCAGCGCTGGTCTTACAGAGCTCTGTCTCTCCGGGACACGGCCCGCAGCTCATTCGGCCGAACTGACCAGCGGAAGCCGAGAGCCAGACCCACGATCTGAGCGAGGGTCCTCTCAAGCGCGATGCGATCGGCGTCCAAGACGTAGGACAGTGGATCGTCCTTCACCAACACGAGGAGACTTGTCCAACGGCACACAAGGCATTGCTTTCGCAAAGACTTGCTTCTGACCGGCAACTTCTACGGTGGGCCCTACCGGGCTCGAACCGATGACATCCACGGTGTAAACGTGGCGCTCTACCAACTGAGCTAAAGGCCCTCGCTCCGGGCGGGCCGGGCGAGCAGGAGACAGGTTATCGCGAAGCAGACCCGGCCGGCGCCTCCTGCTGGGCGGCCCTGCCGGCGAGTCAGGCCGGGACGGACGTGAGCTGGTCGAGCGCGGCGCGGTAGTCGGCCAGCGAGCGTGCCTGGCCGGGCTCGGTGAGGAAGTGCTCGCGGATGACGCCGTCGACGTCGATGAGGAACGTCGCGCGGGTGGCGAAGCCCTTGTGCTCGAGGAAGACGCCGTACTCCTTCGACACCTCGCCGTGGGGCCAGAAGTCGGCCAGGAGGGTGAAGTCGTAGCCCTCCTCCTCGGCGAAGGCCCGCAGGGTCGCCTTCGAGTCGACGGAGATGCCGATCAGCTCGACGCGGGCGTCCTGGAACATCGCCAGGTTGTCGCGGAGCGTGCAGAGCTCGGCGGTGCAGGTGCTGGAGAAGGCCAGCGGGAAGAAGACGAGGGCGACGGGGCGCACGCCGCGGTAGTCCGCCAGGCGCACGTGCTCGCCGAACTGGTTCGGCAGATCGAAGTCGGGAGCCTGGATGTCGTTCTCCAGCGCCATGAGCACGTTCCTTCCGCGCCGGTCCGGGCGACCGACGTCAACACGAGGAGCGATGTTACGCCTCTGACGGCTGCGCGCGAGGACGTTCTCCCAGGGCGTGCCGAGCCTCCGTCGGCGGAGCCAACTAGACTCGCCAGGTCAGTGCGCGACGACGACCCGGGACCCGAGCCGCGTCGAGCTGACCGCCGTGCGCCCCCGTGGGGCGGCGGCTGTTGTCCACCACACACGAGTGATAGAGGTCAAGGGTGACGGTAAACGATCAGGATCCGTACACGGTCGACACGACCGACCAGGATCCCGAGGAGACCGCCGAGTGGAGGGAGTCGCTCGACTCCCTCGTCGCGGCGCAGGGCCACGAACGCGCACGTCAGATCATGAAGAGCCTGCTGTCTCGCTCGAGCGAGCTGCACCTCGGCGTGCCGATGGTCCCGAAGACCGACTACGTGAACACCATCGCCCCCGAGGACGAGCCGGAGTTCCCCGGCGACGAAGAGCTCGAGCGCCGCTACCGCCGCTGGATCCGCTGGAACGCGGCCGTCACGGTGCACCGCGCCCAGCGCCCCGGCGTCTCGGTCGGCGGCCACATCTCGACCTACGCCTCGTCGGCCGCCCTCTACGAGGTCGGCTACAACCACTTCTTCCGCGGCCAGGACCACGCGGGCGGCGGCGACCAGGTCTTCTTCCAGGGGCACGCCTCCCCCGGCATGTACGCCCGCGCGTTCCTCGAGGGCCGCCTCGGCACCGACCAGCTCGACGGCTTCCGCCAGGAGAAGTCGCACCACACCGGCGGCCTCAGCTCGTACCCGCACCCCCGGCTCATGCCGCAGTTCTGGCAGTTCCCGACCGTGTCGATGGGCCTCGGGCCGATCAACGCGATCTACCAGGCGCAGGTCGCCAAGTACCTCACCAACCGCGGCATCAGGGATGCTTCCGACCAGCAGGTCTGGGCGTTCCTCGGCGACGGCGAGATGGACGAGGTCGAGAGCCGCGGCCAGCTCCAGGTCGCGGCGAACGAGGGCCTCGACAACCTCAACTTCGTGATCAACTGCAACCTGCAGCGCCTCGACGGCCCGGTCCGCGGCAACGGCAAGATCATCCAGGAGCTCGAGAGCTTCTTCCGCGGCGCCGGCTGGAACGTCATCAAGGTCGTCTGGGGCCGCGAGTGGGACGACCTGCTCGCCCGCGACACCGAGGGCGCTCTGCTCAACCTGATGAACACGACGCCCGACGGCGACTTCCAGACCTACAAGGCCGAGAGCGGCGCCTACGTCCGCGAGAACTTCTTCGGCCGCGACCCGCGCGCCCTCGAGCTCGTGAAGGACTTCACCGACGACCAGGTCTGGAACCTCAAGCGCGGCGGCCACGACTACAAGAAGGTCTACGCCGCCTTCAAGGCCGCCTCCGAGCACAAGGGCCAGCCCACCGTCATCCTCGCGAAGACAGTCAAGGGCTACGGCCTCGGCCCGGCCTTCGAGGGCCGCAACGCGACCCACCAGATGAAGAAGCTCACGCTCGACAACCTCAAGCAGTTCCGCGACGAGATGCGCATCCCGATCAGCGACGCCCAGCTCGACGAGGACCCGTACCTGCCGCCCTACTACCACCCGGGCGACGGCGACGAGGCGATCCAGTACCTGCACGAGCGCCGACGCGCGCTCGGCGGCTACGTTCCCGAGCGTCGCAGCAAGTACACCGAGATCGCGGTGCCCGAGGCGAAGTCCTACGACGTCGTCCGCAAGGGCTCGGGCAAGCAGGAGGTGGCCACCACGATGGCCTTCGCCCGTCTGCTCAAGGACCTGCTGCGCTCCCCCGACTTCGGCCACCGCATCGTCCCGATCATCCCGGACGAGGCCCGCACCTTCGGCATGGACGCGTACTTCCCGACGTCGAAGATCTACAACCCCAACGGGCAGCACTACACGTCCGTCGACCGCGAGCTGCTGCTGGCCTACAAGGAGAGCCCCCAGGGCCAGCTCCTGCACGTCGGCATCAACGAGGCCGGCGCCTTCGCGGCCTTCACCGCCGTGGGCACGTCGTACTCGACGCAGGGCGAGCCGCTCATCCCGGTCTACGTCTTCTACTCGATGTTCGGCTTCCAGCGCACCGGCGACGCCATGTGGGCCGCGGGCGACCAGATGGCCCGCGGGTTCATCATCGGCGCCACGGCGGGCCGCACGACGCTGACCGGCGAGGGCCTGCAGCACGCGGACGGCCACTCGTTGCTGCTCGCCTCGACCAACCCCGCCGTCGTCTCGTACGACCCGGCGTACGGCTACGAGCTCGGGCACATCGTCAAGGCGGGCATGGACCGCATGTACGGGAAGAACGACGACGGCACCCCGTCGCACGACGACCCGAACGTCATGTTCTACATCACCGTCTACAACGAGCCGATGCAGCAGCCCGTCGAGCCGGACGACCTCGACGTCGACGGCGTCGTGCGCGGCATCTACAAGCTGAGGTCCGCCGAGAACCTTGGGCCTCGTGCCCAGCTGCTCGCCTCTGGCGTCGGCGTGCGCTGGGCCCTCGAGGCCCAGCAGCTGCTCGCCGACGACTGGAACGTGGCCGCCGACGTGTGGAGCGTCACCTCGTGGAACGAGCTGCGCCGCGACGGTCTCGAGGCCGAGGAGCACAACTTCCTCAACCCGAGCGCCGAGCCCCGCACGCCCTACGTCACCGAGAAGCTCCAGGGCTCCGAGGGGCCGGTCATCGCGACGTCCGACTTCATGGCGGCCGTGCCCGACCAGATCCGCGAGTACGTGCCCGGCGACTACCTGACGCTCGGCGCCGACGGCTTCGGCTTCTCGGACACCCGCGCGGCGGCACGTCGGTTCTTCAAGATCGACGGCCCCTCCATGGTGGTCCGCACGCTGCAGGCGCTCGCCCGTCGTGGCGACGTCGACCGCAGCGTCGTCCAGCAGGCGATCGACCGCTACCAGCTGCACGACGTGACGGCCGGCACCAGCGGCACCGCCGGCGGGGAGAGCTGACGACCGCGTGAGCGCCGAGCGGGTCCCGGCCTCGCCGATGGAGCCGTCCGCGGCCACGAAGGAGCGAACGCTCGCGTGGCTGCGGACGGTGTCCGGGGAGTTGTCGACGGCGACCATCAAGCGGCTGGAGGAGACGCTGCCCTGGTACGGCGACATGCCGCCCGGCCGCCGGTCGGCGGTGGGGCTCGTCGCCCAGGCGGGCATCACCTCCTTCATCAGCTGGTTCGACGACCCCCGGTCGACGCCGTGGATCGCCGCCGACGTGTTCGGCGCGGCCCCTCGCGAGCTGCTCCGTTCGATCAGCCTGCAGCAGACGCTGCAGCTGATCCGGGTGACGGTCGAGGTGGTCGAAGAACGCGTCAAGGACGGCGACGACAGCCTGCGGGAGGCGATCCTCCTGTACTCGAGGGAGATCGCGTTCGCCTCGGCCGACGTCTACGCCCGGGCCGCCGAGGCGCGGGGTCTCTGGGACGCCCGGCTCGAGGCCCTCGTGGTCGACTCGATCCTGCGGGGCGAGTACGACGACGAGCTGCCGAGCCGCATCGCCGCGCTCGGCTGGCACGGCCACGGCGAGGTGTCCGTGCTCGTCGGCACGGCCCCGCGCATGCTCGACGTCGACCAGCTCCGCCGCACAGCGCGGCACCTCGACGCCGACGTCCTGATCGGCGTGCAGGGCAGCCGGCTGGTGCTGGTCATCGGCCGAGCCGAGCAGGAGACCGACGAGAACGGAGTCTCGACGTCGCAGCCCCCGTTCACCGACATCGCCTCGGCCCTCGAGCCCGGATTCGGCGACGGCCACCTCGTGCTCGGCCACGAGGTGCCGAGCCTCGTCGAGGCAGCACAGAGCGCCAAGGCGGCCCTCGCCGGTTTCGCCGTCGCACGGTCGTGGCGGAACGCGCCTCGTCCGGTGCTCGCCGACGACCTGCTCCCCGAACGCGCCCTCGCCGGCGACCCCCTCGCCCGCTCGACCCTCGTCAACCGCATCTACAAGCCGCTGAAGACGCACTCGACCGAGCTGCTCACGACCCTGTGGTGCTACCTCGACAACGGGCGGTCGCTCGAGGCGACGGCACGCGAGCTGTTCGTGCACCCCAACACGGTCCGCTACCGCCTCAAGCGCGTCTCGGACGTGATCGGCTGGGACGCCACCGGCGCGCGGGAGGCCATCGTGCTGCAGTCGGCGCTGATCCTCGGGTCGATCGCCGACACGGACGGGCAGTCGCCCCGACGACGCTGACCGCTTCGGCCACGGCTGTAGGTCACGGCTGTGGTGATCCACAGTGTCCCCGGCGATCTTTGGTCGGGTTGCTCCACACGGACGGGACACGTCGTTGGCATGATGGTCGAGTGATCGTCGTCGTAGCGCCCGGACAGGGCTCCCAGTCCCCCGGATTCCTCGAGCCCTGGCTGGAGGACGGCGCCCAGCGCGAGTTCCTCGAGTCGCTGTCGGAGTCGGCCGGGGTCGACCTCGTCGCCCACGGGACGACGTCCGACGCCGACACCATCCGCGACACCGCGGTGGCCCAGCCCCTCATCGTCGCCGCCGGGCTGCTCACGGCCCGTGCCCTCTTCTCCCGCGTCGACCGCAGCCGGGTCGGCGGCGTCGCCGGCCACTCCGTCGGCGAGTTCACCGCGGCGGCGGTCGCCGGCGTGCTGACCGACGACCACGCCGTCCGCCTGGTCGCTGAGCGCGGCCGCGCCATGGCCGAGGCCGCGTCGCGGGTCGAGACCGGCATGAGCGCCGTCCTGGGCGGGGACGAGGCCGAGCTGGCGGCCCGCCTCGAGGCCCTGGGGCTCACCGCCGCCAACCACAACGGCGGCGGGCAGGTCGTCGTCGCCGGCGAGCTGGCGGCCCTCGCCGCCCTCGCGGCCGAGCCGCCCGCCAAGAGCCGGGTCGTGCCGCTGCAGGTCGCCGGGGCGTTCCACACCCGCTTCATGGAGCCGGCCGTCGAGCGCCTCCGCACCGCCGCCTCCTCGGTCACCGCCTCCGACCCGACCCTGCGGCTCTGGACGAACCACGACGGCAGCGCCGTCGACTCCGGCAGCCGCTTCGTCGAGCTGCTCGTCGGCCAGGTGTCCTCGCCCGTCCGGTGGGACGCCGTCATGACCTCGTTCGCCGACGCCGGCGTCACCGGCATCGTCGAGCTCGCCCCTGCGGGTGCCCTGACGGGCCTCGCCAAGCGCGCGCTGCGCGGAGTCCCCTCCGTCGCGGTGAAGACCCCCGACGACCTGCAGGCCGCCGTCGACCTCCTCGAGGGAGCAGAATGACCACCCCCCAGCTCAAGCAGCAGCACGGCGCCGAGTACACGCGCATCCTCGCGATCGGCGCCGCCCGGGGCGACCAGGTCGTGCCGAACGCCGACATCGTCGAGCCGATCGACTCCAGCGACGAGTGGATCCAGCAGCGCACCGGCGTCGTGACGCGCGTGCGGGCGTCGTCCGAGGTGCACGTCGTCGACCTCGCCGAGGCCGCCGCGAACGAGGCGATCGCCAAGGCCGGCATCCGTCCCGACCAGATCGGCGTCGTGCTCGTCTCCACCATCAGCGGCGGCGTCGCGACCCCCTCGGTCGCCTCGCTGCTCGCCGAGAAGATCGGCGCGAACCCGGCCGCCGCCTACGACATGTCGGCCGCCTGCGCCGGCTACGCCTACGGCATCGCGCAGGCCGACTCCTTCGTGAAGTCCGGCCTCGCCGAGTACGTGCTCGTCGTCGGGGCCGAGAAGCTCAGCGACTTCATCGACCCGACCGACCGCACCATCTCGTTCCTCCTCGGCGACGGGGCGGGCGCGGCGGTCGTCGGCGCGAGCGACACCCCCGGCATCGCCCCCACCGTGTGGGGCAGCGACGGCTCGAAGTGGGACGCCATCCGCATGACGAACACGATGCAGGAGTACCGCGCCGGGGCCGGCGAGGTCGCCTGGCCGACCCTCCGCCAGGAGGGCCAGACCGTCTTCCGCTGGGCCGTGTGGGAGATGGTCAAGGTCGCGAAGCAGGCCCTCGAGCAGGCCGGCGTCACGAGCGAGCAGCTCGCCGCGTTCGTGCCGCACCAGGCCAACATGCGCATCGTCGACGAGTTCGCCAAGCAGCTCGGCCTGCCGGACACGGTCGTCATCGCCCGCGACATCGCGACCACCGGCAACACGTCCGCCGCCAGCATCCCGCTCGCGACCCACCGCCTCCTCGAGGAGCACCCCGAGCTCAGTGGCGGCCTGTCGCTGCAGATCGGCTTCGGTGCGGGGCTCGTGTTCGGCGCCCAGGTGGTCGTCCTCCCGTAGCGCGCCGCGACGGCTCGCCGCCGCCGCCCTGTATAGGCTTTACCCCGGTCACCACGACACCCCCTCAAGGAGAACACACCATGGCACTGTCCACCGAAGAAGTCCTCGCCGGCCTGGCCGAGCTCGTCAACGACGAGACGGGCATCGCGACCGACACCGTCGAGATGGACAAGTCGTTCACCGACGACCTGGACATCGACTCCATCTCGATGATGACCATCGTGGTCAACGCCGAGGAGAAGTTCGACGTGAAGATCCCCGACGAAGAGGTCAAGAACCTCAAGACCGTCGGCGACGCCGTCACCTTCATCACCAAGGCACAGGACTAGACGTCGACGGCCCGGTCTCCCCTCGGGGCGACCGGGCCTCTCCGTCCCCCCTCGTGGGCTCCGCGCCTGCCGAGGGACGCACCGTCTCTCCAGGAGAATCGTCATGACCAAGAAGATCGTCGTCACCGGCCTCGGTGGCACCTCCCCCCTCGGCGGCACCGCCGTCGACAGCTGGAACGCGCTCCTCGCGGGCGAGTCCGGCATCACGACCCTCGAGCAGGAGTGGGTCGCCAAGTACGAGCTGCCCGTCACCATCGCCGGCCAGGCGAAGGTGCCGTCGGCCGACGTGCTCGACCGCCGCGAGACCAAGCGCCTCGACCCGTCCAGCCAGTTCGCCCTCACCGCCGCGCGCGAGGCCTGGGCCGACGCCGGCTCGCCCGAGGTCGTCCCCGAGCGCTTCATCGTCGACTGGGCCACCGGCATCGGCGGCGTGTGGACCCTGCTCGACGCGTGGGACACCCTCCGCGAGAAGGGCCCGCGTCGGGTCCTGCCGATGACCGTGCCGATGCTGATGCCCAACGGCCCCGCCGCCGCGATCTCGATGAGCCTCGGCGCGCGCGCCGGCGCCCGCACGGTCGTCTCGGCCTGCGCCTCCAGCACCGAGTCGATCGCCATGGCCTACGACCACCTCCAGTCGGGCCTCGCCGACATCGCCGTCGCCGGCGGCTCCGAGGCGGCCATCCACCCGATGCCCCTCGCCTCGTTCGCGGCCATGCAGGCGCTCTCGAAGCGGAACGACGACCCGGCCACCGCCTCCCGCCCGTACGACGTCACCCGGGACGGCTTCGTCCTCGGTGAAGGAGGCGCGGCGCTCGTCCTCGAGACCGAGGAACACGCGCTCGCCCGCGGCGCCCGCATCTACGCCGAGCTGATCGGCGGAGCGGTCACGAGCGACTCGTACCACATCACCGCCCCCGACCCCGAGGGCACCGGCGCGGCCCGCGCGGTCATCGCGACGCTCGAGAACGCCGGCGTCGAGCGTGACCAGGTCGTGCACGTCAACGCGCACGCGACCAGCACGCCCGTCGGCGACATCGCCGAGTACCACGCGATCAAGCGGGTCTTCGGCAACCACACCTCGAAGCTGATCGTCTCGGCGACCAAGGCCTCGACCGGGCACCTGCTCGGCGGTGCGGGAGCCATCGAGGCGCTGTTCACGGTCAAGGCGCTGCACGAGCGCCTCGCTCCCCCGACGATCAACGTCACGCAGATGGACGACGAGATCGACCTCGACGTCGTGGTCGGCGAGCCGCGTCGGCTGCCCGACGGCGAGATCGTCGCGGTCAGCAACTCGTTCGGCTTCGGCGGGCACAACGCGGTCGTCGCGTTCCGCTCGGTCTGACGCACCCTGCCCGCGCCTCCGCGCCGGGCACGACGAAGGCCGGTGTCCCCTCGGGGCCACCGGCCTTCGTCGCGTCGTGCGGGTGCGTGGAGGTCCGCCGAGCGACGTCGACGACCGAGGTCAGCCACCGACGCCAGCTGCCGGTGTCAGCCGACCTTGTGCAGCCAGACGACGGGGTTGCCCTCGCCGCTGTAGCGGAACGGCTCGAGCTCGTCGTCCCAGGCCTGGCCGAGGGCGAGCCGCAGCTCGCGGTGCAGCTCGAGCGCGTTCGACCCGGCGATGTCCATGGCGTAGCGGATCCGGTCCTCGGGCACGACGGTGTTGCCCGCCGTGTCGGTCTGCGCGAAGAACACCCCGAGGTCGGGCGTGTGCATCCAGCGCCCGCCGTCGTTCTCGACGCCGGGATCCTCCGTCACCTCGTACCGGAGGTGCTCCCAGCCTCGCAGCGCCGAGGCGATGCGCGCGCCGGCGCCCTCGTCGCCCTGCCAGGAGAACTCTGTCCGCTGGGCGCCGGACAGGACCGGCTGCGCCACCCAGGCGAAGTTCACGGCGTGCCCGAGGGCACGACCGACCGCCCACTCGACATGCGGGCACAGTGCACGAGGGGACGAGTGCACGAAGAGCACTCCCCTAGCCGTTGCAGCAGCCACGATTCCTCCATCCGTTAGGTGCGACTTCCCCATCGACCTGTGGACACGTGGACCGTGTGCGTGCTCTCGTGCGTGTTCGGTTGTGTGCGGACCTCGGTCCGCTGGGTCGATCATGACACGTGCTCCCTGCACGTCACAACCGTGCAACGGCTGGCAATCGGCCCGGCCTGCCCCGCCGGGCAGCCCATGACACGCGACGAGGAGGCGGCGGGCGCGCCCTCGGACCCGCAGGCGCCTCCTACTTGGCCTGCGAGTAGTCGTCGACGACGGCCACGGTGAGCGGGAACCGCACCGGGGCGTCGCCGAACAGCATCCGGCCCGCGGCCGCGGCCGCCTCGACGACGAGGACCGCGACCTCGTCGGCGGTGTCGGCCGGCGCGTGCACGACGACCTCGTCGTGCAGGAAGAACGTGAGGTGCGGGGCCTCGTCGCCGCGGTCGCCGAAGCGGTCGTGCAGCGCCTGCCGGAAGGCGCCCAACCAGCAGAGCGCCCACTCGGCTGCCGTGCCCTGCACGACGAAGTTGCGGGTGAACCGTCCCCACGACCGGGCGTCGCGCCCGACCTCGGCGCGGGGCATCTCGGGCGGCAGCTCGTCCGCGGCGGCGTCCGCAGGCGACGGGGAAGTGCGGCCGAGGAGGGTGCGGACCACGCCGCCCTGCTCGCCGGTGCGCGCGGCGGTCTCGACGAGGGCCATCGCCTGCGGGAAACGTCGCGCCAGCCGGGGCACGAGCCGCCCGCTCTCGCCCTGGGTCGCGCCGTACATCGCCCCGAGCATCGCGACCTTGGCCTCGGCCCGGCTCGCCACCGCGCCGCTCGCGACGATGCCCTCGTAGAGGTCGCCCTGACCCGCCGCCGCCATCGCGCGGTCGCCGGAGAGGCCGGTGAGGATGCGCGGCTCGAGCTGCGAGGCGTCGGCGACGACGAGCTTCCAGCCCGGGTCGGCCACGACGGCCGCCCGGACGGCCCTCGGCAGCTGCAGGGCGCCTCCCCCGCTCGTGGCCCAGCGACCGGTGACGCTGCCGGCCGGCACGTAGTCGGGCCGGAAGCGCCCGTCACGCACCCAGGCGTCGAGCCAGGCCCAGCCGTTGGCGACGAGCAGCCGCTGCCGCTTCTTGTACCGCAGCAAGGGCTCGACGGCGGGGTGGTCGTGACGCTCGAGCTCCCACTTGGTCGTCGAGGCGACGTGGACGCCGGCCGAGTTGAGCGCGCGCACCAGCTCGGCGGGCGAGTCGGGGTTGAGGTCGGGGGCGTCGAGCCGGCTGCGCACCTCGTCGAGGTCGGTGCGCATCAGCGCCGGTCGTTCCCCCGCGGCCGGCCGTGGCCCGAGGGCCTCTCTGAGGACGCGGTCGTGCACGCGGGCCGACCACGGCACGCCGTCGTGCCGCATCTCGACGGCGATCAGCGCGCCCGTCGACTCGGCGGTCGTCAGCAGCTCGAGTCGTGCCCGCTCGGCGCTCGTCTCGATCGCCGCCCGCTGGCGGAGGAACTCACCCGCCGGGTCGGGCAGCGACTCGGGCAGCACGTCGAAGAGCCCGTCGCGGGGGCCGTCCACGCCCTGCGGGACGTCCCACGGGCCGCGGGGCGCCCCGTGCAGCTCGGACCCCGCCGTCGCGACGGCCGACCGCAGCAGGGCATGGCAGAGCCGCAGGTCGACGCAGCGCGCCACGCGGACGCCCGCCTCGAGGAGGCGCGGGTACCACCGCGGGGTGTCGTCCCAGACCCAGCGGGGCCCCGCCGTGCCCTCGGGGCCCGACTCGCGCCTCCGGACGGCCTCGACCAGGTCGGCGTCGCCGACGACCTCGACGTCGGCCGGGGCCAGGGCCTGGTCGGGGGCGGGACGGCGCCACGTCGTCAGCTCGACGTCGCCGTCGGCGAGGCGACGGGCGAGCACGAACATCCGTCGATCATCCCATCCCCGGGCGAGACGACGCGCCCACGGTCCCAGAGCCTCGCCGCTCCCCCGGGCCCGGCCCCGCCGTCAGTGCAGCAGTGCGCCGTCGCGGTCGAGCACGTTCTTCTCGCCGGCCTCGATCGGCACGGCCAGACGGTTCTGCGGGGGCGGGATCGGGCAGTTGAAGGCGTACGAGAACGCGCAGGGCGGCAGCACGGCCTGGTTGAAGTCGAGCACGATCGTGCCGTCGTCGCCGGGGGTCGGGAAGAGGAAGCGGCCGACCGAGTAGGTGCTCTCGCCGTTCGTCGCGTCGCCGAAGACGAGCTGCAGTCGGTCGCCGGAGCCGCTGGGGAACGCGGCGAGCTCGTGCTCGACGCCGTCGAGCGAGAACCGGATGAGTCCTGGCAGGGGCTTCGGGCGGCTGAGGTCGAGGTCCGCCTGGTGCCGGATGTCGACCTGCGTGCCGTCCTCGGTGGGGACGAAGTCGGCCGTCACCACCCAGGCAGGGTCGTGCTCGAACGAGTCGATCGACCCGAACCGGCGGATGCCCTCGGACTCCGCGTCCCAGACGCGCAGCCCCCAGCTCGAGCGGTCGTCGTTGGCGATGACGGTCCCGGAGAGCGTGTCGGAGAACCGCACGGCGCTCGGCGTCACCGCGTCGTCCCCCGCGACGAGCACGGTGCCGTCCACGACCTCGCCGTCCACCTGCACGCCGTCGGCGGCCGTCGCGGTGACGAGGAGCCCCGCGAGGCCGTCGGGCGCCGGGGCCCAGGTGCCCGCGACGCCCCAGACGGGCTGGGGCGAGTCGACCCACTGCGTGTTGACGAGCGCCAGGGGGCCGCGGGGGCTGACGGCACGGGCGCGCCTGGCCTCGTGGAACCGGGCGAGCTCGTCGGCGGGGCTGCGGGTGTCGGTCATGCGTCCTCCTCGGGGTGCGCGCGGGTCGCCGCGCCGGGCGTGACCATCATCGACCCGTCCGGGGCCGCGCGCCCTGCGGCACGGCGAGGTCCGGGGCTGCTCGGCCCGGTGCGCGGGTCAGATGTCGTCCGGGACGCCGAGGCGGCCCAGCTGCTCCTCGAACGAGACCACGTCGGCGAACGGGTCGCGGCGCTCGGTGTGCCGCAGGGAGACCAGCGCGGCGAACTCGTCCGCCGCGCGCGTCACACGCTCGGGCAGGCCCGTGGTCGTCGAGTCGCCGGCGCCCCAGTCCTCCGCCGCGGCGAAGACGCCGGTGGGCACGACGACGGCGCGCAGATAGGAGAAGAGCGGGCGCAGCTCGTGGTCGAGGACGAGCGAGTGCCGGGCCGTGCCCGCCGTCGCGCCGATCAGCACGGGCGTGCCGGTCAGGGCCGTGTTGTCGAGCACGTCGAAGAACGACTTGAAGAGGCCGCTGTAGGAGCCCGTGAACACCGGCGTGACGGCGACGACCCCGTCCGCGGCGCCGACGGCCGCCAGCACGTCGGCCAGCGCCTCGGACGGGAACCCCGTCAGCATCGCGTCGACGACGTCGCGGGCGTGGTCACGGAGCTCGACGACCCGGAACTCGGCGGGCGAGCCCTGGTCGAGCAGGGCCCGGGCGCTCGCCTCGGCGAGACGGTCGGCGAGGAGCCGGGTGGAGGAGGGCTGGCCGAGCCCTGCCGAGAGGACGACGATCATCCTGGTGCTCACGGGGCGCCTCCTACAGGCTCGGGACGGACGCGGCGTCGGCCGTGACCGAGGACGTGACGGACGAGGTCGCGGCGGAGGAGGCGGCGGCCACGAGGGAGGCGTGCGTCGGCGCGTCGGGGACGCCCGCGGCACGACGGGACGCGAACTCGCGGCGGAGCACGGGCACGACCTCCTCGCCGAGGATGTCGAGCTGCTCGAGGACCGTCTGCAGGGGCAGGCCCGCGTGGTCGATGAGGAACAGCTGACGCTGGTAGTCGCCGACGTACTCGCGGAAGCCGAGCGTGCGGTCGATGACCTCCTGCGGGCTGCCGACGGTGAGCGGAGTCTGGCTCGTGAAGTCCTCCATGCTCGGGCCGTGGCCGTAGACGGGGGCCTCGTCGAAGTACGGGCGGAAGGCTCGCTTCGCGTCCTGCGAGTTCTTGGCCATGAAGACCTGCCCGCCGAGCCCGACGATCGCCTGGTCGGCGCGGCCGTGGCCGTGGTGCTCGAAGCGGCTGCGGTAGAGCTCGACCATCTGCTTCGTGTGCGAGGCCGGCCAGAAGATGTGGTTGGCGAAGAAGCCGTCGCCGTAGTAGGCGGCCTGCTCGGCGATCTCCGGGCTGCGGATCGAGCCGTGCCAGACGAACGGGGCGACGCCGTCGAGCGGACGGGGCGTCGCGGTGAAGCCCTGCAGCGGCGTGCGGAAGTGGCCCTTCCAGTCGACGACGTCCTCGGTCCAGAGGCGGCGCAGCAGGGCGTAGTTCTCGATGGCCAGGTTGATGCCCTGGCGGATGTCCTTGCCGAACCACGGGTAGACCGGGCCCGTGTTGCCGCGGCCGAGCGTCAGGTCGACGCGACCGTCGGCGAGGTGCTGCAGCATCGCGAAGTCCTCGGCGATCTTGACCGGGTCGTTCGTCGTGATGAGCGTCGTCGCCGTGCTGAGCTGGATTCGCTCGGTCGTCGCCGCGATGGTGGCGAGCAGGGTGGTCGTGCTCGAGTTCACGAAGGGCGGGTTGTGGTGCTCGCCGGCGGCGAAGACGTCGAGGCCCACCTCCTCGACCTTCTGGGCGATGGTCACCATCGCCTTGATGCGCTCGTGCTCGGTCGGCACCCGGCCGGTGGTCGGGTCGGCCGTGATGTCGCCGACGGAGAAGACTCCGAACTGCATGGTCTCACCTCAGATATAGTGCATGCGTCTGCATGTAGTTGGGTGAACGACGTGTCGGGCGGGTCTATTCCCGGACGTGTCAGCGGGGCGCGATGGGGGGCGCGAGGCGCAGGAAGCGCTCGGCGACCTGGGCGCTCTGCACCGGGCCGTCACCGTCACGGTCGAGCTGCGGCGAGTCGAACTCGACCCACCACGTCCGGGCCGAGCCGCCGATGGCCGACACGCCCTGCCACGCCGAGCCCCCGGCCCGCATGACGACGCCGGTCGGGCCCCAGGGCCACGGCGACGTCGGGTCCTCGTCGGAGTCGAGAACGTAGACCTGCGCCCCGACGCCCATCCGCGGCTCGGTGCCGACGGACGCGAGCGAGTCGTCCCCGTCGTCCGGGCCGGCACTCTTGCTGAAGAACATCCGGCCATGCTGCCAGAAGGTCGAGCGGGACGGCTGGGAGGCGCGGCTCCCGCACCGGCACCGGCACCGGCACGGCAGTAGGGCGGACGGGACTTGAACCCGTGACCGATCGATTATGAGTCGACTGCTCTAACCGGCTGAGCTACCGCCCCGTGTCGCCGACCCGACCGGCACCCGCGGGTGTGGTCAAGACGAGACGACGTCGGTGGTGGGAGCCACCGGCTGCCCACGATACAGGCCCTCGAAGACGTTGAGCGTGCGCTCGATGTCGTGCCCCTCGATCATCCGGAGGCTGGCTCGCCGCATCGCGAGGTACTCGTCGTCGGGGGCCGTGAGCACCCGCGTCAGCTTGTCGGCCAGGTCGGCGCTGTCGCCGGGGCGGAACAACCAGCCGTTGCCGCCGTCGTCGACCAGGTGCGGCAGGGCCATCGCGTCCGCGACTACGATCGGCAGGCCGGACGCCATCGCCTCGAGGCTCGCGATGCTCTGCAGCTCGGCGATCGACGGCATCGCGAACACGGTGGCGTCGGTGAGGGTGCGGCGCAGCTCGGCGTCGGAGAGGTAGCCGGCGAACGTGACGCGCCCGGCGAGGCCGAGGTCGACGCTGAGCTGCTGCAGGTGACGCATGAGGTCGCCCCCGCCGACGATCGTGAGAGTGCTCTCGAGCGCCGGGTCGATCAGCGTCATGGCGCGCAGCAGCACGTCGATCTGCTTCTCGGCGGTGACGCGTCCGACGAAGACGATGCGGTTGCCCTCGGGCCGGTCGTCGCGGGCCGTGTAGTTCGACGCCTCGATGCCGCACGAGACCGCGAGCACGCCCTCGACGTCGATGGCCTTCTCGAGGAACCGGGCCGCCTTGTCGGTCGGCGTCGTCATCGACTCGACGCGGTGGTATGTGCGGCTCGCGTCGGCCCAGGCCATCTTCACCGCGGTGGCCCGCAGCGCGTGCGGCAGCCCCGTGTGCTCGAGCAGGTTCTCGGGCATGAAGTGGTTGGTCGCCACGGCCCGGATGCCGAGGCGGTTCGCGACCCGGACGACCGCGCGGCCGATCACGATGTGCGACTGGATGTGGACGACGTCGGGCTGGATCTGACGGATGACGTGCTCGGCATTGGCCTCGGCGCGCCACGGCGTCGCGAAGCGCAGCCAGTCGTGCAGGGGCCACCTCGTCGAGTAGAGCCGGTGCACCGTCAGCGTCACGCCGGCGTGCTGCTCGAGGAACGTGCCGTGCTTGCGGCTGGCGGCGGGGGCCAGCACGTGCACGTCGTGGCCGCGGGCCGCCATGCCGACGGCGAGCCGCTCCGCGAAGTTCGCGGCGCCGTTGACGTCGGGCGGGAACGTGTCGGCGGCGATCAGGACGGTCAGCCTCGGCGCGTCGGCCCAGGCTGCGGTGTCGCTCGGATCGGTCGGTCCGTGGGCGTCGGTCACGTGGTCAGTCCTTGTCGTGAGGGATGGTCGGGCCCGGGTGCAGGAGGAGGCGGGACGGCGGATCGGAGAACCGGACGCCCGGCGACCCGCGTCGACCACGGTAGCTCAGCTGACCCTCTTCTTCTGCGGGTGGTGCTTGGCGAGCTGGAAGACGCCGGCCACGGCGACGGCCCCCGCCAAAAGGAAGAGCACGGCGGCGATCGGCGGTGCCGTCGCGGCCTCGCCGAGCACGACGATGCCGATGGTGACGGCGATGATCGGGTCGACGACGGTCAGGCCCGCGATGACGAGGTCCGGAGACCCCGACGAGTACGCGTTCTGGACGAAGTAGCCGCCGAGCACCGCGGCCGCGACGAGCATGACGATGCAGACGACCTCGAGCCAGTCGAAGGTGCCCGACGTGATCCGGTTCAGCACGACCTTGGCGAGGGTCGCGACGAAGCCGTAGAGGACCCCAGCGCCGATCACGTAGAACAGGACGTTGCGTCGGTGGCGCAGCACGACGAAGGCGGCGGCCAGCACGGCCCCCACGACCAGCAGCAGGACGAGCACGGTGACCAGCTGTCGGGTGGTGATCGGCGACTCGGTCGCGGCGAACGCGGCGACGGTCGCGAAGAGCCCGATGCCGCCCACGCAGAGCGCGATCGATCGCTTCACCTTCGCGCTCAGCCGCTGCTTGGTCACGCGGGCGTTGACGACGGCGGTGACCACGAGGGCCACGGCGCCGAGCGGCTGGACGACGAGCAGAGGTGCGATGTTCAGGCTGGTCAGCTGGAAGACCACGGCCAGGCCCAGGAGGAGCGTGCCGGCCACCCAGGACGGCCTGCCGACCAGCGCGACCACCTGGCGCACGCTCATGCCGCTCTGCGCCGCCCCGAGGCGCCGCTCGACCTTCTCGACACCGCGGCTCTGCAGCTGCGCGCCGATCGAGAGGAAGACCGCGCCGACGAGGGCGATGGGGATGCCCAGCGCCTGGTAGGGGGTCAACGACACCTGGGCGGTCAGGTCCCCGAGGTCAGCGCTCACGGTGACACGGTAGCGGCAGCGCGCTGGATAGTCTGGGCGAATGGCCGTACGACCCATCACCATCACGGGAGAACCCGTCCTCCACGCCCGAGCCGCCGAGGTGGAGGTCGTCGACGACGACCTGCGCACGCTCGTCGCCGACATGTTCGAGACGATGGACGCCGCACCCGGAGTGGGCCTCGCGGGCCCGCAGGTCGGGGTCGGACTCCGTCTCTTCGTGTACTCGTGGGTGGACGACGACGGCGAGCCCTGGCGCGGCGTCGCGATCAACCCGACGCTCTGGCAGAGCCCGCTCGGCATCGAGCCCCTCGACGACGACGACGAGTCGGAGGGGTGCCTCTCGATCCCGGGCGAGCGGTTCCCGCTGCGCCGGGCCGAGAGCGTGCTGCTCCGCGCGACGGACCTCGACGGCGACGAGTACGAGATCGAGGCGCACGGCTGGCTCGCCCGCATCTTCCAGCACGAGTACGACCACCTGGACGGCGTGCTCTACGCCGACCGCCTGGAGCACCCCCTGCACAAGGCCGCGGCCAAGAGCGTCAAGAAGTCGGGCTGGGGCGTGCCGGGCCAGACCTGGCTGCCGGGCGTCGACCACCTCGACGACTGACCGAGCACCCACGCTGACCGAGCATCCGCACAAGAGAAAAGGCCCAGCGGGTGGAGCCGCTGGGCCTTCGCTCCCCGAGTTGGACTCGAACCAACAACCTGCCGGTTAACAGCCGGCTGCTCTGCCAATTGAGCTATCGAGGAATGGCAGCTGACCTGGACCGGAGTCCCTGACAGCGGACACAACACTAGCGCATGTCGCGGCCGTCTCTGAACACGCGGTGACCGCCGGGCGCGTCGCGCGCCTCCTCGACGGTCGGGCCCGAGCGGCCCGGCCGGCCCGCCGGCTCAGTATCCGACGACCGGGTCGACGACGCCGACGAAGTGCCCCTCGCCCGCCAGGGCCCGGACGTTGTGGCGGATGCGACCGGCGAGCAGGGGCGCGGTCATCTCCGGCGTGTCCGCCTGGTGCGGCGTGACGACGACCCGAGGGTCGTGCCAGAGCGGGTGGCCGTCCGGCAGCGGCTCCGGGTCGGTGACGTCGAGGCCGACGCCCCAGAGCCGGTCGGCGCGGACGGCGGCGACGAGGGCGTCGGTGTCGACGAGGCTCCCCCGGGCGACGTTGACGAACACGGCACGGGACGGGAGGCGGGCCAGCCGGCGAGCGTCGAAGAGCCGGGCCGTGCCCGGGGTCGCGGCTGCCGCCACCACGACGACGTCGGCGGTGGGCAGCACCTCGTCGAGCAGGTCGACCCCCACGGTCCGCGCGACGCCCTCGACCGGGTCCGCCGTGCGGCGCACGATCGTCACCCGCACCTCGAAGGGCGCCAGCAGGCGCACCAGCTCGCGCGCGATGCCCCCGGCACCGACGATCACGACGTGCCGGCCGTAGAGCGAGATCCCCCGCTGCTCGGTCTGCCACGTCGACGCCAGCACCCGCGAGGGCACGACGCGCAACAGCGACAGGAGCAGCACGAGCGCGTGCTCGGCGACCGGCTCGGCGTAGGCGCCCTTCGCGCTCGTCCAGAGCGGCAGCGCCCGGTCGCGATGTGCCTCGAGCACCCCGGAGAACGCGTCCACCCCGGCCCAGGGCAGTTGCACCCACTCGATGCCCGGGTGCTCCGCGAGGGCAGCCTCGAGGCCGGCGACGTCGCGGTACGAGAGCCAGATGAGGCCGCGGGTGTCGGGGCCGAGCGGGACGAGCTCGCCGCCCGCCTCGTGCACGGCGTCCTCGAAGACCGCCGAGCCGCGCGGGCCGATGCTCACGGCACCGGGACGAGGGCGGCGCTCGGGAGGCAGGTCGACGGCCGCGGTGGCCGCTGCTCGGTGGCCGCGCGCGCCTCCCGTGGTCACGGTCGTCGCTCGTCGCGCCGTCGGTCGCCGCGCTCTCGCTCTTCGGGCCTGATGACGTCGATCGGCGTCGTGGTCGACAGCACCTTGACGTAGGGGTCGACCCCGTCGCGGAGGACCGTGTCGATCTGACCGAGGCCGACGAGGCGGCCGCCGCGCATGACGGCGACGCGGTCGGTGATCGCCCGCGCCTCGGACACGCTCGACGTGACGACCATCGCCGAGAACTGGCGGTCGGCGTGCAGGTTCTTGATCACGTCGAGCACGGCCTGCCGCACGAGCACGTCGACGCCGCGCGCCGGCTCGTCGGCCACCAGGAGGCGCGGCTCGAGCACGAGGGACCGCGCCAGGGCCACGCGCTGCCGCTGGCCCGAGCTGAGCTCCCAGGTCTGCTTGAGCATCGTCCCGAGCGGGAGGTGCACCGCGTCGACCAGCGCCGTCACGAGACGCCCCGCCTCGCGACGGTCGAAGTGCCGGTCACGCAGGTAGATCGGCTCGGCGATGGCCTCGCCCACGGTCAGGTCGGGGCTCAGGGCCTCGCCGTCGTCCTGCGCGAGGTAGCCGACGACCGACGACAGCCGGCCGCGACGTCGAGCGCTCGCCCGGGTCAGCTCGAGGCCGAAGACGCTCGCCGCTCCCCCGCTGATCTGCGGACGGCCCTCCGGCGGGCGGCCCTTGCCGACGAGGCCGGCGACGGCCAGCGCGAGGGTCGACTTGCCGGAGCCGCTCTCGCCCAGCACGGCGACGATCTCGCCGACCCGGATGTCGAGGGTGACCCCGTCGACCGCCCGCAGCGCCGGGTGGCCCGCACGGGCCGGGTAGGTCAGCGAGAGGTCGTCGGTCGTGACGGGGCGGTCCAGGTCGAGTTCGGGGCTCACCCGCGTCACGCTACCTCGCCCGACGCCGCGCGGGCGTCGAGCTCGGCGAGACGGCGACGACGCGCCGCCTGCTCGGCCGGGTCGGGCACCGGCAGGGAGGCGAGCAGCCGCTGGGTGTACGGGTGCTCGGGGGCGCCGAGCACCTGGTCGTTCGGCCCGCTCTCGACGAGGTCGCCGTGGTAGAGGACGCCGATGCGGTCAGCGAGCATGTTCACGACCGCGAGGTCGTGGCTGATGAAGAGCGCCGCGAAGCCGAGGTCGGCCTGCAGCTCGCGGAAGAGCTCGAGCACGCGTGCCTGCACCGACACGTCGAGGGCGCTCGTGGGCTCGTCGGCGATGAGGAGGCTCGGCTCGAGGGCCAGGGACCGGGCGAGGCTGGCCCGCTGCCGCTGGCCGCCGCTGAGCTCGTGCGGGTAGCGGTCCCCGAAGGCCTTGGGCAGCTGCACCGCCTCCATCAGCTCGTCGACGCGCGGACGCGCGGCGCGCGCGTCGCCGGCACGGCCGTGCACGATCAGGGGCTCGGCCACGCACTCGGCGATGGTCAGGAGCGGGTTGAAGCTCGACGCCGGGTCCTGGAAGACGAACCCGATGTCGGCCCGCAGCGGCTTGAACTCGCGCTCGTGCACGCCGTTCATCTCGACGCCGAGCACCTCGAGGGAGCCGCCGGTCACCTTGGTCAGGCCGGCGATGGCACGGCCGATCGTGGTCTTGCCCGAGCCGCTCTCGCCGACGAGGCCGAGCACCTCGCCCTTGGCGATCGAGAAGTCGACGCCCTTGACGGCACGGAACCCGCCGCGGCCGAGACGGCCCGGGTACTCGATCTCGAGGCCCGTGGCGCGCACGACGACGTCGCGGTCGGCCTCGCCGGCCTGCACCTGCGCGCCGCGCGGCTCGAGCACGGGGACGCTGCCGAGGAGGCGCTTCGTGTAGTCGTCCTGCGGCGACGCGAACAGCGCCTCCGAGGTCGCCTGCTCGACGACCTCGCCTTGGTACATCACGGCCACCCGGTCGGCCAGGTCGGCCACCACGCCCATGTTGTGGGTGATCAGCACGATGGCCGTGCCGAACTCGTCGCGACAGCGGCGCAGCAGGTCGAGGATCTCGGCCTGCACCGTCACGTCGAGTGCGGTGGTCGGCTCGTCGGCGACGATGACCGACGGGTTCAGCACGAGGGCCATGGCGATGACCACGCGCTGCTTCTGGCCGCCCGAGAACTGGTGCGGGTAGTAGTCGACACGGGTCTCGGGGTCGGGGATGCCCACCTTCCGCAGGATGTCGACGGCTCTCGCTCGCGCCTCCTTGCGGCCGACCTTGCCGTGGGCACGGATGCCCTCGGCGATCTGCCAGCCCACCGTGTAGACGGGGTTGAGGGCGGTCGACGGCTCCTGGAAGACCATCGCGACCTCGGTGCCGCGCATCTCGCGCACGGCGCCGCGGCCGATCTCGAGCACGTTCTTCCCCGAGAGCACGACGGCACCGGAGGCGACCGCCGTCTCGGGCAGGAGCCGCAGGATCGTCTTGGCCGTCACGGACTTGCCGCTGCCGGACTCGCCGACGATGGCGAGCACCTCGCCCGCGCGCACGTCGAGGGTGACGCCGCGGACCGCCGCGACGTCGCCGCCGTCGGTCGCGAACGTCACGCGGAGGTCGGTGATGCCGACGGCCACGTCGCGCTCGTCGCGGGCGACGTCGTGGGCGGCGTGGCGGACGGGCGGGGCGGCCTGTGCGCCCTGGTCGAGCGGTCCTGCGGTCATGCTGTCGCCTCCTGCGGCTCGACCGGGGCTGCGGTCGTCGTGGTCGTCGTGCTGCCGGCGCCGCGGCGTCCGGTCTTCTTGCCGCGACCGGCACGGCGGCGCGTCCGGAGGCGCGGGTCGGCCAGGTCGTTCAGGCTCTCGCCCACGAGGGTGATGCCGAGCACCATCAGGACGATGGCCGCGCCGGGGAACACGCCCGTCCACCAGATGCCGCTCGCCGTGTCGCTGAGCGCGCGGTTCAGGTCGTAGCCCCACTCGGCGGCCGACGTCGGGCCGATGCCGAAGCCCAGGAAGCCGAGCGCGGCCAGGGTGAGGATCGCCTCCGACGCGTTGAGCGTCAGGATGAGCGGCAGGCTGCGGGTCGCGTTGCGGAGCACGTGCTTGAACATGATGCGCGGCGTGCTGCTGCCGACGACCTTGGCGGACTCGACGAAGGCCTCGGACTTGAGCCGGACGGCCTCGGCGCGGACGACCCGGAAGTACTGGGGCACGAACACGACGGTGATCGAGATGCCCGCCGAGAGGATGCCGCCCCAGAGGCTCGACTGGCCGCCGCTGATGACGATCGAGACGACGATCGCGAGCAGCAGCGACGGGAACGCGTAGACGGCGTCGGCCACGACGACGAGGACGCGGTCGACCCAGCCGCCGAGGTAGCCGGAGACGAGGCCGAGGACGACACCGAGGACGATCGAGAGCACGACCGCGACGACGACGACGGAGATCGCGGTCCGGGTGCCCCAGACCACGCGGCTGAAGACGTCGTACCCGCCGACCGTGGTGCCCCAGAGGTGCTGGGCCGAGGGCGCGGCCTGGCGGGCGAACGTGCCCGCGTCGTCGCTGAGCTGGCCGTAGCCGTAGGGCGCGATGAGCGGGGCGAAGACGGCGAGCACGATGAACGCGACGCAGATGACGATCCCGGCGACGAGCATGCCGCGCTGCAGGCCGACCGAGCGGCGCACGTGGGCGACGATCGGGAGGCGCTTCCAGAGGGGCTCGTGCCGGTCGGACAGGACGCCGGAGGTGGTGGTCGACACGGTCAGTACCTCACTCTCGGGTCGATGAGGGCCGCGATGACGTCGACCAGGAAGTTCGTGACGGCGACGATGACGGCGAGCACGGCGACGATGCCCTGCACGGCGACGAAGTCGCGCGCCGAGAGGTACTGCTGCAGCTGGAAGCCGAGGCCGCGCCAGCCGAAGGTCGTCTCGGTGAGCACCGAGCCGCCGAGCAGCATCGCGATCTGCAGGCCCATCACGGTGATGATCGGGATCAGCGCCGGCTTGAGCGCGTGCTTCCGCACGAGGCGGAGCTCGGAGACGCCACGCGAGCGTGCCGCGTCCACGTACTCGGAGCCGAGCGTGCCGATGACGTTCGTCCGCACCAGGCGGAGGAAGATGCCCGCCGTCAGCAGGCCCAGCGTGAGGGCGGGCAGCACCGCGTGGCTGAGGACGTTCAGCGTGATCGTCGAGTTGCCGAGCCGCAGCGCGTCGAGGATGTAGATGCCCGTCGGGTTCTCGATCCGGCCGAGGGCGATGGCGATCCGGGTGTCGGCGCGTCCGCTCAGCGGGAGCCAGCCCAGCCAGACCGAGAAGGTGAGCTTGAGCAGCAGGCCCGCGAAGAAGACGGGCGTGGCGTAGGCGAAGATCGCGAGGATGCGCAGCACGGCGTCGGGCCAGCGGTCGCGGAGGTAGGCGGCGAGCATGCCGAGCGGGATGCCGATCACGAGCGCGACGATGAGCGCGTAGATCACGAGCTCGAGGGTCGCGGCGCCGTACGTGACGATGATGTCGCTGATCTGGCGGTTGTCCGTGGCGGTCGTGCCGAAGTCGAGGCGCACGATCTGGCCGAGGTACTCGACGTACTGGACGATGATCGGCCGGTCGTAGCCGGCCGCGGCGAGCCGCTCGGCGAGCTGCGCCTCCGTCAGCCGGTCGCCCACCGAGGCGGTGATCGGGTTGCCGACCACGCGCATCAGGAAGAACACCAGCGTGACGAGGATGAAGACGGTGGGGATGATCAGGACGGCCCTGACCACCAGGTAGCGTCCGAGACCACCGCCTCCGCCGCCTGCACGGCGTCGTCGGGGGGCCGCCGGGGCGGGCCGCTCGGGGGCGATCTGGTCGCCGGTGAGCACTGTCACGTCGATGTGCCTTTCTGGGTGGAACGGAGGCGGACGCGAGGGGTGCCCCGCCCGTGGGCGGAGCACCCCTCGTCGTCGTGCCGTGAGGCGGTCGTCCTGCCGACTAGCGGCTGAGCGCTCCGTAGCGGAACTTGAACGACGAGTCCAGCGTGTCGTCGACGCCCTGGACGTCGCTGGCCGAGACGACGACCTGCGTGCCCTGGAGGAGCGGCAGCGTCGGCAGGTCGGCCGCGACGGCGTCCTGGACGTCCCCGATGAGCGCGGTGCGGGCCGTCTCGTCACCCTCGGCGATCTCCTGCGACAGCAGGGCCTGGACGGCCGCCGAGTCGTAGTGGTTGCCGACGAAGTTGTCCTTCACGAAGAACGGCGACAGGTAGTTGTCCGCGTCCGAGAAGTCGGGGAACCAGCCGAGCTGGTACACCGGGTAGGCGTCCTGGCGGCGCTCGGTGGAGTAGGTGTCCCACAGGGTCGACTGCAGGTTCACGGTGAACAGGCCCGACGCCTCGAGCTGCGTCTTGATGAGGGCGTACTCCTCGTCGCTCGACGCGCCGTAGTGGTCGGGGCTGTACTGCAGGTCGAGCTGGACGGGCACGTCCACGCCGGCCGTCGACAGCGTCGCGGTCGCGGCGTCCGCGTCGGGGCCGCCCTGGCCGTCGCCGTACAGCGACTCGAGCGGCTTCGTGGCACCGGTCAGGCCGTCGGGGACGACCGAGTAGAGGGGCGTGTACGTGTCGTTGTACACCTCCTTGGCGAGGGCCTCGCGGTCGACGACGCTCGCGACGGCCTGGCGGACCGCCAGGGCCTTCGCCGCGTCGGCGTCGGGCTGGGTCGCGCCGTAGGGCATCGTGTCGAAGTTGAAGACCATGTAGCGGGTCTCGCCGCCGGGGCCGTTGTGCACGGTCAACGAGTCGTCCTTCGCCAGGTCGGCGAGGTCGGTCGGGCTCAGGCTGCGGTTCGCGACGTCGACGTCGCCCTCCTGCACGGCGAGCTTGAGGTCGGTCTCCTCCGTGAAGTAGGTGGCGGTGACCGAATCGGTCTTCGCCGCGCCCAGGACGCCGTCGTAGGAGTCGTTGGCCGCGTACTGGATCGACTCGTTCTCGGAGTAGTCGGTGATCGTGTACTGCCCGGAGAAGGCGTTGCCCTCCACGATGTCGTCGGGCGCGGTCAGGCTGGTCGCGGAGAAGACGTCCTCGTCGACGATGGGGCCGGCGGGGCTCGACAGGATCTGCGGCCAGGTCTGGTCGGCGCCCTTCAGCGTGAAGACGACGGTCTTGTCGTCGGGGGCCTCCGTGCTGGCGAGGTTGCCGAGCAGCGACGAGGGGCCGTTGTCGTCCGCGATCGCCAGCTGGCGGTCGAAGGTGAACTTGACGTCGCTCGAGGTCAGTGCGTTGCCGTTGGCGAACGTCAGCCCGTCCTTGAGGGTGACCGTGTAGGTGGTGGGGTCGGTGAACTCGGCCGACTCGGCGAGGTCGGGCTCGACGTCCGGGCTGCCGTAGGGCGAGTTCATGAGGAACCCGAAGACCTGGTTCTGCACCGCGAACGAGCCGTTGTCGTACGACCCGGCCGGGTCGAGGGAGGTGATGACGTCGGTGGTGCCGACGCTGATGCCGTTGAGCGCGTCGTCGGCCGCGTCGCCGCCGGACGCGCAGCCGGCCAGGACGAGAGCCGTGGCGGCTGCTCCTCCCATGACGGCGAGGACGCGGCGGTTGAGCCTGGAGTCGGATGTCATTCCGGTTTCCTCTTTCTCTGTGTGCAGGGACCCCGAGGCCGCAGCTGTGGGTGCGACAGTGCACGGGGGGTAGCTATTGGTAACACACAGTCAGCTCTCGGCTGCAACCGATAGGCGATCGTTTACAAACTCGCAACGAAGTTTGCCACGTGGTCCGATGACGTCACGATGACGTACCGGCGCCGCTCTCGCAGCCGCGGCACGGCCCTCACTGCTCGGCGGTGAGCGCTCTCCGCTCGACCTCGAGGGCGGCGAGCTGTACCTGGATCTCGCGCCACTTGTCGGGGTCGGTCTTGACGTCCGTGCGGAACGACCGGCCCATCAGCTCCGATTTATCCCTGATCAGGTCCCGCTCGACGATCGACACGACGATGCCGCGGCAGTAGGTCGTGATCTCCCTGTCCTGGCGCTCCGGGATCGGCGCGACCGCCAGCTCCTTCGCCAGGGCGTCGAACGGCGCGGGCGTCTGGTCGAGCACGACGTCGAGCCAGGAGGCGTCGCCGAACTTGTCGAGGCTCGCGCCGATGGCGTCGCGCACGACCGCCAGGGAGGTGGTCTCGAGTCGCGCCTGGACCGCTCGCCTCATCAGCTCGAAGCCCACGGCGTCGGGGTGCTGCAGCATGGCCATGACCGCGTCGCGCTCGGTGCGGGTCGTCAGGTCGCCGGGCAGCGACATGAGGCTGGGCCCGGCGGGCTCCTCGGGCAGGGGCGGCAGGCTCGTGATGGACTGGCGCCCCTCGGAGGCGTTGGCCGGCAGCGCACGAGGTGCCGCCGCGACGGCCTGCGCCTGGCGCATCACGGACGTCACGACCTCCACGACGCTCTCCGTGTCCTCTCCGACCGCCTTCGCGAGGAAGCGCGCGTAGCCGAGGCGGATCGAGTTGTCGCGGATGGACGCGACGGCCGGGGCAGCTGCTCGCACCGCGCTGGCACGGCCCTCGACCGTCTCGAGGTCGAACCCCACGACGCTGCGCTGGATCATGAACTCGAACATCGGTCGACGGGTGTCGATCATGCGCCGGACGGCGTCGTCCCCCCTCGCGAGCCGCAGGTCGCAAGGGTCCAGGCCCTCGGGCGGGAGGGCGACGAACGTCTGCGTCTGGAACCGCTGCTCCTCGGCGAAGGCCCGCGACGCGGCCTTCTGGCCGGCCTCGTCGGGGTCGAACGTGAAGACGACCTGGCCGAGCGCCGAGAGGTCGTGCCCCGCGCTCTCGCCCAGCATCGGCCGCAGCAGCTTGATGTGGTCGACGCCGAAGGAGGTGCCGCAGGTCGCGACGGCGGTCGTCACGCCCGCGAGGTGGCACGCCATGACGTCCGTGTAGCCCTCGACGATGACGACCTGCTTGCCCTTCGCGATGTCGCGACGGGCGAGGTCGAGCCCGTAGAGGACCTGCGACTTGTGGTAGATCGGCGTCTCGGGGGTGTTCAGGTACTTCGGGCCCTTGTCGTCGTCGAGGAGGCGCCTGGCCCCGAAGCCGATGGTCGACCCGGTGACGTCGCGGATCGGCCACACGAGACGGCCCCGGAACCGGTCGTAGGGGCTGCGGTCGCCCTGGCTCAGCAGCCCGGCCGTGACCAGCTCCTCGTCGGCGAAGCCCGCGCCCTTGAGGTGAGAGCGGAGGGCGTCGAACGACTTGGGCGCGAACCCCACGCCGAAGCGCTCGGCCGCCGCAGGGTCGAAACCGCGCTCGCCGAGGAACCGACGGGCCGGGTCCGCGTCCGCGGCGGTGAGGTGCTGGGCGAAGAACTCCCGCGCGGCCTCGTTCGCGGCGATGAGGCGCGCTCGACCGCCGTGGTCGCTCGCCTTGCCGCCGTCTTCGTAGCGCAGCGTGAACCCGATCCGGCTCGCCAGCCGCTCGACCGCCTCCTGGAAGGTCGTGTGGTCGGTCTTCATCACGAAGCTGTAGACGTCGCCGTCCTCGCCGCAGCCGAAGCAGTGGTACCGACCGACCTGGGGGCGGACGTGGAAGCTCGGGCTGCGCTCGTCGTGGAACGGGCAGAGGCCCTTCAGCGAGCCGACGCCGGCGCCCTTGAGCGTGACGTGGTCGCCGACGACGTCGGCGATGTTCGTGCGGGAGCGCACCTCGTCGATGTCGTCGCGCTTGATCAGGCCGGGCACGGGACGGTCCCTCCTCGGAGCTCGGGCCGGGTGGCGACGGAGGTCACGGGGCCGCTCATCGCGCCCCGACGAGGCGGTCGTGCCAGCTGACGGCGCTCTGGTCGGTCAGGGAGGCGACCTGGTCGACGACCACGCGCCTCCTGCCGGCATCGTCGTCCGCGACGGCCCAGTCGGCACGGAAGCCGGGGTCGAGCTCGGAGTCGCCCGTCGCCCAGAGGGCGTCGGACAGGGTCGTGAGGACCTCGCGCTGACGCTCGTAGATCGGCTGGCGGTGGCCCTGCGTCATCACGAAGGCCGCCGTGATGCCCTTGAGCACGGCGATCTCGCCGATCACGTCGGGAGAGATGACCATGCTCGCGCTGAACCGGATCAGGGACTGCTCGGCGTACGACTCGCGCGTGGACTGCGTGGCCGAGCCGGCGAAGCGGCCGATCAGCTGGCTGGTCAAGTTCTTGAGGCGGGCCTGGTCGAGACGGCCGCCGTCGTAGGACCGGAGCCAGAAGGGCTGGCGGCGGAGGCGGTCGAAGGCCTCCTCGAGCTCGTCCCGGCTGAGCTCGCCGCCGACCCACGCGTGCATGGCCGTGACCAGGGCCTCGTGGCCGTCGGGCGACCCCAGGCTCGACACGTCGACGTAGCCGTTGACCACGGCGTCCTCGAAGTCGTGCACCGAGTAGGCGATGTCGTCGGAGAGGTCCATCACCTGGGCCTCGATGCAGCGGCGACGCCTCGGCGCACCGGCCCGCAGCCAGTCGAAGGCGGCCGTGTCGTCGTCGTAGAAGCCGAACTTCATGCGTCCGCCCGGGTCGGGGACGCCCTGCGCCGCCGGCCACGGGTACTTGCAGCTCGCGTCGAGGCTGGCGCGGGTGAGGTTGAGGCCGAAGCTGCGGCCCGTCGCGTCGATGACCTTCGGCTCGATGCGGGTGAGCAGACGGAGGGTCTGCGCGTTGCCCTCGAAGCCGCCGATCGACGAGGACCACTCGTTCAGGGCGCGCTCGCCGTTGTGCCCGAAGGGCGGGTGGCCCAGGTCGTGGGCCAGGCATGCGGTGTCGACGACGTCGGGGTCGAGGCCCAGGCTCGTCGCGAGCTCGCGGCCGACCTGCGCCACCTCGAGCGAGTGCGTCAGGCGGTTGCGGGCGAAGTCGAGCCCCGCAGTCGGGCTCAGCACCTGCGTCTTGGCGGCGAGGCGCCGGAGCGCGCTCGAGTGCAGCAGGCGTGCTCGGTCGCGGGCGAAGTCGCTCCGGCGGTTCGAGTGCTGTTCGGGCAGCCAGCGCTCGGAGTCGGCGCGGGCGTAGTCGACGCCGACGCCGTGCAGGGAGGCAGTGGTCACCGGGGGCCTCTCGGGGTGGCAGGGGCGGACGAGGTCGAGGAGGCGGTCGGGAAGCGGACCGAGGAGGGCACGCCTCAGCCCCCGCTGTGGTGCAGCTCGGCCGCGACGAGCTCGCCGCGGAACGCCTCGTCGAGCTCTCGGCTCTCGAGCCAGCGGTCGGGCAGCGACGGCCGCTTCGGGCTGCCGGCGCGACCTCGCGGCCCCTCGGCCGCGTCGCCGGGGTAGGGCTGAGCGGCGTCGAGGGTCGCCAGCAGGTCGTCCATCTGCTGCAGCGACTCGACGGCCGCCAGGGCGGCTCGCGTGTCGCCGCCCACGGGGTAGCCCTTGAAGTACCACGCGACGTGCTTGCGGATGTCGCGGCAGGCGTGCGGCTCGTCGCCGTCGTAGAACTCGACCAGGAGCTCGGCGTGCCGGCGGAACGCCGCGGCCACCTCGCCGAGGGCCGGCTCGGCCTTCTGCTCCTCGCCGCGGAACGCGGCCGCGAGGTCGCCGAACAGCCACGGTCGCCCGAGGCAGCCCCGGCCGACGACGACGCCGTCGCAGCCCGTCTCGTCGACCATGCGGAGCGCGTCGGCCGCGGACCAGATGTCGCCGTTGCCGAGCACGGGCACGCTCGTGACCGTCTGCTTCAGCTTCGCGATCGCCGACCAGTCGGCTTGGCCCGAGTAGTACTCGGAGGCCGTGCGGGCGTGCAGCGCGACGCTCGCGACCCCCGCGCCCTCGGCCGCCCGGCCCGCCTCGAGGTACGTGAGGTGCTCGTCGTCGATGCCCTTCCGCATCTTCACGGTCAGGGGGACGTCGCCGGCGGCCTTCACCGCTCGCTCGACGATCTCGCGGAAGAGCCCGATCTTCCAGGGGAGGGCCGCTCCCCCGCCGCGCCGCGTCACCTTCGCCACGGGGCAGCCGAAGTTGAGGTCGATGTGGTCTGCGCGGTCCTCGGCGACCAGCATGGTGACCGCCTCGGCGACGGTGTTCGGCTCGACGCCGTAGAGCTGGATGCTGCGGGGCGTCTCGCTCTCGTGGTGCGTGATCAGCCGCATCGACTCGGGGGTGCGCTCGACGAGGGCGCGGCTCGTGATCATCTCGCTGACGTAGAGGCCGGCGCCGTGCTCGCGGCACAGTCGGCGGTACGCCGTGTTGGTGATGCCGGCCATCGGCGCGAGCACGACGGGCGAGGCCACGTCGATCGGTCCGATCGAGAGGCCGGGGGAAGGCAGGGTGGAGGTGGTCATCGGTACGATTCTCCCATGAGCGATCCTGCGCTGACAGCCTCCGACGGTTCGCCTGTGGACGGCGCCACGGCGACGAGCGACGTGCAGGGGCCAGGCACGCAGCGCCTCCTCGCCGACGCCGCCGAACGCGGCCTCGCCGTCGAGATCGTCGCGCGCCCGGCGGCCGACAGCCTCGAGGCGGCGGCGGCCCTGCTGGGGGTCGATCCGGCCTCGGTCGTCAAGAGCCTCGTGGTGAAGCGGCACGACGGGTCGTTCCTCTTCGCGCTCGTCCCCGGCGACCGACAGATCTCGTGGCGCAAGCTGCGGACCGTCGTCGGGGTCAACAAGCTCTCGATGCCTGCCGCCGAGGTCGCCCTCGACGCGACCGGCTTCGAGCGCGGCACCATCACTCCCGTCGGCAGCTCGACCGCCTGGCCCGTCGTGGCCGACGAGCGGATCGTCGGTCGTCGAGTGGCCATGGGCGCCGGCGGGCACGGCCTGAGCGCGTTCGTCGAGGCCGACGAGCTCATCGAGGCGTACTCCGCGACCGTGGCCGACATCAGCGACTGACCGCCGCCTCCGGGGCCGGGTCCGCCTCGGTCCGGACGTCGGCCGGTGTCGCGCTCGGCGTCAGGGCGCCGACCGGTGCTGCGCTCGGGGTCAGGGCGCCGACCGTGGCGACCGCTGCCGGCAGCAGGCAGGCGTCGCCCTCGCACGCGAGGGCGTCCGCGTCGCCGAGCATGGCGAACGGACTCATCGGACGGCGTCCGTCCCAGTCGTGTCCGCACCCGGGGCGGACGCGGTGCCGCCCGCCGTCGCCAGCTCGGACTGCACCTGCTGCAGCGCGCCGAGGAACGCCTCCGGCGCCTGGGCACCCGAGATCCCGTACTTGCCCTCGAGCACGAAGAAGGGCACGCCCGTGATGCCGAACGCCTGCGCCTGCTGCTGGTCGGCGCGCACGTCGGCGAGGTGCTGGTCGGACTCGAGGGCCGCGACGACCTCGGCGCGGTCGAGGCCGACGTCGGCGGCGAGGTCGCCGAGGTCGGCGACGCGGCCCACGTGACGGCCCTCGACGAAGTAGGCGGCCAGCAGGCGCTCGGTCATCTCGAGCTGCAGGCCGCGCGCCTTGGCGAAGTGCAGCAGCTGGTGCGCCTTCACCGTGTTCGTGTGGTGAAGCGACCCGAAGTCATAAGCGAGCCCGACCTCGGCGGCGATGCCGGTGACCTGGTCGAGCATGCCGCGCACCTGGTCGGCCGGCATGCCCTTGTGCTTCGCGAGGAAGTCGACCTCGTCGCCCTCGAAGTCGACCGGGGTGTCGGGCGACAGCTCGAAGGAGTGGTACTCGACCTCGACCTCGCCGTCGAAGCGCGCCGCCGCGTCCTCGAACTTCCGCTTGCCGATGTAGCACCATGGGCAGGCGATGTCGCTCCAGACGTCGACTCTGATCGGGGAACTGGCGAGGGACGAGGAGGCGGTGGTCGTGTCGGTCACGACAGGGCAAAGTCGGTGCGGGTCCGACGCATTCCCGGGTCAGGCCCCAGCCTCCAGCGGCGGCGGCCCCTCGCGCCCAGCACGCGCGGCAGCCGCGCCTCGGGGCGCCCTGAGGGCGGCGGGCCGCCGGCGAGCCCCACGAGCCGGTCCACCGCCTCCTGCACCGCCGCCCACTCCTCGCGCACCTGCCGGTAGCTGACCCGGCACGGCACGAACCCGGCCGCGATCGTCAGGAGGTCCTTCCGGCGATCGCGCTCGAAGTGGTCGGCGTGGTGCTCGCGACCGTCCGTCTCGAGCGACGCCGTCCCGTCGACGACGTGGTCGACGGCCTCGCCTCGCGGCCCCACGACGACCTGACGCTCGACGACGCGGCCCGCCAGGCGCAGGCGGGTGCCCGCCGCGCTCTCGAGGATGCTCTGTGCGCCGACGTCGCTCCACTCAGCCAGCCCCGACGCGTCCTGTCGATGCCGCCCGAGGACGGCCCGGTCGTCCGCCTCGGTGATCAGCTCGACGGACCGGGCCCAGTCGGCGAGGACCACCGCGTCCTCGAAGGAGGGCGCCTCGACCACGGCGCGGGCCAGGGCGTCGCGGGCGTCGACGGTCGCGGTCCCGCCCCGATCGACCACGTCGCCTCCGTCCCACACGACGCGCACGCCGCGGCGGCTCCTCAGGCGCGACGCGGTGCGGGGCACCGAGACGACGACGTCGGGGGGACGGCGATCCCAGGCCCACGCGCCCAGGAGGGCGAGCGCGGCTGCCCCGGTCAGCCTCCCCCCGACCGCGACGGCGACGAACCTCGGGTCGGTGGACGGCCAGGTCGAGTACCACCCGCGCCTCGGACGCCGGACGTCCCGAGCCCGCACCGCCGCCGTGAGGTGCCTGTCGGTGGCCCCGTGGCCCACGAGGTCGCGCTTGTGCAGCAGCCCGCCGGCCGCGGCCACCAGCTCTCGGATCGTCGTCATCCCCCGAGGATCTTCGCCCATGTGCACGTAGTGCTGGCGTCGCGGGCCAGCCTGTGGACGAGACGAGCACCGCTCGACGGCGTGGAGGACGCACCTCCACCGCCGCGTGCAGGCGCCCGGTGCTCGGGCCGCCCCCGTGCCCGTCGGCAACTCCTGACGAACGCGACGCACGGAGCACCGGCCTCCGGCCGCGAAGCCCCTCGGGCGCCCCTGATCAGGAGTTGCCGACCGCGGGCGACGCACCCGGCAGCCCGGGCCCGGGCCCGCGAGCAGGCCGCGAGTACGAGTCGAGAGCGACGCGGACCAGCCGGCGTCGGCAACTCCTGCGACAAGTGCAGGCAGTCGCACGCGACCCCGCTGCGTGCAACTGTCACGGGGCACCGTGCAGGAGTTGCCGACCGGTGACCCGACTCGGCCCCCGAGGGTCGTCCGGGGCCGACGGCCCGGACAGGCGCGGCGGGCCCCGCAGGCGCGGAGGGCCGGCGGCCCGGCGGGCCCCGGCAGGCCCGCGGGGGCGCTAGGCGCCGAGCAGCTGCTCCGCGAGGTACCCGCGCAGCGCCGACAGGGGCATGCGCTGCTGCTCCATCGTGTCGCGCTCGCGGACCGTCACCGCGTCGTCCTCGAGCGAGTCGAAGTCGACCGTGACGCAGAAGGGCGTGCCGATCTCGTCCTGGCGACGGTAGCGACGGCCGATCGCCCCGGCGTCGTCGAAGTCGATGTTCCAGTACTTGCGGAGGTCCGCGGCGAGGCCTCGCGCCATCGGCGACAGCTGCTCGTTGCGGCTGAGCGGCAGGACGGCGACCTTGATCGGCGCCAGGCGGCGGTCGAGCTTCAGCACGGTGCGCTTGTCGACGCCGCCCTTCGCGTTCGGCGCCTCGTCCTCGGTGTACGCGTCGACGAGGAACGCCATGAGCGACCGGGTCAGGCCGGCGGCGGGCTCGATGACGTACGGCGTCCAGCGCTCGTTCTTGGCCTGGTCGAAGTACGACAGGTCCTTGCCGGAGGCGGCGGCGTGCGTCCGGAGGTCGTAGTCGGTGCGGTTCGCGACGCCCTCGAGCTCGCCGAACTCGCCTCCGGCGAACCGGAAGCGGTACTCGATGTCGACGGTGCGCTTCGAGTAGTGCGAGAGCTTCTCGGGGGCGTGCTCGTACAGGCGGAGGTTCTCGGGGTCGATGCCGAGGTCGACGTACCACTGGAAGCGGGCGTCGATCCAGTACTGGTGCCACTCTTCGTCGCTGCCGGGCTCGACGAAGAACTCCATCTCCATCTGCTCGAACTCGCGCGTGCGGAAGATGAAGTTGCCGGGGGTGATCTCGTTGCGGAAGCTCTTGCCGATCTGGCCGATCCCGAAGGGCGGCTTGATGCGCGACGACTGCAGGATGTTGTCGAAGTTGGTGAAGATGCCCTGGGCCGTCTCGGGCCGGAGGTACGCCATGCCCTGCTCGTTGTCGACCGGCCCGAGGAACGTCTTGAGCAGGCCGGAGAAGTTCTGCGGCTCGGTCCACGACCCGGGCTGCCCGGTCTCGGGGTCGCGCACGTCGGCGAGGCCGTTCTCGGGCGGGTGGCCGTGCTTGGCCTCGTACGCCTCGAGGAGGTGGTCGGCGCGGTAGCGCTTGTGGGTGTGCAGCGACTCGACCAGGGGGTCGCTGAACACCTCGACGTGCCCGGACGCCTCCCACACCTGGCGCGGCAGGATGACCGCGGAGTCGAGCCCGACGACGTCGTCGCGGCCCTGCACCATGGTCTGCCACCACTGGCGCTTGATGTTCTCCTTGAGCGCGACGCCGAGGGGCCCGTAGTCCCAGGCCGACCGGGACCCGCCGTAGATCTCGCCCGACTGGAAGACGAACCCGCGGCGCTTGGCCAGGGCGATGACGGAATCGAGACGGTTGGGTGCTGCCACGGGGTGTGCTCCAGAGGATCGGTCCGGGCTCGGGGCCCGGCGGTCGAGGTACCCGGCAACTCTAGCCGCGCGGGCGGCTCGGCCCGCCCCGGCCGGGCGCCCGGACGAGCACCGACGTCTCGACCGGCCGGGTCAGCGTCCGAGGGAGGCGACGACCGCCTCCACGTCCTCGGCCCTGTTCCAGAGGTGGAAGGCGACCCGCACGCGACCGGCCCGGGCGGAGACAGTGAGGCCCGCCTCCCCCATCGCGGTGGCGGCCCGACCGTCGACGTCCGCCCACGTGACGATCGCCTGGTGCTGCTCGGGCAGGTCGAGCCGTCGGCAGAGCTCGTCGCCGAGCCCGCTGGCGTGCGCCCAGGTCTCGGCAGGGTCGAGGCGGGCGAACGTCTCGAGGGCCGCCGCGGCCCCCGGCCAGGCCGGCCAGGCCGGCGACACGTCGAAGGCACGGGCGTCGTGGGCGAGCTGCATCGCGGGCCCGTAGCAGGACGACCAGACCGAGTCGCCCGCGTACCAGCCGGCCTGCACGGGCCGCAGCTCCGCCAGGGCACGCTCGGACAGGGTCATGAAGGCGGCGCCCCGAGGGCAGCAGAGCCACTTGTAGGCGTGCCCGACCGAGACGTCCCACGCGGAGGCGTCGACCGGCAGGACGCCCGCCGCCTGCGTCACGTCGCAGACGGTGAGGGCGCCGTGGACCGCGGCCGCGGCGCGGATCCTCGCGTCGTCGGCAACGACGCCGGTGGCCGACTGGACGGCCGACCACGCCACGCACCACGTCGAGGGCCCGACCGCCTCCGCCAGCTCGGCGACCGGGACGCTGCGCACCGTCACGCCCCGGTGCGCCTGCTGCAGGAACGGGTAGACGACCGAGCTGAAGTCTCCGTCGACGCAGACGACCTCGGCACCGTCGGGCGCGGCCGCGGCGATCACCGAGACCATGGCCGAGGTCTGCGAGCCGACGGCGACGCTCGTGACGGGCACGCCCACCAGCCGCGCGTACGAGGCCCTGGCCTGCTCGACGACGTCCCCGTAGGCGACGGGCGAGCGTGACCCCGTGGCCCAGCGGTCGAGGTCGTCGCGCTGGGCCGCGAGAGTCTCGGCCAGGGGCAGCCCCATGGTGCACGCGGCGAGGTACCCGGTGCCGCTCGCGAAGCGCGAGGCCGCCTCCGGGACGGTCAGGATGCTGGTCGTGTCGGGCATCGCCCCAGACTGGGCCGTGCGCCGCAGGACGACAAGGCCAGGATGACAACGCCACACATAACGTGACGTTATGGTTCGAGCATGACCGACGACCTCGATCTGTTGACCCTCCGCATCGTGCGCGCCGTCGCCGACACCGGGACGGTGACCGCCGCCGCCGCCGAGCTGGGCTACAGCCAACCGGCGCTCAGCCAGCACCTGCGGCGGGCCGAGGCCAGGGTGGGCCACCCCCTGCTGCTGCGGGCGGGCCGCGGGGTCGAGCTGACCGAGGCCGGGCGGCGCCTGGCCGAGCACGCCGTCCACGTGCAGGCCGCTCTCGACGCGGCGCGCCAGGAGCTCGACCACCTCGGCGGCGCGACCTCGGGACGGGTGCGGCTCGCGGGCTTCCCCAGCGCCTCCTCGACGCTCGTGCCCGACGTGCTGTCGCGGCTGCGCACCAGCCACCCCGGACTGCAGGTCGACTACGTCGAGGCGGAGCCCCCCGAGGCGCTGACGCTGCTGCGCGACGGAGCCGTCGACGCCGCGGTCGTGTTCCGCCACGCGGGCCGGGCCGCCACCGATCGCGAGAGCGTGCCCGAGTCGCTCCGCGAGACAGCGCTGTTCGTCGACCGCACCGTGCTCGTGCTGCCCCGCGCCCACCCGTTCGTCGAGGGCGACGACTTCGGCGCGCTGCACGCCGAGCGCTGGATCGGGGGCTGCCCGCGCTGCCGCGGCCACCTCCTGACCACCTGTGCGACCGCAGACTTCGTGCCCGAGATCGTCCTCGAGACCGACAACGCGCTCGCCGTGCTCGGCCTCGTCGCGGCGGGTCTGGGCATCGCGCTGCTGCCGGGCCTGTCGCTGCAGTCGGCGGCGATCCCCGAGGAGGTGCGGGTCGTCACCCTGCCCCCGTCCGTCTCGCGGGTGATCGCGGTCGCGCACCGCCGCGGGGCCCGGCGGGTGCCCAGCATCCGTGTCCTCACGGAGGCGGTGGCCGCGGTGCTGCCGGACCGGCACGGCCTCGAGGCGGTCGGGCCGCAGGGCGCTGTCGCAGGCCCGAGCTAGGCTGACCGGACGAGACGAAGGGTGCCTGCTCCGTGAAGAGACGACTGACCGCCGTAGGCCTCGCCGCCATCGTGCTGGTGGGCCTCACCGCCTGCTTCCCCGACCTCACGACCCTGCAGCCGGTCGGCCAGGGCGGCGTCGACGACGGCTCGGGCCTGGGCGGCACGGCCACCCAGGCGCCCCAGCCGCAGGTCACGGGCGCGCCGGGCACCGGCGGAGGGACGGGCAGCGCCTCACCCGACGAGCTGGCACCGGGCGGCACGCTCCTCAACCAGGTCAACTACAAGGACCTCACGATCTACGTCTACAGCGTCGGCACCCTGACGACCACGGCGCCCTCCATCTACGCGCGGCCCGACGGCACTGATCCCTACCCAGCCGGCACCACCGTCGAGGCCACCGCCTACGTGCTCGCCAACAACTCGCAGCGGCGGCTCGACCTCACCGACCTGAGCGCCGACTACTCCGCCTACGGCAACGACCTCGCTCAACAGGACGTGTTCGCCGGCCAGGACCTGCTGACGGACGCCGGCTACTCGACGTCGCTCGAGTCGGCCTTCCCGGCCGACGCGGCGACCTGGTACCTGCTGCCGGGCGAGTCGGCCGTGTTCGCCAACGCCTGGTTCCACCGGCCCGCCGACGGGCCCCTCACCCTGCAGTTCCTCTGGCCCGCCGAGCGGATCTTCCTCGGTGCGAACATCCAGTTCTAGGCGCTGCCGGTCGTGTCGGCGCCGGTGCTGATGCCGCTGGCCGCCGGCGTCGGCGCGTCGACGGCCCCGCCGAAGCGGCGAGAGCGTCTGGCGTACGTGACCACCGCCTCCCACAGGTCTGTCCTCGAGAAGTCCGGCCAGAGCCGGTCGAGGAACACCATCTCGGCGTAGGCCGACTGCCACAGCAGGAAGTTGCTCGTCCGCTGCTCGCCCGAGCTGCGGACGAAGAGGTCGACGTCGGGCAGCTCGGGCGCGTACAGGTGCCGCTGGATGAGCTTCTCGCTGACGCCCGACGGCTTGACCCGACCTGCCGCCACGTCCTCGGCGATGGCGCGGACGGCATCGGCGATCTCGGTGCGGCCGCCGTAGTTGACGCACATCGTGAGGGTCAGCACGTCGTTGCCCCGGGTGAGCTCCTCGGCGTACTGCAACTCCTTGATCACGGAGCCCCAGAGCCGCGGTTTGCGGCCCGCCCACCGGACGCGCACGCCCCACGCGTTCAGCTGGTCGCGCCTCCGGTGCAGGACGTCGCGGTTGAAGCCCATCAGGAACTTGACCTCGTCGGGCGAGCGCTTCCAGTTCTCGGTCGAGAATGCGTAGACGCTCAGGTGCTTCACGCCGAGCTGGATGGCGCCGGCGACGACGTCGAGCAGCGAGGCCTCGCCCTGCTTGTGGCCCTCGACACGGGACAGGCCTCGCGCGTTCGCCCATCGCCCGTTGCCGTCCATGACGATGGCGACGTGCTCGGGGACGGCGCCCCGGGGCAGCTCGGGCGGGTACAGGCCCGTCCAGTCGACGGGGCGCCAGTCGACGGCGTCGCGGTGGGTCTTCTTCACGGGGTGCCTTCCCTGGCGGCAGCGGGCAGTGCCCGGCCTGGCTCTCGGTCGATGTGCTGGAGCGAGCGGAGGCCGCGCTCGAGGTGCCACTGGGTGTACGCGGCGACGACGCCGCTCGCCTGGTTGCGGGTCGCGTCCGGGGTCGCGTCGGCTGCCTCCCAGTCGCCGGTCAGCAGCGCCGAGAGCAGCCCGAGCGCGGGAGGCGCGAGTCGCGGAGCCCCCGGAGGCGCGTGCTCGTCGGCCACCACTCCCCCGAGCTGCACCACGAACGCCGAGTGCGGCCCCGGGGCGCCCGACACGGCACAGTCGCCGAAGCTCGGCGACCAGCCGGCGATGCTGAGCGCGCGGAGCAGGTAGGAGTCGAGGGTGAGCTGGGGGGCGTGCTCCCGCCGGCTCAGCGACCGCAGGGCGCCGACGAGGAGGAGGTACTGCTGCAGGCCGGCCTCGGCGTCGGTCAGCTTGTCGGCCGTCTCGACCATGACGCTCCCGGCCGTGTAGCTCGCGTAGTCGGCGGCGATCAGGGCACCGTAGGAGCCCAGCGACTCAGCCTGGGTCACCACGTCGAGCGACCGGCCCTCGTAGAGCTGCACGTCCGCCACCATCATCGGCTCGAGACGCGAGCCGAACTTCGACCCGGTACGCCGGACACCCTTGGCCACGGCCCGGATCTTGCCGTGCTGGCGGCTGAGCATGGTCAGGATGCGGTCCGCCTCACCCAGCTTGTGGGTGCGCAGCACGACGCATTCATCTCGGTACACGGGCACTCGGCCATGATCCCACGCGTGGTACAAGTGCAGGATGCACGCCACGGCCTTCGCCATCCCCCTGTGGGCCGACCTCCTCGCCGTCGGGGTCGGCAGCCTGCAGGGCGCCATGTTCGCCTCCGAGTTCAAGGACCGCCGGCTCGACCTGCTCGGGGTCGCGATCATCGGCATCGCCACCGGGCTCGGCGGCGGCATCCTGCGCGACGTGCTGCTCGGGCAGGTGCCCCGCGCCATGTCGAGCAACTGGTACCTGCTCGTGGCCGTGGCCGCCGCCCTCGTCGGGATGGCGCTGCAGCGCCTGTTCCACCGGCTCGCGGGGCTGATCACCGCCCTGGACGCCCTCACCATCGGCCTGTTCGGCGCGATCGGCTCGACGAAGGCGCTGGCGCTCGGGCTGCCCGAGATCCCTGCCGTGTTCGTCGGGGTGATCTCCGCGGTCGGGGGCTCGGTGCTGCGGGACCTGTTGATGAACCTGACCATCGCGATGATGCACGTCGGGTCGCTCTACGCCGTGGCCGCCGCCGCCGGGACCGTCGTGCTCGTCGTGCTCGTGTCGGTCGGGGCGCCGGTGGCGCTCTCCGCGATCATCGGGACGTCGGTCACCCTGGTGATCCGGCTGCTGGCCGTGCGCTTCGGCTGGACACTGCCCGAGCAGCGCGCCCTGAGCCGGCTGCCGCGCTGGCGTCGACCGCGCTGACGTAGGTCGGCATCCGCCGCGCCGCTGCCGCTGCCGCTGCCGCCTGCGCAGGCACAGGCCGTCGCACCGGCGCGCTCGGTGTCGGCGCAGGCCGTCGCACCGGCGCGCTCCGTGTCGGCAACTCCTGACGGGTGCCCCGGCGCGGCCGCGCGCCCGGAACGTCCGCCAGCGCGGTCGCTCGTGGATCAGGAGTTGCCGACACGACGTCGAGCACGTGTGACCGGACCGAGTCCGGACCGCACAGCCCGGACCGGTGGGGCGGGGCTGGTCGGACGGGCAGTGGGGACTCGTGTCGGCAACTCCTGACCGGTGCGTCGGCGCTGCCGCGCGCCAGCGCCACCCGCGCGCGTGACCGCGCACGCGTCAGGAGTTGCCGACACGATCAGCGGCCTGCCGACGGAGCCAGCGGCCCGCTGCAGCCGGGCCGAGCGGCGGCCCGGCTGCAGCGGCCGCGCAGCGGCTAGGCCGTGGCGAGCTCGCGCACCGTCGTTGTCCGGCGGACGGCGCGGTTCACCGCCGAGACGATGGCCTTGAGCGACGCCGTCGAGATGTCGGCGTCGATGCCCACGCCCCAGAGACGCGTCCCGTCGACGTCGAGCTCGACGTACGCCGCGGCCTGTGCGTCGCCGCCCGCGCTGAGGGTGTGCTCGACGTAGTCGTAGAGCTCGACGCGCACCCCGTGGTCGGCGAGGACCTGGATGAAGGCGTCGATCGGGCCCTTGCCCCGGCCGGAGGTCGACTCGACCGTGTCGCCCACGCGGAGGTCGACGTCGAGCGACGTCACGCCGCCCATGTCGCTGGAGGTCCCCGTGCGCGTCAGCTCGAACCGGCCCCACTTGTCGTCGTCGATCAAAGCGGGCAGGTACTCGTCCTGGAAGATCGTCCAGATGTGGGCGCTCGACATCTCGCCGCCCTCGGCGTCGGTGCGCGCCTGGACGACCCCGCTGAACTCGATCTGCAGCTTGCGCGGCAGGTCGATTGCGTGGTCGGCCTTGAGCAGGTAGGCGACGCCGCCCTTGCCGGACTGGGAGTTGACGCGGATGACGGCCTCGTAGCTCCGGCCCAGGTCCTTCGGGTCGACCGGCAGGTAGGGCACAGCCCAGACGAGGTCGTCGACGCTCGTCCCCGTCGCCTCCGCCTCGGCGGCCATCGCCTCGAAGCCCTTCTTGATGGCGTCCTGGTGGGAGCCGCTGAAGGCCGTGTAGACGAGGTCGCCCGCCCACGGGCTGCGCTCCGGCACCGGCAGCTGGTTGCAGTGCTCGGCGGTGCGCTTGACCTTGTCGAGGTCGCTGAAGTCGATCTGGGGGTCGATGCCCTGCGTGAAGAGGTTGATGCCGAGCGCGACGAGGTCGACGTTGCCGGTGCGCTCGCCGTTGCCGAAGAGGCAGCCCTCGATGCGGTCGGCGCCGGCCAGGTAGCCCAGCTCGGCGGCGGCGATGCCCGTGCCGCGGTCGTTGTGCGGGTGGAGCGACAGGATGACGCTGTCACGGCGCGCGAGGTTGCGGTGCATCCACTCGATCGAGTCGGCGTACACGTTCGGGGTCGCCATCTCGACGGTGGCCGGCAGGTTGACGATGACGGGACGCTCGGGCGTCGCGTCGAAGGCCTCGATGACCTGGTTGCAGATGTCGAGCGCGAAGTCGAGCTCCGTGCCGGTGTAGCTCTCGGGCGAGTACTCGTAGAACACGGCCGTCTCGGGGATGGTCGCCTCGGCCGCGCGGCAGAGCCGGACGCCCTCGAGGGCGATGTCGACGATGCCCTGCCGGTCGGTGCGGAAGACGACGTCCCGCTGCAGGACGCTCGTCGAGTTGTAGAGGTGCACGATGGCCTGCTTCGCACCGGCGATGGCCTCGTACGTCCGGGCGATCAGGTGCTCACGTGCCTGGGTCAGCACCTGGATCGTGACGTCGTCCGGGATGGCGCCTGTCTCGATCAGGCTGCGGACGAAGTCGAAGTCGGTCTGCGAGGCGCTCGGGAAGCCGACCTCGATCTCCTTGTAGCCCATGCCGACGAGCAGGTCGAACATGATGCGCTTGCGCTCAGGGCTCATCGGGTCGATGAGGGCCTGGTTGCCGTCTCGGAGGTCGACGGCGCACCAGCGCGGAGCCTCAGTGATGCGACGGGAGGGCCACGTGCGGTCGGGCAGGTCGACGGCGATCTGCTCGTGGAACGGGCGGTACTTGTGGGTCGGCATCCCCGACGGGATCTGTGCGTTCTTCATGACTCAGGTCTTCTCTGCCCCGACGACGGGGCCTCAGCGCGTGGATGGTGTCGGCCGACGACGAACTCCGCGACGAGGGAGGCCTGGGTCAGGTCTCGTCGCGGCAGCTAAGGAGGAGCAGACCGAACAGCACGAGGCGAATCTAGCACCCGAGCCCGATCCGTGACGGACGAGCCCTGTCGGCAGCCGCTACTCGGCGATCCCGTGCTCGTACGCGTACACGACGAGCTGGACGCGGTCGCGCAGCGACAGCTTCGACAGCACCCGGCTGATGTGCGTCTTGACCGTGGCCTCGCTGAGGAACTCGCGCCCGGCGATCTCCGAGTTGCTGAGCCCTCGGGCTGCGAGGTCGAAGATGTCCCGCTCGCGACTGGTCAGGGTACCGAAGGCGGGCGGGATCGACGCCGCCCGGGAGGAGCGGCCGTCGAAGTGCTCGAAGAGCTCCCGTGTGGCCGACGCCGCGATCACGGCGGTGCCCGCGTGGACGGTGCGGATCGCGGCGAGCAGGAACTCGGGGTCCGCGTCCTTCAGGACGAAGCCGCTGGCGCCTCCCCGGATCGCCCGGGTCGCCGCCTCGTCCAGGTCGAAGGTCGTGAGCACGATGATGCGAGGCGGGCGTCGAGCCGCCGCCTCGGCCTGGGCCAGGACGGCACTCGTCGCGGCGATCCCGTCCATCACGGGCATCCGGATGTCCATGAGGACGACGTCCGGACGTGCCTCGGCGACCATCGCCACCCCCTCCTCGCCGTCGCTGGCCTCGCCGACGAACTCGAGGTCGGGCTGGGAGCCGACGAGCATCTTGATGCCGGCCCGGAAGAGCGCCTGGTCGTCGACCAGGGCGACGCGGATCGTGGTGGTCATCGGATCATCCCTACTTCTTGAGTGAGCGCCAGCGTCGGCACGATGGCATGGACGACGAACCGTCCGTCGGCGTCCTGGGTGGTGAGCGACCCGCCGGCCAGCGTGGCCCGCTCGCGCATCCCGTCGAGACCGTGGCCGCCGCGGCGCGTCTCGCCCGTCGCCCGCGTGTCGACGGGCTCGGTGACCGGACGGACCACGTTCGAGACCACCAGGTGGAGGGCGTCGTAGCGCCAGTCGAACAGCAACTCGACCGGAGCGTCCCGCGACCCGTGCCGGAGCGCGTTGGTCAGCGACTCCTGGACGATGCGGAACACGGCGAGCTGTCGGTTGGTGCCGAGCTGCTGGGGCTCGCCGTGCACGCGGTGGTCGATCTGCAGACCGGAGCCGCGCATCTGGTCGAGGAGGCGGTCGAGGTCGCCCAGCGCGGGCTGCGGTGCCTCGCCCTGGCTGTGCCGCAGCTGCCCGAGCAGCACTCGGACGTCCCCGAGCGCCTCGCGGGCCGTGCCCGCGATGGTCTGCAGCGCCTCGTCGACGCTCGTGGGATCGACCCTCGCGGCGTAGCGTGCGCCGTCGGCCTGGGCGATCACGACGGCGAGCGAGTGGGCGACGACGTCGTGCATGTCGCGAGCGATCCGGTTGCGCTCCTGCTCGACGGCGATGTCGCGCTCGGCCCGCGCCGCCTCGCGCTCGGCCCGCGCGGCGTCGCCCTCGGCCCGTGCGGTCTCGCGCTCGGCGGTGAGCTGCGCCTCCCGGCTCACCCGCGCGGTCGAGCGCGCCCGGGTCAGCAGGCCGGCGGCCCACGGCAGGCCGAGGAGCCCGAGGAAACCGAGGAACGTGATGCCGAGCTGCAGGAGGATCCGGACCACGTCGGTGATGCCGTAGACGTTGTAGTCGATGCCGAAGAGCGACGTCTGCACGAACGAGACGTAGAAGGTGCCCGAGATCGCGCCCAGGGCCACGGACCCGAGACCCGCCCACTTCGCCCGCTCGCTTCCGTACGCGGCGACGGAGTAGAGCACGGCGCAGACGGCGAGGTTGCTGATGCCTGGTGTCGACAGCGAGACCATCTCGCCGAGGGCGACGGCCCAGGCGATCGTCAACGCCAGCGACGGGGACAGGCGCCGGATCGCCGCGGCGACGACCATGCCGAGCACGACCAGGCCGCCCACGAGGTCGCCCTCGAGGAACAGCAGGGAGACGAACCCGAGCAGGAGGGCCGCTGAGACGTCGACGACGACCTGGTAAGGCGCGAGGCGGCGGAAGCTCATCCGACGAGCGTAGGGCGCGGACGGGCCGACCGGGTGGGCCACGGACGTCCCGACGACCAGCGGCCGACCAGGATCATCCTGTGGAGGGACGGGCGCCCACCGAGGATCAGAAGCCCAGGCGGCCGAGCAGCTTCGGGTCGCGCTGCCAGTCCTTCGCGACCTTGACCCGGATCGACAGGAACACCTGGTGGCCGACGAGCGGCTCGATCTGTGCCCGTGCGCGCGCACCGACCTCGCGCAGCCTCGCGCCGCCCTTGCCGATGACGATGGCCTTCTGGCTGTCGCGCTCGACGAAGAGGTTCGCGTAGATCTCGAGGATGTCCTTGTCGTCGCGCTGGACCATGTCGTCGATGGTGACCGCGAGGGAGTGCGGGAGTTCGTCCTGCACGCCCTCGAGCGCCGCCTCCCGGATGTACTCGGAGACCCTGTCCTCGAGGACCTCCTCGGTCACGGCGTCGGCCGGGTAGAGCGCGGGCGAGAGCGGCATGAGCTTGATGAGCTCGTCGGCGAGGACGTCGAGCTGCACGTCGCCGAGGGCGGAGAGCGGGATGATCGCCTCCCAGTCGCGCAGCCGGCTCACCGCGAGCAGCTGCTCCGCCACGGCCGGCCGCGAGGTCGTGTCCGTCTTCGTGACGATCGCGACCTTCTTGGCCCGCGGGAACGCGTCGAGCTGTTCGTTGATGAACTTGTCGCCGGGACCGATCTTCTCGTCGGCCGGGATGCAGAGCCCGATCACGTCGACGTCGCCCAGGGTCGTCTGCACCACGTCGTTGAGGCGCTCGCCGAGCAAGGTGCGGGGCCGGTGCATGCCGGGGGTGTCCACGAGCACGAGCTGGCCCGCGGGGTGGTGCACGATCCCGCGGATGGCCCGCCGGGTCGTCTGGGGCTTCGAGGAGGTGATGGCCACCTTCTCGCCGACGAGCGCGTTCGTGAGGGTCGACTTCCCGACGTTCGGCCGCCCCACGAACGAGACGAAGCCCGCACGGTGGTCGGGGCCGGCGGTCGGCATGGGAGGCAGGACGGAGTCGTCGCCGGTGGTCGTCATGGTGCTTCTCTCGGGGAGGGGACGGGATCGGGGTCGGTGAAGGCCACCTGTGCGGAGACCAGGGCAGGGTCGCGCTCGACGAGGACCGTCTGGAGGTCGCGACGTCGCCCCTCCGTGCGGTCCGCCGTGAGCACGAGACCGGAGACGGTGACGGTCGACCCCTTCTCGGGCAGGCGCCCGAGCTGCTTCGTGAGGAGGCCGCCGACGGAGTCGACGTCGTCGTCGTCGAGCTCGATGCCGAAGAGGTCGCCGAGCTCGTCGACGGCCAGCCGTGCGCTGACGCGGTAGACCCCCGGGGAGATCTCCCGGTGCTCGGCGACGGTGCGGTCGTACTCGTCGCTGATGTCGCCGACCAGTTCTTCGATGAGGTCCTCGAGGGTGACGAGGCCGGCGATGCCGCCGTACTCGTCGACGACCATCGCGAGGTGGTTCTTGTCGAGCTGCATCTGCCGGAGCGCGTCGTCGGCCTTCTTCGACTCGGGCACGAAGACCGCGGGGCGTGCGAGGTCGGCCACCGCGGCGTCGTCGGCGCCGGCGTGCTCGTGGAGGCGCCGGGCGAGGTCGCGGAGGTAGACGACCCCGACCACGTCGTCGCTGTCGCGGCCGACCACCGGCACCCTCGAGACCCCGCGCCCCAGGAAGAGGCTCATGGCGGAGCGGACGGACGCCGTCGACTCGATGGTGACCATGTCGGTGCGGGGCACCATGACCTCGCGGACCACCGTGTCGCTGAACTCGAAGATCGAATGGATCAGCTCACGGTCGTCTTCTTCGAGGACGTCGAGCTCGGTGGCCTCGTCGACCATGCTGAGGAGTTGCTCCTCGGACGAGAACGACGCACTGCGGGGCCGGCCCGGCGTGACCCGGTTGCCGATCGCGACGAGGGCGTCGGCGAGCGGTCCGAGCACGACACGGAGGCCCCGGACGAGGCCCGCGGTCGCGACGACGAGGCCCCGGGCGTGCGCCCGGCCCACGCTGCGCGGGCTGGAGCCGACGAGCACGAACGACACGAGGGTCATGATCAACGCCGACAACAGCAGGGCGAGCCACCAGGGCTCGACCGTGAACGCGAACGAGAGCGAGACCAGGACCGCAGCGGACGTCTCGGCGACCACCCGCGTGAAGTTGACCGCGTTGACGTGGGCTCCGACGTCGGCGGCGACCGCGGACAACGAGGCGCTGCTGCGGGGCGACGACTCGGCTTCCTCGAGCAGGTCGCCCCGACTCAGCACCCCCAGCGCGGCGTCGACGGCCGCGAGCAGCCCCCCGAGGACGACGAGCACGACGGCCACGATGACGAACACGGTGACCATCACGGCGTCACCGTCTTTCGTCGGCGCCGGCGAACGCGGCGAGGATCTCGCGCTGGAGACCGAACATCTCGCGTTCGTCGTCGGGCTCGGCGTGGTCGAAGCCGAGGAGGTGCAGCACGCCGTGACAGGTCAGCAGCAGCATCTCGTCGAGGGGGCTGTGGCCCGCCGTGGCCGCCTGGGCGACCGCGACCTGCGGGCAGACCACGATGTCGCCGAGCAGGCCGGCCGGCGTGGGTTCGTCTTCCGTGCCGGGACGGAGCTCGTCCATCGGGAAGCTGAGCACGTCGGTGGGACCCGGCTCGTCCATCCACTGGACGTGCAGCTGCTCCATCGCCGCCTCGTCGACGAAGACGATCGCGAGCTCGGCCTCGGGGTGCACGTGCATCTGGTCGAGCGCGAAGGTCGCCAGGCGCTGGATCGCCGCCTCGTCGACCTCGAGGCCGGACTCGTTGTTGACCTCGATGCTCATCGGGTGCCTCTCTTCGGGAGCCGGTCTCGGCTCGCGGACGACCGTCGCTCGGCCCGGTTCGCACCGTCGCCGACCGGACCGGTCGACACGGAGGTGCTCGCCGCCTCCTGCCGTTCGGCCCGCTGGGCCTGCCGCTCGGCGTCGTAGGTCGTGTAGGCGTCGACGATCCGCCCGACGAGGGTGTGGCGGACCACGTCGTCGCTGGTCAGCCGGGCGAAGTGGATGTCGTCGATGTCGTCGAGGACACGGGTGACGAGCTGGAGGCCGCTGGCCCCGGTGGGCAGGTCGACCTGCGTGACGTCACCGGTGACGACCATCCGCGAGCCGAACCCGAGACGCGTGAGGAACATCTTCATCTGCTCGGGCGTCGTGTTCTGCGCCTCGTCGAGCACCACGAACGCGTCGTTCAGCGTCCGGCCGCGCATGTACGCCAGGGGCGCCACCTCGACGGTGCCCGCCGCCAGCAGCTTCGGCACGATCTCCGGGTCCATCATCTCGTTCAGCGCGTCGTAGAGCGGGCGCAGGTACGGGTCGATCTTGTCGGTCAGCGTGCCGGGCAGGAAGCCGAGCCGTTCGCCGGCCTCGACCGCGGGGCGCGTGAGGATGATGCGCTGCACCTCGCGGCGCTGCAGGGCCTGGACGGCCTTCGCCATCGCCAGGTAGGTCTTGCCCGTGCCTGCGGGGCCGATGCCGAACGTGATCGTGTGCTGGTCGATGGCGTCGACGTACTGCTTCTGCCCGAGGGTCTTCGCGCGCACGGCCTTGCCGCGGCTCGAGACGATGGGCTGGCCGAACACGTCGGACGGTGCCGCCGCCCCCGAGTCGAGCAGCTTCGCAGACGTCTCGACCTCGGCCGGCGCGAGGTCGTGGCCTCCGCGGACGAGCCCGACGAGCTCGTCGACGAGCACCCGGGCCCGGCTCACGGACGCGGTCGGGCCCTCGAGGGCGACCTCGTTGCCCCGGACGAGCACGCGCACGTCGGGGTACTGCTTCTCGACGGTGCGCAGCAGGCGGTCCTGGGGACCGAGCAGCTGGACCATGGCGACACCGTCGACGGTGAGGTCGACGCGCGTGGTGCCCTCGCCTGCGGGCTGAGGGTCGGTGGAGCGGGTCTCGCTAGTGGGCAAGGGAGCCTTCCTCGAGGGGGCCTGCGAGCACATGGGCGTGCACGTGGAACACGGTCTGGCCGGCGGAGGCGCCGGTGTTGAAGATCAGTCGGAACTCGCCCGTGCCGCCCGAGACCGCCACGACCTCGTCGCCGACGAGTGCCGGGTCGGAGGCGAGCGCCGAGGCCGTCGACACGACGTGGGCGAGCAGGGCCGGATCGGCGGCCGCGAGCTCGACGACGTCGCGGTGACGCGAGGTCTTGGGCACGACGAGCACGTGGAACGGTGCCTGGGGCGCGATGTCGCGGAAGGCGATCACCGAGTCGTCCTCGAAGACCACGTCGGCCGGGATCTCGCGCGAGATGATGCGGCTGAAGACCGACGACTCGGTCGGTGCTGGCTCTGGCTCGGACATGCGTCCCATGGTAGTCGCGGCCGCCGACACGGCCCCCACCAGCGGCACGGCCCTCAGCGCCGGCACGGCGCCACGGCCCCCGCCGGCGGCCCGGCGCTTACCAGCGCCCCAGCCGCACGCTCAGCACCGCGAGGGCGGCGGGCCCCGCCGTCGAGGTGCGCAGCACGGCGTCGCCGAGCCGAACCGGCACGGCACCCGCGCTCGCGAGCAGCTCGAGCTCCGTGGGCGAGATGCCGCCCTCGGGGCCGACCACCACCAGGACCGACGACGGCGCGCCTCCCCCGCCCTCGACGACGACGTCGGAGAGCGCCCGCTCGGCGCTCGGCTCGAGCACGAGGACGAGCGCCCTGTCGTCCGCGGCCCGTGCCGCGACCTGCTTCGTCGTCGACAGCTCGGAGACCACGGGAGCCCACGGCCGGATCGCCTGCTTCGTCGCCTCCCGCGTGATGGAGCGCCACCGGGCCGTGCCCTTCGCCACCTTGGCGCCCTCCCAGCGCGAGACGCTGCGGGCGGCCGACCACGGCACGACCTCGTCGACGCCCAGCTCGGTCGCGGCCTGGACGGCGAGCTCGTCGCGGTCGCCCTTGGCCAGCGCCTGGACGAGCACGAGCCGGGTCCCCGGCCGCTCGACCCGGGCCACCTCGGCGGCGACCAGCGTGAGCCGCGAGTCCGTCGCCTCGACGACCTCGCCCCGCACGGACGTGCCGCGCCCGTCGCCGAGGGCGAGTGCCTCGCCGACACGGACCCGGCTGACCGTGACCGCGTGCCGCGCCTCCTGCCCCTCGACCACGACAGTGCTCCCGACGGACGCGTCCGTCAGGTCGTCGACCAGGTAGAAGTGGGCCACGATCAGAAGTGCAGGAACCGGTCGCGGAGCTTGCCGAACAGGCCCTGCTGGAACTGCGAGAGCTCGGGCGCCGCCGAGCGGCGTCCGGCCGCGAACTTCTCGATGAGCTCTCGCTCCTTGTGGCTGAGCTTTGTCGGCGTCACCACCTGGATGCCGATCTTCAGGTCGCCGCGCCCGGTGCCGCGGAGCTTCGTGATGCCCCGGTCGCGGATCGTGATGACGTCGGCGCTCTGGGTGCCGGCCTTGAGCTCGATCTCGACCTCGCCGTCGAGCGCGTGCAGGGTCGTCTCGGTGCCCAGGATGGCGTCGGCCATCTGGACCTCGAGGGTCGCGAGCAGGTCGTCGCCGTCGCGGCTGTAGATGTCGTGGTGGCGCACCTTGACCTCGAGGTAGAGGTCGCCGTTGGGCCCGCCGGCCTGGCCGACCTCGCCCTGGCTCGGCAGCTGCAGCCGGATGCCCGTGTCGACGCCCGCGGGGATGTCGATCGGGATCGTGCGGCGCGCGCGCACCCGGCCCTGGCCCTGGCAGGTCGGGCACGGGTTCGGGATGACGGTGCCGTAGCCGCGGCAGGTGCCGCAGGGGCTCGACGTCATGACGTTGCCGAGCAGCGACCGGACGGTCCGCTGGATCTGGCCGGAGCCGTGGCAGATGTCGCAGGTCTGGGGCGAGGTGCCGGGCGCGCAGCACGACCCGTTGCAGGTCTCGCAGAGCACGGCCGTGTCGACCTCGATGTCGCGGGTCGTGCCGAAGACGATCTCCTCGAGGTCGACCTCGAGGCGCAGCAGGGCGTCCTGGCCGCGCTCGCGACGCGATCGCGGGCCCTGTCGCTGACCCCCGCCTCCTCCGCCTCCGAAGAACGCGTCGAAGATGTCGCCGAAGCCCGCCGCGCCGCCGCCCCCGCCGCCGAACCCGGCCTGCGGGCCGAGGTCGTAGCGCTCGCGCTGCTGCGGGTCGCTCAGCACGTCGTAGGCGTGCGTGACGTCCTTGAAGCGCTCGGAGGCCTCGGGGCTGGGGTTGACGTCCGGGTGCAGCTCGCGTGCGAGCCTGCGGTACGCCTTCTTGATCTCGTCGGGCGTCGCCGACCGGTCGACTCCGAGCACGTCGTAATGATCTGCCACTTGTTCTCGTCTGCCTCTGGTGTCTGGGGGTGGTCTCGTGGGGGCTGGTCAGGGGGCGCGGCGCGGTCGCGCAGGGCCGGGGAGGTGCGGGTCGTCAGCGCTCGGAGAGCAGCGACGACAGATAACGGGCCACCGCACGCACGGCGGCCATGTTGGTCGAGTAGTCCATGCGCATCGGGCCGAGCACGCCGAGGCGCGCGACCTCGCTGCCCGTCGAGGTGTACCCGCTCGCCAGCACGGACGCCTGGGAGAGGCCGAAGGAGGCGTTCTCTCGTCCGATGCTCGCGGCCACGTCGACCGCGTCGAGCTGCATCTCGCCGAAGAGGCGCAGCAGGGCCACCTGCTGCTCGATCGCCTCGAGGACGGGGTAGAGGTCGCCGCTGAAGTCGTCGCCGGTGCGCACGAGGTTGGCCGCGCCGGCCATCACGAGGCGTTCCTGACGCCCGGCGGCGAGCTGCTCGACCAGGCTGGCGACGACGACGCCGACCACGACGGCCTGCTCGGGGCGGAAGCCCTCGTGCAGGTCGCCGAGCAGCGCGGCGGCCGCGCTCAGCTCGGTGCCGCCCACCGCCGCGTTGAGCGCCCGGCGGAGCTCGGCGAGGAACTCGTCGTCGACGACGACGGGCAGCTCGACGAGCCGCTGCTCGACCTGCCCCGTGTCGGTGATGAGCACGGTCATGACACGCCGCTCGGCGAGGCTGACCAGCTCGACGTGCCGCACGCGCGCCCGCGAGAACGAGGGGTACTGCACGAGCGCCACCTGGTTCGTCAGCTGGGACAGGAGGCGGACCGTGCGGCCGAGGACCTCGTCGAGGTCGGCCGAGTCGCCGAGGAACGTCTCGATCGCCTGCCGCTGCGCGGTGGTCAGCGGACGCAGGTCGGCGAGGTGGTTGACGAAGAGGCGGTAGCCCTTGTCGGTCGGCACCCGACCAGAGGAGGTGTGGGGCGCCGCGATCAGCTCTTCTTCTTCGAGGAGCGCCATGTCGTTGCGGATCGTGGCGGCCGAGACGCCGAAGTGGTGCCGCTCGACGATCGACTTCGAGCCCACGGGCTCGCGGGACGCGACGTAGTCGTGCACGATGACGCGCAGCACCTCGAGACCACGTTCCGAGACCACGACGCACCTCCCTCTCGCACGGCCGGCGGCGGGGCACGTCACGACGACGACCCGAGCTCGCTGGCACTCGTCCTGCCAGACTGCCAATCCTACGTCACGCGGCCCGCGAGGCCTACTCGACCCGCACCTCCTGCCCTATGCTCGCCGTGACGCCCGCCGGACCACCTCGTCCGGCCGGGCGGCCAGCACCGACCACCCGCGACGCGCCCGTTCGCCTCGACCCGGTCGGGCCCACGACGACGAACAGGTGAGCAGATGACCGACACCCCTCCCTCCCAGCCGAACGACCCGCAGGGCTCCGGCTGGGGCCAGCAGCCCGGTCAGGGCCAGCCCGGCCACGGGCAGCAGCCCGGTCAGCCCGGCCCGCAGCAGCCCGGCTACGGCCAGCAGCCCGGCTACGGCCAGCAGCCCGGCTACGGCGCCCCGCAGCCGCCTCAGCCCCTGCGCCCCGAGGACGAGAAGCTCTGGGCCACGCTGATCCACGTCGGCGGCATCCTGCTCAGCTTCGTCGCGCCCCTGGTCGGCTACCTCGTACTCAAGGACCGCGGCCCGTTCGTCCGCGAGCACAGCCGCGTCGCGCTGAACTTCCAGCTGACCGTGCTCATCGCGTACCTCGTCGGAGGCGCCACGTCGTTCCTCGGCATCGGCCTCGTGATAACGCTCGTCGCGGGCATCCTCGTGATCGTCTTCGGCATCATCGCCGCCCTGGCGGCCAACCGGGGCGAGTACTACAAGTACCCGCTGAGCATCGAGTTCATCAAGGCGTAGCCCGCCGGCACGCCCGTCGAGGCGCGTCTCCCGTCTGGGAGGCGCGCCTCGCGTCGTCTCGGCAGGACGTCGCCCCACGAGCGTGCCCCGGGCAGGTCGGACTCAGACCGGGAGCAGCCGGCGGACCACGGCGTCGGCCATGAGTCGCCCCGTGCGCGTGAGGACGACCCGACCGGCCAGCGCCTCGCGCCCCTCGACCCAGCCGTCCGCGATCAGCCCGGCGACGGCCGCACGGCCCTCGGGATCGAGGTCGGAGGTGGGCAGGCCCTCGCGCATCCGGACGGCGAGCAGCACCCGCTCGACCCGACGCGTCTCGGCGTCGAGGGTCTCGCGGCCGGCTCCGGGCGACTCCCCCGCGGCCATGCGCTGGCCGTAGGCGGCCGGGTGCTTCACGTTCCACCAGCGGACCCCGCCGACGTGGCTGTGCGCGCCCGGGCCGACGCCCCACCAGTCGTGGCCCTGCCAGTACGACAGGTTGTGGCGGGAACGGTGCTGCTCGTCCCGCGCCCAGTTGCTCACCTCGTACCAGCCGTAGCCCGCGGCGGCGAGCCGGTCGTCGGCGAGCTCGTACATGTCGGCGGCGGTGTCGTCGTCGGGCTGGGCCACCTCGCCACGGCGGATCTGCCGGGCGAGCTTCGTGCCGTCCTCGACGATGAGCGAGTACGCGGACAGGTGGTCGGGCTCCTGCTCGAGGGCGACGTCGAGCGACCGGGACCAGTCGTCGAGCGTCTCGCCGGGCGTGCCGTAGATGAGGTCGAGGCTGACGTCGAGCCCGGCGTCGCGCGCCCAGCGCACGACGAGCGGCACGCGCTGGGGGTCGTGCGTCCGCTCGAGGGTCGCGAGCACGCTCGGCACCGCGGACTGCATGCCGAAGCTGACGCGCGTGAAGCCGGCGGCCGCCAGCGCCTCGAGGTACTCCGCGTCGACCGAGTCGGGGTTCGCCTCCGTCGTCACCTCGGCGCCGTCGACCAGCCCCCAGGTGTCGACGACCGACGAGAGCATCGCGGCGAGGTCGGAGTGCGGCAGCATCGTGGGCGTGCCGCCGCCGAAGAAGACGGTCGAGACCGGACGAGGAGGCAGCCCGGCACCCTCGAGGACGCGACCGGCGAGGCGCACCTCGTCCACCGCCTCCTGCGCGTAGTCGTCACGCCGGGCCCCGCGCAGCTCGTCGCCCGTGTAGGTGTTGAAGTCGCAGTAGCCGCAGCGGACCCGGCAGAAGGGCACGTGCAGGTACACGCCGAAGTTGCGGTCGGCGACGCCGTCGACCACCGAGGTCGGCAGCGAGCCGTCGACGGGGGCAGGGTCGCCGAGGGGAAGGGCTCCGGGCACCGTCAGTCGCCCGACCGGCGCGAGCCGGGCTCGCGGATCTCGTCGTCGTGGGCTGCCTCGGCGGCGGCCTCGAGGTCGACGTCGGCCTCGGCGGGGACGTCGGGCTCGCTGAGGCTGAGGGCACGCAGGTAGCGACGCGTGTACATCGCCTGCTGGCGGCGCATGAAGGGCTCGACGAGCTTCCAGCGCCAGGTGCTCGGGCGGGAGAACGAACGGATCGACAGCCAGACGGAGCCGTCGTCGGTCTGGTCGACGACCCAGCTCTCCTCGCCGCTCTCCGGGTGGCCGTCGAGCGTGCCGTAGGCGAAGCCCTTGCGCCTCGGCTCGTCGACGACGTAGACGACCCGGACGGGCGCCTGCACGCTGCGGCCGTAGGCCGAGATGGACAGGGTCGCCGTCGTGCCCGCGGTGAGGAACGGCGTGCCGTCCGGCGCGAAGCGGGACTCGTCGCGGCCCTGCTCCCAGTGCGCCGGGTCGACGGGGACGCCGTCGTCGTCGAAGGTGACGGGGTGGTAGCCGCCCTCCTCGACGGGCGGCACCGAGTCGACGTGGACCTCGATGCCGCTGCGCTCCTGGATCTTCCAGGTCATCGTGGCGATCCACGCCGCCTCGAAGCGGGCGTCGCCGTGGCCGACCCTGGTGCGGTACTCGGCGGGGCGGAAGCCCTTCGGCGGGTACTGCATCAGGTCGGGCGCCTGCGTCGCCCCGACCTCGCCGTAGGTCGTGTGGGTCTCGGCGTGGGTCGAGCGGCGCATCGGCTACTTCTTCTCTTTCTTCGCCTCGGTGTCGCCGCTCAGGGCGGCGATGAACGCCTCCTGGGGCACCTCGACGCGACCGATGGTCTTCATGCGCTTCTTGCCCTCCTTCTGCTTCTCGAGCAGCTTGCGCTTGCGGCTGATGTCGCCGCCGTAGCACTTCGCGAGGACGTCCTTGCGCATGGCACGGATGCTCTCGCGCGCGATGATCCGGGCGCCGATGGCGGCCTGGATCGGGACCTCGAACTGCTGTCGCGGGATGAGCTCACGGAGGCGACCGGTCATGAGGACCCCGTACGCGTACGCCTTGTCGCGGTGGACGATCGCGCTGAACGCGTCGACCTGCTCGCCCTGGAGCAGGATGTCGACCTTGACGAGGTCGGCCTCCTGGTCGCCGATGGGCTCGTAGTCGAGGCTCGCGTAGCCGGCCGTCTTCGACTTGAGGCTGTCGAAGAAGTCGAACACGATCTCGCCGAGGGGCATCGCGTACCGGATCTCGACCCGGTCCTCGCCGAGGTACTCCATGCCGAGCAGGGCGCCCCGGCGCTGCTGGCAGAGCTCCATGATCACGCCGACGTAGTCCTTCGGGGCGAGGATCGCCGCCTTGACCATCGGCTCGCTCACGCTGGCGATCTTGCCGCCGGGGAACTCGCTCGGGTTCGTGACGGTCACCGTCTGCTTGTCGTCGGTCGTGACCTCGTAGACGACGCTCGGCGCCGTGGTGATGAGGTCGAGGCCGAACTCGCGCTCGAGGCGCTCGGTGATGATCTCGAGGTGCAGCAGCCCGAGGAACCCGCAGCGGAACCCGAAGCCGAGGGCGACGCTGGTCTCGGGCTCGTAGACGAGGGCCGCGTCGGACAGCTTGAGCTTGTCGAGGGCCTCGCGAAGGTCGGGGTAGTCGCTGCCGTCGATCGGGTACAGGCCCGAGTAGACCATCGGGAGGGGCTCGACGTAGCCGGCCAGCGCCTCCGTCGCGGGTTTCGCGGAGGTCGTCACGGTGTCGCCGACCTTCGAGAGCCGGACGTCTTTCACACCGGTGATCAGGTAGCCGACCTCGCCGACCGAGAGGCCCTGGCTCGGCGTCGGCTCGGGGGACGAGACGCCGATCTCGAGGATCTCGTGCGTCGACTTCGTCGACATCATCTGCACCTTCTCGCGCGGGTGCAGGGTGCCGTCGATCATGCGGATGTAGGTCACGACGCCGCGGTAGCTGTCGTAGACCGAGTCGAAGATCATCGCGCGCGGCGAGGCGTCGAAGTCGCCGGTGGGCGACGGGATGCGGTCGACGACGCGGTCGAGCAGCTCGGTGACGCCGATGCCCGTCTTGCCGCTGACGCGCAGGACGTCGGCGGGGTCGCCCCCGATGAGGCTCGCGAGCTCGGCCGCGTACTTCTCCGGCTCGGCCGCCGGCAGGTCGATCTTGTTGAGGACCGGGATGATCTCGAGGTCGTTCTCGAGCGCCAGGTAGAGGTTCGCCAGCGTCTGGGCCTCGATGCCCTGCGCCGCGTCGACGAGGAGGATCGCGCCCTCGCACGCCGCGAGCGACCGGCTGACCTCGTAGCTGAAGTCGACGTGGCCGGGCGTGTCGATCATGTTGAGGGCGAAGGTCTGGCCGTCGCGCTCCCAGGGCATGCGCACGGCCTGGCTCTTGATCGTGATGCCGCGCTCGCGCTCGATGTCCATGCGGTCGAGGTACTGGGCACGCATCGCCCTGTCCTCGACGACGCCGGTGATGCCCAGCATGCGATCGGCGAGCGTCGACTTGCCGTGGTCGATGTGCGCGATGATGCAGAAGTTGCGGATGTGCTCGGGCGCGGTCTTCGCCGGCTCGAGTGCACGGGTTGCTAGGGGGCTCACACGGTCCTCAGGGGGTGGCGGGCGGTTGTCGCCTCGATTCTCCCACGTCGCGCTCGGGAACCGTGTCGGCAACTCCTGCTGTGCGCGCTGCACCGTCGCCGTGACGGCGCTGCCGGCGGCTCCCGGCGCACCCGTCAGGAGTTGCCGACACGGGCGCGGACCCACAGAGCAGGCGTCAGCTGACGAGCAGGCGTCAGCCGAAGTACTGGAACAGGCCGAGCAGTCCGATCGGCACCGCGGCGAGCAGGCCGACCACGAGGAGGACCACGCTGCCGAGCAGCATCACCCCCGACGAGATGATGCCGATCAGCGCCAACGTGCGGCCCTCGGGCTCGCGTCGGCGACCGAGGACGCCCAGGACGACGCCGACGATCGGCACGACGAAGGTGAAGCTCAGCGCCACCGACGCGATCCCGAGCACGAGGCTCGTGAGGCTCAGCGGCGAGTGCAGGCCGCCGGCCGCCGCGGGGGCGACAGGGGCCGCAGGGGCCGCGGTGGGCGCGGCGACGGTCGGGGTGGTCGGTGCGGTGTTCGTCATGCCTCGAGCCTACGAAGGAGGCGCAGCCCGCCTGAAGGGGGCAGACCCCCGGATCGAGGCGGGGGCGTCCCCGTCAGGCGCCGGGTGCGGGGAGGGCCCGGAGCCCGCGCTCGATCACCTCGGGAGCCGCGGCCAGGCAGATGCGGATCCAGCCCTCGCCGGACCGGCCGAAGGCGCTGCCCGGCGCGACGGCGACCCGTCGCTCGAGCAGGAAGCGCTCGGCCCAGCCGGCGACGTCGCCCTGCGACGCGTGGCTCACGTCGATCCAGAGGTAGAAGGCGCCCTGCGGGTCGAGGTGGGCGATGCCGCGCTCCGCGAGCAGCGCCGTGGCGAGCTCGAGGTTCTGGCGGTAGTGCTCCCGGGCCTCGGACACCGGCCCGTGGTCGCCGGTGACGGCGGCGAGGGCCGCGTGCTGGTCGGGCTCGGCGACGCAGCTGATCATCGCCTCCTGGACCGTCCGCATCGTCGGGGCGAGGCCACGCGGCGTCACCAGGTAGCCGACGCGCACGCCGGTCATGGCGTAGGTCTTGCTCAGGGAGAACGCGCTGAAGACGCGGTCGTCGGCGTCGAGGGAGGCGATGCTCACGTGCGGCGTCCCGTAGGTGAAGTACTCGTAGACCTCGTCGCTGATCACCCAGAGGTCGTGTCGGGCGGCCAGGTCGAGCAGCCCCTGCAGCACCTCGCGCGGCCAGACCACCCCGAGGGGGTTGGACGGCGAGTTGACGACGACCGCTCGGGTGCGGTCCGTGACGGCCGCCTCCAGCTGGTCGAGGTCGGGCAGGAAGCCGTGGCCGGGCGAGAGCGCGTACGGCACGGGGACGGCGTCGAGCATGTGCGCGTTCATCGAGAACGTCGTGTAGCCGGGGTCGGGCACGAGCACCTCGTCGCCCGACGAGAGGACGAGCCCCATGGCCTGGTGGAGCGCCTGGGTGGCCCCGACCGTGACCCAGACCTGCTCCACGTCGACGTGCAGGTCGTTCTCGCGCGCCAGCTTCGCCACGAGGGCCTCGCGGAGGGGCGCGATGCCGCCGTTCGGCGTGTAGCCGGTGCGGTCCTCCGACCAGGCGCGGCGGGCCGCGTCGCCGACGTGGTGCGGCACGGGCACGTCGGGCTCGCCGATGACCAGCATCGCGACGTCGTCCAGGCCGGCGGCGAGCTCGAAGACCCTGCGGATCCCGGAGGCGGGGACGGACGCGATGTGCGGGGCGAGCGACGGCATGACGGCACCGTACTACGGGCGACACGCCCTCCCGCCGGGTCACCACCGCCCCTCGGGGACGCCCTATCATTGAGAGTCGGGCGACGTGCTGGTAACGTTGCCTGTTGGCTTGCGCGGAACGTCTGACGTGACGGATCGCGAACGCAGCCGAGAGCCGCTCCGGTGGCACCACCGGCGGCAGTCCGGGGAGAGCGCGTCTCCTCCCGGTCGGCTCGCAGCACCACCTCACAGAACCGTCCCCCGGGCACGGCGCCGCATCCTGGTGCCGACAGCCCCGACACACGAAACAGGAAGTAGCGAACGTGGCGAACATCAAGTCGCAGATCAAGCGCATCGGCACCAACAAGAAGGCCCAGGACCGCAACAAGGCCGTCAAGAGCGAGCTGAAGACCGCCGTCCGCGCCGCGCGCGAGGCCATCGTCGCCGGTGACAAGGACAAGGCGACCGCGTCCCTGGCCCTCGCCTCGAAGAAGCTCGACAAGGCCGCCAGCAAGGGCGTCATCCACAAGAACCAGGCCGCGAACCGCAAGTCGTCGATCGCGAAGCAGGTCGGCGCTCTCTGAGCCTGACTCCCTGAGCGCATCGCGCTCGCCGCGAAGGGCCCCGTCTCGACCGAGACGGGGCCCTTCGCGTTCCCCGAGGACGTCAGGAAGACGGACCCGCGAGCCGGGCAGCCGGTCAGCGCCCGACGGCACCCCGCGTCGCCACGGTCGTGACCATCCGCTCGAGCGCGTAGATCGCGTCGCGCTGCGCGCCCTTGACCGCGGCGTCCGTCTCGGCGAGCAGCTCGATGCACCGGCCCAGGCCGTCCTCGCTCCAGCCACGGACGTCGCGCTGGGCCCGCTCGACCTGCCACGGCGCCATGCCGAGGCGCGACGCGAGCTGGCCGGACGGGCCGTAGACGCCCTGCACCTTCGCCATGGTGCGGATCTTCATCGCGAAGGCCGCCACGACGGGGACCGGGTCGGCACCCGACGAGAGGGCGTGCCGCAGGAGCACGAGCGCCTCGCCCTGGCGCCCCGCGATCGCTGCGTCCGCGACCTTGAAGGCGTTCGTCTCGACCCTGCCGGCGTAGTACTTCTCGACCGTCGCCTCCGTGATCTCGTCCGCCGCGTCGGAGATCAGCTGCTGGCAGGCGCTGGCGAGCTCGGCGAGGTCGTCGGAGAACGCCGTCACGAGCGCGCGGAGTGCGCCGCTCGACACACGTCGACGCGCCGACCGGAACTCGCCCGCGGCGAAGTCGTGCTTCTCCGTGTCCTTCTTGAGCTCGGCACAGACGACCTCGACGCCGCCGCCGACGCCCGCGCGGATCGTGTCGAGCAGCTTCTTGCCGCGCACGCCCCCGCCGTGCCGCAGCACGAGGTAGGTGTCGTCGGCCGGCGACTCGAGGTACCGGAGCGTCTCGGTGAGGAACGCATCGGTGCACTTCTCGACCGACACCACGCGCAGGAGGCGCGGCTCGGCGAACAGGGACGGGCTCGCGAGCGTGATGAGCTCGCCGGGCTGGTAGTGGTCGGCCTCGAGGTCGTGGACCTCGAGGCTCGGGTCCTCGGCGACGAGCTGGTCGCGGAGCTGCCGGACGGCACGCTCGGCGAGGAACTGCTCGGGCCCGCTCACGAGGACGACCGGCGCGGGGCGGATCGCGTGCCAGGGGACCTGGTCGACGGCGACGCTCGCCTTCTTCGTCGTCTTGCCGGTGGTTCTCGCGGCCACGGTCCTCCTCGGTCGAGGACGCCTCGGGCGTCCGGCTCCCAGCGTAACGGCCTCCCCCGACGCCGCCGGTGCCCAGGCCCCCGAGGCCCCCGCGGCCGACGGGTCGGCGGACGGCGCGTGGGCCGCGACGGCGTGTCGGCGCCAGAGCCGCACGTCGCCCACGTCGTCGACGACGACCGCGGCGTCGCCGTCGAGATCGGTCCTCGTGACCTCGGCGCCCGCCTCCTCGACCATGTCGAGAGCCTCTCGTCGCGGGTGCCCGTAGCCGTTGTCGGCACCGACCCCGACGAGCCCGACCGAGGCCCGGGCGGCCGCGTAGAGACCCGCGTGCTGGTCGGCGGATCCGTGGTGGGACACCTTCACGACGTCGACGCCCGAGAGGGCCTCGCCCGACGACGAGAGGAGGCGGCGCTGCGGGGCCTCGCCGAGGTCGCCGAGGTCGAGGAGCGACAGGCAGCCCGTCCGGCAGCCGGGCAGGGGCCGCCACAGGGTGACGACGCTCGCGTCGTTGCCCGCCGCGTCCGCCCGGACCGGCCAGAGCACGGACCAGCCGAGCTCGCCGAGGACTCCCCCCACGCCGGCCGCGACCCCGACGACCTCCGCACCGCCGCCGGCCAGGTCGTCGACGACACGCTCGTCGTCGGGGCTCGCGGTCGGCCCGACCAGGGCACGGCCGACTCGACCCGTGACCACGTCGACGGCTCCGACGTGGTCCGCGTCGAAGTGCGTGAGCACGAGGAGGTCGATCCGGTCGACCCCGAACCGGCGGAGGCAGCCGCCGAGCGCGGCCTCGTCGTCGCCCACGTCGACGAGGGCCACCTGGCCGGCGCTCCGGACGAGGACCGCGTCGCCCTGCCCGACGTCGCACTGCGCGATCGCCCAGTCGGCAGGGACGGCGCTGCGCTCCCCCGTGCGGACGCCCACGACCGCGCCCGCGCCCACCACGAGCGCACCCGTGAGCAGGACGACGACGACCCGCCGCAGCCGCCCGCCCGACCGGGCGAGCACCGCCCCGGCGACGAGGACGGTCAGTGCCGCCAGGAGCACGACGCCCCTCGGCCCGCCGAGCCACTCCACCCGGGCGAACGGCCAGGACGCCACGGAGCGGGCCACCGCGCCGATCCACGTGGCCGGCACCCACGCGGCCCGGGCGACGAGCTCGGCGAAGTCCGGCGCCCAGGAGGCGGTGACGCACACGACGAGGCCGCCCACGGTCGCCAGGGGTGCCGCGGGCTCGGCCAGCACGTTCGCGACGACGCCGTGCACGGCCACCCGGGGGTCGAGGAGCAGCAGCACCGGCTGGCACGCGAGCTGCGCGGCGACGGGCACGGCCAGCACGGCCGCCACCGGGCGCGGCAGGAAACGGGCTAGCGCGTCGGCGAGGGGCGCCGCGAGCAGCACGAGACCCGCCGTGGCGAGCACCGACAGGGCGAAGCCGAGGTCGCGGGCCAGCCAGGGGTCGACGAGGAGCAGGCCCGAGACCGCCAGCGAGACGACGGGCAGTCCCGACACGGGCCGACCCGCCGCGAGGTGGCCGAGCACGACCAGGGCCATGACCGAGGCGCGGACGATGCTGGGCTCGGGGGTGACGAGCGCGAGGAACGCGAGGAGCAGGACCGCCGCGAGCAGGAGGCGCGCCAGCCGCGGTGCTCCCAGGGCCCCGCCCACGAGCACGACGAGGGCGACGAGGACGGCGCAGTTCGACCCGGAGACGGCGGTCAGGTGCGACAGCGAGGACGCCTTCATGGCCTCGTCGAGCTCGTCGTCGACGGCGGACGTGTCGCCGACGGCGAGCCCGGGAAGGAGGCTGCCGCCGTCGCCCGGCAGCTCCGAAGTCACGTCGCGGAAGTCGGAGCGCACCGAGTCGGCGAGGCCCGCCGCCCCGGACGGCGGCGCCCCGGGGACGACCTGGCCGCGCACGGCCGCGACGAAGGCGACGTCGTCGCCCGGCTCGACCGGGAGGACCGAGACGCGGGCGGACACCTCCTGCCCCACCTCGACCGTCGCCCCCTCCACGACCCGCGGCCCGAGGAGGAGGAACGACGCCCGGCCGCGCCACACGACCACGTCGGCCACGACGACCTCGCGCACCGTCACCTGCACGGCTCGTGTGCCCGCCGCCACCCGGCCCGTCGCCGTGCCGTGCAGCTCGGCGGAGTGGCCCGACAGGGCGACGAGCTCCTCCGGGTAGCGCACGTGCTGCCGTGCGGCCGCACCCGCCAGCACCAGTCCCGCGACGAGGGCCACGAGCGCGACCAGTGCGGCAGCGGGGACGGCGCGGGACCCCGTCGACCCCGAGGTCGGCTGCCCGCCTGACGCCCACGCCGACGGCGACGGCGCGCCCGACGCCGAGGGCCGGGCGCGTCGATCCCGTCGTCCGGCCCCGACGGCGACGAGCAAGGCCGCAGCCCCGACGAGGAGGAGCAGGACGCTCACCACGACGTGCAGGTCGGGCCTCGGCAGGACCGCGACGAGCACGGCCCACGACGAGCCCGCCGGCGCCGCCCAGCGCACGTCGACCTGCGTCGCCGCCCTCACACGGTGACCAGGGGGCTGAGCTTGGCGAGGGTCTTCTCCCCGATGCCGCTGACGCCCAGCAGGTCGTCCACCGACCGGAACGCGCCGTTCTGCCGCCGCCACTCGAGGATCGCCGCCGAGGTCGCGGGCCCTACCCCGGGGAGCGTCTCGAGCGCGGCGGCGTCGGCCGAGTTGAGGTCGACGAGAGCTGCCCCCGGCCCGGACGCGCCGCCGCCCACCGCGGAGCCCGCACCCGCCCCCGCGCCCGCGCCGGCCCCGCTGCCGGGCCCGGCCGCGGCCGTCTCTCCCACCGCCGGCACGTACAGCTGCTCGCCGTCGACGAGGGGCCGGGCCAGGTTGACCGCCCCCTGCTCGGCGTCGTCGGCGAAGCCCCCCGCGGCCGCGACGACGTCGACGACGCGTGCCCCCGAGGCGAGCTCGTAGAGACCCGGCAGCGCGACCCTGCCGTGCACGTGCACGAAGACGGGCGAGCCGGGTGCCCCGGGCGCCCCCGACGAGTCGGCCGCCCCGGACGGAGCGTCGGCGGGCGTCGGTCGCGACGTGATCGCGGTCTCGCCCGCGCCTCCTCGGGTCGCCGCCGCCGAGATCGCGACGGTGACCGCGAGCACCGCCAGGACGAGCACGACCACGGCCCCGACGCCGAGGCGCCAGCGCGGCCCACGGGGGGCCGCCGGATCGGGCGCGGAGCGGAAGTCGACGACCATCCCCCGACCGTAGGAGGAGCGGCACAGCACCCGCAGACGACGACGGCCGCCCTGGGGAACCAGGACGGCCGGTCGGCGACGGGGAGGAGCGAGTCGGCTACTTCACCGCGATGGCGACGAGGCGCGGCGCCCGCACGACGACGTTCACGATCTGCTTGTCGCCGACCGCGCGCTGCACCGCGGCGGAGTCGCGGGCCAGGGCCTCGAGCTCGTCGGACCCGATCTTGGGCGAGACCTCGAGACGGTCGCGGACCTTGCCGTTCACCTGCACGACGGCCGTGACGCTGGTCTCGACGAGCAGGGTCGGGTCGGCCCGGCGCCAGCCGAAGTGGGCGACGCCGACGCCGTCGTAGCCGAGCAGCTCCCACATCTCCGACGCGGTGTAGGGCGCGAAGAGCGAGAGCCCGAGGGCGACCGTCTCCGTCGCCTCGCGGACCGCGGGGTCGGCGGCGCCGGCGCCGCTGTCGATCGTCTTCCGGACGGCGTTGACGAGCTCCATCAGGCGGGCGACGACGACGTTGTACTTGAACGCCTCGCTGAGCCCGGGGGCCTCGGCGAGGAACCGGTGGGTGACCCGCCGCAGCGCCTGGTCGCCCTCGGCCCACACCACGTCGCGCGGGCTGTCGACGTCGGTCGCCAGCCGGAACGCCCGGGCGAGGAACTTCGCGGACCCGGCCGGCGAGACGTCGGCCCAGTCGATGTCGTCCTCGGGCGGGCCGGCGAACGCCATCGTCAGGCGGATCGCGTCGACGCCGTGCTTCGCGATCTCGTCGGACAGGCTGACGACGTTGCCCTTGCTCTTGCTCATCTTCGCGCCGTCCTGCAGCACCATGCCCTGGTTCAGCAGCGCGCTGAACGGCTCGGTGAAGTCGACGTGGCCGAGGTCGAAGAGCACCTTGGTGATGAAGCGCGCGTAGAGCAGGTGGAGGATCGCGTGCTCGACACCGCCCACGTACTGGTCGACGGGGGCCCACTTGCTCGCCTGGGCCGGGTCGAACGCCCTCTCAGAATCGGTCGGGTCGAGGAACCGCAGGAAGTACCACGAGCTGTCGACGAAGGTGTCCATCGTGTCGGCGTCGCGGCGCGCGGGCGAGCCGTCGCGCGGGTCGGGCACGTTCACCCAGTCGGTCGCGGCGCCCAGGGGCGAGCTGCCCTTGGGCTTCAGGTCGAGGCCCTCGGTCGACGGCAGCAGCACGGGCAGCTGGTCGACGGGCACGGGCACCTCGACGCCGTCGGCGCCGTGGACGATCGGGATGGGCGTGCCCCAGAAGCGCTGACGCGAGATCAGCCAGTCGCGGAGGCGGTAGGTCTTCGCGGCCTTGCCGGAACCCGACTGCTCGAGCAGCTCGACCACGCGCTTGATCGCGTTCGACTTGCTCAGGCCGGTGAGCGGCCCCGAGTTCATCAGCCGACCCTCGCCGGTCAGGGCGACGCCGGTCGACGCCGGGTCGAGGTCGGGCAGGTCGTCGGGCAGGATCGCCTGGCCGTCCTCGTCCAGCTGCAGCTTGGGGATGACGCCCGTGACGGGCGCGTTGGTGTCGACGACGACGCGGACCGGCAGGTCGTACTTGCGGGCGAAGTCGAGGTCGCGCTGGTCGTGCGCGGGCACGGCCATGACGGCGCCGTGGCCGTAGTCGGCGAGCACGTAGTCCGCGGCCCAGACGGGCATCGGGTCGCCCGTGACCGGGTTCACCGCGACGCGCCCGAGGGGCACGCCGGTCTTCGGACGCTCGCTCGACTGGCGCTCGATCTCGGTCGCCTTCTGCACCTCGACCAGGTAGGAGGCGAAGGTCTCCTTCACGTCGTCGGTCGCGTCGGCGACGAGCTCGGCCGCGAGGTCGGAGTCGGGCGCGACGACCATGAAGGTGGCGCCCCAGAGCGTGTCGGGACGGGTCGTGAAGACCGTGACCCGCTCCTCCCTGCCCTCGATCTCGAAGTGCACGTCGGCACCGATCGACCGGCCGATCCAGTTGCGCTGCATGTTCAGCACCTTGGTCGGCCAGTGGCCCTCGAGCTGGTTGAGGTCGTCGAGCAGGCGGTCGGCGTAGTCGGTGATCTTGAAGTACCACTGCGTCAGCTTCTTCTTGACGACGACGGCGCCCGAGCGGTCGGACGTGCCGTCGGCGAGGACCTGCTCGTTCGCGAGCACGGTCTGGTCGACCGGGTCCCAGTTGACCCAGCTGTCCTTGCGGTAGGCGAGGCCCTTGTCGTACATCTGCAGGAACAACCACTGGTTCCACTTGTAGTACTCGGGGTCGCTCGTGTGCAGCACGCGGTCCCAGTCGAACGACGGCGCGTAGAGCTTCATGCTCTGCTTCTGCTGCTCGATGTTCGCGTAGGTCCACTCGCGGGGGTCGACCCCGCGCTTGATGGCGGCGTTCTCGGCGGGCAGGCCGAAGCTGTCCCAGCCGATCGGGTGCAGCACGTTGAAGCCCTGCTGGCGCCAGTAGCGCGTGACCATGTCGCCGAGCGCGTACTGCTCGGCGTGCCCCATGTGCAGGTCGCCCGACGGGTACGGGAACATGTCGAGGATGTACTTGCGCGGCCGCACGTCGTCCGGGTCGACGGCGAAGGGCTTCGCCTCCTCCCAGATCGCCTGCCACTTGTGCTGCAGGCGGGCGGGGTCGTAGGCGCGCTCCGTCTCGCCCTCGGCGGGGGCCGGGGTCTCGGACGCCGGGGTGGTGGACGCCTGGTCGGCGGACGGTGTCGTGTCGTGCTCGTGGGCCACGGGACTCTCAATCGCTGCGGTGGGGAGGCGGACGGCCCGAGGGCGCCCTGAGGGGCGCACGCGCGGGGCGGTCCGTCGTCCAGGGTAGCGGGCAGACCGTCTCGTCAGGGCACGGGACGCGTCGGCAGTGCGGGAGCCGAGGAGTCGCCCTCCGCGACCGCGTCGAGGGCGCGCAGCAGGGCGGCCGACTTCAGCCGCACCTCCTCGAGCTCGACGGACGGCACCGACGACGCGGTGATGCCTCCCCCGGCGCCGACGCTCGCGCGGCCGGGCCGTCGCGACGTCGCGCGCTCGACGACGATCGACCGGATGGCCATGGCGAGCGAGGCGGAGCCGTCCAGGCCGAGGTGCCCCACGACGCCCGAGTAGACGCCGCGAGGCCGCCCCTCCCACGCCGCGAGGAGCTGCACGGCCCGGCGCTTCGGCGCGCCGGTCATCGAGCCGGCGGGGAAGGCCGTCTCCACGACGTCGAGGGCGGTGAGCCCCGGAGCCAGGACGGCCGTGACCGTGCTCACCAGCTGGTGCACGTGGCGGTAGGACCGCACGGCGAACAGCTCGGCCACCGCGACGGTGCCGGGCGCCGCGACGCGGGTGAGGTCGTTGCGCACGAGGTCGACGATCATCAGGTTCTCGGCGAGCTCCTTCTCGTCGGCGCCGAGCTCGGCGGCGGCGCGGGCGTCGAGCGCCGCGTCCGCCGACCGCGGGCGGGTCCCCTTGATCGGGGCCGACGAGACCGCCCCGTCCGCGTCGACCCGGAGGAACGACTCGGGCGACGCCCCGAGCACCGACGTGGCCCCGATCCGGACGAAGCAGGCGTGCGGGGCCGGAGAGGACCGGCGCAGCCTCCGGTACACGGCCAGGTCGTCCACGTCGCCCTCGACCGTGGTCGTCGTCGTGAGGCAGAGCACGTAGGCGTCTCCCGCCGTGATGGCCTGCTGGCAGCGCTCGACGAGCGCGAGGTAGGCGTCGTCGTCGTGCTGACGCACGACGGGGCGTGACGGCGCCGTGGGCTCGGACGGGTGCCCGGGGTCGCCCTCGGGGACGTCGGGCCAGGCCGCTGCGACGGCCGACAGCCAGCGGTCGTCGCCCAGGACCACCGCCTCCACCGTCCTGTCACCGTGGTCGAAGACCAGCGCGTGGTCGGTCAGCAGCAGCGCGAGGTCGGCGGGGACGTCGGGGTCGAGCGCGAGCCCGGCCGTGACCGAGGGAGGCGCGCCCCGGCCCACGCCGACGGTCGCGTCCCGGTCGAGGAGCCAGGTCCCGACGCCGTAGCCGAGCCAGCCGGCGGGTCCGAGCGGATCGGCGTCGCCTCGGGCATCGGCGAGGACGGCCCGGAGCTCGCTCCACGCGACGGCCAGGTCGTCGGGGCCCGTCGCCGTCAGCGCGGGGCCCCAGGCGACGACCGAGCGCCCCGACGAGGCACCGCGGCCCGCGTCGGTCCAGACGACGTCCCCGCTGCGGGCGAGGGCGAGCACGACGGCCTCCGGGTCGCGCCACGAGAGCGGACGACGGTGGACCGGGAGACGCATACCCTGAGTGTATGAGCCCCGGCGAGACCCTCCTGTGGCGCGGGGGCGAGCTCGCGTCGTCGCCCGCGGAGTCGACGGGACCGACGGCCTCCACGGCGGACCCGCCCACGGCGTCGACCCCCGACGTGCTCGTCGCCGACTCGTGGCTCGTGCTCGACGGCGCCGTCCGCGCCCTCGACGTGCACCGCGACCGCTTCACGTCGTCCGTGGCGGCAACGGGCCTGGTCGCCGACGACGACGCCGAGGCCTTCTGGGGCGCGGTCGTCGACCGCCTGCCGCGGGACGGCGCCTGGTTCCCCCGCGTCGAGCTGGTCCGCGGCGCCGCCGCCGGGGCACCTGAGCTGCGCGCTCGACTGCGGACCGCTCCGGACCGCACGAGATCGGTGCGGGTGGCGACCGCGGCCCACGACCCCCGCACGTCGCCCCTCGTCAAGGGCCCCGACCTGGCCGCCCTCGGCGACCTGCGAACGGAGGCCGCTTCTCGGGGAGCGGAGGAGGCGGTGATCCTCTCCCCCGAGGGCCACGTCGTCGAGGGCGCGTGGAGCTCACTGGTCTGGTGGCGCGGCGACTCCCTCTGCACGCCGGCCGACGACCTGCCCCGCCTGCCCGGGGTGACCTCGCGCACCGTGCTCACCCTCGCGGCCGTGCTCGGCGTCGACGTGCTGCACGACCGGACGGCGCCGGCGGAGCTCGACGGCGCCGAGATCTGGTCGCTCAGCGCGCTGCACGGCGTCCGCATCGTCTCAGGGTGGGTCGACGGCCCTTCTCCGGCGGAGCAGCCGGGGCGGCTCGCCACGTGGCAGGCCCGTCTCGACGCCCTGCGCCGCCCCCTCCCGGCGAGGTCCTGACCGGCCTGGGAGACGAGGGGACTCACGACCTGCGGGACCAGGGGGCTCCCGGCCGGCGGTGAATAGGATCGGCCGGGTGGACGACGTGCTGACAGGACTCCTCGACCTCGTGCAGTCGGTCGACCCGCTCCTCCGGACCCTGCTCGCCGGGCTCGCGATGGTCCTGGAGACGAGCGTGCTGCTCGGGCTGCTCGTGCCCGGGGACACCGTGGCCGTGGTCTCCGCGACCGCGGTGGTCGGCCCGGTCGAGTTCGTCTCGCTCGTCGTCGCCCTCGTGCTCGGCGCCCTCACCGGCGAGAGCATCGGCTTCGCGCTCGGGCGGCACTTCGGCCCGGCGATCCGGCGCAGCCGTCTCGGCCGGCGCCTCGGCGAGCACAACTGGGTCAGGGCCGAGAACTACCTCGCCCGACGCGGCGGCATCGCCGTCTTCGTGTCGCGCTTCCTGCCCGTGCTGCACTCGCTCATCCCCCTGACCGTGGGCACGAGCCCGATGCGCTACCGCACCTTCCTGGCCTGGACGACGCCGGCCTGCCTCCTCTGGGCGACGGCGTACGTGTCGGTGGGCGCGGCCGCCGCCGGCAGCTACCGCGAGCTCGCCGACCGGCTGCACGGCGCCGGCTACGTCTTCGTCGGCATCGTGGTCGCCTTCGCCGTGGTGGTGCTGCTCGTCAAGCGGCTCGTGCACCGGCGCGAGGAGAAGCACATGGCGCACCCGGACGACGACGCCGTCTGACGACGGAGGGGCCGGCACGTGCGTGCCGGCCCCTCCTCTGCTCGTCGCTGGTCAGCCGACGAGCCCCTTGCTCTCGAGGAAGTCCTTGGCGATGGTGCCCTCGGACTCCTTGTCGGTCTGGCTCTTCGAGTTCATCTCCTGCAGGTCGGCCGAGGTCAGCGCCGCGTCGACCGCGTCGATGATGTCCTGTGCGCCCTGGTCGACCTTGTCCGAGACGATCGGCACCACGTTCTGCGGCAGGATCATGTTCTCGGGGTCGTCGAGGGTGACGAAGTCGTTCTCGACGATCAGCGGGCTGGCCGAGTAGAGGTCGGCGATCTGGACGCTGCCGTCCGACAGCGCCTTGGCCGTCAGCGGGCCGCCTCCGTCGTCGATCGGGGTCGAGGTGACGTCGACGCCGTAGATGCTCTTCAGGCCGGGAGGGCCGTAGGGACGGTCGACGTTCTCGGGCGGGGCGCCGAGGGCGATCGAGCCGGAGTAGTCCTTGAGGTCGGCCAGGCTCGTGATGCCGTTCTCCTCGGAGAACTCCTTCGTCACGTTGTAGCTGTCCTGGTCCGTCGCCTCGGCGGCGGTGAGGCTGGTGAGGCCGTCGGGCAGCGCGTCGGCGAGGGCCGACTCCACCTCCTCGGGCGTCTTGGCCGTCGTCTCGGCGTCGTAGAACTGGAGCAGGTTGCCGGAGTACTCGGGGAACACGTCGATGCTGCCGCCCTCGAGCTCGGGCAGGTACACCTCGCGCTGGCCGATGTCGTACTGACGGTCGACCGTGTAGCCGCCGTCCTCGAGCGCCTGGGCGTAGAGCTCGGCGATGATCTTGTTCGAGTAGTACTGCTGCGAACCGATCACGAGGGCGTCGGAGGACGACGCCGTGTCGTCGGAGCCGCTGCTGAGAGGGTCGCTCGACGAGCACCCTGCCAGGGCCACCACGGCCCCGATCGCGACTGCGCCGAGAACGGTGAGCCGGCCTTTCTTCGCTGTGTTGTTCACTGTGTTCCTTCCTGGAGGGGTGTTGCGGTGCCCGGGGCGCGTCGGGCGACGCGCGCGCGGGAGTCGGTGGGGCGCCCGGCGGTGACGCCGGCCGGGACGACGAGTCGCTGGACGACGGAGAAGACGACCTCGAGGGCCACGGCGAGGACGATCACGAGGATCGAGCCGGCCAGCATCGTGCCGTAGTCGTTGGCCCGCAGGCCGGTGATGATGTAGCTGCCGAGGCCGCCGGAGCCGACGATGGTCGCGAGCGTCGCGGTCGCGACGACCTGGAGCACCGCCGAGCGGATCCCGCCGATCAGCAGCGGCAGCCCGAGCGGCACCTCGACGCGCGTGACGATCTGCCACTCGGTCATGCCGACGGCACGGGCGGCGTCCACGGTGGAGCGGCCGACGGCCTCGAACCCCGCGTAGGCACCGGCGAGCACCGACGGGATCGCGAGGATCACGAACGCGATCATCGGGGCCGTGAGGCCGATGCCGACCCAGCCGGCGATGAGCGTGATGACGCCGAAGGTGGGCAGCGCCCGGGCTCCCCCCGACACAGCGACCGCGATCGCTCGCCCCCGACCGGTGTGGCCGATGGCGAAGCCGACGGGGATCGCGACGATCGACGCCAGGGCGACCGCCACGACCGAGTACCAGAGGTGCTCGCCGAGGCGGGTGGGGATGCCGTTCGGGCCGACCCAGCTGCTGCCGTCGCCGATGAACGCGAAGGCCTCCGCGAAGAAGTTCACGAGCGCACCGCCTCTCGACGAGACGACTGGGGCGAGGAGGCGCCGGTCTCGGTGGAGCGGGTCGACGACCGCCGCGAGGAGGCGCGGCGCGGCCTGCCGGGCCGGCTCCACGGCATCAGCGCGCGGCCGAGGAGGACGAGCAGCCCGTCGAGCACGAGCGCCATGACGATGGTGATGACGATGCCCGCGAGGATCTCCTCGGGGATGTCCCGCTGGAAGCCGTCGATGAAGAGCAGCCCGAGGCCGTTGACGCCCAGCACGCCGCCGACGGTGGCGAGGCTGACCGTGCTGACGACCACGACCCGGAGGCCGGCGAGCATGACGGGGCCCGCGAGGGGGAACTCGACGCGCCAGAAGCGCTGCCAGCTCGAGTAGCCCACGGCCGTCGCCGACTGGCGCACGTCGACCTCGACGGCGCCCAGGGCGTCGGCGACCGAGCGGACCATCAGCGCGACCCCGTAGAGCGTCAGCCCGATCACGATGTTGACGGGGCTGCGGAGCGACGTGCCGACGAGGGCGGGCAGGGCGACGAACAGGGGCAGCGACGGGATGGCGTAGAACAGGCCGGCGACCGTGAGGATGCCGCGGGACACGCGGTAGCGGTTCGCGAGCCAGCCGATCGGCAGCGAGATGACGAAGGCGAGGACGACCGGAGGCACGCTGAGGGCGAGGTGCACCAGCGTCTTGTCCCAGATGTAGTCGGCGTTCGACCAGATCCAGTTCACGACGCGTGCCCACCCTGCGCCGGGGCACCCGGAGCCTGGACGGCTCCGGCCTCGCTCGGGGTCGCCGGTCTCGCGCGCGGCACGGTGCCGGGTGCCGTCAGCACGCCGGTCGTGCGGCCCTCGTCGTCGACGACGACCTGGCCGGTGGCGGTCTGCTCGATGTGCAGGGCCCGCTTTCCCCGGTTCGAGCCGACGAAGTCGGCCACGAAGTCGCTGGCCGGGTCGGAGAGGATCTCGGCGGGCGAGCCCTTCTGGGCGATCTTGCCGCCCTTCTCGAGGATGACGACCTGGTCGCCCAGCAGGAAGGCCTCGTCGATGTCGTGCGTGACGAACACGACCGTCTTGTCGAGGTCGCGCTGCAGCCGGACGAGCTCACGCTGCAGGTCGGCCCGGACGAGCGGGTCGACGGCGCCGAAGGGCTCGTCCATCAGGAGGATGTTCGGGTCGACGGCGAGGCCCCGGGCCACGCCGACGCGCTGCTGCTGGCCGCCGCTGAGCTGGCTCGGCCAGCGGTCGGCGAGCGAGCGGTCGAGGCCGACCGTGTCCATCAGGTCCAGGGCCCGGCTCCGCGCCTCCTTCTTGGAGACGCCCTTGAGCACCGGGACGGTCGCGATGTTGTCGACGACCCGGCGGTGCGGCAGCAGCCCCGAGTTCTGCATCACGTAGCCGATGCTGCGGCGGAGGCCCACGGGCTCGAGGCCGCCGATCTCGTCGCCGTCGATCTCGATCGACCCGCTGGACGGGTCGACCATCCGGTTGATCATCCTGAGGATGGTGGTCTTGCCGCAGCCGCTCGACCCGACGAAGACCGTCGTCTGACGGGACGGGATGACGAGGCTGAAGTCGTCGACGGCGAGGGTGCCGTCGGGGTACTGCTTGGTCACCGAGGTGAACTCGATCATGGGTGGCTCATTCCTCGTGGGCAGCACGAATCGACACTTGCCAGTCCCGACACTGAACCACACGACGACGGATGAGGGCCGTCCCCGCCTCGTCCGTTTCGCTGAACGGACCGTGCGGGCCCCTGCGACGCGTCAGGCGAGGGTGAGGTGCGCCTCGAGGTAGGACTTCGACACGCGACGGCACTCGTCCACGAAGCGCGCGTCGCCGTCGCCGCCGGCGAGGAACGCCCGCGCCAGGAGCGAGACGCCGATCTCGACCACGACCTGCACGGCGAGCTCGGAGTCGGCGTCGCGGACGACGCCGAAGCGCTGCTCGAACATCCCGAGCACGGCCTCGGCGAAGGGGCTCAGCGAGGAGGTGGCCTGCGGCGAGCCCGCGTCGGGAGCGTCGCTGAAGCGGATGGCCCGGAAGCCGGGTTCGTTCCGGTAGAGCTCGACCTTGGAGTCGATCACGATGTCGACGGCGCCGCGCCAGTCGGCCGCCCCGTCGGCGTCGAGGGTGTCGGCCACCCGGTTCGTCAAGCGCTGCACGCAGCGCAGGGCGAGGGCGTCGACGACCGCGATGCGGTCGGGGAAGTACCGGTAGACCGTGCCGATGGAGGCGCCGGCCCGCTCGGCGACCATCGCCGTCGTCAGGCGCTCGTAGCCGATCTCGTCGATGATCGCGGCGGCGGCGTCGAGGAGGCCGGTGAGCCGTGCGGAGCTGCGAGCCTGCACGGGCTCGTTCCTGAGCAGCGACGAACCCCCGGGCAGTGCGTCGTGGACGTCGGTGACGAGCAAGGGGTTCTCCTTCGTGCGGCGTCGCCGGGGCGACGTGGTGCGTGCGGTGCGGTCCGTGACCGGCGGGTCAGGGTCCTGAGGGGGCGTCAGGGCGACCTCGTCGACCGATGTCGGTCGCAGCCGGGAGAATGGTGCGCATGTGCGGACGATTCGTGATGGCGCGTGCCTCGAGCGACCTGGTGCCCTTGTTCGACGTCGACGTCTCGGGCGACAGTCTCCCAGACCCTTCCTGGAACATCGCTCCGACCCGCCCGGTGACGGTGCTGATCGACGCGGCGCCCCGCGGGGACGACGCGGGCGGGCCTCCCGTGCGCCGCCTCGCCGCCGCTCGGTGGGGCCTCGTCCCGGCCGGCTCCGACGGTCCGGCCGGCCCCCCGGTGTTCAACGCGCGCTCCGAGACGGCCGCCGAGAAGCCGATGTTCCGCGAGGCCCTGGCCTCGCGGCGGGCCCTCGTGCCGGCGACGGGCTGGTACGAGTGGCAGGCGCTGCCCGACGGGGGCAAGCGTCCCGTCGCCGTGCGGCTCCCCGACGACGAGGTCCTCCTGTTCGCGGCGCTGTACGAGTGGTGGCGCGACCCGGGGGCCGAGGTGGGGTCGCCGTCTCGGTGGCTGCTCTCCACGACCGTGCTGACCCGCGCCTCCTCGGGTCCGCTCGCGGCCGTCCACGACCGGATGCCCGTGCTCGTCGGCGCCGACGTCATGGACGACTGGCTCGACCCGGAGGCCGAGGGCGGCGACGACCTGCTGCAGGGCGTCGCGGGGCTGTCCGACGAGATCGCCGCTCGGCTCGTCGTGCACGAGGTCTCCCCCGACGTCGGCTCGGTCGCGAACGACTCCCCCTCCTTGCTGCTGCCCGTGTGAGGCCGTGAGGGCGCACGGTCGGTCGACCGTGCGAGGATGACCGGATGCCCGACATCCGAAAGCCGGCCCCGGCCGCTGTCGAGCCCCTCCTGCACCGGGCGGCGCGCATCGAGAACTCCGTGCACCGGTTCCGCGAGAAGCGGGCCCGCAAGCGCGGCCTGCGTCCGACGATCGTGCCGTACACGGGCTACGGCTCGAGCGGGTGGGTCCGCGTCCTGTCGCGCGTGCTGCTCACGCGGACCGGCACCCTCGACGGCGCCGACCGCGCGAACGTCCGCGGCTGGCGCAGCTTCACGAGCGTGCCGGTCGAGCACGCGGTCGTCGAGGTGACCATCGGCGGACGGACGCAGACGGTGACCACGGATCGCGGCGGCGTCCTCGACGTGCGGCTCGAGTCCGACCTGGCGCCGGGCTGGCACGTCGTGACGATCACGACCGAGGGCTCCCTCCCGGTGGAGGCGCCGGTCGCGGTGATCGACCCCGACGCGCGCTTCGGCATCGTCTCGGACATCGACGACACGGTCATGGTGACGTCGTTGCCGAGGCCCCTGCTCGCGGCGTGGAACACCTTCGTCCTCAACGAGCACGCTCGGCGGCCGGTGCCCGGCATGGCCGTCCTGTACGAACGGCTGCACGCCTCGTCGGGAGGCTGCCCGGTCGTCTACCTGTCGACGGGCGCCTGGAACGTCGCGCCCACGCTCTCGCGGTTCCTCTCGCGGAACCTCTACCCCAGCGGCCCCCTGCTGCTCACGGACTGGGGTCCCACGCACGACCGTTTCTTCCGGAGCGGTCGACTCCACAAGCAGGGCTCGCTCGACCGGCTGGCGGAGGAGTTCCCCCAGGTGCGGTGGCTGCTCGTCGGCGACGACGGGCAGCACGACGAGGAGCTCTACGGCCGGTTCCTGCACGACCACCCCGAGAACGTGGCCGCGGTGGCCATCCGCGAGCTGTCGCCGAGCGAGGCCGTGCTGGCCGGAGGGCGGTCCCGGTCGGAGCACGCCCAGGGCACCGATGTCGCCTGGGTGTCCGCGCCGGACGGCGCCGGCCTCTGGGACCAGCTGACGGAGGCAGGGGTCGTCACCGCCCGGACGCCCTGAGCCGTCGCGAGAAGTTGCGGTCCTGCTATGACGGGAAATCCGGTTGTCAGGACGCGATATGGCTCTTATGATCGGAAATCCACGTACAGGAGGACCATGATGGATCAGCCCTTCCCCGATCCCCCCGTGCGGTCCACGGACGAGTGGGAGGCCCGGATCGGCAGCCAGGTGCGGGCGTCGCGACTCGACGCCGGGCTCGACCAGATCTCGTTGGCACGCCGGGCCGACCTCTCGACCAGCACCCTCCAGTCGCTCGAGAACGGCCGTGGGAGCACCCTCTCGACCCTGGTGCGCGTGCTGCGGGCCCTCGGCGCCGAGGACGCCCTCGACGCCCTGGCCCCGGCGAGCGCCGTGAGCCCCATCGACGTCCTCCGGTCGGCCGACCCGGCCCCGCGTCGTCGCGTGTACCGGCCACGGGCACCGCGCGGGAGCAGCGGGTCGTGAGCTGGGTGCCGGTCCAGGCGGTCGAGGTCACGGCCTGGGGCGAGCGGGTCGGCGCGGTCGCCCTCGACCCCGCGCTCGGTGCGTACGTGTTCGAGTACTACCCCGAGTGGGCGGCGCGGGGCGTCGAGCTCGCCCCGCTGACCATGCCGGTCCGTCGGCGCCGTCACGTGTTCCCGCAGCTGCCGGAGGCGACGTTCCACCGCCTCCCCGCGTTGCTGGCGGACGCGCTGCCCGACGACTTCGGGAACGCCGTGATCGACGCGTGGCTGGCGCGGCAGGGCGTCGGGCGGGGGGCGGCGACGCCGCTCGACCGGCTGGCCTACATGGCGGACCGGGCGATGGGCGCCCTCGAGTTCCGGCCGTCCCGGGGGCCGCGTCACCGGACCGCGAGCGCGGTCGAGCTGAGCGACCTGGTCGCGGGTGCGCGGAGCGTCCTCGATGCCGAGTTCTCGGACGACCGGGAGAACGAGTCGGCGGTCCGCTCCCTCATCCAGGTGGGGACGTCGGCGGGAGGGGCCCGGGCCAAGGCCGTGGTCGCGTGGGACCGCGAGACCGGCGAGGTCCGGTCCGGCCAGCTGCCGGCTCCCGAGGGGTTCGAGCACTGGCTGCTGAAGCTCGACGGCATGGGCGCCGACTCGGAGCTCGGGCAGGGCGACTCGTCGGGCAGGGTGGAGCTGGCGTACTCGGCGATGGCGGGGGCGGCCGGCATCGACATGGCCGAGTGCCGGCTGCTCGAGGAGGGCGACAGGGCCCACTTCATGACCCGGCGCTTCGACCGGCTGCCGTCGGGCAAGGCGCACACGGTGACCCTCTGCGGCACGGCGCACCTCGACTTCCGTCAGCGGCAGGTCCACGACTACGGGCAGCTGTTCGACGTGGCGACCCGTGTCGTCGGGCGGGAGGCGCTGCCGCAGGCGTTCCGGCGCATGGTGTTCAACGTGCTGGCGGCGAACAACGACGACCACACGAAGAACACGTCGTTCCTGCTCCGGTCGGCGACGTCGCCGTGGGAGCTGGCGCCCGCGTACGACGTGACGTTCGCGCACAACCCGACGGGCCGGTTCACGTATCAGCACCTGATGGGGGTCGACGGCGTGTGGCGCGACCCCGCCGAGGCGGACGTGATGCGCCTGGCAGACCGCCACCTCGTGCCCGGCGCGTCGGACATCGTGGCGGAGGTGCACGACGCGGTCGCCGGCTGGCGCGGCTTCGCCGACGAGGCCGGGGTGCCGGGGGGCGTCGCGCGTCACGTGCAGGAGAGCCTGCTGCCCTGGTGACGGAGGCCCCTGGCCGATGTCGGGGGCCCGACCTACACTCGAGGTCGAACACACGTTCGAACGAGGAGGCGGCATGAAGGTCGACGAAGCGGTGCCGGTCGAGACGACCGAGGGCGGGGCGCCGTTGCGGTTCGTCTGGCGGGGGGTCGTGTACGGCGTGGTGAGCCCGCCGGAGCGGTGGGTCACCCGACGCGAGTGGTGGCGATCGGCGGCCAGGGCGCCCCGGGGCGCCGGGGAGGCGCTGCTCGAGCTGCCGGTCTGGCGGGTCGACGCGCTGCCGCTGACCGACGGGGCGCACCGGGTCGACGGCACCTTCGACCTCGCCCGCGACGGTGCCGACGGCTCGTGGCTGCTGCTCGGCGTGTTCGACGACCGGGTCGAGCAGCAGCTGTTCGCGTGACGTCGCGAGACGCCCGGGGCTCTCGGGAATGCCCGGGGTGCCAGACTCGTTCTCACGAGTGCTTCGGGGACGGTGTGATTCCGTACCGGCGGTGACAGCCCGCGACCCTCTCGACACCGAGAGGCTGATCCAGTGACAGCCCTGCGAGGGCCATTCTGGAGCCGACAGTAAAGTCTGGATGAGAGAAGCGAGCGTCGATCGCGCCTGCGGTCGCGCCTCCCCGATCCGACGACGCCCGGCGTCGTCACCGACGAGGAGGACACGATGACCCTGATCCGCTGGCTGTTCGACGCACAGCTCGTCCTGGGCGACCAGACGATCCTGTGGCGCGAGGTGATCGGCAACGTCTTCGGCCTGCTGAGCGCCCTCGGCGGGATGCGCCGCAAGGTGTGGGCCTGGCCGGTCGGCATCGTGGGCAACGCCCTGCTGTTCACCGTGTTCCTCGGGGCCGTCTTCGACACCCCGAACCCCGTGAACCTCCTCGGCCAGGCAGGGCGCCAGGTGATGTTCATCGCGGTGTCGATCTGGGGCTGGTACCGCTGGAGCCGCTCCCGCGACGGAGGCGCGAGCTCACCTGTCGAGCCCCGCTGGGCCGGCGCGAAGAACCGGGTCGTGCTCGTCGTGGCCCTGTTCGGCGGCACCGCCGTCCTCACCCCCGTCTTCAGCGCCCTGGGCTCGTACGAACCCGTGTGGGCGGACGCCTGGATCTTCACGGGCTCGCTGCTCGCCACCTGGGGCATGGCCAAGGGCTGGGTCGAGTTCTGGCTGATCTGGGTCGCCGTCGACCTCGTCGGCACGCCCCTGCTCTTCAGCGCCGGCTACTACGCCTCGGGCCTCATGTACGTCTTCTACGGCGCCTTCACCCTGGTCGGCTTCTTCGTGTGGGCGCGCACCCGCCGCAGCAAGCCGCAGGTCGAGACCCTCTGGCCCGACCCGACGCTGCAGCGCTGAGACCTGTCGGAGCCGCCGCTGGCAGGATGTGCCAATGCCCCTGGCCATCGAGAACTACGCGCTCATCGGCGATCTGCACACCGGCTGCCTCGTGGGCACCGACGGCAGCATCGACTGGCTCTGCCTGCCCCGCTTCGACTCGGCGTCGACCTTCGGCGCCCTGCTCGGCGACCACGACTCCGGCCGGTGGCTGGTCGCCCCCCGCGACGCCGACGCCACGTCGACCCGGCGCTACGTCGACGGGACCTTCGTGCTCGTCACGACCTGGACCACGCCCACCGGGGTGGTCGAGGTCACCGACCTGATGCCCTACGGCGACCGACGGGCCGACGTGGTCCGGCGCGTGACCGGCGTCTCCGGCACGGTGACGATGCACGTCGACCTCGCCATCCGCTTCGGCTACGGCACGGCCGTCCCGTGGGTGCGCCAGGTGCCCGAGGCCGACGGGACCGCCCTGGTCGCCACGGCGGGGCCGGACGCGGTCGTCGTCCGGGGCCCGCGCCTCACCGCCACCGACCACACCCACGAGGCGGACTTCGAGGTCGCGGCCGGCGAGACCGTCGACCACAGCCTCACCTGGTACCCCTCGCACCGGGAGCCGCCCACCGCGATCGACGTGACGGCCCGGATCGACGAGACGGTCACGTGGTGGCAGCAGTGGGCCGCCCGGTGCACCGCTCCCCCCGTGTACGAACGGGAGGTGCACCGGTCGCTGCTCATCCTTCGCGCGCTCACGAACGAGGACACCGGCGGCATCGTGGCGGCCGCGACGACGAGCCTGCCCGAGCAGTTCGGCGGCTCACGGAACTGGGACTACCGCTACGTCTGGCTGCGCGACGCCTCCATGACCCTCCAGGCGCTCATCCTGCACGGCTACGCCGAGGAGGCCGACCGGTGGCGCGGCTGGCTGCTGCGGGCCATCGCCGGCGACCCCGCCGACGTGCAGATCATGTACGGCCTGGCCGGCGAGCGCTACCTGCACGAGAGCGAGCTCGGCCAGCTGCCCGGCTACGACGGCGCCTCCCCCGTCCGCATCGGCAACGCCGCCTACAAGCAGTACCAGGGCGACATCTTCGGCGAGGTGATGGTCGCCCTGCACGAGGCCCGGCTGCTCGGCGTCGAGGAGACCGAGTACTCCTGGCCGCTCCAGCGCGCCCTGATGCAGTACGTCGAGGACAACTGGACCCGGCCGGACAACGGCATCTGGGAGATCCGGGGCGAGCTGCAGCACTTCACGCACTCGCGGGCGATGATCTGGGCGGCCCTCGACCGGGCGATCCAGGGCGTCGAGCAGTTCGGCCTCGACGGCCCCGTCGACCGGTGGCGTGCGCTCCGCGACGAGGTGCGCACCGAGATCGAGGCGAAGGGCTGGGACGCCGACCGCGGCACCTTCACGCAGTACTACGGCACGGCGGAGGTGGACGCGTCGCTGCTGCAGCTCGCCCAGGTCGGGTTCGTCGCCGCCGACGACCCGCGGATGCTCGGCACCGTCGCGGCGATCGAGGCGGACCTGCTGCACGACGGCCTGCTGCGGCGGTACCGCACCGAGAGCGGCGTGGACGGGCTGAGCGGTGCCGAGAACCCGTTCCTCACCTGCTCGTTCTGGCTGGCCGAGCAGTACGCGGCGTCCGGCCGCGTCGACGACGCGGTGGCCTTGATGGACCGCCTCGTGGGCTACTGCAACGACGTCGGCATGCTGTCGGAGGAGATCGAGGTCGCGACCGGCAGGCACGTCGGGAACACGCCCCAGGCGCTCTCGCACCTCGCCCTCGTCCGTGCTGCCGACGCCATCGCGAAGGCGCAGCAGCAGGCCCCGGCCCAGGCCCGGGCCTCTTCCTCCGCCTGAGACGGAGACGACGACGGCCGCCCTGCTCGAGGANTGTCGAGCGGCACGTCGCCGGCCTTCCAGGCCTCGATCACCGGAGCGACGATCGCCCAGCAGCGCTCGGCGACGTCGCCGCGGATCGACAGCGTCGGGTCGTCGTGGAAGATGCCGCTGAGCACCTCGCCGTAGGGGGTGAGCTCGGGCTTGCCCAGCGTGACCGACATCGTCGACTTCTCGAGGTCGAAGGGGTTGCCCGAGCCGTTGGTCGTGACGCCGAGCTCCATCGTCTCGGGGCTGATCTCGATGCGGAGCGTGTCGGGCGTCGACGAGCCGTTGAGGCCCTCCGGGAGTGCGGGCACCGGCTTGAAGGTGATCAGCACCTCCTTGCGGATCTTCGTCATGCCCTTGCCCGAGCGGAGGATGAACGGGACGCCCGCCCAGCGACGGGTCTTGACCTCGAACTCGACCTCGGCCAGCGTCTCCGTCTGGCGCTCGTTGTCGACGCCGTCCTCGTCGGCGTAGGCCGGCACGTCCTTGCCGTCGATGGTGCCGGCCGCGTACTGCGCGCGGCGGCTCGAGGCGATCGGGTCGGCGCCCTTGACCCACGTCGCACGGAGCACGCGCGCGATCTCGCTGCGCAGCTCGACCGAGTCGATGCTCGACGGGGCGTCCATCGCGATGACGGCGAGCACCTGCAGAAGGTGGCTCTGGATCATGTCGATCAGCGCGCCGGCCTTGTCGTAGTACTGCGCGCGGCCCTCGAGGCCGAGGACCTCGTCGTAGAAGATCTCGACCTTCTCGATGTTCTCGCTGTTCCAGACCGGCTCGAAGAGGCGGTTGGCGAAGCGCAGGCCGATCATGTTGAGCACCGTGGCGCGACCGAGGAAGTGGTCGGTGCGGTGGATGCGCTCCTCCGGCACGATCTTGAGCAGCTCGGCGTTGAGCTCGCGGGCACTCGCCTCGTCGGAGCCGAAGGGCTTCTCGAGCGCGAGGCGGAGGCCGTCGGGCAGGTCGATCTCGGCGAGCGCCTGGATCACCTTGGTGCTGATGGCCGGGGGCAGCGCGAAGTACATGACGGGCGTGCCCTCGGACGCCTCGAAGAGTGCCTTCAGGTGCTCGACCGTGGTCGGGTCGCCCTGGATGTACTGGCTGGACGCCAGCGTCTTCTTGGCGAGGTCGCTGCCCGCGTCGCCGTTGAAGGCGGTCGTGACGACGTCGTCCCATTCTTCGGGGCTGCGCTCGCTGCGGCCGGTGCCGATCAGCTGCACGTCGACCCCGCGGTCGCTCTTGAGCAGGCTCGCGAGACCGGGGAGGAGGAGGCGCTCGGTCAGGTCTCCCGAGGCTCCGAGGATGATGAGGGTGGTGGTGTCTGTCACAGGTACGGCTTCCGTGAAGGCGGCGACGGGTCGCCGCTCGGTGTGTGAGGGGTACGGGCTGCCGGGCCGGGCCGGGGCGGGGTCGCGGCACGCCGTGGGCGCATCCGCGAGACCGGCGCAGGGCGCGGCAGGGCGTTCGGCGACGATGCCTCCCCCACCGTACTGCGCCCGGGCCCCGGACGCCGTCAGCGTTCGCGGGCAGCGTCCTCCGCCTCGCCGTCGGCGGGCCGGTCGTCGGCGGCCTGGTCGTCGGCTGCCACGCCGTCGGCGGCCGGGCCCTGCGCCTCCTGGCGTCGCTCGCTGTCGCGCGGCGCGGTGTCGCGGGGCGCCGTGGGGTCGTCCACGGGGCCGGTGCTCGTGGTGCCGCCGACCTCGGCAGCGGAGTCGTCGGCGTCGACGTCGCCGTCCCCGTCGAGGTCGCCGACCGCCTCGTCCTCGGGGCGGGGAGCCGTCGAGTCGTCGGGGTCGAGCGCGGCGATGATCCGTCCGAGCGAGACGGCGACCGAGACGCCGCCGCTCGTGGCGACCGTCGGCAGCTCGCGGTGCGTGTCGATGGCCCGCCAGAGCTCCTCGACGTCGCGGCGGGCGGTGACGAAGGCGTCCCGGTCGTCGCCGCCGCGCCTCCTGATCACCTCTCCGACGCTGCGGACGGCACGGGCGACGACGGGGGCGAGGTCGTCGACGATGCCGATCTGGCGGCCGATCCGGCGGCCGAGGATGCCGGATACCTCGGCGAGGTCCTGCAGGTGGAACCCGACCCGCTCGAAGACGACGAGGTCGGCGTACTCCGAGGCGAGGTCGCGGCGGCGCAGCAGCCTGCGCGGGTTGAGGCGACGTGACTCGTCGGCGTACTGGACGGCGTCGCGGACGTGCCGCAGGGTGCTCGGCAGGACGGCGACTCGCCGCTCCCAGTCGTCGTCCTCGATCGGCCAGTCCGCCTCGAACACGGTGGCGACGTCGTCGGCGCGGTCGGCGAGCGACGCCTGCACGAGCCGGAGCCGGCGCTCGGCCCGACCGGTGTAGAGCGGCGGCACCAGGACGAGGTTGACGACGACGCCCACGGCGACGCCCACGCCGATCTGCACGACGTAGCCGGTGGAGTAGTCCTCGGCGTTCGCCCCGCCCAGCAGCAGCACGAAGAGGCCGGCGGTCAGCACCCAGTCGCGGCCGGCACCCAGCCAGCGGATCCCCGCGATGAGGGTGCCGAGGCCGACGACGAGCGCCACGGCCAGCACGCCCGGCTGCCCCTCCTGCAGTGCGAACACCGTCGTCGCGAGCAGCACCCCGATCACGAGGCCGAGGATCGTCTGCAGCCCCTGCTTGAGCGACGTCTTGACGGTCGGCCAGAGCGCCAGCACGGCCCCGAGCGGGGCGTAGTAGGGGTACTCGGCGGCCACGCCGGGCACGTGGGGCGCGATCCAGTAGGCCAGGGCCGCGGCGAGCGCCCCCTTCGCGGCCATGAGGAGGCGCGGCTGGGCCAGCAGCGTCCGCGTCCACCGGGTGGCGGTCCGGGCGGGGTCCTGGGCGGCGGCTCGTCGGTGGGGCATCCGACGATGATGACAGCAGGGCGCGGTCGCCGTCCGGGGTCGTCGTGCGGTCGCCGCTCGGGTCGTGGTCCGGTCGCGGTCCGGGGTCGTCGCACCCCGCCGGGGCGACGTACACTCGTCGAACACACGTTCGAACCGACCTCGGCCGGGAGGTCCGACGAGAGAAGCACCGAGGCAGCACGATGCGTTTCACCCACCTGCACGTGGCGTCGTCGTTCAGCGCGCACTACGGCACGACGCCGCCGGCGCAGCTCGTCGAGCACGCTGCCGCCCACGGCGCGGACGCGCTGGCGATCACCGACCGCGACGGCCTCTACGGGGCGATCCGGCACATCGGCGCCTGCCGGGCGGCGGGCATCGACCCGATCGTGGGCGTCGAGCTCGGCTGCGTCGACGACACGGCCGACGAGAGCGGCAGCGCACGCGGCGGCGCCGAGGAGGCGGGGGGCGCGTCTGCCGGTGCCGGCGCCGGTCCCGGGGGCAGGGCGGGCGCCTCCTCGGTCGACCGCATCGTGGTGCTCGCGCACGGGGCGGGCGGGGGCCGTCCGGGTGCGGGCTGGGCCGCTCTCTGCCGGTTGATCAGCGCGGCGCACGGCCGGGCGACGAGGCGGGTGAGCGGCAGCGCGAACAGCGTCGCGACGATCCCGCGGTCACGGCTGCGGGCGTTCCTCCGCGGCGACGAGGGCGCGGACGCGACGGTGCTGCTCGGGCCCGACTCCGACGTGGGCCGACTGGTCGCCGAGGGGCGGCACACGGCCGCGGCGGCGTCGCTGGCCGCCTGGGCGCGCGAGCTGCCCGGCGGCGTGGCCGTCGAGGTCGTCTGCCACCTCACCGAGCCGGGCGAGAACCGCAGCGTGCGGCACGCGGCGCGCATGCTCGAGCTGGCCGAGCACGTCGGGGTGCCCGCCGTGCTGACCAACGCGGTGCGCTACCTCGACCCCGACGGCGCGGTCACGGCCGACGTGCTCGACTCGGCGGGGCACCTGGCGCCGCTCGGGGCGTTCACGCCGCAGCCGAACGCCCAGGCGTCGCTGAAGCCGGGCGACGAGATGCGCGCGCTGGCGACCCTCGTCGCCGACGCCTCCTCGTGCCCTCGTCGCGCCGCAGAGGAGATGCTGGCCGAGACCGAGCGGCTCGCCGACCGCTGTCGTCTCGACCCCGACGCCGACCTGCGCTGGCGCCGGCCGAAGACCCCCGAGCTCAGCGCCATCGGCGTCGACGGCGATCCTGACCAGGTGCTGTTCCGCCGGGCCGAGGCGGGCGTCACCGAGCGCTTCGGCCATGCCGACCAGGCGATGCGCCGCACCGTCGACGAGCGGATGCGCTACGAGCTGGGGATCATCACGGGCTTCGGCTTCGCCAGCTACTTCCTCACCGTGGCCGACGTCTCGGCGCTCATGCGCGACATGCGGGTGCGGAACGCCGCGCGCGGGTCGGGTGCCGGCAGCTTGGTCACCTACCTGCTGCGCATCTCGAACGTCGACCCGATCGAGCACGACCTGCTGTTCGAGCGGTTCCTCGGCAACAAGCGCGAGACGCTGCCCGACATCGACATCGACGTCGAGTCGGCGAGGCGACACGAGATCTACCGGGCGATCTTCGACCGCTACGGCAGCAACCGGGTCACCCTCATGTCGATGCAGTCGACCTACCGCGGCCGGGGGGCGGTGCGCGACGCCGGCCAGGCCCTCGGGCTCGACGACGACCAGATCGACCTCGTCGCGAACAACGTCTGGCGCTCGAACGCCCGCGACCTCCGCACCGCCATGGCCGAGAAGCCCGAGCTGCGGGCCATCGCCGACCTCGCCCGGCAGAACGGCCAGATCGACCTGCTCGTCGACCTGACGGAGCGGCTCGACCGGCTGCCCCGGCACATCTCGATGCACCCGTGCGGGGTGATCCTCGGCGACTCCGACCTGCTCAGCACGACCCCGGTGCAGCCGAGCGGCATCGGGCTGCCGATGAGCCAGTTCGACAAGCACGACATGAACGACGCCGGGCTGCTGAAGCTCGACGTGCTCGGCGTCCGGATGCAGAGCTCGATGGCCTACGCGCTCGACGAGATCGAGCGGGTGAACGGCGCCCGCGCCGCCCTGGCCGGCGGACTCGCCGTCGACGTGCCCTACGTGAACCGGCAGGGGCGGGTCGAGCTCGACGAGATCCCGCACGACGACGAGCCCACCTTCGAGGCGATCCGCACCACCCACACCCTCGGCATGTTCCAGATCGAGAGCCCCGGGCAGCGCGAGCTGATCGGCAAGATGCAGCCCGACCGCTACAGCGACCTGATCGCCGACATCTCGCTGTTCCGCCCCGGCCCGATGAAGGGCAACATGGTCGCGCCGTTCCTCGACACGAAGCACGGCTTCCAGCGGCCCGACTACCTGCACCCGAGCTTCGCGCCGTTCCTCGACGACAGCTACGGCGTCGTGATCTACCACGAGCACGTGCTGCGCATCCTCGAGGCCACGATGGAGGTCTCGCTCGCCGAGGCCGACGAGATCCGCCGGCACATGGGCAAGGGCCAGGACGACGCCCTCGAGGTCGAGTTCCGCAGGCGCACGACCGCGAACGTCGACGACGACGGCAGGAGGCGGTTCACCGACGCCCAGGTCGACAAGATCTGGGCGGTGCTCAAGGGGTTCGGCTCCTTCGGCTTCTGCAAGGCGCACGGCGCCGCGTTCGCGCTGCCCACCTACCAGACCGCCTGGCTCAAGACCCACTACCCGGCGGAGTTCCTCGCCGGGGTGCTGACGCACGACCCCGGGATGTACCCGAAGCGGCTGCTGCTGACCGAGGCGCGACGCATGGGCGTGCCCGTGCTGCCGCTCGACGTCAACGCGTCGACGGACGTCTACAGGGTCGAGCGGGTGCGCGCCCCGGCGACGCCGATCGCGCCCAGCCGCCCGGGCGACCTCGGCATCCGCCTGTCGCTCTCCGACGTGCACGGCATCAGCGACTCCGAGCTCGCTCGCGTCGTCGTGGGCCGGCCCTACGAGTCGATCACCGACTTCTGGCAGCGGGCCACGCCGTCGCGGCGGCTGATCGAGCGGCTGGCGCAGGTCGGCGCGCTCGACTCCCTGGCCGGCCCCGGGCGGACGAGGGGCGACGTGCTCGCCCGTGTGCGGTCGCTGACGCAGCGCACCGCACGGCCACGCGCCTCCGACGTGCAGAACCAGCTCGACTTCTCGGTCGACGACTCGGCGGAGGTGCCCACCGGCACCCCCGACGTGAGCCTGCGCGACAGGGTGGGCGACGAGCTCGACATCCTGTCGATGGAGGTCAGCGAGCACGTGATCGAGAGCTACCGCCCGATGCTCGACGACCTCGGCGTCGTCCGGGCAGCCGACCTGCGCGACCACTGGAACGGCACCACCGTGCTCGTCGCGGGCATCCGGATCGCCACCCAGACGCCGCCGATGCGCAGCGGCAAACGGGTCGTGTTCATCAGCGTCGACGACGGCACGGGCTGCGCGGACGCGACGTTCTTCGAGGAGGCGCAGGCGAGGTCGGGGCCACTGCTGTTCGGCACGAAGCTGCTGCTGATCCAGGGGCGGACCAGGCGCACCGGCGAGCGCGGCATCTCGCTCGAGGCCGAGGCCGCCTGGGACCTGAAGGCGATGTGGCGCGACTGGCAGGCGAGCCGGGCAGCGGTGGGAACGGCACCCGAGGGGCACGAGCTGCCCGACCTCTCGGACGCGTCCGCGTGAGGCTCCCGGCGAGGCTCTCGGCGAGGCTCTCGGACGCGTCTGCGTAGGGTGGCGAGCATGAGCGACGAGCAGCAGGCGAAGGGCACGTACGTCGAGCCCGGCCAGGAGTACACCCGCGACACGAACTACATCGAGGACAGGATCACGCGCGACGCCGTCGACGGCTGGCCCGTCGAGGCCGGCCGCTACCGCCTGGTCGCCGCCCGCGCCTGCCCCTGGGCCAACCGCACCGTCATCTCGCGCCGCCTCCTCGGCCTCGAGGGCGCGATCTCGCTCGGCCTGCCCGGGCCGACCCACGACGCCCGCAGCTGGACCTTCGACCTCGACCCCGACGGCCGCGACCCCGTGCTCGGCATCGAGCGCCTGCAGGAGGCGTTCTTCGCCCGCACCCCCGACTACCCCCGCGGCATCACCGTGCCCGCGATCGTCGACGTGCCGACCGGCAAGGTCGTCACCAACGACTTCCCGCAGATCACCCTCGACTTCGCCACCGAGTGGGCCGAGCACCACCGCGAGGGTGCGCCCGAGCTCTACCCCGACCACCTGCGCGCCGAGATCGACGAGGTGAACGCCGTCGTGTTCCGCGACGTGAACAACGGCGTGTACCGCGCCGGGTTCGCCGGCTCGCAGAAGAGCTACGAGCGGGCGTACCGCACGCTCTTCGAGCGCCTCGACTGGCTGTCCGAGCGCCTCGCGGGGCAGCGATTCCTCGTGGGCGACACCATCACCGAGGCCGACATCCGCCTCTTCACCACCCTCGCCCGCTTCGACGCCGTCTACCACGGCCACTTCAAGTGCAACCGCTCCAAGCTGGCCGAGATGCCCGTGCTCTGGGCCTACGCCCGCGACCTGTTCCAGACGCCCGGCTTCGGCGACACGATCGACTTCGCCCAGATCAAGGCGCACTACTACGTGGTGCACAGCGACATCAACCCGACGGGGATCGTCCCGGCCGGTCCCGACCCGTCGGGCTGGCTGACCGAGCACGGCCGCGAAGAGCTCGGCGGGCGGCCGTTCGGCGACGGCACTCCCCCGGCCGCGCCTCCCGAGGGCGAGCGGGTGCCGCCGCTCGTCGCGTGACCGACCCGACCGGACAGCTGCGCCGGACCCGCGACGAGGCGCTCGCGCTGGCCGAGCGACTGCTGCGCGACATGGAGGCGGTGGCCGAGGCCCGCGAGGGAGCCAACGTCGATGACGAACACGACCCCGAGGGCTCGACCATCGCCTACGAACGGTCGCAGCTCGACGCGGTCCGTCGCTCGGCCCTCGAGCGCGCCGCCGACGCCGAGGCGGCGCTCGGCCGGCTGGCCGACGGCACCTTCGGCCGATGCGAGCGCTGCGCCGCGCGGATCGGCGACGCGCGGCTCGACGCCCGGCCCACCGCCCGCCTCTGCATCGCCTGCGCCCGCTGACCCTGCCTGGCCCTGCCCTGCCCTGCCCTGCCCTGCACCCCGCTCTACCTCCCCCGCGTCGACAACTCCTGCTCCGTGTTCCGCGTGGCGCTCAGCGGTCCGGCGACGCCGTCCGCGGCGGAGCACCCGTCCGGAGTTGCCGACACGGCGCATCCGCTCGGTCGACAACTCCTGCTCCGTGCTCCGCGCGGGGCGTGGCGGCGCGGCGGTGCCGTCACCCGCGGTGCACCCGTCAGGAGTTGCCGACACGAGCACGACCACTCCGCGAGGCGCGAGGCGCGAGGCGCGAGGCGCGAGGCGCGAGGCGCGAGACGCGACGAGTCGAGTCGTGAGCGGGCGGCGGGCGCGGGGCACCCCGCGGCCCTTCCGCCGCGAGCAGCCGCGACGTAGGCTGCCGACACCACGGCGACGATGCCGGGCCCGACGGCCCTGCCGACGCCTCCGCTCGACGACGAGGGGCGACATGGCAGCGGCGAGACCCGACCCGCCGACCGCTCGTGCGTCCCGCGGGGCCGCGCGCCGGCTCCTGCTCGCGGCGTCCTGGCAGCGGGCCGCCGACCAGCGCGTCGACCCCGACGCGCTCCCCCTGCTCGAGCTGCCCGACGACGACCTGGCCTCGTGGCGTCGTGAGCACCCGCTCGCGCTGCTGCTGCCGGTCGTCCAGCGCCTCCTGCTCGACGACGTCGAGGGCAGCGGCCTGCTGGTCGCCGTCGGCGACGAACGCGGCCGGCTGCTCTGGGTCGAGGGCGACCGCGAGGCACGACGCCGGGCCGAGTCGATGCTCTTCGTCGCCGGGGCCGGCTGGGCCGAGTCGAGGGTCGGCACGTCCGCGCCCGGCACCGCCCTCGAGCTCGACCGCGGCGTGCAGGTCAGGGGGCCCGAGCACTTCTCGCACCTAGTCCAGGAGTGGAGCTGCACCGCCGTCCCCGTGCACGACCCCGCCGACGGACGGCTCATCGGCGTGGTCGACATCACCGGCGACGACCGCGCCGCCGGCGAGCAGACCCTGCCGCTGCTGCGCGCGACGGTCGCCGCGATGGAGGCGGAGCTCGCGCTCTCGAGGACGCGCACCGTCCGCCGCCCCCGAGCCCGCTGGACGCCGACGCGCACGCCGCGGCCGCCGCGGCTCGACGTGCTCGGCCGTGACGAGGCCGTGCTCCACGTCGGCGGGACCGCCACGACGCTGAGCGCACGGCACTCCGAGCTCCTCCTCCTGCTCGCCGCTCGGCCCGAGGGGTGGTCGGCCGAGGCGCTGGCCGACGCGATCTGGGGCGAGCGCGGCACGGTCGGCACCCTGCGGCCCGAGCTCGTCCGGCTCCGCCACGTGCTCGAGGCGGTCGTCCCCTCGCTCGTGCCGACGTCGCGGCCGTACCGGCTCCCGACGGCACTGGCCACGGACGCCGACGAGGTCGTGCACCTGCTCGACCGCGGGGCGCACCGTGCCGCCCTGCACGCCGCGACGGGCCCGGTGCTGCCGGGCTCGTCGGCCCCGGGCGTCGAGAGCCTCCGCGGCGACCTGGCGCGACACCTCGGGGAGTCCCTGCGCACCTCCGGCTCGGTCGACGTGCTGCTGCAGTGGGTGGCCACCGCCCAGGGCGCCGACGACGAGCCGGCCCGCCGCGAGCTGCTGCGGCTGCTGCCGCCCCGGTCGCCCCGCCGGGCGGGTCTCGTGGCGGGCGCCGTCGGGGGTCCCGCAGCGGGTCGGGACGCGCAACGGGACGCAACGTCGGCCGACCTACCCTGACCCCACAGGGCCGCGCGATCCGTGGCCTCCGACACCGTCGTCGAAAGGGACAGCCATGACCGTCACCACTCCCCCGAGCACCTACGCGCAGCCCGGCCAGCCGGGCGCAGCCGTGCAGTTCGAGGCCCGCTACGACCACTTCATCGGGGGCGAGTACGTCGCCCCGGCGAGCGGGCAGTACTTCGAGAACCCGAGCCCCGTGAACGGCAAGCCCTTCACCGAGGTCGCCCGGGGCAACGCCCAGGACGTCGACCGCGCCGTCGAGGCCGCGTGGCGGGCCTTCGACTCCTGGAAGCGCACCACCATCACCGAGCGCTCGATCGTCCTCAACAAGATCGCCGACCGGATGGAGGCGAACCTCGAGATGCTGGCCGTCGCCGAGACCTGGGACAACGGCAAGCCGATCCGCGAGTCGCTGGCCGCCGACGTGCCGCTCGCGATCGACCACTTCCGGTACTTCGCCGGCGCCATCCGCGCCCAGGAGGGCTCGACCGGCGAGATCGACGGCGACACCGTCGCTTACCACTTCCACGAGCCGCTCGGCGTGGTGGGCCAGATCATCCCCTGGAACTTCCCGCTGCTGATGGCGGTGTGGAAGCTCGCCCCTGCCCTCGCGGCGGGCAACTGCGTCGTGCTCAAGCCGGCCGAGCAGACCCCTGCGTCGATCCACGTCTTCATGGACCTGATCAAGGACCTGCTGCCCGCCGGCGTCCTGAACATCGTCAACGGCTTCGGCGTCGAGGCCGGCGCTCCCCTGGCCAGCCACCCGAACATCCGCAAGATCGCCTTCACCGGCGAGACGACCACCGGCCGGCTCATCATGCAGATGGCCAGCGAGAACCTCATCCCCGTCACCCTCGAGCTCGGCGGCAAGAGCCCCAACGTCTTCTTCGCCGACGTCGCCGACGAGCAGGACGACTTCTACGACAAGGCGCTCGAGGGCTTCTCGTTCTTCAACCTCAACTCGGGCGAGGTCTGCACCTGCCCGTCGCGCGCGCTCGTCCAGCAGTCGATCTACGACCAGTTCACGGCCGACGGCATCGAGCGGGTGAAGAAGGTGAAGCAGGGCGATCCCCTGTCGCTCGACACCATGATCGGCGCTCAGGCCTCGAACGACCAGCTCGAGAAGATCCTGAGCTACATGGACATCGGCAAGCAGGAGGGAGCGACGCTGCTCCTCGGCGGCGACCGCGCCGACCTCGGCGGCGACCTCACCGACGGGTACTACGTGAACCCGACGATCTTCGAGGGCAGGAACTCGATGCGCATCTTCCAGGAGGAGATCTTCGGCCCGGTCCTCAGCCTCACGAGCTTCTCGGACTACGACGACGCGATCAAGATCGCCAACGACACCCTCTACGGCCTCGGCGCCGGCGTGTGGAGCCGCAACGGCGCCCAGCTCTACCGGGCCGGCCGCGACATCCAGGCCGGCCGCGTCTGGTCGAACACCTACCACCAGTACCCCGCGGGTGCCGCGTTCGGCGGCTACAAGCAGTCCGGCATCGGTCGCGAGAACCACAAGATGATGCTCGACCACTACCAGCAGACGAAGAACCTGCTCGTCAGCTACGCGGACGGCCCGATGGGCTTCTTCTGATGGACACCTCAGCGAAGGAGGCGCGGGTCGGCCCGGCCGACCCGGCCCCGGCCCCCGAGGCGGTCGCCCTGCCCTCCCGGGTCGACGTCTCCGCGGAGGCGGCGGCGTTCCTCGTCGACCTCACGGCCAAGCACGGCCCCCTGATGTTCCATCAGTCGGGCGGCTGCTGCGACGGCTCGTCGCCGATGTGCTACCCGGTGGGCTTCTTCCGGGTCGGCGCGGTCGACGTCCACCTGGGCGACCTGCACGTCGACGGTCTCGACCCGATCGAGGTGTACATGTCCCGCAGCCAGTTCGAGTACTGGAAGTGGACCCACCTCACGATCGACGTCGTCGCGGGCCGGGGCGCCGGGTTCTCGGTCGAGTCGCCCGAGGGGCGCCGGTTCCTGATCCGGTCGCGCATGCTCGACGACGCGGAGCAGGCCGCCCTGGGGCTCGTCCCGGGGAGCTGACGGAGAGGACCCCGCAGGTCTACGGCGTCTGCGCCGCTGCCGTCCCGCCCTCGGCGGGCGGCAGGGCGTAGACGCCGTGGCCGGTCCGCACGATGACGCCCTGCCGCGCCAGGACCGAGAGGGTCGAGAGCACGCTCGAACGGCGGTAGCCCGGCAGCGCCTCGACGATCCCGGTGGTGCGCAGGGCCCCGGCGCGGAGCACCTCGGGCAGCCGCTCCGCGAGCGAGTCGCCGGACGAGCTGACGGCGGGGTCCTGCCGCCCGTCGCCGGCCGAGGCCGGGTCGGCCGCGGCCTCGGCGGCGTACTCGACGCGAGCCTGCGCCAGCCCCTCGGCGGTGACCCGCGTCGTGGCTCCGTCGGGCCCCGCGGCCTGGGCGTACGGGGCGAGCGTCAGCGACCGGCCGACCCGGCCGTGGACCGCCGACGCGCTGGTGCCCTGGTGCTCAGCGATCTCCGGGTAGGAGGCGCCGCCCAGCAGCAGGACCGCCTCCCCCTCGAGGGCCAGCCACTGCCCCAGGCTCGCGATCTCCCAGCCCGCGGCCGTGACGGCGGAGCCCCAGACCTCGATGTCGTCGCCGTGCTCGGACGTGAGGGCGTGCAGGTCGGCCAGCAGGTCGACGAGGCGCCCCCGGGCGTCGTCGACGATCTCGGCCGTGAACTGCGGCGGGCGTCGAAGTTTGATCGGTCGTGACATCTGTGAAAGACTACCCAAGTTGCCCGAGCGGCAGCGCGACGTCGTCCGGCGATCCGGACGTCACACCCCAATCTTCCCAGGAGTTCCCATGGCATTCGCAATCGTGCGCGCCGGCGGCCGTCAGGAGAAGGTCGAGGTCGGGACGATCCTGACCGTCGACCGCCTCAAGGCCTCGGCATCCGACACCGTCTCGTTCGTCCCCGTCCTGCACGTCGACGGCGACACGATCCTCACCGGCGACGACCTCGCGAAGGTCACCGTCGAGGGCGAGGTCCTGAACGACCTCCGCGGCCCGAAGATCGTCATCCAGAACTACAAGAACAAGACCGGCTACAAGCGTCGCATGGGCTTCCGTGCCGACCTGACCCGCGTCAAGATCACCTCGATCACCACCAAGTAGCACCGCGACGCCGAAGACATCCCAGGAGCTGACACCACATGGCACACAAAAAGGGCGCATCGTCCACTCGTAACGGCCGCGACTCGAACGCACAGCGCCTCGGCGTGAAGCGCTTCGGCGGCCAGGTCGTCCTCGCCGGCGAGATCATCGTCCGCCAGCGCGGCACCCACTTCCACCCCGGCGCCAACGTCGGTCGTGGCGGTGACGACACCCTGTTCGCCCTCGCCCCCGGCGCGGTCGAGTTCGGCAACAAGGGCGGCCGCAAGGTCGTCAACATCGTCGCGACCCAGGTCGCGGTCGACGCGTAGCACCCGGTCCCGCGCACGCGCGGCATCGTCCGACGGCGGTCGTCCCCTCACGGGATCGGCCGCCGTCGTCGTGTCCCCCCGCCTTGTACCCTCCCGGTCCAGGGCGCTCCCGGTCCCCCGGCGTAGACGGGACGGATGAAGGCTCTCACCTACCAGTCCATCGCCGACGTCGCCGTCACCGAGGTGCCCGACCCCACCATCGTCGATCCCACCGACGCGATCATCAAGGTCACGTCCGCCGCGATCTGCGGCAGCGACCTGCACCTGTACGACGTCTTCGACCCCTACCTCGACAAGGGCGACGTGCTCGGCCACGAGACCATGGGCGTCGTGACCGCCGTCGGCTCCGCCGTCTCGCGCATCCAGGTCGGCGACCGCGTCGTCGTCCCCTTCGTCATCGCCTGCCGCGAGTGCTTCATGTGCCAGCGCGGCCTCTTCTCGCAGTGCGAGACCACCCAGGTCACCGAGTACGGCTCGGGCGCCACCCTCTACGGCTACACCAAGCTCTACGGCCAGGTCCCCGGCGGCCAGGCCGAGCAGCTGCGCATCAAGCTCGCCGACGCGAACCTCGTCAAGGTCGGCCACGACCTCCCCGACGAGCGCTACCTGTTCCTCAGCGACATCCTCCCCACCGCCTGGCAGGGCGTCGAGTACGCGAACGTGCCCGAGCGCGGCACCGTCGTCGTGCTGGGCCTCGGCCCGGTCGGCCAGTTCGCCTCGCGCATCGGCGTGCACAAGGGCTTCCGTGTCATCGGAGTCGACCCCGTGCCCGAGCGCCGCGCGATGGCCGAGCGCCACGGCGTGGAGGTGCTCGACCTCACGAAGGACGTCGCCGACGTCATCAAGGGCATGACCGACGACCGGGGACCCGACTCCGTCGTGGACGCGGTCGGCATGGAGGCCCACGACCACGGCGGCGTGAGCATGGTGCAGAAGTTCGCGGCCGCGCTGCCCGACAAGGTCGGCCAGGCCCTGATGCAGAAGGCGGGCGTCGACAGCCTCAGCGCGATGCACCTCGCCTTCGAGGTCGTCCGCCGCGGCGGCACCGTCTCGCTCAGCGGCGTCTACGGCGGCACCGCGGACCCGACGCCGTTCCTCACGCTCTTCGACAAGCAGATCACCATCCGCATGGGCCAGTGCAACGTGCACCAGTGGATGGACACCCTCATGCCCCTCGTCGAGGACCCGTCCGACCCGCTCGGCACCGAGGACCTCACGACGCACCCGGTGCCCCTCGACCGGGCGCCCGAGATGTACGAGATCTTCAAGAAGAAGGAGGACGGCTGCATCAAGGTCGTCCTCAAGCCCTGACCCCGCAACACCTCCAGCACCCGCACCGCCTGCTCACCGGGCCGGTCCCGGGGCCGGCAGTCGCACCTCCTGCGCGCTGCCGCCTCGGGTCCGGCCCTGAGTTCGCCCACCGTTCACCGGAACACGCAGGTCCGTTCACCCCACACGGAGCCACCGGATGATGGACTGGTGTCGAACACACAACGAGGGTCCCGATCCCGAGGCCCCCGTCGGTGACATCGAATGAGAGAACTCATGGATCTCCGGACGGCCGAGCACCCACGGCCCGATCACTTCGTCCTGCACCTGAGCGACACGCACCTCGTCGGAAGCGACAGGCCCCTCTACGGGGCCGTCGACAGCGAGGCCCGCCTCGGCCAGATCGTCCGCGAGATCGAGGCCTCGGGCGTCCGTCCCGAGGCGATCGTGCTCACGGGCGACCTCACCGACAAGGGCGAGCCGGAGGCGTACCGCAAGCTCCGGGCACTGCTCGAGCCGGCGGCCGAACGGCTCGGCGCCCAGCTCATCTGGGCGATGGGCAACCACGACGAGCGCGGGGCGTTCCGCGAGCAGCTCTTCGGGCAGCTCCCCTCCGACCGGCCGGTCGACCTCGTCTACGACGTGAACGGGCTCCGCGTGATCACGCTCGACACGAGCGTGCCCGGGCACCACCACGGCGAGCTCACCGGCGCCCAGCTCGACTGGCTCGCCGAGGAGCTCAGCACGCCTGCCCCCGACGGCACGGTCATCGCCATGCACCACCCGCCCGTCCCCTCCGTGCAGGACCTCAGCGTGCTCGTCGAGCTGCGCGACCAGGCCTCGCTCGCCGAGGTCATCGAGGGCAGCGACGTGCGCACCATCATCGCCGGCCACCTGCACTACTCGACGACGGCGATGTTCGCGGGCGTCCCCGTGAGCGTCGCCTCCGCCACCTGCTACACCCAGGACCTCAACTCGCGTCTCGGCGGCACCCGCGGCCGCGACGGCGCCCAGTCGTTCAACCTCGTGCACCTGTACCGCGACACGGTCGTGCACTCGGTCGTGCCGATGGGCACCTACGACACGGTGGGCGAACCGGTCTCGGCCGAGTCCACGGCGGAGCGCCTCGCCGTCGCCGGCGTCCGCATCGAGCCCGCCGCGCCCCGGCACCGTCGCACCGACACGGCGCCCGTGCCGATCGTGCGCGACCTCGCGCTGACGGGTCCGATCGACACCCTCTGAGGGCGCGCGGCCCGCACGGCCGCCTGACGACGACGACGCCGCCCCCGGTCTCCCG
>NZ_JACYTX010000002.1:652972-1218901 GCF_014841435.1 Frigoribacterium sp. CFBP 8766
CCGCCACGAGCGCCCCGAGGGGGCCGGCTCCCGTGAAGGCGAGGGCTCCGCGGTCGGCGATGGCCGACGACGAGCCGTCGGAGGCGGTCCCGTCGCCCGAGGACCCGGGCGAGGTGCCTGCTCCCTGACCGGCGCCGTCTCCCCCGCCGCCCGGCGGGTCACCGGGCAGCACCGGGGCGGCCGCGACCGACACGGGCACGGCGATCGAGGCCGGGGCGAAGGGCACGGGCGCGAACGGCGGCAGGTCCGCCGCGCTCGACACCGTCACCGTCGCCGTGCGCACGCCGATCGTGTCGAAGGCCCGGGTCGTCGTCACGAGCCAGGTGTCGCCGTCGGGGACGACCGTGGCCGGGGCGGCGACGCCGTCGTCCCACTCGACCTGCGCCTCCATCGCGGTCGCCCCGGTCGCGAGCACGGCCGGCGTCGGGGTGACGCCCGACGACACCGGGAACGCCGGCGTCACCGGGGTCAGCGACGCACGGGCGAGCCGCAGCTCGACCGCGCTGCCCACCTCGGCCGACACGGGCTGCCCGTCGATCGGGGCGAGGGCGAGCTCGGCCTGGTCGGGGGCCGACACGCTCGGGACGGCGTCGTCCGGCCCGGTGCCCCAGGTGAGGCCCTCGGGCGACGAGGCGAGGTCGAAGGCCAGCTCGGCGCCGTCCTGCAGGTCGGTCGCGTCGAACCAGGTGCGCGTCTGCGGCACGCCGTCGACGCTGAGCCCGCGGACGTAGCGGGGCGAGTCGCCGGAGGCGGCGGGCGCGGACACCGAGACCTGCGCGCCGTCGTCGAGCGTGATCGTCGCCGCCAGCACCCGCGGTGCGTTGACGGCCATGATGCCCGAGCCGGGCTCGACCGGCATCATCCCGAGGGAGGCCAGCACGTACCAGGACGAGAGCGTGCCGAGGTCGTCGTTGCCGACGCCTCCGCCGGGCGTGTCCGGGAACCGGTTGAGGTTGGCGGCCAGCACGTCGTTGACCTTCGCGGGCTCGCCGACGAAGTCGTAGAGCCACGGGTCGACCAGCATGGGCTCGTTGCCCGGGTTGTAGCCGATGCTCGAGTAGTAGTCGCTGCCGCCCTCGGCCCAGCTCGCCGGCGAGACACCCGGCGCGGCACGCAGGGCCGGCAGGTCGACGTACTGGTCGAGGCGCGCGAGGAACGCCTCACGACCGCCCATGGCGTCGACGAGGCCAGGGACGTCCTGCGGGGCCATCCACTGGTAGTGCCAGGGCGTGCCCTCGTGGAACCCGGACTCCTGCACCTCGGCGAGCTCGGGCGCCGAGTTGAAGGTGCCGTCCGGGCCGACGGCGTTGACGATGCCGGTGAAGCCGCCCGTCAGCTCGACGTCGGGGTTCCACAGCGTGCGCCAGTTGCGTCCCCGCTCGAGGAACGGCGCCGCCTCGTCGTCCTTGGCGAGGCGCTGCGCGGCCGCGCCGATCGCCGCGTCCGCGAGGGCGAACTCCATCGTCGCCGAGCCGCCGTGGCGGTACTCCTCGAACTGCCCGCCGAGGCCGCCGCCGTTCTCGGCGTACCAGGGCACGTGCCCGTTCGCGAGGTAGAACTCGACGCTCTGGCGACCCACGGAGACGACGTCCGCCGGGGGCGCAGTGGTCGCGTTCTCCGTCAGGAAGCCCCAGAGCTCGTCGTGGATGTCGTCCGGCACCGAGCCCAGGGCGAAGTTCTCCGCCAGCCAGGGCGACACCGGGTCGCCGGCCATGATGTTCGTCTCGAGCGCGCCGAGCGACCACCGGGGCAGCCAGACGCCCTCGATCCTCGCTCGGTGCATCGACCGCACCACGTCCTCCGCCCGGTCGTGCTCGAAGAGGGCGTGGAGGGTCGCCTGCGTGCGGTACGTGTCCCAGAGGGAGAAGCGCTGGTAGTAGGTCCATCCGTCGGCGACGTGCTGCTGCAGGTCCATCCCGAGGTAGCGGCCGTCGACGTCGCTGCCGATGGTCGGGGACAGGAGGCTCTTGTAGAGCTGGGTGTAGAAGACCCGCAGCTGCTCCTCCGTCTCGGTCGTCACGTCGAAGCGGCCGAGCGCGTCGTCCCACTCCGCGGCGGTCGAGGCGCGCACGGCGTCGAAGCCGAGACGCTCGCCGTCGACGGCGGTCTCGGCGACGCGGTTGCCCCGCGCTCCGTCGAGGTCGACGAACGAGACGCCCACGCTCAGCTCGACCGTCCGGTCGGTCGTCGTGTCGAACGTCGCGGCCGCGCCGTTCAGGCCGACGTCGACGGCGCTCGCCTCGGACGCAGGCACGAAGGTGCCGTCCGTCCCCCACGTGCCGTGCGTCGCGGCGGGACGGTCGAACTCGGCGCTGAAGAAGTACCGGACGGAGTCGTCGGTGCCGCCGCAGAAGCCGCCGTTGTCGACCCAGCCCTCGACGGTGCGGTCGTCGACCCACGTGACGCTGCTGGCGCCGGCGTCACGGAGGGTCTGACCCACGTTGACCGAGACGGAGCCCGTGGCGCCCTCGGGGAACGTGTAGCGGTGCTCGCCGACGCGTGTCGACGCGGTGAGCTCGACCTCGACGTCGTCGGCGAGGAGCGCCGTGTAGTACCCGGCCGAGGCCTGCTCGGTGGTCGCCTGGTCCTTCAGGGCGATCGCCGTCCGCTCGGTGACGGGCACGTCGCCCGCGCTCGGGGTGACGAGCACCTCCCCCGCCGCGGGGCAGCCGGCGCTGTTGACGTGCTGGTGGCTGAAGCCCCAGACCTCGCCGGCGTCCTTGCTGTACGACGTCGAGGCGTAGGAGGACGTGTTGTCGGGGCTCAGCTGGACCATGCCGAACGGCGCCGTCGCGCCGGGGAACGCGTTGCCCTCGCTCTCGGTGCCGACGAAGGGGTTCACGAGCGCCGACAGGCCCGTGTCCGGAGCCGGGACGCCGACCCCCGGGGCGGGAGCGGCCTGGGCCGGCACGGCGGCGAGGCCCGTGAGGGCGCCTCCGCCGACGGCGACCGCGAGGGCGGTGAGGGCCGCGGCGATGCGACGGCCGTGCGGGCGGGAGCGAGCAGGTGACGGGGAACGACCCTGACGTCGTCCCGGGGCGGGGGTGATCGGGTGGGGCATGGGGGCGTTGTCCTCCTCGACGAACGGTCCGCGCCTCCTGCTCGCCCGGGTGCACGTCGGCGTGCACCCGACCGGACGACGACGTCACGGGGCGGCACGGCACGGGGCCGACAGCGGGAGGGCGTGACTTGTCTACCACGAGACGTACCCCGAACGAGACTCGTCGGGGTACGCCGACCGGCGGGACCAGCGCAGGCCGCCGGCCCTCTCGGGCGGCCCCGTAGCCGTCTCGTCCGGTTTAGCCGCGGGCGAGGTAGGCGCGGAGTCGGCGCAGGTAGTGGTCGCGGAGGACGTGCCGCAGGCGAGCCGGCAGCCACGGCACGACGAGGCGGCAGAGCAGCAGCACCGCGCCGAACGCGCGGGCCCGGACGGGCCCCCACGGGAGCCGGAACGCCTCGCGCAGGCGATCCGGCAGCAGCCCGGTGGTCACGAGCCGGGCGAGCGGCATGGCGAGCCGCAGCGCCAGGGGCACGGCCCGCGGGTGCAGCAGCTGGTGCGCCACGTCGCGCGTGACGTCGTCGACGACGAGCTCGTCGAGACGCGCGTCCCACCAGGCGCGGAAGGTCGCCCGGTCGGCGGGCCAGGCCCCCGGGGGCAGCTGCAGCGCGGTCCCCACCCGCTCGTAGTCGCGGTAGACCGCCTCGGACGCCGCGACGGGGCCGTAGACGCGCTCGTACAGGTCGATCGCCGAGTCGTAGAGCGTCGCGGCGACCCAGAGCTGCAGCTGCGGGTCGTGCGCGTCGTAGGCCACGGACGAGGAGGCGTCGCTCCGGACCGGCGCGTGCGCCCGGTCCACGAGACGGCGCACCGCCGCGGACTCCTCCTCGCTGCCGTAGACGATCGCGTAGAGGTAGGTCATCGTGCCGTGCAGACGCTGCAGCGGCCGGTCGACGAAGTCGCTGTGCTCGGCCACGCCGTGGCCGACGCCCGGGCTCGCGAGCTGGAGCAGGATGGCACGTCCGCCCGCGCCGAGCAGCAGGGCCTCCCCCGCCATGTCGCGGATGCCGCGCACGTCGCGGCCCCGCCTCACCTGGTCCTCGTGCACCGGGCCAGCCTAGGGCGGCGACCCGGGGAGGCCGCCGGGTGGGGCCGCCGGGTGCCTCGCTAGGCTCTCCGCATGGCCGCCCCCGACTTCGTCCTGTCCCTCCGCGAGGCCGTCGGCACCGCCCCGCTCTGGTTGTCGGGCGTCACCGCCGTGGTGACGAAGGGCGACGACGTGCTCATGGTCCGCCGCTCGGACACCGGGGCGTGGACGCCGGTCACGGGCATCGTCGACCCGGGCGAGCACCCTGCCGACGCGGCCGCCCGCGAGGTGCTCGAGGAGGCGGACGTGACGGCCGAGCCCGTCCGTCTCGCGGCCGTCGGGGTCACCGGGGTCGTCACCTACCCGAACGGCGACCAGGCGAGCTACCTCGACCACACCTTCGCCCTGCGCTGGGTCTCGGGCGAGCCCGCCCCGGCCGACGGAGAGAACACGGAGGCGCGGTGGTTCCCCCGGGACGCGCTCCCGCCGATCAGCGATGAGATGCGCGGCAGGATCGACGCCGGGCTCTCGGACGAGCCGGGCGCCCGGTTCACCGCGGCGGGCGAGCTCCGGGGAGGCGGTCGGCGCCGGGACGACGTCGGCGGTCCCGCCGGCGCGACCGGCGCCTCCTAGGACTCGATGCTGCCCTGCGGGCCGCCGGCACGCAGCGTGCGTCGCTCCTGCTCGGCGGCCTCGCGCGCGACCCGGTCCATCTCGGCCTGCTCCCACGGCGCCGCGAACGGGAAGTAGCGCTCGAGGAAGTCGGTCACCGTGTCGGTGCGCTCCTCGTCGGTCACCTCGGGGAAGCTGCCGTCGTTCAGGCAGAAGAAGTCGAACGAGCGCTTCTTCAGCACCTCGGACAGCGACGCGAGACCGGAGACCATCGTGGTGTCGACGTAGCTCACCTTCGCGTTCTCCTGCACGATCGCCCGGCCGGTCATCAGCGTGTAGTAGTGGTACAGCGAGTTGGTGACCGAGATGTTCTCCTTCGCGCGGAACGGGCTGGCGCCCGTGGCGGCGAAGTCGTCGGCGAACTCGTGCTCCATCTCGAACAGCACGCTGCGGCGGAGCGGCGCGGCGGTGTGCTCGAGGTGACGCGTCGTGACCCGCCCGAAGCGCTGCTGCAGGAGGCGACGGTTGACTCGGGCGGCGTTCTCGAAGCCGCTGCGCTCGGGGTTGTTCAGCCCGAGGCCGATCCGGGTGTCGGCCTCGATGAACTTCGACACCGAGCCGGGCGAGAAGAACATCGACGGCGCAACGGGACGGCCGAAGAACATGTCGTCGTTCGAGTAGAGGAAGTGCTCGCTGAGCCCCTCGATGTGGTGCAGCTGCGACTCGACGGCCTGCGAGTTGTGGGTCGGCAGCCAGGAGAGGTCGGAGAAGAACTCCTCGCTGCGGACGACGCGGACCCGGGGGTGGTCGCCGAGCCACTCGGGCACGGGCGAGTCGGTCGCGATGTAGATGTTCCGCACCCACGGCGCGAACATGTAGACCGAGCGGAGCGCGTACTTGAGCTCGTCGATCTGACGGAACCGCGCGGGGGCGTCGTCGCCCTCGCCCACCACGTGGCCGTTCGCGCGGGCTGCTCGGGCGCGCTGGTACTCGACGGAGTTGCCGTCGACCCACGAGAAGACGATGTCGACGTCGAACGTGATGTCGGTGGCGTGGTCGTCGAACATGTGGGCGAGCGTGGGCCACTGCATGCCGTAGCGCTCGACGGTCTCCTCCACGGCCTCGGAGCGCGGCAGGTCGGTGCGCATGAGCGCGTTCTCGACCGGGACGAGGATCTGATCGTCCGTGAGGATCCAGAACTCGACCTGGACCGCGGTGCCGGCGCCGTAGCGCAGGCGCCCGATGGGCTCGACGCGCGGACGGTAGAGGCGGAAGATCCGCTCGTCGTCGTCGAGCAGGCCGCCCTCGGACACGAGCACGGCCTGGCCCTTGGGGGGCTTGGCGTAGAAGGGCTCGGTCGCGGCCGCCACGGTCATCGCCTCGGCGAAGGCGTCGCGGTGGACCGTGTCGACGGCGATGACGGGACGGACGTCGTTGCCCCGGACCAGCAAGAAGGGGACCTCGGCCTCGTCGAGCACCCGACGGATGAAGAGCAGGTCCTCGATCATCGACTGCTGCGGGGTGAGGTGGCCGTTGAGGAGCGTGAACTGGCCCTTGCGGACCACGACGTCGTCGCGGTCCAGACCACCGGCTCGGGGACGGGGCGTCAGGAGCGGACTCTCCGTCGTTCCGGTGATCTCGGTGACCATCTAGGCTCAACTCCCTGTGCTCGCCTCGGGCAGGCTCGTGCACGTCGACACCCAATTTAGCGGTCCGCGGAGCGGGCCGCGTGCAGGGGTGCTGGCGGGTGGCGGAGGATGCGGCGTGCAGGGCGGTCAGCGACGCCGTCCGGGGGCGGGACGACCGCCTCCGGCGCCCCGGCCCGCCTCGGCGTTCGGCACCTTCGTGCGGACGCCCGCGACGATGAAGACGACCGCTGCGGCGAACTGCATCGCGGCCCAGGGCTGACCGCTGAGGGGCACGACGACGACCGGGTTCCAGAGGACCGCGATCGCGCCCAGCAGCGCGACCGCCCACCAGGCCCGCCCGCGCCAGGCGAAGACCGCCATGATCAGGGCGAGGATGGCGACCACGTAGCGCACGACGGTGAAGGTGCCGGAGTCGAGCAGGAAGGCCCCCACCGTGAGCACGACGGCGCCGAGCAGGCCGGGCGCGAGGGCCGGGCGGAGGAAATCGGGGGCCTGGGGCGTGGGCACGGAGCCGCCTCTCGTCGATGTCGGGCACGATCGTGCCCGGGAGAGCCTAGCGACGGGCGTCGTGACGCACCCTGGACGCGGCGACGCCCCCGGGACGACGGGTCGTCGAGGGGGCGTCGAGGCCGAGCGGCGGCCCTCAGTCGATGTCGTAGGGGACGTGCAGCACCGTGAGCGGCCGGCTCATCGGCGGCTCGCCGCGGAGGCGCTCCAGCCCGGGCAGGAGCTCGGCGACCCAGGCACGGTAGCCCTCGTCGCTCAGGTGCACGCCGTCGGTCGTGAACTCGGGGCGGAGCGCCTCGCCCGACTCGTCGGCCAGTGCCGGCCACAGGTCGAGCCACTGGGCCCGGACCGTCGACGAGAACTGGCGGAGGTGGCGGTTGGCGTCCTGGATGCGCGGCGCCTGGTCGGCGGTGCGCGGCAGGATCGACTGCAGCAGCAGGCGCGTGCCCGGCAGCTCGCGACGCATCGTCACCATGAGCGACTCGACGCCGCGGACGACCTGCTCCACGGTGCGCCGAGCGATGAAGTCCTCGTTGCCGATGAGGAGCACGACGGAGTCGGGACGTGCCGCCACGACCTCGTCGAGGCGCTCCGTCAGGCTCGCCGTGGTGTCGCCGTCACGGCCCAGGGCGACGACGTCGTCGTCCGGGAACCAGGCCGACCAGTCGCCGCCTGCCGTCGTGCTGTCTCCGACGAAGACCAGTCTCTCGCCGTGCGCCATGGGTACCTCCGGGTGGTGTCGATGTGCCGAGGGGCCGGACGGCCCCCGGCGTGTCGTCTCGGGGAAGCGTACCGCTCGCCGGCTGCGCACGACCCGGGCCCCGGCTCAGCGGAGGAAGCGCCGCGGCCGCCGGGCGGCGATCCGGTCGAGCGCGTGTCGGACGCTCGGCAGCAGCACGACGAACGAGACCACGACCACGAGCACCCCGAAGGCCACGCCGAGCCAGAGGGGCACCGGAGAACCCGCACCGGCCTCCGCGGGGTAGAGCGGCGGCGGCGTGACCGCCAGGACGGCCGCGAGCGTCACGACCGGGCCGCGCCGGCCCCGGCCCCGACAGCCTCGCCGGAGCCGGAGCCAGCACCAGCACTGCCGGTCGACCCCGAGGCGTCGCGGGCAGCGGTCGCCGTGATCCGGCGGAGCATGCCGCTGAAGATCACCCCGTGGAACGGCAGGATGGCGAACCAGTACAGCCGGCCGCCGAGCCCGTGCGGGAAGAACACGGCGCGCTGACGGTAGTGCGAGCCACCGCCCTCGCGCGGGGTGACGCGCATCTCGAGCCATGCCCCGCCCGGCGCCTTCATCTCGGCGCGCAGTCGCAGAAGCCGGCCTCGCTCGAGCGTCTCGACGCGCCACCAGTCGAGCGCGTCGCCGACCCGGAGCGACGTGGCGCTGCGCCGCCCGCGACGGAGCCCCACTCCCCCGACGAGCCGGTCCATCCAGCCGCGCGCGGCCCAGGCGAGCGGGAACGAGTACCAGCCGTTCTCCCCGCCGATGCCCTCGACGACGCGCCAGAGCGCCTCCGGCGACGCGGTCGAGTCGGTCTCGCGGTCGTCGGTGTAGACCGTGTGACCCGACCAGTCGGGATCGCTCGGCAGCAGGTCGCTGGGGGCGCCGGCGACCGACGAGTCCTGCCAGCTCGTCTCGACCTCGCCGTCCTTCTCGCGCTGCAGGGCCAGCCGCACGGCGGCCCGGTAGCGCAGGAGCCCCTCGGCGGGCGGTGGCACGACGTCGTCGATGTCGCTCTCGCTCACCACGCAGTCGTACTGCAGGGAGGCGATGATCGGGATCGCGAGGGCGCGCGGGATCGGCGTGACGAGGTTCACCCACTGCGAGGCGAGCCAGGGCGTGAAGACGGGCAGGGAGGCGATCGGGCGCTGCGCCAGGCCCGCCTCCAGCGCGTAGCCGTTCATCATCTGGCCGTACCGGAGGACGTCCGGCCCGCCGATGTCGAAGGTCCGGTTGACGTCGGCGGGCACGTCGGCCGAGCCGATCAGGTAGTGCAGCACGTCGCGGACGGCGATCGGCTGGATGTGGTTGCGGACCCACTTCGGCGCGGGCATGTAGGGCAGCACGTCGGTGAGGTGGCGGATCATCTCGAAGGACGCGGAGCCGGACCCGATCACGACCCCGGCCTGGAGGGCCACGGTGGGCACGCCGCTCGCCAGGAGCACGTCGCCCACGTCGCGGCGGCTGCGGAGGTGCTTCGACAGCTCCCCGTCGGGGTGCAGGCCCCCGAGGTACACGATGCGGCTGACGCCGGCGTCGCGGGCGGCGTCGGCGAACACGTGGGCGGCCTCGGCCTCGGCCCGCTCGAAGTCGCCCTTGCTGCCCATGGCGTGGGCGAGGTAGTACGCCACCTCGACGCCGTCGAGGGCGACGCGGACGGACTCGCGGTCGGTGAGGTCGCCCTGCACGACCTCGACGTCGTCGGCCCACGGCACGTCGACGAGCTTCTCGGGCGAGCGGACGAGCACGCGGACGTCGGCGCCCGCCTCGACGAGGCGCGGGGTGAGCCGTCCACCGATGTACCCGGTGGCCCCGGTCACGAGCACGCGGCGGCGGGAGACCGCCTGGTCCGTGTCGCGGGTGACGTCGGTGGCCACGGGCGCCTCGGGAGGCGCAGTCGTCGTCGGGTCGTTCTCAGCAGGCATGTCGACGACGGTACGCCGCCGGTCTCAGGACAGGCCGAGGACCTCGCGCGTGCGGACGACGTCGGCCCGGATGTGCTCGATCAGCGCGTCGATGCCCTCGAAGGCCACGTTGCCGCGGACCCAGTCGACGAACATCACCGTCAGCTCCTGGCCGTAGAGGTCCATCGAGACGTCGAGCAGGTGGGCCTCGACCTGCTTCTCGGGCACGCCGTCGAAGGTCGGGTTGTGCCCCACCGAGACGGCGGCGGGATAGGTCGTGTCGCCGACCAGCACCCGGGCCGCATAGACGCCGTCGGCCGGGACGTAGCCCTCGCTGTCGGGCGCGAGGTTGGCCGTCGGGAAGCCGAGCTCGCGCCCGCGCTGCTCGCCGTGCACGACGATCCCGCGGACGGCCGGCTCCCGGCCGAGCAGCTCGCCGGCGCGCGCGACGTCGCCGGCCTCGAGCAGCTCCCGGATCCAGGTCGAGGAGGCGCGGCGCCCGCCCCCGAGACGGACGTCGTCGATCGACACGACCTCGAGCCCCCGCTCGGCGCCGAGCTCGCGCAGGGTGTCGACCGTGCCGCTGCCCCGCACCCCGAAGCGGAAGTCGTCGCCGACGAAGACGACGCGGGCGTGCAGGGCGCCGACGAGGATCCGGTCGACGAACTGCGCAGGCGTGAGGCTGCGGAGCTCGTCGTCGAAGGTGAGCATGAGGGTCGCCGCCACCCCGGCGGCCTCGAGCAGCTCGCGCTTCTGGCGGTTGCTCACGAGCGACCGCGGCACGGAGCCCGGCCGCAGCACGGCGAGGGGGTGCCGGTCGAAGGTCACGACGGCCGAGGTGAGGCCGCGCTCGGCCGCGACCTGCTCGAGCAGGTCGATGACGGCGCGGTGCCCCACGTGCACGCCGTCGAACTTGCCGATCGTCACCGCGGTCGGGCCGAGGTCGGCAGGCACGTCGGCGAGGGCGTCCCAGAACTGCACGGGAGCTACTCCGTCCGGTCGGCGGCGTCCGCCTCGGCGGCGACGGCGGGCCGGGAGCGGAGCAGCCAGAGGATGCCCAGCACGGGCAGGACGAGCGGGACGAAGCCGTAGCCGCGCCCGAACCACGACCACACGGTGTCGTCGGGGAACAGCTCCGGGTCGAGCACGGTCACCAGGCCGACGATCAGCACGCCCGCGAGCTCGAACGAGATGGTCGCCCAGGCGACGGCGTACGAGGTGCGTCCACGGCGGATCAACGACACGGTGGCGACGATGTAGACCACGGCGGCGAGGGCGCTCAGCGTGTACGCGAGCGGCGCCTCGTCGAACTGCTCGAGGATCTGGAACACGGACCGGCCGGTCGCCGCCAGGGCGAGCACCGCGTACACCGCGATGAGGACCCGGCCGACGCCGACCGCACGAGAAGACTTCTGAGTGACCATCACCGACAAGGATATGGCGCGCGCCTGTGGACCGGCGCCAGGACGCAGGAGGCGGCCCTCACGCGACCTGGACGGTCCAGATCTGCAGCATGCGGTAGACCATGACCGCGACGGCGAAGACGGCCGCCGCGAGCACGAGGTTGCTCCACCGGGTGCGGTCGACGAGCGCCCAGACGACGGCGAGCGGCGGCAGCAGGATCGCCGAGACGAGGTAGATGTAGAACTCGACGACGTTGCCCGTCGGCGGGTTGCCCGCGAACGGCGCGACGATCGCGACCACCAGCTGCACGAGCAGCAGCAGCAGCACGAGCGCCGTGGCGCCGACCGTGATGTCGTTCGGCAGCTTGCCCGAGAAGCCGGCCACCAGGCAGACCAGCCCGGCGACGCAGGCCACGATCACCTGGGCCCAGGTGAACCACTCGATCACGCGCGCACCTCGTCGGTCGGGAAGTTGACGATCGGCACGGCACGGCCGCCACGCACCGAGACCAGCCCGGCGAGGTCGCCCGAGGCGGTGACCGCGGCCACGGGGCCCTCGGTGTCGGCGCGGCCGGTCGCGGGCCGCTTGCCGTGGCCGAGGTCGGTCGCCTCGTCGGCCGTCATCGACCAGACGGGGAACAGCGAGGAGGCGACGGCCGAGGGAGCGAGGAGGGCCGGCGCGACCTCGATGCCCTCGAGCACCGCGGCGTCGGCGACGTCGAACGAGCCGACCCGGGTGCGCCGCAGCGCGGTGAGGTGGCCGCCGACGCCCAGCGCGGCGCCGAGGTCGCGGGCGAGGGCCCGGACGTAGGTGCCCGACGAGCAGCTGACCCGCACGTCGAGGTCGCGGACAGCCACGCCGTCGGCGACGCCGTCACGCCGATCGAGCACGACGAACTCGGAGACGACCACGTCGCGCGCCGCCAGCTCGACCTCGACGCCCTCGCGGGCCAGGTCGTAGGCACGACGACCGCCCACCTTGATGGCGCTGACCGTGGTCGGCACCTGGCTGATCGGCCCGGTGAGGTCGGCGATGCCGGCGTCCACCGCGGCGTCGGCCACGCCCGACGCGTCGGCGGTGGCCGTGACCTCGCCCTCGCAGTCGTCGGAGGCGGTGGAGACGCCCAGCCGGATAGTCGCCTCGTACGTCTTGTCCAGCCCGACGAGGAACGTGAGGAGCCTGGTCGACGAGTCGAGGCCGAGGACGAGCAGGCCGGTGGCGAGGGGATCGAGCGTGCCCGCGTGGCCGACCTTGCGGGTGCCGGCGGCCTTGCGGACGCGGGCGACCACGTCGTGGCTGGTGATGCCCTGCGGCTTGTCGACGAGGAGGATGCCGCTGTTCACGCGACGACGCTACCGCACCGTGCCCGGGCCGACGCTCAGCACGCGTCGTCGAACACGCGGCGCGGGTGCTCGGGGTCGGCGACGTCGACCACGGCCGTGGCGACGGCCCGCAGGCCGCCGCGGCCGCCGCCCGGCGTGACCCAGACCGTGTAGTTCCAGAGCCCGGCGAGCTCGGGGCGCCCGAGCGCCTCGCCGTCGACGACGAGGAGGGCGTCGTCGGGGCCCGTCACCCAGCGCGGCTCGACCTCGCGCTGCGAGGCGCTGTCGAACGCCGCCGGTACCCACGCGGTGCTGCCACCCAGCCGGAACGGCTCCACGAGGACGCGGCGCAGGAGCGCCCCGTCGACCGGGGCGGGCTCGCCGTCCGCCACCGCGCCTCCCTCGCCCCGGGGCCTGCCGAAGTCGGCGACCGACGCCCGGAAGGCCGCGTGGCCCGCCTCGACGAGAGCGGCCGCGAGGTCGTCGGCGAAGGCCGACTGACCGGCACCCGCGGGGCCGTCGACGGCGACGAACGCCCGGCCCCTCGAGTAGTTGTGCAGGATCTCGGTCGCGAGAGCGCGCAGCGTGTCCTTCTTGGCGGGGGCCCAACGAGTCGTCATGCGGTCACCCTAGGCCGGGCCGCCTACAGCGGTCCGAGCGCCCGTAGGATCGTCCCGTGACCATCGCCCCCGCCGTCTCGTCGTGGTTCCGCGAGCACGGGCGCGACCTGCCCTGGCGCCGCCCGGGCTTCACCGCCTGGGGCACCCTCGTCAGCGAGGTCATGCTGCAGCAGACACCGGTCGTGCGGGTCGTCCCCCGGCTGGAGCAGTGGCTGGAGCGCTGGCCGACGCCGGCGGACCTCGCGACCTCCCCCGCCTCGGAGGCGGTGCGCGCGTGGGACCGCCTCGGGTACCCGCGCCGCGCGCTCGCCCTGCACGCCGCCTCCGTCGTCATCACCGAGCGGCACGGCGGCGTCGTGCCCGAGACCGTGCCGGAGCTGCTGGCCCTGCCGGGCGTGGGCGACTACACCGCCCGGGCCGTGGCGGTGTTCGCCTACGGCCACCGGCACCCGGTCGTCGACACGAACGTGCGCCGGGTGCTCGCGCGCGCCGTCGAGGGCCTGGCCGAGCCCTGGGCGCCGAACGCGCGCCGCGACCTGCCGGCGATGGAGTCGCAGCTCCCGACAGACGTCGCCGAGGCCCGGGTGACCAGCGCCGCGGTGATGGAGCTCGGCGCGCTCGTCTGCACCGCGCGGTCGCCGCGCTGCGACGAGTGCCCGCTGGTCGCGCAGTGCGCGTGGGTGCTGGCCGGCCGGCCGGAGCACGCCGGCCCTCCCCTGCGCCGCCAGGCCGCCTTCGCCGGGTCCGACCGCCAGGTGCGCGGGCTGGTCATGGCCGAGCTCCGGGCGAGCGACGTGCCGGTCACGGGCGACGAGGTGGCCCGCGTGTGGCCCGACGCGGAGCAGCGCGACAGAGCCCTCGCCGGCCTCCTCCGTGACGGGCTGGTCACGGGATCGGCCGACGAGGGCTGGTCGCTGCCGAGCTAGGCGGCAGGGCCAGCTCAGCGGGTCGAGCCGTCCGGCTCCACCGTGCCGTCGTCGACGGCGCCCGACTCGACGTCGGCCTCGTCGACGACGGGCACGACCTCGTCGTCGTCGAGGTCGTCGTCCTCGTCGTCGAAGTCGTCCTCGTCGCGGGGCTTGACGTAGGGGTCGGCGTCGCCGGCGTACTCGGCCGTGGCCGCGACGGTCTGGCTGTCCTGGTCGCGCTGGCGCGCCTCCTGCAGGAGGCGGTCGATGGACGCCGCGTTCTCGGGCAGGGCGTCGAGGATGAACTCGAGGCTCGGGGTCAGTCGGGCCGTGATGTTCTTGCCCACCTCGCTGCGCAGCATGCCGGTGGCGGACTTGAGGGCGGCGCCGGTGTCGCTGCGCTCCTCGTCGGTGCCGTAGACCGTGTAGAACACGGACGCGTGCTGTAGGTCGCCCGTCACCTTGACGTCGGTGATGGTGACGAACCCGAGGCGCGGGTCCTTGATGCCGCGCTCGAGCCGCCGCGCCACGATCTCGTGGATGCGGTCGGCCATCTTGCGGGCGCGCTGTGCGTCGACCATTCCTTGCTCCTTCTGCTGTTCGCCCGCAGGCGAGAGGGGTGAGGCCCCGCCCCGACCGTGGTCGTGGCGGGGCCTCTGACGATGCGTCGCCGGGCGTCAGCCCCGCGGCTTCTCGACCATCTCGATGGTCTCGATCTCGTCGCCGATCTGGATGTCGTTGAACTTGCCGAGGCCGATGCCGGCCTCGAAGTCCGTCCGCACCTCGGTGACGTCGTCCTTGAAGCGACGCAGCGAGTCGATGGCGAGGTTGTCGCCGACCACCACGCCTTCGCGGATGACACGGGCACGGGCGTTCCGCGTGATCGTTCCCGACCGCACGATGACACCGGCGATGTTGCCGACCTTCGACGAGCGGAAGATCTCGCGGATCTCGGCGACACCGGACTGCTTCTCCTCGAACTCGGGCTTGAGCATGCCCGTGAGCGAGTTCTCGATGTCCTCGAGCGCGGCGTAGATGACCGAGTAGAAGCGCACGTCGACGCCCTCTCGGGCAGCACGCTCGCGGGCCTTCGTGTCCGGTCGGACGTTGAACCCGATGATGACCGCGTTGTCGACGGTCGCCAGGTTGACGTCGCTCTCGGTGACGGCGCCCACGCCGCGGTGGATGATGCGCAGCTGCACGCTGTCGTCCACCTCGATCTTGAGCAACGACTCCTCGAGCGCCTCGACGGCACCCGACACGTCGCCCTTGATGATGATGTTGAGCGCCTCGACCTTGCCCTCTTCGAGAGCACGGGTGAAGTCCTCGAGCGAGATGCGCTTGCGGGCCTTGGCCAGCGACGCGTTGCGCTCGACGGCCTCGCGCTTCTCGGCGATCTGACGGGCCGTGCGGTCCTCCTCGGTGACGAGGAAGGTGTCGCCGGCACGGGGAACGCTCGAGAGCCCCTGCACGAGCACGGGACGGCTCGGGAAGGCCTCGTCGACGGTGTCGCCGTTCTCGTCCATCATCGCGCGGACTCGGCCGTAGGCCGTTCCCGCGACGATCGCGTCGCCCACCCGCAGGGTGCCCGACTGGATGAGCACGGTCGCGACGGCGCCGCGGCCCTTGTCGAGGCGTGCCTCGATGGCGACTCCGCGAGCGTCCTTGTCCGGGTTCGCCCGCAGGTCGAGACCGGCGTCGGCCGTGAGGAGGACGGCCTCGAGGAGCGCGTCGATGTTCTTGTTGTCGCGTGCGGACACGTCGACGAACATCACGTCTCCGCCGTACTCCTCGGCGACGAGGCCGTACTCGGTCAGCTGCTGACGCACCTTGGCCGGGTTCGCGCCCTCCTTGTCGATCTTGTTGACCGCGACGACGATCGGCACGTTGGCGGCCTGGGCGTGGTTCAGCGCCTCGACCGTCTGCGGCATGATCCCGTCGTCCGCCGCGACCACGAGGATCGCGATGTCGGTGACCTGCGCACCACGGGCACGCATGGCGGTGAACGCCTCGTGGCCCGGGGTGTCGATGAAGGTGATGGCGCGCTCGACGCCCTCGTGGGGCGCCCAGACCTGGTAGGCACCGATGTGCTGCGTGATGCCGCCCGCCTCGCCGGCGACGACGTTGGCGTTGCGGATGGCGTCGAGCAGTCGGGTCTTTCCGTGGTCGACGTGGCCCATGACCGTGACGACGGGCGGACGGACCTGCAGCACGGCCTCGTCCTCGTCCTCGAGCTCCTGCTCGAGGTCGATGTCGAAGCCCTCGAGCAGCTCCTTGTCCTCGTCCTCGGGAGAGACGACGAGGATGCGGTAGCCGAGCTCCTCGCCCAGGACCTGGAACGTGGCGTCGTCGAGCGACTCCGTGGCGGTCGCCATCTCTCCCAGGTGGAAGAGGACGGTCACCAGGTTGCCGGGGCTGGCGTCGATCTTGTCGGCGAAGTCGCTGATGGACGCGCCGCGACGCAGGCGGACGATCGTGCTGCCGTCGCCGCGGGGGACGCTGACGCCGCCCAGCGACGGGGCGGAGCGCATCTCGAACTCGGCCCTCTTCGTCCGCTTCGACTTGCGTGCCTTGCTCTTGCCGCCGCCGCGACCGAACGCGCCGGCCGTGCCGCCGCCGGGGCCGCGACCACGGCCACCGCCGCCGCCGCCCGCAGGGCGGGGAGCGCCGAAGCCGGGACGGAAGCCGCCGGCCGCGCCGGGAGCACCGCCGCCGGGACGCTGGAAGCCGCCGCCGGCACCGCCGGGACGACCGCCGGCACCCGCGGGGCGCTGGCCGAAGCCGTTGGGGCGGGGGCTGGCGCCGACGCCGGGACGCGGAGCGCCCGGACGAGGAGCGCCGGGACGGGGAGCCATCGGGCGCGGCCCTGCTGCTCCGCCGGGGCGGGGCATGCTGGTCGCGGCGCCGGAGCCGCCGGGACGGGGCGCGCTCGGGCGGCCCATGCCCTGGTTGCTGGCGAAGGGGTTGTTGCCGGGGCGGGGGGCGCCGGGACGGGGACCGCCGGGCTTCGGCGCGGACGCGCCGGCCTCGGCGGGAGCGTCGGACTCGGCGGGAGCCGTGCCCGACTCCTTGGCGGCCGCGGCCGCGGCACGCTCGGCCTCGGCCTTGGCCTGGCGCTCGGCGACGGTGAGCGGCGCGACGGGGGCAGGTGCCGCCTCCGTGTCGTCAGCGGCAGCCGGGGCCTCGACGGGAGCAGCGGGCTGCTCGGCGACGGGAGGCTTGGGTGCGGCAGGACGGGGCCCGCCGGGCTTCGGTGCGGAGGAGGCGGCGGGAGCCGACGCCTTCGGGCTCGCGGCAGGTGCGGCGCCGGCCTTGGGCGCGGCAGCGGCGCCGGCGAACGCCTGGCGCAGCTTGCGGGCCACGGGGGGCTCGACGCTGGAGGACGGTCCCTTGACGAACTCGCCCATCTCCTTGAGCTTCTCTAGTGCTGTCTTGCTGTCGATCCCCAGCTCGCTGGCGATCTCGTGTACGCGTGGTTTAGCCACAGTTCTCCTGTCTCGGGCCCCTTCCCGGTCAGGAGGGAGCCGTCAGTTCTGGACGGGTCTCATTTCGAGCCGCTCATTAGTTGTCCATGTGCCTGTCAGCCTGTTCTGTCGTGGCCAGTGGTCGTGGTGGAACTCGGGGTGTGCACATCGGTCTGCAGCCGCATCAGGTGGTCGCGGAGCTGCTCGGTGTCGGGCTCGGAGTCGAGGCGGAGCGCACGGCGGAAGGCCCTGCGTTTCACTGCCGACTCGAACGCGTCCATCGAAGGCGTCAACCACGCGCCCCGCCCGGGCAGCGTGGCGGTCTCGTCGACCACCAGGCGTCCGTCACGGGCGACGACCCTCACGAGTGAGGACCGTGGAGCGCGCGCTCGAGTACCGATGCACGTTCTTACGGGTACCACTCTACCCCCTCGGGTGGGCGGACGGGAGACGTCGGGGGCGAACGGCGTGGTGCACCGCCCGCCCCCGGCATCCCGACCGGTCAGTCGTCCTCGAGGATCGAATCGGGCTGGATGGGTCAGGCACAGGACCGGGCCGCCGACGCTGGCGCGTCGTCGACCCGGCGCGCGCATCGACATCCAGACCTAGTCCTCGAGGATCGAGTCGGGCTGGATGTCGATGCGCGCGCCCGTGAGCTTCGCGGCGAGACGGGCGTTCTGCCCCTCCTTGCCGATGGCGAGCGAGAGCTGGTAGTCGGGCACCAGGGCCCGGACGGCCTTCGTCGCCTGGTCGATGACGAAGGCCGACGACACCTTGGCCGGCGACAGCGCGCTGGCGACGAAGACGGGCAGGTCGCTCGAGTAGTCGACGATGTCGATCTTCTCGTCGCCCAGCTCGGTCTGGACGGCGCGGACGCGCGCGCCCATCTCGCCGATGCAGGCACCCTTGGCGTTGACGCCGGGCTCGGTCGCGCGCACCGCGATCTTGGTGCGGTGCCCGGCCTCACGGGCCAGGGAGACGATCTCGACGACGCCGCTGGCGATCTCGGGGACCTCGAGCGCGAAGAGCTTGCGGACGAGCGAGGGGTGCGTCCGCGAGACGGTGATCTGCGGCCCCTTCGTGCCCTTGCTGACGCCCGTCACATAGACGCGGATGCGCGTGCCGTGGTCGTACTTCTCGCCGGGCACCTGCTCCTCGGGGGGCAGGATGGCCTCGATCGTGCCGAGGTCGACGTGCACCATGCGGGGGTTCGGTCCCTGCTGGATGACGCCGGCGACGATGTCGCCCTCACGCCCCTTGAACTGGCCGAGGACCTTGTCGTCGCCGATGTCGCGCAGGCGCTGGTTGATCACCTGCTTGGCCGCGAAGGCGGCGATGCGGCCGAAGTCGCTGGGGCTGTCGACGGACTCGCCGACGACCTCGCCTTCTTCATCGCGCTCGATGGCGAAGACGGACACGTGCCCGGTCTTGCGGTCGAGCTCGACCCGGGCCGCCGGGACGCGGCTCTCGGGCTGGTCGGTGTGCTTGAGGTAGGCCGTGAGGATGGCCTGCTCGATGATGCCCACGAGTTCCTCGAAGGGGATCTCGCGCTCGCGTTCCATGAGACGCAGCACGCTCAGGTCGATGTCCACTGAGGGCCTCCACTGTTCAGATCTTCAGGCTGCGCGCACGGTGGCGCGCACAGCATCCCCCTACGGTACCCGAGTGCGACGGGGGCGGAGCACCGGACGCGGCCCCCGCCTCCTGCGTCCGAGGGGACACGAGGAGGCGCGGGCCGACGATGTCAGGAGGCGCGCGGAGCCGACAGGGCCGCGACGGCCTCGGCCACCGGGACGGGCGTGCGCTCGCCCGTGCGGCGGTCCCACAGCTCGACGATGCCCTCGCCGGCGGAGCGCCCGACCACGACGATCTGCGGCACGCCGAGCAGCTCGGCGTCGCCGAACTTGACCCCGGGCGAGACCTTGGGGCGGTCGTCGTAGAGCACGTCGAGGCGGTGCGCCTCGAGCTCGGCGGTGAGCGCCTCGGCGACCTCGAAGACGACCGGGTCCTTGCCCGTCGCGACGACGTGCACGTCGAACGGCGCGACGTTCGCGGGCCAGACGAGGCCCTTGGCGTCGTTGTTCGCCTCGGCGATCACCGCGAGGATGCGCGTCACGCCGATGCCGTACGAGCCCATCGTGACGGTCACCTGTTTGCCGTTCTCGTCCAGCACCTTGAGGCCGAGGGCCTCGGCGTACTTGCGGCCGAGCTGGAAGACGTGGCCGATCTCCATGCCGCGGGCGGTCTCGATCGGGCCGGAGCCGTCGGGGGCCGGGTCGCCCTCGCGGACCTGCGCGGCCTCGATGACGGCGTCGGCGACGAAGTCGCGACCGGCGACGAGACCGGAGACGTGCAGGCGGGGGGCGTTCGCACCCGTGACCCAGGCCGACCCCTCGACGACCCGCGGGTCGACGACGTAGCGGATGCCCGACTCGGACTCGCTGCCGAGCACCTGCGGCCCGAGGTAGCCCTTGACGAGCACGGGGTGCCGCGCGAAGTCGGCGTCGCCGGCGGCCTCGACCTCGGCCGGGGCGAAGGCGACCTCGAGGCGCTTCATGTCGACGTCGCGGTCGCCGGGGAGCCCGACGACGACGACCTCGCGGGTGCCGTCCAGGTGGGTCAGGGCGACGACGACGTTCTTCAGGGTGTCGCCGGCGGTCCACGGACGGCCGTCGTCGCGCGGGTGCGAGTCGTTCAGCTGCTCGACGAGCCCGGCGATGGTCGGGGTGTCGGCGGGCTCGAGGGCGACGGGCTCGGCGAGCCCCTCGAGGGGGATCGACTCGGGCACGATCGTGGTGAAGGCCTCGACGTTCGCGGCGTAGCCGCCGGCCGTCCGGACGAAGGTGTCCTCGCCGACCTCGGTGGGGTGCAGGAACTCCTCGGAGCGCGAGCCGCCCATCGCACCGGCGTCGGCCTGGACGATGACGTACTCGAGGCCGAGACGCGTGAAGATGCGCTCGTAGGCGTCGCGCTGCAGCTGGTAGCTGGCCTCGAGCCCGGCGTCGCTCGCGTCGAACGAGTAGGCGTCCTTCATCGTGAACTCGCGGCCGCGCAGGAGGCCGGCACGGGGCCGTGCCTCGTCGCGGTACTTGTCCTGGATCTGGAACAGCGTCAGCGGGAGGTCCTTGTACGACGAGTACAGGTCCTTCACGAGGAGCGTGAAGGCCTCCTCGTGCGTGGGGGCGAGCAGGTAGTCGGCGTCCTTGCGGTCCTTGAGGCGGAACATGCCGTCGCCGTACTCGGTCCAGCGACCGGTCGCCTCGTAGGGCTCGCGCGGCAGAAGGGCCGGGAAGTGCACCTCCTGCGCGCCCGCGGCGGTCATCTCCTCGCGGACGACGGCCTCGATCTTGGCCTTGACCCGGAGGCCCAGGGGCAGCCAGGCGAACACGCCGGGCGCCTGGCGGCGGATGTAGCCGGCCCGCACGAGGAGGCGGTGGCTGGTCACCTCCGCGTCGGAGGGATCTTCACGGAGGGTGCGGACGAAGAGCTGGGAGAGGCGCGTGGACACCCGCCCAGCATAGGGGCGTGCCCGGAGGAGCCGAGGCCGGATGCCCCGAGGCTCGACCCGGTCACGGTCACCAGGGCTTGCCGTCGTACTCCCCCGGCGCCTGCTCGTAGTACCGCTCCCGGTCGGTGTCCTGCTGGCGCTCCTGCTGGCTCTCGTCGCCCTGCTGCTGCAGCTGGTCGAGCGGGTCGGTGCCGCCCGCGCCGGCGTCGCCCTCGTCCTCGCCGCCGCCCTGCCCTGGAGCCGAGCCGTCGCCTCCCGAGGGGTCGCCCTGGTCGCCGCCCTCGGCCTGCTGCTGCTTGTCGCCCAGCCTGCCCTGGGCGTCGTCGAGGGGCTGCGACGTGTCGGGCTGCTGCGGGTCGTCCGGGGGCTGGAAGCAGCCCTCCGGAGCCTCGGCGATCGTCGACTGCCCCAGTTCGTAGAGCTGCTCGGCGTCGGCGTAGCGCAGCTCGAGCAGCGCGGCGTCGCCCTGGGCCTCGATGACGAGCACGAGGTCGGTGCGGATGACGCACGAGACCGTCTCGTCCCCCTCGGGCGCGAGGTCGAGGGCGGTGACGAGCTCCTGCCGCGCGACGTCGAGCACCCCGACCCTCGCCCACGCCGTGCCGCGGTCGAAGTGGTGCACCCACGGCTCGACCACGTTGGCGACGCCGAGGGGCGCGGTCAGGGAGGCCGCCCGCTCGTAGGCCCGGCCGTCGTAGGCGTGCTGCGTCAGGCCCGCGAAGAGCGGGAGGCTGAGCAGCTTGAGCGCCACGAGCAGCACGACGAGCACGACCGGGGCCGACCAGAGGAACATCCGGCGTCGGAGCCGGCGACGGTACTGGTCGAGGCTCGGCTCCGCGGCGGTCGCCCGGTCGCGGTCGTCGACGGGCGGCGGGGCGTGGGTGTCGGTCACGACGACGTCCTCCCGGGTGCACGGTCGGCCCGGGGCCGGACGCGGATCTCGGCGAGGGCGCGGGCGACGACGGCCACCTCGACCAGGGCGAGCAGGAACAGCGGGACGGCGGCGATCCAGTACAGGTCGACGACGGCCTCGGCACGGCCCTCGTCCGAGGCGACCGCCCCGTCGCGCGCGTCGGCGACGACGGCCCCGACGCCCGTGTCGGCCTCCCGGTGCACGTAGTCGACGCCGAGCTGGGAGGCGATCGTGCGGAGGGCGTCCTCGTCGATCACCGAGAGGGCGTCCGGCTCGCCCGGCTGCGTCCTGTCCTTGATGTACTCGGTGCTGCTGTAGGCGTCGCCGTACCCGTCGAAGACCTCCATGCGCCCACCCGCGGCCGTGCCGTAGCCGAGCACCGCTCCCCCGTCGACGTCCGCCGCGGCCGCCGCGAACGAGCCGGGCGCCTCGTCGGCCGTCTGTTCTCCGTCGCCCAGGTAGTAGACGACGTTCGCCCTCTCGGGGTCGGCCTCGCGCGCCTCCTGCAGCCGCTCGGCCAGGAGGTCGGAGGCCTCGGTGATGCTGCTGCCGCTGGAGTAGTAGGTGATCTCCTGGTTCATCACTGAGGCCGCGGTCACGACTGCCGCCGCGTCGTCGGTGAGCGGGGTGCGGAGCACGGCGGTGCTGTCGAAGGAGATGAGCGAGAAGCGGGCGCCGGCCAGCTCGCTCGCGATCGCGTCGACGTCGCTCCGGACGCCCTCGAGCCGCGGGCGGTCGCCGTCCCAGTCCTCCGCCGCGATGCTCGAGGTGGTGTCGACGACGAAGAACACGTTGAGCGCCGCCGTCGACGCCTGGGCGCTGCCGCCGGGCACGCCGGGACGCACGGCGACGACGAGCAGCAGCGCCACGACCACGAGACGGCGGACCCAGCTGCGCAGGAGGCGGCGGTCGCCCCGCTCGGCGACGACCCGCCACCCGACGAAGCCCAGCAGCGCGACGCCGAGGACGGCGAGCAGCCACCACGGGAGCACGGGCTGCAGCACGATCGCGGCGGGCAGCGCCGCCGTCGCCGCGATCACAGCCGTACCCGCCAGAGCAGGACGAACGAGGCCGCCGCGAGCAGGAGCGCGACGATGACGGCGGCCTGCGGGGCGTCGGTCGTGACGAGGCGGCGCGTCCCGGTGAAGAGGCCCGCCTCCTGGTCGTCGACCTGCTGCACGATCTCGGCCACGGTGGTCGCGCCGTCGAGCGCGTAGTAGGCGCCGCCGGTCGACTCGACGACGGTGCGCAGCTCGCCGGCGACCTCGTCCGCCACGGCGTCGTCGGAGTAGTCCGCGGGGTTCAGCGCGTAGACCCGGATGCCGCGGTCGGTCGCGAGCTGCCCCGCCTCGTCGAGCGTCAGCAGGGCCGCGCCGTTCACGTAGTTGTCGGTCGCGAGCACGATCGACTTCGGCCGGGTGCTCTCGCTGCCCCCGTCGAAGCTGAGGGCGCAGGAGGCGAGGCCGTCGCCGATCAGGGAGGCGCCCTGCCCGAGGTCGGTGCCCGTCCAGTACCGCGTGCCGTCCTCGCCCGCACTGTCGAAGGAGTCGCGGTACTGGCTCAGCTGCTCGGCGACGAAGTCGTAGTCGTCGGTCAGGGGGAACGCCTGCACGGACGAGCTGTCGAAGAGGGTCAGCCCGATCCGCTCGCCGTCGAGGCCCGACGCGAGCTCGGCGAAGGTCGACACGATCTGGGAGTCGACCTCGGTCATCGACCCCGAGACGTCGAGGCAGAGCACGATGTCGCGCTTGTAGGACGGCGGCTCGACGACCTGGACCGTGCCCGGCCGGGCGATGAGCAGGGCGCCGAGGCCGGTGAGGGCGATCACGAGGACGAGGGCGCCCACGAGCGCCGCACGGTAGCGCGCCACGATCCGGCGGTACACCGGCAGCTCGGTCAGGCGCTCGCTGTGGGCGACGGGGGTGCCGGCGCGGCGCAGTCGTGCGCGCTCGCGGCGTCGCAGGACGAGCCAGAGCCAGGCGCCGAGCCCGGCGACGACGAGGGCGGCCAGCAGGGCCCACCACCAGATCAGGACCACGAGCGCACCACCTCGCGCGCGGTCTCGGCGGCCCGGTCGGGGTCGCCCGGGTGCTGCTGGGCGAAGGCCGGCGGGTACCACTGCTCGACCGCGTCGGCCACGCGGGGCAGGTCGGCCTCGCGCAGGTCGGCGAGGGTCATCACGTGCGTGTCGGCGCCCGCCGTCTCGTGGACGAAGAACCGGAGGAGGAGGCTGAGCCGGCTGTGCACCGCCCGCTCGCCGAGACGGCCGTCGCGGGAGGCGGCCTGGACCTCGTCGATCAGGCCGAGATAGCGGAGCCGGACCGAGGGCAGGTCGACGACCGCGGCCGCTGCCGCCCGGCGGGCCGATGGGGGCAGCCGCCGCGCCGAGAAACGCAGCACGAAGACGATCCACGCCCCGACGAGGCCCAGGAGGACGAGCCCGAGCACCAGCCACAGGACCCAGAGCGGGTACTGGTACGGCCCGAAGAAGCCCCTGTCGTCAAGCACGGCGGTGCTTCTCCATCAGGGTGAAGAGCCCGGGCACCACGGCCGCCTGGCTCGACAGCCTCTCGCTGCTGATGCCGAGGGCCTGCAGCTGCCGCCCGGCGTCGTCCGCGCGCCGCTCGGACGATTCGTCGAAGGCGCGGCGCAGTGCCGCGTTCTCACGCAGGTACGCCGGGAGGGCCGTGACCTCCTGCACGTCGTAGACGTCCCCGGCGTGGCCGGACCGCGTCATGAGGTCGGCGTCGCCGACCGTGACCCAGACGATCTCGTGCTGGGCGCGCAGCCGTCGGAGGAGCCGCACCAGCTCGGCGTCGACGACGACGTCGTCGGTCACCACGACGAGGATCGACCGGCGGCGGACGCCGCGGGCGACCCAGTCGAGGACGCCCCGGAGGTCGCTGCGGGGCGCGTCGAGCGAGACGCGACGGTCGACCTGGCGGAGGAGGCGCTCGAGATGGGCCTCCGTCGCGCCGGCGGGGAGGGCGACGGTGCCGCCCTCGTCGCCGGCGACGAGCGAGACGACGTCGCCGTGACGGGACGCGATGTAGCCCAGGGCGCCGGCCGCCATGATCGCTATCTCTTTCTTGGTCTCGCCGCTGGCGGCCGTCGCGGCCATGTTGCGACCGGTGTCGACGACGAGGACCAGCGACCGCCTCCGGCTGGCGACGTAGCGCTTGACCAGCGGCTCGCCGTGACGCGCGGTGGCCTTCCAGTCGATGTCCTTCACCTCGTCGCCCGGCACGTAGGCCCGGAGGTCGTCGAAGTCGTGGCTGCGGCCGTGGTGGACCGACGCCCAGCCGCCCTCGAGGAGGTCGAGGGTGCGGCGGTGCGCGAACAGGGACATCTTCGTGCGCACCCGGAGGAGGAGGCTCGCCACGGTCGTCAGGGAGTCTGCACGGAGGCGAAGACGGCGTCGATGATCGTCTCGGGGGCCACGTCGTCGGCCGTGGCCTCGTAGCCGAGGATGACGCGGTGCCGCAGCACGCCGTGCCGCAGGTGCTTCACGTCTTCCGGGATGACGTAGTCGCGGCCGTGCAGCAGGGCCAGGGCACGCGCGGCCTGCATGAACGCGATGCTGGCACGCGGGCTCGCGCCGAACTGGACGTAGTCGGCGAGGCTGGCGGGGATGTACTGCTGCGGGTGGCGTGTGACGTAGATCAGCTGGACGATGTAGTTGACGATCGAGGCGTCGACGTACACGCGCTTGGCGAGTTCCTGCAGCCACACGACGTCCTCGAGCGACACGCCGGTCGGCGCATCGACCTGCTGCTCGTCGTAGACGCCGGCCTCGATGCGCCGGATGACCTCGGCCTCCTCGGCGGGCGACGGGTAGTCGAGCACCTCTTTCAGGAGGAACCGGTCGAGCTGCGCCTCGGGCAGCTGGTACGTGCCCTCTTGCTCGATCGGGTTCTGCGTGGCCAGCACGAGGAACGGCCGGGGCAGCGGGTAGACGGTGCCGCCGATGCTCGTCTGCCTCTCTTGCATGGCCTCGAGCATCGCGCTCTGGGTCTTCGCGCTCGAGCGGTTGATCTCGTCGAGCAGCACGAAGTTCGAGTGCACGGGGCCGAGCTGCGTCACGAAGGTCGACTTCTGCGCGTCGTAGATCTGGGTGCCGGTGATGTCGCTCGGCAGCAGGTCGGGCGTGCACTGGATGCGCGTGAAGCTCGCCTCGACGGACTGCGCGAGCGTCGCCGCCGCGGTCGTCTTGGCCAGCCCGGGGACGCTCTCGAGCAGCACGTGCCCGCCCGTGATCAGCGCGATCAGCAGGGTGTCGCGGAGGCCGGTCTGGCCCACCACCTTGCGCGAGAACGCGTGCGACACGGCACCGACGACACCGGCGGCACGCTCGAGGTCGGCGGGGCTGACAGGGGTGCCGACCGCGGCGGGAGGCGGGGGCGTCGTCGAGGTGTCGGTCACCCGGCCCACTGTAACCGAGGCGTCCGACGTCACCGCCGGAGCGCCCTCCTCGCGAGGTGGTTGCCCAGGAACTGGACGAGCTGCACCAGCACGATGATGAGCAGCACCGCGCCCCACGTGACCACGGGGTCGAACTGCCGGTAGCCGTAGAGCAGGGCGAACGCGCCGAGTCCCCCGCCGCCGACGTAGCCCGCGACCGCCGACATGTCGACGAGCGCGACGAAGATGAACGTGTAGCCGAGGATCAGCGGGCCGAGCGCCTCGGGCAGCACGATGCTGCCGATGATCCGGAACGGCCCTGCACCGGCCGCCCTGGCCGCCTCCACGACTCCCGGCTGCACCGTGAGCAGGTTCTGCTCGACGATCCGCGAGATCGCGAACGAGGCCGCCAGGGAGAGCGTGAAGATGATGGCCGTGTTGCCGACGCCCGTGCCCACGACGGCCCGGGCCAGGGGCTGGGCCGCCGCGAGGAAGATGATGAACGGGATCGGCCGGAACACGTTGACGACCACGTTGAGGACGCCGAAGACGACGCGGTTCGCGAAGAGGGCGCCCTCGCGGGTGAGGTAGAGGGCGAGCCCGAGGAGGAGCCCGCCGAGCCCGCCGAAGAGCAGGGTCAGGGCGACGATGTAGACGGTCTCGTAGGCCGCCTTCCAGAGCTGGGGCTGCAGGTCGATCAGGGAGTCCATGGTCAGCGTGCCTCCGCGTCGTGGGCCGGCCGGTCGGGCGCGGCCTCGGTCGTGGGCGGGGCCGGGAGCTCGGTCGCGGCGACCCCGAGCTCGGCGACGGCGGCCGAGACGTCGCCGTCGCCGCCCGTCAGGGCCAGGGTCAGGGTGCCGAAGGTGCGCCCGCCGATCTCGTCGATGCCGCCGAAGACGATCTCGAAGCGGACGCCGTGGCGGGCGAGCACGCCGAAGACCTGCTGCTGGTCGACGCCGCCCTCGGAGACGCGCACCGTCACGAGGCGGCCCTCGTGGCGTCGCCGGAGAGCCGCGAGGTCGTCGCCCTGCGGCGACCCGGCGACGACGGTGGAGACGAAGCGCCGTGTGGACGCCTCGCGCGGGGCCGAGAAGACCTCGAAGGTGCGTCCGATCTCGACGACCCGACCACGGTCCATCACGGCGACGCGGTCGGCGATCGACTTGATGACGTCCATCTCGTGCGTGATGACGACGATGGTGATGCCCAGCTCGGCGTTGACCCGCCGGAGCAGGGCCAGCACCTCCTGCGTGGTCTCGGGGTCGAGCGCGCTCGTCGCCTCGTCGGCGAGCAGCACGCCCGGCGACGTCGCGAGGGCGCGGGCGATCCCGACGCGCTGCTTCTGGCCGCCCGACAGCTGGTCGGGACGCGCGTGGGCTTTGTCGGCCAGCCCGACGAAGTGCAGCAGCTCGCTGATCCGCCGCTGGTGGTCGGCCTTCGGCACGCCGGCCGCCTTGAGCGGGAACTCGACGTTGCCCCAGACCGTCTTCGACGAGAACAGGTTGAACTGCTGGAAGATCATGCCGATGCCGGCGCGCACCCCGCGGAGCTCGCGCTCGCGCAGCCCGGTCACGGGACGGCCGTCGATCTCGATCCGGCCGCTCGTGGTCGGCTCGAGCGCGTTGATCAGGCGCACCAGCGTGCTCTTGCCGGCGCCGGAGTAGCCGATGATCCCGAAGATCTCGCCGTCGGCGATCTCGAGGCTGACACCGTCGACGGCCGTCAGCGGTGCGGCGCCCTTCTCGCGGGGCGGGTAGGTCTTGACGACGTCGGTCAGGGTGATGGCGGGCATGGTCTCCTCGTCACGGTCGGAAGGGCCCGACCCGCACGCCGTCGTGGCGAGCGGGTCGGGCCCGGGCGGGGGCAGGCGGCGTCAGCCGTTCTGCTCCACGAGCTCCTTCGTCTGCTCGAGCGACTCGCGCAGGTCGGCGACGGGCACCTTCGTGGTGAGGGCCGTGCCGCCCGAGTTCTCGACGACGCCGTCGGTGACGGCCTCCGTGTCCTGGTAGATCTGGACGAGCTTCTGGTACGTCTCGTCGTCCGCGTCGCCCTCACGCGCGGCGAAGACGTTCACGTAGGGCAGCGACGCAGGGTCGGAGGGGTCGTCCTGGGCGATGATCGTGTCGGGCGAGAGCCCCGCCTTGGTGGCGTACTCGTTGTTGATGATCGCGCCGTCGAAGTCCGGCAGCGACGTCGCGGCGAGGTCGGCGGCGACGGGCGAGACCGTGACCGTCGAGGCCTCGGTGTCGATGTCGTCGAGGCCGGAGAAGATGTCGCCGCCGTCCTTCAGCTCGATCAGGCCGTTCGACTGCAGCACGAGCAGCGAGCGGGCGAGGTTGCTCGCGTCGTCGGGCACCGCGACGGTGTCGCCCTTGCTGAACTGGTCGAGCGAGGTGTGCTCCTGCGAGTACAGGGGCAGGGGGTAGATCGCCGTGGAGCCGATCGGCACGAGGTCGGCGTCGGCCGACACGTCGTACTGGGCCAGGTAGACGATGTGCTGGAACTGGTTCAGGTCGAGTTCGTCCTCGGTCAGCGCCGGGTTCGGCTGCTCGTAGTTGGCGAAGTCGACGATCTCGACGTCGATGCCCTCGTCGGCGGCGGCCTGCGTGAAGGTGGCCCAGTACGGGTCGCTCGCGCCGGCGACCCCGATGCGCACGGCGTCGCCGCCCCGGTTCGCGACGGCGATGCCGACGCCCACGGCGGCGAGCACGACGACGACCGCCACGACGATCGCGATCAGCCGACCGCGCTTCCTCTTGGGGGCCTCGATCAGGGGTGTTGCCTCGGACATGACGTTCCTCTCAGACGGTGCGACGCACGTCGCCGGCTGCTGCTGCCGGCACCACGACCGTGCGTCCCTCCATCGTGACCGGCGGGGCGGGCCGGGTCACAATCGGCGCGTCACACGGCGACACACCCGCTCCGCGAGCGGGCACGGGAACGAGCGCGGCGACGGTGCGGGAGGCCGCGGGACCCGGAGCGTCGGCGCGGCACGTCAGAGGCGGCGGGCAGGCTGCGACGCGGAGGAGGCGCGATGCGGCCGGAGCCTGCACCGCGCCTCCTCGGGGCCGTCGGGTCGGTGACCGACCCGCGATCAGCCTCAGACCGTGAGGACCTGGGGCGAGCCGACCTCGCCCGGGGGCATCTCGGCCGCGAGGCGGTTGGCCTCGTCGATCAGCGTCTGCACGATCTCGGACTCGGGCACGGTCTTGATGACCTCGCCCTTGACGAAGATCTGGCCCTTGCCGTTGCCCGACGCGACGCCGAGGTCGGCCTCGCGGGCCTCGCCTGGCCCGTTCACGACGCAGCCCATGACCGCGACGCGGAGCGGGACCGTCATGCCCTCGAGGCCGTCGGTGACGTCGTTCGCGAGCTTGTACACGTCGACCTGCGCACGACCGCAGCTGGGGCAGCTGACGATCTCGAGCTTGCGCTCGCGCAGGTTCAGCGACTGGAGGATCTGCAGGCCGACCTTGACCTCCTGCGCGGGAGGCGCGCTGAGGCTCACGCGGATGGTGTCGCCGATGCCCTCGCCGAGCAGGATGCCGAAGGCCGTGGCCGACTTGATGGTGCCCTGGAACTCGGGGCCGGCCTCGGTCACGCCGAGGTGCAGGGGCCAGTCGCCACGCTCGGCGAGCTGCCGGTACGCCTTGACCATGATGACCGGGTCGTTGTGCTTGACCGAGATCTTGAAGTCGTGGAAGTCGTGCTCCTCGAAGAGGGAGGCCTCCCACACCGCGGACTCGACGAGCGCCTCCGGCGTCGCCTTGCCGTACTTCTGCAGGATGCTGGGCTCGAGCGACCCGGCGTTCACGCCGATGCGGATGGAGACGCCGGCGGCCTTGGCCGCGGCGGCGATCTTGCCGACCTGGTCGTCGAACTTGCGGATGTTGCCGGGGTTGACGCGCACCGCGGCGCAGCCGGCGTCGATCGCCTGGAACACGTAGTTCGGCTGGAAGTGGATGTCGGCGATCACCGGGATCTGGCTCTTCTTCGCGATGATCGGCAGCGTCTCCGCGTCGTCTCGAGTGGGCACGGCGACGCGCACGATGTCGCAGCCCGAGGCGGTGAGCTCGGCGATCTGCTGGAGGGTCGCGTTGATGTTCGTGGTGGGCGTGGTGGTCATCGACTGGACGCTGACGGGAGCGTCGCCTCCGACGAGGACCTTGCCCACCTTGATCTGCCGCGACTTGCGTCGCGGGGCAAGGGTTTCGGGGACCTTCGGCATTCCGAGATTGACTGCAGGCACGTCGTCGATCGTAGACCCGTGCGCTGGGCGCGCGATGTCGGAGGCGAGGACGCCCAGCGGGCCGGCAGGTCAGGACGTCCGCGGGCCGGCTGCCGAACGGGTCAGCGGATCAGCGAGATCGGGTTCACGATGTCGGCGTAGGCGAGCAGCAGCCCCATGCCGCCGAGGACGATCACGACCGCGAACGTGAGCGGGATGACCTTCGCCGTGTCGACGGGCCCCGGGTCGGGGCGGCGGAACAGCTTGGCGAAGCCACGACGGATCGCCTCGATCAGCGCGCCCGCGACGTGGCCGCCGTCGAGGGGCATCAGCGGCACGAGGTTGAAGACGAACAGGGCGACGTTGAGGCTGGCGAGCAGGCTCACGAGGAACGCGGCCCGGTCGATGAACGGCACGGTGTCGAGGCTGACCACCTCGCCCGCCATCCGGCCGACCCCGACGACGCTGACGGGGCCGTTCGCGTCGCGCTCTCCCCCGCCGAACGCAGCCTGGGCGACGGCGACCATGCGCTGCGGCAGGTGCACGATGACGTTCGCGACGTGTCCGATGTTCGTGCCGACGGTCGGCAGCACGGCCGTGACCGGCTGCTGCACCGTCACCGTCGCGAAGCCGATGCCGACGAAGCCCACTTCCTGGGTGACCGGGGCGCCGTCGTCGCCCACGACGGGCACGCCCGCCGAGTCGATCACCTGGCGTGCGGAGAGCGCCGGGGTGACCTCGAGCGTCTGCTCGCTCCCGTCCCGCTCGACCACGACGCTGAGGGTCTGGTCGGGAGCCGCTCGGAACGCGCTCGTCACCTGGTCGCCGTCCGCCATCGCCACGCCGTCGATCGACACGATGCGGTCGCCGTTCTGCATGCCGGCCGCGAACGCGGGCGCCGCCGTGGCGTCGGCCGGGCACTCGGTCTCGGTCGACCCGGCAGGCAGCACGCACTGGTTGACGAGGCCGACGGTGGTGCTCGACTGCGCCGTGCCGAAGCCGCACAGCAGGATGGTGAAGAGCACGATCGCGATGAGCAGGTTCATCGTCGGCCCGCCGAGCATGATGATGACCCGCTTGTAGACGGGCAGCCGGTAGAAGGTGCGGTGCTCGTCGCCCTGGTCGATCGTGTCGGCGCTGGCGGTGCGCGCGTCCTGCACGAGGGTCTGGAAGAAGCCCGTGCTCGCCGTCCGGCCCTTCTGGCCTTCGCGCGCCGGCGGGTACATGCCCGACATCGAGATGTAGCCGCCGAGCGGCAGCGCCTTGACGCCGTACTCGGTCTCGCCCCGGCGGCGGGAGAAGATCGTCGGCCCGAAGCCGATCATGTACTGCCCGACCTTGACGCCGAACGCCTTGGCCGGCACGAGGTGCCCGATCTCGTGCAGCGCGATCGAGACGGCGAGCCCGATGACGATCACGACGATGCCGAGCAGGTAGAGCAGGACGGTTTCCACCGGGCAAGGGTAGCCGTCCGAGACGGGGAGCCGGCCCCGCACCGGCCATGGCGACGCTGTGAGGGGTCAGGGCCCGCGCCTCCTCGGCCCGGCCTCGTGCCCGAGGCACTGACGGGGGACGGCGGGACGGCGGCCGCTAGCGGCGGGCGAGCAGCGCGTCGGCCGCCTCGCGGGCCCAGCGCTCGGCCTCCAGCACCCCCTCGAGGGTGCTCGACCCCGCCGTGTGCCGGTCGACGACCTCGCGCACCGTGTCGAGGATGCCCAGGTAGCCGACCCTGCCGTCGTGGAACGCGTGGACGGCCTGCTCGTTCGCCGCGTTGAACACCGCGGGCCAGGTCGCGCCCGCCCGGCCGACCTGCTTCGCCAGCAGCACGGACGGGAACGCCTCGTCGTCGAGCGGCTCGAAGGTCCAGGTGGAGGCGGTGGTCCAGTCGAGGGGCACGCCGACGCCCGGCACGCGGTCGGGCCAGGCCATGCCGAGCGAGATCGGCAGTCGCATGTCGGGCGGCGACGCCTGGGCGATCGTGGACCCGTCGACGAACTCGACCATCGAGTGCACGATCGACTGCGGGTGGACCGTCACGTCGATGTGGTCGTAGTCGACGTCGAAGAGCAGGTGGGCCTCGATCACCTCGAGCCCCTTGTTGACGAGCGTCGACGAGTTCGTCGTGACGACGCGGCCCATGTCCCACGTGGGGTGCGCGAGGGCCTCGGCGGGGGTGACGTCGGCGAGGGAGGCGCGCGTCCGGCCGCGGAAGGGCCCGCCGGAGGCGGTGAGCACGAGACGACGGACCTCGCCGCGGTCGCCGGAGCGGAGCGCCTGCGCGATGGCGGAGTGCTCGGAGTCGACCGGCACGATCTGCCCCGGCGCCGCGCGCTCGCGCACGAGGTCGCCGCCGACGATCAGGCTCTCCTTGTTGGCCAGCGCCAGCGTGGCGCCGGAGTCGAGCACGGCGAGCGTGGGTGCGAGGCCCACGCTGCCCGTGATCCCGTTGACGACGACGTCGGCCTCGACGTCGCGGACGAGCGCCACCGACTCGTCGGTGCCGAGCGCGGTGTGCTCGACGCCGAAGCGGGCTGCCTGCTCGGCCAGCAGGGCGGCGTTCGAGCCGGCCGACAGCCCGACGACGGTGAAGAGATCGGGGTGGGCGGCGACCACGTCGAGCGCCTGCACGCCGATGGAGCCGGTGGAGCCGAGGAGGATGACGCGACGCATGCGGTCAGCCTAGGGGCGCGCCGGGCCCGGTGCGGAGGCGGCGCTCAGGCCACGGCGAGGACGTCGATGACGAAGACGAGCGTGTCGCCGCCCTCGATGCCCGCGCTCGGCTGTCCGCCGTCGCCGTAGCCCTCGGCGGGCGGGACGACGACGAGCACCTGCGAGCCGACGGTCTGGCCGATCATCGCCGCGGCGAAGCCCGGGACGACCTGCGCGGTCGAGAACGGGGTCGGGGTGCCCTTGCCCCAGCTCTCGTCGAAGACCTTGCCGTCGCGCCAGTTGACCCCCTGGTACTGGACCGTCACGTTGGCGGGGTCGGGGACGACCTCGCCGTCGCCCTTCTTGAGCACCTCGACCTGCAGCTCGGCCGGCGGGTCGGCGTCGGGGATCGTCACGGTCGGACGGCCGTCGTCGGCGAGCGCCACCTCGGGGAAGCCCGGCTGCGCGGGCTGGTCGACGCCGGTCGCGCGCGTCGGCACGATCGAGAACGTGTCGACGACGATCACGGCCGCCGCGTTCGGCGGCGCGGTGCCCGTCTGGGCGGGCTGCATGTCGGCGGCGCTGGCGACCGTGACCGAGCGCGAGCCGGCCTGGTTGCAGAGCAGCGCGGCCTCGAGCCCGGGCACGTAGTAGTCGGCGCTGATGGTGAGCTGCTCGCCGCTGCCGCGCTCGTAGCCGGCGGAGCTCAGCTCGGCGCCGGTCGTCGCGTCGAAGACCGTCACGGCCACCTGGACGACGTCGCCGGACTTCGTCTCCGGCCCGGTGCCCTGCGAGACCACGGCCCGCTGGCTCGTCGCCGCGCCCAGGGGGCCGGAGAGCGCGATGGTCGGCTTCTGACCCACCTCGCCCGACACCTCGACCGAGTCCGCCTCGGCGCCGCCGCCGAGGCAGGCGGTCGCGGCAGGGCTCGCACCGGGTGTCGTGGCGGACGGCTCAGGCGCCGCGTCGTCCGTGCAGCCGACCAGGGCGACCGCGAGGAGCGGCACCCCGACCAGGCCGAGGAGGCGCGCGCGGCGACCGATGACGGTCACGGTCAGTTCGCGGCCAGGATGTCGATCACGAAGACGAGCGTGTCGTCGCCCGCGATGCCGGCCTGCGGAGCGCCCGCCTCGCCGTAGCCCTCGGCCGGCGGGATGACGACGACGGTCTGCGAGCCGACGGTCTGGCCGACGATGCCCGCGGCGAAGCCCGGGATGACCTGGCCGGTGCCGAACGTGGTCGGCTCGCCGCGCTTCCAGCTCTCGTCGAAGACCGTGCCGTCCTTCCAGAGCGAGCCCTGGTACTGGACGGTGACCTGGGCGCCGTCCTCGACGACGGGGCCGTCGCCCTTGATCAGCGTCTCGACCTGGAGCTCGGTCGGCGCCTCCGTGCCGGGCAGGGTGACGGTCGGGCGGCCGTCGGAGTCGAGCTCGACCGTCGGGAAGCCGGCCTGCGGCTCCTGCGCCTCGCCGCTGGCACGCGTGGGCACGTCGGAGGGGGCGCTCGACGACGAGGACGGGGCGGAGGTCGCGGTGTCGCCCGTGCTGGCCTCGGAGGCACAGGACGCGAGGCCCAGCACGAGGACGGGGACGGCGAGCAGGGAGAGGGAGCGGCGCATGGGAGTCTCTCGATCGAGGGGCGGGGACGGCGCGGAGCCGGGACGGCGCGGAGCCGCCCGGGTCGCGAGGCGCCGGGTCAGGTCATTCTGCCCCACGCCGCCGCAGGGCCTGCTGAACGGCCGAGGCACGTCGACCCCGATCAGGAGGCGGCGGCCACCAGGGTCGTGGGCTCGTGGCCGACGGGGAACGCGACCGACGCGGCGATGAAGCACTTGCGGGCGGCCTCGGCGTGCAGCGTGCTCGCGAGCTCGACCATCGACGCGTCGGCCACGGTGACGACGGGCCGCAGGGTGGCCGACGTGAAGCGGCCTCCCCCGTCCGCGGTCTGCGTCATGGAGCCCTCGGCCGAGTCGCGGTAGGCGACCACGACCACGCCCGCGGACGCGGCGACGTGCAGGTAGCTGAGGAGGTGGCACTCGGCCAGGGCGGCGAGGAGCAGCTCCTCCGGGTTCCAGCGATCGGCGTCGCCGTGGAACGTGCGGTCGGCCGACCCCTGGATGTCGTGCAGCTTGCCGGCGGCCGAGACGGTGGCGTCGCGACCGTAGCTGCGGTACGACGTCGTGCCGACTCCCCGGTCTCCCGTCCAGGCGAGGTCGACGGCGTAGTGGTGGTCGAGCACGGGATCCTCCTCGGCGGGGCGTCGATACACTCCCCATCATGACCCACCTGAGCGCCTCCGCCGGCGACCCGCGCCGTCCCCTCACCGCCGACGGGAGCGTCGAGCTCGCCGTCCTCGTCCGTTCGGGCCTCGAGGAGAGCCGCCACCTCGGCGCCGCGGTCGTCGTCGGGCCGGACGGGGCCGTGCTCCGCTCGGTCGGCGACGTCGGGGCCTCGATCTACCCCCGCTCCTGCCTCAAGCCGCTGCAGGCGCTCACCGTGCTGCGCGCCGGCGTCGACCTCCAGGGGCCGCAGGCGGTGCTCTCGACCGCCAGCCACGCGGGCACCCCCGCCCACCTCGAGGTCGTCGAGGCGATGCTCGCCCGCGGCGACCACGACGAGCACGACCTGCTCTGCCCCGCCGACTGGCCCGGCGACCGCCGCAGCGCCCGCCTGCTCGACGAGCCCCGTCGCGCGGCCATGAACTGCTCGGGCAAGCACGCCGCTTTCCTCCTCGCCTGCGACCAGCGGGGCTGGGACACGGCCACCTACACCGCCATCGACCACCCCCTCCAGGCCGCCGTGCGGGAGACCGTCGCCGAGTTCACCGGCGAGGTCGTGGACCACGCCGGGACCGACGGCTGCGGCGCTCCCGTGTTCGCCACGACCGTCACGGGCCTCGCCCGGGCCGTCGGCCGGGTGGCCGGGTCGGCGGGCGACGTCCGCGACGACCGAGACCCCGACGCCGCGCACCTCGTCCGCTCGGTGCTCGCCGACGCCTGGGCCATCGACGGCCCGGGACGGGACAACACGGTCACGATCGACGAGCTCGGCGTGTTCGCCAAGCTCGGGGCCGAGGGCGTCATGGTGATGGGGACCACCGGCGGCGTCGGGGTCGCCGTCAAGGTGCTCGACGGGAACGTCCGCGCGGGGACCCTCGTCGCTCTGCACCTCCTGGTGGAGCAGGGCGTCGTGGAGCAGGCTGCCGCCGACCGTGTCACCTCCACGACCCTGGAGAAGGTGCTCGGCGGGGGCGTCCCCGTCGGCTCGCTCCGGCTCAGCGGGGCGCTCACGGCCGCTGGGGCGTGACGCGCTGACGGCTCCGTCCGTCGAGGGCGTCAGGGGCATCGGGGGCGTCGGCGGCGTCGGGGGCGTCGAGCACCGACGTCCACGCCGGAGTGACGGGCACCGAGCAGGCCGTGCCGTCGCGTCGGACGACGGCCACGGCTCCGTGGCGCGAGATCTCGACGACGCAGGCGGCGGACGGGCCGGAGCCACCGCCTCCTCCGACCTGCCCTGACAGGGCCTCGGCCTCGGTCTCGGCAGCTCCGATCTCGCCGTCGCCGTGTCCGTCGGCCGCTGCCGGCTGCCAGGTCACGAGGCCGTCAGGAGCGCCCCGGTGCCGCAGCTGGGCGCGGTAGCCGCCCGCGAGGGACCGGGCCAGCAGCTCCGGGCCCCGCACGTGCACCCCGCCGGCGGCGTCGACGCAGAGCGGACCGTCGGGCAGCTCGGCGAGGCGCCGTCGGAGCACCTCGGTGCGGGCGTGACGCACGACGGCGGCGCCGGTGTCGCCCACGAGGACGATCCCGCTGTCGACCCGGCCGCTGCCGAGCACGACGAGCGAGCGCACGCCGACGACCGGTGGGGCCTCACCTCGCCGGAGCCGCTCCACGAGGTCGGCCGAGGTCGGCCAGATGTGCTGCAGGGAGCGACGACGCGAGTCGAGCCGGGCGTCGCAGACCGCCTCGGTCTCGTCGAGGGCCGCGAACCACCGGTCTCGGGCAGCGCGGGCCGCCTGCCGTCCGACGAGGCCCGCGAGGCCCTGAGCCGAGGCCACCGACGCCCCGGCCAGGAGGACGGCGAGGAGGTCGAGGTCGCCACGGGCCGCTCCCGCACCCCCGACCGCCAGGCCGGCGACCAGGGCGGCGGCGACGGAGAGGACCCAGCGCGACGGCTCGGGCGACGGGGACGGCACCACGACCGCGCCGGGCGAGGAGGAGGTGGTCGCGGTGTCGGGGACGGTCACGAGACCAGCCCACCACGACGACCCGGCGCCGTGGCGGCTGTCCCCGAACCGAGGTCGGACCTCGGCTCGGAGAACGGCCTGGGGAGGGATCAGCTCGGGTGATCAGCTCACGATGAAGAACTGCTCGCCGATCTCGACCCTCGTGCCGCGGGCCACGCGCACGCGCGTGCCCGGCTCGACACGTCGGGCGGGCTGCTCGTGGGGCCGCACGACGGTGCCGTTGCCCGACCACCGGTCGCTCACCCAGAGGGCCCCGAGCTCCTGCCCGAACTCGAGGTGGGTCTTCGAGACGGACTTGCCCGGGTCGGCGATGCGGACGAGGTGGTCGAACCGCTCCCCCGGCTGGGGCGACGGCGCCCGTCCGAGCAGGCCGGAGCCGTCGACGGTGACGCTCTCGCCCGTGCTGAACTGGAAGAGGTACTCCGTGCCGACGGGGCCCCTCCTCACGAGACGGGTCTCGTCGACGTCGTCGTCCGTGACCAGTCGGGAGCGGGCGTCACCGGCGAGGAGACCCGACAGGGCCGACGCCGGCGCCGCCGTCGGCATGGGAGGCAGGTCGGGGAGACCGGTCGCGCCGTCTCCTCCGGGCGCCCCTGCCCAGCGGCCGGGGACCGCCCCGGGCTGGACCGGCGGCTCGGACGACGGAGCGGTCGGGCGGTCGGCCTGTCGCTCGGGCGGCAGCTCGGCACGGTGCTCGTCGACGACCGGAGTCGCCTCGCCGCCCGCGTCGACGACGTTCTCGGGATCGGGCGCGGGCGCCGGTGCCGGTGCCGGTGTCGGTGTCGGTGTCGGTGCCGCAGCGCTCGGACGCCACTCGGGCGGCAGCGGGGCGACCGGTCCGGTGAAGGACAGCGCCACCGACTGCACGACGGCCCCGCACTCGGGGCAGAAGATGTCGTCCTCGTCGAGCAGGGCGCCGCAGTGCGTGCAGTGCTCGACGACCTTCTGCTGACCGGGCTCGACCAGCGGGACCGGTTCGCCGTCCGGCACCGGCGCGACCGCCGGGGAAGCGCCGGGGACGGCCCGAGGCAGCGGGGTCACCGGAGCCGTGTCGCCGGCCACGCCGTCGGGAGCGGGAGCCGGTTCGCGGAGGGGCACCGGGGCCACGGGGCCGACCGCGGACGGCCGCCCTGGCTCGGACGACTGCCCGGGCTCGGATGCGTCGGGACCAGGGTGGGGTGCCGCCTCGGACGAGTGCGAAGGCTCGGGCTCGGCAGCGTCCTCGCCGTCGTCGGCTCCGGGGACGGGCCCCGCAGGGTCGGCCGGTCCCGGCGTCTCGTCCGGCGCCGTCGAGGTCTCGGTCGTTCCCGGGGTGGAACTGTCGTGTCCGTCACCCGAGTCGTCCCCGTCGGCCGCAGCCGAGGTGCCGACGGCGCCTCCGTCCTCGGGACGCGCGCCGTCGTGCCGGACGCCGACCGGCGGGTCGGCTTCCTGGCCGGGCGCCTCGGCTGCGACGGCGTCCTCCGTCGGGCGGGCCGCGGGGGGCGTCTCGTCGTGCGGGGCCGGGACGTCGTCCTCGGAGGGCAGCCGCGAGAACGACGCCGTCCACAGGGGGGCCGACGTCGGTCGCGGACCGTTGTCGGCGTGCGGAGCGGGCGCACGCAGAGGTGCGGGCGCCGGAGCGGCCGCCGGCGCCACGGGCTCCGCAGGCAGAGGAGCCGGTGCCGGTGCAGCCGGCTCCGCGACCTCCGACGGCGACTGGGTCGAGGGCTCGGCGGACGACGGATCGTCCTGTCGCGCGCGGGCCTCCGCCTCGCGGTCGATGAGGGTCGCGTCAGCGCCCGTGGACTCGACCGACCGGGCCGGGACGATCCACGCGGGAGGCGCCTCCTCGGTTCCGGCCTCGACCGCGCGACGCTCGCCCCCTGCGCGCTCGTGCCCACGATCACGGTCGGGGGCAGCCTCGTCGCGTGCAGCCCCGACGGGTGCCTGGTCGACCGGCTCCTGCTCGACGCGGCGGTCTCGGACCCACCAGGGCGCGTCGCCCGACGTCGTGGGCCGCGGCGGCTGGCGCAGCTGCCACGCCGGCGGCTCGGCCTGCGCGCCCGCGCCTGAGCCGGTCCCTGCGCCCTCGTCGCGACGTGCGGCCGCCGCAGCGACGTCGGCGCTCGTGACGGCGCGGCCGCACACTCCGCAGAACATGGCGCCGACGGGCAGCGGGCTGTCGCAGGTGGGGCAGTGCATCGGGACCTCTAACGCTCGGGACGTGTCCCGCCATGGTATCCACGGAGCGAGCGGAGCGAGACCGCGGCCTTGGCGCGCTGCCACCGCGTCAGGTCGGCGTCGAGCGACCGGCGCATCTCGGCCACGGCCGCCCACACGCGGTCCGCGTCCTCGGCCGGCGGCGGCGTCGGGGCGAAGACGGCCCGGTCCGCGACGCGGGCCAGCACGGCCGGCCGGGCCCCGCCGACCGCCTGGGCGACCTCGCTCCGCGTCCCCGACCGCGGGGTCTCGATGCCGTGGTCGACGACGGCGTCCTCGAACTCGCGCCACCCGCCCGTGATCCTCGACGCGGCGTCGGGGGCACGACGTCGGGCACGGCGACGGCGCAGCTTCACCGCCACCACGGCCAGGAACGGCGCCGCGACCACCCCGGCGACGAGCGCCGTCCAGCCGAGCACCCGGACGACCACGAGCAGCACCGCCAGCCAGGCGGGCGCCGTGTCGGGGTCCTCCTGCTCGGACTGCGGCGGCGTCTGGTCGTCGCGCACCTGAGGCTCCTGCGGCGGCGGCTGGACGACCGACTCGGGGCGCGAGACCTCGCTCGGGTCCTGCACGACGTCCTCGGGGATGGGGCGCTCGGCCGGGACGGGATCGAGCGCGACCCAGCCCGCCTGGGCCGTGTCGACCTCGATCCACGCGGTGACGTCTCCCCCGCGCACCGGCACCGGGCCGGTCGCGTCGGCGAGCTCGTCGGCGTCCGGCACGAAGCCCATGACCACCCGCGAGGGGAAGCCGAGCTCGTCGGCCATCAGGGCCGCGGCCGTCGCGTACTGCTCGGCGTCGCCGACCATGACCGGGTCCGTGAAGAGCTGGGCGATGCGCGCCGACCCGTGCCCCGACAGGCTGATCGGCTCGTCGGCCCCGACGCCGTGGCTGATGTAGCCGTCCTCGGCGAGCAGGTCGAGCACGGCCTGCAGGCGGGCGCCCGGTCCCTGCACGCCGTCCACCGCCTCCTGCACGGCGTCGGTCAGCTCGTCGGGGACGGCACGGGGCGAGGGGACCCGGGCCGAGCCGGGCGTGAGGCCCTCCAGCTCGCCCTCGGCGGGCTGGTCGGGCAGCACCGCCTCCAGCCGGTAGCGGTCGCCCTCCTCGAGCCCGCCCACGACGGCGGCGGTGCCGCTCGTGTCGTTGTAGAAGAAGGCGTCGCGCCGGTCGGTCGCCGTCGGGCCGCCGAAGTCGATCGACTCGAACTTGCCGACCGTCGGCAGCCAGACCCCGCTGTACCCGTCGACGGTGACGGCGAGGGTGGTCTGGCGGCCGGACACCCCCGACTGGTCGAACACCGAGGGGACCCGGTCGAAGGAGCCGGACTCGCTCGTCACCTCGTCGCTGCCGACGGTGTAGGCGACGCCGTCGTACGTGTCGAGCGTCGCGAGGCGCAGCAGCTGGCCGGCCGCGAGCCCCTCGACCTCGAAGAGCGTCTCGTCGACCGTCGGGTCCTGCTCGTAGACACGGAACCTCGTCAGCGGGCTGACCACGTCACGGGGGTCGAAGGGCTGGACGACGACGGTCCGCGCGACGGTGCGCTCCGCGGCGGGCGGGACGACGGCAACGGCGCCCGCGGCGGCGGCTCCGGCGACGACGAGGGTGACCACCGTCCCGGCGACGGCCCTCCCGGCGACGGAGCCGTGTCCGTGCGCCCGTGCGCCCGCCGAGCCTCCCCCGAGGGCCTCGACGGCGAGCCGGCGACGACGGAGGCGCCACCAGACCACCCACGCCACCGAGACGGCGAGCACCGTGAGCCCTGAGACCACCGGGAAGAAGGCCTGTGCGGGGCCGAGGACGATGCCGGCCAGCCAGACGACGACGGGGCCGAGGGCCGCGAGCTCAGCCCGGCGGGACCGCAGTGCCGTGGTCAGCCCCACGACGGACGCCAGCAGCAGGAGGACGAACACGGGCACGAGCAGGGACTCGTAGCTGCCGACCGGCAGGGTGATCGTGACGATCTGCTTCCAGGCGAGAGCGGTGCCCGTGACGAGCTGGCCGAGGCCGCCGAGCGTCGGCACCACGCCCCACAGGGCCTGCGACGGGACGGCGAGCGGCACGCCGAGCAGCAGGTACGCCGCGACGGTGAGCACCAGCACCCCGAAGCTCGAGAGCCGCAGCACCGCCCCGGCGACGGCGACGACGCCGCCGACCGCCACCGTGACCAGGGCCAGCACGACGAACTCGGCGCTCTGGTAGACGGGCCAGAAGACCGCCGCGGCCGCCAGGAGGGCCAGGACGTGCAGCCCGCTGGCGAGCAGGACGAAGGAGGCGCGCAGCCGGGGACGGCGGACGCGTGTCCGGAGATCGCCCGGCCGGGACGCGGCGGGAGCCTGCGCGCCGCTCATGTGGCGGCCGCCCGGGCGAGCGACTTCTGCAGGTCCTCGAGGTAGCCGATGGTGAGGACGGTCAGGTCGCTGATCCGCGTCATCCCGGGCACGGCCTCGGGATCGCAGACGATGGCGACCGCCTCGACGCCGACCGGGAAGTGCAGGCCGGCCGAGCGCAGCTGGGTGAGGGTCGCGGTGCTGCCGACGACGAGGAACGCGACGGAGACGCCGGCGACCCGGTCGCCGGCCACCCGGGCGACGTCGACGATGCCGAGGGCCGACTCCGCGTGCTCCACGACCGCGAGGTCGTCGAGGAGGCGCGTGCGGGTCAGCGTGCTCAGCGACCGGATCTCGAGGGTCTTGCGCTTGGCGAACTCGGGCGTGCGCTCGCTGACGACGACGCTCACCTCGCGGGCGTCGCGCACGGCCCGCGCCCCGAGCGAGCCCGCGACGCTCACGGCCAGCTCGAACTCGTCGTCCGAAGCGAAGTCTGCGGTGGCCAGGCTGAGCGCGATGACGATGTGGCTCCTCCGGCTCTCCTCGAACTGTCGGACCATGTAGGTGCCGGTCTTGGCCGTCGACTTCCAGTGGATGTTGCGCCGCTCGTCGCCCGGCTGGTACTCCCGGAGCGCGTGGAACGAGATGTCGCTCGGCGAGAGGTCGCGGGTCGGGTTGCCCTCGAGGTCGCGGATGAGGCCGGTGCTCGTGCTCGGGATGCCGATGGTGCGGGGGTGGACGAACATCTCCGTGACCCCCGTCCAGTCGAGCTCCCGTCGCACCAGCCCGACGGCGTCGCCGCGGACGGTGCGGACGGGACCGACCCGGATGACGCCGCGCCGCTGGGTGGGGACCGAGAAGGTCTCGGTGACGCTGTCGCCCCCGCGGAGGCCGGGCAGGCTGATCTCGGCGAGACCGGCCCCGACCGGGATCTCGACGGAGACGCCGAGGATGCGGCGGCGGGTCGGGTTCTCGACGACGACGCTGCCCGAGGCGGGCTCCCCGACCGTGACGCGCTCGTGCGGGATGTCGAGCGCCACGCGGAACGCGTTGCGGCCGATCAGGCTCAGTCCGGCGACGACGAGCACGACGAGCGAGGCCCAGGCGACCACGACGAGCTCGAGCCAGCCGAGCAGGTAGCCGACGACGAAGCCGACGGGCACCACGACGAGCACGGCCCAGCCGACGGGCGTCACGACGCCCGAGACCGCCCGGAACGCCCGGGTCAGCCACGCCCGGGCAGAGCGGAGGAGGCGCACGGCGAGGACGAGCGCGTCGGCCACGGGCCCGGAGCGGTCGCCCACGATGCGGGTGCGCGCGTTCGTGAGTCCCTGGGTCCCCGTCGCGAACCCGCCGTCGAAGCCCGTCCGCGACTGCGTACGGCCGCCGCGGGTGTGCGTCCGGCCGCGGGACGCGTCGCGGTCCCGACGTGCGCGGCTGTCGGTGCTGCCTGGTCCGGCGTCGCTCACACGGCGATCCGCTCGGAGGGCGGCGGCGTCTCGATCAGCAGCTGGCTGACGATGCTCGACGGCGTCACGCCGTCGAACTCCGCCTCGGGGTCGAGCACCAGCCGGTGGGCGAGCACGGGCTCGGCGAGGGCCTTGACGTCGTCCGGGACGACGTAGTGGCGCCCTTGGGAGGCGGCGTAGGTCTTGGCGGTGCGGACGAGGGCGAGGGCGCCTCGCACGCTGACGCCGAGCCGCACCTCCTCGGCGGTCCGGGTCGCCTCGACGAGGCGGGCGACGTAGTCGCTGATGGTCGACTCGACGTGGACGGTGCGGGCGAGCTGCGCCATCTCGGTGACGACCCCGGCCTGGACGATGGGGCTGAGGCTCCCCTCGTGGACCCGGGTCGCGGAGCCCTCGAGGATCCGGACGGTCGCCGCGTGGTCGGGGTACCCGATCGACGTCTTCATGATGAACCGGTCGAGCTGGGCCTCGGGCAGACGGTACGTGCCGGCCTGCTCGACGGGGTTCTGGGTGGCGATCACCATGAAGGGGCTGCCGACGTCGTGGCTGACGCCGTCGACCGTGACCCGGCTCTCCTCCATGACCTCGAGCAGCGCCGACTGGGTCTTCGGGCTGGCCCGGTTGATCTCGTCGGCGAGGACGATGTTGGAGAAGATCGGGCCTCGGTGGAACTCGAACTCCCCCGCCTTCTGGTCGTAGATGCTCACGCCGGTGATGTCGCCGGGCAGCAGGTCGGGCGTGAACTGGACGCGGTTGCTCGTGCCCTGCACGCTCTGGGCGATGGCGCGGGCGAGCGACGTCTTGCCCGTGCCGGGGAAGTCCTCGAGCAGGAGGTGCCCCTCGCTGAGCAGCGCCGTGAACGACAGCCGCACGACGAACGTCTTGCCCAGGAGGACCTGGTCGACGTTCGCGACGAGGCGCCCGAAGATCTCGGAGAACCAGGTCGCCTGCTCGGGGGTCATGCTCATGCGGTGTTCGTCTCTCTCGTGGTGGTGTGCGTGGCCATCATCCTGCAGAGCACGCGGTCTCCAGGTACTTGGGATCGTCGTAGGTCGCCCCGTTCGCCTCTACCGTGCTGACCACGCGGACAGCGTCGGCGTTCGACGGGACGACGGACGTGCGGGTGTACGGAACATCATCATCCGGCCCTGCCGACGCCCACTCCCTGGCCAAGGGGATGCCCGCGACGTCGAGGGTGACGAGTCGGAACTGGACCGACATCGACGTGAGGAGCGCCTCTGACGCGTTCCGGGGATCGACCACGTCGAGTGGCTGACCGACGTTGCAGATCGCGCTGGGTGCCCGCGTCGTCAGCGGGACGGCCGAAACCGCATCCGAGGCCGGGCCGCACTCGACACGCGTCGCGCCGGAACGACATCCTCGGAAGGCCACGGTGACGATCGAGCCGTTCACGGCGTCGTTGGCGATCGTCCGATCCCCGCCCGTGGGGACGTCTCCCCATGCGCCACCCGCGACGCGGTACTGGTACTTGTCGACCGCACCCGAGGCATTGACCTGATCGACGGCCAGCTTGAAGAGTCCGGAATCGCCGGTCGAGACGACTCGGACGGTGCCGGTGGCTTTGCCCGGGGGCGTGACGCTCTCGGTGGCAGCGATCGCCGAGGAGCAGAACAACCCGTTCGAGGCGACGACCGTGTAGGTATAGGACCCCTCTGGCGGCGAGTCGTCGACGACCGTGGCCGAGGTGTTCTCGACGATGCGCTGCCCCGACGCGGTGCATCCTTGTGCAGGGGCTGCACTGCCGCTCTGGCGGTAGACGGAGAAGGTCATCGTTGCGCCCCCGGCCGCGACGGGCGCAGTCCAGCGAACGGTCGCGTCGTTGGCCGTCGCCGTCGCCGTGACAGCGAAAGATCCGGGCGTCCCCACGGCCGTTCCGCGCGCGACGCCGCTCCGTGCCCAGTCGGCTTCGCTCGAGACCTGCGCCCGGTTCTTCGCGTAGACGCGCACGTCGTACGCAGCGCCCGGTGTGCCTGCGAATGAGGCCGTCGTGGTCGACGAGGTGATCGCCCCAGGGGCGTCCGCCGGACCGGTGACCTCGATCACGTAGCCGCCGGCACCCAGCACGGGGGTTCCCCGCTCTGGCTTGGACACGGGGTTCCAACGGACGACGAGCTCGTTCGGCGTCGTGGACGACGGCGTCACCGTGACGCCGGTCGGCGCGGCCGGCACGAAGTCGGCGCTGTACGAGGGGCTGGCCGCGCTGGGAGCCGAGTCGCCGAGGCCGTTCGTGGCCACGACCGTGAACCGGAACGTCTGCTCGGGGTCGAGGTCGGTCAGCGTGCACACCGTGGTGAGTCCGCAGTCCTTCGAGTACGAACCACCCGCGCTGCCGGTGCCCGTCAGGCGGAAGCGCGTCAGGGGCGAGTTGTTCGCCTGGGGCGCGGCGTAGCTCAGGGTCAGCTGCCCGCCGGTGAAGACGCCCGTTCGGACCGGTGCCGCCGGAGCGTCCGGGACGTCCTGCACGGAGACGGTCACGTTGCCCCACACGTACCGGTCGGGGTCGTCCGTGACGTCGGCCACGCGGTACTGGAGGTTGGTGTCCCCCGGCTGGGCGCCCTGCCCGACGGTGACGGCGAGGGTGCGGTTGTCGGCGCTAGGCGTGACGGTGACGCCTGCCGGCAGTCCGCCTCCGCCGAGCCCGCGGATGTCGACGACCCGCAGCGGCTGGCCCGGGAACGGGTTGGTGGCCTGGTCGTTCGCGAGCACGTCGATCGAGGCCGAGGTGCCGCGGCGCACCGCCTGCGTGTCGGCCGCGGGCTGCGCCAGGGGCCTGCTCGAGCCGACGACGGCCAGTCGGATCGCCCCGGACTGGCCCGTCGTGACGGCGTCCGCCACCGACACGGGCAGCGCCCGCGTGGTGCCCTTGGGCGTCCCCGAGTCGGCCGTGATCGTGATGTCCCGACCGGAGACGCTGACCGCGAAGCCGGGCACCGCCTGGGCGTCGGCGCTCCAGCGGAGCTCCGAGAGGTCGTCCGGGTACGGGTACGAGGTGAGGCGCTGCAGGTCGAGGGTCCGCGACTGCCCCGGCTCGAGGTCGACGGAGGTGCCGGTGAAGGTCGGCGGCTGGTTCTCCCGCGGGGTCACCGTGATGGGCAGGACCAACGTCGCCGTGCGGCCTGACGGGTCGTCCGCGGACGAGCCGTCGGTCACCTCGAACGAGACGGACGCCGTGCCGAAGTAGAGCTCCTCCGACGTGTAGGCCAGGGTGGTCGGGCCGACGACGAGGTCGGAGCCGTCGGCGTGCGTCGCCCTGACCGACTCCTCGTCGGTCAGGCGGATGCTCTTGCCGCCGGCGGCGATGACGTACCGGGTGAGGTCGATCGTCAGCCGGTCGCCGCTGACGACGGTGAGCGGACGTGCGGTCTTGTCGAGCTGCGGCAGCGCGTCGTCGAAGCCCGGGACCCGGACGAACGCGTAGGTGCGGACGGCAGGGTCGTCGGGGTGCGACACCGAGAACGGGATGATCTGGCTGGAGTCGGTGATCGTGACGCGCACGCGGCGGTCCGGCGTGATCTGCGAGGTCGTGTCGTAGCCGGGCTCGAGGTCGAGGCCGAGCGAGGAGACCGGGCCGTCGGCGAAGAAGACGTTGGTCAGGACGTTGACGTCGACCGACTGCCGCCCCGCGATGTCGCTGAGGTCGAGCACGGTGTCGTCGACGACGGGGTGGTTCAGCGGCGCGTCGGCGTCGACGTTCACCGTCACGAAGCTCGAGCTCGAGCCGCCCTGTTCGTTCTCGACGGTGTAGACGAGTCCGTACTGCCCCTCGGCGGCGGGCGGCCGCACGGCGATCATCGTCCCGTCGACGACCTCCGCGGTCGTGTCCGCGTCGTTGGCCTCGACGCCGGTGACGGACAGCGCCCCGCCGTCGGGGTCCGAGTCGTTGTCGAGCACGCGCACGGTGATCGTGCCGCCGGGCCGCATGGTCACGTCGTCGGCCACGGCGATGGGGTTGCGCGAGCCGTCGGCCCGTGCCGAGATGCCGATCCGCACCTTGCCGCTGGCGCGGGCGCCCAGGCCGTCGACGACGGTGTAGCTGAAGGTGTCGGTGCCCGCGCTCGTGCCGTTGGCCTGGTACTCGATCGAGTCCGTCCCGACGCTCGTCACGCTGCCCTTCTCCGGGTTCGTGCCGACGCCGAGCAGCGAGACGCTGTCTCCGTCGGGGTCGACGCCGTCGAGGGGCACGGTCACGCGGACGGACTCGCCCGCGACGACCCGGGCCGTCACCGTCTGGGGCACGGGCGGGTTGTTCGTCGCCACGTCGGCCTCGCGCACCGCGATGGTGACCTGCGCGGTGTCGCGTTGACCGTCGCGTCCCTCCACCGCGTAGACGGCGGTCACGTTCCCGGGCGTCGTCGGGGCGAGGTACCGCAGGATCGAGCCGGACGCGAAGAGCAGCCCGCCGTCCGTCGGGACGTCCTGGACGAGGTCGGGCACGAGCGTGATCTCGTCGCCGTCGGGCTGTTCGTCGTTGGCCAGCACGTCGATGTCGATCGCGTCGCCGACGCGCACGGTGACCTGGTCGTCGGTCGCGACGGGCGGCTGCGTCTGCGAACGCCGCGGCGTCTCGATGACGGTGACCGTGCCCTCGGCCGAGGCCAGGCCGTTGGTGACCGTGTAGGTGAAGGTGACCGGTCCCCCGTCGAGGGGCGCGGCCAGCGTCAGGCGCAGGTACCGCTGGTCGAGCGTCTCGACGCGGACGCCGGACGAGAGGGGGACCTCGGAGGTGGACGTCACCATCAGCACGTTGCCGGCAGGGTCGTGGTCCGTCGCCACCACGTCGAGGGTCTGGGTGCTCAGGGTCTCGACGAAGACCGTCTTCGGCGTCGTGACGGGCGGGCTCGACGGATCGGGCGGCGACTGGACGTCGACCCTGATGGTGCCGGTCGCGGTCTGGTCGCCGTCGGTGACGGCGTACTCCAGGTTGTGGGTGCGGACCTCGTCGCTGACGAACCGGAACGTGCCTGCCTCGTAGCTCGGCGTGACGGTCGAGCCGTTCTTCGCCGGCACGCTGTTGAGCCGGATGGAGCCAGAGCCCCCGCTCGCGTACGGGAGGGGCCGCACCGTGATCTGCTGGCCCGCGTAGGCCTGCACGGAGAAGGAGTCGGCGGTGAGCGGCGACGACCCCGCGACGCGGATCGTCATGCTCCCCCGGCCCTCGACCTCGCCGTCCGAGACGACGAGCCCGACGTCGAGCGTCGTGGCGCCGGCGCCCGCGTCCTGGTACACGACGTCGCCCGACGGCTTGTAGGAGACGCCCTCGCCGCCGGCGGCACTCGTCAGGTAGAACGCGTCGCCGTCGGGATCGACCCAGTCGCCGAGCACGGAGGTCGTCACGCGCCCCGATGACGACACGTCGGCCGAGGTCCGCCGCACCTGTGCCGGCGGGCTGTTCTCGCCGGGCGCACGCACGGTGACGGTCACGGTCGCCGTCGCGGTCGCCCCGCGCCCGTCGCTGATCGTGTAGTCGAAGCTGAACGACCCGGTCGCCTCGTCCGTGAGGGTGAGCAGCACCTGCTGGCGGTCGTTCACGACGTCGAGGCGGCCCGTCGCCGGGTCGAGGTCGGACACCTGGTCGACGACGAGGGGGTCGCCGTTGGGGTCGTAGTCGTTCAGCAGGACGGAGAGGGTGCTGGCCCGGCCCGGGCGCGCGCCGAGGTCGTCGTCGATCGCCACCGGGGGCTTCTGGTCGGGATCGAGCTCGGGCGGCTCGTCGGTGGTGTCGTTCTCTTCTTCTTGCTGCTCGTCGTCGCGGTCGAGGAGCTCGTCCCAGTTGTCGATCAGCTGGCCGCGGCTCTGCACGGCCCAGCTGCTGCCCCCGACGGGGTCGCTGAGCACGGCCCGACGACCGTTGACGTCGAAGACCAGGGCGGCCGCCCCCGGGACGCCGTCGAGCTGCATCACGCCGCCCCGAGCCCGCGAGCAGTCGCTCCACGCGGTGCCGCCCGACCAGGCCGCGTACGTGCACGTCCCGACGACGGCCGGCCGTGCGGGCAGCCCCGTCTGGTCGGTGACGACCTCGCTCGGCTCGCCCCCGTCGAACGGGACCCGCAGGAGCGACGTGCTCGTCGCCACCAGGACGCCGTCGCCCTCGTCGGAGGCCTGCTGGAGCGCGAGCCCGCCCGCGGCGGAGCTCGAGAGGTCGACCTCGTCGCCGTCCACGACGAGACGCCCGGCCTCGACGTCGAGCACGGCCCAGTGCGTGCCGACGCTCGTGACCTGGTGCTCGCCGGGGCCCGTCAGGGACGTGGACCGGGTCGAGTCGACGTCGAAGGCGTCGCCGGGGTCCACGCGCGACACGTCGCCGCTGGCGGCCGAGAAGACGGTGACCGTGCCGTCCGGGGCGACGCTCGTGACGGCGTCCTCGCCGAGGCTGAGGTCGGCATCGTCCTCCGCGCTGAACGTCGCCAGGTCGGAGACGGGCAGGCTCCACAGCTCGCCCGTGCCGCCCGACACGACCACGGCCCGGTCGCCGGACAGGAGGACGTCCGGCGAGTCGGGCGGCAGGGGCACGCTCTCGCCGATCGTGGAGGTCGCCGGGTCGACGATGCCGACGGTCGCGCTGCTCCGGTCGACCATGAGGACGGCGTCGGACGACTGCGCGACGGACAGGTCGCCTCCGGTGCTCCTGACGGCCGCGTTCAGCTCGGCGACGTCGGTGTTCGCCCGGCCCAGCGCCGTGCGCGAGCCGTTCGCGACCCAGACGGTGCCGTCGTCGAGATCGAGTCGCTGGGCCTCGTAGCCCGTGCTGGCCACGGCCACGGTGACGACGAGCGCCGTGATGGCGACCACGCTCACGCCGGTCGCCACGGCGGACCGACGTGACCGGGCCCAGGCGCCGAGGCGCGTCACTCGCCGCCCCCGGCCACGGCACACTGCTCGCCGCTCGGCTCGCCGCTCTGGCCGGCCCGGTTGACGCTCACCGTGATGCAGAGCTGCTCGCCCGTCTCGGAGGCGCTGGCCACGAAGCGGTTGGACGTCTGCTGGCTCGTGTCCGAGCCCGTCGAGATGATGTAGGCGTCGCCCGAGCGGAGGCCCGGGTCGCTCCACGTGAACACGACGGACGAGTCCTCGGCCGTGGCCGAGATCTCGGAGACGCGCGGGATCTCGGTCGACGTGGCCCGCACGAGGACGAGCGTGGCCGTCGCACCCAGGCCGATGGCGACGACGGCCGCGGCGACGAGCGACCAGACGAGCACGAGGGCACGACGGCTGCGGGGTGCTTCTCGGGTCCCCGTGCTGCGCGGCACCGCCCGGCTGTGCCCGAGTCCCGAGCCGTGGACGGCCGCCGCCTGCGCCTCCGTCACGCGACGGCGTCGGCGGCGACGTCGGGTCGACTGCACCGGGGCGGCACCGCGGAGGCGCGTCCTGTCCTCGAGGTCGGCCACCGTCGCGAGGGCCCAGTCGTCGACCGCGACCTCGATCGGGGTCTGCCCCACGCCGAGCTCGGACTCGACCTGCTGCAGCTCGCGCAGCAGCTCGAGGACGCTCGCCTGCCGCTGCTCCGGTCGCCTCGACATCGCCCGGGCGAGGATGCGCTCGAGGCTCGCGGGGACGTCGGTGCGACCGGTCGGCGCCAGCTTCGCCTTGTCGATCCGTCCGATCAGGTCGGAGGCGCCGTTCTTGTCGCTGCCGAGGATCTCGAAGGGGCTGCGGCCGGCGAGGAGCGAGTACACGGTCGCGCCCAGCGACCAGACCTCGGACTCGATCGTGCCGTTCGTCTCGTCGAGGAGCACCTCGGGCGCCGACCAGGGGATCGACATGCCCACCGCCTCCTGCGGCTCGCTCTCGCTCAGCGAGGCGGCGATGCCGAAGTCGGACAGGACGGGGTGTCCGTAGGCGGTCATGAGGATGTTCGAGGGCTTGACGTCGCGGTGCAGCACGCCCTGCCGGTGAGCCGTCTCGACGGCGCTGCCGATCTTGACGCCGATCCGCAGCACGTCCGCGACCGGGATGCGGTCGCGGCGGTAGCGCTCGCTGAGCGACGACGAGCAGAGCTCCATGACGAGGTACGGGCGGCCGTCGGCCGACACGCTCGCCTGGTACACGGTGAGGATCGAGGGGTGCGCGCTCAGCTGGGCCATGAGGTTGGCCTCGGCCTGGAACATCTGGCGGACCTGGTCGTTGACCACCTCGCTCAGCATGACCTTGACGGCGACCTGGCGCCTCGGCATGTTCTGCTCGTAGAGGAAGACGTCGGCGAAGCCGCCGGAGCCGAGCACGTGGACGTGCGAGAAACCGGGCAGCACCGGCGGCGGGGACGGCAGTCGTCGTGCCACGTCACCCTCCTCGGCTGTCTCCGGCGTGCGCCCGCGCAGGACGCGCCGACACGCTGCCGGCCCTCGCCATTGTAGGTCGGGCCCTCGGGGGCCGTGCCCCGTTCGGCTCGGACGGGGGACGACCGACGCTCCCCCACTTCGGGGGAGGAACGACGCCCCGACGCCTGTGGACGACGGCCTCGGCTAGGCCTCGGGCAGCTCGGTCGCTGTACCCCGGACGTCGACCACGACGGCCGTCACGTTGTCGCGTCCGCCGGCCTCGACCGCAGCACGGACCAGTGCCGTGGCCGCGGCGTGCGACTCCGGCTGCTCGGCGAGCACACGCTCGATGTCGGGGCCGGACAGCTCCTTGGTCAGCCCGTCCGAGCAGACGAGGAGGCGCAGGCCGGGACGGGCGGGGATCCGCCAGTAGTCGGGACGCTGGTCGACGTCGAAGCCGACGGCCCTCGTGATCACGTTGCTGTCGGGGTGGGACTCGGCGTCCTCTGCACGGAGGAGGCCCGCGTCGACCATCTCCTGGACCACGGAGTGGTCGACGGTGATCTGCTGCAGGGCGCCGTCGGCGACGAGGTACACCCGCGAGTCCCCCACGTTGAAGACCGTGAACTCGGCCTCGCCGTCCTCGCCGGAGAGGAACACGCCGGTGGCGGTCGTGCCGACCCCGAGCTCGGTCTCGGCCGCGGCCACGGCGAGGTCCGCCGTCGCACGCCGCAGCGCCTCCTCGAGCTCGTCCGTGCTCAGGCTGTCCCGGACCGCCACCTCGGCGATCCGCCGCACCACCGCGTCGCTGGCGACGTCGCCGGCGCTGTGCCCGCCCATGCCGTCCGCGACGACGAAGACCGGCGCCTCGGCGACGTAGCTGTCCTCGTTGTGCGCGCGGCGGAGGCCGACGTCGGTCACGCCCGCCCAGTCGATCGACAGGCCGGGCGCGTCGGCGGCGAGGGGGTGGGCGGTCGTGGGGCGGCCGAGCTCTGTCACGGGCGAGGTCCTTCGTGGGCTGAGGGTCGGGGAGGCGGGAGGATCTCGAGGAGGTTGCCGTCGCCGACGTCCACTATGGTCCCTGCCAGCACCACGGACGACTCGCCCTGCCGGAGAGTCACGGGAAGGCGTCCGGGCATCGTCACGACCGTGCCGTTCGTCGAGCGCAGGTCGGTGACGACGACGGTCGCGCCCACCTGCTCGACGCGGACGTGGCTGCCCGAGACCTCGCCGGTCGGCGAGGGCACGACGACGAGGACGATCGGGGCACCGGTCGGGACACGCGGGGCAGCCGGTCGTCGGCCGACGACGACAGGGCCCTCGAGCCGACGGGCCTCGCCGCCCACGCGGAGCGCGTGCACCCGACGGGCGGCCTGCGCGGGCGGGGCAGGAGGCGGGGCAGGAGGCACGGGCGGTGCGCTGCGGCGCTCGTCGTGGGTGCTGGCGCGGGGACGCACGACCGTGTCGTCGTCCGGCACCGTCGACGTCGCGGCCCGACGGACGACGAGCACGGTGTCGTCGAGCACGGTGTCGTCGAGTTCCTCGCCGTCGTGCTGATCGGGTCGTGTCACGGTGTCCTCACGAGGGGATGGTCGAGGAGGCGCGTCACGCCTCACGACAACGCTACCGGTCGATCGCTCGCCCACCTCCGCGCGTCGCGCCTCCTCGTGTGGCCCCTCCCCAGGAACGGCCGAGCTCGCCCTCTCCACAAGTGCCGCCGCCGAGCACGACCTCGCGGGAGCACCTCCGTAGCGTGCCCCCATGCCCGACCTCACCCTCGTCCCTCCGCTGGCGCCGGGGCTGCACGACGACCCGGGCGACGTGCGCTTCGTGCGGCTCCACTCCCCCGTCGGTCGCATCGAGATCCACAGTCGGCGGGACGCCGTGGAACGCGTCCTCGTCGACGACGGACGAGGCCTGCCCCACGACGGGCTCGTCGAGCACTCGGACGACCTGCTCGAGGCCGCCCGACGGCAGGTGCACGACTACTTCGACGGCCGACGTCGTCAGTTCGACCTCCCTGTCAGGCCGATCGGCACCGCCTTCCAGCTGTCCGTCTGGTCGGCGCTCGTCGCGGTGCCGTGGGGGCTGACGACGACCTACGGGCGCCTCGGCGGTGCTGTCGGCAGCCCGCAGGCCGGGCGGGCCGTCGGCGGCGCCGTCGCGTCGAATCCCCTGCCGTTGCTCGTCCCGTGCCACCGGGTCCTCGGCCGGACGGGCGGCGTCACCGGCTACACGGTGGGCCGGGGCGTGCCGACCAAGCAGTGGCTGCTGCGCCACGAGGGCATCGTCTACCGGATCGGGCCCGTGCCGGTCGTCTGACCGGGGTCCCCGAGCAGCGACTCGGACACCAGGACGAGCTCGCCCTCGGCCGACGGCTCGAGGACGATGCCGGCCCTCCGGGCCCACGCGAGGAGGTCGTCCAGCCCGGCGAGCTCGGGGCGGTCCTGGAGGAGGCGACGGACGAGCAGCCCCTTCGACTTCTTGTTGAAGTGGTTGAGGGCTCGACGTCGACCGGACGCGTCGGACACGACTCGGACGAAGACCGACCCGGGGCGTGGAGCAGGCCCGAGCGTGACGTAGCCCTCGGAACGGAGGTCGACGACGAACTCGCCCGACTCGACGACCTCGGCAAGGACGGACGACACCGAGGCGGACCAGGTCGATCGCAGGGACCCGGCCGGCAGACGGGAGTCGTGGGACAGCCGGTACGCGGGGATCGGGTCACCCGCCCGGACGAGCCCGAACAACGCAGAGTGGACGGCGATGTGCTGGTGAGCCCACCGCCAGCCCGTCTCGTCCAGCTCGTCGACCTCGACAGGATCGAACAGGACCCCGGTGTACCGCGCGAGGGCAGGCATCGTCGGCGCGGACTCGACCGTCCTGTTGCGGTCGACCTCGTCGGCGAGGCGAGGTCCGAGCTTGAGGCCGGACATCATCGCTGCTCGATCGGACGAGAGAGCCAGGAGGCGGTCCGTCACGTCACGCCGGACCTCGCTCAGCTGCGGGAACGACAGGGACGCGAGGTCGAGGCCGGACATGCCGCTGCCCCCGTCGAGTTTCGTCTCGGACGGGGGCAGCAGGAACAGCACGGTGGATCAGGAGGAGGTGCGAACGGGTGTCAGGCCAGCTGCGCGTTGCGCGCGACGACCGTGACCGTGTCGTTCTCGACGGACAGGAACCCGTCGTCTGCGGTCGCCTCGACGGTCGAGCCGTCGGTCAGGCGGACGCGGACCTTGCCCGTGGCCAGGATCGCCAGGAGAGGCTCGTGACCCGGCAGGATCCCGATCTCACCCTCGGCGGTGCGGGCAACGATGGACGACGCCTCGCCCGACCACACCTCGTGGTCGGCCGAGACGACGCTCACGGTGAGAGCAGCCACGATCAGCCGTTCTCCTTCTGGATCTGAGCCCACTTCTCTTCGACGTCGGAGATGGACCCGACGTTGAAGAAGGCCTGCGTCGCGACGTGGTCGAACTCGCCGTCCGCGATCGCCGTGAAGGACTCGATGGTCTCCTTGAGGGGGACCGTGGAGCCCTCGACACCGGTGAACTTCTTCGCCATGTACGTGTTCTGCGAGAGGAACTGCTGGATCCGGCGCGCACGCGCGACGGTGATCTTGTCCTCCTCCGAGAGCTCGTCGACACCGAGGATGGCGATGATCTCCTGGAGTTCCTTGTTCTTCTGCAGGATCGCCTTGACGCGGATCGCCGTGTTGTAGTGCGCCTCGCCCAGGTAGCGGGGGTCGAGGATGCGGCTGGTCGAGGTCAGGGGGTCGATCGCCGGGTAGAGGCCCTGCGACGCGATCTCTCGCGACAGCTCGGTGGTGGCGTCGAGGTGCGCGAACGTCGTGGCAGGCGCCGGGTCGGTGTAGTCGTCGGCCGGCACGTAGATCGCCTGCAGCGAGGTGATCGAGTGACCGCGCGTCGAGGTGATGCGCTCCTGGAGCACGCCCATCTCGTCCGCGAGGTTCGGCTGGTAGCCCACCGCGGACGGCATGCGGCCGAGGAGCGTCGAGACCTCGGAGCCGGCCTGCGTGAAGCGGAAGATGTTGTCGATGAAGAGCAGGACGTCCTGCTTCTGCACGTCACGGAAGTACTCCGCCATCGTCAGCGCCGACAGGGCGACCCGGAGGCGCGTCCCCGGCGGCTCGTCCATCTGGCCGAACACGAGGGCGGTCTTGTCGAACACCCCGGCCTCGTCCATCTCGGCGATGAGGTCGTTGCCCTCACGGGTGCGCTCGCCCACGCCGGCGAACACGGACACGCCGCCGTGGTCCTGCGCGACACGCTGGATCATCTCCTGGATGAGGACGGTCTTGCCGACACCCGCACCGCCGAAGAGGCCGATCTTGCCGCCCTGCACGTAGGGCGTGAGCAGGTCGATCGACTTGATGCCGGTCTCGAAGAGCTGGGTCTTCGACTCGAGCTGGTCGAAGGCCGGGGGCTTGCGGTGGATCGGCCAGCGCTCGGTGATCTCCACCTGCTCGTTGCCCTCGAGGTTGAGGATCTCGCCGGTGACGCTGAAGACCTTGCCCTTGGTGACGTCGCCGACGGGGACCGAGATCGGCGCGCCGGTGTCCGTGACCTCCTGGCCGCGGACGAGTCCGTCGGTCGGCTTGAGGGCGATGGCGCGGACCAGGTCGTCGCCGAGGTGCTGGGCGACCTCGAGGGTCAGCTCGCTGCTCGTGTCGCCGATCGTGATCGTCGTGTGGAGCGCGTTGTACACGCCGGGGATGGCGTCGTGCGGGAACTCGATGTCGACGACGGGGCCCGTGACCCGGGCGACTCGCCCGACGCCGGGAGCCGACTCGGTCGCGACCGGCGCGGTTGCGGTGTCAGTCATGGCTTCTCTCTCTTCGGATGGTGATGCTGGGGGGCAGATCTACTTGGCCGAGCTGAGGGCGTCTGCGCCGCCCACGATCTCGGAGATCTGCTGCGTGATCTCGGCCTGGCGAGCGTTGTTCGCCAAGCGGGTGAAGTCCCGGATGAGGGTGTCCGCGTTGTCGCTGGCGGCCTTCATGGCCTTCTGGCGAGCAGCGTGCTCGGACGCCGCCGACTGCAGCATCGCGTTGAAGATGCGGCTCTCGATGTAGACCGGCAGGAGCGAGTCGAGCACCTCGGTGGCGTCGGGCTCGAAGTCGTACAGCGGCAGGATCTCGTCGTCGGCAGGTGCCTCGACGCCCTCGACGACCTCGAGGGGAAGGAGACGGACGACCTCGGGGACCTGGCTGACCATGTTCACGAAGCGGTTGTAGACGATGTGGATCTCGTCGACCCCGCCCTCGGACGCGGCGGTGAGGAACTTCGACACGACTGCGTCGCCGATCTCCTTCGCGGTCGCGAACTCGGGCTGGTCGGTGTTGCCCGTCCAGATCTGCTCCGAGTCGCGCTTGCGGAACGCGAAGTAGTTCTGCGCCTTGCGGCCGACGAGGTAGAACACGACGTCCTTGCCCTGGCCGCGCAGCAGCGTGGCGAGCTGCTCGGCCTCCTTCAGCGTGTTCGAGCTGAAGGCGCCGTTCAGGCCACGGTCGGACGTGAACACGACGACCGCGGCACGCTCGACGGTCGCGGGCTCCGTGGTGAGGATGTGGTCGACGTCCGAGAACGTCGCCACGGCCGAGACCGCACGCGTGATGGCTCGCGAGTACGGCCCGGAGGCCTTCATCCTCGCCTGCGCCTTCTGGATGCGCGAGGCCGAGATGAGCTCCATCGCCCGCGTGACCTTCTTCGTGGTCTGCGCGGAGCGGATCCTCTGGCGGTAGACCCGTAGTTGGGCTCCCATGACTCTCCTGTTGTCTCGTCAGTCGTGATCGTCGGTCGAGCGCGTCAGCGCTTGGCCTTGACGATCTTCTCCTGGTTGACGTCGGCGGCGTCGGTGGCCTCGAACTGCTCGGTGCCGACCGAGGCGAGGGGCTTGCCCTCTCCCGTCTGGAACTCCTGCTTGAAGGCGTCCACGCCGGCGCCGAGCGCCGAGACGATGTCGTCCGACAGGACGTTCTTCTCACGGAGGTCCGACAGCACCGAGGTGTTGCGGCCGAGGTAGTCGAGCAGCTCGCGCTCGAAGCGGAGCACGTCGGGCACGGGGACCTCGTCGAGCTTGCCGTTCGTGCCGGCCCAGATCGAGACGACCTGGTCCTCGACGGGGTACGGCGAGTACTGCGGCTGCTTGAGCAGCTCAGTGAGACGCGCACCACGGGCGAGCTGACGACGGCTCGCGGCGTCGAGGTCGGACGCGAACATCGCGAAGGCCTCGAGCGAGCGGTACTGGGCCAGCTCGAGCTTGAGCGTTCCCGAGACCTTCTTGATCGACTTCAGCTGGGCGTCGCCGCCGACTCGTGAGACCGAGATGCCGACGTCGACAGCGGGACGCTGGTTGGCGTTGAACAGGTCGGACTGCAGGAAGATCTGGCCGTCGGTGATCGAGATCACGTTGGTCGGGATGTAGGCCGAGACGTCGTTCGCCTTGGTCTCGATGATCGGGAGACCGGTCATCGAGCCGGCGCCGAGCTCGTCGGACAGCTTCGCGCAGCGCTCGAGCAGGCGCGAGTGCAGGTAGAAGACGTCGCCGGGGTAGGCCTCGCGGCCCGGCGGGCGACGGAGGAGCAGGGACACGGCACGGTAGGCCTCGGCCTGCTTCGACAGGTCGTCGAAGATGATGAGGACGTGCTTGCCGCCGTACATCCAGTGCTGGCCGATGGCCGAGCCGGTGTAGGGGGCGAGGTACTTGAAGCCCGCGGGGTCGGATGCCGGAGCCGCGACGATCGTCGTGTACTCCATGGCGCCGGACTCTTCGAGGGCGCCCTTCACGGACGCGATCGTCGAGCCCTTCTGGCCGATGGCGACGTAGATGCAGCGGACCTGCTTGTTGACGTCGCCCGACTCCCAGTTGGCCTTCTGGTTGATGATCGTGTCGATCGCGATCGCCGTCTTGCCGGTCTGGCGGTCGCCGATGATCAGCTGACGCTGGCCGCGGCCGACCGGGATCATGGCGTCGATGGCCTTGATGCCGGTCTGCATGGGCTCGTGCACCGACTTGCGCTGCATGACGCCGGGGGCCTGGAGCTCGAGGGCGCGACGCCCCTCGTTCGCGATCTCGCCGAGACCGTCGATGGGCGCACCCAGGGGGTCGACCACGCGGCCGAGGAAGCCGTCGCCGACGGGGACCGAGAGGACCTCGCCGGTGCGGGTCACCTCCATGCCCTCCTCGATGCCGGAGAACTCGCCGAGCACGATCGTGCCGATCTCGTCCTCGTCGAGGTTCTGGGCGAGGCCCTGCGTGCCGTCCGCGAAGCGGATGAGCTCGTTGGCCATGACGCCGGGGAGACCCTGGACGTGCGCGATGCCGTCAGCGGCGTCCGTGACGTAGCCGACCTCGGTCGTCGAGGCCTTGGACGGGTCGTACGACGACACGAAGTCCTTCAGCGCATCGCGAATCTCATCGGGGCTGATCTTGATGTCTGCCATTGTGATTCCTATTCGTAGCGAGGCTTCAGGGGGCCTCGAGTCTGTGTGGGGTGCGTGCCTAGCCGGCGAGCTGGAGGCGGAGCGCGCTGAGCTTGGTGGCGACGGTCCCGTCGATGACCTCGTCGCCGACCTGGACGCGGAGCCCGCCGATCACGGCAGGGTCGACGACCTGGTTGATGCGGAGGCTACGCCCGAACTGTCGGGACAGACCCTGTTCGAGGCGGGCCGCGTGTGCGTCGTCGAGGACGCGCGCGGTCGTGACCGTGGCGACGAGCTGGTCCGACTGGTCGGACACGATCTCGGCTGCCGTGCGGAGGAGTTCCCCGATCCGACGGCCGCGGGGCTGACGGACGAGGTGGCTGACGATCGTGTTCGTCTGCTCGCTCGCGCGTCCCCCGAGGAGGCGCTGCACGAGGCCTGCCTTCGCCTCGGGGTCGCTCAGCTTGGTGCCGATGGCGAGCTCGAGGGAGGAGTCGGAGCGGACGGCCGCGTCGAAGGCGAAGAGCTCGTTCGCGATCGTGCTGCCGTCGGGGATCGTGGAGGCGACGACACGGATGCCGATCTCCTCCATGCCCGCGAGGAGATCGCGCTTCGAGGACCAGCGGCGGCCCACCACGGACAGCACCAGCGCACGCGCCGGCTCGGTGAAGGCACCGAACACGCGGTCGACGAGCTGCTTCTTGGTGGCGGCGTCGACAGCGGGGTCGGCGAAGTAGGCCTGCAGCTGGACGTTGCCGCCGATGACCCGACCGGCGTCGAGCACCTGCTCGCCCGTGGTCAGGTCCGCGGCACCGCCGAGATCGGCGAGGGTGGACCTCGCCGACCCGAGCGCCTCACGGGACATGGAGCCCATCGTCAGCGGCCCGCCTTCGTGTTCTGGTCGGCCTCGAGGTCGGCCAGGAACCGGTCGACGACGGCGGATGCCTTGGCGTCGTCCGCCAGGGACTCGCCGATGACGCCCGACGCGAGGTCGATGGCCAGCGAGCCCACCTCGGCACGGAGCGACGCGACGGCAGCCGCACGCTCGGCCTCGATCTGGACGTGGGCGTTCGCGGTGACGCGATCGGCCTCGGCCTGTGCCTGCTGCTTGAGGTCGGCGAGGATCTCGGCGCCCTCGGCACGAGCGGCCTCACGGATGCGAGCCGCCTCGGCGCGGGCGTCGGCCAGCTGCTTCTTGTACTCGTCGAGGGCCTTCGCCGCCTCGGCCTGTGCGGCCTCGGCGTGGGCGATGCCGCCTTCGATGCGCTCGGCACGCTCGTCGAGGATCTTGCGGAACTTCGGGATCGCGAAGATCCCGAAGAACGCGGCGATGACCACGAAGACGACGAGAGACCAGAGGATGTCGTAACCGGCGGGGAAGAAGACGGCAGCCCCTTCGGGAGCACCGCCCTCGGCCGCGAGGATCGTCTCGATCATCGGTGTGTCGTCCTAACTGATCAGGAGAAGATGAAGCCGGCGGCGAGGCCGATGAAGCCCAGCAGCTCGGTGAACGCGATGCCGAGGAACATCGTGACCTGGAGGCGGCCGGCCAGCTCGGGCTGACGTGCCATGGCCTCGACGGTCTTGCCCGCGACGATGCCGATGCCGATGCCGGGGCCGATCGCTGCGAGGCCGTAGCCGACGGTCGCGATGTTGCCGTTGATCTCAGCGAGGATCGTGGTGGTGTCCACTTGTGTTTCCTTCCGGTTGGGCGGGGCTCGTCAGGCGACGGGCCCCGTCGTTCTTAGTGTTCGTTCGACGCTCAGTGTTCGTTCGACGCGGCCTGTTGGATGTAGACCGAGGCGAGGAGCGTGAAGACGTAGGCCTGCAGCACGGCGACGGCCATCTCGACGATGGTCATCACGAACCCGCCGATGAGGGTCAGGGCGCCGAACGCCATGAACCCACCGCTCATGCTGAAGAAGAAGAAGTGCGTCGCGGCGAAGCAGAGCACGAGGAGGAGGTGGCCGACCATCATGTTCAGCAGCAGTCGCAAGGCCAACGAGATGGGCCGGACGATGAAGATGTTGATGAACTCGATGGGCGTCAACAGGATGTACATGTACCACGGCACACCGGCAGGGAACAGCGCGTTCCGGAAGAAGGTCGCCCCGCCCACCTCGCGGAAGCCCGCGTAGATGAACATGACGTACGCGACGACGCCGAGCAGCAGCGGCATGGCGACGACGGAGGTGCCGGCGATGTTCAGCCCGGGCACGATGCCCGTGATGTTCATCGCGAAGATGCCGAAGAACATCGCGGCCAGCAGCGGCAGGTACTTCCGGCCGAGCTTCTCGCCGAGGATCTCCTCGACGATCTGCACGCGGACGAAGTCGAGGCCGAGCTCGGCGATGCTCTGGCCACGGGACGGCACGAGGCGCCCCTTGCGGAGGGCGAGCCAGAAGAGCAGCAGCATGACGGCGATCGCGAAGAGGCGGACCAGCATGATGCGGTTCAGCTCGAAGGGGGTGCCTTCGAAGAAGATCGCGGACGGGAAGAACTCGTCAAGAGTCGGGGCGTGGAATCCCCCGTCTCCGTGGCCGGTCTCGGCAGCGGAGAGCAGGTTCACAGCGTTCGCTATCAGCGCTATCTCCTGTGTCGGGGCGAGCACCCTGAAGTGTCGCGACGATTGGTGGGGTTGTCATCCGAACCCGCAGAGAATCGCGGCCGGGGAACGGTCATGACTCTATCAAGGTATTCGGCGCTGGCACGAATCGGCGGCGGTCTTTTCATGCCCTGCAAGGAACATGACCCGGCCGCCGCCGCACACGGGCCCGGGAGGGCCTCGTCGTGGTGGTCCGTGGACCTGTCAGTCCTGCGGCGCGGGAGGCAGGACCGCGTCGCTGACGTTGCCGAGGCGACCGCGGACGACCACCAGGGCGTCGATGGCGAGAGTGCCGATGATCGACACGACGAGGGCCAGGAAGAGCACGACGTCGTTCACGAACGGCTGGTCCTTCACGAGGACCAGCAGCACGACGAAGATGACGAGCTTGAGCAGCCAGGCGCCCATCACGATGCCGAAGAAGGCCGCGAGGCGGAACCGGATCGCGATGAGCATGCTCGCCGCGGTGATGCCGGCGAAGACGACGGCGAGGGCCACCCCGACGAGCGCGCTCCAGAGCCCGTCCGTCCCTGCGAGGGCGTACCCGAGACCGCCTCCCACCACGGCGATCGCGAGGGCCAGGAAGCCCGTGTAGGTGAGGATCTTGGTGAAGATCGATCGGGCGTTCATGGGCGTTCCTCCGGGGGTGTCAGTTCGGGCACCACGGCGTTCTGCGCCGTGTCGGTGTCGGACGGGTCGAGGACTCCGGCGGCCTCGTCGAGCGGGTCGAAGCGTCCCGACTCGCTCGCCGCGAGGTCGGCGGTGCGGGTGCTCTGGACGGCGACCTCGACGCGCTTCCTGCGGCTCAGCGGCGCGAGGGTCAGGGCAGCGCAGACCACGAGGCCGACGCCGAGGAAGAGCCCGACGAGCCAGGCGGGCTTGACGAAGAGGAACATCAGGCAGCCGACGGAGACGACGAGGGTCCACGAGTAGAAGATCAGCACGGCCTGGAAGTGCGAGTGGCCCATGTCGAGGAGGCGGTGGTGCAGGTGCTTCCGGTCCGCCGTGAACGGCGACTTGCCCGCACTCACGCGGCGCAGCACGGCGAGTCCGAAGTCGAGGAGGGGCACGACCAGGACGGCGAACGGCAGCAGGATCGGGATGAAGGCCGGCAGCAGCGCGGACCGCGAGATCGTGGCCGGGTCGATCTGGCCCGTCACGGAGATGGCGCTGGTCGCCATCACGAGGCCGGTGAGCAGGGCGCCCGCGTCGCCCATGAAGAGCCGTGCGGGATGCCAGTTGAGCGGGAGGAAGCCGAGGCACGCACCGATGAGGACGGCCGTGAGCAACGCAGCCAGGTTGAAGTACTCGGTCTGGCCGATGGTGATCGAGATGACGAAGCTGTAGATGAAGAACACGCTGTTCGCGATGATCGTCACCCCGGCGACCAGCCCGTCGAGGCCGTCGATGAAGTTGACCGCGTTCATCACCAGAACGATGGCCAGGATCGTGAGGATCAGCGACATGTAGGGAGAACCGATGGCGAGGCTGCCGCCGATCGGGAGCGACACCAGCTGGACGCCCTGCCACGCGAGGACGCCCGCCGCGATGATCTGGCCGGCGAGCTTGGTCATCCAGTCGAGGTCGTAGAGGTCGTCGACCACCCCGATGACCACGATGATCGTCGCCGCGCCCAGGATGGCCAGCGGCGGGCCAGGGTCCGCGAACACGAGGCGGAAGTAGTCGACGCCGGAGATCAGGGGGAAGACGAACCACGCCGCGAGGAGGGCGACCACGACCCCCGCCCACATCGCCACTCCCCCGAGCCGCGGCGTCGGCGTCTGGTGGACGTCTCGCTCGCGGATCGTCGGGTAGAGCTTGAAGCGGAGGCCGAGGCGCCAGACGACGACGGACAGCACGAAGCTGACGACTGCTGCGATGACCATCGCGAGCAGGTAGTACCTCACGCGAGGGCGTCGGCCCCGACGACGCGTCTGATCTCGGAGTCGGGCAGGACGCCGTGCCGGACGATGCGGACGACGCCGTCGGACGCACCCGTCGCGTCGACGATCGTCGAGCCCGTGTTGGCGCCGGGCCGCCGTTCCCAGCCGCTGCCCACGGGCCCTGCGTCGAGGTACACCGACACCGAGTCGCCCAGCATGTCGAGGGCCGCCTGGGCGGTCTCGGCCGCGGCACGGCCGGTGAGGTTGGCGCTCGAGACCGCGAGCGGCCCCGTCTCCTCGAGCAGCTCGAGGGTGAGCGGGTGGCTCGGCACGCGCAGGGCGACGGTGCCCCGGGTGTCGCCGAGGTCCCAGCTGAGGGACGCCTGCGCGCGGAAGATCACGGTGAGCGGCCCCGGCCAGAACTCGTCGAGCAGCGGCCTGACGACCTCGGGCACCGTCGAGGTGAGCGCGGCGAGCGTCTCCTGCCCCTTGATGAGGACGGGAGGCGGCGACTGGCGGCCCCGCCCCTTGGCGTCGAGGAGCTTCTGCACGGCGCCGGCGTCGAACGCGTCGGCGGCCACGCCGTAGACCGTGTCGGTGGGCAGGACCACGAGCTCGCCCCGGCCGATGGCGCCGCGTGCTCGACGCATGCCGGCGAGGAGCTCGGAGTCGACGGAGAGGTCGTAGAGGGAGGCCATGACCTGACGATGATAGTGCGGACGACCTGGAGAGGGCGTCAGCGCACCGCCGTCGTCGCACGGTCGCGACCGGTGAGGTCGGGGTGCGTGACCGTGGACCGCCAGCCGTCGGCGTCCAGCAGGTCGCGGATGGCGCCTCCCTGTGCCTCGCCGTGCTCGATGACGAGCACACCACCGGGGCGCAGGAGGCGGAGGGCCGTCGCCGACAGGTCGCGCACGACGTCGAGGCCGTCAGCTCCCCCGTAGAGGGCGAGCGCCGGGTCGTGCAGGCGCACCTCGGGATCGCGCGGAACCATCCCGACGGGGATGTACGGCGGGTTCGAGGCGACCACGGACACGGTGCCGTCGAGCTCGGGCAGGGCGTCCGCGAGGTCGCCCTCGACGAGGCGGGCGTTCTCGGCGCCGACCGCGGCGATGTTGCGACGGGTCCAGACGGCCGCCTCGGCCGAGAGCTCGACCGCGACGACGGACGCGTGCGGCACCTCGGTGGCCATGGCCAGGGCGATGGCGCCGCTGCCCGTGCCGAGGTCGACCGCGATCGGGGCGGGCTCGGCCGCGGCGCGCAGGGCGTCGACGGCCAGCTGCGCCACCCCCTCGGTCTCGGGTCGGGGCACGAAGACGCCCGGTCCGACGTGCAGCTGCATCGACCGGAACGGAGCGGTGCCCGTGATGTGCTGGAGCGGTTCCCGAGCGGCGCGCCGTGCGATCGCGGCGGCGAACGCCCCGGCGGCGTCGGCCGTCAGGGCGGACCGGGTGACGACCCGGGCGCGGAGCACGCCCCGACCGAGGTCGAGCACGTGGGCCAGCAGCAGCTCCGCGTCGACGTCCGGCGTCGGCACCCCGGACGACGAGAGCACGGCCGACCCCGCCGCGAGGGCGGAGTCGACCGTGCGGGCGTGCCCGAGGTCGGCGACGGCGTCGGTCACGACGCGGCGTCGCCGATCTCGGCGAGCCGGGCCTCCTCGTCGGCCTGGATGCACGACTCGACGACGGGCTGCAGGGCCCCGTCCATCACGGCGTCGAGGTTGTACGCCTTGTAGCCGGTGCGGTGGTCGGCGATGCGGTTCTCCGGGAAGTTGTAGGTGCGGATGCGCTCCGACCTGTCCATGCCCCGGATCTGGCTCTTGCGGGCGTCCGACGCGATCGCCGCCTGCTCCTCCTGCTGGCGCGCGAGGATGCGCGCGCGCAGGACGCGCATGCCGGCCTCGCGGTTCTGCAGCTGGCTCTTCTCGTTCTGCATCGCCACCACGATGCCTGTGGGCAGGTGGGTGATGCGGACGGCCGAGTCGGTCGTGTTGACCGACTGGCCCCCGGGGCCCGACGACCGGTAGACGTCGATCTTGAGGTCGTTCTGGTTGATGTCGACCTCCTCCGGCTCGTCGACCTCGGGGAACACGAGGACCCCGGTCGTGGAGGTGTGGATGCGGCCCTGGGACTCCGTGGCGGGCACGCGCTGGACGCGGTGCACGCCTCCTTCGTACTTCAGGTGCGCCCAGACGCCCTGCGAGGGGTCGGTGGCGTTCGACTTGATGGCGACCTGGACGTTCTTGTACCCGCCGAGGTCGCTGTCGTCGTTCTGGATCATCTCGGACTTCCAGCCCATGCCCTCCGCGTAGTGCAGGTACATGCGCAGGAGGTCGGCGGCGAAGAGGGCGCTCTCCGCGCCTCCCTCGCCCCCCTTGATCTCCATGATCACGTCGCGGCCGTCGTCGGGGTCACGAGGGATCAGGAGGCGCCGCAGCTTCTCCTGGGACTCGTCGAGGCCCTGCTCGAGCGCGGGCACCTCGTCGGCGAACGCCTCGTCCTCCTTCGCGAGCTCCCGTGCGGCCTCGAGGTCGTCACCCGCCTGCTGCCACGCCGAGTGTGCAGCCACGATGCGGCTGAGCTCGGCGTAGCGGCGGTTGATCTTCTTGGCGCGCGCGGCGTCCGCGTGGACCGCGGGGTCGCTGAGCTGGGTCTGGAGGTCGTCGTGCTCCGCGAGGAGCACGGACACCGACTCGAACATCAGTGGTCTTTGTGGCCGGCGTCGTGGCCGTTCGCGGGCATCGACTTCTGGATCTGCACGAGGAACTCCACGTTCGACTGCGTCTCCTTGAGGTTGCCGAGGACGATCTCGAGCGCCTTCTGCTGCTCGAGGCCGGCGAGGGCGCGACGCAGGCGCCACGTGATCTTGACCTCGTCGGGGCTGAGCAGCATCTCTTCGCGACGCGTGCCGGAGGCGTTGACGTCGACGGCCGGGAAGATCCGCTTGTCGGCGAGGTGACGCGAGAGGCGGAGCTCCATGTTGCCGGTGCCCTTGAACTCCTCGAAGATCACCTCGTCCATCTTCGAGCCGGTCTCGACCAACGCGGTCGCCAGGATGGTCAGCGAGCCGCCGTTCTCGATGTTGCGCGCAGCGCCGAAGAAGCGCTTCGGCGGGTAGAGGGCCGACGAGTCGACGCCGCCCGACAGCACGCGGCCGGAGGCCGGGGCGGACAGGTTGTAGGCGCGGCCGAGGCGGGTGATCGAGTCGAGCAGCACGACGACGTCGTGGCCCAGCTCGACGAGGCGCTTCGCCCGCTCGATCGCGAGCTCGGCGACCGTCGTGTGGTCCTCGGCGGGGCGGTCGAACGTCGAGGCGATGACCTCGCCCTTGACCGTGCGCTGCATGTCGGTGACCTCTTCGGGGCGCTCGTCCACCAGGACGACCATGAGGTGCACCTCGGGGTTGTTCACCGCGATGGCGTTGGCGATCGCCTGCAGCACGAGCGTCTTGCCGGCCTTGGGCGGCGAGACGATCAGGCCGCGCTGGCCCTTGCCGATGGGCGACACGAGGTCGATGATGCGGGTCGAGAGCTTCTGCTGCTCGGTCTCGAGGCGCAGTCGCTCCTGCGGGTAGAGAGGCGTGAGCTTGCCGAACTCGACGCGCTTCGCGGCCTCCTCGACGGGCTGGCCGTTGATGGAGTCGATCCGGACGATCGCGTTGTACTTCTGGCGGCCCTGGCCCTGGTCGCCCTCGCGCGGCTGGCGGATCGCGCCGACGACGGCGTCGCCCTTGCGGAGGTGGTACTTCTTGACCTGGCCGAGCGACACGTACACGTCGCTCGCGCCGGGCAGGTAGCCCGTGGTGCGGACGAAGGCGTAGTTCTCGAGCACGTCGAGGATGCCGGCGACGGGGATGAGGACGTCGTCCTCGGAGATCTCAGGCTCGAACTCGTCGGTCTGGACGCCTCGGCCGCGCTTGCGGTCACGCTGACGGCCACGGCCCTGACGGCCGTTCTCGTCCTGCTGCTGCTGCGGGCCGGTGCCCTGCTGGCGGTCCTGCTGCTGGCGGTCGCCCTGCTGCTGGTCGGCCTTCTGGCCGCCCTGCTGCTGACGGTCCTGCTGCTGCTCGCCGGCCGCGGCCTGCTGGCCGGACTGGCCGTTCTTGCGGTCTCCGCGGCCACGGCTGCGGCTGCGACGGCCACCGCCCTGCTGGCCGGACTGGTCGCCCTGACCCTGGTCGCCCTGGCCCTGGTCGCCCTGCGCCTGGTCGCCCTGGCCCTGGTCGTCCGCACCCTGGGCGCCCTGGGCGCGCTCGGCGGCGTCGAGGTCGGTGGTGGTGTCGGAGGGCTGCTCGCCCTGCGCCGCGGCCTGAGCCTCGGCGACGGTCGCGTCGGAGGCGCGGCGCGAGCCACGGCGGCTGCGCGAGGGACGCTCGGCGGCGACGGGCGGCTCCTGGGCGACCTCTGCCGCGGGAGCCTGCTCGGCCTGCGCGACGGGAGCCTCGACCGGGGTCGTGGCGGGGGCCTGGAGGACGGGCTCGACGCCCGACTCCCCGCCGTTGACGTGGTCGCCGGCGCCGCGCTGGGCGGGAGCGCCGGCAGCGGAGGTGGCGCGACGCGAGCCGCGACGGGCACGGGTCGGGGCGACGGTCGCCTCGTCGGCGGTGGGGACTTGAGCGGCCTCGGCCGGCTCGGTGCCGGCCACGCCCTCGACGGGCGCGTCGGCGACGGCCTCGACGGGCACGTCGAGCACGGGCTGCTCGACGACGGGCGCGGCGGCCTCGGCCGGGGCAGCGCTGCCCCCGGCCGACTGCGCCTGCACGGCGGCGATCGCGGCGACGAGGTCGCCCTTGCGGAGCTTGGAGAGACCGCTGATGCCGAGCGAGGAGGCGAGGGCCTGGAGCTGCGGGAGGCGCATGGCGCTGAGCTCGGCGGTGGTGTCCGCAGAGTTGGGGATGTCGACGTCTGACACTGGTGTTGGGTTCCTTCCGCTCCCCCGCGAGAGCCGCGAGGCTGAGCTGGTCACACCTCGTGGCCTGGGGTCTGCCCTGTCGGCAGGCCCTGCGCGGATGCGCGCTGCGCGGGATGCGCAGAGGAGCTCACGGAGGTGCGGCGCACGTACGCCAGACAGGCGGACGGACGCTGCGAGATGTGCACTACGGGATGTGCGGCCCGGGGGGATCAGGGAGCCTGGGGACTCGACACGCCTACTCGAGAACCGAGGAGGTGCTGCTAGAAGCCCAGGGGATCTTGATTCTCTACCGGGTGCGGCTTCACTGTAGCACCCCGCAGGTCGACGGCGAGCATGACGGCGCGCCAGTCGGACAGGGAATGCTCGGCAACGAGATCAGCCGCGAACAGGCGCTGCGCGGGGTCGCTCCCGAGCACCAGCAGCGACGGTCCCGCGCCGGACACGACCGCGGCCAGGCCGGCGTCCCGCAGCAGGGAGATCAACGCGTCGGTCTCGGGCATGGCGCTCGCCCGGTAGCTCTGGTGGAGCCTGTCCTCCGTGGCGGCGAGCAGCAGCTCGGGGCTCTGGATCAGCGCCGCCACGAGCAGCGCGGAGCGCGACACGTTGAACGTCGCGTCCTCGTGCGGCACCGACGCGGGCTGGAGGCTGCGCGCGAGCTTCGTCGAGAGGGTCGACTCCGGCACGAAGACGACGGGAGACACGCCCCGGTGCACGAGGAGGCGCTTGTGGGCGGGGCCCGACGAGGTCATCCACGCGATGGTCAGCCCGCCGAAGAGCGCCGGGGCGACGTTGTCGGGATGGCCCTCCATCTCGGTGGCCACCCGCAGCAGGTCGGCGGAGGAGAACTCGACCACTCCCTCCAGCAGGCCCTTGGCGGCGACGACGCCGGAGACGATGGCGGCGGCCGACGAGCCGAGGCCGCGCCCGTGCGGGATCACGTTGCGGGCCTCGAGCCGGAGGCCCGGCAGCGGCTGCCCGACGGACGCGTAGGCCGCGGCGATGGCCTGCACGACGAGGTTGCCCTCGTCGGTGGGCACCTCGCCCGCGCCGACGCCCTCGACGTGCACCTCGACGCCCGAGCCCGTCGTCGTGGTGACCACGAGCTCGTCGTAGAGCGAGACGGCGAGCCCGAGCGTGTCGAAACCGGGACCGAGGTTCGCCGAGGTCGCCGGCACCCGGACCAGCACCGACCGCACGTCGCCCGCTCGGGTCATCAGCACGCCTCGGTCACGCAGAGGCCGCGACGAGCCCGAGCACCTCGGCCACGCGCGAGGTGTCGCTCTCGACGACCGTCGGCGTGACCTCGGAGCCGTCGGCGCGACGGAGCGCCCACTGCGGGTCCTTCAGGCCGTGGCCGGTGACCGTGAGGACGACCGTCGCGCCCGCCGGGACGACGCCCGCGTCGGAGCGCTCGAGCAGGCCCGCCACGCTGATCGCCGACGCCGGCTCGACGAAGACGCCGACCTCGGCCGCCAGGATCTTCTGCGCGGCGAGGATCGCCTCGTCCGTGATCGCTCCGAACCAGCCGTTCGTGAGGTCGCGGGCCTCGAGGGCCAGCTGCCAGGAGGCGGGGTTGCCGATGCGGATCGCGCTCGCGATGGTCTCGGGGTGCTTCACGACCTCGCCCGCCACGATCGGCGCCGAGCCGGAGGCCTGGAAGCCGAACATCCGCGGCAGGCGCGTGGACCGACCGGCCTCGACGTCCTCGCGGTAGCCGCGGGTGTAGGCCGTGTAGTTGCCGGCGTTGCCCACGGGGAGGAAGTGGAAGTCGGGGGCGTCGCCGAGCACGTCGACGACCTCGAACGCGGCCGTCTTCTGGCCCTCGATGCGGTCGTTGTTGACCGAGTTCACGAGGTGCACCGGGTAGTTCTCGGCCAGGTCGCGTGCGATGTCGAGGCAGTCGTCGAAGTTGCCCTGGATCTGGATCAGCTGACCGTCGTGGGCGACGGCCTGGCTCAGCTTGCCCATGGCGATCTTGCCCTCGGGCACGAGCACCGCGGCGGTGATGCCGGCGTGCGCGGCGTAGGCGGCGGCCGACGCCGACGTGTTGCCGGTCGACGCGCAGATGACGGCCTTGGCGCCGTGCTCGACCGCCTTCGAGATGGCCATCGTCATGCCGCGGTCCTTGAAGGAGCCGGTCGGGTTCATGCCCTCGTACTTGACGAACACCTTCGCCCCGGTGCGCGCGGACAGCGCCGGCGCCGGGATGAGGGGCGTGCCGCCCTCGCCGAGGGTGACGACCGGGGTCGCCTCCGTCACGTCGAGACGGTCGGCGTACTCGCGCAGGACACCCTGCCACTGGTGGGCCATCAGGCTCCTTCGACTCTCAGGACGCTCGTGACGGAGTTCACGACCGCGGTGTTGCGGAGGGCGACGACCGTGGCGGCGAGGTCGGACTCGCGGGCACGGTGCGTGCCGATGATCAGGGTAGCGGTCGCGGGGGGCGCCTCCTCGTCACGGGACGCACCGGGCTCGAGCCCGCCGGTCTGCTCGACGCTGTGCACGCTGACGCCGTGCTGGCTGAGCACCGTCGCGACCTCGGCGAGGACGCCGGGCTGGTCCGCGACGTCGAGGGTGATCTGGTAGCGGGTGACCACGTGGCCGATGGGCAGCACAGCCAGGTCGGCCTGGGTCGACTCGGCGACGCCGGGGCCGCCGATGACGTGTCGACGCGCGGCGGACACGAGGTCGCCGAGCACCGCCGAGGCGGTCTCCACTCCCCCGGCGCCCGCGCCGTAGAACATGAGGTCGCCGGCGGCCTCTGCCTCGACGAACACCGCGTTCTTCGCGCCGTGGACGGCCGCCAGCGGGTGGTCGAGCGGGACGAGCGCGGGGTACACGCGAGCGCTGACGCCGTCCACGCCGTCGGAGTCGGTGAGCCGTTCGCAGATGGCCAGGATCTTGACCACGTAGCCGGCCTTGCGCGCAGCCTGCACCTGCTCGTGCGTCACGGACGTGATGCCCTCGCGGTGCACGGCCGAGAGCGGCACCGTCGTGTGGAAGGCGAGGCTCGCGAGGATGGCCGCCTTCTGCGCCGCGTCGAAGCCCTCGATGTCGGCCGTCGGGTCGGCCTCGGCGTAGCCGAGGGCCGTCGCGGTCGCCAGGGCGTCCTCGAGCGTGTCGCCGTCGGTGTCCATCCGGTCGAGGATGAAGTTGGTCGTGCCGTTGACGATGCCCATGATCCGGCGGATCCGGTCGCCGGCGAGGCTGTCGCGGAGCGGTCGGATGATGGGGATGGCGCCGGCGACGGCCGCCTCGTAGTAGAGCTGGGCGCCGACCTGCTCGGCCGCCGCGAAGAGCTCGGGGCCGTGGTGAGCGAGGAGCGCCTTGTTGCCCGTGACGACGTCGGCCCCCGACAGCAGCGCCTGCAGCACGTGGTGGCGGGCCGGCTCGAGCCCGCCCATGAGCTCGACGACGATGTCGGCCCCGAGGATCAGCGACTCGAGGTCGGTGGTGAACAGCTCGCGCGGCAGGTCGACGTCGCGGGGCGCGTCGACGTCGCGGACGCCGATGCCGACCAGCTGCAGGCCGGCGCCGGCGCGACCCGCCAGCTCGTCGGCGTGCTCGAGGAGCAGGCGCGCCACCTGCGACCCGACCGATCCGGCGCCCAGCAGGGCGACCCTCACGTCGCGGTATTCGTCCATGGTGTTCCGTTCTGTGGAGGCGACCCGGTCGGGGCGCCGTGAGCTGAGGGGCAGGGGTGGTCGGGAGACGTGCGCCGCGAGGCTCAGTCGAGGCCGGCGTCGCGGGCGAGGAGGTCGGCCTCGGTCTCACCACGGACGATGACCCGAGAGGCCCCGTCGCGCACCGCGACGACCGGGGGCCGCCCCACGTGGTTGTAGTTGCTCGCGAGGCTCCAGCAGTACGCGCCCGTCGCGGGCACGCCGAGCAGGTCGCCCGGCGCGACGTCGGCGGGCAGGTACTCGGCCAGCACGACGAGGTCGCCGCTCTCGCAGTGCTTGCCCGCGACCCGGACGAGGGCAGGGCCCGCCGAGGAGGCGCGGCTCACCACGCGCGCGGAGTAGTCGGCCTCGTAGAGGGCCGGCCGGGCGTTGTCGCTCATCCCGCCGTCGACGCTGACGTAGCGACGGACGGCGGTCTCTCCGGTCTGCTCGTCGACCGTGACCGCGACGTCCTTGACCGTGCCCACCGTGTAGAGGGTCGTGCCGGACGGCCCGGCGATCACCCGGCCGGGCTCGACGGCGACCACGGGCAGCGGGATGCCGAGCCGCGCGCACTCGGCCGCGACGATGTCGGCCAGCGCGGCGGCGAGCTCGTCGAGGGGACGCGCGTCGTCGACCGACGTGTAGGCGATGCCGAAGCCGCCGCCGAGGTTGAGCTCGGGGACGGGACCGTCGGCGAGCAGCTCGGCGTGGAGGGCCAGGAGCCGGCGCGCGGCCTCGCCGAACCCTTCCGAGCCGAAGATCTGGGAGCCGATGTGGGAGTGCAGGCCGAGGAGCCGCAGCGACGGCCGGCTGCGGATGTCCGCCACCACGGCCGGTGCGTCGGCGAGGGTGATGCCGAACTTCTGGTCCTCGCGGGCCGTGGCGAGGTAGTCGTGCGTCGACGCGTGCACGCCGCTGTTGACGCGGACGCGGACGGACTGGACGACGCCGTGACGAGCCGCGGCCTCGGCGACCCGCACCACCTCCTCCGCGTTGTCGACGACGATGTTGCCGATGCCCGCCGCGACGGTGCGGTCGATCTCGGCGAGCGACTTGTTGTTCCCGTGGAACGCCATGCGCGAGGGCTCGACGCCGGCCGCCGCGGCCACGGCGAACTCGCCGCCGGTGCAGATGTCGACGCGCAGGCCCGCCTCCGCGACCCAGCGGGCGACCTCGACGGACAGGAAGGCCTTGGCGGCGTAGTAGACGATCGCGCTCGTGCCGACACGTCCGAGCTCTCGGTCGAACGCCTCCTTCGCGCCGCGGGCCCGCCCTCGGAAGTCGTCCTCGTCGACGACGTAGAGGGGACTGCCGTGACGGGCGACGAGCTCGGTGGCACGGACGCCGGCGACGGCGACGACGCCGTCGTCGTCGCGGAGGGCGCCGTGCGACCAGACCGAGCGGTCGAGCGCGTCGACGTCGTCGGGCTCGAGCAGCCAGTCGGGAGCGAGGGGGTTGGGCGACACGGGGACCTCGGTGGGGATCGGGAGGGGCGGGACGACGACGAGCCTAGCGACAGCGGCCGCGCGTGACGGAGCCCTGCGGCGGCCGGCGCCCTGGCATCAGCTGCAGCTGCCCTTCGCGGCCAGGCCGGAGGAGGTGAGCGGCAGCCCGTCCGACCGGAGGCCGAGCTGCACCCGGCCCCGCTCGACGTCGACCGACGTCAGCACGACGCCCGGGGGCAGCTGCTCGGCGACGCAGACGCGCTGGGCGAAGTCGCCGAGGAACGGGGTCAGGTCGAGCGACAGGGACGTGTCGGGCAGCGACGCCCGCGTCGGGGTGAAGTCGAGGGCACGGCCGTCGTCGGCGATCGCGGGCGTGGCCGTCACGTCGACGGGCACCGACCCGAGCACGGGCACGTCGAAGCTGCGGGCGTAGGTCACGTCGCCGTCGCCGAGGGTCACGGTCGCGCCGGCGGACGAGACGCCCTCGAGCGAGCTGACCGTCGCGGAGTCGGCCGAGAGCGTGCCCGTGACCGCGCCGGAGGTGCCCTCGAGGTCGGTGGGGACGTCGCTGACGTCGAGGCGGAACGAGACGGGGTCGCCCGCCGAGCCCGAGGTCAGCGTCACGTCGTCGAGCGAGCCGTGCACGATCTGCCAGAGCACGGAGGTGCCGTGGACGTCGACGGCCACGTCGTCGAGGCCGGTCGCGGTCGAGATCTCGGCTGCGGCGCGCTGCTCGACCAGGCCACGGGTCACGACGTCGGCCACGACCGCGAGGATCGCGAGCACCACCAGAACGCCGACCAGCACGAACAGGCCGGCGGCGGCGCCCCGGGCACGGCGGCGCGGGACGGCCCGCTCGGCGAAGAAGTCGTCGACGTCGCTCATCTCGTCGTCACATCCGGTCGGGAGCGGAGACGCCGAGGAGGCCCAGGCCGTTGCGGATGACCTGGCCGGCCGCGTCGTTGAGCCAGAGGCGCGTGCGGTGCAGGTCGGTCACCTCCTCGTCGCCGAGGGGGGTCACCCGGCAGCTGTCGTACCAGCGGTGGTACGTGCCGGCGAGTTCTTCGACGTAGCGGGCGACCCGGTGCGGCTCGCGGAGCTCGGCGGCCTGGACGACGACGCGCGGCAGCTCGGCCAGGGCGCCGAGGAGGGCGCTCTCGGTCTCGTGGACGAGCAGGGAGGCGTCGAACGCGTCGCGCGTCACGCCGGCGGCCTCGGCGTTGCGCGCCACGGAGCGGGTGCGGGCGTGCGCGTACTGGACGTAGAACACGGGGTTGTCGTTCGTGCGCCGCGTCCAGAGGTCGAGGTCGATGTCGATCGAGCTGTTCACGGGGCTGCGCACCAGCGAGTAGCGACCGGCGTCGATGCCGACGGCGTCGACGAGGTCCTCCATCGTGACGACGGTGCCCGCGCGCTTCGACATGCGCATCGGCTCGCCGTCGCGGAGCAGGTTGACCATCTGGCCGATGAGGATCTCGAGGTTGACGCCCGGCTCGTCGCCGAACGCCGCGCACATCGCCATCATGCGGCCGACGTAGCCGTGGTGGTCGGCGCCGAGCATGATCAGGTTGCGCTCGAAGCCGCGCTCGCGCTTGTCGAGGTAGTAGGCGAGGTCGCCCGCGATGTACGCCGCCTCGCCGTCCGTCTTGATGACGACCCGGTCGCGGTCGTCGCCGAACTCGGTGGTGCGCAGCCAGGTGGCGCCCTCGGCCTCGTAGATGTGCCCGAGCTCGCGGAGCCGGGCGACGGCGCGCTCGACGGCCTTCGACTCGTGCAGCTCGTTCTCGTGGAAGTAGACGTCGAAGTCGACGCCGAAGTCGTGCAGCGACTGCTTGATGTCGGCGAACATGAAGTCGACCCCGGCGGCCCGGAAGGCCTCCTGCGCCTCGTCGCGCGGGAGCGCGAGCACGTCGACGTCGGTCGCCGCGAGCACGCGGTCGGCGATGTCGGAGATGTACTGACCGCCGTAGCCGTCCTCCGGCGTCGGCTCGCCGAGCGCCCGGGCGACGAGGCTGCGGGCGAACCTGTCGATCTGCCCGCCGTGGTCGTTGAAGTAGTACTCGCGGGTGACGCGCGCGCCCTGCGCCTCGAAGACACGGGCGAGGCTGTCGCCGACGGCGGCCCAGCGGACGCCGCCCATGTGGATGGGACCCGTGGGGTTCGCCGACACGAACTCCAGGTCGATGGTGACGCCGTCGTAGTACGAGCCGCGGCCGAACTCGGCCCCCTGCTCGACGATCGTCCTCGCGAGCAGGCCGGCGGCGGCCGCGTCGAGCCGCACGTTGACGAAGCCGGGGCCGGCGACGTCGACGTCGGACACGCCGTCGACCTCGGCCAGCTCGGCCGCGATCTCGGTCGCGAGGTCGCGCGGCGAGGCGCCGACCCGCTTGGCGAACTTCATCGCCACGTTGGTGGTCCAGTCGCCGTGGTCGCGGTTGCGGGGCCGCTCGAGCACGACGTCGGCGGGCGTCACGACGACGTCGGCGGGAACGCCTCGACGCTGGAGCACCCCGTCGACGACGGCGAGCAGGGACGTGGAGAGTTCGGCGGGAGTCACGGTCGTCGAGCTTACCGGCTGGGCACGGGGAGACCGGCGGGACGGTCGACCACCGGCCGAGCCGCGGTCGCCGGGACGGCGCGCGGGAGGCGGCGGTCAGGCGGCGCGGGACACCTCTGCGGCCTGGGCCGCCAGCAGGGACAGGAGGAGCGGCAACTGCGTCCGGTCGGCGCCGCGGTCTTCCGGGTGCCACTGCACGCCCGTGATCGGCGCGGTCTCGTGCTCCACGGCCTCGACCCCGCCGTCGGCGGTGCGGGCGACGACCTCCAGGCCCTCGCCGACCCGGTCGACGGCCTGGTGGTGCGCGCTGCGGACACGGGCCGTGGTGCCGCCGAGCGCCGCCGCGACGCGGCTGCCGGGGGCGAGCTCGACGTCGTGGTCGACCATCAGGCTCTCGACCGCTCCCGAGCCCCGGTGGGCGCCGTCGGCGTCGTCGAGGTGCGGCACGAGGGTGCCGCCGAGCGCCACGTCGATCACCTGGTGCCCGCGGCAGATGCCGAGGAGGGGGGTGGACCGGACGAGCGCACGACGCACGAGGGCGATCTGGCCGGCGTCCGCCTCCTCGTCGTGACGCCCCTCGCCCTCGTAGCCGCGGCGTCCGCCCCAGGCGACCGGGTCGAGGTCCTCTCCCCCGGCGATCACGATCGCGGAGGCACCGTCGGTGACGCGGAGGAGCTCGGCGGCGCCGAGGTCGCCCGCGGCGAAGCGCTGAGCGTCCCAGCCGAGCGCGATCGCGTCCTCGACGATGCGCTCGTTCAGCGTCTGGACGTACGCGTGGTACCGCGGAGCGTGGGGCCGGTGTGCCGTCACCTCGACCACGGCCAGCATCGGGCGCGCGGCGACGACGGCAGCGGACCCGGGGCGGACGAGGGAGGAGGTCATGGCTCCATGGTCGTCGGCGGTCACGGCCCTGGCCAGCTGTGTGTCGCGGCGTTACGGCCAGAGGGAGGCGCGGCGCCAGTCGTCGCCGACCCGGTCGTACCGCACGCGCACCTGGTCGCGGCCCGTCGTGGCCTGCCAGAACTCGACCGACACCGGCAGGACTCGGTACGCGGTCCAGTCGTCGGGCACGAGGTCGTCGTCGGCCTCCACCTCGGCGCGGGCACGGTCGAGCGCCTCGTCGGCCGCGCGCACGTCGTCGATCTCCGTGCTCTGCGGCACGGCGACGGCGACGGCACGCGAGTCGGGGTGCCGGTGGCGGAAGTCCTGCTCCGCGACGTCGCGGGGCCCGGCGACCGCCGAGCCGGTGACGCGGACCTGCTGCCCCTGCGCCGCCCAGAAGAAGGTGAGCGCGACGCGCTCGTCCTCGGCGATCTGTCGGCCCTTCGGGCTCAGCGCCGACGAGGTGAACCAGAAGGCGTCGTCGACGTCCTTGAGCAGGAGCGTGCGGGCCGCGGGGCCCGACGCCGTCGAGGCCGTCGACAGCGTGAACGCGTGCGGCTGGACGACGCCGACGGCGACGGCGACGTCGAGCCACTCGAGGAACAGCGCGATCGGGTCGGCAGGCGTCGACGAGACATCGAGCTCGCGGACGTCGGGGCTCGGCGACGCCGCCCCCTTCACGCGGTCGCGGAACGAGGACGAGGACGAGGAGGCGCCGGGCGCGGAGTCGGGAGGAGTCACAGGACCAGCCTGCTCCCGTCCGGTCGCCGCGTCCGTCGACCACGTCCATGACCGCGTGCAATCGCTGCTAGCCTTGTCGACGTCCCTGGCCCCCATAGCTCAGGGGATAGAGCACTGCCCTCCGGAGGCAGGGGCGAAGGTTCGAATCCTTCTGGGGGCACCACGCACCACCTCGGCCGACCGGCCGGCAACGACGAAGGCCCCGCTGATGCGGGGCCTTAGTCGTGCTCGTGGGCGGTCGGCCCCCGGCTCCGTTGCCGGCGGTCGACCGCTCGTCGCGGCTCAGCTGTACGTGAGCGCGATGACGGCGACGTCGAGCGTGCGGTACGCGCCCTCGGCACGGGTGGCCGAGCGGACCCGGCCCCGCAGGACCTCGAAGCGGCCCTCGGTCTCGTGCACGAAGCCGATGACGCCGGCGGTGGGGGTGGACACCCGGTGGAAGCCGTCGCCCAGGGGCACGACCTCCGCTCGCGACGTCCTCTCAAGAACAGCACCCATGATGTCCTCCTCAGGTCAGACGGCCTCGGGTCAGGCCGGTCTCCGGAGAGTACCCCGCGAAGCCGCCGCGGAGCCCCGTGAACGGGGTACAGGCGGCCACGACCGCTCCTCGTCAGTCCAGGACCGCCCGCTCACCACCCGTCGGCGGAACGGGTGCCGCAGGGGTACGACGTCAGGTGGGCGGCGGCTCCACGAGCGGCCCGTCGCGACGGGGCCGGCGCGCGGTGGCCGTGACGCCGACGCTCGCGGCCGTCACGAGGGCGAGGGCCACGAGCTCGCGCGCGCCCAGTGCCTGGCCGAGCACGACGAGGCCCGCGAGCGCGGCCGTCGCCGGGCCGAGGCTCGACAGGACGCCGAACACCCGCGTCGGCAGCCGCCGCAGGGCCACCATCTCGAGGGAGTACGGCAGGGCGCTCGTCAGCACCGCGACGACGAGGAACACGAGCAGGAGGCTCGGGTCGGCCGAGACGGCCGAGGCCGCGTCCCCGGCCCCCAGCGGCACCACGATCACTGCGGCGACCGTCATCGCGACGGCGAGGCCGCCGAGCGAGTCGTCGCCCCGGCCGAGGCTGGCGTTGGCGACGATGTAGCCCGCCCAGAAGGCGCCCGCCCCGAGTGCCAGCAGGACGCCGAGGATCGGGGTGGCACCGCTCGAGTCGAGGCCGAGCACGACGACCCCCGCCAGCGCGAGAACGGCCCAGGCCGCGTCGACGAACCGCCGCGTCTGCACGAGGGCGACCGTGAGCGGGCCGAGGAACTCGAGGGTGACCGCGACGCCGAGGGGCACCACGTCGATGGCCAGGTAGATCAGCAGGTTCATCCCGGCGAGGGCCACGCCGAGCAGGACGACGCCGAGCCACGTACGGCGCGACCAGCCGCCGACGCGCGGCCGGAAGACGAGCAGCAGGACGAGGGCACCGAAGCCCAGGCGGAGCGCCGCCGCGCCGAGCGGGCCGAGGGCGTCGAAGTGGGTGCGGGCCAGGGCGGCGCCGAACTGGACCGACACGATGGCCGCGACGGCGAGGAGCGGGGCGGGCACGCGCTCGAGGGCGGCGGGGCGGGTCACGGTCGGCAGGTCTCCGGGGTCGTCGGGGCGGGACGAGTCTAGGGCGGCAGGACCACGCGGCCCGGCCACAGTACGATCGAGGGGTGTCCGACGCCCTCACCGTGATCTCCCCCGTCGTGGAGCTCTTCGGCTGGTTCGGGTTCGTCGTGGGCACGCCTTTCCTGCTCGCCGGCACCGTCATGCGCTCGCGCTCTCGTCGGTGGGAAGAGACGGTCGCCGTCGTCATCCCCGCACCCGACTGGGCGCACGCGGCCACCGCGAGGTGGATGGACTCCTCGGGCGAGCTGCACGAGACCGAGTTCGACGACCACCCCGTCGACACCCCGGTCGAGACCGAGCTGGTGGTGCACTACGACCCGTGGCGGCCGACGCGGCCCCGGCTCGACGCGCCGCACGAGGACGGCCGTGCCCTCCGCACGGTGGGCTGGATCCTGATCGGCGTCGGTGCCCTCTGCGCTGTCGCTTCCATCGTCCTGCTCTTCGTCGGCTGAGCTCCCGCCCCGCCGCGCTCCCTCCCCCGACGAGGGACGGCTCCTCCCGTCCACCGCGACACCCCCCTCTCGGACCCCGTCGGGGGGCCCGTGGCTAGACTCCAGCCACCGGACCGAGGGGAGAACCGTGACCGTCAGCGCGAAGGGTCGACGAGACCGACGAGGGGTGCGGAGGGCCGTCACCGCCGGCGTGGCCGCACTGCTCGCCGCGGGGGTGATCGGCCTCGGCGCGACGACGGCCGCGGCCTCGCCGCCGGTCGACCTCGACGGCGCCTACGTGCTCGACGACGCCGGAGTCCTCTCGACGGCCGAGGTCCAGCAGGTCACCGACAGCCTCGATCAGCTCTCGGCCGACGCCGGGATCGACCTCTTCGTCGTCTACGTCGACTCCTTCGAGTCCCCCGCCGACAGCGCTGCCTGGGGCGTCGCCACGGCGGAGCGCAACCAGCTCGGCACGGACGACGTCCTCCTCAGCGTCGCGGTCGACGACCGGGTGTACGACCTCTCCGTCTCCTCGAGCTCGACGATCACCGCCGGCCAGCAGGAGGCCCTCCAGTCGGACGTCCTCGAGCCCGAGCTGCGCGACTCGGACTGGGCAGGGGCGGCCGTGGCCCTCGCGGACGGCATCCGGCAGGACGCCGCCGGCCCCGATCTCTCCTGGCTGCTCTGGGCGCTCGTCGGGCTCGTCGTCCTCGCCGCGATCGGCGCCGTCGTCTTCGCCGTCGTCCGGGGCCGCGCACGCCGACGCGCCTTCCGCTCCGCCGAGGAGGCGCAGGCCCAGCTCGATCGCCGCGCAGCCGCCCTGCTCGTCGCCCTCGACGACGAGCTGACCGCCGGCGCGCAGGAGGTCGGCTTCGCCGCGGCCCAGTTCGGCGACGAGGCCGTCGCCCCGTTCGCCGCGGCGCTGACCACGGCGAGGGAGCAGGCACGGGAGGCCTTCGAGCTCCAGCAGCGGCTGGACGACTCCGTGCCCGACTCGCCCGAGCAGCGTCGCGAGTGGACCGAGCGCATCGTCCAGCTCTGCGACGAGGCCGGACGCTCGCTCGACGAGCAGTCCGCGGCCTTCGACGCCCTCCGTGCCGACGAAGAGCGCGCTCCCCGCGACGCGGCTGCGCTGCCCGGGGAGGTCGCCGGCCGGCGAGAGAAGGTGCAGCGTGCCCGGGCAATCCTGACGCAGCTCCAGCAGACGTACTCGGCCAGGGCCGTGGCCACGGTCGCCGACGCCCCGGACCAGGCCGACCGCCTCCTCGACTTCGCGGACGAGTCCGCCGCCACGGCGACCGCGGCGATCGGTCGGGACGACACCGGCGAGGCCGTGGGGTCCGTGCGTGCGGCACGACAGTCGCTCGGCCAGGTCGATCAGCTGGTCGGCTCGGTCGACAAGGCGGCCGAGGCCCTGCGCACCGCGGGCACGACGATCGCCGCGCTCTCGGCCGACCTCCGGCGCGACGTCGCCGCGGCCGAGTCGCTCCCCGACGACCGGGTGCCCGAGGGGGTCGACGTCGCCGGCGCGGTCGCCGCAGCTCGCGCCGCCGTCGCCCTGGGCGAGACGCAGACCGACGACCCCCTCGCCGTGCTGACCGGCCTCGACACCGCGAACGTCCGCATCGACGCCGCCCTCGTCGCCCTCCGCGACGCCGTCGAGAAGGACCGCAGGGCCCAGGCCGCGCTCGACCAGGCGCTCCTCACCGCCCGCAGCCAGATCAGCGCCGCCCGCGACTTCATCGAGACCCGACGCGGCGCGGTCGGTCCGCAGCCGCGCACCCGCCTCTCCGAGGCCGAGAGGCACCTCGCGACGTCCGTCTCGCTCGCGACCTCCGACCGCGATCGCGCCCTCGGCGAGGCGCACCTCGCGGTGCAGCTCGCCGGAACTGCCGCGTCGGAGGCGCAGGCCGAGGTCTCGTCGTACCAGCAAGGCGTGCCGTTCGGCGGCGGAGGACGAGGCGGCGGGGCCGACCTGAGCGGCATCGTCACCGGGATCGTCCTCGGCGGGTTGCTCGGCGGCGGAGGCGGCGGGCGCGGCGGCGGCTTCGGCAGCGGCGGGCTCGGCGGCCTCGGCGGCTTCGGCGGACGCAGCGGCGGAGGCGGCGGCTTCGGAGGCGGCGGCTTCGGCGGCGGAGGAGGCGGCGGGGGCGGCGGACGTCGCTCCGGCGGCGGGCGCTTCTGACCCGGTCCGCCCCGTCCCGGACGACGACCCAGACGACCACGACGACAACGACACTCCCCGGCGGGCGCCGCCCGGCGGGACCGACGCACCACCCACGAGAGGACACCACCATGGCGAAGCAGTCCATCTTCGGCCGGATCGCTCAGCTGACCCGCGCCAACATCAACGCCCTGCTCGACCAGGCGGAGGACCCTGCCCTGATGCTCGACCAGATGGTGCGCGACTACACCAACAGCATCGCCGAGGCCGAGTCGGCCGTGGCCCAGACCATCGGCAACCTCCGGCTGCTCGAGCAGGACCACGCGGAGGACGTCGCGGCGGCCGCCGACTGGGAGCGGAAGGCCCTGGCGGCGAGCAACAAGGCGGACCAGCTCCGCACCGCCGGCAACGCCGCCGACGCCGACAAGTTCGACGCGCTCGCCAAGGTCGCCCTCGGCAAGCAGATCTCCTCCGAGAAGGAGGCGAAGGACGCCGAGCCGACGATCGCCTCCCAGACCGTCGTCGTCGACAAGCTGAAGGCAGGGCTCACCGGGATGCGCTCGAAGCTGGACCAGCTCGACTCGAAGCGCAACGAGCTGATCGCCCGCTCGAAGACCGCGGCGGCACAGTCGCAGGTCGCCGACGCCCTCGGCAGCATGGACGTCCTCGACCCCACGAGCGAGATCGGCCGCTTCGAGGACAAGGTCCGACGCGAGGAGGCCAAGGTGCTCGGCCAGCAGGAGCTCGCCGCGTCCAGCCTCGACGCGCAGTTCGAGGGCCTCGAGGACCTCGACCAGCAGACCGAGGTCGACGCTCGGCTCGCCGCCCTGAAGCTCGGCGCCCTCGACGCGTGACCACCGCCTCCGGCTCCCTCGCCCCGCCTCCCGCCGTGCACCGGCCGGGCGGCGGGGCGTCGCGCGTCGTCGCCGTGGACGTCGCGCGGGGGCTGGCGGTGCTCGGCATGTTCGCCGCGCACATGTGGCCACGGGCCGAGCTCGACGAGCGGGTCTTCGACGGCCGGTCGGCGATCCTGTTCGCCACCCTCGCGGGCATCTCGCTCGGCCTCTCGTCGGGCGGGTCACGCCCTACGCCCCGAGGCGGCCGCGCCCCGGTCGTCGGCTCCGTGCTGATCCGGGCGGCGGTCCTCGTGCTGCTCGGCCTCGTGCTGCAGGCCTGGAACGAGTACGTGCTCGTCATCCTCCCGTACTACGGCGTGATGTTCGCGCTGCTCGCCGTCGTCCTCTTCGCCCCGCGCCCCGTCCTGCTCGCGCTGGCCGCGGTCGTCACGGTCGGCGCTCCGTGGCTCGCCGACCGGGTGCCCGTGACGACCCTCGGCAGCCCTCTCGCGGGAGGGGTCGTGGGGCTCGCGCAGGACGCCCTGCTCGTCGGGTCGTACCCGGCGCTCGTCTGGCTGCCGTTCCTGCTGGTCGGCCTCGTCGCCGCGCGGAGCGACCTGCGGCGCCTGGGCACAGCGGTCGTCCTGCTGGTCGCGGGCGTCGTGGCGGCGGTCGTCGGCTACGGGTCCCGGTGGCTGCCGGGCGCCTCCTCGTGGCCTGCCCTCGACCCGGCCGCGCACGAGGGCGCACCGGCGGAGATCGTCGGCTCGGGCGGCACGGCCCTCGCCGTCGTCGGCCTGCTGCTGCTCGCCACCCGGCCGGCCTGGGCGGCCGGACGAGCCGTCGCCACGGGCCTCTCGCCGCTCGCCGCCGTCGGGAGCCAGCCGCTCACCATCTACTCGGCGCACCTCGTGCTGACGGCTCCCCTTTTCACCCTCTACCGCCTCGACGGCGGACGGTACGGCCTGCCCCTCGGCTGGTTGGTCGCGGCCGTCGTCCTCACGATCGTCTGGGCCGTCCTCTGGCGCCGCTTCGTCGGCCGCGGGCCGCTCGAGCGTGTCGTGGCCCGGGTGAGCAGGCCCTGGGGATGAGCGCCACCCGGCGCTCGGCGGACCGCCCTGTGCCAGACTCACGCGCATGAGGTTCGTCGTGGTCCCCCAGTGGCAGGGTTCTCCGTCGTCGAGGGCGATGCGGCTCGCCGAGGGCGCGTACGCCGTGCTCGGCGACCTGCCCGCGAAGTCGACCGCCGTGGTCGAGGTGCCGGTCGGCGCCGGCGACTCGCTCGGCACCCGCGTGCACAGGTTCTCGTCGGTCGTGGCCGTGGCCGCGTCGCTCCGCCGCGAGCTCGAGGCCGAGGCCTCGCCCGCCCTCGTCGTGGGCGGCGACTGCGGCGTCGAGTACGCCGCCGTGCAGCACACCCTCGGCCCCGACACCGCCGTCGTCTGGTTCGACGCCCACCCCGACCTGCACAGCCCGCGCACCAGCGAGAGCGGCGCCTTCAGCGGGATGGTCCTCCGGGCCCTCACCGGCGACGGCACGGACGAGCTCGGCGCCCTCGAGGCCGGGCCCGGGGCGAGGCGCCTCGAGCCGGGCCGGATCGTCCTGGCCGGGAGCCGCACGTACGACGACGCCGAGGACACCTGGGTCGAGAGCCGCCGTGTGCGCACGGTGTCGTCGCTCGACCTCACCCCGGAGGAGGTGGTCGAGGCAGTCGCCGCGACCGGCGCCACCGAGGTGTACGTCCACGTCGACCTCGACGTGCTCGACCCCGGCACCCTCGACGGGCTGCTCGAGCCGGTCCCCTTCGGCCTCGACCCGGCCGTCCTGATCGCCACGATCACCGCCCTCAAGGAACGCTTCACGCTCGTCGGTGCGGGCCTGTGCTCGTTCGCCCCCGTCGACGCGGCCGCCGCGGCCGACGACATGGGCACGATCCTCCGCGTCGTCGGAGCACTGGCCCGATGACCGACGGCGCGGCGAGCGACGGCACGGTGAGCGACGACCGGCCCCGCGTCTCCGTCGAGCGCGACGAACACGTGCTCCTCATCGGCCTCGACCGCCCCGAGAAGCGGAACGCGGCCGACCGGCGGATGCTCCGCGAGCTCTCGCTCGCCTACGGCCTGCTCGACCGCGATCCCGACCTGCGGGTCGGCCTGCTCGTCGGCCACGGCGAGCACTTCACGGCGGGCCTCGACCTCGGCGACGTCGCCCCCGCCGTCGGCGAGGACGGGCTCGACGTCGTCCCCGAGGGCGGGCTGCATCCCTGGCAGGTCGAGGGGCGTCAGCTCACGAAGCCCGTCGTCGCCGCCGTGCAGGGCACCTGCCTCACGCTCGGGGTCGAGCTCGCCCTCGCGAGCGACGTCGTCGTGGCCGAGGTCGGCACCCGCTTCGGGCAGATCGAGGTGAGCCGCGCGATCCTCCCGTTCGGCGGGGCCACGATCCGGCTCCCCCGCCGGGTCGGCTGGGGCGACGCCATGCGCTGGATGCTCACCGGCGACCTGTTCGACGCCGAGGAGGCGCGGCGCATCGGGCTCGTGCAGGAGGTCGTCCCCGAGGGCGAGGCCCGCACCCGCGGCCTCGAGCTCGCCCGCCGCATGGCCGCCCAGGCCCCGCTGGCCGTGCAGGCGACCCTGGCGAACGCCCGGCTCGCGGTGCGCGAGGGGGACGCCGCCGCGGAGGCGCGGCTGCAGCCGGAGCTCGTGCGGCTGATGCAGACCGGCGACGCGCGCCGGGGCATGGAGGCGTTCCTCTCGAGGACGACGGCGGAGTACGAGGGCGACTGACCGCCTCCTCGTGTCGCCCTCCGCAGTGCGGACGACGACGAGACCGGACGGTGCCGGCCCCTGACACGCAGGAGCCCGCCTCCCCCTGAGGGGAGACGGGCTCGAGAACGAGGCGGATCGACCTACTTGAAGACGTCCTTGACGTCCTCGCCGACCTTCTTGGCGGACGCGCCGGCCTGGTCCTTCTGACCCTCGGCCTTGAGGCTGTCGTCGCCCTTGCGGTCTCCGATGGCCTCCTTCGCCTTGCCGGCGATGTCCTGAGCGGCGTTCTTGATCTTGTCGTCGAGTCCCATGGTGACCTCCTCGCTAACGGCGCTGTCTGCGCCTTTTCCAGCACCGTACGCCTCCGGGCCCGCGACGTCCTCCCCTGTCAACCAGTACTCAGAATCCGTACAGCGATCGTTCATGCGGGTGATGGGCGGTCCCCCGGCGCTCGACAGGCCACCGGGACTACCGTCTGACCCATGACGACTTATGACCTCATCGTGATCGGAGCCGGCGCGGTCGGCGAGAACGTGGCGGACTACGCCACCCGCAGCGGGCTGGAGGTGGCCCTCGTGGAGGCCGAGCTGATCGGCGGCGAGTGCTCGTACTGGGCCTGCATGCCGTCGAAGGCGCTCCTCCGCTCCACCTCGGTGATCCGGGCCGCGAAGTCCGTGGGCGGCGCCGCCCAGGCGGTGACCGGCGACGTCGACGTCGCCGCGGTGCTGCGCCGACGCGACTCGTTCACGAGCGGCTGGGACGACTCGGGGCAGGCCGACTGGGTCGAGGGCGCGGGCATCGCCCTGCTCCGCGGCCACGCGACCATCACCGGCGTCAAGGAGGTGACGGTCGACGGGACCGTGCACACGGCCCGCCACGCCGTGGTCGCGGCCACCGGCTCCACCGCCCTGCTGCCCGACGTGCCCGGCCTGGCCGAGGCGCGTCCGTGGACGAGCCGCGAGGCCACCAGCGCCCAGACGGTTCCCCAGAGCCTCGTCATCGTCGGAGGCGGCGTCGTCGCCCTAGAGATGGCCACCGCCTACCAGGGCCTCGGCTCGACCGTGACGGTCATCGCCCGCAGCGGCCTGCTGGGCGGCCAGGAGCCCTTCGCCGGCGAGCTCGTCGGCAAGACCCTGAGCGAGCGAGGCGTCGACGTGCGCGTCGGCGCGTCCCCCGCCTCCGTCCTCCGCACCGAGCACGACACGGTCGAGGTCACCCTCGACGACGGCAGCGTCGTGATCGCCGACGAGATCCTCGTCGCGACGGGCCGCGTGCCGCGCACCTCCGACCTCGGCCTCGAGAACGTCGGCATCGAGCCCGGCGACTGGCTGCAGGTCGACGACACGCTGCTCGTGCACGGCACCGACTGGCTCTACGGCGTCGGCGACGTGAACCACCGTGCGCTGCTCACGCACCAGGGCAAGTACCAGGCCCGCGCCGCCGGCGAGGTCATCGCCGCCCGCGCCCTCGGCCGTGAGCTGATGACCGAGCCGTGGGGCGCGCACGTCGCGACCGCGGACGACGCCGCCGTGCCCCAGGTGACGTTCACCGACCCCGAGGTGGCGAGCGTCGGCCTCACCGCGGACGCCGCCGAGAAGCGGGGCATCGACGTGAAGGTCGTCGACTACGACCTCGCCGGCGTGGCCGGGTCGGCCCTGCACTCGGACGACTACGAGGGGCACGCCCGGATCGTCGTGGACGAGGGCCGCAAGGTCATCGTGGGCGCCACGTTCGTCGGGCCCGACGTCGCCGAGCTGCTCCAGGCCGCCACGATCGCCGTGGTCGGCGAGGTGCCGATCGACCGCCTGTGGCACGCCGTCCCCGCCTACCCGACGGTGAGCGAGATCTGGCTGCGCCTGCTCGACGCCTACGGGCGTCCGTGAGGAACCCCCTCCTCGACTCGCCGGTCTCGCGCCTCGGCTGCGCGTGGGCGACAGCCGTCGGGCTCGCGATCGGCGTGCCGCTCAGTGTCGGCCGGGTGCGCGTGGTCGGCGACCTGATCGTCTGCCGGGGCCTCCCCCGGTGGGCGTTCAAGCGCGGCGGCACCTGCGTCGGGCGGGTCTACCTGACCCGTGACAACGACGGCCCTCGCGTGCTGCAGCACGAGGCCGTCCACGTGAGGCAGTGGCAGAAGTACGGCATGCTGATGCCGTTCCTGTACTTCCTGGCCGGCAGCGACCCGCTGACGAACAGGTTCGAGATCGAGGCAGGCCTCGAGGAAGGCGGCTATCGATGACCCGCACCGTGATCATCACCGGAGCCAGCAGCGGCATCGGCCGGGAGGCGGCGATCGAGCTCGCGGCGGGAGGCGCGCAGGTGGCCGTGGTCGGCCGCAACGCCGAGCGCACCCGCGCCGTCGCCGACCAGGTCGGCGGCCGGGCGTTCCTGGCCGACTACGACCGGCTCGACGACGTACGCCGCCTCGCGGACGAGCTGCTCGAGGCGTACCCGCGCATCGACGTGCTGGCCAACAACGCGGGCGGCCTCGTGAGCGAGCGAGGCCTCAGCCACGACGGGCACGAGCGCATCCTGCAGTCGAACCACCTGGCGCCCTTCCTGCTGACGCGCCTCCTGCTGCCCCGGCTGCTCGAGAGCTCTGGCCGGGTCGTCTCGACGGCCAGCGTGGCCAACTTGTTCGGCAGCGTCCGGCTCGACGACCTGAACTGGGCCAAGCGGCCCTGGCTCGGCGGCTGGCGCCAGTACGGCACGAGCAAGATCGAGACGATCCTGTTCGTCCGCGAGCTCGCCCGGCGCACCGGCCTGGAGGCGTTCTCGTTCCACCCCGGCATCGTCAAGACGTCGTTCGGCTCGTCGTCGCCGATGTGGCGCATGGCGAACGTTCTCTCGAACGGCAACTACGGCATCTCGGCCCACGCGGGCGCCGTACCCCTGATCCAGCTGTCGGGCCCGAGTTCGGTCAGCGTCGAGAACGGCACCTACTTCGACCAGCTGAAGCCGCACGGCCGGCTGCACCGGCACGCGCAGGACGACCTGCTGGCCGAGGCGCTCTGGGACAGGACGAGCGAGATCGTCGGGGTCGACCCGCAGGTCTGACCGGCGCGGCCCCAGGGCGGGCCTCCGCGCCGCCCCGGGTCACATCTCCGCGCGGCCCAGCCGCCAGTAGCCCATGAAGGCGACCTGGCGGCGGTCGACGCCGACCTCGCTCACGAGGAACCGTCGCAGCGCCTTGATCGCGCCGGCCTCGCCGGCCAGCCAGGCATAGAGCTCGCCCTGCAGGGCGGCGCCGTGCGGCGCCTCGCCCTGCGGGACGTCCCAGAGGATGTCGTGCTCGATGTCGACCTCCTCCAGGTCGACGCCGCGGTGCCACGCGGTCACGTAGCGGGCCGTCCAACCGCGCACCGCGGCCTGCAGGGGCGCGCCGTAGGCAGCGTCGACGGCCACGTCCGCGGCGGCGTCGGCCTTCGGCGCCCCGCTGCCGGAGCGCGGCAGCCAGTGCACGGTCACGCCGGGCGGCGCCACCAGCGGCAGCACGTCGTCCGCGGTCGGCACCTCGAGGAACACGCAGCCCCGGGCGTCGGCCGGCAGCGACTCGACGATGGACGAGATGGCGGGCACGGCGGTCTCGTCGCCGGCGATCATCACGGTGGAGGCACGGCCGGGCGCCCACTCGACGCCGCTGCCGGTGACCCCGCTCGTCGCGTCGGGCCCGATGAGCATCGCCACGTCGCCGACGCGGGTGCGGGCGAGCCAGGAGGCCGCGGCCCCCTGGTCGCCGTGGCTGACGAAGTCGACGTCGACCTCGCGGAGCTGCGGCCGGACGGCGCGCGCCGTGTAGGTGCGGAAGGCGTTCTGCTCGTGCGCCGGCAGCGCCCGCCAGGAGGGCCACCAGTCGTCGGTGGGGAACGTGTCGTAGCCGGTGGCCTCGAGGGGCAGCACCAGCTTGATCCGCTGGTCGAGGCCGTCGACGCCGAAGTCGGCGAGGTCGTCGCCGGTGAAGGTCACGCGGACGAAGTGCGGGCTCAGGGCCTGCAGGGCCGCGACGCGCACCCGGTACGGGCGGTGGGCGGGCTTCGGGCGGGCCTCGGGCGGGGCCTCTGTCGTGATCGTCACGAGTCGAGCCTAAGGCATGCCTTACCTAAGTCGACGGGAGTCGCCTCGACGTCGAACGACAGGTGTCGACCACGAGCCGAGGAGGCGGGCGCTCAGACGGCGGTCGTGCCCCGGTCGGAGGGCACGCCCTGGTGGGGCGAGACCATGTCGTGCAGGTCGCGGCGCAGGTCCCACGCGAAGCCCTCGGGGCCCCCGAGCCAGATGAGGTGCTCGGCCTCGGCCAGCGCGTCGGCGTCGACGTACATCTCGGCGAGCCACGCGCGCACGGCACGCTCGACCGCCTCGCCGGACGCGCAGGAGAGTCCGCTGCCGGGCGCGCCCGATCGGCGGTCGCGAGCGAGCCAGGTGACCGTGACGCGGCCGGGCGACGGCAGCTCCTCGATCTCGGCCGCGGTGTCGACCTCGACGAACACCTGGCCCCGGGCGCAGATCGGCAGGGCCGCGAGCATGGCACGGAGCGTGGGGACCGAGGAGGCGTCGCCCGCGAAGAGGACGCGGATCGCGTCGTACGGGAGGGGCGGGTCGGCGAAGTCGAGGATCATGTCCCGCCCAATGTAGGTGAGGCTTGCCTCATCCGCCACTCGGCGGCCTGCCCTCGCGGCAGGTGCACAGGCACCGCCCGCGCTCGGGCGCACGCGCGGCCCGGTGCCGGGCCGACCCCCGTGTAGTAGATTCTCTGACGTCCACGGGTCCGGCAGCGACCTGGGGGCGAGGGGCGGCGCGTCAGTCCGGCAGCGACGACGTGCCAGCCGTGGTCCGACGTCCACAAGCGACGACGGTCCTCCTTCGACCGGAGCGTGCAGGTCGCCACGAGCGACGGTGCACGCCGACCCGAACCGCTCCCGAAAGGCACCTCCACCGCCATGCGCCCCTCCCGCCTCCTCGTCCCCGTGGTCGCCGCCGCCGCCTCCCTCGCCCTGCTCGCCGGGTGCACCGCGGGCGGCTCCGACGCCCCGCGCGGCGGCGCCGACGCGACGGTCACCGTGGGCCTCGTGCTCGAGCCCTCCGACCTCGACGTCCGCACCACCTCCGGCATCGCCCTCGACCAGGTGCTGATCGACAACGTCTACCAGGGCCTCGTCGGCCGCACGCAGGACAACGAGATCGTCGACGTGCTGGCCCGCGAGCACACGATCAGCGCGGACGGCCTGACCTACACGTTCGCGCTGCAGGACGGAGTGACGTTCCACGACGGCGCCGCGATGACCGCGGCCGACGTCGTGTGGTCGCTGCAGCAGGTCGCCGACGACGAATCGCTCGCCGGCCACGCCGACCTCGCGTCGGTCGCCGACATCAGCTCCCCCGCCGACGACACCGTCGTGCTCACGCTGTCGCAGCCCGACTCGGCCCTGCTGTTCGCGCTGACCGGCCGTGCCGGGCTCGTGCTCGAGCAGGCGGCCACCAACGACCTCTCGACCACCGCCAACGGCACCGGGCCCTTCACGCTCGCCTCGTGGACCCAGGGCGACAGCCTCCGCCTCGAGCGCTTCGACGACTACTGGGGCGAGGCCGCCGGCGTCGCCGGCGTCGTGTTCCGCTACGTGCCGGACGGCTCGGCCGCGATCAACGCGACCCTCTCGGGCGACCTCGACGTGCAGACGGCGGTCGACGCGACCCTCGCCTCCCAGCTCGACGGCGTCGACGGCATCACGGTCGAGAAGGGCCAGACGACCGACAAGTACACCCTCGCCTTCAACAACGCGGTCGCCCCCTTCACCGACCCGCGGGTGCGCCAGGCGATCCGGATGGCCGTCGACAACGACGCGCTGATCGCGGCCGTCGGCGGCTCGGCCGTCGACCAGGGCGGACCGATCCCCGAGCTCGACCCGGGCTACGAAGACCTGACGGACGTCGACGCCTACGACCCCGACCAGGCGAAGCAGCTGCTGGCGGAGGCGGGCCACGCCGACGACCTCGACCTCACGCTCGAGTACGCGAACTTCTACCCCGCCGCGATCGGCGACGTGCTCACCACCCAGCTCGCCGACGTCGGCGTCACGTTGACGGTGCAGCAGGTCGACTTCACGACCTGGCTCAACGACGTGCTCGCGCCGCCCGCCGACGGCGGCACGCGCGACTTCCAGCTGAGCATGGTGAACCACGCCGAGACCCACGACTTCTCGAACTGGGCCGACCCGACCTACTACTGGGGCTACGACTCGGCTCCCGTCCAGCAGCTCTACGCCGAGTCGCTGGCCGCGACCGACCCCGACGTCGCCGCCTCCAAGCTCGCCGAGGCCGCCCGGATCGTGTCGGAGGACGCCCCGGCAGAGTGGCTGTACACCGCCACGACGCTGACGGCCGTGCGCGACGGCGTGACGGGCTTCCCGACGTCGTCCACCAGCACCCGCCTCGACCTGTCCGCGCTGGCCGTCTCGGAGTGACCCGCTTCCTGCTCGGACGCACGGCCCTCTTCGCCCTGGGGCTCGTGGTCGCGAGCGTGCTGATCTTCGCGACGCTCCGCCTCCTGCCGGGCGACGTCGCGCAGGCGATCGCGGGCACGACGGGCTCGCCCGCCCAGGTCGCGGCGCTGCGGGAGCAGCTCGGCCTCGACCGGCCGATCGCCGCGCAGTACCTCGACTGGGCGGCCGGGCTGCTGCGCCTCGACCTCGGCGAGTCGCTCGTGACGGGCACCCCCGTCGCCGACGAGATCGCCGAGAAGCTCGGCGTGACCCTGCCGCTGGCGTGGCTCTCGCTGGTCTTCGGGCTCCTGATCGGCGTGCCTGCCGGCGTCTGGGCCGCCGCCCGGCACCGCCGACCCGTCGGCCTCGTCGTCGGCGTCGGCTCGCAGCTGCTCGCCGCGGTGCCGGCCGTCTGGCTCGGCATGCTCCTCATCGCCCTCTTCGCGGTCACGCTCGGCTGGCTGCCCACCCAGGGCTGGCCCCTCGACGGCTGGCAGGACCCCGGGCGGGCGCTCCGCTCGCTCGTGCTGCCTGCCCTCACGATCGGGATCATCGAGGGTGCGGTGCTGCTGCGCTTCACCCGGTCGGCCGCCATCGGCGCGCTCGACCAGGACTACGTCCGCGCCGCTGCGGCCAAGGGCATGACGCTCGACCGCGCGCTCCTGCGGCACGGCCTGCCGAACGTGATGCTCAGCGTCGTCAGCGTGCTCGGCCTCCAGGTCGTCGGGCTCGTGGTGGGCGCCGTCGTCGTCGAGCAGCTGTTCACGCTGCCCGGCCTCGGCCGGATGCTCGTCACCGACGTCGGCCGCCGCGACCTCACCAAGGTCCAGGGCGAGCTGATGACGCTCACCGCGATCGTCCTGTTCGTCGGGCTGCTCGTCGACGTCGCCCACCGACGGCTCGACCCCCGGCTGCGCGAGGTCGAGCGATGAGGCGCGGCTCGTTCGTGCGCGCGCTGCTGCGCCGACGCCAGGGCGCGGCGGCCGTCGCCTGGCTGGCCCTCGTCGCCGTCGCCGCAGCGGTCAGCCCCTTCTGGACCCCGGCCGACCCGTTCCGCACGGATCCCTACTCGGCCTGGCTGCCCCCGTCGGGAACGCACCTGTTCGGCACCGACGCCGTCGGCCGCGACATCGCCAGCTACGTGATGGCGGCGAGCGGCACCACCGTGGTCGTCGCCGTCTCCGCCGGCCTCCTCGCGCTCGTCGTCGGGCTCGGCCTCGCCGCCCTCGGCTCGCTGACCGCCCGGATCGTGCGCGAGTCGGTCGCCGTGCTCATCGACGTCCTCGTCGCGTTCCCCACCATCCTGGTCGCGATGGCCCTCGCCGCGGCGTTCGGCGGGTCGCTCGGGGTCGTCGTGGTCGCCGCCGGCCTCGGCTACGGGGTGACGATCGCCCGCGTCTCCCGCAGCGAGATCCGCCGGGTCGCCCGAGAGGACTACGTCACCGCCGCCCGCGCGTCGGGCGCCGGGACCACGACGGTGCTGCTGCGGCACGTGCTTCCGAACATCGCGCCGGTCTTCGTCGTGCAGCTGTCGCTCGCGATGGCGACGTCGATCCTCGCGGAGGCGGGGCTGTCGTTCCTCGGCTACGGGGCGTCGGCCGAGACGGCCTCGTGGGGGCGCCTCCTCGCGGATCTCCAGAAGTTCCTCGGCGTGCACCCGTGGACGATCGTCTGGCCCGGGCTCGCGATCACGCTGACCGTGCTGGCGCTGAACCTGCTGGGCGACGCGGTGCGCGACGCCGCCGACCCGCGCCTCCGCGGGGGCGGGCGACGTGCCGCCCTGCCCGTGGACCCCGGCACCCCGGCCTCGCCCGCGGCCGCGCCCGACCCTGCCGACTCCCCCGCCGCCTTCCCCGGAGTGACCTCGTGAGCCTCGACGTCGGCGACCTGACCGTGACGATCGACGGGCGCCGCGTCGTCGACGGCGTCTCGCTGCACCTCGCGGACGGCGCCCGACTCGGCCTGATCGGCGAGTCCGGCTCGGGCAAGTCGATGACGACGCTCGCCGTCCTCGGCCTGCTGCCGCCGCAGGCCGTCGTGACGGGCAGCATCCGCCTCGACGGCCGCGAGCTCGTCGGCCTCTCCGACCGGCAGCTCGCCCCGTTGCGGGGAGCGACGATCGCCGCCGTGTTCCAGGACCCGCGCACGGCCCTCGACCCCGTCATGACCATCGGGCGTCAGGTGGCCGAGCCGCTGCGCCTGCACGGCCGCGTCTCCCGGGCCGACGCGCGCCGCCGGGCCGTCGAGGCCCTGGCCGAGGTCGGGCTCGACGAGTCGGTCGCGGACTCGTGGCCGCACCAGCTGTCGGGCGGCCAGCGGCAACGCGCCGTCATCGCGACGGCGCTCATCGCCCGCCCGGCCGTGCTGCTCGCCGACGAGCCCACGACCGCGCTCGACGTGACGACCCAGGCCGAGGTGCTCGCGCTGTTCCGCCGGCTGGTCGACGAGCGCGGGGCCTCGCTCTTGTTCGTGACCCACGACCTCGCGGTGCTGGCGCAGGTCGCCGAGGAGGCGGCGGTCCTGTCCCGGGGACGCGTGGTCGAGAGCGGGCCGGTCGCGCGCCTCCTCGGCTCGCCTGCCCACCCCGTGACGCGCGGCCTCGTCGAGGCCACGCGGGCGACGACCTGGAGGGCACCGTGACCGACTCGCACGCGCAGCACGACGCCGACGGCGCGGGCGCCGGGCCGCTGCTCCGCGGCCGCGGGCTCTCGCGCACCTTCACGCTGCCCCGCCGGTCGCCGTTCCAGCCCGGGCCCGTGCGGCACGCCCTCGTCGAGGCCGACCTCGACGTCGGGCGGGGCGAGAGCGTCGCCCTCATCGGCGAGTCCGGCTCGGGCAAGTCGACCCTGGTGCGCCTCCTGCTCGCGCTCGACCGGCCGACCGCCGGCACCGTGACGTTCGACGGGCGGGAGGTGCGTCCCGACCGCGCGTCGCGCCTCCGCTGGCTGCGCCGCCGCACGGGCGTCGTGCTGCAGGACCCGTACAGCTCGCTCGACCCCCGCATGCGGATCGGCGACGTCGTGGCCGAGCCGCTGCGCCTGCTGCACGTGCCGGGCGACCACGAGCGCATGGTCGCCGAGGTGCTCGACCGTGTCGGACTCGACCCGCGGGGCGTCGACCTCTGGCCGCACGAGCTGAGCGGCGGCCAGCGCCAGCGCGTCGCCCTGGCCCGTGCCGTCGTGCACGGCCCCGACCTGCTGGTCGGCGACGAGCCGATGAGCGCGCTCGACGTGACCGTGCGCGCTCAGATCCTCGGCCTGCTGGCCGAGCTGCGCGACGACCTCGGGCTGTCGCTGCTGATCGTCTCGCACGACGTGGGGCTCGTGCAGCACCTCAGCGACCGGGTGGCCGTGCTGCAGGGCGGCCGCATCGTCGAGCAGGGCGCCACCGCCGACGTGCTCGGGCGACCGCAGCACGACTACACGAAGCGGCTCATCGCGTCCGTGCCGACCCTCGACGGGTCCTGACCGCGTCCCTCACCAGCAGTCGGGGTGCCGCCGCTGCCACCGCAGGCGCCGCTCGAGCTGCGCGCCGATCGCGAGCAGCACGTCCTCGCGGCCCGGTCGGCCGATCAGCTGGACGCCGGCGGGCAGCCCGTCGACCTCGGCCACCGGCAGCGTGATCGCCGGCAGGCCCGCGACGTTGACGAACGAGGTGAACGGCGACACGAGGCACTGCTGCTCGAAGGCCCGCTCGGGGTCGTCGGCGTCGTGCCAGCCGAGAGCCGGCGGCAGCAGGGCGAGGGACGGCGTCAGCACGGCGTCGAAGCGGTCGAAGGCCGCGATGACGCTCTGCTCGAAGGCACTGAGGCCGGCGAGGGCGGCGCCCAGCTCGCGGGCGCCGAGCTCGCGGCCCCGGCGGACGAGCCACGCCGTCATCGGCTCGAGCAGGGCGAAGTCGTCCTCGGTCTCGGCCGGGATGCCCGCCGCGCCGGCCTGCCAGATCGTCCGGAACAGGGCCGCGTAGTTCGGGGACCCCGGGTCGGAGCCGGGCAGCGTCGCGTCCTCCACACCGTGCCCCAGCACGTCGAGCTGGTCGGCGGTGTCGCGCAGCACCCCGAGGAGGCGCGGGTCGACCCGGACGTCGTACGCGTCGTCCCACGGGCTGGCCGTCAGCACCCCGAGCTGGAAGCGCCCCTCGCCGCGGACGGCGGTGCCGAGCCACGCCCCGTCGGGCGAGCCGGGCGCCCGCAGGGCGAAGTGGTCGCGCGGTGCCCGGCCGTCGGGCGACACCATCGCGTCGAGCAGCATCGCGGCGTCGGCGACGGTGCGGGCGATCGGGCCGCCGACGGCGAGGCCGCCGAGGCTCGTGATGCCCGACTGCGCCGGCACCCGGCCGCGCGAGGGCTTGAGGCCGACGAGCCCGGTCATGGCGGCGGGGATGCGGATCGAGCCGCCGCCGTCCGAGCCGGGGGCGAACGGCAGCAGGCCGGCGGCGACCGCGGCCGCCGCTCCCCCGCTCGAGCCGCCCGCGCCGAGGTCGCGACGCCAGGGGTTGCGCGGGACGGGACCGGCGACGGGCTCCGTGTAGCCGGTGAGGCCGAACTCGGGCGTCGCGGTCTTGCCGAGGCTGACCGCGCCGGCCTCGCCCAGCACCGCGGAGATCTCCGAGTCCTGCTCGGCGACGCGCCCGCGGGAGAGCCGCGAGCCGAGACCGGTCGGCAGGCCGGCGCGGTCGGTGAGGTCCTTGTCGGCCAGGGGCAGGCCCCACAGCGGGGCGGTGCTGCGGCCGGCGCGCCCGAGAGCGTCGGCCCGGCCGCGCGCGGCGTCGGCCCCGACCGCGACGAACGCGCCGACGCCGTCGGCGCCGGAGTCGAGCCGGTCGATGCGCGCCAGGTAGTGGTCGGTCAGCTCGCGGGGTGTGACCTCGCCGCGGCGGAGCCAGTCCCACTGCTCCTGGGCGCTGAGGTGGTGGAGTTCGAACACGTCCCCGAGCCTAGGCGCAGGGCACTCGGCCCTCAGGTACGCGGCGCGGAGTCTCGACGGCGACGCTTCTTCAGCGACTTCTGCATCGTGACCGTGCCGAGCCAGCGGCCGAACTTGAAGCCGACCCGGCCCATCCGGCCCACCTCGACGAAGCCGAGCCGCGCGTGCAGGGCGATCGACGCCTCGGCCTTGGCGTCGGCGATGACCGCGATCATCTCGCGGATGCCGGCCTCCCTGCAGGCCTCGACCAGCGCCTCCAGCAGGGCCCGGCCGAGGCCACGGCCGGTCGCCGCCGCCCGGAGGAAGATCGACGTCTCGACCGTGTACCGGTAGGCGGCCTTGCCGCCCCACGGCGTCGCGTGCGCGTAGCCGAGCACCTCGCCTACCGGGCTGACCGCCACGAGGAACGGCATGCCGAGCTTCTGCCCGACGGCCGCCTTGCGCCGCCACTCGGCCAGGGTCGTCGCCTTCTCGTCGAAGGTCACGCTCGAGTTCGCGACGTAGTGGGAGTGGATCTCGCGGACGTACGGCAGGTCGGCGGGCTCCAGGGGCCTGATGTCGAACGAGAACACGGGCTCAGGGGCCGGCGCAGGGCGGAGCCGACGGGGCAGCTGCCGCCTCTGCTGGTATTCCTCCTCGAGCACGTCCCCACTCTGGCACGCCGCTGCCTCCTCATTCAGGAAGATCGGTCCTGGATCGCGCGACGGGGGAAACTCGAGTCCTGAACCATGCACGGTGCAGGACTCACGGCCCGAGGGTTCCTGAATCGCGCAGGCGGCCTCAGGGTCGGTCGGGCAGGCGCCAGTCGACGGGCGTGCCGCCCTGCTGGACGAGCAGCTCGTCGACCCGGCTGAACGGCCGCGACCCGAAGAACCCACGTGACGCCGAGAGCGGGCTCGGGTGGGCAGACTGCACGGTCGGCACCTCGCCGAGCACCGGCACCAGGGAGGCCGCGTCGCGCCCCCAGAGCAGGCCCACGAGCGGTCCGCCGCGGGCCGCGAGCACCTCGACGGCCCGCTGGGTGACGGGCTCCCAGCCCTTGCCGCGGTGCGAGCCGGCCTCGCCGGGACGCACCGTCAGCACGCGGTTGAGCAGCATGACCCCGTTGCGCTGCCACGAGGTGAGGTCGCCGTGCGCGACGGGCGGGTGGCCGAGGTCGTCGTGCAGCTCGCGGTAGATGTTCGCGAGGCTGCGCGGCACGGGCCGGACGTCCGGGGCGGTGGCGAACGAGAGACCGATCGGGTGGCCGGGCGTCGGGTAGGGGTCCTGGCCGACGACGAGCACCTTCACCTCGTCGAGCGGCGTCGTGAAGACGCGGAGGACGGCCTCGCCGGCGGGCAGGTAGCCGCGACCGGCGCGCACCTCGGCGCGGAGGTACTCGCCCATGTCGGCGACGAGCGGTGCGACGGGCACGAGCGCCTCGGCCCAGCTCGGGTGCACCAGGTCGGCGAGCGGACGCGCGATCACTCCGCGCCCAGCGAGCCGACGGAGACGCCGACGACGTCGCCCTGCTCGTCGACCTGCGGCTCGACGCGCCAGACGCTGCCGCGGCCGAGCACGGTCAGCGCGCCCTCCCCGACGACGAGGGCGGTGTGCTCGTCGATCGCGACGCCTCCTCGGACCATGCCCGCCTCGGTCGCGGCGACCAGGCGCGTGAGCGTGCCCCACTGGGCGGCGTGCACGTCGACGGCGAGGTCGACGAGGCCGAGGCCCTCGCCGAGCTCGACCTCGTCGAGGTCCTCCGCGGCGTCCTGGGGGCAGACGGGGACGTCGCCGATCAGCCAGCCGCCGAGCAGGGCCCGGTCGGCCGCGATCGCGGCACCGGCCGAGAACCCGACGTAAGGCAGGCCGTCGCTGACGAGGAGGCGCACCTGGTCGACCAGCGGAGCCACCGCCTCGAGGTAGGCCGGCGTCAGCCCGCCGCCGACGACGAGGCCGTCGACGTCGCTGAGCACCCGGGTGTCGAAGACGTCGCCTGCCTCGACGACGGTCGTGACGACCTCGCAGCGGCCGCCGGACGCGATGAGGGCGGGGAACCCGGTGCGCCACTCCTCCGAGGGCGAGTCGTCCGCGACGACGATCAGCACGCCGACGCGCGGGACGTCGCGCCCGACCGCGCGGCCGCGGGCCGCCGCCTCGGCGACGAAGAGGTCGTAGAGCCCGGGCTCGTCGGGTGCCCAGCCGCCGCCCACCAGGTGGATGCTCACGAGGCGTCCCCCTGTCCGGCGTCGCGGGTCACCGGGGGCAGGGCGCTCCAGGGGAAGGTGATCCACTGGGAGGTGCGCTTCCAGGTGAAGTCGGGCTCGAGGATGGTCTGCGGCTTGCTGTAGAGGCAGACGGTGCGCACCTCGGAGGCGACCTCGGCGAGCAGGTCACGGACGAGGGCCAGGGTGCGGCCCGAGTCGGAGACGTCGTCGACGACGAGCACGCGCTTGCCCGCGAGGGCCGGGGCGTCGAGCGTCGGCGGCAGCAGGACGGGCTCGGGCAGGCGCTCGTCGACGCCGGTGTAGAACTCGACGTTGATCGACCCGCACATCTTCGTGTCGAGGGCGTACGAGATGGCGCCGGCGAGCACGAGGCCGCCGCGGGCCACGGCGACGATGACGTCGGGCGTGAAGTCGGCGGCGACGACGTCGCGGGCGAGGTGCCGGGCTGCCTCGCCGAACTCGAGCCAGCCCAGGACCTCGCGCTCGCCCGACGGTGCGGGACCGGGATCAGAGGAGGCGGCGGCTGCGGCAGGCGCAGCGGCGTCGGGATCTCCCGCCACGTCGTCCTCCACCACGACGGAGGCCGCTCCGGCCGACGAGGGGTCGAGGTCGGACGGGGCGTCGGGTGAGGAGACCATCCCGCAACCGTACCGGGCCAGGGCGCGCTCGGCGACGCCCGTCGCGCGTCGGGACGTCCCGACCGGTCGGCCCCCGGACCTCGTCGGCAGGTGGGCGGGAAGTCGGCGGAGGTCGGGCCCTGAGGTGCCGGGGCGACGAGCCGCTCTGCGTCGTGCGACGCCTTCTGCGGGCTGGTGAGCTCTAGGATCAGCGTCATGAGCGACCCTTCCTCTTCGCTGCCCACGTCCGACCTCACCTCGGCAGCGCTCACCGACGAGCAAGGATCCCTCGCCGTCACCGCTCGCGAGGAAGTCCAGGCGTTCCTCGCCAGCTCTGCCGAGGACGTCCACGACGCGGCCGCGGCCGCCGTCTCCGCCCTGGAGGACGCCGTCGATGCCCACGTCCCCGTCGAGGACCTCTCGGCGGCGCTCGACGCGAGCCCGGAAGCCGTCCAGGCGATCATCGACCACGACGTCGATCTCGAGGCGCTGCACCCCGACAACAACGTCGACTGACCACGACGCGTCAGCCTCCGCCAGTCCACCGTCGGCACCGGTCCGGGTCCGGCCGGCGCCCGGGCCCCGTCACCGGCCGGGCTGCTCCCACCGACCGCCGGGAGGCGCGAACACCGTGTCGACGCCGTCCGACCAGAGCAGCGAGTCGGGCTCGCGGTCGGTCACCCCGGGCAGGCCCGAGTCGGCGACGAGCTCGTCGTCGAGGTCGACCAGCTCGGCGCGGCGCAGCGACCACGACGCGTGCTCGTTCGGCCAGTACCGGGTGCGTCCGCCGCGGGCCACGTGCATGCCCCACCGGCCGGTGAGGAAGTCCGCGAGGGGGTCGCCGACCACCTCGTCGGCGAGCGGGCGGACGGCGAGGCGGCTGGACGGCCGCGCTCCGGGGCCGTGGCGGCGGGATGCGTACTCGACGACGCCTCCTCGTTCGCGCTTGCTCATCGACGCCCAGCGGTAGGGCAGGCCGAGGCCGGCCTGCGCGCCGAGCACCGGCAGCAGCTTCTGCGCCTCGAGGGTGCGGAACACGACGCCGCGACGGCCGAGGTCGTCGACCGAGTAGAGCCGCACGTTCGTCTCGAGGAACGAGCCCGCCCACGGCACGGCCGGCATCGGCCCGAACGCGCTGCCCGAGAGGCGGAACGGGATGAGCCCCACCCAGGTCGACCCGTCGTGGACGTCGGGCCGGGTGCCCGGCGGCAGCAGCGGCGCGACCCGCTCGGGCTCCACCCGCCAGTGCGCGAACGCCAGGCCGCCCCAGTGCTGACGCACGAAGGGGCGACGGAGCAGAGGAGGCGCGGTGGCGGACACCGGGGAGGCGTCGCGCGGGGAGGCGGTCATGACGCCACGCTAGCTACCCCTCCGTCGCGCGCACCCAGTCGACGACCATGCGGCTCTCAGCGGGCGTCGTCTCGTCGGGCGAGCCCGGCCAGCGGCCGCCGACGGCGAGGGAGAACAGCACGTGGAACGGCTGCGTGAACACCCACCGCAGCCCGTCCGGCGCGGACGCGCGGTCGACGAGCTGCACCTCCTCGTCGTCGATCGTCCAGGTGACGGCGTCGGCGGTGCGCGTCACCGCGAAGACGTGGAAGTCGTCGGAGAGGGGGACGTCGTGGAACGCGTCTCCCCCGGCCTGCGCGTCGGTCGTGGGCGCCGTGAGCGTGCCGCCGTGCAGCAGGTGCGTCGAGGTGCCGGTCGAGAACGGGGTCTCGACGACGTCGACCTCGCCGGCAGCCGGCCAGCCGATGGTGTCGACCGAGTCGCCGAGCAACCAGAAGGCAGGCAGCAGGCCGGTGCCGTCGGGCAGCCGGATGCGCGCCGCGACCGTGCCGGCCCCGAACGACCGCTTCGTCTGGGTCGTGATCCGTCCCGACGTGGCCGAGCCGTCAGCACCGACGGTCGCGGTGACGACGAGGTGCCCGTCGCCGTCGAGCACGGCCGCGTCGGCCGTGTACGTCTGCAGCTCGTCGTTGCCCCAGCCGCCCGCGCCGGTCTGCGCCGTCCACGACGCGGCGTCGGGCGATGCACCCGCCGGGCCGTCGAACTCCTCGGTCCAGGCCGCGTCGCCGAGCGGGGCCTCGCTGCCGGTCGCGGCGCGCACGACCGGCACGACGACGGAGGCGCCCACCAGGACGAGGGCGAGCACCCCCGAGCCGCCGGCGACGACGCCCGCGACCACGGCAGGGCGCGCCGCGAGGCGGCCCGCGTGTCGGGCGACTCGGCGGCCGACCGGGCCGTCGTCCCCGCGGCCGGCGTGTCGACTCACGACGCCTGGTCCGCCGTGCCGACCCCCAGGGCGTCGAGCAGCGCGACCGGCTCGGTCAGCACCCGCCGCGCGGCCCGCTCGACGACCTCGGGCGACGGGGCGCCCGCCCCGAGCGCGACGGTCACCTGCACCACCCCGTCGACGACGAGCAGCTGCACGCTGACCGCGCCGGGGCCGACCGGGTCGACGGCGTACGCCGCCTCGGCGGGGCGGCCGTCGCGGACCCACGGCAGGCGCTGGATCGAGCGGACGACGCCGACCGAGCTGAGCGAGACGCGCGCGGGGACGCTGCCGGGACGGGCCGGGAAGGGTCCTGGTCCGCCGGATGCCGTCGCCGAGGCGGATCGGCGCGGCCTCAGCGTCTCGCGTACGGCACCGATCGCGAGGGCGGCGAGCGGCCGTCCCGACGACACGGTCGCCCGCAGTGCCCGCTCCACGGCGAGGGCGTCCAGGCCGCCGCCGATCGGCAGGGCGGTGACGAAGTTGCCGGGCACCTGGTCGTCTCCGTCGAGCCACTGCCGCACGTCGTAGACGACGTCGCTCAGCGGGTCGAGGTCGACCCCCTCGTCGAGCAGGGCACGGCGGAGCATCACGAGCACCGCGGCGGCGAACGACGGGGCCGGGTCGACCTCGCGGAGGCGGCGGCGGAGCGCCCGGTACGCCTCGGCGGTGCCCTCCGCACGGACGACGGCCACGCGGTGCGGGGCCGGGCCGCCCGCGGACGGAGGCGGAGCGGAGCGGGCCGCGTCGACGTGGGCGTCGTGCTGCGCCTCTGCCCGGGACGCGGGCGCCAGGGCGCCTCCTCGGCTGGCGCCCCGGCTGGCGACGAGATCGAGCACACGACGCGGGTGGCGCACGAAGGTCGCGACGAGGGCCGACACGAGCGGACGTCGCGCCCCGACCGCGGTGATCCACTCGGGCATGGCCGAGCCCGCGGCGAGGTCGATCAGCGCGCCGGGCAGGGCCGCGGTGAAGCGGGCGTCGACCACGGCGTGGTCGTAGACGGCGAGGAGGTGCTGGCCGGAGAGCACGAACTGCACCGGCAGCGAGCGGTCGACCCGGTCGGCGAGCGCCGAGAGCGCCGCGGACGCGTCGAGCCGGCCGAGCTCGCCGGTCTCGTCGACGACGACCATGCGCTGCACGGCCGCGTCGAGCCGGGCCGCGTCCCAGGTCCAGTGGCCGGGCCGGCCCGGGAGCAGCCCGACGCGGGCGTCCGGGCCGACGGAGGCGACGCGCCGGAGCGCCGCCACGAGCGCCTCGCGGGTCGGCAGCTCGAGCGGACCGAGCCGGCTGAGCACGTGCCAGGAGGCGGCGAGGCGGTCGAGGGGCGGCATCCGGAGCTGGCGGGGCGCCTCCGGGACGTCGCGGGGGCGGGGCTGCGTGACGGTCACGATCGGTCCTGTCGGTCGGGGGCGGCGGGGCTGGTGCCCTCGAGCACCCAGAGCTGCACGCCGCCGTCGTCGACGACGCTCGTCCAGCGGTCGTCGGCGTCGAGCTGGTCGGCGAACCGGTCGAGGGCGCCCGCGGGGTAGAGGCCGTACAGGTCGCCGTAGTCGCGCATCTGCTGGGTCAGGAGGAGGTAGGTGGGCTCCCCCTCGAACACGAGGTCGCTCGTGAGGTCGCGCTCGACGGCGGGCTCGTCGAACGACTCGCCGAGCCAGCCCTCCCAGGTCGTCATGCTCGCGTCGTAGAGCGGGTCGGCCGCGGCCTGGGCGACATAGTCGCCGACCATGCGGCCGGGGCCCACGGGGACGGGGCTGAGGAGGCGGGACGGGACGGGCATGGTCCGCAGCAGCTCGCTGCCGACCTCGACGGCGCGCGGCTGCACGACGTTGGCGAACCAGCCGCCGTAGTAGGCCTGGGCGCTGCCGAGGGCGGCGGCGACCACCAGCACGGCCGCGACGAGCGGGACCACGGCGCGGGGAGCGCCGGGCGCACGCGGCACGAGGAGGCGCGTCACCACCGGCGCGACGAGCACGACGCAGCCGGGCAGCGAGTAGAGGTACACCCGGAAGAGGGCTTCTCCCCCGTAGCTCTGGCCGGCGAGCAGGCCGAAGGGCGCGAAGGCGAGCACCGCGGCGACGAGCACGTGCTGGCGACGCGCCACGGCTCGCGGGTCGAGCCGACGGTCGACGACGCGGGATGCTCCTCGACGGAGGCGCCCGGCCAGCAGCCCGTGGCCCGCGACGCCCCCGGCGAGCGCCCACAGCGCCACCGCGGTGCCGCGTGCAGCGAGGGAGGTGACGGTCTGGCCGGTGCTGCCCGCCCCGGTCTGCGGCGTCCGGGCGTTGGCCAGCGGGTCGGCCCCGGAGAACAGCGCCGACGAGCCGAGGTCGGCCGTGTGCAGCAGCAGCCAGCCCCCGGCGGCGAGCCCGAAGGCGAGGCCGAGCCAGCGCGGGCGGACGACGCCGAGCGCGCCGAGGGCGAGCGCGGCGAGGACGAGCCAGTACGGCGTGAGCTGGTGGGTCACGACGACGGCCGCGAAGGGCACGACGGCGAGCAGCCCGAGGGCCGGGCGACGACGGCTGTGCACGAGCAGGACGAGCACGCCGAGCGCGAGGACCCAGCCGACGGCCTGCGGCGACAGGTAGTCCTGCCCCACCCAGCCCAGCGCCTGGGCCAGGAACGCGGCGACGAAGGCCTGGCGGTGGGTCTGCCCGAGGCCCCGGGCGAGCGAGAACACGGCGAGGACGGCGAAGGCCTGGACGAGGACGGCGAACCACTGGGCCAGGGCGATCGGCGTGGTCCCCGTGACCGTGCAGAACCAGGCGACGGCGCTGAAGGCCCCCGGCCAGCCGCCGTAGATGTCCACCCCGGTGGCGACCGACCCGTGCTGCTGGACGTAGTCGATCACCCCCAGGTGCTTGTACGTCCAGCCGTAGATCGGCTCGGCGGTGCCGAGCGCGGTGGGCAGCCTCAGGCAGGCGAGCGACACGGCGAGCGCCAGCACCCGGTCGGAGGCACGTCGGCCCCGCAGGGCGAGGACCGCCGCCACGGCCGACAGGGCGATCGACGCCGGGACCCCGGGCACCGTGCTGAGCAGGAGGCCGAGGGTGGTGTGCCGTGAGTCGGGGATCGCGGGGAGGGACCCGAGGCAGAGGGCCACGGCGACGGCCATCAGGAGGCGGGCGGGCGTGACGTGCGCACGGACCGCCTCGGAGGTGCGGGCGACGCGAGCGGTGCGGGCGACGCGTCCCGGGACGGTGCGCCGAGCCTCCTCGTCCCGTCGGGCGCCCGGCGCTGCGGGACGGTCGAGCAGGTCGGTCACGAGGCGGTCCCGCCGACGACCCGCGCGACCCGGCGACCGCTGCCGGCGCTCAGCCTCGCGAGGCGGAGGGCGCCCGCGACGACGAGCGCGACCCCGAGGCCGGCGAGCACGAGCCGTGGCGACCACAGCGCGGTCGTCGCGGCCGCCGTCGTGAGCAGGACGACCAGGGAGAGCCCGGTGACGGGCACGACGACGGCCGCGGCCGAGCGTCGGAGGCGCAGCCACGACGCGAGGACCGCTCCCGGGCCGATCAGCACGGCTGCCGCGACGAGGGGCAGCTGGAGCCAGGACGGCAGCAGCCCGGGCGCGGCGACGAGGGCGGCCGCCCCGGAGAGCACGGCGGCACGGGCGGCGAGACGGCGCACGTCGGCCTCGGAGCGGACCGTTGCCGTTGCCGTTGCCGGAGCAGGGCTCGTGGCCGTGGTGCGGGGCCCGCGCACCTCGGCAGCCGGACCGCCGTCGTGGTCGTCGGCCGCCGCCTCCTCGGCCTCGCGGCGTGCGACCGCCCGCAGCTCGCGGCGGTACAGGCCGGGTCCGCGCAGCACGCTGGCGAGCTCGAGCCAGCCGATCCGCGACACCTCGCGGGCGAGCTCGGCGGCCGCGACGGCCTCGGCGCGGGCCCGGGCGACGGCCTCGGGCGCGGCTGTCCCGTCGGCGGGCACCGCCACGTCGGGCTGGGCGAGGCCCCCTCCGCCCTTGGAGAGCAGGCGCACCAGGGCCCGAGGGGCCCGGGTCGCCGCCTTCCGCCGCATGGGGCCGTCAGCGGCGACCTTCGTCAGCCAGGCTCCGAGACCGGTGCCGTAGCCGACCGACTGCTTGCGCAGGGCGGCCACGTCCGACCGGTGGCGGTGCCAGACCAACGCTGACGGCTCGACGACGAGCGCGTGGCCCGCGAACAGCGTGCGGGCGAAGACGTCGAGGTCCTCTCCCCCGTTCGTCGGCGTGCCGACGCCGAGGGCGCGGTCGAAGCCGCCGAGCTCGCGGGCAGCGGCCCGGGTGAGCGCGAAGTTCGCGCCGGTGCCGAACTCGCCGACCGAGAAGGGGAACATCGGCAGGTCGCGCGGCTGCTCGGCGAGGCGGTAGACGGCCGTGCGGACGTTGCCGGCCCACGAGACCCGGTCGTCGAAGTAACGCTGCACGGGCGTCCGCAGCTCGCCGCTCGGCACGAGGCCGGAGACGAGGGCGACGTCGGGGGCGAGGGCGAACCCTGCCTCGAGGCGCCGCAGCCACCACCGGTCGACGACCACGTCGTCGTCGGTGAAGGCGACCAGGTCGCCGGTGACGTGGCGGAGGGCCGCGTTCCGGGCGTTCGAGATGCCGGGTCGCGGCTCGGCGACGAGGGTGACCCTGGCGTCGTCGAACTCGGTCTCGACGAGGCGGCGCGTGTCGTCGGTGCGGGACGCGTTGTCGACCACGACGACGTCGAAGGACGGGTGGTCGAGCGCGAGCACGCTCGTCAGGGCCGACCGGAGGTCGTCGGGGCGGTCCCGGGTGCAGATGACCACCGTGACGCGTGACAGCCGCGCGGGCTCGGCGACGTCCTCGACCCGGGGAAGCGCGCGGAGCCCCTCCCGGAGCACCGCCACGTCGACCGTGCCGCCGACGACGGGCGCCTCGACGAACCCGAGCACGGTGTGCCGACGGCGGAGGAGGAACCGCGCCGTGGCGTAGCCCTCGTGGTCGACGAGGCGGAAGCGGTCGAGGGGCGTGTACGCCACCTCCGCCGCGTCCAGCTCGCCGACCCAGACGGCGCCGCTCCAGGCGGGCGCGACGGGGCTGGACATCGGGCGGGTGAGCAGGCCGTGGGTCACGAGGCCACCTCCAGGACACGGCGCGAACGCGCCAGGCCGACGACGCCGACGACCGCGAGGCCGAGGGTGACGCCGAGGACGAGGACGGCGACGCCGACGGCGCCCCCGGCACCGGCGGCCAGGACGGCCCCGGGGACGAGCACGGCGGTGGACGCCACGCTGCAGAGGAGGACGGGGGTCGTCCGGAGTCGGGCACGCTGCTGCGAGCCCCACACCTCGTAGGCCGTGCGGACGACGGAGGCGCCGGCCAGCAGGGCGAGGACGAGCGACCCCTCGGGGGTCGCGTAGAACGGCCCGAGCATCGACAGCAGCAGGGGCGAGGCCACGACGAGGCAGGTGGCCGCGACCGCGACGACGCCGAGCACGACGAGCCAGGTGCGGAACGCGACGGCGCCGACGAGGCCCTGCTCGCTCGACGCGTGGGCGATGAGCGACGTGCCCACGCTGACGACGACGAGGTCGAGCACGAGTCCGATCTGGAAGCAGAGGGCGAAGAGGGCCCCCTCCGAGGCCCCCGCGAAGGTCGTGACCACGAAGGGCAGGAGGAGCGCGCCCCCCATGTACAGGCCGTTGGCCGTGCCGTCGCGCAGGACGAAGGCACGGAACGACCGGCGCTCGGGCTCGCTGAGCGCGAGGGGCTCCCGGTGGCCGACCACGACGCCCAGGCGGCGCGGGACGAGCACGCCCCACGCGATCGCGACCGCGACGGTCGCGGGCAGCAGGGCCGCCACCACGATGGGCGAGCCGAGCGTGCCGAGGGCCACCACGACGACCGGCAGCACCGCGAGCTTCGCGACGTTGACCGGGCCGTTCAGGAGGAGCAGCCACTTGGCCGCGCCGAGGGCCGTGAGCACCGGGTCCTTGAGGACGAAGGCGGTCCAGACGACGACCGCCAGGGCCACGGCCACGACGGTCGCGACCGGCGAAGCGCCCGGGTCGACGAGGGCCGCGACCCCGAGCCCTGCCCCGAGGCCGGCGAGCAGCGCCACGAGGGCCGCGATCGCCAGCCCCAGCCGCAAGGCCGAGGCCCCGTGCCGGCCGTCGCTCGAGATCGTGACGAGCAGCGCGTTGCCGACCCCGCTCGACGCGATGGCCGCGGCGGCCGTCACGGCCGAGTAGACGGCCGTGTCGACGCCGAGGCGCTCGGGCGAGACGGTGCGGGCCGCGACGATCCAGAAGACGAAGCCGGCGCCGGAGGTGACGGCGTAGCCGCTGAGGATCCAGAGGGAGTCGCGCGTGACGCGACGTCCGACGGACGGCCGGGGAGGCGCCTCCTGGGCGGGACGAGGAGCGACGCCCGCCGGGGCCGCGCCGACGAGGGGCGCCGGGCTCACCGGCCGGCCCGCTCGAGGAGGTCGGCGGTCTCGGCGATCGAGCCCGCGCCTCCGAGGCGTGCACCCGCGACCGTGCCGAGGACGTAGCCGGCCACGGTGGCCGCCACGCAGGCGACGATCGCGGCCGCACGACGCAGCCCGCCGCGGCCCACGAGGCCGAGCTCGCGCAGCACGGCGCCGGGCAGGGTGCGCGAGAGGTAGTGCGACTCGGTCGACAGCGAGTCCTCCCGGCCGAGCTCGCGGGAGAGGGCGGCCTTCGACACGCCCTCGAAGAACCCGCGGCGCAGGAGGTACGACCACGTCACACGGTCGGGCGTCACCCGGTGCTGCACGAGGGCCGCAGGACGGAGCACGATGCGCGCGTCGGGGTCGTCCTGGCGGAGGCGGATGCAGAGCTGGGTCTCCTCGCAGCCGAGCGGGATGCGCCCGACGCGACCGGTGTCGAGGTCGAAGCCGCCCGCCTGGACGAGGTCCCAGCGGCGGAACGCCATCGTGCAGCCGAGCACGTTGCGGACGTCGGCGTCCCCCTCGGGCAGGCCGGCGTAGCTGCAGCCCACGACCCAGAGCAGCTCGTCGCTGTAGAAGCGGCGGCCTCCCGCGGGCCAGACCGGCTCGGCACGGCCGCCGACGCCCACGACGTCGAGGTCGACGAAGGGCTCGACGAGCAGGCGGACCCAGTCGGGCTCGGCGACGGCGTCGTCGTCGACGAACGCGACGACGTCGCCCGAGGCTTCGAGGACGCCGGTGTTGCGGGCCCCGGAGAGGCCGCGCCGCTGGGCGTTCTCGACGATCACGACGTCGTCCCAGCGGGCCCGGGCGAGGGCGAGGAGCTCGGGAGCGTGGTCGACCACGAGGACGATCTCGTCCGCCTCGGGCTGGGCCCGCACGGACTCGATCGACGCCTGGAGGTCGTCCCAGCGGCGCGTCGTGTAGGCGCACACGACGACGCTGACGCGCTGCGTCCAGCCGTTCACGCGACGATCCTGGCGGAGGAGGGGGCGGTGGCGCCCACGGCGTCGACGACGGCCGCGGCTGCGGGGGTCGGGGTCGGGGTCGGGACCACGGCGGTGACGGGTGTGGCGGAGAGGGCCGGCAGGCGGACGGCACGCCCGCGCCCCCGCTCGGCGAGGATCGTGCGCAGGACGCGGAGCCCGTCGCTGACGGCGTCGAGGTTGCTCTCGCCGTGGATGCGGGGCAGCTCGACGCTCGGGACCTCGGCGACCCGCAGGCCGGCGGTGGCGACGCGGCAGTTGATGATCGTCTCGATCTCGAAGCCGTCGCCCCAGAGCATGCGGCCGTCGGCCGGCGCGGGCGCACTGCTCGGCACGAGGTCGAGCACCGGCACGACGTGGGCCCAGAAGGCGTTGTAGCCGTAGCAGAGGTCGGTGTACCGGGTGCCGAGCAGGACGTTCGTCACGGTGTTGAGGAACCAGTTGCCGAGGCGGCGGACTCCAGTGATGTCGTCGCTCCCGCCGCCGGGGACGAACCGGCTGCCCTTGGCGACGTCCGCGCCGGCGAGCAGGGCGTCGACGAAACGAGGGATCTCCGCGGCGTCGGCGGAGCCGTCCGCGTCGAACATCACGACGACGTCGCCGGTGGCGGCCTCGAAGCCGCGGGCAAGGGCCGCGCCCTTGCCCCGGCGGGTCTCGGTCAGCACGACGATGTCGGGCATGACCCGGCGAGCCGCCGCGACGGTGTCGTCGACCGAGTTGCCGTCGACGAGGATCACCTCGTGCACGGCCGGCAGGGTGGGGAGGACGGTCTCGAGGTTGCGGGCCTCGTTGCGGGCGGGGACGACGATCGAGATGCGGGGGACGGCGGGGAGGGAGGGGATTGCGGGGACGTGCGGCGTGGAGCGCAAGGGTCGGGTCCTCTGGGGTAGGCGGACGCGTCGGGGCGCGCCGGACCGCGGCGCGGGGAGGCGCCACGGACCGACGCGATCCGCGCGGCGACGAGGGATCACTCGGGACGGAGGCCTCGCCTCGGGTAGGCGGGCCCCCGGGCGGACGGCCGATTCGGGTCGGGCCGTCCGTCGTGCGGCGGGGCCGATTCGGGTCGGGCCCCGCCGGGGGTCGTGAGAACCATAGGTCTGGCGTCTCTCACGGCGCCTGCCCCCTGATGGGGGGCACCCGGCCTCCGTCGCCCCCCGGTCACCCTCCGGCGGCGGTCCTCCGCGCCGTCGCCGCCGACCCGCGGTGTCCCCCCGTCCGGGTGGTGCGCCCCGACGCCCCCGGCCGTCGTCCGACTACGATCTGCCGCAGGCGTCGTCGATCCCGACCGACGGGGCCCGGCAGGTGGCGACGAGGCCCTGCTCAGCCCAACTCGAACGACAGGTGTCGCACATGGCCGACGAGACCCCCCGATACCAGCCAGTGTGCAGATGCGGCCACGACGAGGCGGCCCACGAGCACTACCGACGCGGCAGCGACTGCAGCCTGTGCGGCGCCGCCGCCTGTGGTCGATATCGGCCCGGACGCTGATGCTCGCGGCTCCCGGTCCCCCGATCGAGGGTCGGCACTTCTGCCGACCGCGTGTCCCCCGGACGCTGAGGCACCGCTCAGACAGGGCGTACCCCAGATAGCCCCTCAGGGTGTGCTCGACAACCACCCGAACTGGGGACGCGTCACCCTCGTCGACCGGGCGCGTCGTCCCACAGCTGGGAAGCGTCGCCGACGGCCGGACGCGGGGACCGAGCATCGGCCGCGGTCGACCCGACGTCGTTAGCCTGGTCCCGTCCCGATCCAGCCCCAGGAGGTCACCCGTGCCCCACGGTCCCGGCCAGCGCCGCCGCGCCGAGCGGTCCGCCCTCGAGCGATCGGTCGACGAGGGCCTCCTGATCATCCGCTCGGCCCTCGTGGTCTCGGCCACCAACCACGTCATCCGGCGAGCGCTGCAGGAGGCGCTGCCCTTCGACGAGGTCGTGGCCACCCAGGTCGTCCGCGACGACATGGAGCGCCTGGCCGAGCAGCAGCTCGCCGGGGCCGCCCGCGTGCGGCGCCTGCGTCGCCAGACCGGCCGCGCGTACGGCCAGTCGCGGCACCAGTTCGACTACCGCACCGACGACGCCGGGGCGCTGAAGCTCCGCGAGGCGACCGCCAAGGCGCTCGCCGCCGAGCTGACGCGGAGGCGCGACGACGACGCGTTCGTCGGCGGCGTCGTGGAGGCGGCCCGGTCGCGCGCCTGGGACGACGTCGGCAGCACCGTGGTCGACCGGCTCGGCTGGGCGGCGTCGCCCGCGCCGGGCTACGACGACGGGCGGGACGAGCGCATCCGAGGACTCGTCGAGGGCGACCTCGCCGACCTGCTGCGCACGGCCGGTCGCGAGGACGACGCCGACCCGGCTCTCGACCGCGACGCAGGCACCGACCGCCCCGCGGGCACCGGCCCCGAGACGGGCGTGGGCCCCGACCTCAGTCGCGACTGACGCGCAGCGGCCCCTTCGCGATCTTGTGGGGCGCGGCCTGGGCGACCGGCTTGATCGTCACGAGGTCGAGGTTGACGTGGGCGGGCAGCTCGACCGAGTGCACGATCGACTCCGCGACGTCCTCGGCGACGAGCGGCGCCTCCACCGCCGAGTAGACGGCGTCGGCCCGCGCCTGGTCGCCGCCGAAGCGGACCAGCGAGAACTCCTCCGTGTGCACCATCCCCGGAGCGATCTCCACCACCCGGATCGGCTCCCCCGCGAGCTCGAGGCGGAGCACTGCGACGAGCGCGTGCTCGGCGAACTTCGACGCGTTGTACCCGCCGCCGCCCTCGTACGCGACGTGGCCCGCGATGGAGGTGACCGTCACGACGTCCGCGCCGCCCGCCTCCTCGGCCCCTCGCCTCAGCGCCGGCAGCAGCGCCGACACGGCGCGCTTCGTGCCGAGCACGTTGACCTCGAACATGCGCCGCCAGTCGTCGACCGAACCGTGCTCGACCGAGTCGAGGCCGAAGGCGCCGCCGGCGTTGTTGACCAGAACATGCAGCGGGCCGGTCTCGTCGACGTGCGCGCGCAGGGCCGCGACGTCGTTGTCGCTCGTGACGTCGGCCCGGAACCAGTTCGCCCCGGTCTCGTCGGCGAGCGCCCGGAGGCGGTCCTCGCGTCGGGCGACCGCGAGCACGTCCCAGCCCCGTGCCCGGAACAGCCGGACCGTCGCCGCGCCGATGCCCGAGCTCGCTCCCGTGACCAGTGCCCGCTTCGCCATGTGCCGTCCTCGTCGTTCGTTCGTTCTCGTCCGTGGTGACCGTCGCGTCCTGCCTGCGGCCGTCGCCCACGCTAGCGCGGCGGACCGACGTCGCCCGTTACGCCGCGAGTCCGTCCCCGTGGACACCCGCCCCGCGCCTCCGTACCGTGGCCCGCAGCCGCACCACCCCCGACCCGGACGAGGAGCACACCATGAGCGCAGAGACGCCCGACTGGAAGTTCGAGACCCAGCAGATCCACGCCGGGGCACGACCCGACCCGACGACCCACGCCAGGGCGACGCCGATCTACAAGACGACCTCGTACGTGTTCCGCGACTCGCAGCACGCGCAGGACCTCTTCGCCCTCGCCGAGAACGGCAACATCTACTCGCGCATCATGAACCCGACCCACGACGTGGTCGAGCAGCGCATCGCCGCGCTCGAGGGCGGCGTCGGCGCGCTGCTCGTCGCGTCCGGCCAGGCCGCGTCGACCTTCGCCGTGCTCAACCTCGCCGAGGCCGGCGACCACATCGTCTCGTCGTCGTCGATCTACGGCGGCACGTACAACCTGTTCCGCTACACGCTCGCGAAGCTCGGCATCGAGACCACCTTCGTCGAGGACCAGGACGACGCGGACGAGTGGCGCCGCGCCGTCCGCCCGAACACGAAGCTCTTCTTCGCCGAGACGATCGGCAACCCGAAGATCAACGTCCTCGACATCGAGAAGGTCGCCGACGTCGCCCACGCCGAGGGCGTGCCCCTGATCGTCGACAACACGATCGCGACGCCCTACCTGATCCGCCCGATCGAGCACGGGGCCGACATCGTCGTGCACTCGGCCACGAAGTTCCTCGGCGGGCACGGCACCGTGATCGGCGGCTTCATCGTCGACGGCGGCAGGTTCCCCTGGAGCGCCGACGCCGAGCGGTTCCCCGGGCTCACCCAGCCCGACCCGTCGTACCACGGCGCCGTCTACACGCAGGCGGTGGGCGACGCCCTCGCCTACGTGATAAAGGCCCGGGTGCAGCTGCTCCGCGACCTGGGCGCGTCGAACAGCGCCGACAGCGCCTTCTCGCTGATCCAGGGCATCGAGACGCTGAGCCTCCGCATCGAGCGCCACGTGCAGAACGCCCAGGAGATCGCCGAGTGGCTCGACGCGCGGGACGACGTCGCCGCGGTCTGGTACGCCGGGCTGCCGACCAGCCCCTGGTACGCCGCCGCCAACAAGTACGCCCCGCGCGGCGTCGGCGCCGTGCTGTCGTTCGAGCTCAAGGGCGGCGTGGACGCCGGCCGGGCCCTCGTCGACGGGCTGCGCCTCTTCAGCCACCTCGCGAACATCGGCGACGTGCGGAGCCTCGTCATCCACCCCGCCTCGACGACGCACTCGCAGCTGACCCCCGAGCAGCAGCTCACGACGGGCGTGACGCCCGGGCTCGTCCGGCTCTCGGTCGGCCTCGAGAACGTGGACGACCTGAAGGCCGACCTCGAGGCCGGCTTCGCCGCCGCCCGCGCCGTCACGCAGGAGGCGCTGCGCACCTCCTGAGGTCGCACCGGGGAGACGCGGCGGACGTAACAAACGGACCGCCCCTCCCCGGGTCGAGCAGGATGGCAGCACATGGACTGGCAGAGCACCCCCGAGGACACCGTCCCGTCGAGCGTCGTCAGCGAGCGCACCCGCCTCGCGATGCTGGCCCGCCCGCCCGTCACCGGGGCGTGGCGCGACGGCGACGATCCGGGCGACCGCGCGTTCACAGCGCTCGACCGGCTCGACCTCGAGAGCGGCACGACCCTCGACCGCGTCCGCATCGCCTACGAGACCTGGGGCGAGCTCTCCCCCGCCCGCGACAACGCCGTGCTGCTGCTGCACGCGCTGACGGGCGACAGCCACGTCGTGGGCCAGGCGGGCCCCGGCCACCGCACCGCGGGCTGGTGGGGCGGCGTCGTGGGCCCCGGTCTCGCCGTCGACACCGACCGCTGGTTCGTCGTCGCGCCCAACATGCTCGGCGGCTGCCAGGGCAGCACCGGCCCCTCGTCGTTCGGCCCCGACGCCGTCGAGTGGGGCTCGCGGTTCCCGCATCTGACGATCCGCGACCAGGTCGCCGCCCAGGCGGCCTTCTCGGATGCTCTCGGCATCGAGCGGTGGGCTGCCGTCGTCGGCGGCTCGATGGGGGGCATGCACGCCCTCGAGTGGGGCGTGACGCACCCCGACCGGGTCGAGCGGCTCGCCGTGCTGGCGGCCCCGCCCCTGGCGAGCGCCGACCAGATCGCCCTCAACACGGTCCAGACCGAGGCGATCCGGATGGACGCGGCCTTCGCGGGCGGCGACTTCTACGACGCCGTCGACGGCGAGGGGCCCTGGCGCGGCCTCGCCCTCGCCCGCCGCATGGCGCTGCTCAACTACCGGTCGCCGGAGGAGCTCGCGGCCCGGTTCGGACGCGCCTGGCAGAGCGACATCTCTCCCTTGGGCGGCCCCGGCCGGTTCCAGGTCGAGAGCTGGCTCGACTTCCACGGCGCGAAGTTCACGCGCCGCTTCGACGCCGGCAGCTACGTCGCCCTGCTGGGGGCGATGAACTCCCACGACGTCGGCCGAGACCGAGGCGGCGTCGAGGAGGCGCTCGCACGGGTCACGGCGCGCACGCTCGTGCTCGGGGTCGACAGCGATCGGCTCTTCCCCGCCCGCGACCAGCAGGCGATCGCCCGGCACCTGCCGAACGGCCTCGACGACGGCGAGGCCGTCGTGATCACCAGCGAGTACGGACACGACGGCTTCCTCATCGAGGACGACGCGGTCGGCCACCACCTCCGCCGCCTGCTGGCGAGCTGACCCGGCGCCCCGCCCGGTCGAGGCGTCCCCTGGGCGGTCCCCCGAACGGCCGACACGTCCCCCGTTCCGCGCCTGCCCGCGACACGAGCGATCCACGTGTCCCCGGCGCGTCGCGCACGCCTGTGCGCCTCACAGGGCCTGCACATGTGGAAACATGAGGGGTCGCTGTCACCCGACAGACACGCACCACGTCGTCCGTACCCGTTGGATCACCATGGACATATTCGCCCAGGAACGCGATCGGCTCCTGAGCTCCACCACGCGCACCCTGGGCATCGCCTGCGCCGGGGTGTCGCTCGTGGCCCTGGCGTTCCCGGGCGTGACCGAGCCAGCTCACCTCGCCCTCGTGGCCGTGCTCGTGGCCGTCCTCGTCGCGGCACTGGTCGTCGTCGGCCGGTCGGGCTCGCGCTGGGCCGTGCTCGGCGGCATGGCCGCCGGCCTCGCCGCCACGGTCGTGGCCCTGCTCCCGTTCGGGGCGCCGGCCGACGCGGCCGTCGCGACGGCGGTCATCCCCCTCGCAGGAGGCGCCAACGCGTCGTTCGCGTTCGTCCTGTCCACGAGCCGCATCCGCGTCGTCACCGCCGTCGTCGCGTTCGCCGTCTCCGTCGCGTGCGTCTCGCTCGCCACGGGATCCGTCCTCACCTTCCCCGTCGCGGCCGTCGTGCTCGGCTGGGTCCTCGTCTTCGTGGTCGGCGTCTGGCTCGGCCGCGCCGTCCCACTCGCCGCCCGTCGCATCTACAGCATCGGCAACGCGCACCGTGCCGAGCGCCAGGCGAGCGAGACGGAGGCGCAGCGCCGGCAGGGCGCGCGCCTCCTGCACGACACCGTCCTCGCGACCCTGACCCTCCTCGCCCACTCGGGCGTGGGCGTCACCCCCGAGGCGCTGCAGGCGCAGGCGGCGGAGGACGCGCGCCTGCTGCGTCACCTCCGCCTCGGCGGGACGCCCCAGCCACAGGCGTCGGGCGAGTACACCCTCGAGACCGTCGAGGAGTCGCCCCTCGGGCAGACCCTCGAGTCGGTCAAGCAGCGCTTCGGGCGCATGGGCCTCGAGGTGAGCTGGCACGGCACCGGCCAGGTGCTGCTGCCGACGCACGTGCTCGACGCGTTCCTGCTCGCCCTCGCCGAGTGCCTCGAGAACGTGCGGCGCCACGCCGGCGTCACCGAGGCGCACGTCACGATCATCCACGACGACTCCATGGTCCGCGCGATGGTGACCGACGCCGGCGTCGGCTTCGAGCTGAACGGCGTGAGCGAGGAGCGCCTCGGCTTCAAGGAGTCCGTCGTCGGCCGCCTGCGCGAGGTGGGCGGCAGCGCCCGGCTCTTCTCGTCGCCGGGCTCCGGCACCACCGTCGTCCTGGAGGCGCCCCGATGAGCATCGACGAGAACACCCTCGGGGTGCAGCGTGGGCGGCGGGCCGCCCGCGGCCTGCCGATCGGCTCGACGGGGGCGCGCTCCCTGCGCCAGGCCCGTGCCGCCGGCGCGACCCTCGGCACCGGCTACCTGGGGATCGGCGCGGCCGTCGTCGCCGCCGTGCAGGCGGTCTACGGGCTCGTCTTCTTCCTCAGCCACCTGTCCGACTACCCGATGGTCGCGCCCGCCCTCGTCGCGTGGCTCCTCTACATCGCCGCGTTCGTCGGCACGGCTGCGCTCGTGACGATCCGGGGCGAGCGCCTCACCGGCGGGGTCTTCGCCGTCATCGGCGGCATCATGATCGTCGTCGTCGTGCTCGACTTCATCGCGATCTGGCCGCTGCACGACGTCGGCGCCTACGCCACGGCGAGCGTCGCGGTCGGCTTCGGGCTGCTGCCCGTCGTCACCCTGCGGCCGGCCCGCGAGATCGTGGTCGCCGTCGGGGTGCTCCTCGTGGGCTTCGTGGTCATGGTCGTGGCCTCGACCCCCCTCACCGCCGACTCCGTGCCGCAGCAGATCTCGATCGTCGCGCTCGCCGTGCTGCCGAGCGCCGTCGCCGTCTCGGTGGTGCAGCGGTTCCGGCGGATGGTCCAGGTCGAGCTCGACCGCGTGCTGGTCCAGAGCAACGTCTCGCAGCCCCGCTTCGCGGTGGGGATGCTCGCGAGCGACGAGCTCGCCCGCCTCGACCTCGCCGCCGAGAAGCTGCTCGACGGCGTCGCCGGGGGCGACGTGCCCCTCCCCCTCGCGCCCAAGGTCGCCTCGCAGGCCGCGTCGCTCGCGACCGAGCTGCGGCTGCACCTCATCGAGGGCCGCCGCGAGACCTGGCTGCACCACGCCGTCACCGAGTCCGAGTACCTCGGGCGCTCGGTGACGCTCGTCGACCCGTCGTCGCTCGCCGGGCTGCTCGCGCCGACGCAGCGCGACGGACTCCTGCAGGCCGTGTGGCTCCTCCTCGGCGACTCGAAGACGAGGGCACCGAGCGCGGCGATCACACTGACCCTCGGCCCCGTGGCCGCCGTCACCCAGTCGATCGCCTCCCTGGCCGGCCGGAGCGTCGAGGTCCCGATCGTCGTCTCGACGACCGGCATCCGGCGCAACCGGGTCACCCCCGCGACGTGGAGCGCCCTCGAGCGCGTGGGCGAGTACTCGGCCTCGACGCACGAGTCCAGCCTCCGCCTGCGCATCCACTGCATCGTCGACAACCCCGCCGAGTCGTGACCGCCCGCGACAGGGCTGTCTGCACCTCGACCCGTCCGTCTAGCATGGACACCACCTCCTCAGAAAGAAGGACCGCCCCGTGACGACACCCGACGACCGCATCCGTCTGGCCCTGGTCGACGACCACAAGATGCTCCTCGGCGCCCTGAGCGAGTGGATCCGGGGCGCTGCCAGCGACATCTCGATGGTCGCCGCCGTCGCGTCCTGGCCCGAGCTGCTCACCCACCCCGAGTTCCCCGTCGACGTCGTGCTGCTCGACCTCGACCTCAAGGACAACATCCCGATCTCCCTCAAGATCAACACCCTCAAGACGACCGGCGTGAAGACGGTGCTGATGAGCACCTACTCCGAGCCGAACGTCGTCCGCGAGGCCCTCGCCGCCGGGGCGCTCGGCTACCTCGTCAAGAGCGAGGACGCCGAGATGATCGTCGAGGCGATCAGGGCCGCCGCCAAGGGCGAGTCGTACATCTCGGCCGAGCTCGACCTCGCGCTCAACGCCGCCGAGATCGGCGGGGTGCCGAAGCTCAGTGCGCAGGAGCGTCGCGTCATGGCCCTGTACGGCGGCGGCGAGCCCGTCAAGGCCGTGGCCTACCAGCTCGGCATCAGCGAGGAGACGGCGAAGAGCTACCTCAAGCGCATCCGCGAGAAGTACCGCGTGGCCGGCTACGACGTCGGCACCAAGGTGGCCCTGCGGAAGCGCGCCATCACGGACGGCATCCTGCTGCAGACCGACATGCCCGCGCAGACCAGCTTCTAGCCACGACGTGACGACGGCCCGGCCCCCCGGAGGGTGCCGGGCCGTCGTCGTCGGTCCCTAGCGCCCCTGCACCACGAAGACGGACCCCGTGTCGGTGTCCTCCTTGTGGTCGGCCTCGCTGGCGGCGGCGCAGAGCGCGGCCTGACGCGCGTCGCCCGTCTTCTGCAGCCGGAAGCTGGCCACGGTCAGCACGACCCCGACGAGCGCCAGCGCCACGCCGACCCAGCCCGGGGCGGCGAAGCCGAACCCGGCGGCGATGACGGCACCGCCCAGGTACGCGCCCGCGCTGTTGCCCAGGTTCATCGACGAGTGGTTGAGGGCGGCGCCGATCACCTGGCTCTCACCGGCCACCTCCATCAGCCGCGATTGGACCGAGGGCCCGATCATCGAGCTGACGAGTCCGAGGAAGAACGTGGTCACGAAGATGCCCACGATGCCGTCGACCAGCAACGCGTACGCGACCAGCGCGGCGATCAGCCCGACGAACCCGACGGTGAGGGCGGCCTTCAGGTTCTTGTCGCTCGCCCAGCCGCCGATGACGTTGCCGATGGTCATGCCGACGCCGACACCGACGAGCACCCACGGCACGACGCCTTCGCCGACGCCCGCGCCCTCGGTCACCGCGTTGGCGATGTAGCTGTAGACGGCGAAGAACCCGCCGAAGCCGATGGCGCCGATGCCCATGACGAGCCAGACCTGGGGCTTCCCGAACGCGCTGAGCTCCCGCCGCATCGAGGCGGACGAGTCGCCCTCCATGCGCGGCACGGCGAGCGCGACGGCGACGAAGGTCAGCGCGAAGATCGCGGCCACGGCGAGGTAGGCGGCGCGCCAGCCCTGCGCCTGTCCGAGCGCGGTGATCGACGGGACGCCGATCACGTTCGCGATCGTCAGGCCGCTGAGCACGAGGGCGACGCCCTTGCCCCGGTTGCCGGGGCCCATGATGGTGGCCGCCACGATGGAGGCGATGCCGAAGTAGGCGCCGTGCGGCAGGCCCGCGAAGAACCGCGCCCCGAGCACCCAGCCGAACGTCGGCAGCACCGCCGACAGCACCGTGCCGACGACGAACAGGGCGAGGAGCCCCATCAGCAGCTTCTTCTTCGGCAGGTGCGACGACATCGCCGCGATGGTCGGGGCGCCGACGACGACGCCGAGCGCGTACGCGCTGACGAGCCAGCCCGCCTGGGCGATGCCCTCGTCCGACGACCGCGCGTAGAGGCCGGGGAGCAGGTCCTGTGCGATGTTCGGCAGCAGGCCCATGGCGACGAACTCGGTCGAGCCGATGCCGAACCCGCCGAGTGCGAGGGCGATCAGGGCGAGGGTCTTGCGGCGGGTGGTGAGGACGATCACGGGCGGCTGCCTTCGAGGTCGGAGGGGCGGGCTGGGATCCAGGGACTCTCCGTCGAGCTGGCTGGTGCGCGACGGGCACGAGGCCCGTCCGTCGGGCACCTGACGTTCGAATCGATTCGACAGGGCCAGGTCGATCCTACCGCCTGGCAGGCACGAGGAGCGAGGGCTCAGCCCTGCTCGCCCAGCGCCCGCTCGAGGCGCTCCACCTTGCCGTCGAGCTCGCCGGTGCGGCCCGGGCGGATGTCGGCCTTGAGCACCAACGAGACTCGAGTGCCGTACCGGCCCACCGCCTCCGTCGCTCGCTTGACGACGTCCATGACCTCGTCCCACTCCCCCTCGACCTCGGTGAACATCGAGGAGGTGCGGTTCGGCAGCCCGGACGCGCGCACCACCGCGACGGCCGCGGCCACCGCCTCGTGCACCGAGTCGCCGTGCGCCTCGGGGTCGAGCGATCCGGCGGACGGGCCGCCGCTGGGAGAGACGGAGAAGGCGACGATCATGCGGTCATACTCGCACCGTCGCCGGGACGCCGCCACGACGCGGCGGCGTCCGACGAGCGCGACGACGAACCGGCCCGCCACAGCTGCACCAGCGCCACGACGAGCAGCGCGACCTCGCCGAGGTTCCGCACCGTGATCAGCACGAGCATCCAGGGCTCGACGCCGAGCAGGGCCTGGTACTCCCACGGGTAGATGACCTGTGTGAGCGCGGCGATGCCCACGGCCAGCGCGGCAGGCACAGCGGCCGACGGCCCTCCGCGCCGGGCGAGCACGAGCCAGAGCACCACCGGCGGCGCGAGCCAGGAGACGAACTGCGGCGAGCCGACCTTGTTCGTGACGATGAGGGCCGTGACGAAGGCCAGCGACAGCGGCGCGAGGAGGTGCACGGCCGACGCGCCGCGCCTCACGGCCCGCAGCCCCAGCAGCAGCACGAGCAGCACGACGAGAGCCATCAGCACGGTCGTGAGCCTCGCGGCGGTGCCGACGCCGTCGCCCTCCACCTGGTAGGTGAGGATCTGGTGGTCGTAGTAGACGAAAGCCCCCGGCGTCGCGGCGGCGGCCCGCCACAGCCACGCGGTGGCGGTGGGCGACTCCACCTGCAGCCCGCGGCCGGCCTGCTCCCCCACGAAGCCGAGCACGGTGGCCCCGCTGCCGAGCACGAGCGAGATCGCGACGACGGTGACGGTCGTCGCGACGGCGCCCACGACGACGTCACTCCGGGCCCGGCCGCGCAGGGCCACGACGGCGGCGACGACGAGGGCGGCCGGCCACACCTTGACCCACGCGGCGACCGTCAGCAGCACGGACGCGGCCAGCGGCCGGGACGAGAGCAGCAGCAGCCCGACGATCGCGAACGGCACGGTGACGGCGTCGATGCGCCCGACGGCGATCGGCCCGAGCGCGAGCAGGAACAGCAGCCACCACCAGGCGGCCCCGACGTGAGGACGTCCGTGCACGGCCTCCGCCGGCGCTCCTGCTCCTCGTGTGCGGGCCACTGGTCTACGGATCCCGCCGATCAGCACCGCGAACGCCCCCGCGTCCAGCAGCAGCACGATCGTCAGCCACGCCTGCCCGTAGTGGGCGTCGCCGCCGACGCGCGCGAGCAGCATCGGCACGGCGGCGAGCAGCGGGTAGACCCACGGCCGGTCCACGCCCACCCAGTCGCCGCCTCCCACGCCCTGCTGCATCCACGTGCGATAGACGCTCCACACGTCGCCCATCGGCTGGTTCGGCCCGGTGAGCGCCGCGTGGCCGACGACGAGGTGGACGAGCACGAAGGCCGACCACAGCACGGCAGGGTGAGCCGCGACGCGTGCCGAGAGGCGTCGTGAGGCGCCGTCCGCGCCGGGTGCACGAGGAGGCGCGGCGACGGTCATGCGGGCAAGGCTAGCCGTCCGGCGTCACACGAGGCCTCGGTGCCGCCGCGCGGGACCGCGGACGGATATCCTGCCCCTCATGCCCCGCACCCGTCTCCGTCTCGCGGCCGCCGCCGTCTCCGTCGTCGCCGCCGTCGCCTCCTTGTCGGCCTGCGCCCCCACGTCCGGCTCCGGCGACGGCCTCGTCACCGAGGGCAAGCTGACCGTCGCGACCGGCGAGCCGGCCTACAGCCCGTGGGTCGAGGACGACGACCCGACGACCGGCCAGGGCTTCGAGGCCGCGCTCGCCTACGCCGTGGCCGACCAGCTCGGCTACGAGAAGGACGACGTCGTCTGGGTGCGCTCCACCTTCGACGAGGCGATCGCGCCCGGCCCCAAGACGTTCGACCTGAACCTGCAGCAGTTCTCGATCACGGAGCAGCGCGCCGAGGCCGTCGACTTCTCGTCGCCGTACTACGAGACGCGCCAGGCCGTCGTCACCCTGCCCGGCAGCGCGGCCGAGGGCGCGACGAGCGTCGCCGACCTGCAGGGCCTCGCCATCGGCGCCCAGAGCGGCACGACCAGCTTCACCGCGGCCGAGAAAGTCATCGACCCCGAGGGCGGCGTCCAGGCCTACAACTCGAACGACGACGCCAAGGCGGCGCTCGAGGCCGGCCAGGTCGACGCGATCGTGCTCGACGTGCCGACCGCCACCTACTTCGTCGAGGGCGGCGTCGTGCTCGGCCAGCTCGCCGCCGAGGACGGCGCGAGCGACGAGCTCGGCATCGTCCTGCCGCTCGGCAGCGCGCTCACCGGCGACGTCACCGACGCGGTCGAGGCCCTGCGCGCCGACGGCACCCTCGACGAGCTGCAGCAGGAGTGGCTCGCCGACTACGACGTGACGGAGCTGTCGTAGCCCGCACCGCGCTCGCGGTCGACGCCCACCCCGTCAGCGACCTCGAGCTCGGCCGGCGCGCTTTCCGGCGGCGGCAGTCGGGGCGCTCCGTCGCGATCGCCGCCGTGAGCACGATCGCCTTCGCGGCCCTGGCCTGGTGGGCCGTCACGAGCACGCCCGGCTGGGACAGGGTGCGCTTCAGCTTCTTCGACGGCCCCACCCTCGTCGCCGCCTGGCCGCGGGTGCTGGAGGGGCTCTGGCTGAACGTGCGGGTGCTCGTCGTGGCGCTGATCGGCGTCGCCGTGCTCTCGACCCTGCTCTCGGCCCTCCGCACGCTGCGAGGCCCCGTCTTCTTCCCGGTGCGCGCCCTGGTGCGCGGCTACACGGACCTGTTCCGCGGACTGCCGCTGATCATCGTGCTCTACCTCGTCGGCTTCGGGGTGCCCGGGCTCGGCCTCGGCATCCCCCGCCTGCCCGCGGAGGTCTGGGGCACGGTCGCCCTCGTGCTCACCTACTCGGCCTACGTCAGCGAGGTCATCCGTGCCGGGCTCGACGCCGTGCACCCGTCCCAACGGCTGGCCGCCCGCTCGCTCGGCCTCAGCCACGCCGCGACGCTGCGGCTGGTCGTGTTCCCCCAGGCGATCCGCAAGGTCACGCCGGCCCTGATGAACGACGTCGTCTCGATGCAGAAGGACGTCGGGCTGATCTCCGTGCTCGGCGCCGTCGACGCCGTGCGCGCCGCCCAGATCGAGACCGCGACCGCCGCCAACTTCACGCCCTACGTGCTCGCCGGGCTGCTCTTCGTCCTGCTGGCCCTGCCGACCGTCTGGCTGACCGACTGGCTGTCGGCGCGCCTCCGTCGGCGTGAACAGGCCGGGAGCGTCGTGTGAGCGAGCAGGACCAGAGCAAGGGCCACGGCCAGGCCGACCTGACCGCAGGAGGCGCGGCGTCGGGCGCCGAGGTCGTCCTGCGCCTCGAGGGCGTCCGCAAGTCGTTCGGCGGCACCACCGTGCTCGACGGCATCGACCTCGACGTGGCCCGCGACGAGGTCGTCGCCCTGATCGGCGCGAGCGGCTCGGGCAAGTCGACGCTGCTGCGCACGGTGAACCTGCTCGAGCAGGTCGACGACGGGCGCATCGTGCTCGGCGGCGAGGACATCACCGATCCGCGGGTGCGGGTCGACGCCGTCCGGGCCCGCATCGGCGTCGTGTTCCAGCACTACAACCTGTTCCCGCACCTCACGGTCCTCGACAACGTCTCGCTGGCGAGCCGCCACGTGCTGCGGCGCCCCCGGGCCGAGGCCGAGGCGCGGTCCCTCGAGCTGCTCGAGCGCGTCGGGCTCGGCGACAAGGCGCGTGCCTACCCCGACCGCCTGTCGGGCGGCCAGCAGCAGCGCGTCGCGATCGCGCGGGCCCTCGCCCCGAGGCCTGCCGTGCTGCTGCTCGACGAGGTGACGAGCGCCCTCGACCCCGAGCTCGTGGGCGAGGTGCTCGACCTCGTCCGCACGCTCAAGGAGGTGGGGACCACCATCCTCATGGCGACCCACGAGATGGCGTTCGCCCGTGACGTCGCGGATCGGGTGGTGTTCCTCGACGCGGGCCGCATCGCCGAGCAGGGCCCGCCGGCCCAGCTCTTCGGGGCGCCGCGCACCGAGCGGGCGAGGGAGTTCCTCGCCCGCGTCTCCGGCTGAGGCGCCGGCGCCCCTCCCGGGGACCGCCGGCGCCCCGCGTCCGCCCTCAGCGGCGCCGGCGCTTGCTGTACACGTCGAACGCGACGGCGAGCAGCAGCACGAGCCCCTTGATGACCTGCTGCCACGCGGCGTCGACCGACAGGATCGACAGGCCCTGGTTGAGCACGCCCATCACGAGGCCGCCGATCACGGCCCCGACGACGGTGCCGATGCCGCCCTGCACGGCGGCGCCGCCGATGAACACGGCCGCGATGGCGTCGAGCTCGAAGCTCTGGCCCGCCGACGCGACGGCGCTGCCGGCGCGGGCCGTGCTGACGACGCCGGCGAGCCCGGCGAGCAGGCCCATGTTGACGAAGATGCCGAAGGTGACCCACTTCGTCTTGACGCCCGACATCATCGCCGCGTACAGGTTGCCGCCCATCGCGTAGACGTGCCGGCCGAAGACGGTGCGCGTCAGCAGGAACGAGTAGAGCAGCACCAGCGTCGCCAGGATGATCAGGATGATCGGCGTCCCGCGGTTGTAGGCCAGCAGGTAGCAGAGGTACATGATCGCGGCGACGGCGATGGCGATCTTCAGCACGAACGAGACCGCCCGCTCGCGGGGCAGCTCGAGGCGCCGCAGGTTCGCCCGGGCGCGCAGCTGCTGAGCGACGAGGCCCGCCGAGGCGAGCAGGCCGATGCCGAGCGTGAACAGGTCGGGCTGGCCGGTCGTCGGCAGCGTGCCCGAGCCGATCGAGTTGAAGGCCCGCGGCAGCCCGCTGATGGTGCCGCCCGTGAGCAGCACGAGGGCCACGCCGCGGAACACCAGCATTCCGGCGAGCGTGACGATGAACGCCGGGATGCCGACGAAGGCGATCCAGAAGCCCTGCCACGCCCCGATCAGCGCGCCGACGAGCAGCGACAGCGCGACGGCCACGCCCCAGGGAAGCCCCCAGTCGTTCATGGCGAGCGCGGCGACCGCGCCCACCGTGGCGACGACCGAGCCGACCGAGAGGTCGATGTGCCCCGCGATGATCACGATCACCATGCCGATCGCGAGGATCAGCACGTAGGCGTTCTGCTGGATCAGGTTGCTGACGTTGCCGGGGTAGAGCAGTCGGCCCTCGGTCAGCACCTGGAACAGCAGCACGATGACGAGCAGGGCGGCGAGGATGCCGTACTGCCGCATGTCGATCCGCAGGCGTCGCTTGGAGCCCGGCATCGGCCCGGACGCAGGAGGCGGAGCGGACGGACGAGGAGGTGCGGTGGTGGTCACGAGGCTTCTGCTCCTAGGTTCCTGGTCGCGGTCATGTGGCGCATCAGCTCTTCCTGGCTGGCGTCGGCGCGCGAGAGCTCGGCCGTGAGCCGCCCCTCCGCGATGGTGTAGATGCGGTCCGAGAGGCCGATCAGCTCGGGCAGCTCGCTCGAGATGACGACGACCGCCTTCCCCTGGGCGGCCATCTCGGCGATGATCCCGTAGATCTCGTACTTCGCCCCGACGTCGATGCCCCGGGTGGGCTCGTCGAGGATCAGCACGTCCGGGCCCGAGTAGATCCACTTGCTGAGGACGACCTTCTGCTGGTTGCCGCCGGAGAGGTTGCCCACGACCGACGAGACCGACGGGGTCTTGATGTTCATCTGCCGGCGGTAGTCGTCCGCCACGGCGTACTCGCGGTTGCGGTCGATGACGCCGAGCCGGGCGAGCTTGCCGAGCGCGGCCGCCGAGACGTTGACCGTGATGCTGCCGATCAGGTTCAGGCCGTAGCGTTTCCTGTCCTCGGTGACGTAGGCGATGCCGTTCTTGATCGCCTCGCCCACGGTGCGGGTCTGGATCTCGACGCCGTCCTTGTAGACGCGGCCCGAGATGTCGCTGCCGTACGAGCGCCCGAAGAGGCTCATCGCGAGCTCGGTGCGCCCCGCCCCCATCAGGCCCGCGAAGCCGACGATCTCGCCGGCCCGCACGGTGAAGGAGGCGTCGTCGACGACCACGCGGTCGGCGTCGACCGGGTGGTGCACGGTCCAGTTCTCGACGCGCAGCTTCTCGGCGCCGATGTCGGGCACCCGCGGCGGGAACTGGCTGTCGAGCGGACGGCCGACCATGGCGCGGATGATGCGCGTCTCGATCTCCGGGGTGTCCTCGACCGCGAACGCCTCGATCGTCTTCCCGTCCCGGATGACCGTGACCGTGTCGGCGATCGCCCGGATCTCGCCGAGCTTGTGGCTGATGATGATCGCCGTGATGCCCTGGTCGCGCAGCTGGTCGATCAGGCCCAGCAGGTGCGCCGAGTCGTCGTCGTTGAGCGCGGCCGTCGGCTCGTCCAGGATCAGCAGCTTCACCTCCTTCGAGAGCGCCTTCGCGATCTCGACGAGCTGCTGCTTGCCGACGCCGAGCTCGAGCACCTTGGTGACGGGGCTCTCGGCGAGGCCGACCCGCTGCAGCAGGGCCGCCGCCTCCAGGTTGGTGCGGTTCCAGTCGATGACGCCGCCGCGCTGCACCTCGTTTCCGAGGAAGATGTTCTCGGCGATCGAGAGGAACGGGCTGAGCGCGAGCTCCTGGTGGATGATCACCACGCCGTCGCGCTCGCTGTCGTTGATCGACGAGTAGCGGACGGGCCGGCCGTCGAGCTCGATCACGCCGCCGAAGCTGCCGTGCGGGTAGACGCCCGACAGCACCTTCATCAGCGTCGACTTGCCCGCGCCGTTCTCTCCGCAGATCGCGTGCACCTCGCCGCGCCGCACGCTGACGGAGACTCCGTCGAGCGCGCGGACGCCGCTGAACTCCTTGACGATGTCGGTCATCTGGAGGATGACGTCGTCCATGTGGTCCTCGTTCCGTTCAGGGGTGAGGGAGCCGGCGGCGGCCCGTGGGGACCGCCGCCGGCTGCCGGGTGGTGGGGTCAGAGACCCACGTCGCCGGCGTCGACGAAGCCGGAGTCGACGAGGACGGACTGCACGTCGTCCTTCGTGACGACCACCGGGTCGAGCAGGTACGCCGGCACGACCTTGACGCCGTTGTCGTACGTCTCGGTGTCGTTCGTCTCGGGGTCCTCGCCCGCGACGATCGAGGCGATCATCGCCTGCACCTGGGTGCCGAGCTCACGCGTGTCCTTCCAGACCGTCATCGACTGCTGGTCGGCGAGGATCGCCTTGACGTTCGCGACGTCGGCGTCCTGGCCCGTGATGATCGGCCAGTCGGTGCCCGCCTGGTAGCCGGCCGCGTCGAGGCTGGCCTCGATGCCGAGCGCGAGGCTGTCGTTCGGCGAGAGCACGACGTCGACCTTGTCTCCGCCCGTGTAGAACGACTGGAGGCGGTTGTCCATCTCGGCCTGGGCGTCGTCCGAGCCCCAGCCGAGGATGCCGATGGCCTTCCAGCCGTCGTCGTCGGCCGGTGCCTTGCCGCTCGGCACGGTCAGCACGCCGCTCTCGACGTAGGGCTGCAGGACGTCCCACGCACCGGCGAAGAAGAAGCCGGCGTTGTTGTCGTCGGGGCTGCCCGCGAAGGGCTCCATGGTGAACGGGCCCTTCTCGCCGTCGGCGAGGCCGAGCTGGTCCTCGATGTACTGGCCCTGCAGCTGGCCGACCTTGTAGTTGTCGAAGGTCGCGTAGTAGTCGACCGCCTCCGTGCCGTTGATGAGGCGGTCGTAGGCGATGACGGTGACGTCCTGCGAGGCCGCGTCCTCGAGCACGGGGCCGAGGGTCTGCCCGTCGATCGCGGCGACGACGAGGATCTTCGCGCCTCCCGCGACCTGGTTCTGGATCTGGCTGATCTGCTGGTCGGTCTTGTTGTCGGCGTACTGCAGGTCGACGGTGCAGTCGTCGCCCTCGAGCTTCTCCTTGAGGCCCTCGCCGTCGTTGATCCAGCGCTCGAGGCTGCGCGTCGGCATGCTGATGCCGACGTTGCAGTCGGTGCCGGCGGCGTCGTCCCCGCCGCCGGAGCCGCCGGAGGAGCCGGCGGGTGCGCAGGCCGCGAGTCCGGCCACGAGGCCGAGCGTCAAGGCCGCCACGGAGAGCGTGCGTGCTGTGGTCATGGTGCGGATCCTTCCGATGGGATCTGCCCGGGCGACGGGTCGCGGCTCCCTCCGGGTGCGTGGGGAGCGTCGTGGCCGTGGTTCGTCGTCGAACCGGTCCAGATCGAGCTGTACTTCGCTGTAGTGCTCGAGGCCGACGAGGGTGCGTCGGCTATTTGTTGGCTCTCGGAACATATAGCCGGGAGGAGGCGCGCGCCAGAGCGAGGAGCCGTCGTTACCGAATCGAGATGAACGATGCTCGCGTCCGCCCTGGTCGAGGGCCGGTTGCCGCGCCTGCACCTTCCCAGCGCCGTCCTAGGGTGACGCGTCATCATCCTGGGCAGGCGCCTCCTCCGTGCCGACCAGCCCGAGCAGCACCCGAGCCGACCCCAGGAGACACACCATGAAGAAGAAGACCGGAATCGTCCTCGGAGTCGCAGCGGTCGTGGTGGTGGGCCTCGGCGTCACCGCCGCCGTCGCCGGCCCCGCCTTCTACCGCGACGTGATCGTCGGCGAGCCCGAGGCCGCCCCCACCGTCTCGGTGACGCCCGGCGCGACGACCATCGACACGAGCGACCTCAGCGGCGCCTGGACCGTGGGCGACGGCAGCACCGCGGGCTACCGCGTGGACGAGGTGCTGAACGGCACCGACGTCACCGTCGTCGGCACGACCGACCAGGTCACCGGCACCGTCACGGTCGAGGGCGACTCGGTCACGGCCGCCACGATCGACGTCGACGTCGCGAGCATCGCCACGGACAGCGGCAACCGCGACGGCTACTTCCGCGACGACGCCATGGAGGCCTCGACCTACCCGACCGCGACCTTCGTCCTGACCCAGCCCATCGACGCCGGCGTCCCCGCCGACGGCGACGTCGAGACCGTCGAGGCGACGGGCGACCTCACGATGCACGGCGTCACCCAGAGCGTCACCGTCTCGCTGCAGGCCGCGCTCTCGGGCGACGGGGTGCAGATCAGCGGATCGGTGCCGGTGACCTTCAGCGACTACGGCGTCGAGGCGCCGAGCTTCGGCTTCGTCCAGGTCGAGGACTCGGGCACGGTCGAGTTCCTCGTGTCGGCGACCCCCGCCTCCTAGGCGCGCAGCGATGTGACGCTGCCAGGGCATCTCGCTGAGGCGGACTGCCCCGGAGCGTCAGCTCGATCAGCGCAGCAGGGCGGCTATCGTCGCCGGGAGCGCGTCCACGAGGCCCAGGACCGTGAGGGGCCCTCCGGCGCTCGCGCGCTCGGCGGCCAGGCCGTGCACGACCGCGGCGGTGGCCGCGAGACGGGCGAGTGCGTCCTCCTGGGCGAGCGCCTCGTCCGAGTGGGTGGCGACGAGCGCGCCCAGCACGCCGCCGAGCGCGTCACCGGCGCCCGCCGTCGCGAGCCAGGTCGGCGCGCTCTCGGCCACCAGCCGGGTGCCGCCGGGCGAGGCGACGTGCGTGCGGTGGCCCTTCACCAGGACGGTGCAGCCCCACTCCCCCGCCGCCCGCACCGCGGCCTCGGCCGGGTCGGCGGCGACCTCGTCGACCGACCGGCCCGACGCCCGCGCCAGCTCGCGGAAGTGCGGCGTCAGCACGACCGGCCCCGTCGCCCGCCCGCGCAGCGACAGCGCACCCGCGTCGAGCACGAGGGGCAGCCCCGAGGAGGCGGCCGTCTCGAACCCCTCCGCGGTCTCGTCGTCGAGGTGGTCGGGGTCCACCCCCGAGCCGAGCAGCCAGGCCTGCACCCGGCCGGGGCTCGTCACGGCCTCCGGCCGTCGGTGCAGCACGAAGTCCGAGGCACGCGACGGGCCGAGGTAGCGGAGCATGCCGACGCCGGTGTGCAGCGCGGCCTCCACGCCGAGGACCGCGGCCCCCGGGTACGCGGTCGAGCCGGTCACGACGCCGAGCACGCCGCGGCTGTACTTGTCGTCGTCGACCGCCGGGACGGCGATCCAGGCAGCGGCGTCGGCGGGCGTCCAGGCGGTGAGCCGGGAGTCGGTGGAGCGGGAGTCGGCGGAGCGGGAGTCGGTGGTCACGCCCCGACGCTAGTCGGGCTCGCGGCGCCGGCGTCCGGAGACTCGGCCGAGCCGAGCCGGCCGACGCCGCCGATACGGTGGGTCGATGAGCATCTCGATCCCCGGCCGCACCGTCGTCTTCGACTACGGCGAGGTGATCTCCCGGTTCCCCGACGACGCCTCGCGTCGGCGCATCGAGGAACTCGCCGGTGTCGAGCCCGCCGCCCTCTGGGCCAGCTACGGTGCCCACCGGCACGCCCTCGACCACGGCCGGCTCACGGCCACCGGCTACTGGCGGGCCGTCGAGGCCGACACCGGCGCCGACTGGTCGCGCACCCGCGTGCACGAGCTCTGGGCGGCCGACTTCCCGTCGTGGTTCGTGCCCGAGCCCGGCACCCTCGACGTGATCGCCGACCTCGCCGACGGCGGCACGCGCCTCGCGATCCTCTCGAACGCCGGCCAGGACTTCGCCTCGCCCTTCCGCCACTCGCCCCTCGGCGACCTGTTCGAGCAGGTGTTCGTCAGCGCCGAGCTCGACGACCTCAAGCCGTCGGCGTCGATCTTCCGGCACGTTCTCGCCGAGCTCGGAACAACCGCCGCCGACACGGTGTTCATCGACAACAGGTCCGACAACGTCGAGGCCGCCCAGGCACTCGGCATCACCGGGCACCTGTTCACCGGCCCCGAGCCGCTCCGACTGTTCGTCGAGGGCCTCGCGGGCCTCCCCACCGAAAGGCGATGACCGCTCTCGTGACCCAGACGGACGCTGCACCCTCCCCCACCTCCGCACCCGGCGCCTCCCCCGTCGGCCTCTTCGACTCCGTCACGCTGCGCGGCCAGACGTTCCGCAACCGGCTCTGGGTCGCGCCCATGTGCCAGTACTCGGCCGAGGAGCAGGACGGCGTCGCCACCGACTGGCACCTCGTGCACCTCGGCTCGCTGGCCCGAGGAGGCGCGGGCGCCGTCATCTCGGAGGCCGCGTCCGTCACCCCCGACGGCCGCATCTCGCCGCAGGACCTCGGCATCTGGAACGACGACCAGGTCGAGGCCCTGAAGCCGATCACCGCGTTCGTCCGCTCGCAGGGCTCGGTGCCCGGCATCCAGCTCGCGCACGCCGGGCGCAAGGCGTCCACGTTCCGCCCCTGGAGCGAGACCCAGGGCTCCGTCCCCGAGGCCGAGGGCGGCTGGCCGACCGTCGCGCCCTCCGCGGTCGCCTTCGAGGGCTACGCCGTGCCGCGCGAGCTGACCCGCGACGAGGTCGTCGGGCTCGTGGAGGCCTTCCGCGCCGCGGCCCGCCGCTCGGTCGAGGCCGGCTTCGGGCTGATCGAGCTGCACGCCGCCCACGGCTACCTGCTGCACCAGTTCCTCTCGCCGCTCAGCAACGAGCGCACCGACGAGTACGGGGGCTCCCTCGAGAACCGGGCGCGCCTCCTCGTCGACGTCGTCCGCGCCGTGCGGGCCGAGGTCGGCGACGACCTGCCGCTGCTCGTCCGCTTCTCGGCCACGGACTGGGCCGAGGGCGGCTGGGACGAGCACGAGACGGCCACCGTCGCCGCCTGGTCTCGCGACGCCGGCGCCGACCTGTTCGACATCTCGACCGGCGGGCTCGTCGCCGGGGTGACGATCCCGGTGGGCCTCGGCTACCAGGTGCCGTTCGCGCAGCACGTGCGCGAGACGGCCGAGGTCGAGACCGGGGCCGTCGGCCTGATCGTGTCGGCCCGGCAGGCGCAGGCCGTCGTGGCCGAGGGCCGGGCGGACGTCGTGCTGATGGCCCGCGAGTTCCTCCGCGACCCGCACTTCCCGCTGCGCGCCGCGGCCGAGCTGGGCGTCGAGCTCGACTACTGGCCCGAGCAGTACCTCCGGGCGCCGTTCCGCACCGCGTAGCGCCGCGGACGACGACGACGGCCGCGCCGCCCCCTCGGGGTCGGCGCGGCCGTCGTCCGTGCGGGGCTACGACCGCCGGGTCGCGTCCTGCACCTCGCCGATCAGCTCCTCCAGGATGTCCTCGAGGAACAGCACGCCCTGGGTGTCGCCCCGCTCGTCGAACGACCGGGCGACGTGCACGCCGCTCCGGCGCATCGTCGCGAGGGCGTCCTCGAGGTCGGTGCCTTGGTAGATCGAGATCAGCTGGCGGATGCGCTTCGGCGGCACCGGGTCGCCGAACTCGTCCTCGTCGAGGTCGATGACGTCCTTGAGGTGCAGGTACCCCGTCGGGTCGCCGCCGTCGTCGACCAGCACGTACCGCGAGAAGCCGTTCTGCGCGACGGCGCGCTCCACGTCGCCCGGGGTGGCGTCCTCGGGCAGGGTGACGAGGCCCGACATCGGCACGGCCACGTCGTCGACCGTCTTCTCGGTGAACTCGAACGCCGCCTGGAGCGTGCCGCTGCCGTCGCGGAGGGTGCCCTCACGCTGCGACTGCGCCACGATCGTGGCCACCTCGTCGACCGTGTAGGCGCTGGCGGCCTCGTCCTTCGGCTCGACGCGGAACGCCCGCAGGACGGCGTTCGCCGACCAGTTGAGCGACACCACGACGACGTGCAGGAGGCGCGCCACGGCCACCAGGGGCGGCGCGAGCAGCAGCGCGGCCTTGTCCGGCAACGAGAACGAGATGTTCTTCGGCACCATCTCGCCGAGCACGACGTGCAGGAACGACACCAGCAGCAGCGTGATGACGAACCCGACGACGCTCACCAGCCGCTCGCTGAGCCCGGTCAGGCCGAGCGGGCCCTCGAGGAGGTGGTGGATGGAGGGCTCGGAGACGTTCAGGATGAGCAGCGAGCAGATCGTGATGCCGAGCTGGGTCGTCGCCAGCATCATCGTCGCGTGCTCCATGGCCCAGAGGGTGGTCTTGGCCGCCCTGCTGCCGGCCTCGGCCTTGGGCTCGATCTGCGACCGGCGCGCCGAGATGACGGCGAACTCCGCCGCCACGAAGAACGCGTTGCCCATCAGCAGCAGCACCAGCCAGACGATGCCCCACCAGTCGCTCATCGGGCCGACTCCTTCTGGCGGGCGTCGACGCCGCGCATCGACGCCGGCGCGTCCGACCTGCCGGCGCGCTCGGCCCGGCTCGCGCGCTCGGCGCGGCCACCGCGCTCGGCGCGGCCACCGCGCTCGGGCTGCTCGACGACCTCGTCCTCGGGCGTCGGCGTGAACCTGATCCGGTCGATGCGCCGTCCGTCGAGCCGCTCGACGCGGAACGTGCCCGCCTCGGACTCGACGACGTCGCCGACGACGGGCAGCCGTCCGAGCTCGCTCATCACCCAGCCGCCGACGGTCTCCCAGGGGCCGTCCTCCGGCACCGCGACCGACGCGCGCTCGAGCAGCTCGTCGGGGCGCAGCAGCCCGGGGAACGTCAGCCAGTTGCGCGAACGCACGACGTCGACGCGGCTGCGGTCGTGCTCGTCCGACACCTCGCCGACGAGCTCCTCGATGAGGTCCTCCAGGGTGACGACGCCGGCCGTGCCGCCGTACTCGTCGACGACGACGGCCATCTGGTAGCCGCGGCCGCGGACCTCGCCGAGCAGGTTGTCGAGCGTCATGGTCTCGGGGACGCGCACGGCGTCGGTGAGCAGCGCCGAGACGGGCACGTCGGCCCGCTTCTCCCGCGGCACGGACACGGCCTGCTTGACGTGGACGAGGCCGACCACGTCGTCGATGCCGCCGTCGGTCACCGGGAACCGCGACAGGCCGGTGCGACGGGCCAGCTGCAGCACGGTCTCGGCCGAGTCGGTGCGCGTGACGGTCGAGAGGCGCGGCCGCGGCGTCATGACGTCGGAGGCCGTGTGGTCGCTGAACGCCAGGGTGCGCGCCAGCAGGGTCGCCGTGTCGAGGTCGAGGCTGCCCTCGAACGCCGAGCGGCGCACGAGCGACGAGAGCTCCTCGGCGGTGCGCGCGCCGGACAGCTCCTCCTTGGGCTCGATCCCGACGCCCCGCAGGATCGCGTTCGCCGTGTTGTTGAGCAGGGCGACGGCGGGACGGAACACCGTCGTGAAGCCGACCTGGAACGGGATGACGAGCTTCGCCGTCCGCAGCGGCAGCGCCAGCGCGAAGTTCTTGGGCACGAGCTCGCCGACGATCATCGAGAGCAGGGTCGCCACGACGATCGCGACCACCGGCCCCGCGACCGTGACCACCGGCTCGGGCAGGCCGACCCCGAGGAGGGGCGGCGCGAGCAGCCGGGAGATCGCGGGCTCCATCGTGTAGCCGGTCAGCAGGGTCGTCAGCGTGATGCCGAGCTGGGCGCTGGAGAGGTGCGTCGAGGTGATGCGGAGCGCGCCGATGGTCGGCGCGAGCCCCTTCTCGCCCTTGGCCTGACGGGCTTCGAGGTCGGAGCGGTCGAGGTTGACCAACGAGAACTCGCTGGCGACGAAGAGGCCGGTGCCGATCGTGAGGACGATGCCGATCGCGAGCAGGATCCACTCGTTCACGACGACGGAGCACCGCCCTCAGTCACGGGATGGTGGGAGGGTGCAGCGGGCTGAGACGGAGGGTCATCCATAGAGAGGGAATCTTAGCCGCTGGACGCCCCGTCCGTCAGCGGTCGGCCCCATCTCGTCACCAGCAGGGGAGGAGCCTCGTCACCAGCTGACGGGGAGCGCCTTGCCCTCCTCGTAGCCCGCCGCCGACTGGATGCCCACGAGGGCCCGCTCGGCGAACTCGGGCAGGGTGCGGGCACCCGCGTAGGTGAACGAGCTGCGGACGCCGGAGGTGATCATGTCGAGCAGGTCCTCGACGCCGGGCCGCAGCGGGTCGAGGTAGATGCGCGACGACGAGATGCCCTCGGCGAAGAGCGTCTTGCGGGCGAGCTCGAAGGGGTCGAGGCGGCCGAACCGGCCTTGGACGGCCTTCGTCGACGCCATGCCCCAGCTCTCCTTGTAGAGGCCGCGCTCGTCGGTCGCCAGCTCGCCGGGCGCCTCCACCGTGCCGGCGAACCAGGAGCCGATCATCACCGACGACGCGCCGGCGGCCAGGGCCAGCGCCACGTCGCGCGGGTAGCGGACGCCGCCGTCGGCCCAGACGTGCGCGCCGAGCGACCGGGCGGTCGCCGCCGTCTCGAGCACGGCGGAGAACTGGGGGCGGCCCACGGCGGTCATCATCCGGGTGGTGCACATCGCCCCGGGGCCGACGCCGACCTTGATGACGTCCGCGCCCGCGCCGACGAGGTGGCGCACCGCCTCCTCGGTGACGACGTTGCCGGCGACGATCGGCAGACCCAGCTTGGCCGCCGCGACCTTCCTGACCGCGGCGACCATGCCGTCCTGGTCGCCGTGCGCGGTGTCGAGCACGAGCACGTCGACGCCGGCGGCGGCGAGCGCGCGGGCCTTCTGCTCGACGTCGCCGTTGATGCCGACGGCGGCCGCGACCCGGAGGCGGCCGTCGCGGTCGAGTGCCGGCTGGTAGATCGTCGAGCGGAGCGCGCTCTTGCGGCTCACCGTGCCGACGACCTGCCCGTGTCGCAGCACGGGCGCGAAGTCGATCTCGGCGGCGACCATGCGGTCGAACGCGGCCCGGGGCGAGTCGACGTCGTCCGCGTCGAGCGAGGTGAGCGCGCCGTGCAGCAGGTCGCCCAGCACGGCGTCGCGCGGTGCGGTGGCCAGGCGGGAGGCGGCGATGCAGCCGAGGAACCCGCCGTCCGCGTCGTGGAGCACGATGCCGTGCCCCTCGACGGCGGGCACGCGGGTGAGGGCCGTGGCGACGGTCTCCCCCGGGTCGAGCGACCAGGGTGTGTCCCACTCGACGGGCTGCGACTTGACCCAGCGGATTGCCGCGTCCAGCTCCTGGAGCGGCATGTCCTGCGGGAGGACCCCGAGGCCGCCGCGCCGGGCGAGGGTGGCCGCGAGGCGGGGGCCGGTGACGGAGTTCATGTTGGCGGAGACGATCGGGACGGTGGCGCCCGTGCCGTCGCCCGGCGCCAGCGAGACGTCGAGCCTGCTCGTCACCGACGAGCGGCTGGGCACCAGGAACACGTCGGAGTACGTCAGGTCGTGGGTCGGCGTCGTCTCGTAGAACCTCATGGGTCAACGGTAATCCCTGCGGGTCGTCGGGACGCGGCCAGGCGGACGTTGTTAAGCTGGTCCTCGGCGGGCGCCGCTGCCCGCCGTGACATCGAACGATCAACGGAGAGTGGGCGATCGGCTGTGACGAGCCACGTGACGGGAACGACCGACGAGGGTGCCTTCGGGGCCAACGAGTGGCTGGTCGACGAGCTCTACGAGAAGTGGGTGGTCGACAAGTCCGCGGTCGACGAGTCGTGGTGGCCCGTCCTCGAGGCCTACACGCCCTCGGGCGGCTCCGAGGCCGCGACGCCGGCCGAGGCCCCCGCCTCCGCACAGGCCCCCGCCTCCGCCGACGCCCCCGCGGCCGACCAGGCGTCCGGCGGCGAGGCGCAGGTGCCCGACGAGGTGACCGGCGCCCCCGGTGAGAACGAGCCCGCCGCGCCCGCACCCGCCCCGGCCGCCCCCGCCGGCAAGAAGGCCGCCAAGACCACCTCGGTCGAGCCGTCGGAGAAGCCCATCCCGGCCGAGTCGCCCGCCAAGGCACCCGAGAAGCCCCGCAGCAGCGCCGAGCCCGCACCGGAGCCCGAGGCGAAGGTGGCTCCCCTCCGCGGCATGGCCAAGTCGCTCGCGACCAACATGGACGCGAGCCTGAGCGTCCCGACCGCCACCAGCGTCCGCACCGTCGCGGCGAAGCTCATGATCGACAACCGCATCGTGATCAACAACCACCTCAAGCGCGCCCGCGGCGGCAAGGTCTCGTTCACGCACCTCATCGGCTGGGCGCTCGTCCAGGCCCTCAAGGAGTTCCCGAGCCAGAACGTCTTCTACGACGAGGTCGACGGCAAGCCCTCGGTCGTCACGCCGGCGCACATCAACCTCGGGCTCGCGATCGACATCCCGAAGCCCGACGGCACGAGGGCCCTGCTGGTCCCCGGCATCAAGAAGGCCGACGAGATGACCTTCGCCGACTTCCTGTCGGCCTACGAGGACGTCGTCCGCCGCGCCCGTGACAACAAGCTGACCGCGGCCGACTTCCAGGGCAACACGATCTCGCTGACGAACCCGGGCGGCATCGGCACGGTGCACAGCGTGCCCCGCCTGATGAAGGGCGCCGGCTCGATCATCGGCGCCGGCGCGCTCGACTACCCCGCCGAGTTCCAGGGCACGTCGTCGAAGACGCTCGTCGAGCTCGGCATCGGCAAGACGGTCACGCTCACGAGCACCTACGACCACCGCGTCATCCAGGGCGCCGGCTCGGGCGAGTTCCTCAAGAAGGTCAACGAGCTGCTGATCGGCCAGCGGGGCTTCTACGAGCAGATCTTCGCGGCCCTCCGCATCCCGTACGAGCCCATCCACTGGAACCCCGACATCAACGTCAACCTCGCCGAGCGCGTGGGCAAGACGGCCCGGGTGCAAGAACTCATCAACAGCTACCGGGTCCGCGGCCACCTCATGGCCGACATCGACCCGCTGCAGTACCGACAGCGCAGCCACCCCGACCTCGCCATCGAGAGCCACGGCCTGACCTTCTGGGACCTCGACCGCGAGTTCGTCACCGGCGGCCTCGGCGGCCACACCTCCGCGCTGCTGCGCGACATCCTCGGCATCCTGCGCGACTCGTACTGCCGCACCATCGGCGTCGAGTACATGCACATCCAGGATCCCGCGCAGCGGGCCTGGGTGCAGCAGCACGTCGAGGTGCCCTACGTGAAGCCGTCGCACGACGAGCAGATGCGCATCCTCGCGAAGCTCAACGAGGCCGAGGCCTTCGAGACGTTCCTGCAGACCAAGTACGTCGGACAGAAGCGCTTCAGCCTCGAGGGCGGCGAGTCCGCCATCGCCCTGCTCGACACCGTCATCCAGCAGGCGGCCCGAGAAGAGCTCGTGGAGGTGGCGATCGGGATGGCGCACCGTGGCCGCCTGAACGTGCTCACCAACATCGCCGGCAAGACCTACGGCCAGATCTTCCGCGAGTTCGAGGGCACGCAGGACCCGAAGACGGTCCAGGGCTCGGGCGACGTCAAGTACCACCTCGGCACCGAGGGCGAGTTCACGAGCGCCACGGGCGAGACGATCCCCGTCTACATCGCCGCGAACCCCTCGCACCTCGAGGCCGGCGACGGCGTCCTCGAGGGCATCGTCCGGGCCAAGCAAGACAGAGGCCCGAAGGGCGTCTTCGGCACCCTCCCCATCCTCATCCACGGCGACGCGGCGATGGCCGGCCAGGGCGTCGTGGTCGAGACCCTGCAGATGTCGATGCTGCGCGGCTACCGCGTGGGCGGCACCATCCACGTGGTGATCAACAACCAGGTCGGCTTCACGACCCCGCCGTCCGAGTCGCGCTCGTCGATCTACTCGACCGACGTGGCGAAGACGATCCAGGCGCCGGTGTTCCACGTCAACGGCGACGACCCCGAGGCCGTGGCCCGGGTCGCCGAGCTCGCGTTCTCGTACCGCCAGCAGTTCAAGCGCGACGTCGTCGTCGACCTCATCTGCTACCGCCGCCGCGGGCACAACGAGGGCGACGACCCCTCGATGACGCAGCCGCTGATGTACAACCTCATCGAGGCCAAGCGCAGCGTCCGCACCCTCTACACCGAGGCACTCGTCGGCCGCGGCGACATCACGCAGGAGGAGTACGACGGCGCGCACCGCGACTTCCAGGACCGCCTCGAGCGTGCCTTCCAGGAGACGCACGCGGCCCAGACGGGCTCGATGCCCGTCATCACGGACGACAGCGGCGACGTCGACGACCTCGAGCGCCCCCGGTCGCAGCGGGACGACGCCTCGGGCGAGCCCGAGAGCACGGGCGTCGACCTCGACCTGATCCACGCGATCGGCGACGCGCACGACAACCCGCCCGAGGGCTTCTCGGTGCACCCGAAGCTCTCGCAGCTGCTCAAGAAGCGCGTCGACATGAGCCGCAACGGCGGCATCGACTGGGCCTTCGCCGAGCTCCTGGCGATGGGCTCGGTCCTGACCGAGGGCACCCCGGTGCGCCTCGCCGGCCAGGACAGCCGCCGCGGCACCTTCGTGCAGCGCCACTCGGTGCTGCACGACCGGGAGAACGGCCAGGAGTGGCTGCCCCTGCAGAACATCACCGACGACCAGGCGAACCTCTGGATCTACGACTCGCTGCTCAGCGAGTACGCGGCGATGGGCTTCGAGTACGGCTACTCGGTCGAGCGGGCCGACGCGCTCGTCATGTGGGAGGCGCAGTTCGGCGACTTCAGCAACGGCGCGCAGACGATCATCGACGAGTTCATCTCGAGCGCCGAGCAGAAGTGGGGCCAGCGCTCGAGCGTCGTCCTGCTGCTGCCGCACGGCTACGAGGGGCAGGGGCCCGACCACTCGTCGGCCCGGATGGAGCGGTTCCTCCAGATGTGCGCGGAGGACAACATGACCATCGCGCGCCCCTCGACCCCCGCCTCCTACTTCCACCTGCTGCGCCGCCAGGCGTACGCGCGCCCCCGCCGCCCGCTGGTCGTCTTCACGCCCAAGGCGATGCTGCGCCTCCGTGGTGCGACGAGCGGCGTCGACGCGTTCACGAGCGGCCGGTTCGAGCCGGTGCTCGACTGCACCCGCGTCCAGGACCCGTCGGCGACGAAGCGGATCGTGCTGCACTCCGGCAAGATCCACTACGACCTCTCGGCCGAGCTCGACAAGCGCGGCGTGCAGGACGACATCGCGCTCGTCCGCCTCGAGCAGCTCTACCCGCTGCCGCTCGAGCGCATCCGCGAGGTGCTGTCGCGCTACCCCTCGGCCGAGATCGTCTGGGCCCAGGAGGAGCCGGAGAACCAGGGCGCCTGGCCGTTCGTGGTGCTCGAGCTGCAGAAGCACCTCGACCGCCGGATCACGGTCGCCTCGCGACCCGCGTCGGCCTCGCCCGCCGCGGGCTCGACCAAGGCGAGCGCCGCCCAGCAGGCCGAGCTGATCGCGGCGGCGCTCACGCTGTAGCCCTNCGGTGGGCGGAGTCGGTGGCGGCGGCCGAGACGGCCTCGAGCGTGCGGGCTCCGTGGCCGCGCGACCACTCCTCGAAGTGCTGCAGGAGGTGCGAGCCGGTGCCGTCCCGGCGGGCCGCCTCCCCGACGACCAGCAGCAGCAGCTGCGCGGTCGGGGCGTCGGCGTTGTAGGCCCAGCGCACGTGCGCGCCCGCCACGGCGACCACGCGGCCGTCGTCGCCGCGCACGACCCAGGTCTCGTGCCCCGCGGCCGCGGTGAGGTGCGACAGGCGGGCCGAGAGCACCTCGGCGTCGAGCGAGTGGCCGAGCAGCCCGATGAGGGCCACCAGGTCGTCGAGGTCGTCGGACGTCGGGCTCGCGAGGATCTCCACCGTGGCGGTCATGCGACGACGCTAGCGCAGGTCGACGACCTGTGACGTCGGACGATAGGGTCGAGCGTCATGGGTCTCTTCACACGGAACTCGACGCCCGAGCAGCACGTCGCCGACGAGGCAGCCCGCTTCGTCAAGTCGGTCGCGAAGGGCGGGCACCGCGACGACGCGGCCTCGCTCGACTTCAGCCCGGGCTCCGTCCGCTCGCTCGACGCGGTCCTCGCGCGTCACCGGGGCGACGTCGACGCCGACGGGGTGCCCGACGCGGTCTCGCTCGGCGCCGCCTGCTACTTCTTCGAGACGGTGCGCCGCGAGTACGGCGGCCGACTCTGCTCCGGCACCGGCAGCGACCCGCTCGTGCTGGTCGTCGGCGAGCCTGACTTCCGGCTCTGCGTGCCGGCCGTCTCGAAGGTCGTCCAGCGCACGGGCGACGCGGGCGACCCCTCCCTCGAGCTGCTCTGGGACGACGTCGTGGCGCATGCGGCACGTCGCGAGGACGCGACGCTGTCCTGACGCCCGGACGTCTCGAGCCCCTCGAGGCCTGACGCGTCGCGCCCGTCCGGTCCGCGCGCCACGTCTAGTGCGAGGCCTGCAGGTCGCGGATGCGCGCGAGCACGGTCGAGCGCAGGTCCTCGGGGGCCGTCTCCTTGCAGGCGCGCTGCACCGCCTCCGTCAGCACGATGCCCACCTCGTGCTCACCCGAGCAGTCGGCGCAGGTGGCCATGTGCTCCCGGATGTCGGCGGCGTCCTCACGGCAGAGCTCGTCGTGCAGGAACTCCTCGAGCTCGGCCTTCGCCTTGTCGCAACCGCAGTCGGTCATTTGGTGCTGCCCTTCGATGTCGTGCCGGCCGGCACCGCGATCCCACGGTCACGGGCGTAGTCGGCGAGTAGTCCCCGGAGGAGTCGGCGGCCGCGGTGCAGACGGCTCATCACCGTGCCCACGGGCGTCTTCATGATGTCGGCGATCTCCTGGTACGAGAAGCCCTCGACGTCCGCGAAGTAGACCGCCATGCGGAAGTCCTCCGGGACCTTCTGGAGCGCGTCCTTGACGGCGCTGTCCGGAAGGTGGTCGATGGCCTCGGCCTCGGCCGAGCGGGTGGAGCCGGAGGTGCGGGTCGCCGACTCGGCGCCGCCCATCTGCCAGTCCTCGAGCTCGTCGATCGTGCCCTGGTAGGGGTCGCGCTGCTTCTTGCGGTACGTGTTGATGAACGTGTTCGTCTGGATCCGGTACAGCCAGGCCTTGAGGTTCGTGCCCTGCTGGAACTGCCGGAACGCCGCGAACGCCTTGACGAACGTCTCCTGGACGAGGTCGGAGGCGTCGGCCGGGTTGCGCGTCATGCGCATCGCCGCCGCGTAGAGCTGGTCCATGAACGGCAGGGCCTGTTCCTCGAACAGAGCGCGCAGGTCGGGCTCGCCCTCGTCCGACGCCTCGACGGCCGCCACGGCCTCGACGGTCGCCTCGGCGACGCCGCCGCCGGCCTCGACGGGGTCGGGTGCGGTCGCGCTGGTCGCGGGTGTGGGCTCGTCGCCCTCGGGGGTGATCATCACGGCCGATCCTAGTTCGGCCACGGTGATCCGCCTCGGTGCAAGTGCTGTGGGCACGTGTCCTCCAGGTCGTCGCTGCATTACCCTGGTGAACCGATGCAGGTGTACAGGTATTCCGGGCCCGAGTTCTCCCCCTACGACGACGGCGGCGTTCCCCCGACGGTCGACGACGGGCGCTGGGTCGCGCCGCGCGCCGCCGGGCCGCTCCGCGCCTCCCTGTCGCTGCCCGGGTCGAAGTCGCTGACGAACCGCGAGCTGGTGCTCTCGGCCCTGGCCGACTCCCCCTCGACGCTCCGGGCTCCCCTGCACTCGCGCGACACCTCCTTGATGATCGCGGCCCTCCGCGCGCTCGGCACGACGATCGACGAGCTCGAGTCGGGCGAGCCCTTCGGCCCCGACCTCGTCGTCACGCCCGGCGAGCTCACGGGCGGCGCGACCGTCGACTGCGGCCTGGCCGGCACCGTCATGCGGTTCCTGCCCCCGGTCGCGGCGCTCGCCCTCGGCCCGGTCACCTTCGACGGTGACGAGGCGGCCCGGCGCCGTCCGATGCGCGCGACCCTCGACTCGCTGCGCGCCCTGGGCGTCGACGTGTCGGACGACGGCCGCGGGTCGCTCCCCTTCAGCCTCTACGGCACGGGCGAGGTCGAGGGAGGCGAGGTCGAGATCGACGCGTCCGCCTCCAGCCAGTTCGTGTCCGGCCTGCTGCTCTCCGCTCCGCGCTTCTCGCGCGGGCTGACGCTCCGCCACACGGGAGACGTGCTGCCGAGCACGCCGCACATCGAGATGACGATCGACGCGCTCGCGCAGCGCGGCGTGACCGTCGCGACCCCCGAGCCCGGCGTGTGGGAGGTGCCGCCCACCGCGATCGCCGGACGCGAGCTGACCGTCGAGCCCGACCTCTCGAACGCCGCGCCGTTCCTCGTCGCGGCCCTCGTGGCCGGCGGCACCGTCTCGATCTCGCACTGGCCGGCCGAGACGACGCAGGTCGGGGCCGACCTGATCGAGCTGCTGCCGCTCTGGGGCGCGACCGTCACGCTCGACGACGGCGTGCTGACCGTGGACGGGGGCGACGGCCTCGTCGGCGGCGGCTCGCTGCCGGGCGTCGACGTCGACCTGTCCCGTGGCGGAGAGCTCGCCCCGGCCCTCGTCGCCCTGGCCGCCCTCGCCTCCGGTCCGAGCACCATCACGGGCATCGGTCACCTGCGCGGGCACGAGACCGACCGCCTCGCCGCCCTCGCGAGCGAGATCTCGGCGCTCGGCGGCCTCGTCACCGAGCTCGACGACGGCCTCCGCGTCGAGCCCTCGCCCCTGCACGCCGGCCAGTGGCGCACCTACGGCGACCACCGCATGGCCCACGCCGCGGCGATCATCGGCCTCGCGGTCGACGGCGTCGAGCTCGACGACGTCCGTGTCGTCTCGAAGACGCTGCCCCAGTTCGTCGACCTGTGGGACGACCTGCTGGGCCGCCGCGTCGTCGAGCGACCGGCCGACGTCGACCTGCTCGGGTTCCTGTAGGCCCCCGGTGAGCTGGTGGAGCGACGGCGACGACGCCGTCGAGGACGAGGCCTGGGGCCAGTACGACGAGAGCTCGGTGCGACAGCGGCCGAACCCGAAGGCCAACCGGCCGCGCACCAAGCAGCGGCCCGCGTACGCGGACGCCGAGGAGGGGGTGGTCTGGACCGTCGACCGCGGCCGCTACGGCGTGCTGATGGACGCCGGCACCCCCGACGAGCGCGAGATCACGACCGCCCGCGCCCGTGAGCTCGGCAAGAAGAGCGTCGTCACGGGCGACCGGGTCGGCGTCGTCGGCGACACGAGCGGGGCGGAGGGGTCGCTCGCCCGCATCGTCAAGGTGCAGGAGCGGACGACGCTGCTGCGCCGCAGCGCCGACGACAGCGACGCCGTCGAGCGCGTCATCGTCGCGAACGCCGACCAGATGCTCATCGTGGTCGCGGCGGCGGACCCCGAGCCGCGCCCCCGTCTCGTCGACCGCTACATGGTCGCCGCCTTCGACGCGGGGGTCGAGCCGATCCTCTGCATCACGAAGACCGACCTGGCCGACCCCGCACCGTTCGCCGCCCACTTCTCGTGCCTCGACCTGCGGATCGTGACCACCACCTCCACGTCGTTCGACCCCCTGCCCGACGGGTCGCCGGCGCCGGTACTCGACGAGCTGCGCGAGCTGCTCGACGGGCACGTCACCGTGACCGTGGGGCACTCGGGCGTCGGCAAGTCGACGCTCGTCAACGCCCTGACGGGGTCGCAGCGCGAGGTCGGCGTCGTCAACGCGGTGACCGGGCGGGGGCGGCACACGTCGTCGTCGACCGTCTCGTTCAAGGTGCCGAGCGGCGGCTGGATCGTCGACACCCCCGGCGTCCGCTCGTTCGGGCTCGGGCACGTCGACCCCGAGAACATCCTGCGGTCGTTCGCGCGGCACGCCCACCCCTCCGAGAAGCCCTCGCGCGACGGGATCCCGCTGGCCGAGGCGCACGACTGGGAGATCGTCGACCGCGTCGAGGCCGGCGAGCTCGGCGACGTCGGGCGTGAGCGGCTCGCCTCGCTGCAGACGCTGCTCGCCTCCAAGGGCGGCGTCAGCGGCCGCGAGCAGGCCGCCCGCGACGAGGACGCCCGTTCGGGCGAGCAGCCGCCGCCGCGCTAGCCGGCCCCGCCGCGGCGCGGCGTCGCTGGGTCGCTGGGTCGCTGGGTCGCTGGGTCGCTGCCGGTGGGCAGCCGCGCTGACCGCCGCCGCGGGTGGGTCGCTGCCGCACATGCCGACCTCGGGCCCTGCAACAACGGGATTTCGCGCTTGTGTCGCAGCGCTGGCCGCCTCCTGGTCGGCATCTGCGGGGGCCCTCTCAAATTTGAGAGTGATCCGTTGTCTCCCGACCGTTACACGACGGAGGCGGGACGATGAAAGCAGGATCACTCTCGCTCTGCGATCCCCGCCCCCGAGAGATGACCGCTCCGCGGTGCAGAGACGAGGAGGTGCGATGCCGGCCGGGCGCGCTCGGTACGCTGGCGAGGTGACCGACCCGACCCGCGCCTCCTCGTCCGACACTGCTGCAGAGACGAGCTCGGCCGGCACCGACGCCGCCACGAACCACACCGACTCGAGCCGGATCGACGCCGCGACCGGCACCGACGGAGGCGCCCGCTGGGCGGCCGACCTGCGGCTCGCCCTCACGCTCGCCGACGCGGCCGACGCGATCAGCACGGAGCGCTACCGCTCCGCCGACCTGCACGTGTCGCTCAAGCCCGACCGCACGCACGTCACCGACGCCGACCAGGCCGTCGAGCGGGCCATCAGGGCCGGGATCGAGTCCGAGCGCCCCGACGACTCCTTCTACGGCGAGGAGTACGGGGACGACGCAGCCGGGGACGCCAGCGCCCGCGAGGACGCCGCCGCGACGGACGGCACAGGCACCGGGACCGACGCGCCAGGTCACGCCCGAGCAGTCCCCCGCCGCCAGTGGGTCGTCGACCCGATCGACGGCACCGCGAACTTCCTCCGGGGCGTCCCCGTGTGGGCGACCCTCATCTCGCTCGTCGTCGACGGAGTCCCTGTCCTCGGCGTCGTCAGCGCCCCGGCCCTGGGCCGCCGCTGGTGGGCGAGCACGGGCGGCGGCGCCTTCGCGTCCGAGCACGGCACGACTCCCCTGCGCGTCTCGGGCGTGCGCGACCTCGCCGACGCGTCGCTGAGCTACAACGGCCTCGAGTACTGGCGGGAGGCAGACCGGCTCGAGCCGCTGCTGACGCTCACCGAACAGGTCTGGCGCACCCGCGCCTACGGCGAGTTCTGGTCGTACCTGCTCGTCGCCGAGGGCGCGCTCGACATCGCGGGCGAACTGGGGCTGCAGCCCTACGACATGGCAGCCGTCATCCCGATCGTCGAGGAGGCGGGCGGCCGGTTCACGAGCGCCGACGGAGAGCCCGGCCCGTGGCACGGCAGCGCCCTCGCGACGAACGGCCTGCTGCACGACGACGTCCTCGCGATCGTCTCCGCCCCCGCTGAGCCGCTCCCCCAGCCCTGACCCGGGGCGCGAGCACGCCAGGCGCGGCTCGCCGCCCCAGCCATCGCCGCCCGAACGCTCGCCGCCCGAGCGCTCCCCGCAGCGCGACGTGCCCCGAAGTGTCACCTCAAGCGGCGACGACCAGCCGTCCGGGGCAACTCGACGCCGACGCACGACCTCATCCGCTCGGTGTAGGCCCGGGCCGGGAACCGGTCCCTCTGGTTGATGCCCACGCAACACGCGGTCGGCTTGACTGGCCGCAGGCAGTCGCCACACCCCGGAGGGGTCCCGCCGAAGAGCGGGTGAGCGAGCCAGGAGCCCCGCGGTCCGTCGTCACCTCGACGGGCCGCGGCGGCCCCGCCAACCAGACCGTCCCGCACCATCTCGCAGAGGAGCCCACCATGTCCGTCGTCACCGCCGCCTCCGTCGTCGCCGCCCACACGAGCACCGTCGCCCGCGTCGACCCCGCCGCGGTCGACCTTCCGCGTACGCTCGCCGTCGACATCACCGCCTGGCTCGACGCCGCTGCCTCGCAGTCACCCGCGGCCTGAGCCGCGCCGCCCGACGAGCAGGGCCTAGGAGGCGTCGGCCGCCTCGCCCACCCGTCCCTGCTTGCGCGCCCGCAGGTCGAGCAGCGCCAGCACGAGCGCTCCCGCCACCAAGGCGATGGTCACCAGGAACCCGCTGCGGTACGCCTCGTGGTAGATGTCGAGGGTCGAGCCCTCGCTTCGGCCCGCGATGACCGAGTAGAAGGTCGACACCGCCGCGGCCGTGCCGATCGCGGTGCCGGCGCGCTGGCCGACCTGCCCCATGGAGCCGGCCACTCCGCCCATCTCGACCGGCACCTCCGCCAGGGTCAGGGTCTGGTTCGGCGAGATGACGAAGCCTCCCCCGGTGCCGGCGACGAGCATGCCGCCCGCCATCGCCCACGGCGTGTACTCGGGCGGGGTGAGCGTCGCGGCCAGCAGGAGGACGACGAAGCCGACGCCCACGAGCACGAGGCCGAGCACGACGAGGCTTCGGCCGTACTTCTCGACGATGCGACCGCCGTAGAAGGCGGCGACCGCGCTGGTCAGCGCGAACGGGATGGTCACCATGCCGGCGTAGACGGGCTCGAGGCCGAGCCCCTGCTGCAGGAAGAGCGTGGTGAGCAGGAACGTCGCGGGAAGCGCGCAGAAGTACACGGTCGCGATGAGGGTGCCGTTGCGGTACGACGCGAGCGAGAACAGCGAGAAGTGCACCACCGGCGACTTGCCGCGGGCCTTGTAGCGCTGCTCCCACCAGACGAAGAGGGCACCGAACCCGGCGAACCCGACCAGGAACAGCCAGCGCAGCGGGTCGTCGCCCTGGCCGGTCGTCAGCACGAACGGCAGCATCAGGGTGAGGATCGTCAGGCCGAGCAGCACGATGCCCATGAGGTCGAGCTCGTTGTGCCCGCTCGGCGCGGTCGACGTGCGGGGCAGCAGCTTGAGGGCGAAGACGATGGCGACGATGCCGAGCGGCACGTTCATCCAGAACAGGAGGCGCCAGCCGTCCTGCGCGCCGCCCACCGCGATGAGCAGGCCGCCGATCGTGGGGCCGAAGGCGGTCGAGACGCCGATGACCGCGCCGAACAGGCCGAACGCCCTGCCGCGCTCGCGTCCCTGGAACAGCTGCTGGATCAGGCCGAGCACCTGCGGCATCTGGATGCCCGCGGCCACGCCCTGCAGGATGCGGGCGGCGACGAGCAGCTCGACGGTCGGAGCGATCGCGCAGAGCACGCTGGCCACGGTGAACGAGCTGAGGCCGATCACGAACATCAGGCGCCGCGACTTGAGGTCGCCGAGGCGACCCGACGGCACGAGCGACAGGCCGAAGGCGAGGGCGTAGCCCGCGACGATCAGCTGCAGCGCGGTCGGTCCGGCACCGAGCGACGCCTCGATGCTCGGCAGGCCCACGTTGACCTTCGACAGGTCGAGGATCGTCAGCGCCGCGACGCCCACGCAGACCCAGAAGGCCTGCCACTTCTGGCGCTCGTCGTACCCCGACGACGAGGAGGAGGTGGGCACGGAGGAGGTGTCGGGCGCGTTCGTCATGGAGGTTCCGTCATACACCTGCAGTGCGTGCACCGTCCTCGCCGACGGCGAGTGGCCCGATTGCGAGCGGACCCGGGGTGGTGGGCCCCGGCTCTTGTCCGGCCGGACGGCGGCGTGTGAAGATCGCTCATGTCGACGTCGTCCCGTCCCCCGGGACGGCCCTCACGGATCAGGACCCCCATGCACAGCGTCGCGCCTCGTCGCGGCCGGCTGGCCCGGACGCTCGTGGCGTTCGCGGTCGCTGCGGCCGCCGTCTCCCCCGCCCTCCTCGTCGCGGGGCCGGCCCACGCGGCCGGCACGCCCCTCCTGACCGAGTCGTTCACCGGCAGCTCGATCGCGGATCCCGCCTGGCGCGGACTGAACGACGCCTGCCTCACCGGGGCGACCACGGCGGTGCCGGCCGGCAGCAGCAACCTGTCGCAGTGCTCCGACCTGAGCGGGTCGCCCGCGGTCGGCACCCCCGGCTTCCTGCAGCTGAACGCCGAGAGCGGCTTCCGTCGCGGCGGTGTCGTCTACAACCAGGCCATCCCGGGCAACGGCGGCCTCGTCGTCGAGTTCGACCAGTGGCAGTACGGTCCCGACGGCGGCGACGGAGGCGACGGCATCGGGTTCTTCCTCACCGACGGCAACGAGCAGCTGACCATGACGGGAGCCGACGGCGGGTCGCTCGGCTACGGCAACCGCAACGGCGACCCCGGCGTCGTCGGCGGCTACGTCGGCATCGGCCTCGACGCCTACGGCAACTACGCGAACCCGACCGAACTGCGCGACTCCACCTGCACCCCGCCCGAGGTCGGCCCCGGCTTCGTGCCGAACGCCGTGTCGCTCCGCGGTCCCGGCAGCGGCACCACCGGCTACTGCTGGCTCGCCGGCACGGTCGGCGCGAACACCGGCGGAGAGCGGTTTGCCTCGACGCTGCCGGGCTCGCTGCGCGGCACCGGTGCCGACGACACCAGCCGCGACTCCGTCCGGGTGACCCTCAGCCCCGACGCGCTCCCCCTCGTCACCGTCGACATCGACTTCCACGACGGCCGTGGCTACCTGCGCGTGCTCGAGCACCAGATGACCGACGCCGCCCCCGACACCTACAAGCTGGGCTTCCTCGGATCGACCGGCGGCGCGACCGACGTGCACCTGATCCGCAACCTCGCGGTCTCGTCCGTGCAGGAGCTCGGCGCCCTCAACCTGGTCAAGTCCGTCTCGGGCACGGCTCCGGCCGAGGGCTGGGCCGTCGGCGACCGCATCCCCTACACGTTCACCGTCAGCAACACCTCGATCGTCCGCCTCGACTCCCTCGCGATCGGCGACGCCCTCGCCGACGACGTCACCTGCCCGGTGGCGAGCCTCGCGCCCGTCGGCCAGCCCGGAGCCACCGCCGTCTGCGCGGGCGGGCACACCGTCACGGCCGCCGACGCCCAGGCCGCGACCTTCACCAACACGGCGACCGCCACCGCCGTCGACTCCCGCAACGGAGCGGCCATCGCGAGCGCCGCCTCGACGGCCACCGCGCCGCTCGACCAGCTGCAGCCGGCCGTGGGCCTGACCCAGACCGCCGAGCTGATCGACGCCGACGGAGACGGCGTCGCCGGCCCCGGCGACACGATCCGCTACCGCTTCACCGTGACCAACACGGGCGAGACGCCCCTCGGCGACCTCGCCGTCGACACGGGAGGCGCCCCGGCCGTCGACACCACCGGGATCGTCCTCGCCGTGGGCGGCACCCGGACCTTCACCTCCGACCGCCCCGTGACCCAGGCCGACGTCGACGCCGGCGGCCCGCTCGTCAACACCGCCTCCGCGACGGGGTCGTCGCCCTCGGGGCTGACGGCCGCCAGCGGTCCCTCGGTCGTGGAGACGCCCCTCCTGACGGCCTCGGACCTGCTCGAGCTGGGCGTCGAGCAAGCCCTCACGACGGACGCGGACGGCGACGGCCTGGCCGATCTCGGCGACGTGGTCACCTACACGTACACCGTGACCAACACGGGCACGAGCACCCTGTCCGGCGTGGCCCTCGCCCCGACGCGCGGCACCGGCGTCGTCGTCCTGAGCGGCGACCCTGCCTCGCTCGCGCCGGGGGCGTCCGTGACCTACAGGGCCACCACGACCGTCACGCAGGCCGACGTCGACAGCCCGGACCCGGTGACCGAGACGGCCACCGCCTCCGCCACGGGCGTGGACGGTCCCCTGACGAGCCCGCCGGCCTCTGTCCAGACCGTCACCGCCGCGGCCGACGACGCGCTGTCCGTGGACGTGGTCCCGGTGCTCGACGACACGAACGGGAACGGCGTCGCCGACCCGGGCGAGACGATCTCGTACTCGTACGTCGTGACGAACACGGGGAACACGAGCCTCACCGGCATCGTGATCGACGGCCCGGGCGTGCTGCAGCCCGTCCGCGTCGGCGACGGCGCCGCGGCCCCGGGCGGCACCGTCCGCTTCACGTCCGCACCCCGCACCGTCACGCAGGCCGACGTCGACGCGGGCGACCCGCTCGTCGTCACCGCCACGGCGACGGGCACGACCCCGGAGGGCACGACGATCGACAGCCCCCAGGCCTCGGGCAGCACGCCCCTCCTGGCCGCGCGGGCCGACCTCGACCTCGAGCTCACGGCCGTCCTCGGGGACGCGAACGGCAACGGCACCGCCGACGTCGGCGAGACGATCACCTACACGTACACCTCCACCAACACCGGCACCGTGACGCTCACCGGCCTGGGCGTGACGGCACCGCGCACCCCGATCACGACGGCGTCGCCCGCGTCGCTCGCACCCGGAGCGTCCGGCTCGGTGAGCGGCAGCTACGTGGTCACGCAGGCCGACATCGACGCCGGCACGGACCTGGGCGCCACCGCGGTCGCGACGGCGACTGACCCCGCAGGAGGCGTGGTGACCTCGCCCGAGGCCGCCCTCGCGATCCCGACGCCGGTCACCCCCGGCACCGGCGGGCTGTCGATCGAGGTGACGGCCGAGCTCGCCGACACGAACGGCAACGGCGTGGCCGACGCGGGCGAGGTCGTCACGTATCGCTACGTCGTCCGGAACGAGGGCACCGTCAGCCTCACCGGCGTCTCGGTCGCGGACCCCGACGCCCAGGGGCTGACCCCCGAGTCCGTGGACCTCGCCCCGGGCGGGTCGGCGACCTTCACCGCCACGCGGACCGTGACGGCTCGGGACGTGATCGCCGCCGCAGCCGGCGACGGGACCGTGCCGACGACCGCCCGCGCCACGGGCACCGCCCCCGACGGGACGTTCGTCACCTCGCCGGCCGCCGCCGTGGCGGTCGAGGCCGGAGCGGTGCCGACGTCGCCGACCGACCCCTCTACGCCGCCCGTGGACCCGGGGACGGGTCCCGTCGTCCCGGGCCCGGCCGCACCTGGCCCGGCCGCACCTGGCCCGGGCGCAGGCACGGTCCCCGGTGGTGCGGGCGGCGGCACCGGCACGACGGCCGGTCGCCCCGGGCTCGCCTTCACCGGCTCCGACAGCGCCTGGCTCGCGAGCATCGCGACGATGCTCCTCGTGGCCGGCGCCGGTGCGGTCTCCGTCTCCCGCCTCCGCACGGGTGGGGGGCGACGCCAGCGCCCCTGACCGCCCGGCTGGTCGACGCGCCGCGACCGGGAACGACGAAGGCCCCCGACCTGCTGGTCGGGGGCCTTCGTCGTCGCGGCGACGGTACAGAGTGTGACGACGGCCCGATGGTGGAGATGGGGGGAATTGAACCCCCGTCCATCGCTGAGATTGCACGCATTCTACGGGCGTAGCCAGATGAGACGTTCTGCTCGGCCCCGACCTTCGCTACTGGCTCCTAGGTCGACGGGCCCAGCCCGAGTGCAAGTCCCGCGTGACCCTCAGGCGTAGTCACGCAGCAAGCCCTCTAGATGACGTCAGGCTCTGGTTAGAAGGCGGTCACCAGACTGACGGACTCCATGTGGCTCTACTGCTTACGCAGCGAGAGCGAAGTCAGTGCGCTTGTTATTGGCACTTATTGTTTTCCAGAGATCGTTAACGAGATAACCCTGGATCCTCGGCCCGCTTCTCGTTCGCACACAGGCGATGTCGAAACCGATCATCCCCATGAGGGGGCCGTTGTCACACTCTGTTGATCTATGAAGAACCGTTGTCGCTGTGGCCGAGTGTAGTTGCCCCGCAGGGAAGAATCCACTCGCCCGATGCCGCCAGCTCTACTCGCCCAGGTGCTTCCGGGCCGACATCGCCGACTGGGCCTCGCGGGTCGCCGTGCGCTCGCGCAGGGTCTGTCGCTTGTCGTACTCGCGCTTGCCCTTGGCGACGGCGATCTCGACCTTCGCTCGCCCGTCGCTGAAGTAGATCTTGAGAGGGATGACGGTGAAGCCGCCCTCTTTCGTCTTCTGCCCGATCTTGACGATCTGCTGCTTGTGCAGCAGCAGCTTGCGCTTGCGCCGGGGTGCGTGGTTGTTCCAGGTGCCCTCGGTGTACTCGGGGATGTGCACCGCGTCGAGCCACGCCTCGCCGGCGTCGACGAAGGCGTAGCCGTCGACGAGCGAGGCCCGCCCCTGCCGCAGCGACTTGACCTCGGTGCCGCTGAGCACGATGCCTGCCTCGTAGGTGTCCTCGATCAGGTAGTCGTGGCGCGCCCGACGGTTGGTGGCCACGACCTTCTCGCCGCGTTCTTTCGCCACGCTCTGCCTCCGGTCGTTCGTGGGATGGTCTGCCCGCGATCAGGCAGCCTGTCAGTCTACATGAGCGAGACAGCGAAGGAGGCGCGGTCCAGGTCTCCCTGCACCGCGCCTCCTGCAGGCACTCGCCTCGCGACGCGGGGCGTCGCTAGACCTTGAGGTACCGCCTGATGGCGACGTTCGCCGACAGCGCCGCCAGGGCGATGCCGATCACGACCACCACCGGCACGACGATCGCCGTCTCACGCAGCCCGATGAACGGGGTGGAGGCGAAGGTCGTCACGAGGTAGCCCTTGACGAAGAAGTTGACGATGGCGATCAGCGCACCGCCCGCCAGCACCGAGCCCACCAACGCGGCGATCACGCCCTCGAGGATGAACGGCGTCTGGATGAACCTGTTCGACGCGCCCACCAGCCGCATGATGCCGAGCTCTCGCCGTCGACTGAAGGCGCTGAGCCGGATGGTGGTGGCGATCAGCAGCACCGCCGCGATGAGCATCAGCACCGCGATGCCGATGGCCGTGTAGCTCGCGGCGTTGAGCACCGAGAAGATCGGGTCGAGGTAGCCCCGTTGGTCGACGACGCTCTGCACGCCGGCGAGGCTCGAGAGGCTCTCGGTGAGGACGTCCGACTGCGTCGGGTCCTTGAGGTTCACCCAGAACGTCTCGTTGAGGTACGACGGCTGAACGAACTCGGTCGCGGGGCTGTCCGCGAACTGGGTCGTGAACCGGGCGTAGGCCTCGTCCTGCGTCTCGAAGTACGACCGGTCGACGAAGGGCGCGAGCACCTGGCTGCTGAGCTGGGCCTCGACGCCGTCGATCTGGTCCTGCGTGGCCTTGGCGCCGGTGCAGTTGCCGGTGGTGTCGGTCTCGGTGCAGAGGTAGACGGCCACCTGGGCCTTGTCGTACCAGTAGCCCTTCATCTGGTTGATCTGCAGCTGGAGCAGGGCCGCGGTGCCGACGAAGGTCAACGAGATGAACGTGACGAGCACGACCGCGACGACCATCGAGACGTTGCGCCGGAGGCCGCTGCCGACCTCGCTGAGGACGAGTCCGAGTCTCATTCGTCCGCTCCCCTCAGGCTGAGGTCTTCCACACCGATGGCCTGGATGGGCACCGCCTGCGTCTGGTAGCCGCCGTGGCGCTCGTCGCGGAGGATGTTGCCCGCCGAGAGCTCGATCACGCGGCGCTGCATCTGGTCGACGATGCCGGCGTCGTGCGTCGCCATGATCACCGTGGTGCCGCCGGCGTTGATCCGCTCGAGCAGCGTCATGATGCCGGCGCTGGTCGAGGGGTCGAGGTTCCCCGTCGGCTCGTCGGCCAGCAGGATCGACGGCTTGTTGACGATGGCGCGGGCGATGGCCACGCGCTGCTGCTCGCCGCCGGAGAGCTCGTGCGGCAGGCGCTGCTGCTTGCCCACCAGGCCGACCATCTTCAGGACGTCGGGGACCGCCTCCTGGATGAAGCCCTTGCTCTTGCCGATCACCTGCAGGCTGAAGGCGACGTTGTCGAACACGCTCTTCTGCGGCAGCAGGCGGAAGTCCTGGAACACCACCCCGAGGTTGCGGCGGAAGTACGGGACCTTGCGGCTCGAGAGCACGCCGAGCTTCTGCCCGAGCACGTGGATCTGGCCCTTAGAGGGCTTCTCCTCCTTGAGCACGAGGCGCAGGAAGCTGGACTTGCCGGAGCCGGAGGCACCGACGAGGAACACGAACTCGCCCTTGAGGATCTCGAGGGTGACCGAGTTCAGTGCCGGCCGGGGGTTGCCGGAATACACCTTGGTGACTTCATCAAAACGGATCATGACGGGGATCACCCTAAGCGCGGGCTGCGCCGATCGCGGTCGCGACTCGCCCCTCGAACGGGCCTATGGAAGCGCTGGGAGAGCGCGGAGGAGGCGCGGTGCCGTCGCGCACCGCGCCTCCTTCGTGACTCCCCCGCGCCTCGTTCGCGCCTGGCTCAGTCGTCGTCGCGCTTGCGCCAGCGGATGCCCGCCGAGATGAAGCCGTCGAGGTCGCCGTCGAACACGTTCGACGGGTTGTTGACCTCGTGCTCGCTCCTCAGGTCCTTCACCATCTGGTACGGCGCGAGGACGTAGCTGCGGATCTGGTCGCCCCAGCTGGCCGTGATGTTGCCCGCCAGCTCTTTCTTCTTCGCGTTCTCCGCCTCCTTCTGCAACAGGAGGAGGCGCGACTGCAGCACGCGCATCGCCGCGGCCCGGTTCTGGATCTGGCTCTTCTCGTTCTGCATCGAGACGACGGTGCCGGTCGGGATGTGGGTGAGGCGGACGGCCGAGTCGGTCGTGTTGACGCTCTGGCCGCCCGGGCCCGACGACCGGAAGACGTCGACGCGGATGTCGTTCTCGGGGATCTCGACCGCCTCCGTCTCCTCCATCAGCGGGATGACCTCGACCGCGGCGAAGCTCGTCTGGCGCTTGCCCGCGGCGCCGAAGGGGCTCATCCGGACGAGGCGGTGCGTGCCGGCCTCGACGCTCAGGGTGCCGAACGCGTAGGGCGCGTCGATCTCGAAGGTGGCGCTCTTGATGCCCGCTTCTTCGGCGTAGCTCGTGTCCATCACCGTGGCCGCCATGCCGTGCTTCTCGGCGTAGCGCAGGTACATGCGGAGCAGCATCTCGGCGAAGTCGGCCGCGTCGACGCCGCCGGCCCCCGCGCGGATGGTGATGACCGCGGGCCGCGGGTCGTACTCGCCGTCGAGGAGCGTCTGCACCTCGAGCGTGTCCATCATCTTCTGCAGGGCCTTGAGCTCGACCTGCGCCTCGTCGGCGGACTCCTGGTCGTCGCCGTCGTTGGCCATCTCGACCAGGACGCCGAGGTCGTCGAGGCGCTGCTCGGTGGTCTCGAGCTTCTCGAGCTCGGCCTGGCGGTGGCTGAGCGCGCTCGTGATCTTCTGCGCGTTCTCGGTGTCGTCCCAGAGGTCGGGTGCCGACGCCTGCTCGCTGAGCTGGGCTATCTCGGCGACGAGACGGTCTTGCCCGATCACGGCCCGGATGTCCTCGAACGTGGCCCGGAGGGCGGCAATCTGCTCAGAGAAGTCCAGTGCGATCATGGTGGTCGAGCTTACCGGGCCGGGGCGGACGGGGCCTGCGCGTGCTGGCTGCCGTCGCTGCTGCCGCTGCCACTGCTGCCGCGGGGGCGCGCGACGCCGGCCTCGCGGAGGGCGACGTCGGCGAGGCGGCGGACCACGGCCGGGTCGCCCGCCCGCCACGACGCGACGGGGTCGGGCGAGACGGCGAGCGCCGCGCGGGCGTCGCGTCCGGTGAGGGCACGCAGGGCGAGCAGGTCCTCTCCGCCGGGCAGCGCGAGCAGCCCCCGCACCGAGGAGGCGCGGCGCACGAACGCGACCCGCCCGCGCAGCCACGCCCACAGCACCACGATGCTCGGCAGCCCGCCGACCAGCAGCCCGGCCACGAGCGCGGCGCGCGCCACGTCGTCCTGCTGCTGGCGGCCCGCGTCGACGAGCGTCTGGCCGGCTCCGGCCGCCCCGTCGAACGGTGCCGACGCGGCGCCGCCCAGCAGCGGGATGCCGCCCAGGACGCGCGAGGCGTCGTCCATCGTCCCCTGGAAGCCGGTGCCCGCCTCCTCGATCTGGCGCCCCAGCTCGGCGAGGCCGCCGACGAAGGCGGCGACCGCGAGCCCGAGCGCCACGAACACCACGACGAGCCCGACCGCGACGACGTCGCCGGCGACCTGGCGAGCACGGACGGCGTTCGACGCCGAGTAGATCTGCATCCCCCCAGTCTGCCCCGCGCCCCGTGCCCCGTGCCCCGTGCCCTGGAGGCGTCGAGTTGCCCCGAAGCGCTGCCCCGGCCCCTCCGACGTGACAGATCAAGGCAAGTAGACGAGGCAACCCGTGGGGGCCACCGTCAGGGGCGCGCATCGAGGTCGCGAGCGAGGCGACCGAGGAACGAGGCGGCGAGTGGCCCGCGGAGGTGGTCGTCAGTGACCCGGTGGTAGGCCCACCCGTCGTCCACGAACCGCGCTGCGCGCTCGATGCCTCGACGCCACTGGCGTCTGTCCGTCCTGTGTCCGTCGCCCTCGAACTCCACTGCGACCTTGCGGCGTCCGTCGCTGAGGTCGGGTCGTCCGAGATACGCCCCCGACGCGGTCCAGCGCTTCATGTTGACATCGAGCCGTGGCAACCCTGCACGCTCGATCATCAATCTCAGGAGCGTCTCGCGGGGTGACATGACGCCGGCCCGCAGCCATTCCGAGGCCGCCCGGAGTCGCACGACACCAGGTCGCCGGTGCGCCCTCTCCACAGCGTCGACCAGCTCGGCGAGGTCACGCCCGCGGGCCGGGCCGAGCGTCGACCACCTTCCCGCCAACGCGTCGCCGACCTGCACGAGCTCGTCGACCGACAGGAGCGGGGCCGACTGCACCCACGCCTCCACCGGGTCGACGACGCGGAGTCCCCCGAGGGAGTGCAGCCGCGGCACCCGCGCGAGCCGATGGCCTCGCACGCCCGGACGCCTCCGCTGGTGCGTGGTCGATCCGGTCACGTGCAGGGCGCCGCCCTCGTGACGGGTGGGCAGAGGAAGATGCCACAGCGCGAGTGCCGTCACGTGGCTGAAGTACTCGTCGCCGCAGAGCAGGACGCCGAGAGCAGCCGCCCGCTGCTCGATCGACTCTGGTGCGACCGTCGTCCGGACACCGTGGTGCGGACTGTTCAGGTCGGCGGCGCGGAGCCGATGGGGCGGTACACCTGCGTCACGGGCGTCCTGGGCGGAGAACGGACCTAGGGCGAGGGATGGGGGAAGGGGTCGTGGACGCACGGACCGAGACTCGGGACCGCACTGGGCTGCCGCTCGGGGGCAGCGTCGACCTGGGGACGACATCGCTCATCCGTCGCCGGTGGAGGAGAGGCCCCTCTTCACACTGCACGGATCGAGTTGGCCCGTTCTGCTGCGCTCAGACTCAAGAGGAAGCACATCGGGGCAAGTCGCGCATCTGACACGGGCGTGATGGGCTCGGGCGGGGCGGGGGCGGGCGCGCGAGCGGGTGCGGGCGCGCTAGCGCGCGAAGGAGGCGGGCGCGTGCGCGGCGTAGCCGGCGCGGGTCGCGCGGGCGACCGCGTCCGGCAGGGCGGCGAGCAGCGCGTCGACGTCGGCCTCGGTGCTCGTGTGCCCGACCGTCATGCGGAGCGCGCCCCGCGCCTCCTCATCGGAGAGGCCCATCGCGAGCAGGACGTGCGACGCCTCCGGGATGCCCGCCTGGCAGGCGGACCCGGTCGAGACGGCGACGCCCGCGGCGTCGAGGAGGAACAGCAGCGAGTCGCCCTCGCAGCCGGGGAAGGTGAAGTGCGCGTTGCCCGGGAGGCGGTCGACCGGGTCGCCCCGCAGCACCGCCGACGGGACGGCGGCCTGCACCCCCGCGACCAGCCGGTCGCGCAGCGGCTCGTACGCGTGGTGCGGCTGCTCGGCGGCGACGGCGAAGGCGACCGCGGCCGGGCCGTCCTGCGTGCCCGAACGCACCTGTCGCTGCTGGCCGCCGCCGTGGATCAGCGGCTCGACCGTCGCGGTGCGCGAGAGCACGAGGGCGCCGATGCCGATGGGCCCGCCGATCTTGTGGGCGCTGACGCTGAGCGCGGCGAGGCCGCTCGAGCGGAAGTCGATCGGCACCTGCCCGTACGCGGCCACCGCGTCGCAGTGCACCGGCACCCCGTGGGCGGCGGCGAGCGCCACGACCTCGTCGACGGGCTGCAGGGTTCCGACCTCGTTGTTGGCCCAGAGCAGGCTGACCAGGGCGACGTCGTCGTGCTCGACGAGGGCCGCGGCGAGCGCGTCGACCCGCAGCCGGCCGTGCTCGTCGAGCGGCAGCCAGGTCACGACGGCGCCGTCGTGCCGTTCGAGCCACTCGACCGCGTCGACGGTGGCGTGGTGCTCGCCGGCGGGGACGAGGAGGCGCGGGCGAGGCCGGTCGGCCTGCCGCGCCCACCAGAGGCCCTTCACCCCGAGGTTGACGGACTCGGTCCCGCCGGAGGTGAAGACGACCTCGATCGGCTCGCAGCCGAGGGAAGCGGCGACGCGCTCACGCGCCTCCTCCAGCACGCGCTTGGCGCCCTGGCCGGCGGAGTGGATGGAGGAGGGGTTGCCGACGGTGCCGAGGGCCGCGGCGTAGGCGGCGATGGCCGCGGGGTGCATCGGCGTCGTCGCGGCGTGGTCGAGGTAGACGACCATGGGGGCGCCTCCTGTCGGCCGGTCGGTTCGCGGGCCCGTCTCGGCCCTCATCTACTGTAGGTCCCGTGCCCGACATCGACCCCCTCGCCGACCTCGGAGTGCGCCAGGGGCCGGACGGGCCGACGCTCCGCGTCTTCTCGTCGTCGGCCGAGCGCCTCGAGGTCGTCATCGACGACGCGCCCCACGACCGGGTCGTCCCGCTGACGCGCGACGAGCACGACGTGTGGACTGCGACCGACGCGGCGTTGACACCGGGTCGGCGCTACTGGCTCCGCGTCGACGGGTCCGACCACGCCGACGGGACGGCGGGCGACACGGCCCGTGCCGACGGCGGCGAGCACCCCACCGGCGAACGCCCCGCCCTGCTCGACCCGTACGCGCGCGGCCTCGGCCGGACGGGCCGTGGCGAGCACCGCGCGACCGTGATCGACGAGTCGTTCGACTGGGGCGGCGTCGAGAAGCCGCGCACCCCGCTCGACCGGGTCGTCGTCTACGAGGCGCACGTCCGTGGCCTGACGAGGCTCGCCCCCTTCGTGCCCGACGAGCTGCGCGGCACCTACGCGGGGCTGGCCGCCGACACGACCATCGCCTACCTGAAGGGGCTCGGGGTCACCGCGGTCCAGCTGCTGCCGGTGCACCAGCACGTCGACGAACAGCGCCTCGTCGCGCAGGGCATCGAGAACTACTGGGGCTACAACACGCTGTCCTGCTTCGCCCCGCACGCCGCGTACGCGAGCCGGGACGCCCAGCTGGCCGGCGCCTCCGCCGTCGTCCGCGAGTTCAAGGGGATGGTGCGCCTGCTGCACGAGGCGGGCATCGAGGTCTGGCTCGACGTCGTCTACAACCACACCGCCGAGGAGGGCGAGGACGGCGGGCCCGTGACGAGCCTCCGCGGCCTCGACGCGGGCGCCTACTACCGGCACGACGCCGAGGGCCGCCCCGTCGACGTGACCGGCTGCGGCAACTCGCTCGACACGAGCCATCCCGCCGCGCACCGTCTCGTGATGGACTCGCTGCGCTACTGGGCGACCGAGATGCAGATCGACGGCTTCCGCTTCGACCTCGCCGCGACGCTCGGCCGCGACGCGGGCCACGTCTTCGACCCGGCTCACCCGCTGCTGCACGACATCGTCTCGGACCCGGCCCTGGCGGGCGTCAAGATGGTCGCCGAGCCGTGGGACGTCGGAGCCGGCGGCTGGCAGACCGGCGCGTTCCCCGACGGGTGGATCGAGTGGAACGACCGGTTCCGCAACCGGGCCCGCGACTTCTGGCTGACCGACGTGGCGACCGCCCGCGCCCAGGGCACGCCGCCCACCGGCGTCGGCAGCTTCGCCTCGAAGCTGAGCGGGTCGAGCAACGTCTTCAGCCACGACCGCGGGCCGCTCGCCGGGCTCAACTTCGTCACGGCCCACGACGGCTTCACCCTGCTCGACCTCGTCTCGCACGACGCCAAGCACAACCTCAGCAACGGCGAGCAGAACCGCGACGGCACCGACGACAACCGGTCGTTCAACCACGGCGTCGAGGGACACAGCGACAACCCCTGGATCAGCGACGCGCGTCGCCGCTCGATGCGGAACCTGCTCGGCACCCTCTTCGTGTCGTCGGGGGTCCCGATGCTCACCGCCGGCGACGAGCGCGGTCGCACCCAGCGCGGCAACAACAACGGCTACTGCACCGACAGCGAGCTGACCTGGGTCGACTGGGCGACGCAGCCGTGGCAGCAGGGCATCCACGACGACGTCGCGACGCTCGCGCGGATCCGCCGGGAGAACCCCGCGCTCCGCCCGACGCGGTTCGGCGTCGAGGGCGCCTGCACCCTCAGCGCGAACGACATCACCTGGGCCGACGCGTCCGGCGCGGAGATGCGCCAGGACGAGTGGGAGGACCCGCGCGTCCGGACCCTGCAGTACGTTGCCCGCTCGACGCCCGAGCACGAGGCGCCGAACACGGTCCTCGTGCTGGTGCACGGGGCCGAGTCCGCGGCGGCCGTCACGCTCGCCCGTGCCGAGGGCGTCGCCGGCTGGGAGCCGCTCTGGTCGAGCGACGACTCCGCCGAGCTGCACCCGCTCGAGCCGGGCGACGAGGTGCTGGTGTCGGCCCCCACGGTCGTGGTCTTCCGGGCCGTGCCGTGAGCGGCGGGCGCACCCCGTCGGCCGCGGGCGCAGGCAAGGGCGCCGGCACCCCGGCGACCGTCGCGCTGACCGCGGCGGGCATCGCCTTCACCGCGCACGCCTACGAGCACCACGACACCGCGACGAACTTCGGCGAGGAGGCGGCGGCCGAGCTGGGCCTGTCCGAGGACCGCGTCTTCAAGACGCTCGTGGCCTCGGCCGACGACGAGCTCGTCGTCGCGGTGGTGCCCGTCGCCCGCCGCCTCGACCTCAAGGCCCTCGCCGCCGCCCTCGGCGCGAAGAAAGCCCGGCTCGCCGACCCCGCCGTGGCCGAGCGACGCACGGGCTACGTCGTCGGCGGCATCAGCCCGGTGGGCCAGCGCTCGGCGCTGGCGACCGTGGTCGACGCCAGCGCCGCCTCCTTCGCCACCGTCTTCGTCAGCGCCGGGAGGCGCGGGCTCGACCTCGAGATCGCTCCCGACGACCTGGTGCGCGCCACCGGGGCGCGGCTGCTGCCGATCGCCCGTGACTGACCTGATGCCCGTGTCCGGCGTGGCCGGCGCGACCGATCCGACGACCCTGTGGGCCGTCGTGGCCGTCGCCGCGGCGCTGCTCGCGCTGAACGGCGTGACCGTGCTCGCCTACGCGCTCGACAAGCGGGCCGCCCGGCGCGGGGCCCGTCGGGTGCCCGAGCGCACGCTGCTGACGCTCGGCCTCGCCGGAGGCTGGCCGGGCGCGGTCCTGGCGCAGCGACGGCTGCGGCACAAGACCCGCAAGCGGTCGTTCCAGTCCTCGTTCCGGCTGACGATCGCCCTCAACGTCGCGATCGTCGTGGTCGTGGTCCTCGTCGTCCGCCTCTCGACAGGCTGAGTCCGGAGGGGCGGCGAGCAGGGCGAGCGGGGGCCGCTGCCGGCGACCGGACCGGTTCGGGCCGGGTCCGGGCGCGCTGCAGCAGCGTCCTGTGACGGCACCACGGCGATCGACCGGGGTGACGGCAGGACGGTGCCCGTCGTGCTGACGAGCGTGTCGAGGGCGCCGGGCTCTCGGGGCGGATCGCACCCCGGGCGGGCAGGCCGCGTCGACAGATCCGACTGTACTGGTCCCCCGGATGGCGGACAAGACAATTCGATGCGATCGCATCCACCCAGTTGAGGGGCCAGCGGGTTCGTCGCAGGCTGGGCGTCGCACTCCACCCGGCCGTCGCCCGCCGTCCCCGGGGGAGGCGGTACGCCGGGCCTCGAGACCGGGTAGCGTCGCCCCCGTGGCGACAGCATACGAACCCAGAGTCGGGCGGATCCCCGTCACGGCGCTCTCCCCGACCACCCCCGACCGGGACTTCCCGACGAAGGCCTTCGCCGGAGAGGTCGTGCCCTTCGGCGCGACCGTCTTCCGCGAGGGGCACGACGTCGTCGGAGCCGACCTGGTCCTGACCGACCCCTCCGGGTCCGAGTCCCGGCACCCGCTCGTCGCGGGCCTGCCCGGCACCGACCGCTGGACGACGGAGGTGCAGCTCGAGACGGAGGGCGACTGGACCTGGCAGGTCGAGGCGTACACCGACGACTGGGCGACCTGGCTGCACACCGCCGAGATCAAGGTCCCGGCCGAGCTGGACGTCGAGGTCACCTTCGCGCTCGGCAGCCGCCTCCTCGCCGCCGCCGCCCCCGGCTACCCCGACACGACCCTCGTGCGGGACGCGGCGAAGGCCCTCGCCAACGAGGCGCTCTCGCCCGGCTCGCGCCTCCGCGTCGCGACCGACGCGCGCCTCGCCGCCGTCTTCGCCGCGAAGCCGATGGCCAGCTTGGTCACGCGCAGCGCCCCGGAGGAGCTGCGCGTCGAGCGCAGCCGCGCCGCGGTCGGCAGCTGGTACGAGTTCTTCCCCCGCAGCGAGGGTGCCAAGAAGCTGCCCGACGGCACCTGGAAGAGCGGGACGTTCCGCACCGCCGCCCGCCGGCTCCCCGCGATCTCGCGGATGGGCTTCGACGTGCTCTACATCCCGCCCGTGCACCCCATCGGCACGACGTTCCGCAAGGGGCCGAACAACACGCTCACGGCCGGGCCGAACGACCCGGGCTCGCCCTACGCCATCGGTTCGCCCGACGGCGGCCACGACGCGGTGCACCCCGACCTCGGCACGCTCGCCGACTTCCGCTGGTTCGTCGACACCGCCAAGAACACGGGCCTCGAGCTGGCGCTCGACCTGGCCCTGCAGTGCTCGCCCGACCACCCGTGGGTCACCGAGCACCCCGAGTGGTTCACGACGCTGCCCGACGGCACGATCGCCTACGCCGAGAACCCGCCGAAGAAGTACCAGGACATCTACCCCCTGAACTTCGACAACGACTACGAGGGCGTCAGCCGCGAGGTGCTCCGCATCGTGCGGCACTGGATCGAGCTCGGCGTCACGATCTTCCGCGTCGACAACCCGCACACGAAGCCGGTCCGCTTCTGGGAGTGGCTGCTGCACGAGGTGCGGCAGACGAACCCCGAGGTGGTGTTCCTCTCCGAGGCGTTCACCAAGCCGGCCATGATGCAGGCGCTCGCCCGCGTCGGCTTCCACCAGTCGTACACGTACTTCACCTGGCGCAACGAGAAGTGGGAGCTCGAGGAGTACCTCGACGAGCTGTCGAAGGAGACGAGCGCCTGGCTGCGCCCGAACCTGTTCGTCAACACCCACGACATCCTCACTCCCTACCTGCAGTACGGCGGTCGCCCGGCGTACAAGGTGCGGGCCGCGATCGCCGCGACGGCGTCGCCGACCTGGGGTGTGTACTCGGGCTACGAGCTCTTCGAGGACGTCGCCCGCCCGGGCTCGGAAGAGAACATCGACAACGAGAAGTACGAGTACAAGCCGCGCGACTGGGCCGGTGCGGAGGCGGAGGGCGCGACCCTCGCCCCCTACCTGACCCAGCTCAACCGCATCCGCAGCTCGCACCCGGCCCTCCGCCAGCTCCGCAACCTCGACCTGCACTCGAGCGACGACGACGCCGTCCTCGTCTACTCGAAGTACCTGTCGCGAGCCCACACGCGCAGCGGCCGGGCCGACGCCATCATCGTCGTCGCCAACGTCGACCCCCACTCGGCCCGCGAGACCACCGTGCACCTCGACGTGACGAAGTTCGGGCTCGCCCCCGGCGGCACGTACACGGTGCGCGACCTCATCACCGGCCAGTCGTGGACCTGGGGCGACGACAACTACGTGCGCCTCGACGCCTTCGTCGAGCCCGTGCACGTGCTGTCCGTCGACCTCACCCGAGCGCCGTAGGAAGGCGACCCACCATGAGCATCTTCTCCCGCCACGGCTCCTCCCGAGACGACGACCGTCCCGAGCCCGTCAAGCCCGAGCCTGCAGCGGCTGAGCCCGTCGCACCCGAGGCCGTGGCTGCCCAGCCGGTCACGCCTGAGCCCGCGGCCGCCGAGCCCGTCGCACCTGAGCCCGTCGCCGCCGAGCCGGTCACCTCGGTGCCCGACGAGAACGACCCCCCCGTCACGGCGGAGTCCCCGCTCCCCGCCGAGGAGCCGGCAGAGCCCGACGAGCTGTCCATGAGCGACGAGCTCGACGAGCCGTCCACCGCGGACGACCCCGACGAGCCGTCGGACCCGGCGGAGGCCGACGAGCCGCTCCTGGCCTCCCCCGTCCCCGCCCCGGTCCCGACCGAGGAACGCCCCGTCCTCGACCTCGGACCGGCGACCCCGGCCGAGCCGGCCGGTGCGCGTCCGGCCATGCACGAGGACCCGACTCCTCCCGACGTGCGCCGCGAGCCCACGGCGTCGACCCCGCAGCTCCCCGCCCTCGACGACGCCGAGGTGCTGGCCGCGGCCGAGGGCCGCCACGCCCACCCGCACGCGGTCCTCGGCGAGCACACCGTCGACGGGGTCACGGTCGTGCGCGTCGTCCGTCCGCTGGCCGACTCCGTCAGCGTGACGGGCGCCTCCGGCGAGGTCGTGGTCCTCGAGCACCACGCGCACGGGCTGTGGCAGGGCGTCGCCCCGGCGCCGCTCGGCGGCTACCAGGTGACGGCCGAGTACGAAGGAGGCGCCCCCTGGGTCGCCGACGACCCGTACCGGTTCTCCCCCACCGTCGGCGACCTCGACCTCTACCTCTTCGGCGAGGGCCGTCACGAGCAGCTCTGGACCGTGCTCGGCAGCCACGTGCGCGAGCACGAGGGCGTCCACGGCACCTCCTTCGCCGTCTGGGCCCCGCACGCACAGGCGGTGCGCGTCGTCGGCGACCTCAACGGCTGGTGGGGCGACCGGCACGCGATGCGTCGTCTCGACGACAACGGCGTGTGGGAACTCTTCGTGCCCGGCGTCGACCAGGGCTCGTACAAGTACCAGATCCTCACGCCCGACGGCGAGTGGGTCGAGCGGGCCGACCCGATGGCACGACGCGCCGAGGTGCCCCCGGCCACCGCCTCCGTCATCACCGAGGCCGGTCACGACTGGGGCGACGACGCCTGGCTCGAGCGCCGAGCGGCGAGCGACCAGCACGCCGGCCCGATGAGCGTCTACGAGCTGCACGTCGGCTCGTGGAGGCCCGGCCTCGGGTTCCGCGAGCTGGCCGACCCGCTGGTCGACTACGTCACCGCGCTCGGCTTCACGCACGTCGAGTTCATGCCGCTCGCCCAGCATCCGTTCGGCGGCTCGTGGGGCTACCAGGTCACCGGCTACTACGCGCCGCAGAGCACCTGGGGCTCCCCCGACGACCTGCGCTACCTGATCGACCGGCTGCACCAGGCCGGCATCGGCGTGATCGTCGACTGGGTTCCCGGCCACTTCCCGAAGGACGAGTGGGCCCTCGGCCGCTTCGACGGCCGCAGCGTCTACGAGCACTCCGACCCGCGCCGTGGCGAGCAGCCCGACTGGGGAACCTACGTCTTCAACTTCGGCGACTCGCAGGTGCGGAACTTCCTGGTCGCGAACGCGCTGTACTGGTTCGAGGAGTTCCACGTCGACGGCCTCCGGGTCGACGCCGTCGCCTCGATGCTCTACCTCGACTACAGCCGCAACGACGGCGAGTGGCTGCCGAACGAGCACGGGGGCCGCGAGGCCACCGAGGCGATCTCGTTCCTGCAGGAGACCAACGCCACGGCCTATCGTCGCCACCCCGGCATCGTGATGATCGCCGAGGAGTCGACCAGCTGGCCGGGCGTCTCGCGACCCACCAGCGAGGGCGGCCTCGGCTTCGGCCTCAAGTGGAACATGGGCTGGATGCACGACACCCTCGACTACGTCGAGAAGGACCCGCTGTACCGCTCGTACCACCACGGCGAGATCACCTTCTCGTTCCACTACGCGTGGAGCGAGAACTTCATGCTGCCGATCAGCCACGACGAGGTCGTCTACGGCAAGGGCTCGCTGTTCGAGAAGATGCCCGGCGACGACTGGCAGAAGCGCGCGAACCTCCGCGCGTACCTCGCCTACATGTGGGGGCACCCCGGCAAGCAGCTGCTCTTCATGGGGTCCGAGTTCGGCCAGCCGACGGAGTGGAGCCAGGAGCTCGGCCTCGACTGGTCGGTGCTCGACCGGCCGCAGCACCAGCAGGTCTTCGACCTCGTCAGCCGCCTGAACCAGGTCTACACGTCCGAGAGCGCGCTCTGGGCCCACGACTTCGACACCGAGGGCTTCGAGTGGATCGACGGCGGCGCGGGCGAGCAGAGCGTGGTCGCGTTCCTCCGGAAGTCGGGCTCGGGCGACTCGCTCGCCGTGCTGGCGAACTTCTCCGGCCAGCCGCAGCGCATGCGCTTCGGTCTGCCGGAGGCCGGCACGTGGGACGAGGTGCTGAACACCGACGCGACGATCTACGGCGGCTCGGGCGTCGGGAACTTCGGCGCCGTCACGGCCGTCGACAGCCCGTGGGCCGGGCGTCCCGCCTCCGCGGACGTCCAGCTGCCGCCGCTCGGCGTCGTCTGGCTGAAGCTCCGCCGCTGAGCAGTCACGCCGCTCCTCCCCCGGGGCGACATGCACGAAGGGCCCCGACGACCTGGTCGTCGGGGCCCTTCGTGCACGCTGCGGATCAGTACAGCAGCATCGTCAACCGACGCCGGGCGGCGGCGACGCGGGGGTCGTCCAGGCCGACGATCTCGAAGTAGTCGAGGAGGCGGGTGCGGGCTGCGTCCTTGCCGGCCGCGTCGAGCGACGGGAAGACCGTCAGCACGCGGTCGAAGGCGTCGTCGACGTGGCCACCGCTGACGTCGAGGTCGGCGACCGCCAGCTGGGCGTCGACGTCGGTCGGAGCCGCAGCGGCCGCGCCGCGGACGTCGGCGATCGTCACGCCCTGCAGGCGGGCGATCAGCGACACCTGGGCGAGGCCCGCGACGGCCAGCTGGTCGCGCGGGTCCTGCGCGATGGCCGTGCGGTAGGCGGTGATCGCCGCGTCGTAGTCGCCCCGGTCGATGGCGTCGTAGGCGTCCTGGTGGTGCGGCGGCAGGGGCTCGGGCTCGGGTTCGGGCGTCTCGCCGTCCGCGGAGGCCGCGGCGCCGTCGACCACGGCCGTCCCGGTGACGCCGTTCTGGGCGGCCAGCTCGAGCACCTGCTCGAACACGTCGCGCACCTGGGCCTCGGGCAACGCGCCCACGAACAGCTGTACGGGCCGACCGCCGATGACGGCCGCCACCGCGGGGATCGACTGCGCCTGGAACGCCTCGGTCAGCTGGGGGTTCGCGTCGACGTCGACCTTGACGAGCAGCAGGCGGCCGGCGTACTCGGCCACGAGCTTGTCGAGGACGGGCGAGAGCTGCTTGCACGGCCCGCACCACTCGGCCCAGAGGTCGACGATCACGGGGACCGTGTTGCTCAGCTCGAGCACCTGGGAGAAGGTCGCGTCGGTCGCGTCGACGACGAGCGCGGGGACCGCGACGGCGGCGCCCGGGGCGCCGGCGGGCTGGCCGGGTGCCGTCGGCTGCGCAGGAGCGCCGGCGGCGGACGGTGCGGGCCGGTTGACGAGGGACGACAGGTCGACTGCCCCTCGGAGGCCGGCGGGGACGGGGGGAAGGCCGGTCACGGCAGCTCCTTCGCTTGGATGAGTGCCTGGCTGAAGCCGAGCAGGACGATCTTGTCGTCGCTGCCCACGGGAGGCACCTGGAACAACAACTGGACACCGTAGGTCGCCTCGATGCCCTTCTTGGACGTGTCGAGGCCGAGCAGGGACTTGACGACGCCCTGCGGCTCGACGCTCGCGCCCTCGGCGGTCGGCTTGACCGTCTCGACCTCGTTCAGCGCCACCGAGACGAGCGCCCCGGCGTCGTTCGTCGCGAAGGCCACCGCGTCGTCCTCGACGGGGGACGACGAGAACTCGATGGAGGCGGTGGTCGGCAGGGCCGTCCGCTTCGCGTCCTTGTAGGCCTTGCCGATCTTGTCCCGCAGCGTGTCGCCCTCGCCCTGGAACTGCGGTGCCCACTGGCTCTCGTCCCCGTTGCGGAGGATGTCGCCGTAGGCCTCGGCGAGCTGGTCCGGCCGCAGGGTGAGGAGCTTGACGTCCGGTGCGAGCCTCGCGGCCCCGATGGTGGCGGGCGCGACGGTCGGCAGGGTGGCCTGCGCCTCCAGCGACTGGGCGTACTCGACCTTGTACGGGTCGCGAGCCGTCTCCTGGAGCAGAGTCAGGGCGACGGGCGCCTTCGTCGCGTCGGCGTCCTGGACGACCGTGAAGAGGGTGCGCGGCCACGTGTCGGACTGCTGGGGCAGCGTGAGGGTGACGTCGCCGGCGGGGATGGCCAGGGGGCCGGCGGCCGCGGCGTCCTTCGCCCGGATGACGTAGTCGGCCTGGCGCTGCTGGAGGGCGGGACCGGTGAACCGCGTCTCGGCCAGCGCGGCGTCGAGCGCACCGTCCGCCTGCGCCGCCACCGCCGCGATGCGCTCGACGATCCGCTCGGCCTGGGCGACCGTCACGACCGGGGGCTGCACGCTCGGGGCGTCGTCCTCGGCGTCGGCGCCGTCGGTCGGGGTGGCTGTCGGGGTCGCCGTCGCGGACGAGCTCGCGCCCTCGGCGGGGGCCGGCCAGTAGTCCGCGGAGCAGCCGGCGAGGGCCAGGGACCCGACGAGGAGGACGGGCACGACGGCGACCGACCGACGCGTCCGGCCTCGACGCGTGCCGGACGACGCCGAGGCGTCGATCGACTCGGGGGTCCCCGCCTTGAGCGCGCGGCGGCGGGACGGCCGGGAGAGCTTCGGGCGCGAGCCGTCGCTGGAGGTGCGGCGGGGGCCGCGGGTCCGGCGGTGGTGCACGATCGCCCAGATGTACAGCAGCACGCCGATCAGGAGCGTGACCAGTCCGCCGACGATCAGGGGGCCGGCGGTCGGGGTCGCCGTCGAGAGGGGCCAGGTGACCGCGACGTCGGCCGGGGCGGGCTCGGTCCCGTCGGAGACGACGACGAGGGACACGTCGTCGGGCGCGTCGAGGGAGAAGGTCAGGGGGCTGCCGCTGTACTGGTCGTACCAGAGGTCGGAGTCGGCCGGGTCGGGCACCGTCGTCTCGTCGCCGGCGACGGTGCGGGTCGTCAGCTCGCCCGCGTCCGCGTCCCACTCGACGAGGTTGTAGTCGGCGTCGCCGACCCAGCCGAGCACGTCGGAGGTGCGGCCGGTGGCCGCGAACACCGTGTCGGCTCCGTCGATCGAGACGGTCTGGCGGCCGTCGTGCCCGTGCAGGGCGCTGGCGGGGACGACGGTGACGGTCGCCTCGGAGGAGCTGGTCGACACCGAGGACGAGACGCTCGACGGAGGCGCGAACACCGTGCGCTGGGCGAACCCGAGGGCCACCATCAGCGCCGCGAGCACGACGACGACGACAGCGATGATGAAACGCACGTTGTTTTCTCCCTCCGTGCCGCCATCCCGGTCGGGTGGGAGCGCCGCGGCAGACGCCGTCGGAGCTCGCGCGGGCCTGGCCGGGAGGCCGGGCACGGCGGCGGGTATTTAAGACGGCTCAGCGTATCCGACCAGCCTGAGTGCCGCACCCCGGCCTTCCTCGGGGACCGTCACGCCCTCCTCCGGCCGCTAAAATCGTCGCGCCGGGCACGTGAGCAGTGTCCGCCACGGACGCGAGGGAGACACAGTGGCTGCTGACGACACGGAATTCGGGACCGAGCTGCGCGGCTACCGCAAGGACGACGTCGACGCGGCCCTCGGGGACCTCCGTCGCGAGCTGATCAAGGCCAACGCCGACCGTGCCGAGATGGCAGGGTCCGTCAAGCAGCTGCAGACGCGCCTCGACGACCTGCAGACGGAGCTCGAGGAGGCCGGCACGCCCACCTACGCCGGGCTGGGCAGCAAGCTCGAGCAGACCCTCCGGCTCGCGGAGGAGCAGGCGACCGCCCTCGTCAGCAAGGCCGACATCGACTCCGAGGAGCTCCGCACCTCGTCGACGAGCGAGGCACGCCGGGTGCTCTCCGACGCCCGGGAGCGCGCCGACGCCCTCCTCGAGGACGCCCGGGGCCGGGCCGCCGCCCAGGTCGCCGAGAGCACCGGCGAGGCCGACCGCATGGTGGCCAGGGCGCGCGGCGAGGCGCGTTCGCTGCTGCAGGAGGCCCAGCGCGACTCCTCCGCCATGCGGGGCGCCGCGGCCACCGAGTCGGCCGAGAACGTCAGCACGGCACGGCACGAGGTCGCCGCCCTGCACGCGACGGCCGAGCGCGAGGTCGCCGAGCTGCGGGCCCAGGTCGAGCGCGAGGTCGCCGACGCCCGGGACGGCGCCGCGGCGCTGGCACGGGACACCGAGCTGGCACGAGCCGAGTTCGTCGCCGAGGACGAGCGCGTGCGCGCCGACCTCGCCCGCGAGTCCGAGACGGTCCGCGCCGAGCTGGCGCGCCTCGACGAGACCACCCGCGCCGACCTCGAGCTCGAGGTGGCCACCCGACGGGACGACCTCGCCCGGGAGGTCGAGGCCGCCCGTGCCGAGCTCGACGACGACGTCGACACCGGCCGTGCGGAGCTCGCGGAGCACGTCGCGGTCACCAGGGCAGAGCTCGACGCGGACGTCGCGCAGACGCGCGCCGCCCTGGAGCGCGAGGTCGAGGAGGCGCGCCTCGCGGCGAGGAGGGAGGTCGAGTCCGCCAGGGCCGACCTCGAGCACGAGCTGACGACGGCTCGAGACGCCCTCTCCGCCGAGGTCGCCGCCACCCACGAGCGCCTCGAGCGCGAGGTGCAGCAGCAGCGGGACCGGCTCGAGCGCGAGGCGGGCGAGGCGCGGGCCGTCGTCGAGGCCGAGACGGTCAACGCGAGGGCCGACCTCGACGCCGAGGTGGCCGAGAGCCAGGCGCAGCTGGTCGACGACGAGGAGGCGCAGCGCGTGCGCCTCGCGGCCGAGGTCGCGACCCAGCAGGCGAGGCTCGTCGCCGACCGCGAGACCGCCGTCGCCGAGCTCGCCCGGGAGCTCGAGGAGCGCCGCAGCGACGCGGAGGTGGAGCTGCGCACCCGACGCGACGAGGCCGAGCGTGAGCTGGTGCAGCGGCACCACGCCGCGGTGGCCGAGACGCAGGGCTACCTCGACGACGCTGCGGGGCAGCTCGAGGAGGCGCGTCAGCGCGCCGTCGAGACCCGACGCGAGGCGGACGAGCTGGAGCGCACGTCGCACGAGCACGCCCGCACGGTCCGGTCCGAGGCGGACGCCACGGCGCACGACGTCCTCACGAACGCGGAGCAGCGCGCCGCGAGCCTGGTCGACGACGCCGAGCGCCGGTCCGCCGAGCTCACGGACGACGCCGAGCGCCGGCTCGCCGAGATCCGGGAGGAACGCGACGCCGTCGCGGGGTACCTCGAGAACCTGCGCGCCGTGTTGGCCCCGCAGGCACAGGGTGCGTCAGAGTAGGCAGTCGGTGGCGTCGGGCTGAACGGCGCACCGGTCGTCGACAGGAGCTGCCCGCGTGAAGATCCACGATCCGTTCCGCCTCGGGCTGCTGGCGGGCCTCGGCGTCATCGCCGCCCTCGTCATCGGGGGCGCCCTCAGCGAGCTGTCGACGATCCTCACCTACGTGGGCGCCGCGATCTTCATCGCCCTGGGCCTCGACCCGGTCGTGTCCTGGCTCGAGAACCGCTCGGTGCCGCGCTGGCTCGCGATCGTCGTCGTCTTCACGGTCGCGATCGGCGCCTTCGTCGGCGTGGTCTTCGCGATCGTGCCCGTCATCGTCAGCCAGGCGACGACGCTGATCACGAGCCTCGTCACGTACCTGCAGAGCGTCACCACGCAGGAGTTCGTCGACAACCTCCAGGCGCTGGTGCCCCAGAACTTCTTCGACGTCCAGCAGGCGCTCGACTCGGTCCTCGACTTCCTCACGAACCCCGACAACGTCGTCACCATCGGCGGCGGCGTGCTGGCCGTGGGCGTGGCCATCGGCAACGGGGTCTTCGCCACGGTCGTCGTGGTCATCCTCGTGCTCTACTTCACCTCGTCGATCAACACCTTCAAGGCCGGCATCTACCAGCTCGTCCCCGCCTCCAAGCGCGTGCGGTTCGCCGACATCGCCGAGCAGATCAGCCAGTCGGTGGGCCGGTACGTGATCGGCCAGTTCACGCTCGCCGCCATCAACGGCGTCCTCAGCTTCGTGTTCCTCAGCTCCATCGGGGCGCAGCAGCCGGCGGTCTTCGCCTTCATCGCGTTCCTCGGCTCGATCATCCCGCTCGTCGGCACCATCAGCGGGTCGGCCATCATCGTGCTCGCGCAGATCGTGCTGCTGCCGGACTCCCCCGCGACCTGGGTCACCGCCGCCATCTGGTACCTCGTCTACATGCAGGTCGAGGCCTACGTCCTCAGCCCTCGCATCATGCGCCGTGCGGTCAAGGTCCCGGGGGTCGTCGTCGTCATCGCCGCGCTCACCGGCGGCACCCTGCTGGGCGTGCTCGGGGCGCTGATCGCCATCCCGGTCGCCGCCTCGATACTCCTGATCATCCGGCAGGTCGTGGTGCCCCGGCAGGACGCGCGCTGAGGGCAGGACCCGCCGCGGACGAGCCGTCGGCGGGGCTCCCCTAGGAGGCGCCCTGCTCGCCCTCCGAGGGAGGCCACGTGGTCGGCAGCGGGAGCGCACCGGGCGCCACGCGCCGCACGATCTCGTCGAGCACCCTCGACGTCTGCTTCTCGCCCACCCAGAGGTGCTTGCCGCCCTCGACCGCGACGACCTCGGCGCGGGGCACGGCGGCGAACCGTGCCCGCGCCTCCTCGGGCTGCAGGTAGTCGTCGTGCTCGGGGACGACGGCGACGATCGGCACCTCGGAGTCGTTCCAGGCGGCGAGCTCGGCGTCCGTCGTGCGGTGCAGGGGCGGGGAGAGCAGGAGGAGCCCCGCGACGTCGACCCCGCGGCCGTGCTTGAGCGCGACCTCGGTGCCGAACGACCAGCCGAGCAGCCACGGCGTGGGCAGGCCGGCGCCCTGGACGAGGGCGACGGCCGCCCTCAGGTCGGCAGCCTCGGCCTCGCCCTCTCCGAACGCCCCCTCGGAACGCCCCCGGGGCGACGAGACGCCGCGGAAGTTGAAGCGGAGGACGGCGACGTCGGCCAGCGCCGGCAGCCGGGCCGCGGCCTTCCTGATCACGTGCGAGTCCATGAATCCGCCGGCGGTGGGCAGGGGGTGCAGCGTGACGAGGGCGGCGACCGGGTCGCGGTCGAGCGGCAGCGCGAGCTCGCCCACCAGGGTGAGCCCGTCCGCTGTGCGGAGCTCGACGTCGGAGCGGCGGGCCGGGAGCTCGACGCCGCCGCGGACGTCCACGGGAGAGGCCGAGGCAGAGGGCAGGGTCATGAGATCCTCCAGCAGTGGGTGTGCCAGTGTCGGCGCGAGGCGAGGTCGTCCTGCTCGCCGAACAGCCCGTCGGCACGCCAGACGACGAGGTGGGGCGTGCCCGGGGAGACCGTCAGGGCACAGCCAGGGCAGGTGTACTCCTTGACCGCCGAGGAGGCGGACACCGACTGCACGACGAACTCACGCCCGCGTCGCGTCTCGGTCCGTGGACCGCCGAAGAGGGAGCGCGCGAGATCACGCTCGTCGCGGACTTCTTCTGCACGGTTCCGCTCCGCTCGGTCGCGCGGACGACGCGGGCGGTTGCTGCGGGGCATGACGTCCAGCGTAGCCGGACGGCCAGCGGCCTGGGCTCAGTACCAGCCGACGGACTGCGAGTGGCCCCACGCACCGCACGGCGTCGCGTAGCGACCCTGGATGTAGCCGAGGCCCCAGGTGATCTGCGTGGCAGGGTTCGTCTGCCAGTCAGCACCGGCCGAGGCCATCTTGCTGCCCGGCAGGGCCTGCGGGATGCCGTGCGCCCCGCTGGACTTGTTGTGGGCGTTGATGTTCCAGCCCGATTCCTTCTGCCACAACGAGACCAGGCAGTCGTACTCGCCGGTGCCCCAGCCGCGAGCGGCCACCATCTCGGCGGCGATGGCCTTGGCTGTGCCCGGGTCAGGAACGCCCGCCACGGGCGCGGCACCCGACGACGACGACTTCTTCGCGCTGCCCAACCACGAGGCGGAGGCAACGGGCTCGTCCGTGGAGGCCTCCTCGACGACCGGCGCGGGGGGCGGCGGCGGAGGCGGCGGGAGGGTGACGCCGTACTGGTCGCGGTCAGCAGCCAGGACGACGCCGGCACCCACGACGAACGACTGGCCCGGTGCCACCAACGCGGCGGCGCCTCCTACGCTCGTCGTCGCCGCCTCGGCACCTGACAGCGGGTTCACGAGAGACGCGGACAGGAAGGCGAAGGTCGCGGCGAAGCCGACCAGCGGCAACGCGTAGCGGCGTCCGACCGAGGCACGAGGCGCAGGGGCCGGCGGTGACGCAGGAGGCGCGACGAGCGAGGCGGGGACGCGTCGCCTCTCGATCGTGCGGGGTCGACTGACGACCAGCCGCTGCTCCGAGAGAGAGTGGCCCGTGGTCGCGTTCGCTGAGTGCCTGCCCATGAGTCCGTCCAGGGTAACGGATCCGTCACGGATCGGCCAGGGCCCTCCCGGGCGCGTCGTGGACGGGCAGGTCGCCGAGCCGCGCGGGACCTCCGTCAGCGGACGGCGAGCATGACGTCGACCACGGCGTCGAGGAGCACGTCCACCTGGGCCTCACGGTACCCCCCGCGCCGGGCGCGGAAGACCGCTCCCCGGACGTCGTCGATGCTGAGGGCCTTGCCGTCGCTGAAGTAGCCCTGCAGTCGCCGTGCCAGACGGTCCACGTCCTTCGGGTGGTAGCCGACGGTCAGCACGCTCACACGGTCGAACCGGTGGCCCACCGGGCGGTCGAGCCTTGCCACGATCTCCTCGGCCGCGCTGCGCGCCTCGCCGTACCAGCCCTCGTCGCCCGCGGCGGTCACCGCCCGGTCACGCTCGCGGCTCGCGAAGGCGTCCTCCAGGCGCTCGAGCGCCTGGTCGACGTGCGCCGGGGAGTAGCCGCCCTTCCGCATCGCGAACGCGGTCCGGCGGATGCGAGCCGAGTCGACCGGCGACGCCGCCTCGGCACCGCCCGTGTAGGCGGCTCGAGCCTCGGCGAGGAACGCCTCGACCTCGGACACGTCGTAGCCGCGCTGGCCCTTGGGCACCGTGGGGAAAGTTGAGCTCACGCCGTCCATCATGCCGCATCGTCCTCGCGGGCCCACGGTGGGACCCTCCGCCGGGTCAGGCGACCAGCAGGTAGAGCGCGTAGGCAGCCGCCGCGGACGGCAACGTGCTGTCGAGGCGGTCGAGGAACCCGCCGTGGCCGGGCAGCCAGGTGCTGATGTCCTTGATGCCGAGGTCGCGCTTGATCAGCGACTCGGAGAGGTCGCCGATCGTCGCCGTGACGATGATCACCCCGCCGAGCACGAAGCCGAACCACCAGGGCTCGTCGAGCATCAGCCACGAGGTGAGCACGGCCGCGATCAGGCTCGCGGCGACGGACCCGGCGAAGCCCTCCCAGGTCTTCTTGGGGCTGATGCGGGGCGCCATCGGGTGCTTGCCGAAGTTGAGACCGGTCGCGTACGCGCCGGTGTCGACGGCGATCACGATGATGAGGGTCGCCAGGGTCCAGTTCGCCCCGTTCGGCTCGGCCGCGAGGACGAGCATGAAGCTGCCGAGGAACGAGCAGTAGATCTGCACGAACGCGCCGGCGCCGATGTCACGCCAGACGACGGAGGCGGGCTTGCGGTGCGAGGGACGCACCAGCTCGGCCACGCGCCAGAGCGACACGACGAGGACCCCGCCGACGAGGCCGAGCCACTGGCCCTGCACCCCGAAGACGAAGGAGAGCGGGACCATGGCCAGGCCCACCAGCACGCTCGGCAGGCGCGGCACGTCGCGCCCGGCGAAGCGGAGCGCACTCGTCAGCTCGAAGCACAGCGACCCGATCAGGGCGCCGGCGACGATCATGAAGAACGCCGGCTCGAAGATCAGGCTCAGCAGGACGGCCGCGCCGAGCCCGACGCCGACAGCGATGGCCGCAGGGAGGTTGCGACCCGTGCGGGCCGTCAGCTTCTCGTTGCGGGCACCGAGCTGGGCACGGCGACTGCGGATCTGGTTCTCGAGGTCGTGCCGTGCGGCCTGCGCCCTGGCGTCGAAGTCGGCGCGACGGCTGCCGAGGGTGGTCTTGGGTGTCGGCACCGACTCGTCGGGACGTGCGCCGTCGGGAGCGTCGCTCATCTAGACCTCGAGCAGCTCGGCTTCCTTCTTCTTCAGGGCGTCGTCGATCTGGTCGATGTAGCCCTTCGTGACCGCCTCGAGCTCCTTCTCGCCGCGCGCGACCTCGTCGTCGCCGACCTCGGTCTTGAGCGCGTCGAGCGACTCCTTCGACTTGCGTCGGACGTTGCGGATCTGGACCTTGGCGTCCTCGCCCTTGCCGCGGACGATCTTGACGAATTCCTTGCGACGGTCCTGCGTCAGCTCGGGGATCGTCACGCGGACGAGCGTGCCGTCGTTGGTCGGGCTGGCACCGAGGTTCGGGAAGGTCGCGATGGCCCTCTCGATCTCCTTCAGGGCCGACTTGTCGTACGGCGTCACGATCATGGTGCGCGCCTCGGGCACCTGCAGCGACGCGAGCTGCGCCAGCGGCGTCGGCGTCCCGTAGTAGTCGACCGGGATCTTCTGGAACAGGCTGGGGTTGATCCGCCCGGTCCGCACCTGCCCGAAGTCCGTCTTGGCCGACTCGAGGGCCCGGTCCATCTTCTCGCGTGTCTCGGTCAGTACGTCAGTGATCGTCACGATGCTCCCTTGGTTCGTCGTCGAGCTTAGTCGTCAGTTGCTGACGAGGGTCCCGATGCGCTCGCCCCGGATGGCGCGGGCGATGTTGCCGTCGCCCTCCATCCCGAAGACGTGCATCGGCATGCCGTTGTCCATGCAGAGGCTGAACGCGGTCGAGTCGACCACCTTCAGGCCCTGGACCAGCGCCTCCTGGTAGGTGAGGCGGTCGAGCTTGACCGCGGACGGGTCGTGGCGGGGGTCCGCCGAGTAGACGCCGTCGACGCCGTTCTTCGCGACCAGCACCTCGGCGGCCCCGATCTCGAGCGCGCGCTGCGCCGAGACGGTGTCGGTCGAGAAGTAGGGCAGGCCCGCGCCCGCGCCGAAGATGACGACGCGGCCCTTCTCGAGGTGGCGCTCCGCGCGGCGCGGGATGTACGGCTCGGCGACCTGGGTCATCTCGATGGCGCTCTGCACGCGCGTGGCGGCGCCGGCCTGCTCGAGGAAGTCCTGCAGGGCGAGGGCGTTCATGACGGTGCCCAGCATGCCCATGTAGTCGGCCCGTGCCCGGTCCATGCCGCGCTGGCTCAGCTCGGCGCCGCGGAAGAAGTTGCCGCCGCCGACGACGATGGCGATCTCGACGTCCTTCGCGGCCTCGGCGATCTCGCGGGCGATGGCTCCGACGACGTCGGGGTTGACGCCGAGCTGCCCGCCCCCGAAGGCCTCGCCCGAGAGCTTGAGGAGGACGCGTCGTCGTGTGGTGGTGTCTGTCGTCATGTGGGGTCTCCCTCGTGTCGTGGCCGTAGCCAGGGTAGCGAGTCGCGGCGCAGGTGCCCGATCGTCTGGTGCCCGGCGCGCACCTCCTCGGCCTCGACGGGCCGGGACGGCGGCGGGCGCACGNCGGGCGAAGCCCTGGATCTCGATGCCGGCCTGCTCGACGACCTTCGCGACCGACAGCTTGCTGTCCTTCGCGTAGGCCTGGTCGAGCAGGGCGATCTCCTTGAAGAAGCCGGTCAGGCGACCCTCGATGATCTTCGGCAGGGCGGCCTCGGGCTTGCCCTCGTTCTTCGCGGTCTCCTCGACGATGGCGCGCTCCTTGGCGACGTCCTCGGCGGGGACCTCGTCGCGCGACAGGTACGTCGGCGCGGCGAAGGCCACGTGCTGGGCGACCGAGCGAGCGGTCTCGGCGTCGGAGCCGGTGTAGCCCACGACCACGCCGACCTGCGGGGGCAGGTCCTTCGAGGTCTTGTGCAGGTAGATCGCGAACTCGGTGCCCTCGACACGGGCGACCGTGCGGAGCTCGACCTTCTCGCCCATGAGCGCGGCCTCGTCGTTGACGAAGGCCTCGACGGTCTGGCCGCCGATCGCGGCGGCGTTGCCCTCGGCGGCGTCCTTCGCGCCGGAGGCCGCGACGGCCTCGAGCACGGAGTCGGCCAGCGCGATGAACTTCTCGTTCTTCGCGACGAAGTCGGTCTCGCTGGCGAGCTCGATCAGGGTGGCGTAGCCGCCCGACGCCTTGGCGGCGACGAGGCCCGCGGTGGTCTGACGGCCCTCGCGCTTGGCGACGCCCTTCAGTCCCTTGACGCGCAGGATCTCGACGGCCTTCTCGATGTCGCCATCGGCCTCGACGAGCGCGTTCTTGCTGTCCATCATGCCCGCGCCGAGGCGGTCACGGAGGGTCTTCACGTCAGCGGCGGAGAAATTCGCCATTGTCTGACTTCCTTTCGTGGAGTCGGAAGGGGGAGGTGGGGGGTTCTACTTCGCGTCCGCAGCGGCGTCGGCGTCGGCCGGCTCCGCAGCGGTCTCGTCGCGGGGCTCGGCGACGGGCTCGACGACCGGCTCGCCCAGGGGCTTCTCGGCGACCTGAGCGTCGGCGTCGTTCTCCTCGACGGGAACTTCCTCGACGGGCGTCTCGGCGGCGGGCGCGGACTCGGCGGGAGCCGACTCGGCGGCCTTCGCCTCGCCCTGGGCGAGCAGCTCGGCCTCCCACTCGGCGAGGGGCTCGACGGGAGCGTCAGCGTCTTCCGGCTTCTGGTGACGCTGCACCAGGCCCTCGGCGGCGGCGTCGGCGACGATGCGGGTCAGCAGGCCGACGGAGCGGATGGCGTCGTCGTTGCCGGGGATCGGGAAGGTGATCTCGTCGGGGTCGCAGTTCGTGTCGAGGATGCCGATGACCGGGATGCCCAGCTTCTTGGCCTCGTCGATCGCGAGGTGCTCCTTCTTGGTGTCGACGACCCAGAGGGCGGACGGCGTCTTGGTGAGGTTGCGGATGCCGCCGAGCGTCTTGTGCAGCTTGTCGAGCTCGCGCTTCTTGATCAGGAGCTCTTTCTTGGTGAAGCCCTGCGTCGTGTCGTCGAAGTCGATGTCCTCGAGCTCCTTCATGCGGGCGAGGCGCTTCGAGACCGTCTGGAAGTTGGTCAGGAGACCACCGAGCCAGCGCTGGTTCACGAAGGGCTGGCCGACGCGGTTCGCCTGCTCGGCGATGGAGCCCTGGGCCTGCTTCTTGGTGCCGACGAAGAGGACGGTGCCGCCGTGGGCGACCGTCTCCTTGACGAAGTCGTACGCCTGGTCGATGTAGCCGAGCGACTGCTGCAGGTCGATGATGTGGATGCCGGAGCGCTCGGCGAGGATGAATCGCTTCACCTTCGGGTTCCAGCGGCGGGTCTGGTGTCCGAAGTGGACGCCGCTGTCGAGCAGCTGGCGGATGGTGACGACGGCCATGGTCGTTCTCCTATTTCGTGCGGCACGCGCGGACGCGAGCCTGTTGTCGGTTGTCTGGGCGGCCGGACGGCCGCCGCTGCCTGGTGCCCGGGCACGCATCCGCCGCCCGTGCCGGAGCACGATCGGACCGAGTGGATGCGGAGGCCGGTGTCACACCACGGGCGGCCGAGCTGCGGGGCAACTGAGCTGCGAGGGCGAGGTGCGTCGAGACGCACGGGCACGCGAAGTCAGCCTGCTGAGCAGGCTGCACGCTCATGGTAGCACCGACTAGGGGCGCCCCGACGATGCGGGACGCCCCTGCGGGTCGTGTTCCGGGACGCCCCTGCGGGTGCCCGACGGCGGGGACGCGAGCCCCGGCGGCTCAGCGGGCTCGGCGCCTCGGGAAGCCGAGCGGACGACGCCTCGGGTGGGCCGCCTCCTCGAGTCCGAAGTGGTCGCCGATGCTGTCGCGGAACTGTCGGCGCTGGGCCCGCAGGAACTTGCGGTGCTCGTCGTCGAAGGCCCGGAAGGTCGCGACGCAGATGCCGATCATGACGACGCTGAAGGGCAGCGCCGTGATGATCGCCGCGGTCTTCAGGGCGTCGAGGCCACCGGTCAGCAGCAGGGCGATGGCGACGAGCGCGGTGACGACGGCCCAGAAGATGCGGACCCAGGTCTTGGGCTCGGTGTCGCCGCCGGTCGAGATCATCCCGAGCACGAGCGAGCCCGAGTCGGACGACGTGATGAAGAACAGGCCGATCAGCAGGATGGCGCCGAAGACCGCGATCGAGCCGCCCGGGAGGCCCTGCAGCATCTCGAACAGGGCGCCCTCGGTGTCGACCGAGCCGTCGGCCGAGACCAGGCCTCCCCCGCCGAACACCTCGCGGTAGAGCGCCGCGCCGCCCATGACGCTGAACCAGAGGAACGTGAGGATCGTGGGGACGACGAGGACGCCGGTGACGAACTCGCGGACGGTGCGCCCCTTCGAGATCCGGGCGATGAAGATGCCGACGAAGGGCGCCCACGACATCCACCAGCCCCAGTAGAAGGTCGTCCAGCTGCCCTGCCAGGCCTCGCCCTCGGCGCCGGAGAACGCGCTCACGGTGAAGGTCAGCCCGACGACGTTCTGCAGGTAGGCGCCGAGCGACTGAACGAAGTCGCGCAGGAGGAAGAGGGTGGGTCCGCTGACGAGCACGAAGACGAGCAGGAGCGCGGCGAGCACGATGTTGATGTTCGAGAGCCACTTCATGCCCTTGGTGACGCCGCTGACGAGCGAGAAGATCGTGACGCCCGTGATGGCGGCGATCAGGACCACCTGGACGACGATGGTCGGCTCGGCGATGCCGGCGGCGGAGAGGCCCGCCGAGATCTGCAGGACGCCGAGGCCGAGCGACGTGGCGACGCCGAAGAGGGTGCCGACGACCGAGACCACGTCGATCAGGTTTCCCCAGCCGCCCTTGACGCGGTCGCCGAGCAGGGGCTCGAGTGCCCAGCGGATCGAGACCGGGCGGCCCCGACGGTGGATCGCGTAGGCCATGCCGAGGCCGACGACGATGTAGATCGACCACGCGTGCACGCCCCAGTGCAGGTACGTCTGGCTGAGGGCCTGACCGGCGAGCTCGTTGTCGTTGCCCGTGACGCCCGGCCGGGGGCTGGCGTAGTGGCTGAGCGGCTCGGCGACGCCGTAGAAGACCAGGCCGATGCCCATCCCCGCGGCGAAGAGCATCGACAGCCAGGAGCCGCGCGAGAACTCGGGCTCGTCGTCGTCCTTGCCGAGCTTGATGTCGCCGTAGCGGCTGAGCCCCATCCAGAGCGCGAAGACCACGAAGACCGCGGCCAGCAGCACGTAGTACCACCCGAAGGCGCCGACGATGCCGGACTGGACGGCACCGAACAGCCCCTCGGCGATCTGGGGGAACAGCATGGCGAACACCACGAACGCGAGGATGATCGCGGCCGCGGGCCAGAAGACCCACGGGGCGAACGCACGCTTCCTCGAGGCGCCGGAGGGCGCCTCCCGGTCCCGGGACGCGACCGCGGTCGCGCCCTCCGTCGAGGGTCCGTCGGCAGGCTCGACCGGGGTCGAGTCGTCGGCGTGGCTCATGAGAACGTCCTTCCACAGCGAGAACGCCCCGCCCGGAGCCGGACAGGGCGTTCGTCGATGATGCCAGAGATCAGGCGCGGGCGCCCCTGGCGGGCTTGCCGGAGCCCGACTCGACCGCGGACACGCCCATCTCCTCGAGGCTGCGGCCCTTCGTCTCGGGGATCTTCGCGAGCACGAAGAAGAACGAGATGAGGGCGAAGGCCGCGAAGATGCCGTACGACAGCGTGAGGCTGACGGCGGCGAGCGACGGGAACGACACCGTGACGATGAAGTTGGCGATCCAGTTGGCCATGCTGCCGACGCCGAGCGCCGTCGCACGGATGCTGTTCGGGAACATCTCGCCGAGCAGGACCCACATGAGCGGGCCCCAGGTGGCGCCGAACGACACGACGAAGAGGTTGGCCGCGACGAGCGCGACCGGGCCCCAGGCACCGGGCAGCTGCGGGTCGCCGCTGGAGTCGACGACCGACTGGCTGAACGAGATCGCCGTGACGGCGAGGCTGACGAACATCCCGATCGAGCCGGCCAGCAGCAGCGGGCGGCGGCCGACCTTGTCGACGAGGCCGATCGCCACGAACGTGACGACGACGTTCACGACGGCCGTGATGGTCGAGATCGTGAAGGAGTCGCTCTCCTGGAAGCCGACGGCCTGCCAGAGGGTCGTCGAGTAGTAGAAGATCACGTTGATGCCGACGAACTGCTGCAGCACGGCGAGGATGATGCCGACCCAGACGATCGGCTGCAGGCCGAACCTCGTGCCGCGGATGCTCGACTTCTTGTCGAGGGCGGCCTCGGTGGCGATGGAGTCCGTGATCTCCTTCAGGCTCGTGTCCACGGTCTCGGCGGGCACGATGCTCTTCAGCACGTCCTTCGCCTCGTCCTCCCGCCCCTCGCCGGCCAGGTAGCGCGGCGACTCGGGCAGTCGCCAGGCGAGGAAGCCGTAGACGACGGAGGGGACGATGCCGACGAGGAACATCCAGCGCCACGCGGCGAGGCCGAAGAGCGACGGCTCGGAGGCGCCTCCCGCGGTGACCGCGAAGAGCTGGTCCGAGAGCAGGGCGACGAAGATGCCGAGGGTGATGGCGAGTTGCTGGAACGACGCGAGCCGACCCCGGATCGCCTTCGGCGAGACCTCGGAGATGTACGCCGGAGCGATCACGGAGGCGATGCCGATGCCGAGGCCGCCGATGACGCGCCACAGGACGAGGTCCCAGACCGCGAAGGCGAACGCGGCGCCGATCGAGCTGATGAGGAACAGGGCCGCGCCGATGAGCATGACCTTGATGCGGCCCATCTTGTCGGCGAGACGGCCGGCGACGTACGCGCCGATCGCACAGCCGATCAGGGCCGAGGCCACAGCGAAGCCCGAGGCGAACTCGGTGAGCCCGAACTCGTCGGTGATGCTCTGGACCGCTCCGTTGATGACTGACGAGTCGAAGCCGAAGAGGAAGCCGCCGACGGCCGCGGCGACCGCGAGAGCCGTCACCCGTCTGTTCAGGCTCTTCGTCGTCTCTGGTGATCGCGCCGCGTTCGACACTGGGTCTCCGTTCCACTGCTCGGGGAGCGGGCTCGTGTCCTCGCTCCCCCACATCCGTCGTGCACAGGTGTTCGTGCACGCGTGAACAGTACGCCCGGTGCGGGATCGGTGCACGCTCGGCAGAGTCCCACGATGGACACCGCCTGTCGCCGCGGTCGCACCCGGCCGCGCCGCCCCCTCCCCCGCCTCCGCCGCCTCCTCGGCCTGCTGGTCGCGCTGCCGGCGCTGCTGCTCGTGCCCGTCCCGGGCACCGACGTCACGGCGAGCGCCACGTCGGCCGGGGCGGCGCCCGACGCCTGGTCGTCGCCCGCCGTGCCGTGGTCGTGGCCGGCGGCCGCGCCGCACCCTGTCGTCCGGGCCTTCACGGCGCCCGAGCACCGCTGGTCGCCCGGGCACCGGGGCATCGACGTCGGCACGCCGACCGGCTCGGCCGTGACGGCGCCGGACGACGGCGTCGTGCACTTCGCGGGCGTGGTGGTCGATCGTCCCGTGCTGTCGCTGCGCCACGCCGACGGCGTGCTCAGCAGCCTGGAGCCCGTGGTCAGCGAGCTGGCCGCGGGCGAGACCGTCGTGCGCGGGCAGGTCGTCGGGACGGTCCAGGCGGGGCACTGCCCGGACGTCGAGTGCGTCCACCTCGGAGCGCGGATCGACGGTGAGTACGTGTCGCCGCTCCTGATGCTCGGGCTCGGACGGCCGTCGGTGCTGCTGCCGACACGTCGACCCGGGTGACCGCGCCGACCGTGCGGGCGGTCGGCCGTGCGGGCGAGCGGCCGTGCGGGCGATCGGCCGTGTGGACGGGGGCGGGTCGACGGGGCGGGGTGGACGACGAGTCGGCGGGTCAGGCCCGCGGGTGGGCCGTCCGGTAGCTCTCGCGGAGCCGCTCGGTCGACACGTGGGTGTAGATCTGCGTGGTCCCGAGACTGGCGTGTCCGAGCAGCTCCTGCACGGCGCGGAGGTCGGCACCGCCGTCGAGCAGGTGGGTCGCCGCGGTGTGCCGCAGCGCGTGCGGGCCTGCCGGGCCGCCGCCCGGCAGGTCGGCGAGCAGCCCCGCGACGAGCCGGTGCACGGCGCGGGTGCCGAGCCGCGCTCCGCTCGCCCCGAGGAACGCCGCTCGGCGCGCGTCGTCGCCTCCGGCCGGGTCGGCGGGGGCCGCCGCAGCGAGCGTCGGCCTCCCGAGCGTGAGCCAGCGGTCGATCGCCTCGGCCGCGGGCACCCCGAAGGGCACGACCCGTTGCTTGGCTCCCTTGCCCGTCACGAGCACGGTGCGACGCTCGAGGTCGAGGTCGCCGACGTCGGTGCCCACCAGCTCGGACACGCGCAGGCCTGACCCGTAGAGCAGTTCGACGACGGCGAGGTCGCGTCGGGCCCCGGGGTCGGCCGTGTCGGCGCGGACGGCCAGCGACCGCAGCACGCCGTCGATCTGAGGCGACGTGAGGACGCGCGGCAGGTGGCTCTCGGGCTTCGGGGCGCGGAGCCGCACGCCCACGTCGGCGGCGGTGCGGTCCGTCTCGTCCAGCCAGCGCGTGAACGCCCGTGCGCTCGAGGCCCGTCGTGCGAGGGTCGTCCGGGCGAGCCCCGACTCGGTCGAGCGCCACAGCCAGTCGCGCAGCAGCTCGAGGTCGAGGTCGGCGGTGACCGGCGGCCGGCCTGCCTGCTCGGCGGCGTGGGCGTCGAGGGCGTCGAGGTCGGACGCGTAGGCGCGGACCGTGTGTTCGCTCAGGCCCCGCCCGTCACGGAGGTGCGCGAGGAACCGCTCGACGTCGCCGAGGAGGCGCGTCACGGCCTGACCCGCCCGTCGCAGGAGGCCCCGGTCGACCCGTGCGCCCCGAGCCCGCTGTCCGTCGTCGCTCGCACGGGGCCAGGCTACCCACGTCGCGGGGCGGGACGACGGCGCCACCCGGCAGGCCGTCGCTCCACCAGCTCGTCGGCCTCCATCTCGGCCAGGAGGGTCCGTACCGTCGCGACCGAGAGGCCGGAGGCGGCGGCGACCTCGTCCGTGCTGCGCTCGACCCGCGTGCTCAGGGCGTCCTGCACGCGGCCGACGTCGACGGGCTGCTCGGCCTGCCAGGCCTGCTCGACGAGGTCGTCCTCGCCGCCCACGAGCTCGACGACGTCGGACAGCCCCGTGACGCACGTCGCGAGGCCGGAGCGGAGCAGCGCGTGGCAGCCGGCCGAGAGCGGCGACGTGACCGGCCCCGGCACGGCCCCGACGGGACGCCCCAGCGCGGTCGCGTGGCCGGCCGTGTTGAGCGATCCCGAGCGCTGACCGGCCTCGACGACGACGACCGCGGCGCTGAGGGCGGCGATCAGCCTGTTGCGGCTGAGGAACCGGAACCGGTGGGGCATGGTGCCGCACGGCGACTCGGAGACCATGAGGCCGTCGCGCAGGACGGCACGGAGCAGGTCGTCGTGCCCGGTCGGGTAGAAGCGGTCCACCCCGCCCGCCATCACGGCGACCGTGCCGGCACCCGACGCGACGGCGGCTCGGTGCGCCATGCCGTCCACGCCGTACGCGCCGCCCGAGACCACGACGAGCCCGCGGTCGGAGAGCCCGCTCGACAGGTCGGCGGCGACCTGCTCGCCGTAGGACGTCGCCGCCCTCGCCCCGACGAGGGCCACGCCGGTCCGCGTCTCGGGCAGCTGCCCGCCGCCTCGCAGCCAGAGGGCTGCGGGCGCGTGGTCGCCGAGGTCGTCGAGGGCCGACGGCCACGAGGCGTCGCCCGGCACCACGACGCGGACGCCCAGGGCCGTCGCGGACCGGAACCAGCCACGGACCGTCGCGGCCTCGACCCGTGGTGCCCACCGGCTCAGCGCCCGGTGCAGCTCGAGGCGGTCGACGTCGGGGACCCCGGCCGCGACCATCCGTGCCCCGAGGACCCCGGGGTCGAGCTCCGAGCGCCGCGCTGCGAGCGACTCCAGCACCAGCCGGAGCGACACGGCCGGGCCCAGGGCCCGACGGCAGGCACCCGCCGCGGCGTCGCCGTCGGACGCGACGCCGCTCCAGGCCGCCAGCCCGAACGCGTCGACGGGGTCGCACCGGGACGGCTCGTCGGCCCGCACCCCGGCGGCGAGGTCGACGAGGTCGGCCGTGCTGGCCGAGAGCAGCGCGTTCACAGCGACCGCCGGAGGCCGAGCGCCCGGGCGACGTGCCCGTGGCCCGGCACGTCGGCGGCGTCGAGGTCGGCGAGCGTCCACGCGACCTTCAGCACGCGGTCGTAGCCCCGCATGGTCAGGGCGCCCGACTCGAGGGCGCGGTCGATGGGACGGGTCGCGGAGAGCGGGAGCCGGCGGCCCGGGGACCGCAGCCAGGTGCCCGAGACCTCGGCGGTGAGCCGCCACGGGGTGTCGGCGAGCCGGGCGGCAGACCGACGCCGCGCCTCCTCGACCCGTGCCCGCGCCGCCGCCGTCGTGACGACCTCGGCCGTCTCGGCGAGGCGGAACTGCGCCGAGCTGATGCGGGCGACCTGCAGCTGGATGTCGATCCTGTCGACGAGCGGACCCGAGAGCTTCGCGTGGTAGCGCCGCCGCTGGATCGGCGTGCAGACGCAGTCGCCGTCCCGGGTGCCGTGCTGTCCGCACGGGCACGGGTTCGCGGCGGCCACCAGCTGGAACCGGGCCGGGAACCGAGCGACGGCACGCGACCGGTGGATCACCACCTGCCCGGACTCGAGGGGCTGGCGGAGGCAGTCGAGGACGGACTGCGAGAACTCGGGGGCCTCGTCGAGGAAGAGCACGCCGCGGCTCGCCCGGGTCACGGCGCCCGGGCGGATCACGCTGCTGCCGCCGCCGACCATGGCCGCGGCGCTCGACGTGTGGTGGGGATCCTCGAAGGGCGGGCGTCGCTCGAGCTCGCCGTCGACCGGCCTGCCGGACAACGAGCGGACGGAGCTGACCTCGAGCGCCTCGTCGACGTCGAGGTCGGGCAGAAGGCCCGGCAGACGTGCAGCGAGCATGCTCTTGCCTGCCCCCGGCGGGCCCACCATGAGCAGATGGTGACCGCCGGCCGCGGCGACGACCAACGCCTCCACGGCGTCGGAGTTGCCGATGACGTCGCCGAGGTCGATGTCCTGCCGCCGAGGGTCGTCGACCCGTGGCCTGCGGATCGCGTCGACCAGCTCGGGGACGAGGTCGGCACCGTGCCGGATGGCCGCCTCGCGCAGGCTCGCGACCCCGACCACGGTGATGCCCGGCACCAACGACGCCTCGTCGACCGCGTCCGCGGGCACGACGACGGTGCGGATGCCCGCCCGGCGAGCAGCGAGGACGGCGGGGAGCACGCCGTCGACCGGCCGGACACGACCGTCGAGCCCGAGCTCGCCGAGGTGGACCGCCTCCTCCACCGACTGCGCCGACACGAGACCCGACGCCGCGAGTGCCGCCATCGCGATGGCCAGGTCGAACGACGAGCCGTGCTTCGGCAGCGACGCCGGCGACAGGTTGACCGTCAGCTTGCGCGCCGGGAGGGCGCACCCGGCGTTGGTGGCCGCCGCCCGCACACGGTCACGAGCCTCGCCGAGGGAGGCGTCGGGGAGCCCGATGATGACGAAGGCCGGCAGGCCGGGGCCGATGTCCGCCTCGACCTCGACGAGCGCACCCTCGAGCCCGAGCAGGGACACGGCCCTCGTGCGGCCGACGCTCACGCGCCGGCTCCCCGCACGTGCGAGATCTCGTCGTCGCCCGGGGCGCGGCCGAGGACGACGCCGACGACGTCGATGCGCACCCGCCTGCCCGCGCCGGGGTGCGCCTCGAGCCACGCGCCTGCAAGCCGTCGCAGCCGGGCCAGCTTCACCGCGGTGACCGCCTCGAGGGGGTGGCCCCAGCCGATGCCGCGCCGCGTCTTCACCTCCACGACCACGACCTCGTCGCCGTCGAGCGCGACGACGTCGATCTCGCCCTCGCGGCACCGCCAGTTCAGCTCGACCACGGTCAGCCCGTGGTCCTCGAGCCACCGGGCCGCGAGCACCTCGCCGTGCCGACCCGTCTCGTCCTTCTTCGCCATCTCGACCTCCTGCACGGACTGTGCCGCGGGTGGGGTCGAGGTCGCTGGTCGGGGACAGGGCCCTGGGGGCGGGTGCCCGGCACCGATCAGCTGGGGAGGGACGAGCTACTCGTCGAGTGCGAGCTCCTTGGGCAGCTCGAGGTCGCGCGCCGTCAGCTCCTCGACGTTCACGTCCTTGAACGTGAGCACGCGGACCGACTTCACGAAGCGGTCGGAGCGGTAGACGTCCCACACCCAGACGTCGGTCATCGTCAGCTCGAAGTAGAAGTCGTGCTCGGTGTCGCGGCGCACGAGATCGACCTCGTTGGCCAGGTAGAAGCGCCGCTCCGTCTCGACGACGTAGCGGAACTGCGACACCACGTCCCGGTACTCGCGGTACAACGCGAGCTCGACCTCACGGTCGTAGTCTTCGAACTCGTCCTCGTCCATCGAGAAGTCATCCTACGCGGCTGCGGGCGGGCAGCACGCCGTGGACTCGTCACCGCAGCCGGTCGAGTCTCAGTGCAGCCAGGTGAGGCGGTGCAGGGGCGACGGCCCGAGCTCGCCGAGGGCCGCGTAGTGAGCCCCCGAGCCGTAGCCCTTGTTGCCTGCCCAGCCGTAGCCGGGGTGCACCTCGTCGGCCTCGATCATCATGCGGTCGCGGTGGACCTTGGCGATGACGGAGGCGGCGGCGACGGAGGCGCAGTCACGGTCGGCCTTGACCCGGGTCGTGATGCGGGGCACCGTCGTCAGCGCCGGTGACAGGTAGTCGTGGTTCCCGTCGAGGACGACGACCGAGCTCATGATGCCCACCCCCGCCTCGTGGAGGGCGGTCAGGGCACGCCGACCGGCGAGGCCGAGGGCGGCCACGATGCCGATCCGGTCGACCTCGTGCGCCTCGGCCAGCCCTACCGCGTGCGCCTGCACCCAGCTGGTGGCGACGGGGTAGAGCGCCTCGCGACGCTTCTCGCTGAGCAGCTTGCTGTCGCGCAGGCCGAGCGGCATCTCGCCGCACTCGGCGTGGACGGCGCTGAGGCCGACCGCGACGGGGCCCGCGATGGCGCCGCGGCCGACCTCGTCGCAGCCGATCACCCAGGTGGCACCACGGGCGTGCAGCTCGCGCTCGACGTCGAGGGTGGGATCGGCGACGGCCATCACTCGCCGTCGCGCTCGGTGCCGCGGAAGACGTCGGGGTAGTCGCCGAGCCACGTCCACCGCGTCGACGGCCAGCTGATCACGAAGGCCCGACCCACGACGTCGGACATCGGCACGAAGCCCTGGCTCGGCGTCTCGCGGTTGTACCGGGAGTCTTTCGAGTTGTAGCGGTTGTCGCCCATCACCCAGAGGGACCCCTCGGGCACCGTGACGGAGAAGTCGTCGCCGGACACCCGCGTCTCGCCCAGGGGCAACGTGACGTAGGGCTCCTTGATCGGCACTCCGTTGACCGACATCTGCCCGTAGTCGTTGCAGCACTCGACGGTGTCGCCCGGCAGCCCGATGACCCGCTTGATCAGGTGGTCGTTGCTGTCCTGTGCGCCGAGGCCCACCTGGGTGAGGAACCACGAGAGACCGTCGGAGACGGGACCGCCCGACGCGGGCGCGACGGGGGCCGTGCCCTCGAGCCAGCCGCCGGGATCAGTGAAGACGACGACGTCGCCGCGCTTCACGTCGACGAGGTCGGGGACGAGCTCGTTGACGATGATGCGGTCGTTGATCTGCAGCGTGTCCTCCATCGACCCGCTGGGGATGTAGAACGACCGGATCAGGAACGTCTTGATCAGGAACGAGATGAGGAGAGCGGCGAGGAAGATGACCACCACGTCGCGCAGGAACGTGCCGACGCCGCGCTTGCGGTCGTCGTCACGACGGGGGCGGCGCAGACGGCGCCGCAGGGATGCATTCGTCAATTTAACCGCCCGAGCTCCCCGCCATCATACAGGGCGGGGAGCTCGGTGAAGATCGTGCGACGGGGTCAGTTGTCGCGCTTCTCCTTGATCTTGGCCTTCTTGCCGCGGAGCTCGCGGAGGTAGTACAGCTTGGCGCGACGGACCGCGCCGCGGCTGACGACCTCGATGTGGTCGATGACCGGCGAGTGGACCGGGAAGGTGCGCTCGACGCCGACCTGGAAGCTGACCTTACGGACCGTGAAGGTCTCGCGGATGCCCTCGTTCTGCTTGCCGATGACGACGCCCTGGAAGACCTGGACGCGCGAGCGCGTGCCCTCGATGATGTTCACGTGCACCTTGACGGTGTCGCCGGCACGGAAGTCGGGGACGTCCGAGCGGAGGTTGGCGGAGTCAACCGCGTCGAGGATGTGCATAGTCGTTCGCTCTCTGCAGCCGCCACAGGTCGACTGCCGTTCGTGGTGGGTTGCCCACCATCTGGTGATGAAGAAGACGTGCTCTGGAGAGGCAGACTCCCCTGAGGCAGAGTCGTGCCCAGGCACAAGCGTCAATCATGCCACAGCCGCGCACCCCGTCGCCACCGCCGCGAGCGGCGCGGCGTGGGCGCTACTCCCGCGGCGTGATGCGGATGACCCGGGCAGGGTCGCCGGTGGCGAGCCCCGCAGCACGGGCGTCGACCCTGGCTGCCGTGGCGACCCGGTCGAGGTCGGCCAGCGAGGCCGCGACCCGGCGCCGCGCCTCCGCCAGGAACTGCCACACGGCGGCCGCGAGGAGGCCGAGGCCCCCGGCCACGGTCACGACGGCCGACAGCCCGAAGAGCGCGCTCGACAGGTCCAGGTCGCCGCCGGGCACGACACGGGTGAACGCCGACGACGCCGAGGAGGCGGCGGACCCGTCGACGAGGAAGAAGCCGAGGGCGAGCTGAGCCGCCCACGTGAGGGCCAGCAGACCGGCGTCGACCCAGGACACGGCTCGGTCGTCACGGACGCTGCGGCGAGCCGTGACGACGCCCGCGGCGACCGCCTGGCCGACGAAGAGCAGCGGCACCAGCACGAGCTGCCCGAGGACCTGCAGCCCCAGCGGGACGCCGAAGAAGGCCCGTCCGAACAGCACCCACAAGGGCAACACGAAGACGGCAGGCCGGAGGAGGCGGTACAGGACTCGACGGATCGCCATGCGACGAGGCTACGGGCGCCCGGCGGAGAACTGGCTGCGAAGCCGGACGAGTCCCGGCCGACGAGGCGCGGTGCTCAGCCGAGCAGGTCGGGGCGTACCCGTCCGGTCCGCTCGACCTGCTGCTCGTGACGCCACGAGGCGATCGCGCCGTGGTTGCCGCCCATGAGGACCGGCGGCACGTCGAGCCCGCGCCACGAGGCGGGCTTCGTGTAGCTGGGGTACTCGAGCAGGCCGCCCTCGTGGCTCTCCTCCGTGAGGCTCTCCGGGTTGCCGACGACCCCGGGGACCAGACGGCCGACCGCCTCGATCATCGCGGTCACGGCCACTTCTCCCCCGTTGAGGACGTAGTCGCCGAGGCTGATCTCGCGCACCGTCACGCGGGTCGCCGCGTGCTCGACCACCCTCTGGTCGATGCCCTCGTAGCGCCCGCAGGTGAAGACGAGGTGCGGCACGGCGGCGAGCTCGCGCGCCAGCGCCTGGGTGAACGGCGTGCCCGCCGGCGACGGGACGATGACCGTCGTCGTCGCCGGGTCGGCGTCGTCGCCGAGCACGTGGTCGAGCGCCTCGCCCCACGGCTCGGGCTTCATCACCATGCCGGCCCCGCCGCCGTACGGGGTGTCGTCGACGGTGCGGTGCCGGTCGTGGGTGAAGTCGCGCAGGTCGTGCACGGCGACGTCGAGGAGGCCCTGCTGACGGGCCTTGCCGAGGAGCGAGATGTCGAGCACGGAGAAGAACTCCGGGAAGATCGACACGATGTCGATGCGCACCGCGCCGCCGTCAGTTCTCGTCGGCGGGACGTGCTGCGTCGTCGGCCTCGCTCGACGCAGGCTCCACACCGGCATCGGCATCGACATCGGCATCGGCATCTGCATCTGCATCTGCATCGGCCGAGTCAGCGTCGGCCGTGTCGTCCGCGAGCTCCTCGAAGAGCCCGGGAGGCGGCGTCACGGTGACGACGCCCGCCTCGATGTCGACCGAGGGCACGAGAGCGCTGACGAAGGGCACGAGGACCTCGCCCTGCTCCGTCTCGACGGCCAGCAGGTCTTGTGCGGGCAGGTGGTCGACGCGCGCCACGGTCCCGACGACGACTCCGTCGCGCTCGACCCGGAGGCCGACGAGCTGGTGGTGGTACCAGGCGTCGTCTTCGTCGGGGAGCTCGTCGAGGTCTTGGTCGACCCAGAGGATCGCCTTGACGAGGGACTCGGCCGCGGTGCGGTCGTCGACCCCCTCGAAGAAGCCGACGGGGTGGCCGTTGTACCACCGGAGCTCGCCGAGGGTCAGGGTCTTGCCGCTCCACTCGCTGGTCTCGGGGACCTGCAGCGTGAACGAGGCACCCGGGGTGAAACGCTGCTCAGGAGTGTCGGTGAACAGCTCGAGCTTGAGCGCGCCCTTCAGGCCGTGGGCCTTGGTGAGCCGCCCCACGCGGAGCTGGGTCTTGTCGGTGGGCGCCACGGCTCAGGAATCGCTGTCGACGACGTCGACCCGCACGCGCTTGCCGTCGGCGATCGCCGTCACGAGGGTGCGGAGGGCCTTGGCGGTGCGGCCGGAACGGCCGATCACACGCCCGAGGTCGTCGGGGTGGACGTGCACCTCGAGCACGTCGCCGCGGGGCGACGACGACTCGACGACCTGCACCTCGTCCGGGTGATCGACGATCCCCCGGACGAGGTGTTCGAGTGCAGGTGCGAGCACTGACTACGCCTCGGTGGTCTCGGCGTCGTCAGCAGCCTCGGCCGGGGCCTCGGCGGGCTCGGCCTTGGCCGGCTTCTCCGACTTGGGGACGAGCACGGGCTTCTTCTTCTCGTCGGCGACGAAGGACTCCTTCGGAGCCTTGGTCTTGACGGTGCTGACGGCGTCGGCGTCGCCCTTGAAGCGGCCCCAGTCGCCCGTGAGCTTGAGGATGGCGGCGACCTGCTCGGAGGGCTGGGCGCCCACGCCGAGCCAGTACTGCGCACGCTCGGAGTCGACCTCGATGAACGAGGGCTCCTCGGTGGGGTGGTACTTGCCGATCTCCTCGATGACACGACCGTCGCGCTTGGTGCGCGAGTCGGCGATGACGATGCGGTAGTACGGAGCACGGATCTTGCCCATGCGCTTGAGACGGATCTTGACAGCCACAATTCTCCTGTGTGATGTGATGTGGGCGAGTTGCTAGCCGTGAGCGTGGGGGCACACTCGGCTCGAAAGCTCTATGAGGTCTGGCGGCCACCTGATTAGAGGGTCGGACGACCGAAGACTCGACCCACCATTGTTGCAGACCCGACGGCCGATCTGCCAATCCCTCGAGATCGTGTCGGCGGACCCCGACCGCGTGCGGCTGCCAGGATGGTGCAGCCGAGGACCCGCACCCCCGGCGAGAGAGCAGGCAGCATGCGCATCGACTTCACGAGCTCCGAGCCGTCGACCCTCGGCGTCGAGTGGGAGCTGGCCCTCGTCGACCAGGGCAGCGGCGAGCTCGCGCCGCACGCCCCGGCCGTCCTCGCCGACCTCGCGCACCTCAACGACGACGGTCCCGAGCGCCTCACCGGCGAGCTGCTCACGAACACCGTCGAGGTCGTGACGGGCGTGCACCGCCGAGTCTCCGACGCCGTCGACGACCTCCGATCGACCATCGACCACGTCCAGGCGAGCGCAGACCTGCTGGGCGCCGACCTGATGTGCGCGGGCACGCACCCGTTCAGCCGGTACGCCGACCAGGACGTCACCCCCGACAAGGAGCGGTACGCGACGCTCATCGACCGGACCCGGTGGTGGGGCCGCCAGATGATGATCTGGGGCGTGCACGTGCACGTCGGCATCGACTCCCGCGACAAGGTGCTGCCGATCCTCAACGGCCTGCTCACCTGGCTGCCCCACTTCCAGGCGCTCACGGCGTCGAGCCCGTTCTGGGTGGGCGAGGAGACGGGCTACGCCTCGAACCGCGCCCTCATGTTCCAGCAGCTGCCGACCGCCGGCCTCCCCCCGCAGTTCGGCGCATGGGCGAACTACGAGGAGATGGTGGCCGACATGACCCACACCGGCGTCATCGACGACCACAGCGAGCTGCGCTGGGACATCCGTCCGTCGCCGAAGTGGGGCACCCTCGAGACCCGCGTCTTCGACGGCATCTCGACCTTCGAGGAGGTCGGCGCCATGGCCGCGCTGGTGCAGTGCCTCGTCGACGACATGTCCACGAAGCTCGACGAGGGGCACGAACCCGCCCAGATGCAGCCGTGGTTCGTCCGCGAGAACAAGTGGCGCGCTGCCCGCTACGGCATGGACGCCATCGTCATCCTCGACGCGGCGGGCGACGAGCGCCTCGTGACGGACGACCTGCGTGACCTGCTGGTCGACCTCGAGCCGGTCGCCGAGCGCCTCGGCTGCCTCGAGCAGCTCCGTGGGGTGGACACGATCGTGGAGCGCGGCGCGAGCTACCAGCGCCAGCTCACCGTCTCCGCACAGCACGGGGGCGACCTGCGACCGGTCGTCGCGTCGCTCGTGCGCGAGCTCCGCGAGGGCATCGCGCCCGCCTCGTGAACGGGAGGAGGCGCGGGTCGGCCGACCCGCGCCTCCTGCGCTCTCGGGGGCGTACGCCCCGCACCTGCCGCTAGCCGCGACCGATCATCTTCTGCAGCGAGGCCAGCTCTTCTTCGGTGGGCGCCTTGCTGCCGCCGCCGAGGCCGAAGCCCGAGCCGCCGGGGGCCGAGCCGCCCGCCGACCCGCCGGAGGCGAGGGCCGCGTTCTGAGCGGCGCGCTTGGCCGGGTTGCCGGCCTTGGAGCCCTTCTTCTTCGGTGGCTGCTTCTTGCCGCCGTACGACGCACCGGGGATCGGGCCCATGCCGGGGACCTGCGGCACGCCGCCCTTCGCCACGGTCTTCATCATCTTCGAGGCCTGCTCGAAGCGCTGCACGAGCTGGTTCACGTCGGTGACGGTCATGCCGGAGCCCCGCGCGATGCGCAGCCTGCGGGAGCCGTTCAGGAGCTTCGGCAGCGCCCTCTCCTGAGGGGTCATCGACTGGATGATGGCCTCGGTGCGCACGATCTCGCGCTCGTCGAAGTTCTCGAGCTGCTCGCGCATGCCCTTCGCCCCGGGGAGCATGCCGAGCATGCCCTTGATCGACCCCATCTTGCGCAGCTGCTGCATCTGCTTCAGGAAGTCGTCGAGGGTGAAGTTGTCGGTCGCGATCTTCTCCGCGACGGCCCGGGCCTCTTCTTCGTCGAAGGCGCCCTGCGCCTGCTCGATCAGCGAGAGGATGTCGCCGAGGTCGAGGATGCGGCTCGCCATGCGGTCCGGGTGGAACGGCTCGAACGCGTCGAGCGTCTCGCCCGTCGAGGCGAACATGATCGGTCGACCCGTGACCGAGGCGACGCTCAGCGCCGCACCGCCCCGCGCGTCGCCGTCGAGCTTCGAGAGCACGACGCCCGTGAAGTCGACGCCCGCCTGGAATGCCTTGGCCGTCGCGACCGCGTCCTGTCCGATCATGGCGTCGATGACGAAGAGCACCTCGTCGGGATCGATCGCCTTGCGGATGTTCGCGGCCTGCTTCATCAGCTCGGCGTCGACGCCGAGACGGCCGGCGGTGTCGACGATGACCGTGTCGTAGACCTTGTCGCGGGCGAACTTGATGGCCTGCTTGGCGACCTTGACCGGGTCGCCGACGCCGTTGCCCGGCTCGGGGGCGAACACGGCGGCCCCCGCCTGCTCGCCCACGACCTGGAGCTGCTGCACGGCGTTGGGGCGCTGCAGGTCACAGGCGACGAGGAGCGGCGTGTGGCCGTCCTTCGCGAGCCACTTGGCGAGCTTGCCGGCGAGGGTCGTCTTGCCCGCGCCCTGGAGGCCGGCGAGCATGATGACGGTCGGCGGGTTCTTCGCGAACTCGAGGCGGCGCTGCTGGCCGCCGAGGATCTCGATGAGCTCCTCGTTGACGATCTGGACGACCTGCTGGGCCGGGTTGAGGGCCTTGTTCACCTCGTCGCCCAGGGCGCGGTCGCGGATCTTGGTGGTGAACGCCTTGACGACCTCGAACGCGACGTCGGCGTCGAGCAGGGCGCGCCGGATCTCCCGGACGGTGCCGTCGACGTCGGCGGGCGTGAGCTTGCCCTTGTTGCGGAGGTTCTTGAACGTGTCCGCGAGGCGGTCAGAGAGGGTTCCGAATGTGGCCATGGTGGCCTCAGCTTAACGGACCGCGAGACCGGTGCCCTGCGGACTAGCCGATCAGGTTCTGGACGAAGACGTGCGGCGTGAAGCCCGTGAGGTCGGCGATGCCCTCGCCCTGGCCGACGAGCTTGATCGGGATGCCGGTCTGCTCCTGCACGGCGAGGACGAACCCGCCGCGGGCCGAGCCGTCGAGCTTCGTGAGGACGAGCCCCGTGACGCCGGCGTGCTCGATGAAGGCCTGAGCCTGGGCCAGGCCGTTCTGGCCGGTCGTCGCGTCGAGCACGAGCAGCACCTCGGCGATCTCGGTCTGCTTCTCGACGACGCGCTTGATCTTGCCGAGCTCGTCCATCAGGCCGGACTTGGTCTGCAGGCGGCCGGCGGTGTCGATCAGGACGATCTCGATGCCCTCGCGCATCGCGTACTCGACCGTCTGGAAGGCCACGGAGGCCGGGTCCTGGCCCGGCTGCTGCGGCCGGACGATCTGCGCGCCCGCGCGCTCGGCCCAGGTCGCCACCTGCTCGACCGCGGCGGCCCGGAAGGTGTCGGCCGCGCCCACGACCACGGACCGGTCGAAGTTGCGCAGGAACTTGGCGAACTTGCCGATCGTGGTCGTCTTTCCGACGCCGTTGACCCCGACCATGAGCACGACGGCGGGACGCGCGCTGAGCTTGAGCGTCGAGTCGAGCACCGACAGCCGCTCCTCCAGGGTCTCGCGCAGCATGCGCTTGAGGTCGGCCGGGTCGGTCGTCGCGTAGCGCTGCACCTTCTCGCGGAGGTCGTCGACGACCTGCTCGGTGACGTCGGGACCGAAGTCGGCGCCGATCAGCGCCTCCTCGAGCTCGTCCCAGGTGGTGTCGTCGATCGTCTTCTTCGCGAACATGCCGCGGAGGGCACCGGAGAGGGACCAGGGGGAAGCCATGGGCCACAGCCTAACGAGCCGCGCGGGCCGCACCGGCCTCGCGGACTCGTTCTCGGGCCGACGACCACCCGGACCGTTGCAGTGGATGTAAGCTCAGCGGGTTGAAGGGGAGTACTCCCTCGCGGTGCCATCGTCAATACGGAAGAGACCGATCTCGACCCGGTGCGCCGGTCCTCGACCGACCAGCAGCGCTGGACGGTCGCCTGGGCGGAAGAGACCTTCAGTACCCGTCGCGTACTGGAGGTACACCATGGACGTCCACTTCCTCACCTGGGCGATCACCATCGCCGGCATCCTCGGGCTGTTGATCTTCGACTTCTACAGCCACGTCAGGACCCCGCACGAGCCCACCATCCGCGAGTCGGCCTTCTGGTCGATCGTCTACATCGGCATCGCGATCCTGTTCGGCGTCGGGGTCGGCGTCTTCTCGAACTGGACCTACGGCGGCGAGTACTTCGCCGGCTGGATCACCGAGAAGGCCCTCTCGGTCGACAACCTCTTCGTCTTCCTGATCATCATGACGAGCTTCGCCGTGCCGCGGATCTACCAGCAGAAGGTGCTGCTCGTCGGCATCGCGATCGCCCTGATCTCGCGCGGCCTCTTCATCGCCGCGGGCGTCGCGATCATCGACAACTTCTCGTGGGTCTTCTACCTCTTCGGCGCCCTGCTCTTCTGGCTCGCCTACAGCCAGGTCCGCGGCGGCCACGACGAGGGCGACCAGGCGGACAGCAAGCTCATCCGCACGCTGCGCCGCATCGTCCCCACGTCGGACGACTACGACGAGGACCGCCTCACGACCAAGGTGAACGGCAAGCGCCTCTTCACGCCGCTGTTCCTGGTGATGCTCGCCATCGGCCTGACCGACGTGCTCTTCGCGCTCGACTCGATCCCCGCGATCTTCGGCCTGACGCAGGAGGCGTACATCGTCTTCACCGCCAACGCCTTCTCGCTGCTCGGCCTCCGCCAGCTGTACTTCCTGATCTCGGGCCTGCTCGAGCGCCTCGTCTACCTGGCCCAGGGCCTCGCGGTCATCCTCGCCTTCATCGGCGTGAAGCTCGTGTTCCACGCCCTGCACGTCAACGAGGTGCCGTTCATCAACGGCGGCCAGCCGATCGAGTGGATCCCCGAGATCCCGATCTGGTTCTCGCTCGGCTTCATCCTGTTGACCATCGCCGTCGCGACGGTCCTCAGCCTCCGCAAGACGAAGCGGGACGGGATCCCGGACAAGCTGCCGGCCACGACCGCCGAGGCCGAGGAGCGCTAGGGCGCAGGAGGCGGTGCGTGCGTCCCCCGGGACGCGCGCACCGCCTCCTCGGCTGCGCTGCAGCACAGCAGCACCGCACGACCGCACGACGGCGACACCGCACCACCACGACCGCGACACCAGGACGGAACCACAGGCACATGCGACTCGAGCTCATCCGACACGGACAGACCGACTGGAACAGCCAGGACAAGCTGCAGGGGTCGTCGGACGTCCCGCTGAACGACACCGGCCGCGGGCAGGCCCTCGAGGCCGCGCGCGTGCTGGCCGGCGCCGAGTGGTCGGCGATCGTGTCGTCGCCGCTGATGCGCGCGCGCGAGACGGCTCAGATCATCGCGAGCGAGCTCGGCATCGAGCTCGGCGACGCCTACGACGAGCTGATCGAGCGCGACTACGCGTCGCGCGAGGGCTGGGTGCCCGACTCCCCCATCCCGGACGAGCCGAACGAGTCGTTCCCCGACATCGAGCCGCGTGAGTCGGTCGCCGCGCGCGGCCTCGGCGCCCTCGAGATGATCCGCGACACCCGCCTGCCCCTCGACGGCCCCGACGCGCACATCGTCGTCGTCTGCCACGGCACGATCATCCGCTTCACCCTGGCGGCGATCATGGGCGCCGAGGTACCGCACATCGAGAACGCCGCCGCCAACACGGTCGAGTGGGACGGGTCGGCCTGGAAGGTCGTCTCGATCAACGACCGCACCGTCTAGGCCGCAGAGCCCGTCGAGGCTGGTGCACGCCGTCTAGGCCACGGAGCCCGTCGGGGCCGCTGCCCGCTCCCCCGGCGCGCGGTCGGTGACGACCCGCTGGCCGACCACGGCGCTGACGCCGTCCTGGCGCATCGAGACGCCGTAGAGCGCGTCGGCGATCTCCATCGTGCGCTTCTGGTGCGTGATGACGATGAGCTGGCTGGTCTCGCGGAGGTCCTCGAAGATCGCGAGGAGGCGGCCGAGGTTCGCGTCGTCGAGCGCCGCCTCCACCTCGTCCATGATGTAGAACGGGCTCGGCCGGGCCTTGAAGATGGCGATCAGCAGCGCGACCGCGGCCAGCGAGCGCTCCCCGCCCGACAGCAGCGACAGGCGCTCGATCTTCTTGCCGGCCGGTCGCACCGTGACCTCGATGCCGGTCGTGAGGAGGTCGTCGGGGTCGGTGAGCAGCAGAGAGCCGCTGCCGCCGGGGAACAGCACCGGGAAAACCCGGTCGAACGCGGCCTGGGTGTCCGCGAACGCGCTCGCGAAGACGGTCTGCATCTTCTCGTCGATCTCGTCGATGATCGCGAGCAGGTCGCGCCGCGTCCGCGTGAGGTCGGCGAGCTGCTCGGTGAGGAACGCGTGGCGCTGCTCAAGCGCCGAGAACTCCTCGAGCGCGAGCGGGTTGACCCGGCCGAGCTGGGCGAGCTTGCGGCTGGCGGCCTCGAGCCGGGCGGTCTGCTCGGCGCGGTCGTACGGCGTGCCCGCCGCCGTGCCCTGTGCCGTGCCCTGGTCGACCGCCCCGGAGTCGTCCCGCGTGCTGATGTCGTCGGGCACGAGCACGTCCGGGCCGTACTCGGCGACGAGGACCTCGTCGTCGAGCCCGAGCTCGGACGCCGCGCGCTCGAGCAGCTGCCCGAGGTGCAGCTTCTTCTCGTAGATCTCCATCTCGAGGCCGTGCACGTCCTCGGTCACGCCGTGCAGCCGCTCCCGCAGGGCGCGCTCGTCGCGCCGGAGCGCCGCGAGCTCGTCGTTCTGCTGCGTGCGCGCCGCCTCCCGCACGGCGAGCTCGTGCCGGGCCTCGGCCAGGGACCGGCCGACGGCGTCGAGCACCGCGGGCAGCCCCGCCAGGACAGCCGAGGTGCGCCGCATCTCGAGCTGCCGGACGACGGTGCGCCGGGCGTGCTCGTCGGCGGCGGCCCGCTGCTCGTCGAGCTGACGCTGCAGGTCGACGGCGCGGGCTGCCTCGGCACGGACCCGCTCGCGCACGGTCTCGAGCTGCACCCGGCGCTCGATCTCGGCCGCCCTCGCCTGCTCGACCTCGGCGAGGACCCCGTCCCGGGCCGAGGCGTCGAGGATCGGACGTGGACGCGAGGCGTGCTCGTCGTGCTCGGTCCGTGCCGAGTCGACCGCGGCCTGGGCCGTGACGGCTCCCTGCTCCGCGGCCGCGAGGGACTCGGCGAGGCGTGCCTCCTCGGCCTCGGCCGCGTCGACCTGGGCCCGCAGGCGTGCCAGCCGCTGCTCGACGGCCGCGGCCGCCGCCTGCTGCTCGCGGGCCGACCGGGCCGCTTCCGCCGCCGCCCGAGCCTCCTCCGCGGCCTGCTCGCGGGCCAGGCGGGCGGCCTCCGCAGCCTGCTCTCGGGACGAGGCCAGCGCCTCCTCGGCGGTCGTGTGCAGGGCGGAGAGCCGGCTCGCCTCGGCCTCGACCTCGCCGAGGCGCTCGGCGGCGGCGTCGCGCTCGGCGACCAGCTCGAGGCGCGAGCGCTCGGCGCCCGAGCCGCCGCGGAGGACGAAGTCGGTGAGCACCTCGCCCGAGCGCGTGATGACGGTGACCGGCAGCGGGTGCGCCGACAGCGCGGCCCAGGCGGCCCGGGCCGTCGTCAGGTCATCGGCGACGACGGTGCTCGCGAGCAGGCCCAGGACGCCCGGAGGCGCGTCGACGACGGAGGAGGCGGCCACGGCTCCCGCGGGCAGGTCGACGGCGAGCGCGGGCAGGACCCGCTCGGGCGCCGCCACGACGACCTCGACGCGCCCCAGCTCGGCGTCGGTCGCGTGCGCGACGGCGGCGAAGGCCGCGTCGAGGTCGTCGACGAGGACGGAGTCGACCACGCTGCCGAGCGCCGCGGCGACGGCGGCCTCGTAGCCGGGCCGCACCTGCACGTGCTCGGCGACGGCGCCGCGCACCCCCGGGCGGCCGGCGGCGACGAGGGCCGTCGTGCCGTCCGCGCGCTCGAGCGCCATCGTCAGCGCGGAGCGTCGGGCGGCCAGCGCGTCACGCTCGCGCTCGGCCGCGTGCAGGCGGCCGCGCACGTCATCGGCCTCGGCCTGCAGCGCGGCGGAGGCGCGCTCGGCCTCGGCGCGGACGGCCTCGTGGTCGACCGGGTCGCCACCTGCCCCGTCGGCCCCGTCGCCGGCCCCGACGGCCGTGTCGTCTGCGTCGCTCGTGTCGTCGTCCGTGTCGTCGGGACCCGTCGACGCGCCCGCCAGTTCCTGCTCGAGCTCGGCGAGCTCGGCCCTGCCCGCGTCCCGGCGCGCGACCGCCGCCTCCCGCGCCGCGCCCTGGCGGAGGACCTCGCCGCGGACGGCCGCCAGCCGCGACTGCGCGACCTCGAGGGCGCCGCGGAGCTGGCCGAGGACGAGGTCGTGGCGGGAGATCAGCGCGCTCTGGGCGGCGATCTCGTCGTCGAGCGCCTCGAGCACGGTCCGGGCGGCGACCGTGGCGGCCCGCGCCTCGGCGAGGGCCTGCTCCCCCTCGGCCACGCCTCCCTGGAGCCTCTCGGCCTCGTCACGCGCGTCGGCGACCATGCCGGCGCTCACGGTGCTGGGCAGCTCGGGCTGGTCGGACTGCTCGGCGAGCAGCCGGAGGCGCTGCCGCGCGAGGCTCGACGTGCCGCGGAGCCGCTCCTCGACCGACTCGAGGCCGAAGGCGACCCGGCGCGCCTCGTCGACGGCGTCGCCGACCATCTGCTGCTCGAGCCGCTGCTCACGCGCCTTCGCCTGGTCGAGCTGCTCCTGCAGCACGTTCCGCTCGCTGCGGCGCTCGGCCTCGCTGCTCGACTGCCGGGTGACCACGGCACGCAGCGCCACGACCTCGTCGGCGAGGAGGCGCGCCTTCGCGTCGCGGACGACCGCGGCGATCGTCTGGGCCTCGCGCGCGACCTCGGCCTGGCGGCCCAGGGGCTTGAGCTGGCGACGGATCTCGCCGGCGAGGTCGCTCAGCCGGGTCAGGTTCGCCTGCATCGCCTCGAGCTTGCGGAGCGTCTTCTCCTTGCGGCGCCGGTGCTTGAGGATGCCCGCCGCCTCCTCCACGAAGCCGCGCCGCTCCTCCGGCGTGGCCCGCAGCACGGCGTCGAGCTGCCCCTGGCCGACGATCACGTGCATCTCGCGGCCGAGGCCGGAGTCGCTCAGCAGTTCTTGCACGTCGAGCAGCCGGCAGCCCTCGCCGTTGATCGCGTACTCGCTGCCCCCGTTGCGGAACAGGGTGCGGCTGATCGTGACCTCGGCGTAGTCGATCGGCAGAGCACCGTCGGCGTTGTCGATGGTCAGCACGACCTGTGCCCGGCCGAGCGGGCCCCGGGTCGACGTGCCGGCGAAGATGACGTCGGCCATGGTGCCGCCGCGGAGCGACTTGACGCCCTGCTCGCCCATCACCCAGGCGAGCGCGTCGACGACGTTGCTCTTGCCCGAGCCGTTGGGGCCGACGACGCAGGTGACGCCGGGCTCGAACGCGAACGTCGTGGGCGAGGCGAACGACTTGAAGCCCTTGAGGGTGAGGCTCTTCAGGTGCACGCGCCCCTCCTCCCCTGCTCCAGGTGACGTGTCGACACGGTCTGCGGCGTCCCTCCGAGGATAGGCGAGAGCGGGCCCCGGCCCCGGGAGGCGCGGGCAGGGCGGCGCAGGCCGGCGCGGCTGCGGCGCGACGTGCGCGAGCGCGCGAGGGTCAGGGCGTGCGGACCCGCTGGCAGCGCGGACAGAGGTGGCTCGACCGGTTCATGAACGCCTCGCGCACGATCGCGGTGCCGCAGCGCGGGCACGGCCGACCCTGCTGCCCGTAGGCGGCGAGGCTGTGGCTGAAGTAGCCGGACTGCCCGTTCACGTTCACGTACTGGGCGTCGAAGCTCGTGCCGCCCTCGCCGAGCGCCTTGAGCAGCACGGCCCGGACCTCGGACAGCAGGAGGCGCGCCCTGGCCCGCGAGAGCGCCTCCGTCGGCTGCTCGGGGTGCACGCGTGCCGCCCAGAGGCTCTCGTCGGCGTAGATGTTGCCGACGCCGCTGAGCAGGCCCTGGTCGAGCAGCGCGCGCTTCACCCCCGTGCGGCGGGCCAGGAGGCGCGTGACGACGGCGGACTCGTCGAAGGCCGGGTCGAGGGGGTCGCGGGCGATGTGCGCGACCTGCTGCGGGACCCGCAATGCCCACGCGGGAGCGGCGGGGACCGCGGACGAGGCCGCACGGGCCGCGGCGGCGGCGGCGCGTGCCGCGTCGTCGGCTGCCGCCTCCGGCGACCCGAGCAGGTGCGCCCCCGCGTAGCCGGCCGCACGGCCGTCGGGCGTGGTGACGGTCTCGTCGAGGGCCATCGACCCGAAGATCCGCTGGTCGACGAACGCGAGCCGCACGGGACCGAGGCTCGGGCTGTCGACGTCGAGCCGGATGCGCATCAACCGGTCGGCCGGGTGGTCGGAGCTGCGGAGCAGCACCTGGCCGCTCATGCCGAGGTGGGCGACGAGGGCGAGGGGGTGGTCGTGCCGCTCGGCCGGCTCGAACGGGAACCAGAGGAACTTGCCGCGGCGCACGGCCGAGTCGAGGGTGCCGCCGACGAGGCGGTCGACGAAGTCGACGGACGGGCCCCGGTGCCGCTTGAGCGAGCGCTCGTCGAGCACGGTGACGCCCGTGACGACGGAGCCGGCCACGACGGGCGCGAGGCCCGCACGGACGACCTCGACCTCGGGGAGCTCGGGCACGGGCTAGCGGTCGGTGCTCGAGAGCCGCGTCCAGGCCTCGAGCGCCGCGGCCATCTCGGCCTGCTTCTTGCTGCTGCCGGTGCCGTGGGCGACGTCGTCCGGCGAGTCGCCGAGCCGCACGGCGGCGTGGAACCGCTTGTCGTGGTCGGGCCCGCTGTCGGTGACGTGGTACGACGGCATCCCGCGGCCGCGGGCGGCGCTGAGTTCTTGCAGGCTCGTCTTCGGGTCCATCGCGGCGCCGAAGCGCGCGGGGTCGACGAGGAGCGGTGCCACCAGGCGCAGCACGAAGGCGGTCGCGGCTTCTCCGCCGGCGTCGAGGTAGGTCGCGCCGATGATCGCCTCGACCGTGTCGGCGAGGATGGACGGCTTGTCGCGCCCGCCGGTCAGCTCTTCGCCGCGGCCGAGGCGCAGGTGCGCGCCGAGCCCGATGTTGCGGGCGACCTCGGCGAGGGCGACCGTGCTCACGAGGCTCGCGCGGCGCTTGGCCAGCTCGCCCTCGTCGAGGTCGGGGTTCTCGGTGAAGAGCATGACCGTGACGGCCTGCCCGAGGATCGAGTCGCCGAGGAACTCGAGCCGCTCGTTGTTGGCGATGCCGCCGTGCTCGTAGGCGTACGACCGGTGGGTGAGGGCGAGCTCGATCAGATCGGGGCGCACCTCGATGCCCAGCTGCACCAACAGATCAGCCCGGTCGGCACGGAGGCTCGACGCGGGCTGATCGGGGTGTGACGGTGTCACGGGTGACGTGGTCACGGGAGACGGGTTCAGACGTCGGCGACCTTGCGGCCCTTGTACTCCATGTACAGGGCGGTGCCGGCGCTGTCCTCGACGACCTTGGCACGGTGCGGGAGGCTGTAGGTGACCTTGCCGTTCTCGATGGTCTTCACCAGCTGGACGGGAGTGGCCTTCCACTGCGACCGACGTGCGTGGGTGTTCGAGCGTGACTGCTTCCTCTTGGGAACGGCCATGAGGTTCTCTTCTCTGTTGCGGCCCCCGCGGGGGCCTGGGTCTGACGTGGGTGGGTGACGCGGGTGGTCTCAGGCAGACGTGTCGGGCTTCGACTCGTTGTCGGTGACTGCCCTGCCAACTGGTTCTTGGAGGACCGGTGCCTGTTCAGCCTGGAACCCTGCGAGGGCCGACCACCGGGGATCGACGCCTTCACGGGGGTGGTAGTCCGGGATGTCCTCGACTCGTTCGCCCGTCACCGGGTCGAGTCCAGGGCAGTCCGGACGACAGACCGGCTGGAAGGGCAGTGACAGGACCACTGCGTCTCTGACGACAGGTTCAAGATCGACGTGGTCTTCGTGAACCTGGTAGTCAAAAGCTTCGTCGACATCGTACGCGAAAAGCTCGGCGATATCGACTTCGACAGGCTCGGCGATGGGCTTGAGGCAGCGGCTGCACTCGCCGGTCGCGGTGCCGGCGACGGTCGCGGACACGAGGATGCCGTCGTGCAGGCCCTCGAGCCGCACGTCGAGGTCGAGCACGGCGCCCGCCTGCACGGCGACCTGGCCCTCGCCGAGGCGCTCGGGCACGACGACCTCGATCGAGTGCTCGCGCATCTCGCCCGCTCGGTGCAGGAGGTCGTAGACCGACAGCGTCCAGGGGGTCTTGGTGTAGTGAGGCACGAGGGAAGACTCTACGCGCCCACGCCCGATCTCGCCTCCGACGGCCTCACCAGCGAGCGCGGGGCCAGCGTCGCCGCCACGCGGCGGCCGGGGGGCGAGGAGGCGCGGAGGGCCCGCAGCACCCGTCGAGCGTCGTCCGCGACAGCGGCCCCCGCGGGGTCGCCGCCGAACCGCTCCGCCTCGAGCGCCGCCGCCAACGAGGCCAGGGCGCGCCGCGCCTCCTCGTCGGGACGGGTCGCCGAGCGGAGGACGACGTCGAGCGCGGCCGCAGCCGTGGCGGGCGTCGCGCCGGCCGGCGGCGCCACGCCGAGGTCGAGGGCGGTGTCGAGCACCTCCCGCCACGCGCCGAGCGCCCGGTCGGGCGGACTCGCCGTGAGCCGGCGCCGACGGCGGGCGAGGCGCATGCCGGAGGGCACGACGAGCAGGGCGGCGAGGACGGCGAGGCCCAGGGCGCCGCCGGCCACGGCGACGGGGCTCGAGGCGCCCGACTGAGCGGACGCGCCCTGCGTCTCCTCCGCGCCGGGCGTCGGGCCGGCCGCGCTCGGCACGGCGGAGGGCTCGTCGGCCGAGGGCTCGGGGGTCGCCTCGTCGGGCGCGCTGGGCGCGGCCGTCGGCTCGACGCCCGTCTCCTGCAGGTACGACTGCGGCGTGCCGAGCCCGACGGTCGGCTCGAAGGGCACCCAGCCCAGGCCCTCGAAGTACAGCTCGGGCCAGGTGTGCAGGTCGTCGCTGCTGACGGCCCGGGCGGTCTCGTCGCCGAAGCCCGTGGGTGTGCCGGGGAGGAACCCGACCGCCATCCGCGACGGGATGCCCAGCGTGCGCGCCATGACGGCCATGGCGGAGGCGAAGTGCACGCAGTACCCGCTCTTCACCTCGAGGAACCGCTCGACGGCGTCGAGGCCGTTGCCGTCGTAGCCCTCGTCGACCGGGGTGTCCTCCGAGTAGGTGAAGTCCCCGTCGCGGAAGTAGTCCTGCAGCGCGACGGCGGCGTCGAAGGGGTTCGCGGAGTCGGCGGTGACCTCGGCCGCGAGGTCGGTGACGCTCTGCGGCACGCCGTCGACCGTCAGGTAGGCGGACATGTCCGAGGACTGGTCGCCGAGGGCCGCGACGACCTGCTCGGGGCTGGGGTCGACCGGCCTGCTCTCGACCGTGTAGTCGAGGCCCTGGGTGCTCTCGCTAGTGCTGCGCACGGTCACGCCCGACTGGTCGACGAACGACCAGCCGTCGTCGAGCCCCGAGATGGTCTGCGGGGGCACGGGCACCGGCAGGTACGGGCTGCGGAGGGCACCGATCTGCACCTCCGTGCTGACGACGCGGCGCGAGGTCCCCTCGGCGATGCCCGGGGCGTCGGGGATCGCGTCGAGGCCGTCGTCCGGATCGATCTCGGCGTCGGCGGGGCTCCACGTGCGGCCGCTGAAGTCGACGAGGTCGACCAGCTTCAGGTAGGTGCCGTCCGCGTCGGACGACCGGTAGGTCAGGACCGTCAACGGTGCTCCGCGCCGGAGGTCGTCGCCGAGGTCGACCACGGGGTTGACGCCGGTCGCGAGGCCCGTGCCGGTGCCGACCCCGGTCAGCGGGGAGACGCCGCCGAAGGGGACCACGGCCGTGAGCAGGGCCGCGACGCCGACCGCCGCGACTCCCCCGACGGCGGTCGCCCGGGTGGGGCGCCGCCCCGTCGAGACGGCCAGCAGAGCGATCCAGCAGAGGACCGCGAGGACGACCCAGGGCCACCGGACGGCCGTGCCGGGGACGAACGAGGGGACGGCCAGGACGACGGCGGGGAACGCCCCGGTGAGGCCGGGCAGGCGGCCGACGGTCGCGACGAGGTCGCTGACCACGGCCACGCCTAGCACGGCGGCGACCAGGACGGCGAGCAGGCCGTCCTGCACCTCGACGGGCGCGGTGCCCTCGACGATCGTCGTCGTCGCCTGGTCGCCCAGGTCGCGGAGGCGCTGAAGGGTCGCGGCCGTGGGGACGACGCCGAGGACGGCGGTGCCGCCCGAGACCAGGGCCGACGTGACGAGCAGCCCCGAGACGAGGCCGGCGACCCAGCCGAGCACCGGGCCGGCACCCAACGCCCTGGCCCCGAGGGAGGCTCCCAGCACGACCGCGGCGACCCCGGCGCCCGCGAACCACCAGCCTGCCCCCTGGAACAGCGAGGACAGGCTCGCCAGCGACGCCGCGAGGGTGAGCCAGACGAGCAGGCTGGTGGGCCAGCCCGTGGGCGGGGAGGCCGGGCGTCCGTGGGCCGACGAGACCCGGTCGGGCGGGCGCGGACTCGACGTCCGGGGTGACGGGGAGGCGGCACCGCCGCGGGTCGGGGTGCGTCCGTCCTTCGTGATGTCAGCCATCGAGCAGCCCCGCCCCTCGGACGACGTCCGCGACGGCGTCGCCCGCGCCTGCCTCGACGACCCGCCACCGCGAGCTCCGCAGCGCGGCCGCGACCTCGTCGGGGCCGAGCGGCGCGTCGCGGGCGTCGTCCGTGGCCGACCGCCCCGTGTGGGTGAAGCCGAGGGTCGGGGAGACCACGACGGCGACGGCGGACGCGCCGACCGCGCGCGACCGCAGCAGGACGTCGAGGTCGCGGCGCCGGAGGCTGGACACGACGGCGACGACCGGCTCCCGAGCCGCGGCGGGCGGTGCGGGCGGCCCGGCCGGGTCGTCGAGGACGACGTCGGCGAGCGCGTCGAGGAAGGCGGTCGTGGTCTCGGGGTCGTGCCGGGCGACGAGGTCGCCGTCCGGTGTCGTCAGGAGGGCGACGGAGCCCGCGTGGCCCCACTCGACCGCGAGCGTGGCGACGACCGACAGCGCCCACTCGAACGAGTCGCTGTGCCGGCCCGCACCCCCCGGACCCGTCGTCGCGTCGTCCCACGACCCGAGCGAGGTCGGCAGGACGAGGCGCACGTGCGGCAGGCCGTGTTGTTCCTCCTGGCGGACCATGAGGTCGTCGTGCCGTGCGGAGGCCTTCCAGTGCACGCGGCGCATCGGGTCGCCGCGACGGTACTCGCGGGTGACGGGGTCGTCCTCGGCGCCCGTGAGGCTCTGCCCGCGCTGACGGCGGGCCCCGTCGCCGAGGGCCCGCGACTCGCGCGCGAGCCCGAGGTCGAGCACCTCGGGCACGACGACGAGCTCGTGCGTGCCGGCGACGGTCGTCCGGCGCCGTGCGACGCCGAACGACTCGACGAGGTCCACGGTCAGCGGGCCCACCCGGTGTCGGCCGCGGACGAGGTCGACGTGGCGGAACACGGCGGTGGAGGCGCGACCCGGCTCGAGCGCGACGGTCGCGGACTCGGCGGACGGGCCGCCCCTCCACGGCAGGCCCTCGCGAAGCACCACGACCTGGCTCCTCCCCCGGGGCGTGAGGGAGAGCGTCTCGACGACACCCCACCCGGCGACGCCGCGGCCGGGGCTGAAGCGGCGGGTCACGTCGAGGTCGGGCCGGCGGACGACGAGGGAGACGAGCACCACGACGACCAGGAGCACGAGCACGAGCCCCGCGAAGACGAGGGGCGTCGAGTCGAGCAGCACGCCGGACGCCACGACGACGACGCCGGCGGCGATCACGCCTGCTCCCCGCGCCGTGGGGCGCGGCGCCTGCCCGAGCGCCACGGTCAGCGCGCGTCGGCGGGGTCGCCGAGCGGCACGTCGGTCGCCTCGACCACGTCGGCGACGAGGTCGTACGCCGCCGTGACCGCACCTGCCCCGGCGCGGCCCGCGAGGATGATCCGGTGCCCGAGGACGGGCCCGCTGAGGGCGTCGACGTCGTCGGGGACCACGAACGAGCGGCCGTTCAGCGCCGCCCACGACTTCGCGGCGCGCATCAGCTGGAGCGTGGCGCGGGGGCTCGCCCCGAGCCGGACGTCGGGGTGCACCCGGGTCGCCTGCACGATGCGGACCGCGTACCGCTCGACCGCCTCGGCGGCGTAGACGCCGCGGACGGCGGCGATCATGCGGGTCAGGTCGTCGAGCGAGACGAGGGGCTGCAGCACGTCGAGGGGGCTCGTCCGCTCACGCTGGCGGAGCATGCGCAACTCGCTCTCGGCGTCGGGGTAGCCGAGCGAGATCCGGGCCATGAACCGGTCGCGCTGCGCCTCGGGCAGCGCGTAGGTGCCCTCCATCTCGACCGGGTTCTGCGTCGCCACGACGAGGAACGGCTGCGGCAGGGGGTGCGTGATGCCGTCGACGGTGACCTGCCGCTCCTCCAGGCTCTCGAGCAGGGCGGACTGGGTCTTGGGCGACGCCCGGTTGATCTCGTCGCCGATGACGACGTTCGCGAAGACGGGGCCGGGGACGAACTGGAAGCCGCCCCGCTCCCGGTCGTAGACCGAGACGCCCGTGATGTCGCTCGGCAGCAGGTCGGGCGTGAACTGGATGCGCGTCACGGTCGCGTCGACCGCCTTCGCGAGCGCCCGGGCGAGCTGCGTCTTGCCGACGCCGGGGACGTCCTCGATCAGGAGGTGCCCCTCGGCCAGCAGGACGGTGAGGGCCGTGCTGATGGCCCCGTCCTTGCCGTCGATCACCGTGGCCACGGCCTCGAGGATGCCGCGCGCCTTCTGCTGGACCTCGTCGAGCGACATCGGCGGGCCCGCGACCGCGGCCTCGGGCCTACGCCGGTCGCGTCGAGCGTCGCTGCCGGGGGTGCTGGTCGTGGTCGTCGTCATCGTCGTCGTCTCTCGGGTGCCGGGCGTGATCTGGATCGGTCCGTGGTGCGTCGTGTCGTGTTCGGAGCGCGGTGCGGCGGAGGTGGGTCGGTGGGGAAGGAAGGCCAGCGGGCCGGGTGGGTCGGCCGGCCGGGTGGGTCAGGCCGTCGCGAGGTAGTCGGCGACGGCCGTCGGGACGTAGGGCCGCACGTCGCCGCCGAGCGACGCGACCTGGCGCACCAGCGAGCTCGAGACGTGGGCGTGGGCCGGGTCGGGCAGCAGGAAGACCGTCTCGACGCCGGCCAGGCTGCGGTTCATGATGGCCATCGGCGTCTCGTAGGCCACGTCGACCTGGGAGCGGATGCCCTTGACGAGGACGGACGCGCCGACCTCGGTGCAGTAGTCGACCAGCAGCCCGACGCTCCAGCTGTGCACCGACACGGTGCTCGGCAGGCCCGCGTCACGGAGGGACCGCTGGAGCAGAGACACCCGCTTCGGCAGGGGCAGGAGGGCCGTCTTGTCGGGGTTGTGCACGACCAGGACGTGCACCTCGTCGAAGATGCCCGCAGCCCTGGCGATGACGTCGACGTGTCCGAGGGTGACCGGGTCGAACGACCCCGGGACGACGGCGATCCTGCTCATGCCGTCACCCTAGCCGGTGGCTCCCGGGAGACCGTCAGCCCGCCGCCATGAAGTCGCGGCTCGAGTCGTCGAGCCGGCGCGCGATGGCCGCGGCGAGCGCGAGGTGCTCCCCCAGCGACGGGTCGGCCTCGAGCAGCTCGGCAGCGTGCTCGCGGGCGGTGCCGATCAGGTCTCCGTCGGTCGTCACCCGCAGCAGGCGCAGCGACGACCGGCCGCCCGACTGGAGGCTGCTGAGGACGTCGCCCTCGCGCCGCAGCTCGAGGTCGACCTGGGCGAGCTCGAACCCGTCGAGCGTCGCGGCGACGGCGTCGACGCGCTCGCGTGCCGTGGAGTCGACGGGCGCGTGCGTCACCAGGAGGAAGAGGCCGGGGTGACCGCCCCGGCCGACCCGGCCGCGCAGCTGGTGCAGCTGCGAGATGCCGAACCGGTCGGCGTCGAGCACCACCATCGTCGAGGCGTTGGGGACGTCGACGCCGACCTCGATCACGGTGGTCGCCACCAGCAGGTCGATCTCGCCGCGGGCGAAGCGCTGCATGACGTCGTCCTTCTCGTCGGCCGACATGCGGCCGTGCAGCGGCTCGACCCGGGCGCCCGCGAGCACCGGCAGCGAGCGGGCGAGGGCCGTGACGGCCTCGACGCTGGCGCGCTCGGGGGCAGGAGGCGCGCCTCCTGCGGTCCCGTCGGTCGCGGCGGAGCCTGCGCTGCCTGCCTCCGGCCCCCCGGCCTCGGCCCCGGCGGCCGGCTCGCCCTGCTCGACCGTCGCGGCGTCGATGGCCGGGCAGACGACGAAGACCTGACGCCCCTTCGCGATCTCTTCTGCAGAGCGCTGCCAGATGCGGTCGGCCCAGCCGGGCCGGTCGGCGAGGGGCACGACGAACGACTCGATCGGCTGTCGGCCGGCCGGCAGCTCGGTGATCGTCGACACGTCGAGGTCGCCGAAGACGGTCATCGCGACAGTGCGCGGGATCGGCGTCGCGGTGAGCACGAGCACGTGCGGCGGGGCGGCGCCCTTGCGGCGGAGGGCCTCACGCTGCTCGACGCCGAAGCGGTGCTGCTCGTCGACGACGACGAGGCCGAGGTCCCAGAACTCGACGGCGTCGCTGATCAGCGCGTGGGTGCCGACGACGATCCGGGACTGCCCGCTCACCACCGCGAGGGTGGCCTTGCGGCGCTCGGCGGTGCTCATCTGCCCCGTCACCAGCACGGGGCGCAGCTCCGCGGCGAGGTCGGGGCCGAGCGACCGCACGATCGAGCGGAGGTGCTGCCCCGCGAGCACCTCGGTCGGGGCGAGCAGCGCCGACTGGCCGCCGCTCTCGGCGACCGCCAGCATCGCGCGCAGGGCCACGAGGGTCTTGCCGGAGCCGACCTCGCCCTGCACCAGGCGGTTCATCGGGACGTCGGCCGCGAGGTCGCGATCGATCTCGGAGCCGACGAGCACCTGGTCGGAGGTGCGCTCGAACGGCAGCGCTGCGTCGAGGCGCTCGAGCAGTCCGCCCGGCCGTGCCGAGCGCGCCGTCGCCTTCGTCGTGCGGAGCAGGGCCCGCTGCTGGAGGAGCGCGCTCTGCAGCACGAACGCCTCCTGGAACCGCAGGGCGTCGCGGCCCCTCAGGTGGTCCCTGTCCTTCTCGGGCCGGTGCACCAGCTCGAGCGCCTCGCGGAGCGGCACGAGCTCGAGCTCGGCCCGGACCGACGCGGGCACCGGGTCGTCGAGCGGAGGCAGCGTGTCGAGCACCACCTCGACCGACTTCTGCACCTGCCAGGACGCCACGGAGGCGCTGGCCGGGTAGATCGGGATCGGCTGCCGGGCGAAGGCCTGCGCCTCGGCGTCGCCGATGCCTGCGACCGCCTCGTGCGACGCGTCGAACAGCTCGTAGTCGGGGTGCGCCAGCTGGCGCAGGCCGCGGTAGTCGCCCACCTTGCCCGCGAAGATGCCTCGCGCCCCGGGCACGAGGTCACGCGAGCGCCAGGCCTGGTTGAAGAAGGTCAGGGTGAGGATGCCCTCGCCGTCGCCGATGCGCACCTCGAGGATCGACCCCCGCCGGGCCCGCATGGTGCGCTCGCGCACGTCGAGCACCTCGGCGACGATCGTCACGGACTCGCCGAGCGGCAGCGAGTCGAGCGCCGTCAGCTCGCCGCGACGGGCGTAGCGCCGCGGGTAGTGCGACAGCAAGTCGCCGACCGTGCGCAGCCCGAACGCCTTCTGCATCGCCTGGGCCGTGCGGCCGCCGAGGGCGCTCGAGAGCGCCGCGTCGAGCGGCGACGGGTCGGGCAGGGGCGCGGGCACGTCTCCACGCTACTGCGCGCCCCCGACAGGGCCGGGTCGTCCGCGGAGCCGACCCCGCGCCTCAGAGCCGGAACGAGTACCCGCCGGAGGCGCGGGTCGACGCCGCGAGCGGGGTCACGTGCCGGTCGTCGTTCACCTCGAGGGCCCGCAGCTGCCGCGCGACCTGCCGTGCGGACTGCTTGCAGAACCCGATCGCCAGGTGACGCTCGGCGTCGGAGTCGGCCCGCGCCTCCTCGAGGGCGACCGAGGCCCGCGACAGCACGGCCGTCTGCGCGTAGATGCCGGACGCCGCCTCGGCGAGGCGCTTCTGCACGAGCTGGGCCTCCTGCACCCGCTTGCCGTGCTTGCGGAGGGCGCCCTCGGCCCGCTCGCGCAGCTGGGAGACCTGCTCCCCCACCTGGGCCGCGGCGCGCGCGAGCTGGGGGTGCACGCCCACCGGCCGCTCGGGCCGGATCCGACGCTGCACCCGACCTGCCACGTACGGCGCCAGCACGCCCATCGCCCGGCCGGGGTCGCCGATGCTGAGGGACGCCACGTCGGGCAGCTCCTCGCTGAGGGCCTTGAGTCCGTTGAGGGCGACGAAGGCGCGGAGGACGTCGTTCGCGCCCTCGAAGATCGGGAAGATGCGGAAGTCGCGCAGGGCCTTCGACAGCGGGTGCCCCTCCATGTACGCCTCGCCGCCGTGCAGCTGCACCGCGCGGTTGAGGGCGTACCAGCCGGTGTCGCTGGCGGTCACCTTGGTCATGGCCGACTCGAGCGCGAAGTCGGTGTCGCCGCGGTCGACGAGACCGGTGGTCAGGTACGACATCGACTCGACGCCGTAGATCTGCTGCGTCATCCACGCGAGCTTGTCGCCGACCATCTCGAAGTCGGCGAGCGGCCTGCCGAACTGGTGACGCGCCTCCGTGTGCTCGAGGCTCAGCTCGAGGAACCGCTTCATGCCGCCCGCGATGGCCGTGCCCATCGACATGCGGCCGTTGTTCAGCGTGTTCACCGCGATGCGGAAGCCGTCGCCCGGCTCGCCGAGCAGGTTCTCGGCGGGCACCCGCACGTCCTTGAAGTGCACGCGCTGGAGGTGGTTGGCCTTCAGGCCGTGGGTCTCGAAGCGGGGGCCGGTGCTGAGCCCCTCCATGCCCTTCTCGACGATCAGGGCCACGTGCCCGAGGTCGCTCTGGGCGAAGACCGTGAGGACGTCCTTGTCGCCGTTGCCGATCCAGCGCTTCGCGCCGTTCAGCAGCCAGCTCCCGTCGGCCTGCCGCTCGGCCCGGGTCTCGAGGGCGTAGGCGTCGCTGCCCACGTTCGGCTCGGTGAGGACGAAGGCCGCGAGCTTCCGTCCGCTCGCCAGGTCGGGCAGCCAGCGGGCCTTCTGGTCGTCCGTGCCGAAGAGGTGCAGCGGCTTCGTGCCGATCGACTGGTGCACGCCCATCACGGTGGCGAGGGTGCCGTCGACCCGGCCGAACTCCTCGTAGACGCGGCAGTAGGCGCTCTGGCTCAGCCCCAGCCCGCCGTACTCCTCGGAGACGAACAGGCCCATCAGCCCTCGCTCGCCGAGGGCCCGCACCGTGTCGTCGCCGATCCAGCCCTCGCGCTCGGCCCGCAGCGGGTCGTAGTCGGCCAGCACCTCCCGGGCCGACGCCGAGACCGTCTCGACCCTGGCGGCCTCGGCCCCGGACATGTGCGGGTACGGGAACGCCAGCTCGGACGCGATCCGCCCCGCGAAGAGCGACTTGGTGAACGAGGGCCTGACAGTACGATCGACGCTGCTCATGGGGCGATCGTGCCCGCAGGGGTGCCGGCCGACAACTCGCTTGTGCGGGTCCCACGACCGGTCGCGCGCCTCCTCGGGGCCGCGTTGTCGACTTGCTCGAACGGCTGCGGCGATGCACCAGGATGGGGTCGTGTCCCGCATCATCTCCGGCTTCGCCGACAACTTGACCCTGGCCGTGCCGAAGACGGGCACCCGGCCCACGAGCGACCGGGTGCGCGAGGCGCTGTTCTCGTCGCTCGACGCGCGCGACGAGATCGCCGGACGCCGGGTGCTCGACCTCTACGCCGGCACCGGCGGGCTCGGGCTCGAGGCCGCGTCGCGGGGGGCCGCCTCGGTCGTGCTCGTCGAGAAGGCGCCGGCCGCGGCGAAGGCGCTGCGGAAGAACGTCGACGCCGTCGTGAGCCGGGCACCCGCCGGGAAGGCACCCCGGGTCGACGTCGTCGCCCAGCCGGTCCGGTCGTACCTCGGCGGCGGCGCCGGACTCGTCGACCTGGTCTTCTTCGACCCGCCCTACGAGCTGTCGGCGGCCGAGCTCGCCGCAGACCTCGCGGCGTTGCTCCCGTCGCTGGCCGAGGAGGCGCTGGTCGTCGTCGAGCGCGCCTCCCGCGACGGGGAGCCCGGCTGGCCCGACGGGCTCACGCTCGACGCCCGCAAGTCGTACGGCGACACGACGGTCTGGTTCGCGACGCGCGACGCCTGACGTCCGACGCCCGAGCAGCGACCGGGGCAGGTCAGCCCTGCTGGCCGCTCCAGAGGCGGTAGGGGTCCCAGCCGCCGGGCTCGCCGAGGTCGCGGCCGTCGACGGCGACGCGAGGGGCGCCTCCCCCGACCTCGCGGACCGTGCCGAGCCGGCGGAAGCCGCCGGGGAGGTCCGCGTCAGCCGGGAACGTCGCGAGCAGGGAGTGGTCCTCTCCCCCGGCGAGGGCGGCGTGGGGGTCGGCTCCGAGGGCCGCGGACTCGAGGTCGAGCACGACGCCGGAGGCGCGGGCCAGCCGGGACGCGTCGAGCGCGAGGCCGTCGGACAGGTCGAGCATGGCCCTGGCCCCGGCGAGAGCCGCGGCAGGCCCGTCGGCGATCGGCGGCGTGGGCGCCAGCTGCCAGCCGACGTCGGCGTCGCGGTCGCGCACCTCACGGGCGAGGGCGGCGTCGGGGACGCCGTCGTGGTCGACCCCGAGGCGGAAGAGCAGGTCGAGTCCCCGGGCGGCCCGGCCGAGCGGACCGGACACGGCGACGACGTCGCCGACGCGGGCACCGTCGCGGCGGACCGGGTCGTGACCGTCGAGGTCGCCGAACGCCGTGACCGCCACGGTGAAGACCGCGGAGACGGACAGGTCGCCGCCGACGACGCCGCAGCCGGGCGCCATGGCCGCGCACGCGTCGCGGAGCCCGTCGGCGAGCCCCTCCAGGTCGACCACGGGAGTGTCGCCCGGGACGGCCAGCGCGACCACGAGGGCGGTGGGCCGAGCGCCCATGGCCGCCACGTCGGAGAGGTTCGAGGCCGCGGCCTTCCAGCCGAGGTCGTGGGGGGTCGACCAGGCGCGCCGGAAGTCGGGACCGTGCACCATGAGGTCGGTCGTGACGACGAAGCGGCCGTCGGGCGCGGCGACGACGGCGGCGTCGTCGCCCGGGCCGAGCTGCGTGTCGAGACCGCGGGGCAGGCGGGGCAGGATGCGCGCGAGGGTGGCCAGCTCGCCGACTGCCTCGACGGTGTCGGCGGTGTCGGCAGCAGCAGCGGTGTCGGCAGCGGCGGCGGTGTCGGCAGCGCCGGCGGTGTCGGCGGTGTCGGCAGCAGCAGCGGTGTCGGCAGCGGCGGCGGTGTCGGCAGCGTCGAGAGACCTGGAGGATCGTTCCATGGGGTCGACGGTAGCCTGGCCGGGATGTCCGCTCCGTCCCGCCGCCTCCTGCGCCCCTCCCTCGTCGTCGCGCTGGGCGTCGTCGCCGCGTCGATCCTCTCGGGGTGCACGGCCGCCGTGCCGATGCAGTCCGCCGACGGCGCGAACGACCCCGACTGCGCCCAGGTCGTCGTGCACCTGCCCGACACGGTCGGGCCGGACTCCGACCCTCAGCAGCGGCGAGAGACCGACGCGCAGGGGACGGGTGCCTGGGGCACGCCCTCGACGGTGCTGCTGCGCTGCGGAGTCGAGTCCCCCGCGATCTCCGACCTGCCCTGCAACGACGTCCAGGGCGTCGACTGGCTGTCGGACGACGGCCCCGAGGACGGGGACACCTTCACGTTCACGACCTACGGCCGCACCCCCGCCGTGCAGGTCGTGGTCAGTGCCGAGGTCGGCAGCACGGCGCTCTTCGACCTCGCCGACGCCGTCGGCTACCTGCCGGAGGACGGTCGCGGCTGCGTCGGCGTGGACGACCTGCCGAGCGTCGGCGACCCCGCCGACACCTCGACCGACGCGCCGTCGGAGTCACCCGCGCCCTGAGCCGCGCGCGGATCGACCGCCGCACCCCCGCCGACGACGCCCCCGACCGGGGCCGCCCGCTCAGCGGTCGGTCGCGAGCCCCAGCTCGACGAGCTCGGTGATGAGCTCGGGGTAGCTCAGGCCGCTCGCGAGCCAGCAGGCCGGGAACATCGAGATCGGCGTGAAGCCGGGCATCGTGTTGACCTCGTTGACGACCCAGCCCCCGTCGGTGAGGAAGAAGTCGACCCGGGCGAGCCCGGTGCCGTCGATCGACTCGAAGGCGAGGGCGGCGAGCCGCTGCATCTCGGCCAGCTCGTCGTCCGCCAGGGGCGCCGGGCACAGCAGGTCCGCGCCCGCTCCGCCCAGGTACTTCGACTCGAAGTCGTAGAAGGTCTCGTCGCTGAGCACGATCTCGCCCGCGACCGAGGTGCGCGGGGCCCCGCCGTCGCGTCCGCCGAGCACCGCGCACTCGATCTCACGGCCGACGACGCCCGCCTCGACGAGCACCTTGTGGTCCTCGGCGAGGCCGACCTGCATGGCGGCGGCCAGCTGGTCCGGGCGGTCGACACGCGAGACGCCGACGCTCGAGCCGGCGCGCGCGGGCTTGACGAAGAGCGGGAAGCCGAGCGAGGCGACCTCGGCGGCCACCGCCTCCGGGGCGCTCGTCCACTCGGCCCGACGCACCGTGCGCCACGGCGCGACGGCGATCCCGGCCTGCTGCAGCACGGTCTTGGTGAAGTGCTTGTCCATGCCGACGGCGGACGCGAGCAGGCCCGCGCCGACGTAGGGCAGCCCGACCAGCTCGAGCAGGCCCTGAACGGTGCCGTCCTCGCCGAACCGGCCGTGCAGGATGGGGAACACGACGTCGACGTCGCCGAGCAGGCGGACCCCGCCGTCGGGCTCGACGACGCTCAGCCCGCGGCTCGCGGAGGTCTCGGGCCAGCGCACGCGGGTGCCGTTGTCGCGCACCTCCGGGAGCGACTCGGCGTCGAGGGCGAAGAGGGCCGCGTCGTCGGGCTGCAGCGTGAACGCGCCCTCCCGGGTGATGCCGACGGGCACCACCTCGAAGCGGTCGCGGTCGATCGCGGCGAGCACGCCCCCGGCGGTGGCGCAGCTGATCGAGTGCTCGCTCGAGCGACCGCCGAACAGGACGACGACGGTCTGCTTCTCGACGCTCATCGGGATTCCGGTCGCAGGGGCCGCGGTCGTGGCGGGGGTGGTGGTGGTCATCGAGGGGCCCTTCAGGTGGTTCGGCGCCGCCGGCCCGCGTGAGCAGGCAGGAGGCGCGGGTCGCGTCCGTGACGGACGCCGCGCCTCCTGCCGCTACTCGCCCTGGGGCTCGTCGGTCTCGGTCAGGTGCGGCGCGATGTTCCGCGGGTCGAGCGTACCGGCGAGCACCTCGGCGACCTGCTGCACGATGGGCATGTCGACCCCTCGCGAGCGGGCCAGCTCGAGGATCGGCGCGACGGAGCTCAGCCCCTCGGCCGTCTGGTTCATCTGCCGGACGACGTCGCCGAAGGCGTAGCCCTGGCCGAGGAGGCGGCCGGCCGTGTTGTTCCGCGAGAGCGGCGACTCGCACGTCGCGATGAGGTCGCCGAGGCCCGCGAGCCCCGCGAGCGTCTCGGCCTTCGCCCCGAACGAGACCGCGAACGAGGTCATCTCGGCCAGGCCGCGGGTGATGATCGACGCCTTCGTGTTCTCGCCGTAGCCGACCCCGTCGACGATGCCGATGGCCACCGCGATGAGGTTCTTGAGGACCCCGCCGAACTCGGTGCCGATCACGTCGGTGTTCACGAACGAACGGAAGTACGGGTTGGTCGCGGTGGCGGCGACGAGCGTCGCGGTCTCGAGGCTCTGCGACGAGACCACGGCGGCGGTCGGCTGGCGCTTCGCGATCTCGAGGGCGAGGTTCGGGCCCGAGGCGACGGCGATCAGGTCGGGGTCGATGCCGAGTTCCTGCTCGATGACCTGGCTCATGCGCAGGCCGGTCGCCTTCTCGACGCCCTTCATGAGGCTGACCACCGGGACGCCGCGCGGGACGAGCTCACGCACCGCGGCGAGGTTCTCGCGGAGGGTCTGGCTGGGCACCGAGAGGTACACCTGCTCGGCGCCACGGAGCGCCGCGGCCACGTCGGGCGTCGCCACGAGGGTGCGGGGCAGGTTGATGCCCGGCAGGTAGTCGCTGTTGCGCTTGCTCTCGGTGATCTCGCGCGCGACCTCGGGACGCCGGGCCCAGAGGGTGACGTCCGCCCCGCCCTCGGCGAGGACCTTCGCGAACGTGGTGCCCCAGCTGCCGGAGCCCAGAACGGCCACCGTGCGGGGCACGGCGCTGCGCATCACGACCGAGATCGCCTCCGTGGTGACGGCCCCCTCGCCGAGGGCCCCGATGGCGTCCTCCCTCGTCCCGGCGCCTCGACCGGCGTCGCCGGCCACGTCGCGGCTGCCGTCGTCACGGCTGCTCTCGTCACGGCTGCTCAAAGCGTCCGGTCTCCTTCTGGTGCTTCGTGTGCGGGTCCCACTGCTCGGCGGGCGCCTCCTCGTCGCGGAGGCCGGCCAGCAGCTCGGTGATGCGCTGCATGACGAGGGCCGTGGCCTCGGTGTAGGCGGCCTGGTCGAGGTGGCGGCCTCGCCACGGCGACAGGTCGACGGGGTCGCCGATCGCGGCGACGATGCGCCTCCGCGGGAACAGGCTGATCTTCGCCGAGTAGCGGCCCATCACGTGCTGGCTGCCCCAGTGCGCCATCGGGATGAGCGGCACCCCCGCCTGGAGGGCGAGCCGGACGGCACCGCTCTTGCCCTTCATCGGCCACAGGTCGGGGTCGCGCGTGAGCGTGCCCTCGGGGTAGATGATCACTCCCCCGCCGCTGGTCGCGAGGGCGCGCCCCGCCTGCAGCGGGTCGCTGTCGTGCGTGCGGCCGCCGCGTTCCACGGGCACGTGCCCCATGGCGCGCATCAGCGAGCCGAAGACGGGCACGCGGAAGAGCGACGCCTTGGCGAGGAACCTCGGCACGCGTCCGAGGGTCCACATGAGCCGCGCGACGACGACGGGGTCGATGTTCGTGTAGTGGTTCGGCGCGAGCACGAAGGCACCCTCGGGCGGGAGCTTCTCGGCGCCGCGCACCTCGATGCGGGCGAGCCGGTCGAAGAGCGGCGCGCCGACGGCGGCGACGCCCCGGAACACGGCGCTCTTCTCCTTGCCGCGACCGAAGCGGCCGACCCGGCGAGGCGTCTGGACCAGGGGCGCGTCGACCCCGCCGGCCGGCGGGGTCGGCGAGGAGGCGTCGCTCACGTCGCGATCAGCCCTGGAAGTCGAAGTCGGCGCCCAGCTTGCGCAGCTTCGCGATGAAGTGCTCGTAGCCGCGGCTGATGATGCCGACGTTGCTGATCTTCGACTCGCCCTCGGCCGTCAGCGCGGCGATGAGGTGGCTGAAGCCGCCGCGCAGGTCGGGGACGCGGATGTCGGCGCCGTGCAGGGCGGTCGGGCCGTTGATGACAGCCGCCTGCTCGAACTCGCGACGGGCGACGCGGCGGTCGTGGCCGGGCAGGCCCTCCTTGTGGACGGTGATGTCGGCGCCCATGTCGTTCAGCGCCTCGGTGAACTGGAAGCGGTTCTCGTAGACCGTCTCGTGCACGATCGAGGTGCCCTGCGCCTGGGTGAGCGCCACGATGAGCGGCTGCTGCCAGTCGGTCATGAAGCCGGGGTGCACGTCGGTCTCGACGACGACGGGCTTGAGCTCGCCGCCGGGGTGGAAGAAGCGGATGCCGTCCTCGTGGACGTCGAAGTCGCCGCCGACCTTGCGGAAGACGTTGAGGAACGTCATCAGGTCCTTCTGGTCGGCGCCCTCGACGAAGATGTCGCCCTTGGTCGCCAGCGCGGCGCTCGCCCAGCTGGCGGCCTCGTTGCGGTCGTTGATGGCCCGGTGCGTGTAGCCACGGAGCGTCTTCACGCCCTCGATGAAGATGACGCGGTTCGGCTCGACGGAGACGATGGCGCCCATCTTCTGCAGGATGGCGATGAGGTCCATGATCTCGGGCTCGATCGCCGCGTTGCGGAGCTCGGTGACGCCGTCGGCGAGCACGGCCGTGAGGAGGACCTGCTCGGTCGCGCCGACGCTCGGGTAGGGAAGCTCGATGTTCGCGCCCTTGAGCCCGTCGGGCGCGGTCAGGTGGATGCCGTTGTACGACTTGTCGACGACCGCACCGAAGGCGCGGAGCGCGTCGAGGTGGAAGTCGATGGGACGGTCGCCGATGCGGCAGCCGCCGAGGTCGGGGATGAACGCCTCGCCCAGCCGGTGCAGCAGCGGGCCGCAGAAGAGGATCGGGATGCGGCTCGAGCCGGCGTGTGCGTCGATCTCGGCGAAGTGCGCCGACTCGACGTTGGCCGGGTCGAGGATCATCTCGCCGCGGGCCGGGTCGGTGATGCGGACGCCGTGCACCGACAGCAGGCCGCGGACGACGTTGACGTCGCTGATGTCCGGCACGTCGCGCAGGATGCTCGGGGTGTCGCCGAGCAACGCGGCGACCATCGCCTTCGTGGCGAGGTTCTTCGCCCCGCGCACCTCGATGCGACCGATCAGCGGCTTGCCGCCGCGGATGACGATCTCATCGGACTTCAGGCCGACACGGGCCCCTGCAGCTGCTGCGTCTTGGACGAGAGAGTTCACTTACTTCACCGGCAATGTCTTCGGGCGCCAGGCGGCGCGGCGGGTTTCGAATTCTGTGATCGCGGCTTCGTCGCGGAGGGTCAGTCCGATGTCGTCGAGACCCTCGAGGAGGCGCCACTTAGTGTAGGCATCGACCTCGAACGAGACCGTGAGGTCACCGACCGTGGCGGTCTGCGCGGCGAGGTCGACCGTGATCTCGATGCCGGGGCTCGCCTCGACGACCGCCCAGATCCGCTCGATGTCGTCCTCGGCCACGACGGCGCTCAGCAGGCCCTGCTTGCCCGAGTTGCCCCGGAAGATGTCGCCGAAGCGCGAGCTCAGCACGACGTCGAAGCCGAAGTCGCGGAGCGCCCAGACGGCGTGCTCCCGGCTCGAGCCGGTGCCGAAGTCGGGGCCGGCCACGAGCACTCGCGCGCCCTGGTACTCCGGGCGGTTGAGCACGAAGTCCGGGTCCTGGCGCGCCGAGAAGAAGAGCGCGTCCTCGAAGCCGGTCTTGGTGACCCGCTTGAGGAACTCGGCCGGGATGATCTGGTCGGTGTCGACGTTCGAGCGCTTCAGGGGCGCGGCCACGCCGGTGACGACGGTGAACTTCTGCACTAGGACGCGCCTCCTGCGGTCTGGCCGGTCAGCTCGGCGGCGACCTGGTCGTGGATCGGGGTCGCCGAGGCCGCGCCGGCCGCGCCGACGGCGCCCGCCTCGTCGGCCGACAGGTCCCACGGGGACGAGAGCGTGCCGCGGACGGCGGTCGCGGCGGCGACCAGCGGCGACACGAGGTGCGTGCGTCCGCCCTTGCCCTGGCGGCCCTCGAAGTTGCGGTTCGAGGTCGACGCGCAGCGCTCGCCCGGGGCGAGCTGGTCGGGGTTCATGCCGAGGCACATCGAGCAGCCGGCGAAGCGCCACTCGGCGCCGAAGTCGGTGAAGACCTTGTCGAGGCCCTCGGCCTCGGCCTCGAGCCGCACGCGGGCCGAGCCCGGCACGACCATCACGCGGACGCCCTCGGCCTTGGTCTTGCCCTGCACGATCGACGCGAACGCCCGCAGGTCCTCGATGCGGCTGTTCGTGCACGAGCCCATGAACACGGCGTCGACGGGGATCTGCTTCATCGGCGTGCCGGCCTCGAGGGCCATGTACTCGAGGGCGCGCTCGGCGGCGGCGCGCTCGTTGGGGTCGACGACGGTCGAGGGGTCGGGCACGGAGTCGCTCAGCGAGACGCCCTGGCCCGGGTTCGTGCCCCAGGTGACGAACGGCTCGAGCGAGTCGGCGTCGAGGAACACCTCGGCGTCGAACACGGCGTCGTCGTCGGTCGGGAGGGTCTTCCAGTAGGCGACCGCCTCGTCCCAGTCGGCTCCGGTCGGGGCGTGGTCGCGGCCCTCGAGGTAGTCGAACGTGGTCTGGTCGGGGGCGACCATGCCTGCCCGGGCGCCGGCCTCGATCGACATGTTGCAGATCGTCATGCGCCCCTCCATCGAGAGGGCGCGGATCGCGCTGCCGCGGTACTCGAGCACGTAGCCCTGGCCGCCGCCGGTGCCGATCTGGGCGATCACGGCCAGGATGATGTCCTTCGCCGTCACGCCGGGCCGCAGCGTGCCCTCGACGGTGACCGCCATGGTCTTGAACGGCTTGAGCGGCAGGGTCTGCGTCGCCATGACGTGCTCGACCTCGCTCGTGCCGATGCCGAAGGCCATCGCGCCGAACGCGCCGTGCGTCGAGGTGTGCGAGTCGCCGCAGACGACGGTGATGCCCGGCATGGTGAGGCCGAGCTGCGGCCCCACGACGTGGACGATGCCCTGCTCGGCGTCGCCGAGCGGGTGCAGCCGGACGCCGAACTCGGCCGTGTTGCGGCGGAGCGTCTCGATCTGCGTCCGGCTGGTGAGGTCGGCGATCGGCTTGTCGATCGCGAGGGTCGGGGTGTTGTGGTCCTCGGTGGCGATCGTCAGGTCGGTGCGCCGCATCGGCCGCCCTGCCTGCCGGAGCCCGTCGAAGGCCTGCGGGCTCGTGACCTCGTGGAGGAGGTGGAGGTCGATGTAGAGAAGGTCGGGGGCGCCGTCCTCGCCCTTGACGACGACGTGGTCGTCCCACACTTTCTCGGCAAGCGTCCTGCCCACGGGCACGCCCCTCTCCTCGGGTGTCTCGGTCGGAATGATCGTCGAAGTCTACGCCAGCGCCTCCTGGCCCCTGCCCGACGCGCTGCCGGGTGCAACGCGGCCTCGGGCGCCCGGCATTCCCCCGGCGAGCGCCGCGGCCGAGGTCTCCGAACACGAGGTGGGCGCGCGGCACCTCGCGGGTCCTGACTGGTACCAGGTCCTCCGTCGTGCGGCGGCGGGCCCGCCCGACGAGGAGGTCGACCGAGCATGGTGCGAGACGACGCTCCCTGGCTGCCGGCCCGTCCCGGCGCGGGCCGCCGTGCCGACGCGCCGGAGGCCGGCGCGGCGCAGCCCGCCTCCCTGCCGTCCAGCTCGCGCCTCTCCCCTGCCGTGCCGCACGAGGAGGCGCCCCGACGTCGGCGCCGGACGACCGCCTCCTCGTCGTCCCGCCTGCGCTCCGCCTACCTCGCCCTCGCCCTCGCGACCACGGCCGTGCTCGTCGTCGGGGTCGCGGTCGTCCCCCGCTACGGCAGCGGTCCGGCGTCCGGCACGCCCGTCGCGGACGAGCTGCGACGCCTGCCGACGGATGCTGCGTGGACCCTCGACCTCGCCGGCCTCCTCGCGCCCGACGTGCCCCCGAGCTGCGTGCACGTCTGGCCTTCCGCCGCCGTCGACGGCCTCGTCGCCGTGGGCACCTCGGTCGACCTCGAGACCGACGACGCCGCGTCCTCGACCGGCTGTCGCCGCGCCGCCGTGTCGGGGAACACGAGCCGCGTGGCGCTCGTCGAGGCCGGGACGGGCCGCGTCCGCTGGGTGCACGACCTCGCGGCGGACGTCCCCGACGCGGACGCCCTGGCCATCCCGGCGACGCAGGTCGTCCCGGCCGCCGGCCGCGTGCTGGTCCAGGTCCAGACCTCGGGCGGCGCCGCGCAGGTCGCGCTCGACCTCGACGGAGGCGACTCGCAGGAGGTGGCGCGCGGGCGCCGCGACCTGCCCGCCGTGAGCGTCGCCGCCGTCGGACGCCTGCAGCTGCGGGCCGTCGGCGGCACCGACGACGCGTCGAGGCGCTTCTCCCTCGTCGACGCGGGCGACCTCACCGAGCCCGTCTGGCAGGGCCGGGCCGACGTGGGCACCACTCCCCTGCTGCTGGAGTCGGGCGTCGTCGTCGAGGCGGACGGCCGCAGCTCGTTCGTCGACGGCCGGACCGGCGCGGCGCGTCCGCTCGAACGGGGCAGGGGCCGGGGCACCACCCTCGAGACGGCCGCCGTCGGCCCGGCCGGCGACGGCTCCCTCTACGTGGTCGAGCGAGCGGGACGGTCCCGTCCGACCGTGTCGGCCGTCGACCCGCTCGGCGACCGGCGGTGGACGACCCCCGTCGAGGCAGGCGCCCTCGACGTGACGGACCGGTGCGTCCTCGCCCTGTCGCCCGACGCCTCCTCCGTCACCTGCCTCGACCGGGGAGACGGGCGGGTGCTCTGGAGCCGCGACCTGGGCGGCCCTGCCCGGGTCGTGCCCGTGCCGGGGCAGTCGCGGGACGACGTCTGGGTCGTGGCGCAGCGCGACGACGGCCCCGAGCTGGCCGCCCTCGACGTGTCTGACGGCTCGCGCCGTGTCGCCCTGCCGCTCGGCCCGTCCGACGAGGTGGTCGCCGCGTCGCGCACCGTCGTCTACGTCGAGACCGACGACTCGGGAACCAGCCCCGACGCGGTCAGCGCGTACGACGCGTCGAGCGGACGCCGGCTCTGGACGTCGACGTCGACCGGCCGCGTCGCGTTCTGGGGCGGCGCCCTCGTCGTCGTGGACGACTCCGCCTCCGCCTCCCGTCTCGTCGACCGCACCCGCGTCGGGAGCACCTCGTGACGGCGCCGGGCGCCCCGTGGCAGCCCTCGCGGCCGAGGGCCGCGGTGGTCTGGGAGAAGCCGACGACTCGGGAACGGACGACGGCCGCCGAGGAGGCGGACGGGCACCAGGTCCCACCGCCCGCGGGCAGCACGACCGGCAGCCCGTCGGGCCGTCCGGCCGCGCCGGGCCCGCGCTGGTGGCGTCGTCTCGCACCCGGCCGTCGCCTCGCTCTCGGCTACCTCGCCCTCGTCCTCGCCGCCGTGGCGGTCACCGCCGCGCTCGTCCCCGGCCAGCCGGTGTACGGCGGGCTGTCGCCCTGGCAGGGCACGTCGACCGTCGACCTGAGGGAGGCGCCGACCGCCTCCGGCTGGACCGTCGACCTCGCCGGGGCGCTCGCCCCCGGCGCGCCGGCCCTCTGCCTGCGGTTCCCCTCGGTGCCCGTCGGCGACGACGGCCTCGTGCTCGTCCGCGCTGCACCGGCCTGGACCTACGGCTTCGCGAACGACGCGGGTTGTGGCAGCGACACCCGGCAGGTCGGGTCGCGGGTCGGGCTGCTCGACACGACGGACGGCCGCATGGCCTGGGTGCACGACGCCCGGGACGACTTCGCCGACCTGGGCGACCTCGACGGGGCCGAGGTGCTCTCCGCCTCGGCGATCGGCCCGGCGGGCGACCCCGACCGCCTCCTGCTGCGCACCTCGGGCGGCGCCCTCTCGAAGCTCGTGGCGCTGGATCCCGCGACGGGTCGGGTCGTCGACGGCTCCGCGCCGTGGACGACGACGGACAGCGACCAGTTCCAGTCGGAGGGGCGTGTCGTCCTCACGGGACGCCAGCCGTCCGCGGGGGGCGCCTACCGGTACGAGGTCCGGGACGCGGACGACCTCGGGCACGTGACGTGGCGGGGTGCCGGCACGACGACGGGCGTCGTCCTCGCGCTGCCGGACCGGGCGCTGGTGTCGACCCCGGACGGCACGGTGGCCGTCGACCCGCGGACGGGCCGCGAGCACGACTGGGGCACACGGCTGGACGCCCTGGTCGGCCCGCTCGTGCACGACGACCTGATCGTGTCGTCCACCGGTCGATCGGGGGGCTTCACGGCCGTCGACCTCGACGGGCGGACCCGGTGGACGACCTCGCCCGACGTGCAGGGGGCACCGAGCGCGGCTCGCACGTGCCTCGTCGTCACCGACGTCGCGGACGACCGCGTCAGCTGCGTCGACTGGGACACGGGCGAGACCCGCTGGAGCCACGACCGCCGGGGAGCGGTGAGCGTGGACGGCCTCGCCGGCCAGACCGACGACGACCTCTTCGCGGCGGCGACCGCCGGGGACGACGGGTCGCTCGCGCTCCGCGTGCTCGACGGGGCGGACGGGGCCACGACCTCGGTCGTCGAGCTGCCGGGAGGCGCGGTGCCGGCGGCGACCGGACGCACCGTCGGCTACGCGTTCGCCTACGGCAGCTCGGGCGGCCGCTCGACGGTCGTCGCCTTCGACCGGTCGTCGGGCGAGCGGCTCTGGGTCTACCAGGGCAGACTGCAGGTGTCGTTCTGGGGCGGAGTGCTGGTCGACGTCGACGTCGACGGCGTGGCGCACGAGCTCACCGGACCGGCGGCGACCGAGGTCGTCGCGCCCCGGTGGTGACCACGAGCGTGCTCGAACGCGTGTTCGAACGGTCGGCTAGGCTGAGGGGCATGAGCACGACCTTCACCTCTTCCCTGCTGGACGGCCTCGACGACGACGCCGACACGGGCGCGGGCCCCGTCACGAGGCAGGGCACCGGCCTCCGCGACCTCGACGGGGCCGTGCAGCACCTGCCCCTCGACGACGGCGCGTGGCTCGACCTCGTGCCCGGCTGGGCGACGGGCAGCGACGCGATGTTCGAGCGCCTCGTGGCCGAGGTCCCCTGGCAGGCCGACACGCGGACGATGTACGACCGGGTGGTCGAGGTGCCGCGGCTGGTGTCGTCCTACGGCGAGCGCGACGTGCTGCCCGACCCCGTGCTCGGCACCGCGCGAGACGAGCTGAACCGGTGGTACTCCACCCGGCGCGGGGCGCCCGACGAGCAGCTGTTCCGCCGCGCCGGGCTCTGCTTCTACCGCACGGGCGACGACAGCATCGCCTGGCACGGCGACCGAGTCGGCCGCACGATCGACCGCGACACGATGGTGGGCATCCTGTCCCTCGGCGCCCCGCGCACCCTCGCGATCCGGTCACGCCGCACGGGCAGGGTGCAGCGCTTCCCCCTCGGCCACGGCGACCTGCTCGTGATGGGCGGCAGCAGCCAGCGCACGCACGAGCACGCGATCGCGAAGACCCGCAAGGCGGTCGGGCCGCGCATCTCGGTGCAGTTCCGTCCGGTGTGGCCCGCGTAGCAGCTCCCTCCCACCCGACGCTCGTCGCTCATCGGGGTCGGCGCTCGTATGCTGTGCGCACGACCGACGACGAGGTGGACGAGCATGGCACCAGCGACCCGTGACGACGTGGCGCGCCTGGCCGGCGTCTCGTCGAGCACCGTCTCGTACGCCCTCAGCGGCCGTCGGACGATCTCGGACGCCACCCGCCGTCGAGTCGAGGCGGCCATGGCCGAGCTCAACTACACGCCGAACGCCTTCGCCCGCGGCCTGGCGGGCTCGCGGGGCGGCATCCTGGCCCTGCACTACCCGTACGGCAGGCGCGGCGTGACGTCGTCCGAGTTCGAGTACGTCGCGGCGGCCACGGACCGGGCGCGGGAACGCGGCTACCACCTCCTGCTCTGGTCGACCCCGATCGACGACGTCGAGGGCCTGGAGAGCCTCGTGAGCGAGGGCCTGGTCGACGGCGTCGTCCTGATGGAGCTGACGCCGGAGGACGACCGCGTGCCGGTCCTGACGGAGGCGCGGGTCCCCTTCACGAACATCGGCCGCCCCGACGACGTGGCCGGCCTCTGGTTCGTGGACGCCGACTACGACGCGCTGGGGCGCCTGGCCGTGCAGCACCTCGTCGACCTCGGCCACGAGCGGGCGTTCTTCCTCAGCCAGTCGGTCGGCTCGCACGAGCGCGGCTCGGGCCCGCTCACGAGAGCCTCGAGGGCCCTCGGCGACGCGGCGCGCGCGGCGGGCCTCTCCCTCGAGGTGCACCACGCCCCCGTCTCGGTCACGGGCGGCCGCACGGCCTTCGACGCGTTCGTCGCCTCGCCGGCACGTCCCACCGCGGTGGTCGCGTTCAACGAGACGGCGTTGGCCGGCTTCGTGCAGGCGGCCGCGTTCGCCGGCTGCTCGATCCCCCGAGACGTCTCGGTGGTGGCCCTCAGCATCGGCGACCTCGCCGCGGACATGACCTCGCCGCCGCTCACGACCGTCTCGCCGCCCGGGGTCGAGCTCGCTGCGGCCGCCGTCGACCACCTCGTCGACCGGCTGGAGGGATGCCGGCTCGACGCGCCGCACCTCCTCGTGGCCCCGCAGCTCGTCGTCCGGGGCAGTTCCGCGCCCCCGCCCCTCGACTCCCGCGGCGCCGTCCGTCCTGCCGCTCGTGCCGGTGCGACGCGCCGCTAGCACGGGTTGTTGCGCGCCTCCTGCGCGTGTGTGACACTCATCGTCGACGCGCGTCGACGACGACGCGCGCGGCAGTGTCCCGGCTCGGCAGCACGAGCGGGACACGTGCATCGCAACTCGACGAGGAGATCACCATGCGAGCATCCCTGCACCGCAGGTTCACCGGGCCCCTGGCCATCCTGGCGGCATCCAGCTTCCTGCTGGTCGGCTGCTCCGGAAGCGCCGACCCCAACGACCCCAACGCGGGCGGCGACGCCGGCGGATCGGTCGGCACGGCCGACGGCGTCGTCAACGTCTACGGCACCATCAACGGCGACGAGGCGACCCTGCTCGAGGAGTCGTGGGCCGACTGGGAGAAGCAGAACGACATCGACATCAAGTACACGGGCGACAAGGAGTTCGAGAAGCAGATCGGCATCAAGGTCCAGGGCGGCGACACCCCCGACCTCGCGATCTTCCCGCAGCCCGGTCTCCTCGCCGACACCGTGACGTCGTCGGGCAAGGTGCAGGAGCTCCCGGCCGACGCGCTCGCCAACGTCAAGGAAGGCTGGTCCGAGGACTGGCAGAAGTACGGCCAGGTCGACGGCACGCAGTACGGCGCTCCGCTGATGGCCAGCGTCAAGGGCTACGTCTGGTACTCCCCCGCGAAGTTCGCGGAGTGGGGCGTCGAGATCCCCAAGACCTACGACGAGCTCGTCGAGGTCTCGAAGACCATCCAGGAGAAGACCGGCACCGCTCCCTGGTGCGCGGGCTTCAACTCGGGCGAGGCCTCGGGCTGGCCCGGCACCGACTGGGTCGAGGACCTCGTGCTCCGCGAGGCCGGCCCCGACGCCTACGACTCGTGGGTCTCCGGCGACACGAAGTTCACTGACCCCGAGATCAAGGACGCGTTCGACTCCGTCGGCACGATCCTGCAGGACCCGGCCATGGTCAACGCCGGCTACGGCGACGTGAAGTCGATCAACTCGACCGCTTTCGGCGACGTCGCGACCAACGTGGCGAACGGCAGCTGCGCGCTGACGCACCAGGCCTCGTTCTTCGAGGGCTTCCTCACCGCGGCGAACAACGCCGAGGGCACCCCCGCCACGGTCGCCGAGGACGGCGACGTCTGGGCCTTCCTCACCCCGCCGATGAAGGAGGACGACCCGGCAGCCGTCACCGGCGGCGGTGAGTTCGTCGCCGCGTTCTCGAACGACGACGACACCGCCAAGGTGCAGGCGTACCTCGCCAGCGCCGACTGGGCCAACAGCCGCGTCTCGCTCGGAGGCGTCATCTCGGCCAACAAGGGACTCGACCCCGAGAACGCCGGCAGCGACCTGCTGAAGGGCGCCGTCGAGATCCTGCAGGGCACGGACACGACGTTCCGCTTCGACGGCTCCGACCTGATGCCGAAGTCGGTCGGCTCCGACAGCTTCTGGAAGGGCATGGTCGACTGGATCGACGGCACGGACACCGACTCGGTGCTCGAGGAGATCCAGGCCGGCTACACCAGCTAGCCAGCAACCCCACCGTGAGGGGCCGTCGCCGTGCGGCGGCGGCCCCTCACGCGTCCCCGACGCGCGCAGCCGCCTCCTCTCGCCTGTGCCCGAGCGCCCCCGTACCCGAACGTGAAAGGGACAGCGATGTCCAGTTTCTTCCAGTGGTTGGCGGGCATCCCGCCCCTGGCCCAGATCCCCCTGATCCTGCTCGCCTTCGCCGCGCTGGTCGGCGTGGTGCTCGTCTTCGTCGAGTTCGCGCCCCGCCGCGGCCGGCAGTACACGATCCTCCGCCTCGCCGTCTGCGTCGTCGTCCCCGTGGTGGTGCTGCTCGCCTTCGGCCTCTACCAGTCGGTCATCTGGGTCGCGGCGATCGCGGCCGTCCTCGGCGGCGGGCTGTTCCTGCTCGACTACCGCTCGAAGCGCGGGGCCGGCTACTCGCTGCAGCTCATCGCCTTCATGACGCCGGCCGTGTTCTTCCTGCTGATCGGCCTGATCTACCCGACCATCACTACGGCGGGCCAGGCCTTCATGAAGAACGACGGCTCGGGCTTCGCGGGCCTCGACAACTTCGTCTGGGTCTTCACGAGCCCCGACGGCCTCACCGCCTTCGGCAACACGCTGATCTGGGTGCTGCTCGCGCCGATCACCGCGACCGCCATCGGCCTCGCCTACGCGGTCTTCATCGACAAGAGCCGCGGCGAGAAGTTCCTCAAGCTGCTCGTCTTCATGCCGATGGCCATCTCGTTCGTGGGCGCGTCGATCATCTTCAAGTTCTTCTACGACATCCGCCAGGGCGACCAGATCGGCCTGCTGAACGGCATCCTCGTCGGCTTCGGCGGCCAGCCCGTCGACTGGCTCGGGCTCGAGCCGTGGAACACCCTGCTGCTCGTGATCGTGCTGATCTGGACCCAGGCCGGCTTCGCGATGACGGTGCTGTCCGCCGCCATCAAGGGCGTGCCCGCCGAGCAGCTCGAGGCGGCCTCGCTCGACGGGACCAACGGGTTCCAGGCGTTCCGCCACATCACCGTGCCCGGCATCCGCACGACCATCATCGTCGTGCTCACGACCATCTCGATCGCGTCACTGAAGGTCTACGACATCGTCTCGGCGATGACCGGCGGCCGGAACGACACGACCATCCTCGCCTTCGAGATGGTGCGCCAGTTCCAGCTCGGCAGCCGCACCGGCTACAGCTCGGCGCTGGCCGTGATCCTGTTCGTGCTCGTCCTGCCGATCGTCGTCTACAACGCCCGCCAGATCCAGAAGCAGAGGGAGATCCGATGACCGCCACCCCCACCCCCGTCGGGGTCGCCGTCGGCTCGGGCACCGAGCGGCAGCTCAAGCGCGGCCTCGCCGCCGTCGAGAGCTCGAGCGGCAAGCTCAAGAAGGGCACGACGAGCCGCGGCGCCACGATCGCCGCGCTCATCATCGCGGCGATCTGGACGCTGCCGACGGCCGGTCTCTTCATCTCGTCGTTCCGCCCGGCGAACGACATCAAGACCACCGGCTGGTGGACCGTCTTCGCCAACCCCGGGTTCACGCTCGACAACTACGTCAACGCGTTCAACTCGGGCGACAGCCTCACCCTCGGCAAGGCCTTCTTCAACTCCCTGGTCATCACGCTGCCCGCGGCGCTCATCCCGATCACGATCGCCAGCCTCGCGGCCTACGCGTTCGCCTGGATCGACTTCAAGGGCCGCAACACGATGTTCGTGCTCGTCTTCGCCCTGCAGATCGTGCCGATCCAGATGGCCCTCGTGCCGCTGCTCCGGCTCTTCTCGGACGGTCTCCGGGTCGGGGGCCTGTACATCCTCCCCGGGCTCGGGGTGAACGGGCTCGACGGCTCGTTCGCCAAGGTGTGGATCGCGCACACCATCTTCGCGCTCCCCCTGGCGATCTTCATGCTGCACAACTTCATCTCCGAGATCCCGGCGGAGGTGATCGAGGCGGCCCGCATGGACGGCGCCGGACACGGCCAGGTCTTCTTCCGCATCGTGCTGCCGCTGTCGATGCCGGCCATCGCCTCCTTCGGCATCTTCCAGTTCTTGTGGGTGTGGAACGACCTGCTCGTGGCGACGGTGTTCACCTCGGGGCAGGGGCTGCCCATCACCAAGGCGCTGCAGGACCTGTCCGGCTCGTACGGCCAGTCGTGGGAGCTGCTCACAGCCGGGGCGTTCATCTCGATCATCGTGCCGCTGATCGTGTTCTTCGCCCTGCAGCGGTTCTTCGTCCGCGGCCTGCTGGCCGGCGCCACGAAGGGCTAGACCGCCCAGGCGGTGCTCGACCTGCCTCACGGCGGGACGGCCCCGGCGACGTCACCCCGACGTCGCCGGGGCCGTTCCCGTCGGGGCTGGGCTGGGGCGGGCCCAGAGGGGCCGATCCTTTCCAGGAACGACGAAACCGCCCGGCTGAGAGCCGGGCGGTTTCGTGGTGGTGACCCCAACGGGATTCGAACCCGTGTTACCGCCGTGAGAGGGCGACGTACTAGGCCGCTATACGATGGGGCCGTATTTGCAACTCGTCGAGTATGCCACAGCTGTCGAGCCGGTCACAAATCGAGGCCGCCCCGCGTGTCGCGGGCGGTCCACGGACGCGCGGGAGGCGGGGCACCCGTCCTCGACGAGGGGTCGCCGCGGCCTGCGGCGGGCGTACAGTCGCCCTCATGCGCCTCACGAAACTCGAACACGCCTGCCTCGTCGTCGAGAAGGACGGGCGCAAGCTCGTCATCGACCCCGGCTCGTTCACCGCTCCCCTGGTCGACCTGCACGACGTCGACGCCGTCGTGGTGACCCACGAGCACGCCGACCACTGGACGCCCGACCAGCTCGCCCACCTGCGGGAGACGAACCCGGACGCGGTCCTGTACGGACCGCAGGGCGTCGCGGACGCGGCCGACGGGTTCGAGGTCCACGTCGTCACCGACGGCGACACGGTCGAGGCCGGGCCCTTCACCCTGTCGTTCCACGGGACGCGGCACGCGGTGATCCACGAGAGCATCCCCGTGATCGACAACGTCGGCGTCCTGGTCGACGGCTCGCTGTTCTACCCGGGCGACCAGTTCACCGTGCCGGACGTGCCCGTCGAGACCCTGGCGACGCCGGTCGGCGCCCCGTGGCTCAAGGTGTCCGAGGTCATCGACTACGTGGCGGCCGTGAAGCCGAAGCTGGCCTTCCCGACGCACGAGCAGACCCTCTCCGGCCCCGGCCTGGCGATGCACTTCGACCGGATGAAGGCGAGCGCGCAGTCGGTCGGCGGCGACGCCGTGCAGCTCGCCGTCCACGAGTCGATCGAGCTCTAGGCGCGAGCCGCTGCCCCCGGCACGCACAGCCGCTCCCCCGCACACACCACGACGCCCCGGCGCAGGTCAGAGGACCGGCGCCGGGGCGTCGTGCTGTGCCGAGGTGTCGCGACGCGGGACGCGGTCAGATCGCGGCCACCTGGCGGCGTCGTGACACGCTGAACCAGAGCGGGAGCGGCACCGCGAGAGCCAGGATCGACACGCCGGCGCCGACCCACGATCCCGTGACGGTGACGCCAGGCGATCCCGGTTCCGCCCGCGCCCCGTCGAAGGTCGCCATCAGGGGGATGTCGATGGTGATGCCCTGCGAGAACGCTGTCGCTGCCGTGACCATCGTGACGACAGCCACGATCAGAGCAGCCATGGCCACCGAGCAGATCGAGACGAACGACGCGGCGATGCCCGGGAGCTTCATCTGGTCTCCGATGCGGATCATGATCCCCTCTTTCCTGGTGCACAGGATGTCACATCCGAAGACGCGGGTAAAACTGATGCTGATGTGCCGAACGGGAACTACTCCGGGTGGGGACGCCCCGCTCCCCTGCACGAGCACAGCACGACGCCCCGGCGCCGGTCGCGAGACCGGCGCCGGGGCGTCGTGGTGTGGTGCAGGCTGTCGGCTACAGCGTGACGTCGATCTCGCGGAGCAGCTCGGCGTCGATCGCCGTGCGCACCTTCTCGAGCAGGTCGTCGGGCGCGGGGCTGTCGATCGTGAGCACGCTGAGGGCCTGGCCCCCGGCGCTGCGGCGGGCGATCTGCATGCCGGCGATGTTGATGCCGGCGTCGCCGAACTCCTTGCCGTAGACGGCGACGATGCCCGGGCGGTCGCCGTAGACCATGACGAGGTGGTGGGCCGCGATCGGGACCTCGACGTCGTAGCCGTTGATCTCGACGATCTTCTCGACCTGCTTCGTGCCCGTCAGGGTGCCCGAGACCGAGATCTGGCCGCCGTCGGCGAGCGAGCCGCGGACGGTGAGGACGTTGCGGTACTCCTCGCTCGTGGGGTCGGTGAGCAGCCGCACGGTGATGCCGCGCTGCTCCGCGAGCAGCGGCGCGTTCACGTAGCTGACCGACTCGCTGACGATGTTCGTGAAGATGCCCTTGAGCGCCGCGAGCTTGAGGACGCTGACGTCGTGGTCGACGAGGTCGCCGCGGACCTCGACGTCGACGCTCGTGAGGGGCGAGTCGGCGAGTGCCGCGAAGACCTGGCCGATCTTCTCGAGCAGCGGGATGCCGGGACGCACGTAGGGGTCGATGACCCCGCCGGCGACGTTCACGGCGTCGGGCACCAGCTCGCCCCCGAGGGCCAGGCGCACCGAACGCGCGACCGAGACGCCCGCCTTCTCCTGAGCCTCGTCGGTCGAGGCGCCGAGGTGCGGGGTGACGACGACGTTCTCGAGGCCGAGGAGCTTCTGGTCGACCGGGGGCTCGGACACGAACACGTCGAGGCCCGCACCGGCGATCTCGCCCGTGGTGAGCGCCGTGTAGAGGTCGTCCTCGTCGATCAGGCCGCCACGGGCGACGTTGACGACGAACGCCGTCGGCTTCATCGCCTTCATCTGGTCGAGGCCGATCATGCCGGTCGTCTCCGCCGTCTTGGGCATGTGGATGGTGACGAAGTCGGCGGTGGCGAGCAGCTCGTCGAGGGAGAGCAGCGTGACGCCGAGCTGCTGGGCTCGGGCCGGGGTGACGTAGGGGTCGTAGGCGACCACGTTCACGCCGAAGGCCTGCAGGCGGGCCGTGATCAGCGCGCCGATGCGCCCGAGCCCGACGATGCCCACCGTCTTCTCGAACAGCTCGACGCCCGTGTACTTCGAGCGCTTCCACTGACCCTGTGCGAGGGCGGAGTGCGCCGCCGGGATGTGCCGCGCGAGGCTGAGGATGTGCCCGATGGTGAGCTCGGCCGCGGAGATGATGTTCGAGGTCGGCGCGTTGACCACCATGACGCCGGCCGTCGTGGCCGCCTTGATGTCGACGTTGTCGAGCCCGACGCCCGCGCGGGCGATCACCTTGAGGCCGGGAGCCGCCGCGATGGCCTCGGCGTCGAGCTGCGTCGCCGACCGGACGAGGACGGCATCGGCCCCCGCGAGGGCGGAGAGCAGGGCGGCCCGGTCGGTGCCGTCCACCGACCGGACGTCGAAGTCGGGGCCGAGGGCCTCGACGGTGGCGGGTGAGAGTTCTTCTGCGATCAGCACGACGGGCTTGGCCACGGAGACGATGTCCTAACGAGAGGGGTCTGGGGTGAACGCCGCGACGCGCCGTGGGCGCGGCTGCTGTGCACTCTATCGACTCGGGCGGCGCATGACGCGCACATGACGCCCCGCCCGCGTCCGCCACCCGGGCCTGCGGCCGGGCGTGCCGCCGAGCAGCTCGGATCAGATGCTGAGCACGTACGCCGTGATCGTGAGCGACACCGAGCCGACGAGCGCGAGCGCCGCGACGAAGGCGAGCACGACCTGCCAGAGCGGCCGTCGGCGCGCCACGACGAGCGCACCGACCCACGCGACGACCGGCAGCAGCACGTTGGCGACGAGCGCGACCCAGGGCGGGGAGGCGGCGAGGCCGTCGACCCCGACCTCGTCGAAGAACTCGTTGTTCTGGTAGCGGACGTCCTGCGGAACGAGCACGAGGTTGGTGATCGCCTCGTACAGGTCGTAGGCGAAGAACAAGGCGGCCAGGGCGGCGACCACGACGACGCCGACGCGCGGGCCACGACGGCGTGAGGCGGCGGGGCCGACCGGCTGCGTGACCGGGCCGGTCTCGCGGGCGGTCACGCGCCTCCTCCGATCACCAGGGGCCACGGCGCCAGGGCGACCGCCCCGACGGCGAACACGAGGAGGCGGCGCGACGACCGCGACTGCGGCACGAGCAGGATCGTTGTCACGAACCACACCGCGGGCGCGACGATCGCCAGCGCGACGCCGAGCAGCCACAGCGCCGTCTGCACGCGGTCGACGGCGGTGCCGCCGAACGAGAGCAGGAACTGGTCCCTCGAGACGAGCCAGCCGACGCAGGACAACAGCGCGACGCCGCCGAAGACCCCGTGGCCCACCAGGGAGGCGCTGCTCATCCCCCCGGGGAGCTCGTCGTCGGCCTCGGGGCCGGCCTGCGAGACGGGCGCGGGGCCCTCGACGTGGCTGGCGTCGCGCTCGTCGCCCCAGCTGAGGGCGTCGTCCTGGTCGTCGATCTCGTCGTGCTCGTCGATCTCGTCTGGTTCGGGGCGCGCCGGGGACGGGTCGGTCATGCCGCCGTCTTCGACGAGACCGCCTCCAGCAGCGCCGGGAACAGCGGGTGGCCCTGCTCGACGCCGGTCAACGTGACCGTCAGCTCCTCGTCGGGGAGGCCCGACGTGAGCAGCGCCTGCAGCTCGACGCTCTCGGAGTCGTCCGGCACGTCGAAGTCGAGCGCCGCACGGACCGCACGGACCAGCGCGTCGTGGCCGAGCCCGCGCTCGGCGAGCTGCGTGGCCGGGCCGACGAACCGCTCGTGGCGGCTGAGCTTGCGCAGCGGGCCACGGCCGACCCGCTCGGTCGTGTCGGGCAGGTGCGGGTTCGAGATGCGCACCAGGTTCTTCTCGACGTAGGCCTGCTGCTCGTCGAGGTCGAGGTCGTGCTTGGCGACGAGCAGCTCGGTGGTCTCGCGCAGCGCGCCGCGGACCTCGGCCAGCACTGCCTCGTCGGCCAGCGCCTCGCGGATGCTCTCGAGGCCGCGCGAGAAGCCGTGGTAGGCGGCGGCCGCGTGGGCGGTGTTGACCGTGAACAGCTTTCGCTCGATGAACGGCTCGAGGTCGTCGACCCAGGTGACGCCCGCGATGTCGGGCCGGTCGGCGCCGAAGGGCGTGCTCTCGACGACCCACTCGAAGAACGACTCGATGGTCACGTCGAGCGAGCCGGCGGCCTGCTCGGGGACGATGCGGTCGATCGCGCAGTTGGCGAAGACGGCGTTCTCGGCCGGGTCGGCCTGGCGCACGGCCTCGGCCAGGGAGTCGGTGGCGTTGATCGCGTTCTCGCACGCGATCACGGCGAGGGGCGCCAGGGAGGCGTCACGGGCGACGAGCCCGCGGGCGATCACGGGGGCGACGAACGGGAGGATGCGGGCACCCACGGCCGTCGTGACGACGTCGGCGGTCGCGATCTCGGCGACCAGCGCCTCCTCGTCGGTGCGGCTGTTGATCGCCCGGTAGCCGTCGACCACGGTGGTGCGGCTCTGCTCGCCGACCTCGTGCACCTCGAACGACGGCTGCTGCTGCAGCAGACCGATCAGCTCGTCGTTGACGTCCGCGAACACGACCTCGTAGCCGCTCGCGTGCAGGAACTGCGCCACGAAGCCCCGACCGATGTTCCCCGCACCGAAGTGCACTGCCTTCTTGCTCGCTGCCATGCCCTAGATCATGCCACGACAGCCCGTGAGCCCCGGACGGCCGAAGGGCCCCGCTCCGGGTGGAGAGGGGCCCTGCGGGTGGTGCTCAGGTGGAGAGGGGGTGGCTAGCGCGCAGCGCTGCCGTCGACGTAGTCGGTGTCGGTCTGCTTCCAGGCGAAGAGGGCCCGGAGCTCCTGGCCCGTGGCCTCGATGGGGTGCTCCTCGCCCTTCCTGCGCAGCTCGGCGAACTCGGGCGCGCCGGCGTCCTGGTCGTCGATGAACCGCTTCGCGAAGGCGCCCGACTGGATGTCGGCCAGGACGGCCTTCATGTTCTCCTTCACGTCGGGCGTGATGACGCGGGGGCCCGAGACGTAGTCGCCGTACTCGGCGGTGTCGGAGACGCTCCAGCGCTGCTTGGCGAGGCCGCCCTCCCAGATGAGGTCGACGATCAGCTTGAGCTCGTGCAGCACCTCGAAGTAGGCGATCTGCGGCTGGTAGCCGGCCTCGGTGAGGGTCTCGAAGCCGTACTGGATCAGCTGCGAGGTGCCGCCGCAGAGCACGGCCTGCTCGCCGAAGAGGTCGGTCTCGGTCTCTTCGGTGAAGGTCGTCTTGATGCCGCCGGCACGGAGGCCGCCGATGCCCTTCGAGTACGACCAGGCGAGGTCCCAGGCCGAGCCCGAGGCGTCGTTCTCGACCGCCACGATGACGGGGACGCCACGGCCGGCCTCGAACTCGCGGCGGACGGTGTGGCCGGGGCCCTTGGGGGCGACGAGCAGCACGTCCACGTTGTCGGGGGCCTCGATGTAGCCGAAGCGGATGTTGAAGCCGTGGCCGAAGACGAGCGCCTTGCCCTCGGTGAGGTTCGGGGCGATGTCGTCCGCGTAGACGTGGCGCTGCACCTGGTCGGGCGCGAGGACGACGATCACGTCGCCCCAGGCCGAGGCCTCGGCGGGGGTGTGGACCGTGAAGCCGGCCTCCTCGGCCTTGGCGCGGCTCTTCGAGCCCTCCTTCAGGCCGATGACGACCTCGACGCCCGAGTCGCGCAGGTTGAGCGCGTGCGCGTGGCCCTGCGAGCCGTAGCCGATGACGGCGACCTTCTTGCCCTGGATGATCGACAGGTCTGCGTCGGTGTCGTACACGATCTCAGTCACGGTGGTGGTTCTCCTTGTGTGGGGCGGTGGGGTGGAGCAGGGAGGCGGCGGGGACGAGCCCGCGCCGGTCACTGGGCCTTGGGGACCCGGTCGGTGATCGCCTTCGAGCCGCGGCCGATGGCCAGCAGGCCGGACTGCGAGATCTCGCGGATGCCGTAGGGCTCGAGCACGCGCAGCAGCGCCGTGGTCTTGCCGGTGTCGCCGGTGACCTCGATCACGAGCGAGTCGGTCGAGACGTCGACCACGGACGCGCGGAAGAGCGTGACGGCCTCGAGCACCTGCGACCGGGTGGTGGCGTCGACCCGCACCTTGATCAGCATGTGCTCGCGCTGCACCGACTGCGAGTAGTCGAGCTCGACGATCTTGATGACGTTGATCAGCTTGTTGAGCTGCTTCGTCACCTGCTCCAGCGGCAGCTCCTCGACGTCGACGACGACGGTGATGCGGCTGAGGCCCTCGACCTCGCTCTTGCCGACCGCGAGGCTCTCGATGTTGAAGCCGCGGCGGGCGAAGAGCCCCGCGACGCGGGTCAGCAGACCGGGCTTGTCCTCGACGAGGAGGCTCAGGACGTGGCTCATGCGTGCTCTCCTGTCATGTCGCCGTCACGGGTCGTGTCGGAGGCGCTGGTGCCGGGGGCCTCGTCGTCCCACTCGGGGGCGAGGGCCCGGGCGTGCTGGATCTCGGAGTTGGAGACGCCCTGGGGCACCATCGGCCAGACCATGGCGTCGCGGCTGACGACGAAGTCGATCACGACCGGGCGGTCGTTCGTCTCGAGCGCGAGCTGGATGGCGGCGTCGATCTCGTCCTCCCGCGTGACGCGGATGCCGAGGGCTCCGTACGCGTCGGCGAGCTTGACGAAGTCGGGCACCATCCGGGTCTCGTGACCCGTGTTCAGGTCGGTGAACGAGTGGCGCCCCTCGTAGAACAGGGTCTGCCACTGGCGGACCATGCCGAGCGACGAGTTGTTGATGATCGCGACCTTGATCGGGATGTCGTTGATGACGCAGGTGGCGAGCTCCTGGTTCGTCATCTGGAAGCACCCGTCGCCGTCGATGGCCCACACGACACGGTCCGGCTGGGCGACCTTGGCGCCCATCGCGGCCGGCACCGAGTAGCCCATCGTGCCTGCGCCTCCCGAGTTCAACCAGGCGTGGGGACGCTCGTACTCGATGAACTGCGCGGCCCACATCTGGTGCTGGCCCACGCCGGAGGCGTAGATCGCCTCGGGACCGGACAGCTGCCCGATCCGCTGGATCACGGCCTGCGGCGAGAGGAGGCCGTCGTCGGGCTGGGTGTAGCCGAGCGGGAACTGCTCGCGCAGCCCCTCGAGCTTCTGCCACCAGGCGGAGGTGTCGGCGCGGTCGGCGGCGGGGATCTCGGCGAACGCCGCGGCGAGGTCGGGGATGACGACCTTCGCGTCGCCCACGATGGGCACGTCCGCGAGGCGGATCTTGGAGATCTCGGCCGGGTCGATGTCGACGTGGACCACCTTGGCGCCGGGGGCGAAGAGGTCGGCCTTGCCGGTGACGCGGTCGTCGAAGCGGGCGCCGAGCGCGATGATGAGGTCGCTCTCCTGCAGGCCGAGCACGGCCGGCACGGTGCCGTGCATGCCCGGCATGCCCAGGTGCTGGGCGTGGGTGTCGGGGAACGAGCCGCGAGCCATCAGCGTCGTCACCACGGGGGCGCCGGTCAGCTCGACCAGCGTCTTGAGCTCGGCTGACGCCCCGGCGCGGATCACCCCGCCGCCGACGTAGAACACGGGCCGCTCCGCCGCGGCGATCATCTGGGCCGCCGCGGCGATCTGCTTGCCGTGCGCCTTCGTGACCGGCCGGTAGCCGGGCAGGTCGACGACGGGCGGCCAGACGAAGGGCGCCGAGTTCTGCTGGGCGTCCTTGGTGATGTCGACGAGCACGGGGCCCGGCCGGCCGGTGCTCGCGATCTGGTACGCGGCGGCGAGCGTCGCGGGGATGTCCTCGGGCTTCGTCACGAGGAACGAGTGCTTGGTGATCGGCATCGTGATGCCGACGATGTCGGCCTCCTGGAACGCGTCCGTGCCCATCAGGGTCGAGAAGACCTGTCCCGTGATCGCGAGCAGCGGCATGCTGTCCATGTAGGCGTCCGCGATGGCGGTGACGAGGTTGGTGGCCCCCGGACCGGAGGTGGCGATCGCCACGCCGACCCGTCCCGAGGCCGCGGCGTAGCCCTCGGCCGCGTGGCCGGCGCCCTGCTCGTGGCGCACGAGGATGTGGCGGATGGCGGTCGACGCCATGAGCTCGTCGTAGAAGGGGATGATCGCGCCGCCGGGGAGGCCGAAGACGTCGGTGACCCCGAGGTGCTCGAGCGACTTGAGGATCGCGCCGGAGCCCGTGAGGACGACCGGCTGCGTGGTCGTCGCGGTGCTCGTGGGGCCGGCAGCGGGGGCCGGCCGGGCGCCGGGGCGCACGGGGGCGCCGGGCTGAGGTGTCGTGTCGTTGGGCATCAGTGCCGATTCCCTCTTCGTGGTGGTGGTGGAGCGGTGACGACGGTGCCGGTCGACGGCGGTGCGCTGTGCGGAGCGGCGAGCCGGACGCCCCGTCCGGATGCCGGCTCGGGCGGCGGTGCCGCGCCGAGCCGGTCGGGACGAGGTCAGTACGTGACTGCGCCCTCGGCCGCGGAGCGGACCTGGCGTGCGTACTTGGCGAGGACACCGCGGGTGTAGCGCGGAGGGAGGGGAGCCCAGCCTTCTCGGCGGGCCTCGAGCTCAGCGGCGTCGACGAGTAGGTCGATCGAGCGAGCGGCGATGTCGACACGGATGAGGTCGCCATCACGCACGAAGGCGATGGGACCGGAGTCCACCGCTTCGGGTGCTATGTGGCCGATGCAGAGGCCGGTTGTGCCGCCCGAGAATCGTCCGTCCGTCAAGAGTAGTACATCCTTGCCGAGCCCAGCGCCCTTGATGGCCGCGGTGATGGCGAGCATCTCGCGCATCCCCGGGCCGCCTTTCGGGCCCTCGTAGCGGATGACGACGACGTCGCCGGCCTCGATCCGCCCGGCGGTCAGGGCGTCCATCGCGCCGCGCTCGCGCTCGAAGACCTTGGCCGGGCCCTCGAAGACGGAGGCGTCGAAGCCCGCGGTCTTGACGACGGCGCCCTCGGGGGCGAACGACCCGCTGAGCACGGTGAGCCCGCCGGTCGCGTGGATCGGGTTCTCGAGGGTGCGCAGCACCTCGCCGTCGAGCGGCTTCGGCTTGATCGCCTCGAGGTTCTCCCGCACGGTCTTGCCGGTGACGGTGAGGCAGTCGCCGTGCAGCAGGCCCGCGTCGAGCAGCGCCTTCATGACGACGGGCACGCCGCCCATGCGGTCGACGTCGTTCATCACGTACTTGCCGAAGGGCTTGAGGTCGCCGATGTGCGGGATGGTGTCGCCGATGCGGTTGAAGTCGTCGATGGTGAGGTCGACCTCGGCCTCGTAGGCGATCGCCAGCAGGTGCAGCACGACGTTGGTCGACCCGCCGAACGCCATGGCGACGGCGATGGCGTTCTCGAACGCCTCCTTCGTCAGGATGTCGCGGGTGGTGATGCCGAGGCGCAGCAGGTTCACCACGGCCTCGCCCGAGCGGTGGGCGAAGTAGTCGCGACGACGGTCGGCCGAGGGCGGCGACGCCGAGCCGGGCAGGCTCATGCCCAGCGCCTCGGCGACGCTCGCCATCGTGTTGGCGGTGTACATGCCGCCGCAGGCGCCCTCGCCGGGCACGATGGCGCACTCGATGGCCTTGAGGTCGTCGTCGCTGATGGTGCCGGCCTTGTGCGCGCCGACGGCCTCGAACGAGTCGATGATCGTGACGTTCTTCTCGGTGCCGTCGCTGAGCTTGACCCAGCCGGGGGCGACGCTGCCCGCGTAGAGGAACACGCTGGCGAGGTCGAGGCGCGCGGCGGCCATGAGCATGCCGGGAAGCGACTTGTCGCAGCCGGCGAGCAGCACCGAGCCGTCGAGGCGCTCGGCGTTCATGACGACCTCGACGCTGTCGGCGATGACCTCGCGAGAGACGAGCGAGAAGTGCATGCCCTCGTGGCCCATCGAGATGCCGTCGGAGACGGAGACGGTGCCGAACTGCAGCGGGTAGCCGCCGCCGCCGTGCACTCCCTCTTTCGCGCCCTGGGCGAGCCGGTCGAGGGACAGGTTGCAGGGGGTGATCTCGTTCCAGCTGCTGGCGATGCCGATCTGCGGCTTCTCCCAGTCCTCGTCGCCCATGCCGACGGCGCGGAGCATGCCGCGCGAGGTGGTGGCCTCGACCCCGTCGGTGACGACGCGGCTGCGGGGCTTGATGTCGATGGGTGCTGCGTCGATGGGCGCTGCGTCGATGGGGCCTCGGGCTTCTGCGTCCGACGGCTGGCTGTCATTCACGGGCATGGGTCGAGTTTAGGGCCAGCCGGCGCCACCCTCAGCCGAGGCCGGGATCGGGGGCGTGGTGGTGCCCGCCCTCGACGTGCAGCGGGGCGTCGTGCTCGCGCTCCCTGGCCTCGTCGTCGTGGGCGTCGTCGTCGCCCTCGGAGTCGTCGAGCCCGTCCGCCCGGTCGAGCTCGACCGCCAACGCGTCGGCCGACCCCACCGGCAGGGTCGACGGGTCGACGTCGGAGAGCGACTGGCCGTCGGCCACGAGCTCTTCTCCCGCGCGGGCGACCGCCTCGTCGAGCTCGTCGACGACGAGCATGTCGCGGCGGAGGTCGCCGTTGCGGTAGCCGGCCCGGCCGATCATGTGCGCCGAGATCGGCGCCGTGAGCATCTGGAAGACCAGGACGACCACCAGGGAGGCGATGGTCCCGAGGTTGTGCTGGTCGAGGGCGATCGCCGACAGCATCAGGATCAGCCCGAAGATCTGCGGCTTCGTGGCGGCGTGCATGCGGGTGAGGGCGTCGGGGAACCTGAGGAGCCCGACGCCGGCGGCGGCGGAGAGCGTCGCACCGGCGACCAGCAGGACGGCGCTCGAGATCGTGTAGAACTGGTCGCTCATGACGGGTCCTGCCTCGACACGTAGCGTGCCACCGTGATCGAGCCGAAGACGGCCGTCAGGGCGAGCACGATGATGACGGGCAGGGTGCGGGTGTGGTTCCCGAGCACCATGTCCGCGGCGAGCACGCAGATGAGGGTCGTGAGCAGCATGTCGCTCGCGATCATGCGGTCGAGGATGGACGGCCCCCGCACGATGCGGAGCACCGACGCGAGCGCGGCGAACGCGAAGAGCACGCCGACGACCCAGGAGACGATCGTCACGAGGCGACCCCCTTGTTCTTCTCGTTCACGGGCAGCTCGGCGCCGGACCGGTCGGTCGGGGCGTCCTCGGTGGCGGGCGTGCCGTCGGCGATGCGGCGGAGGTCGTCGGCGCTGCCGAGGGCGCGGGCGATGCGCTTCTCGAAGCCGAGGACCCTGTGCCGCACCTCCTCGACGCCGTCCGCGTCCTCGACCGCGAGGGCGTGCATGTACAGGATCGACCGCTCGCGGTCGGCCTCGACGACGAGCGAACCGGGCACCAGCGAGACGGCCTCGGCGACGAGGGTCATGATGAAGTCCGACCGGGTGTGCAGCTGGACGGCGACGATCGCGTTGCTCGTCACGCCTCGGGGCCGGACGGCCTTCCAGGCCACTTCGACCGACGCGACGACGAGGTCGAAGAGGAAGCGGCCGAGGAAGACGAACGCCCAGCCGAGGTTGAACCGCCCGCTCAGCTCGACCGGCGGCAGGAAGAAGACCCGCGTCACCAGCAGCGCCACGAGCACGCCCGTGACGAACGAGAGCACGGTCAACTGGTTCCAGAGGAACATCCAGAGGACGACGAGGCCGACGAGGAGGGGCAGCTGACGGAGCAGGCTGCGTCCGACCTCGTGGGCCGAGGGCCGGGCGGTCACGGTGCGCTCCCCTCGTTCTCGGCGGTGTCGCCCTCACCCGAGGGGAACACGAGCTGCACGTACGAGTTCGAGCCGTAGACCTTGCCCGCCGCGCGCTCGGCGACCCCGTAGAGCGGGCCGGCGAACACGGTCAGCACGAGCGAGACGCCGACCATGCCGACGGTCGCGCCGATCATCGTGCGCGGGTTGGCGCGCTTCGCCTGGACGGCGGTGCGGCCGGGCGCCTCCTCGAGACGCTCGGTGAGGGGCGACTCGTGGTCCTCGACGTCGCTGCCGGGGCGCCAGAAGGCCAGGTTCCAGGCCCGCATCAGGGCGTAGAGCGTGAGCAGCGACGTGACCGCGCCGGCACCGATCAGCACGTAGACGAGCGGGTCGTCGAGGCGCGCGCCGGCGTCGAAGAGCGCCACCTTGCCGATGAACCCGGAGAACGGGGGGATGCCGCCGAGGTTGAGGGCCGGGATGAAGAAGAGCACCGCCACCACAGGCGCCGCCTTGAGCAGCCCGCCGAGGCGCAGCACCGAGGCCGTCCCACCCCGCCGCTCGATCAGCCCCGCCGCCAGGAACAGCGTGGTCTGCACGGTGATGTGGTGCACCACGTAGTAGATCGTCGCGGCGAGCCCCTCGACGGTGCCGAGGGCGATGCCGAAGATCATGTAGCCGATGTGGCTGACCAGGGTGAACGACAGGAGGCGCTTGATGTCCGCCTGCGCCACCGCCCCCAAGATCCCGATCACCATCGTCAGCAACGAGATGATCAGCAGGTAGACGTTGACGTTGCTCTCGACGAAGAGCACCGTCTCGGTCCGGATGATGGCGTACACGCCGACCTTCGTCAGCAGGCCCGCGAACACCGCCGTGACCGGGGCCGGCGCGGTCGGGTACGAGTCGGGCAGCCAGAACGACAGCGGGAAGATCGCCGCCTTGATGCCGAAGGCCGTCAGCAGCATCACGTGGATGATCGTCTGGACGTCCGGCGGGATGGTGTCCATCTTCTGCGCGATGTCGGCGATGTTGACCGTTCCGAGGGCGCCGTAGATCATCGCGATCGAGGCGAGGAACAGCACGCTCGACAGCAGGCTCACCACGATGTAGGTAACGCCCGCCCGGATGCGCTGCTCGGTGCCGCCGAGGGTGATGAGCACGTAGCTCGCGATGAGCAGCATCTCGAAGCCGACGTAGAGGTTGAAGAGGTCGCCCGCCGCGAACGCGTCGAAGACGCCGGCGGCGAGGATGAGGTACGTGGGGTTGTAGATCGAGACGGGGGCGTCGCCGTCGCCGTCCGCCGAGCCCTGCCCGACGGAGAACACGAAGACCGCCAGCAGCACGACCGACGAGATGGTGAGCATCAGCGCCGCGAGGCGGTCGACCACGAGGAGGATGCCGAAGGGCGCCTCCCACCCGCCGACCTGCACCGCGATCGCGCCGTCGCGGTCGACGACGACGAGGAGGACGGCGCTGATGGCCACGACGACCGCCAGCGCGGCGATCGTGAGCACGGCCTGGAGCCGGGGCCGCCGGGTCGCGACGAGCGCGGCGCCCGCACCGATCAGGGGCACGAGCACGACGAGCGGGACGAGGAAGTCGAGGTTCACGATCGGCCTCCTCTCGGGTCGTCACGGTAGGTGCCGCGGTCGCGGGCTCGTTCGGGGTGGGCCGGGTCGTGATCGGGAGCGTGCTCCGGGTCGGCCACCGGGATGGTCTCGCTCGGGGCGTGGTCCCAGGGGTCGTCGTCGTCGTCGAAGGACGACTTCGGCACGGCGGCCTCGGCGTCCGGGCCGAACTCCGTGTCGCCGTCGCTCTCGTCGTCGCCGTCGCCCTGCGTCTCGTCCTCGGCGGGCACCCCGCGGATGCCGATCTCCAGGTCTTCGAGGTCGTCGGCCACGTCGTCCTCCTGCGCGAGCCGCCAGGAGCGGTAGATGAGGGCCAGCAGGAAGGCCGAGACGCCGAAGGTGATGACGATGGCCGTGAGGATGAGCGCCTGCGGCAGCGGGTCGGCGAAGCTCGACTCGGGCACCTGCCCGTCGGCGATCGGCGCCTCGCCGCTGCGGCCGGACATCGTGAGGATGAGGATGTTCGTCGCGTTGCCCACGAGCAGGAAGCCGAGCAGCACACGGGTCATGCTGCGCTCGAGCATGAGGTAGATGCCGCACGCGTAGAGCGCCGCCATCACGACGATCAGGATCAGCGACGCGCTCATGCGGGGCCCTCCGCCTTGGTGGTGGCCGTGACCGAGGCGTCGCCGCGGTCGTCCTCTTCCTCTTGCCGGTCGACCTCGGCCCCCAGGCTGCGGAGCACGTCGAGCACGAGGCCCACCACGACGAGGTAGACGCCGATGTCGAAGAACGTCGACGTGACGAACTCGACGTGGCCGAGCAGCGGCACCTCGCCCTCGAACCAGGTCGAGGTCAGGGCGTCGACGCCGAAGAAGAGGGGCACGACGGCGGTGGCGACGACGATCAGCAGACCGCTGCCCAGAACCTTGCCGGCGTCGAGGGGCGCCGCGGCGCCGAGCTCGAAGCGCCCGCCCGCGAGGTAGCGCGCCACGAAGGCCATGCCCGCGACCAGGCCGCCGGCGAAGCCGCCGCCCGGCAGGTTGTGACCGGCGAAGAGCAGGTAGATCGAGACGACGACGATGGCGTGGAAGAGCAGCCGGACGACGACCTCGAGCAGGATCGACCGGTTCTGCGGCGCCAGCTTCCGGCCGGCGAGCAGCCAGGCACGCCGGTCGCCCTCGACCTCGGAGCCGACCGCCGTGCTCGACGAGGCGTCGGCCCGGTCGGCCTGGCTGCCGCCGGCCTCGGAGCCGGGGACGACGGGCGCGGGCTCGAGGGCCGGGCGCACCCGGGCGAGGAAGCGCTGGGCCCGGGTGCGGCGCGCGGGTCGCGGCAGCATGTCGGTGCGCGAGGTGAGGAACACGAGGCTCGCCACGCCGGTCGCGGCCGCGATCAGCACGCTGATCTCGCCCATCGTGTCCCAGCCGCGGATGTCGACGAGGGTGACGTTGACGACGTTCTTGCCGTGGCCGCCGACGACGGCGAGCTCGGGGAACGCGCTCGAGATCGTGCCGCCGCTGCGGGCGCCCAGGGCGACGACGGCGATGGTCGCCATGACGCAGCCGACCGCGACGCCGATGACGGCGCGGAGCGCCCGGTGCGACCGGCCGTTGCGGTCGCCGAGGCGGGCCGGCAGGCGCCGGAGCACGAGCACGAAGGCGATGAGGGTGATCGTCTCGATCAGGGCCTGGGTGAGCGCGAGGTCCGGGGCGCCGTGCAGGGCGAACAGCGCGGCCATGCCGTAGCCGGTCACGCCGACGAGCACGACGGCCTGGAAGCGCTTGTTCGACCGCGCCGCGGCCACGGCGCCGACGATCATGAGTCCGCCGACGGCCAGCTGGGCCGGGTAGTCCCAGATGACGGCCGCGTCGGGCCAGCTGCGGTTCGACGACAGGGTGACGATGCTCGACACGACGAACACGACGAGGATCGTGCCGAGGTAGAACGGCAGCGAGCCGCGCTGGGTCGCCGCCGTCGTGCGCGACGCCGTCTTGTCGATGCCGGTCATGATCCGGACGTAGCCGTCGGAGGCGCGGGGCAGGAACGAGACCGCTTTCTGCACCGAGGAGACCCGCTCGCGCTGCCAGAACATCACGGCGCCGAGCACGAGCGAGAGGACGGTGAGAGCGAGGGCCGGCTCGAAGCCGTGCCAGAGGGCGAGGTGGTACGGGCCGTGCTCGCCCTCGACGTGCGGCAGCGTGTCCGCGTAGCGCGCCATGACGCGGTCGACCGGGGCCGCGACGAAGCCGAGCGCGAGGCTGAGCGCGGCGAGCACGGCCGGCGCGGCGAGGAAGTCGATGTGCTCGCGGACGAAGTCGACCGGGGCGACGTCGCGCTTGCGGGCGAACGCCCCCCAGAGGAACCGCAGGCTGTAGGCCGTGGTGAGGACGGAGCCCACGACGACCCCGACGAGCGCGATCACGCCCCAGGCGCTGCCGTGCTCGGCGTCGGCGAGCAGGGCGGAGAGCACCGCCTCCTTCGCGACGAAGCCGAACGTCGGGGGCACGCCCGCCATCGACGCGAGCGCGATGACGGTGATGACGGTGAGGACGGGAGCCTGCCGGCCCAGGCCGCTCAGCTTGCGGAGGTCGCGCGTGCCGGTGCGGTGGTCGACGATGCCGACGACGAGGAACAGCGTCGCCTTGAACAGGGCGTGCGCGACGAGCAGCGCGAGCGCCGCGAGCCCCGCGTCCCGGGTGCCGTAGCCCGCGATGATCGTGAGGAAGCCGAGCTGGCTGACCGTGCCGTAGGCGAGGACGAGCTTGAGGTCGTGCTGACGGAGGGCACGGTAGCCGCCGAGCAGCATCGTCACGACGCCGGCGGTGACGACGACCTCCTGCCAGCCGGGCGAGTCGTGGTAGCCCGGCGCGAAGCGGGCGACGAGGTAGATGCCCGCCTTGACCATGGCCGCGGCGTGCAGGTACGCGCTCACCGGGGTGGGGGCGGCCATGGCCGCGGGCAGCCAGAAGTGGAACGGCACGAGGGCCGACTTCGACAGCGCGCCGATGAGCACCAGGATCACCGCGACGGTGACCGCCGTGCCGCTCGGCGGCGACGCGACGAGGGCCTCGATGGAGGAGGTGCCCCCCTGCACGCTGAGGATCACGAGCCCGACCAGCATGGCCAGCCCGCCCGCCGTGGTGACGATGAGCGCCTGGAGCGCGGCCCCGCGGCTCGCCTGCTTGTTCGTGTAGTGACCGATCAGCAGGTACGAGAAGACGCTCGTGGCCTCCCAGAAGACGAAGAGCACGAAGACGTCGTCGCTGGTGACGAGCCCGTACATCGCCCCGGCGAAGGCGACGAGCACGGCGGCGAAGCGCGCGAGGCTCTTCTCCCCCGGCTTGAAGTAGCGGGAGCAGTACACGAGGACGAGCCCGCCGACGCCGGTGACGACCAGGGCCAGCACCCACGACAGCACGTCGAGGCGGAGCGTCAGCGTGATGCCGAGCTGCGGGATCCACGGCACCGACTCGACGACCTGCCCCTGGGACAGGACCTGTGGCCCCTGCAGGGCGGTCATCACCATGGCGGCGAACGGCACGGCCGAGGCCCACAGGAAGAGCGACGGCCCGAGCCGGCGACCCAGTGCGGCGACGACGATCGAGGCGGCCGCGAAGGCCGCGAGAGCAGCGATCATCATGGTGCACCTCCGTCGGCTGGCGAGTTCGTCGGTCGTTCGGGCTGATCGGCGACGAGGAGTCGGGCGGAGAGGTCAGCTTACCTTGCGGTCACCTGGGAGGACCGCCCGAGGGCGACGCCGCCGGCGGACACATGCGCGGTCACGCATGTCCCAGGTGCTCACGCAGGTCGGCGAGCTCGCCCAGCAGCCGTCCGATCGCCGCCGGGTCGGCGACGCGGTGGCTCGCGGCGGTCTCGCCCGGCCCCACCCGGATGCCGAGGTCGCCCTCGCCGAGCGACCGCAGGGCGTCCTCGTCGGTGACGTCGTCGCCGGCGAAGAGGACGGCGGTGGCGCCCACCGCCTCGCGCAGCCGCGCGACCCCGTCGTCCTTGCCGGTCGGGCGGACGGCGTACTCGCGCACGTTCTTGCCCTCGCGGCCGTGCACGCCGGGCTCGTCGGCGAGGCGCTGCCGGACGGCCTCGCGCACCTCCGTCGTCGTGGCCTCGTCGGCGAGACGCGTGTGCAGGGCGAGGCCAGCCGGCTTCTCCTCGACGAAGACGCCCTCGCGACCGTCGGCCGCCGTGTGCAGCGCCTCGGAGATGACCGCGCGACGGGCGAGCTCGTCGTCGGTCAAGGAGGTCACCTCTCCCCCGATCCGCACCTCGATCCCGTGCGACCCGACGAGCAGCACCTGCTCGGGCATCTCGCTGATGCGGTCGAGCGACGCGAGGTCGCGGCCGGAGACGAGGGCGACGGAGGTGCCCTCCATCTCGAGGAGGCGACGGATCGCCTCCTTCGACTCGGGCAGCGGGCGGGCCGCCATCGGCTGGTCGACCTCGGGCGCGAGGGTGCCGTCGAAGTCGAGGGCGACGAGGAGGCGCGGGGTCGTCGCGAGACGGCCGAGCGCGTCCGAGAGGGCTCGCGACTCGTCGTCCGTGGTCAGGGGGGTCGTGGTCACGAGGCGTCCTCCTCGGCGGGTGCCGTGATCTGCTGGCCGGGGCGCACGTTCTCGAGCGCCTGCAGGAACGACGCGGACCAGCTGGCCACGTCGTGCTCGAGCACCCGCCGACGGAGGGCGCGCATCCGCGTCGTCCGGTCGCGACGCGGCATCTCGATCGCCCGCATGATGGTGTTCTTCAGGCCGCCGATGTCGTGCGGGTTGATCAGCAGCGCGGACTTGAGCTCGTCGGCGGCGCCGGCGAACTCGCTGAGCACGAGCACGCCGTCGTTGTCGCGGCGGACCGCCACGTACTCCTTCGCGACGAGGTTCATCCCGTCGCGGAGGGCGGTGACGAGCATGATGTCGGCGGCGAGGTAGAGCGCCACCATCTCCTCACGCGGGTAGCCGTGGTGGTGGTAGCTGATGGCCGTGTGGCTCATCGTCGCGTAGTCGCCGTTGATGCGGCCGACGGTCAGCTCGATCTCGTCGCGGAGGGTCTTGTACGTCTCGACCCGCTCGCGGCTGGGGCTCGCGACCTGCACCAGCGTCGCGTCCTCGACGCTCAGGCGGCCGTCGGCGAGCAGCTCGCCGAACGCCTTCATCCGGTGGCGGATGCCCTTCGTGTAGTCGAGCCGGTCGACGCCGAGCATGACCGTCTTCGGGTTGCCGAGGCCGGCGCGGATCTCGGCCGCCCTGGCCTGGATGTCGGGTCGCGCGGCGAGCTCCTCGTAGCTGGCGGCGTCGATCGAGATCGGGAAGTGCTTGGCCAGCACCCGGCGCACCTTCGTGCCGCGGCGGGTCACGTGCGAGGACCCCGTCGTCGCGTCGTCGTCGACCGGCACCTCGACGTAGGGGCGGGTCGTCCCGTAGCCGAGCAGGTGGCGCACCGCGCGGGAGAAGTTCGAGGCGTCGTCGCCGCGCTGGAACCCGATGACGTCGGCGCCGAGCAGCCCCTCGAGGATCTGGCGGCGCCAGGGCAGCTGCGAGAAGATGCCGAGCGGCGGGAACGGGATGTGGTTGAAGAAGCCGATCGTCACGTCGGGACGCGCCTCGCGGAGCATCTTCGGGACGAGCTGCAGCTGGTAGTCCTGCACCCAGATCGTGCCGCCCTCCTCGGTGATCTCGGCGGCGCGGTCGGCGAACCGCTGGTTCACCTGCACGTACGCCTCCCACCAGAGCCGGTGGTAGGTGGGGGCGGCGATGACGTCGTGGTAGAGCGGCCAGAGCGTGTCGTTGCTGAAGCCCTCGTAGTAGCGCTGCACCTCCTCGGCGCTCAGGGGCACGGGCACGATGTGGATGCCCTCGTCGACGAACGGCTCGAACTCGAGCTCGGGCTGGCCGGCCCAGCCGACCCAGGCCCCGTCGTTCGCCTTCATGACGGGCTCGAGGGCGGTCACGAGGCCCCCCGGCGAGTGCTGCCAGGACGCGGAGCCGTCCTCGGCGATGACGCGGTCGACGGGGAGGCGGTTGGAGACGACGACGAAGCCGTAGCGCTCAGCGGTGTCAGACATGGGGGTGATCAGCTCCGTTCGACCCCCGGGAGACGGGGGACGGCCAGATTATCAGCGCGCCCGTCCGGGCCCCCGGCGAGGCCTGTCCCCCGGGCGTCCCTCCCCCGCACACCCGGCTCAGACGAGCCGGAGCACCTGTCCCGCCGCCTCGGCGAGCGCCCGGCCGTAGCTGCGACCGTGGCCAGCCGCGTGCACCGCGAGCGGGTGCAGCTGGTGGAGCGGCACGCGGTCGCGCCAGCCGTCCCGGAGGGGCGAGGCGTCCTGGTAGCCGGCCAGCGCCTCCTCGAGGAAGGGGAGGCCGAACAGCTGCAGCATCGCCAGGTCGGTCTCGGGATGGCCGCCGTGCGCGGCCGGGTCGATCAGGACCACGCCGCCCGCGTCGACCAGGACGTTGCCGCTCCAGAGGTCGCCGTGCAGACGCGCCGGCTCGGCGTCGTCGTCGAGGGCGCCCGACGCGACGGCCCCGCAGGCACGCTCGACGAGGTCGAGCTCGTCGCGCGTCAGCGACCCTGCCTCGACGGCCGTCCGGGCGAAGGGCAGCACGCGCTGGGCGGCGTAGAAGGCGCCCCAGCTGTCGCGGGGCGTGCACTCCTGCTGCCGTCGACCGATGAAGACGGGGCCGTGCCAGCCCGCAGGAGGCGCCCCGAAGGCGTCCGCGCCGGCCGCGTGGGTGGCGGCGAGCGCCGCGCCGAACCGCCGTGCCGCCTCCGGCGTCGGGCGGGTCTCGTGCACGGCCTCGAGCGCGATGCGGCCTGCCGAGACCGACTCGACGGCCACGATCCTCGCGCCCCCGCGGGGCGTGGCCTCGGCGAGCCAGGCGAGGCCGGCCGCCTCCGCCTCGAAGAAGTCGTCGGGGGCGTCGGCGCGCTGCTTCACGTGCGGGGTCACGTGGATAGCATGCCCCCATGACCGAGGCCCCGACCGCGACCCGCACCCCGACGCAGACCCGCGCGTACCGGGGCGGGCGGCTCGTGGCGCAGGGGTTCCCCCTCGCCGACGTCAGCGACCACCTCGAGACCGAGGGCTGCACGGTGTGGGTCGACCTCACCGACCCGACCGAGGCGGACTTCGACGACCTCGAGGACGAGCTGGGGCTGCACGAGCTCGCCGTCGAGGACGCCCTGCAGGACGGCCAGCGGCCGAAGGTCGACCGCTACGAGAACCACCTCTTCACCGCGCTGTACGACGTCTCGTTCGACGCGGCGTCGGGCGAGCTGACGACGAGCGAGGTCAAGGCGTTCCTGACCGCGAAGGCGCTCGTGACCATCCACCACGCCGACTTCGACGCCTCCCGGCTCGAGAAGGCGTTCGACCAGAGCCCCGACCTCGCGGCGCACGGGGTCTCGTTCCTGCTCTGGGGCGTCCTCGACGTCGTCGTCGACCGCCACTTCGAGGCCGTCGACGCGCTGGACGACGAGATCGAGGGCATCGCCGACGACCTCTTCGACCCTGCGCCCCGCGCCCTCGACGTGCAGAAGCGCTCGTTCGCGCTGCGCAAGAGCCTCGTGCGGCTGCGGCGCGTCGCCTCGCCCATGCGCGAGGTGCTCAACACCCTGCTGCGCCGCGACCTGCACGACCTCGACCCGGTGATGCAGCCCTACTACCAGGACGTCTACGACCACGTCATCCGGGTCGCCGAGCAGAACGACTCGCTCCGCGACCTCGTCTCGACCATCCTCGACACGAACCTCAACCTGCAGTCGAACCGGATGAACGGGATCATGAAGAAGGTGACGAGCTGGGCCGCGATCATCGCGGTGCCCACCGCCATCACCGGCTTCTACGGCCAGAACGTGCCGTACCCCGGCTTCAGCACGTTCGGTGGCTTCGTCACCTCGTGCGTGCTCATCGTCGGCGTGGGCGGCGTGCTCTGGTGGCAGTTCCGCAAGCGCGACTGGCTGTAGGAGGCGGCCGCCGGGCCCCGGGGGCGTTCCCCGGCCGTTCGCCCGACGTTCACCCCTGCTCGGCTCCCCCGCCGCGGGCCCGGTCGTAGCCTGGCCGCGTGATCACGGTCGGAACGAGCACGTCCTGCGTCTCCCCGCTCCCCGTCGACGAGGCCTTCCGCCTCGCGAGCACCACCGGCTTCGACGGGGTGGAGGTGATGGTGACCGCCGACCGGGCGAGCCGGGACGCCCGGCTGCTCCGCGCCTCCTCGGCTCGCTGGGGGCTGCCCGTGTTGTCGGTGCACGCACCGGTGCTGCCGCTCGCGCACTTCGCCCTCGGCCGCGACCAGGGCGAGAAGCTGCGACGCTCGGCCGAGCTGGCCGCCGAGCTCGGCGCGGCCACCGTGGTCGTCCACCCGCCGTTCCGCTGGCAACGACGGCACGCCGCGCGGTTCCTCGACCTGGTCCGGGAGCTGGCTGCCGCGACGGGCGTCGAGCTGGCGGTCGAGAACATGTTCCCGTGGCGGCTGGGGCCCGTCGTCGCCGACGTCTACTCCCCCGGGCACGACCCCTCGGCCCTCGACGTCGACGCGGCCGTGCTCGACTTCTCGCACGCCGCCGTCGCCGGGCGGGACGCGCTCGACCTCGCGCTGGCCCTCGGCCCGCGCCTCCGTCACGTGCACCTCTGCGACGGGGTCGTCTCGACGCGGCCGGGCGGCCTCGTCGACCAGCACCTGGTGCCGAGCACGGGCGACCAGCCGGTCGCCGAGGTGCTCGGGCACCTGGCACGGTCGGGCTGGTCAGGGGCGGTGGTCGCCGAGGTGCACGCCCGCGGCCGGGCGACGGACGAGGCGGTGCTCACGGACATGCTGCGGCGCACGCTGAGGCACGCGCGAGCAGCACTGGCCGCCGGCGCCGCGTCCGCGGACACTGCGTCAGCGGGCACCGCGTCCGCGGGCGGAGCCTCGGCGGCCTACGCCCCGACCAGCACCGTGGCGACGACGGCGAGCGGCACGGCGACGACCGCGACCCCGAGCCCGCCGAGCACGACGCCGCGCCACCTCACCTCGACGCCCATCGAGGTCAGCCGCCCGTGCCAGAGCAGCGTCGCGAGCGAGGCCCAGGGCGCCACGAGGCAGCCGACGTTGACGCCGACGAGCACGGCGACGAGCCGCAGCGGCGAGCCGGCGACGGGCTCGAGGGCGAGGTAGGCAGGCAGGTTGTTCGCGACGTTGGCGGCGGCCGCGCTGCCGGCGGCGAGACGTAGCAGGTCGGGCAGCCCGTCGCCCGAGCCGACGAGCACGGCGAGCGCGTCGGCGAGCCCGAGCGAGTGAGCCGCCTCGACGACGACGAAGAGGCCGCTGGCGAAGACGATCGTGCCCCAGGGGACGAGGCCGAGCCGCAGCGTCGACGGGCGACGCACGGCGGTGACGACGACGAGGACGAGCGCGGCCGCCGCCGCCGGGATCCACACCTCGATCCCGCTGACGAGCGCCGGCACGAGCAGCGCCACGGCGACGGCGGCCACGACGAAGAGCACGCGGTCGCCCGCCTCCTCCCGCCCGGGAGCCTCGAACCGCCCGCTCAGCTCGCGGCGGTAGCGGATGCCGACGGCGGCGACCGGCACGACGGCGGCGACCACGGCCGCCGGCGCCACGAGCGCGGCGAAGGAGGCGGGCGACGGCGACCCGAGGGCGTCGAGGGCCAGCAGGTTGGTCAGGTTCGACACCGGCAGCAGCATCGAGCCGCAGTTCGCGAGCCACACCGTCGTGAGGGCGAACGGCATCGGCGGCAGCCCGACGCGTCGAGCGACGAGCACGACCACGGGGGTGAGCAGCACGGCCGTCGTGTCGAGCGAGAGGAAGATCGTGCAGCCGAGCGCGAGGACGACGACGAACGCCCACAGCACCACGACGCGGCTGCGCGCCGCCCGGGCGGCGAATCCGGCGAGCCAGGAGAAGAGCCCCGCCTCGGCCGCGAGCTCCGACACGATCGTCAGGGCGACGACGAAGCCGAGCACCGGCGCCACGCGCTCGACGAGCGTGCCCAGCTCCTCGAGGGTGAGGACCCCGGCGAGCAGGGCGACGAGCCCGACGACGAGCAACGCTGCTCCGAGCACGGCAGTGCGCACCAGGTCTCCTCCGGCTGACGAGCCCGGACCGGGCGAGCCGGGCAGCTCACCCTACGGCCCCGCGACCTGCAGGGACTGCACGGATCCGCGCCGGTGCGCGGAGCGGCCTGACGAGTACGGTGGAGCCACCGATCACCAGGAGAGAACCGTGCGCAAATTCCTTTTCAACGGAGCGATCATCAGCTCGCTCTTCTCGGGCGTCAGCCTGCTCAAGAGCCTCAGCTCCGGCCCCCGCGACTGGCGGCTGCTGCTCACCGCCGTGGCCTGGGCGGCCACGACGGCCATCGCGGTCGGCAACGTCGTCGAGGCCGCGAACGAGAACGACTGACCGCTCGGCCCTCGGCCGGCTGACGAGCCGGCACAGGCACGGAGGAGGCGCGTCCCCGGTCGGGGGCGCGCCTCCTTCGTGCCTGCGGACCGGGCTCAGCGGTCGGGGCGACCGGTCGGGCGGCCGTCGAACGAGCGGTCGACGCGCGGGTCGCGCTCGTCCTCAGCGCCCATCGTCGCGGCGTAGGGCCGCGGCTCGGGGTCGGCGTCGCGCTGGATCGGGATCGCCTGGGTGAAGAGCTGGGTGCGCTCCGAGCCCGCGTTGTCGCCCGAGAAGAGCCCGCCTGCGTCCGAGGTGGACCGTGCGGGACGACGGGTCGCCGGCTCGGGCTCGGCCTCGACCGTCTGCACGCGGGTGCGCGGCACGGCCTGGGGCGAGACGCGGTGCAGCCACGAGACGAGGTCCTCGCGCACGAGGCAGCGCAGGTCGAAGAGGGTGCCGGCGTCCTTGGCGGTGACGAGCACCCGGACGCGCACCCAGCCGCCGGTCGCGTCGGTCACCTGGAGCACCTTCGTCCGGCGGTCCCAGAGGTCGGTGCGCTCGAGGATGCGGTCGAGCTCGTCGCGCATCGCCCCGGGGTCGACGCGCCAGTCGAGGTCGAGCTCGACGGCGCCGAGCAGCTCGCTGTTGCGGCGGGTCCAGTTCTCGAACGGCGTGGTGGTGAAGTAGGTCGACGGCAGCACGAGGCGGCGGTCGTCCCAGATGTGCACGACCACGTACGAGAGCGTGATCTCCTCGATCAGGCCCCACTGGCCCTCGACCACCACGACGTCGTCGATGCGGATCGCGTCGCTGAAGGCGAGCTGGATCCCCGCGAACACGTTCGCGAGGGTCGACTGCGCGGCGAGGCCCGCGACGACCGAGACCAGCCCGGCGCTCGCGAGGACGCTCGCGCCGACCGCCTCGACCCCGGGGAAGCCCAGCAGGATCGCACCGGCCGCGATGACGACCACGACGACCATGGTCAGGCGACGGAGGATCAGCACCTGGGTGCGCACCCGTCGCGCGATCCGGTTGTCGGCGGTGTCGATCCGGTAGCGCGCGAGCCCCAGGTCCTCGAAGAACAGAGCCAGCGCGCCGACGAACCAGGCCACGACGACGATCACGGCGACGCGGAAGAGCTGCGCCACGACGTCGTCCCCGGCGTACGGGGAGCCGAGCAGGGCAGGCAGGGAGGTGCGGAGGGCGATCGTGAGGAGGACGACGAGCAGCGTCCAGCGGAACGGACGGCGCATGCGCTCGACGAGCGCCTTCGCCCACTCCTTCTTCTTCGCGACGAGCCCCACGACGAGGCCGACCGCGGCCGAGACGACGAAGGTGAGCACGACGGCAGCGGCCACCGAGATGAGCAGTTGGATCCAGGGCATCCGTCCACCCTGTCGCACCGGGAGGACGCCCGGCCGACCTCGGTGCCGTCAGACTGGGACCGTGAGTCGATCCACAGGTTCCCGTCACGACGACGCCACGTCCTCGTCACCTCCCGGACGCCGACGCCGCGGCTCGCCGCGCAGCCGGACGCGTCGCGTGCTGAAGGCCGTGGCTCTCGTGCTGTTCGCCGTGGTCGTCCTGGTGGCGACCGGCTTCTTCGTCTGGGCCAAGACGCCGATGTCGGCCACCGCCTCCCCGCTGGCCGCCGTCGCGGACGACCCCCGGGTCGACGTCGTCGACCAGCCCGACGTCGTCGTCATGCGCCCGGCCCGGACGACGGCGCTCGACCAGGGCCTCGTCTTCGTCGCCGGCGCCCGCGTCGACCCGCAGGCCTACGAGCAGGTGCTCGCCGGGCTCGTCGCCACCGGCGTCACGGTGGTCGTCGAGCGCCCGGTGCTCGGCTTCGGCGTCCTCGATCCTCGTCCGCTCAGCCACTTCACCGACCTCGCGCCCGAGATCACGAACTGGGCGGTGGGCGGGCACTCCCTCGGCGGGGTGCGCGCCTGCCAGTACGCCGCCGACGACCCGGCCGTCGACGGCCTCGTCCTCTTCGGCTCGTACTGCGCGACGACCGACCTCTCGGGCCGCGACGATCTGCCGGTGCTCAGCCTCGGCGGCGGCGAGGACGGCCTGAGCACGCCCGACGACATCGAGCGGTACCGCGACATGCTCCCGGCCGACGCGACCGTCGTCGAGGTCCCGGGCCTCGCCCATGCCCAGTTCGGCAGCTACGGCGAGCAGCCGGGCGACGGAGAGCCGTCGATCAGCGACGAGGAGGCGCGGAGCCGGATCGACCGCGAGCTCACGTCGTTCTTCGCGGGCGTGGGCGGCTGACGGACCCGTCACCGACCTCGGGCCTGCCGACGACGATGCCCCCGACGGAGGGTCAGACGGAGCGCTTGCGGAGGCGCAGCGCCTCGAGGGCCATGCCGAGCGTCGTGTAGCGGCCGACTTCCTCGGCCCAGGCCGGGTTCGGCCCCTTGAGGGCCACGTGCACGCCGCCCTCGTCGCGGACGTGGCCGAGGACACGGTCGGGAGTCGACACCTGGACGAGCCCGCCGGAGACGATCCGGGTACTGAGCTGCGCGCTGCGGCGGAGGGGCTCGACGGCGATCGTGGTCACGGGGTGGTGCCTTTCGTGGGGGACGTGCGAGATCGACGGTACCCGCGCCTCCCCTGTTCTCCCCTGGGGCTCTGCCGTGCGTCCCCGGTGGTCCGCCTGTGCGGACGCCCGGCACAGGGGTACGACGACGCCCCGCCCGGCAGGGCCGGACGGGGACGATCGTGCCCGCAGATCGCGGGACGAGGAGGTGCGGGTCAGCTGGTGAGGCCGTCCACGTAGTCCTGGTTCTCGGTGATCCACTGGTCGACGACCTCGGTGTAGTCGCTGCCGTCGACGCCGCTGTTGAACATGGCGTTCTCCAGCGACGAGAGGGTCTCGGTCTCCATCTCGAAGCCCTCGAGCCACTCGGTCAGCTGCGGGAAGTTCGCCGTGAAGCTCTTGCCGCCGAACGAGTGGATGCCCTCGGCGTCGCCGAGCGTGCCCTTCGGGTCGGCGAGGTCCTTGATCGGGAACGCGTCGTAGGCCCAGTGCGGGCTCCACAGGGTCACGGCGATGTTCTCGCCGGCCTCGGTGGCGCTCTTCAGCTCGGTGAGCATGGCCGCCGTGGACGACGTCTGCAGCTCGAGGGCGTCGATGCCGTAGTCGGGGATGGTCGCGTCCTGCACGGCCGTCGTCAGGCCGGCGCCGGGCTCGATGCCGACGATGGAGCCGCCGAAGAGGTCCGCGTTCGCGTTCAGCTCCTCGATCGAGTCGATCGGGGCGTCGGCGTTGACCGCGACCGCGAGCTTCGCGTCCTCGTTCCACGCGCCGAGGTCGGTGAGGTCGTCGCCGTACTGCTCGACGTAGTCCGCGTGGGTGGTCGGCAGCCAGGTGTCGAGCACGACGTCGTAGTCGTCGGTGGTGAGGCCCGAGTAGACGGGGGCGACGTCGGCCATCTGGAGGTTGACGGTGTAGCCCTCGTCCTCGAGCACCGACTTCCAGAGCCAGGAGGCGGCGATGCCCTCGTCCCAGCCGTTGAAGACGGCCAGCTCGACGACGCTCTTGTCACCGTTGTCGAGGGTCTCGGCCGAGGACGAGCTCCCGGGGGGCGAGCAGGCGGCGAGGCCGAGGACGGCGGTCGTGCCGAGGGCGACGGAGGCGGCGATGGTGCGCTTCTTCATGGGTGTCCTTCCGGGGACGATCGGTGTGTTCGAGGTGCTGGTGCTGGTGCTGGTGCTGGGACGCGGCATCACGCGCCGGCCCCCACGGGGACGGGCTGCTCGCTGTCGGCGGTGCGCGCCTCCTGGGTGCTCGGCGACGGGGCGGGAGCGTCGTCCCGGCCTGCACCGCTGCGGAGGGGGCGTCGCCGTGCCCGACGGTCCGCGCCGAGGGCGGCCGTCATCCGGTCGAGGATGATCGCGAGCACGACGACCGAGATGCCGGCCTCCGCCCCGAGCGCGATGTCGATCCGGTTGAGGCTCGCGACGATGTCGCCGCCGAGCCCGCCCGCACCGACCATGCCGGCGATGACGACCATCGAGAGCGAGAGCATGATGACCTGGTTGACGCCGGCCATGATGCTCGGCTTCGCGAGGGGCAGCTGGATCTGGCGGAGGATGCGCCACGGCGACGAGCCGAAGGCGTGGCCGGCCTCGACGACCTCCTCGTCGACCCCGCGGATGCCGAGCTCGGTGAGCCGGACGCCGGGAGCCATCGCGAACACGACGGTCGCGACGATGCCGGGGACGACGCCGATCCGGAACAGCAGCAGGGCGGGGATCAGGTAGACGAACGCCGGCGTCGTCTGCATGAAGTCGAGGACGGGCCGGATGATCTGCGACGCCAGGTTCGACTTGGCCGCGAGCACGCCGAGCGGGATGCTGAGGGCGATCGCGACGGCTCCCGCGACGAGGACCAGCGCGAGCGTCGACATGGCGTTCTCCCACTGGCCGAGCGTGCCGATGAAGAGGAGGCCTGCCGCGGTGCCGAGGCCGAACTTCCAGCCCTTGGCGAGGAACGCGAGGGCCGCGACCACGACGACGACCGCCCAGAACGGAGGTGCGCTCAGGGCGTACTCGACCCACTCGTAGAAGAACGTGACGATGGCGCGGATGACGGAGAAGAAGCCGCCGAGGTAGGTGGTGACCCACTCGACGACGACGGCGACGGCGTCGCCGAAGGGGATGCGCAGGTACTCGTTCATCGGAGGGCTCCCTCGGTGGTCGCGGTCGGGACGCCGGCAGGTGCGGCGAGGGTCTCGTCGAGCTCGCTCTCGGAGTAGCGGGTCACGGGCTCGAGCACCGGGATCGGGGACGTCGAGGTGTCGACCCCGCCGAGCGCGGCGAGCAGCGTGACGCGCGGGATGACGCCGATCAGGCGGTCGCGGTCGTCGACCACGGCGATGGGCAGGGGGCTCTCGACGGCCAGCTCGAAGAGGTCGACGAGGGCGGCGTCGGGGCCGACCTTCGCGAACTCGGCGTTGACGATCGAGGCGAGGTCGGTGTCGGCGGCCTTGACCTGGCGCATCACGTGGCCGTCGCGCACCCAGCCGAGCAGCTTGCGGTCGCGGCCGAGCACGAACAGCGCCGCGGTCTGCAGGTCACGCAGCGTGCGGAGCGCGCCCCGCGGGCCGGCCGTCAGCTGGACCACGGCGCGGGCCGGCTCCATCACGCTCGACGCGGTGAGCACCCGCGCACGGTCGACGTCCTGCACGAACTGGGCGACGTAGTCGTTCGCCGGGTCGGTGAGGATGTCCTCCGGCGTGCCGATCTGCACGATGCGGCCGTCGCGCATGACGGCGATCCGGTCGCCGAGGAACATCGCCTCGTTGAGGTCGTGGGTGATGAAGACGATCGTCTTGCCGAGGGTCGCCTGCAGCTCGAGGAGCTGCTCCTGCATCTCGCGGCGGATGAGCGGGTCCAGGGCGCTGAACGCCTCGTCCATCAACAGGATGTCGGTCTCGGCGGCGAGCGCCCTGGCCAGGCCGACGCGCTGCTGCATGCCGCCCGACAGCTCGGAGGGCAGCTTGTCCTCCCAGCCGCCGAGGCCGACGACCTCGGTCATCTCCCTCGCCTTGGCGAGACGGTCGGCCTTGGGGACGCCCTGGACCTCGAGGCCGTAGGCGACGTTGTCGAGCACGGTGCGGTGCGGCAGCAGCGCGAAGTGCTGGAACACCATCGACACGTTCTGACGCCGCACCTCGCGGAGGCGCGCGGCGGGCACGTCGGAGATGGCGGACCCCGACACCTCGACCGAGCCGGAGGTGGGCTCGAGCAGGCCGTTCAGCATCCGGATGAGCGTCGACTTGCCGGAGCCGGACAGGCCCATCACGACGAAGATCTCGCCGGGCTGCACGTCGAAGGAGGCGTCGATGACGGCAGCCGTGCCGAGGGACGCGGCCTCGGCTCGGGTGGCGCCCGCCTCCAGGCGGGTCACGGCGTCCTTGGGGCGGCGGCCGAACACCTTGTACAGGTTCCGGGCTCGCACTGCGGGGGTGGTGGTCACGGGCTCTCCATGCGCACGCCGAGAGGGGCGTCCGGCCGCTCGGGCCGGAGCCGTCGGCGGCGTCCAGGTCGGGCGGACGGGTCGACGGCACGTGCGGGACGGACCGGCTCAAGCGGCGCGTGACCGGCGTCGTGCCTGGTCTGCCTCGCGAACCCGTACCCCGCTGGGCCGGTCACGGGACCGGCGCCGGCGCCACCAGACCGTACGTCGCCTCGGCCCGGTGGTCGTGGGGGCCGACGGCAGCGCGTCCTGATGATGACGGACCCGGGTGACCGGGTCGACACGACGGTAGCGTGGACGACACGTGACGACCAAGTCGCCGACCCCCGCGCGGGGGACCGTGCGCGTCCCCCGCGACGGCGTGTCGCCCGTGCCTGCGGGGATCTCGATCGAGACCCCATCGTTACAGAGCCTGCACGCACCGGGCCGCGCCTCCTGGCCCCGCGCGCTGCGGCCAGGGAAGGTGCACATCGTGCACCGAGGGGTCTACGGTCGTCCCATGACGAGTCCCTCGAACGAGGGAGGCCCCGCCGCCTCCCCCGACCACGTCCCCCAGGATTTCTCGCACGAGCAGGAGGGATTCCACCAGGGCCTCAAGCCGCGCCAGCTCCAGATGATCGCCATCGGCGGCGCGATCGGCACGGGGCTGTTCCTCGGCGCCGGCGGCCGTCTCGCCTCGGCGGGGCCCGCGCTCGCGATCGTCTTCGCGATCTGCGGCGTCTTCGCCTTCTTCATCCTGCGCGCCCTCGGCGAGCTCGTGCTGCACCGCCCCTCCTCGGGCTCGTTCGTCTCGTACGCCCGTGAGTTCTTCGGCGAGAAGGCCGCCTACGCCGCCGGCTGGATGTACTTCCTCAACTGGGCGATGACCGCCATCGTCGACGTGACCGCCGTGGCGCTCTACCTGCACTACTGGAGCGCCTTCACCTCTGCTCCGGACTGGCTGCTCGCCCTCGTGGCCCTCGCCGTCGTGCTGTCCGTCAACCTGCTGGCGGTCAAGGTCTTCGGCGAGATGGAGTTCTGGTTCGCGATCATCAAGGTCGCCGCCCTCGTGGTGTTCCTCGTCGTCGGGGTCGTCTGGCTCGCCGCGTCGTTCCCCGTGACGAGCGGCGGCGAGTCGATCGACACGGGCTGGTCGGTGATCGCGGCGAGCGGGATCCTGCCGAACGGCATCCTGCCCGCGGTCATCGTCGTCCAGGGCGTCGTGTTCGCCTACGCGGCGATCGAGCTCGTCGGCACGGCGTCCGGCGAGACGCAGCACCCCGAGAAGGTCGTGCCCCGCGCGATCAACACCGTCATCATCCGCATCGCGGTCTTCTACGTCGGCAGCCTCGTGCTGCTGTCGCTGCTGCTTCCCTACACGTCGTACGAGGCGGGGCAGAGCCCGTTCGTCACGTTCTTCGGCAGCATCGGCAGCCCCGAGGTGGGCGAGGTGGCCGGCTCGATCATGAACTTCGTGGTGGTCACCGCCGCTCTCTCGAGCCTCAACGCGGGCCTGTACTCGACCGGGCGCGTGCTGCACTCGATGGGCATGAACGGCTCGGCGCCCAAGTTCACGACCAAGATGTCGAAGGGCGGCGTGCCCTTCGGCGGCATCCTGCTCACCGCGAGCATCACCCTGCTCGGCGTCGTGCTCAACGCGGTCGTCGGCGCGAACACGACGTTCGAGATCGTCCTCAACATCGCCTCGCTCGGCATCCTCACCGCGTGGGGCACGATCATCCTCTGCCAGATGAGGCTGCGGCAGTGGGCCAAGGAGGGCAAGGCCGAGGAGCCGTCGTTCCGCCTCCCCGGCGCCCCCGTGACGAGCTATCTCACGCTGGCGTTCCTGCTCGCGGTCATCGTGCTGATGGCGATCGACTGGCCGATCGGCTCGTTCACCGTCATGTCGCTCGTCGTGATCATCCCCCTGCTGGTGCTCGGCTGGCACCTCCAGCGCGACCGCATCCTCGCGGCAGCACGGCTGCGTGAGGGCATGACGGGCCCCTACCCGGTCACCGGTCGCGACGCGTCGTCGCAGCTGCCCCGTGACGACCGCGGACAGGACTAGTCCGCGGCGCTCAGGTAGCCGGGGTCAGAACAGCGGCCACGGGACGGCGGGCGCCTGGCCCTCGGGCTCGGGGAAGGCGCCCGTCGACCGCAGACGGCTGCACCGGGCGCGGAGAGCCGCGAGCTCGGCCTCGGTGACCAGCCCGCCGAGGACGGCGCCCAGTTCACCGTCGAGCTGCTGCTCGACCCGGGCGACGCCGTCGAGCTCGTCGCCGGTCAGGGGCTCGCCTGCCCAGCCCCAGAGGACGGTGCGGAGCTTGTGCTCGGCGTGCAGGGTCAGACCGTGGTCGACTCCGTGTCGTCGGCCGTCCGGCATCGCCAGGACGTGGGCGCCTTTGCGGTCTGCGTTGTTCACGACGACGTCGAAGACGGCCATCCGGCGGAGGGCGGCCGAGTCCTCGTGGACGAGCGCCACCGGCTCGTCGTCCTCGTCGAGGCCCTCGAGCACCGTGCGCCAGCCGTCCTCGGGCACGTCGACCGAGGGCAGCAGGTCGACGGCGTCCTGCTCGGGGTCGACGTCGCACCAGAGCTGCACCATGCCGGGGCCGAGGGGGCCGTCACGGAGCCAGGTGCGCGGCACGACGTCCCAGCCGAGGGCCTCGGACACGTGCCAGGAGGCGACCTCGCGGGAGGCGAGGTCGCCGTCCGGGAAGTCCCACAGGGGGCGTTCGCCCGCGATCGGCTTGTAGACGACGACCACGCCCTCGATCTCGCCGACGAACGTCGCGTTGGAGGCGGTGGTCACCCGGCCCGTGAGCGTCAGCTCCCCCGTCACCAGGTCGGGCCCGGTCGTCACCAGGAGTCGCCGGGGACGGCGCAGACGTGGCCCTCGGGGTCCATGGGCGCGCCGCAGAGGGGGCAGAGCGGGCGGCCGGCGCCCACGACCTCGAGGGTGCGGGCGGCGAAGGCCCTGGCGGTGCCGACGGGGAGCCTCAGGGTCATCATCTCGACGGGCTCGACGGCGTCGTCCGCATCGAGGTCGACGTCGAGGTCGTCGCCGGGATCGGCGAGGGGGTAGGCCTCGACGACGACCTGGGCGGTGGACGGGTCCCAGCCGAGGCTCAGGGCGCCGACACGGAACTCGGCCTCGACCGGCTGGTCCAGGGGCGCGTGGTCGACGAGCTCCTCGGGCGTCGTCTCGGGCACGCTGGCGGGGTTCCCCTCGACGCGGCGCACCTCGTCGAGGATCTCGTCGATCTTGTGCGCGAGGACGGCGGACTGCTCCTTCTCGAGGGCGACGCTGACGACGCGTCGGCCGTCGCGGGCCTGGAGGTAGAAGGTGCGGGCTCCGGGCAGCCCGACGGTGCCGACGACGACGCGGTCGGGCCAGTCGAACCCGTGGACGATGGTGGGCATGGGGCCATCCTACGAGCGGTGCGGACGGGTGTCCGGGCCGGCTCTCAGACGGTGCCCGCGCCTCCCCCGACCGCGGCGTCGGCGCTCGGCGCCGAGCCCCGCAGCCAGCTGAGGTCGCCTCCGTCGGTGTTGGTGGCGAGGACGTCGGTGCGGTGCGCGCCGTACCGCAGGATCGACACGGAGGCTGGTCCGACCGAGATGCGCTGGAACAGGTCGAGGTGCACGCCGAGCGCGTCGGCGAGGACGGACTTGACGACGTCGCCGTGGCTGACCGCGAGCCAGACGGCTCCCGGCCCGTGCTCCTGCTCGACCGCGGCGTCGTGGGCGCGGATCGCGCTGACGGCGCGGTGCTGCATGCCCGACATCGTCTCGCCGCCCGGGAAGGTCACGGCCGAGGGCTGACGCTGGACCGTCTGCCAGAGGTCCTCGCCCGCGAGCTCCGAGAGGGGCCGGCCCTGCCAGTCCCCGTAGTCGCACTCGGTGATCGCGTCGTCGACCAGCACGTCGAAGGCGGCGTCGGCGGACTGCTGCGCCACGATGGCCTCGGTCGTCTCCCGGCACCGCTCGAGCGGTGAGGTCACGACCCGGGCGAAGGGCACCACGGCCAGCCGTGCTCCGGTCGCCGCCGCTTGCTGCCGTCCGACGTCGTCGAGCAGCACCCCGGGAGTCCGCCCCGCGAGCACCCCCGTCGCGTTCGCCGTCGTCCGCCCGTGCCGCACCACCACAACAGTCGCCATCCGGCCACCCTAGGCCCGCCCCGCCCCTCCCCCACCCCACCTCCGCCGAAGGGGCAAGCGAAGCGCCGCCCCCACCCCACCGTCGCCGAAGGGGCCAGCGAAGCGCCGCCCGACCCATCTCTCGCCGAAGGGGGCCAGCGAAGCGCCGCCCGACCCGCCTGTCGCCGAAGGGGGCCAGCGAAGCGCCGCCCCGAGCCCCGACACACCAGCACCTGGCGGCACGAGTCTCGGCACCGCCCGGCCCGAGCCGCACGTCGCCGGAGGCGACGAAAGGCGTCGAACAAAATCCCCCGCGAAGAAGCGAAGCTTCGAACACGGGGGACCGATTTTGTGGTGCACCCCCTCGGACTTGAACCGAGAACCCACTGATTAAGAGTCAGTTGCTCTGCCAATTGAGCTAGAGGTGCGTGCTGCGCGGCGTGGCGCAACGAGGAATGACTCTAGCATGAGAATCGACCCCCTGAGAACCACCGGTGCCCCTGCGCGCCGCGAGATCGGAGCACCATGTCCACGAAGCTCGAGAAGGGCGCCGCGGCGCCCCCGTTCACCCTCGACGACGAGTCGGGCGCGCCCGTCTCGCTGTCGGACTTCGCGGGCCGCAAGGTGATCGTGTACTTCTACCCGGCGGCGTCGACGCCGGGCTGCACGACGCAGGCGTGCGACTTCCGCGACAACATCAACTCGTTGGCGGGCTCGGGCTACCAGGTGCTGGGCGTGTCGAAGGACGCCCCGGAGGCGCTCCGCCGGTTCAAGGACGAGCAGGGCCTGAACTTCCCCCTGCTGTCCGACCCGGAGCTGACGGTGCACCAGGAGTACGGGGCCTGGGGCGAGAAGAACAACTACGGCCGCGTCGTCACCGGCACGATCCGGTCGACCTTCGTGCTCGACGAGCAGGGCGTGGTGCAGCTCCCGTTGTACAACGTGAAGGCGACGGGCCACGTGGCGTCGCTGCGGAAGAAGCTCGGCCTCGACTGAGCCCTCCCGACGACGCCCCGCTCCGCCCTGCCGCGCCGTTCAGTAGGTGCGAGGCGGGGCGTCGTCGCGTGCAGAGGTCACGGCGACGACGCTGGGGACGAGCAGCAGCACCACGACGAGCACGGCGGGCACGATGAGCCAGAGCCCCACGGAGGGGTTGGCGAAGGTGCCCTGCAGGCTGCCGACGCCGACGGCGATCTGCAGCACCTGCCACACGATCGCGGCTCCCCTGATCCAGCCTCGGCCCCGGAGCGCGCCGACGACGATGGCGCCGAGCCAGACCGTGGCGAGGAGGGTGAGCAGCAGGATCGCCGCGGCGGCCGCGTAGGAGTCCGGCTGCACCGTGAGGATCTCGATCAGCAGGTACGCCGTCGCCACGGCGAGCAGCGCGGCCTCGGCCGCGAGCAGCAGGACGAGCAGCCAGAAGAGGGCGGGTCGCGACGGTGTCGCAGAACGACCTGTCCTCTCGGGAGGGGTGTCTCCGGACTGCTCGGTCACGCTCGATCCCTCCTGAGAATCCTTGATCTGGCGGTTCCAGTATGCGACCATATTCGAGGTCGAAGTGACGCGTACGTCGTGGTGCGCGCCTCCCAATGAATCGAAGTCTCTCGGCTTTCTTCCCCCCACCGGAACCCGGCGCTTCGACGTGCCCGGTCCAGCACCCAAAGGAGTACCCATCGATGGATTGGCGTGACAAAGCCGCCTGCCTGACCGCTGACCCGGAGCTGTTCTTCCCGGTCGGGAACACGGGCCCCGCTGTGGACCAGATCGACAAGGCCAAGACCGTCTGCGGTCGCTGCACGGTCACCGAGACCTGCCTGCAGTACGCCCTGGAGACCAGTCAGGACTCCGGCGTCTGGGGCGGGCTCAGCGAGGACGAGCGCCGAGCGCTGAAGCGCCGCGCCGCCCGCGCCCGTCGCGCCAGCTAGACGACGGCAGGACGACCACGAGGCCGGCTCCCCCACGGGGGGCCGGCCTCGTCGCGTCCAGCCCGCAGAGCCGTGACGCCTGGCGCGTCAGGCCCGGCCGTCAGGACCGGGTCAGCCACCGGAACGGGATCTCGATGGTGACCTCGGTGCCGTTCCCGACGAGCGTGTGCCAGTCGATGGTTCCGCCGAGCTCGCCCTGGATGAGCGTCCTGACGATCTGCGTGCCCAGACCGGAGCCGACCTTGCCCTCGGGCAGGCCGACGCCGTCGTCGCGCACCTTCACCGTCAGCTGCTCGTCGTCCCGTTCGGCCGAGATCTCGACGACTCCGTCGCGGCCGTCGAGGCCGTGCTCGACGGCGTTGGTCACGAGCTCGGTGAGCGCCAGCGCCAACGGGGTCGCGTACTCGCTCGGGAGGGCGCCGAAGCTGCCGGTCCTGGTGGGGCGCACGGTGGTGGCGTGGCTCGACGCCACCTCGGTGATCAACATGAGGACCCGGTCGAAGACCGTGTCGAAGTCGACGTTCTGGCTGAGCCCCTCGGACAGCGTGTCGTGGACGACGGCGATCGACGCCACGCGGCGCATGGCCTGGGTCAGGGCCTCGCGGGCCACGTCCGTGTGCGTCCGTCGGGCCTGGATCCGCAGCAGCGACGCGACGGTCTGCAGGTTGTTCTTGACGCGGTGGTGGATCTCGCGGATCGTCGCGTCCTTCGTGATGAGCTCGCGCTCCTGGTGACGGAGCTCGGTGACGTCGCGGCAGAGCACGACGGCGCCCACGCGCTCGCCCTTGTCGCGCAGCGGGATGGCTCGCAACGAGACCGTCACGCCTCGCGCCTCGATGTCCGTGCGCCACGGCGCCCGCCCCGTGACGACGAGCGGGAGCGACTCGTCGATGACGAGCTTGCCCTGCAGCAGCCCGGTCGTCACCTCGGCGAGCGACTCGCCCTCGAGCTCGCCGGCGAAGCCCATCCGGTTGAACGCCGACAGGCCGTTCGGGCTCGCGAAGGTGACCATGCCGTCGACGTCGAGGCGCAGCAGGCCGTCGGAGGCGCGGGGCGCGCCTCGGCGAGGGCCGGTCGGTGCGCCGAGATCGGGGAAGTCCCCCGCGGCGATCATCGCGAACAGGTCGTTGCTGCACTGGTTGAACGTGAGCTCCTGACGGCTCGGCGTGCGCGCCTCGCTCAGGTTCGTGTGTCGCGTGATCACCGCGATGGGCGCCTCCGTCACGTCGGGCCGGCTCGCGCCGAGCCTGCGGAGGACGGGCACGGCCCGGACGCGGGTGGGTGTCTCCTCGTACCAGTCGGGCGCCGCCGAGTCGACGATGCGCGTCGTCTCGAAGGCCTGCTGGATCTGGGAGCGCCACTCGGGGCGCACCTCCTGGCCGACGAAGTCGCGGTAGAAGAGCGTGGCCGAGCTCGAGGGCCGCGCGTGGGCGACGGCCACGTAGCTGTCGGTGTCCGTGGGGACCCACAGCACCATGTCGGCGAAGGCGAGGTCGGCGAGGAGCTGCCAGTCGCCGACCAGGAGGTGCAGCCACTCGACGTCGGCCTCGCTGGAGCGGCCCTGGGCGAGAACGAGATCACTGAGCGTCGACACCCGTCCAGTCTAAGTCGACCTCCGTCGACCGTCGGCCGTGGGCCGCGCACCCGTCGCGCACCCACGACTTGTCCACAGCGACGGCAGGTCGGGACAGACCCGTCTGCACATGTCATATGTTGAACGCCACACCACCGACGAAAGTCCGAGCCCCATGACTCTCCCTCTCGCCCTCCTGTCGTCCGAGCCCGACGAGCCACGTGGGCTGGACGAGCCCGAACGACGGACGGACGGGCCTCACCGTCCTGCCGAGCTGTTCCTCGTCGAGCCGCTCCCCCCGGAGCCGCTCCCCCCTGAGCAGACAGCTCCGCGTGAGCCGGAGCTCGACCCGGGCCTCGCCGCCGAGGGCCTCGCGCGGTCGGTGCTCGAGGTGCTCGCCGGCGCTCGTGACCTCCAGCAGCTGACCCGGTGGGTCACGGCCGAGGTCCACGCCGTGCTGCGCGCTCGGGTCCAGCTGTCGACCCGGGCGCGCTCCGTGCTCGCCGACCGACCCGTCCGGCCCGTCCTCCGGATCGGCACGGTGAAGGTCGCCCGTCCCGTGCCGGGCGTCGCCGAGACGGTCGTGGTCGTGCACGGTCGGGGTCGCGCGCGGGCCGTCGCGATCCGGCTCGAGATCGTCGGCGGGCGCTGGCAGGCGAGCGCGCTGCACATCCTCTGACGAGCAGAGCCTCCGACCGGCACCACGACACCCCGCCGACGGCGACGGGGCCGCCCACCGGAGGTGAGCGGCCCCGTCAGGGTCGTGCGGGCAGCGTCCTCCCGGCGGCGTCAGCCGTTCTTCTTGCCGGCTGCGCGACGCTCCGCGCGGTTGACCGGCGAGCCAGCCGCCCCGCCGCCCTGCGTCTGGCCGAAGGCCCCGCGGGCAGCCGACTTGGACGTGGTGGTCGCCTGCGCAGCCGCGACCTCGGGATCGTCGCCGCGCTCGGCGTCGTCCTGGGCTTTCTGCGCCTTGGCCGTCGCGGCCTGCTCGAGGCGCCCGCGCTGGTCGCGGACCTCGACCTCGCCCGCGATGTTCGGGGCGGAGTACTCGAGCTTCGGCTGCTGCTTCTCGCCGTCGAGGCCCTTGGCGGCGATGACGGGGGTCTCCGCGGCGCCGACCTGGGACTGGACCTCGACCTCGAGGTTGAACAGGAACCCGACCGACTCCTCGCGGATCTGGCCCATCATGCTCTGGAAGAGCGCGTAGCCCTCGCGCTGGTACTCGACCAGCGGGTCGCGCTGGGCCATGGCCCGCAGGCCGATGCCGTCCTTGAGGTAGTCCATCTCGTACAGGTGGTCGCGCCAGCGCCGGTCGATGACCGACAGCACGACGCGGCGCTCGAGCTCGCGCATCGCGGGCTCGCCCAGGGTCTCCTCGCGGGCACCGTAGGCGACCTTGGCGTCGGAGAGGATCTCCTGGCCGAGGAAGTCGCGCGTCGCCTTGCCCTTGGATCCTGCCTCGGTGATGACCTCGTCGATGGTGATCGAGATGGGCCACAGGGTCCGCAGCTCGGTCCAGAGGGCGTCGAGGTCCCAGTCGTCGGGGCTGCCCTCCCCCGTGTGCTGGTCGATGACCTCGTTGACGACGTCCTCGAGGAACCGCTGCGAGCGGTCCTGCAGGTCGTCGCCCTCCAGGATGTGTCGACGGTCGCCGTAGATGGCCTCGCGCTGACGGTTCAGGACGTCGTCGTACTTGAGGACGTTCTTGCGGATCTCGGCGTTGCGCGACTCGACCTGCGACTGGGCCGAGCGGATGGCACGACCGACGATCTTGTTCTCGATCGCGAGGTCGTCCGGCACGTTGCCGCGGCCCATCAGCGACTCGGCGGCGCCCGAGTTGAACAGGCGCATCAGGTCGTCCGTGAGGGACAGGTAGAACCGGCTCTCGCCCGGGTCGCCCTGTCGGCCGCTGCGTCCGCGCAGCTGGTTGTCGATGCGACGCGACTCGTGGCGCTCCGTGCCGAGCACGTAGAGACCACCGGCCTCGATCACCTTCTCGGCCTCGGTGGCGACCTCGGCCTTCTTGGCCGCGAAGACGTCGTCCCAGGCGGCCTCGTACTCGTCCGGCGTGTCGGAAGGGCTGAGGCCCTTCGTGTTCATCTCCGCGACGGCGAGGAACTCGGCGTTGCCGCCCAGCATGATGTCGGTGCCTCGACCGGCCATGTTCGTCGCGACCGTGACCGAGCCGAAGCGACCGGCCTGGGCGACGATCGCCGCCTCCCTGGCGTGGTTCTTGGCGTTCAGCACCTCGTGCTTGACGCCGCGCTTCGCGAGGAGGCGGGACAGGTACTCGCTCTTCTCGACGCTCGTGGTGCCGACCAGCACGGGCTGGCCCTTCTCGTGGCGCTCGACGATGTCCTCGGCGACCTGCTCGAACTTGGCGGTCTCGTTCTTGTAGACGAGGTCGGTCTGGTCGATGCGCTGCATCGACTTGTTCGTGGGGATGGGGACGACGCCGAGCTTGTAGGTGCTCATGAACTCGGCGGCCTCGGTCTCGGCCGTTCCCGTCATGCCCGACAGCTTCTTGTAGAGGCGGAAGTAGTTCTGCAGGGTGACGGTCGCGAGCGTCTGGTTCTCCGCCTTGACCTCCACCCCTTCCTTGGCCTCGATGGCCTGGTGGATGCCCTCGTTGTAGCGGCGGCCGCTGAGGATGCGGCCGGTGTGCTCGTCGACGATGAGCACCTCGCCGTTGATCACGACGTAGTCCTTGTCGCGCTTGAAGAGGGCGCTCGCCTTGATGGAGTTGTTGAGGAACGAGATGAGGGGGGTGTTGGCCGACTCGTAGAGGTTGTCGATGCCGAGGTAGTCCTCGACCTTCTCGATGCCGGGCTCGAGCACGCCGACGGTGCGCTTCTTCTCGTCGACCTCGTAGTCGGTGCCGGCGACGAGGCGCTTCGAGATCGTCGCGAACTCGGCGAACCAGCGGTTGGCCTCGCCCGAGGCGGGACCCGAGATGATGAGGGGCGTCCTCGCCTCGTCGATGAGGATCGAGTCGACCTCGTCGACCACGGCGAAGAAGTGGCCGCGCTGGACCATGTCCTGTGACTGCCACGCCATGTTGTCGCGCAGGTAGTCGAAGCCGAACTCGTTGTTCGTGCCGTAGGTGATGTCGGCCGCGTACTGCTCGCGGCGCTCGGCCGGCGTCTGTCCGGCGAGGATGCAGCCGGTCGTCATGCCGAGGGCACGGAAGACACGGCCCATCAGCTCGGACTGGTAGCTCGCGAGGAAGTCGTTGACGGTGATGACGTGGACGCCGCGCGAGGCGATCGCGTTGAGGTAGGCGGCGGTCGTGGCGACCAGCGTCTTGCCCTCACCGGTCTTCATCTCGGCGATGTTGCCGAGGTGGAGCGCCGCGCCGCCCATCAGCTGGACGTCGAAGTGGCGCATGCCGAGGGTCCGCTTCGCGGCCTCCCGGACGGCGGCGAAGGCCTCGGGCAGGAGGTCGTCGAGCGACTCGCCGCCCGCGTAGCGCTCGCGCAGCTCGACGGTCTCGTTCTTGAGCTCGTCGTCCGTGAGCGTCGTGAAGTCGTCCTCGAGCTCGTTGACGGCCGAGGCGTACGCCTTGAGCCTGCGGAGTGTGCGCCCTTCACCGACGCGGAGGACCTTCTCTAGGACGTTGGCCAACGGATGCTCCCTGGTTCTGGACGTGTCCGTCCCCTCGCGGGACGGTCACGGAATGGTGACAAGACTAGCGGCCACCGCCCTGGGAGGAGGAGGGAGGACCGGCGTGGTCCTCCCGTCCTCCCCCGAGGCGTGGCCGCCTGGGTCGACGCCGCGGTGGGGCGTCGGCCGCGTCAGCCGGCGAAGCCCGCCTTCAGGGCCGTCGCCGCCTCCTGCAGCTCAGGAGCGCTCTGGTCGAGGCCGATGACGCCGTAGTCCCACCCCTTGCGGCGGTAGACGACGCTCGGGCGATCGGTCTCGGAGTCGATGAAGAGGTAGAAGTCGTGGCCCACGAGCTCCATGTAGTACAGGGCGTCGTCGACGGTCATCGGCGTCGACGCGAAGACCTTCTTGCGGATGACGACGGGCGTGTAGACCTCGTCCTCCTCCTCGGCCACCTCGCCCTGCACGGTTGGGACGCTGCCCGTGCGGACCGCGTCGAGGGTCTCGGCGGCGGCCGGGACCACCCCGAGGGTGCTGAAGTCGGCGCTCGAGGCCTCCTGCAGCGACGTGGGCCTGTGCTGGCCCCGGTGCACCTTCTTGCGGTCCTTCGCCCGGCGTATCCGCTCGAGCAGCCGCGCGACCGCGAGGTCGAAGGCGACGTACTTGTCGCCTCCCGTCGACTCGGCCCGCACGAGGGGGCCCGGGCCGATGAGGGTGAGCTCGACGCGGTCGTCGCCGGCCTGGCCGCTCGCCTTCTCGTTGTGGCGCGAGACCTTGATCTCGAGCGCCAGCGCCTTGGTGGCGAGCTGCGCCACCTTGTCGGCCTTGTCAGTGGCGTAGTCGCGGAAACGATCGGTGATGCCGACGTTTCGACCCGTGACGGAAATTTCCATGACGACCTCCTATGGCTATCGACGTGCCGCCTGTCAGCCAGGCGGATGTCCTTTCACGCCTTTGCCCCACCGTAGCCAGGTCGACGCCTCCCTGTCACCTCCCGTCCACCCGCGCGTCGCCCTGCGGCGGCCGTGAGCCCGGCCTGGAGGCGTCACGACGCGGCGGGCGCGGCGAGCGGCGTCGACGCCAGGCAGACCGCGGCGACCACCTCGGCGCCCGCGTCCTCGAGGGCCCTCCGCGCCTCCTGCACGGTGCTCCCCGTCGTGAGGACGTCGTCGAGGACGACCACCCGGCGCCCCGTCAGGTCGACCCGGCAGCGCAGGCTGCCCCGACGGGCCCGGGCACGCTGTTCGCGGTCGAGGCGCTTCTGGGACGACGAACGGCCGGGCCGGACGACGAGGACGCCCGAGGACGCGGAGACCCCCGCGGCCCGCGCGAGGGTCGTCACCGGGTCCCATCCCCGGCGCCGTCGCCCCGACGGGGACGGCGGCACGGCGACCAGCGCCGTCGGCGGGGCCCCCGGGGGCAGGGTGACGTCCACCGCGGCGCGCAGGGCCGGGCCGAGCTCGGCCGCGAGCCTCAGCCGGCCGCGTTGCTTGTACGCCAGGACGGCTTCGCGGACCTCGAACTCGTACCGGAGCGCCGTGACGACGCGGAGGCCGGCGTGCACCGCCTCGACGGGCAGGGGACGCAGGAGGCGTCGGCAGCTGCCGCAGACCTCGAGGTCGGGGGCGCCGCAGCCGGCGCAGCTGACGGGCGACACGGCGGCCAGGGCGCCCCGGAGGGCCGCAGCGAGGGCAGGACGGAGGACGAGCGGCACCTGTCCAGCCTGGCGGCGTCGCCAGGCCGTCCCGTGCCGGACGGGCCACGGTCGTGGACGGCGTCACGCCGACCCCGCCCGGGGAGGGACGACGCCCCCGGCCGACCGCTCAGCGCTGGGTCGCGAGCAGGTCCGCCACGACGCCCGTGTCCTGCCAGCTGCTCCCCCGGGGCTCGAGCACCGAGCCCTCCGCCGTCAGCACGCGCAGGCTGGACGACCCGTTCCCGCCGACGATGGTCGTAGCGCTCCCCGAGGGCTGCCCCGACCCCGCCGACGCCCCGCCCACCTCGGCGAGCGAGACGAGCGAGCCCTCTCCCGTGTCGGTCAGGGAGGCGACCGTCAGCTGGTCGGCCCACGTCGCGTCGACGGGGCGGCCCGTCGGCGCCGCCAGCTCGACCGGGGGGCCGAGCGCCGTCGGCACGCCGCGGGAGTCACGCAGCAGGGCGACGACGAGGAGGCGGGACTCGCCCTGGTCGTCGAGCAGCACGAGGGCCCTGGCGCCGTCCCGCGACACCCGGAACGCCACGACGGCCGACCCGGCGGGCAGCGTGGACGTGACGGCGTGGGGCACCCCGTCCGCGCCGGTGGCCGTGACGGCCCGGGCGTCGTCGACCGGCACCGACCAGACCCAGCCGGCGTCGTCGAGGGTCGGCGGGGCGAGCCCTGCGCGTCCGTCGACGAGCAGGCTCGAGCCGTCCGCCCCCACGCGCAGGGCGCCGCGGTCCGTCCCGACGACGACGACGGACAGGTCCGCCGACGCCTCGGCCGAGGTCGGCGCCAGGGCGCCGACGACGGGGCCGAGCCCGGGCAGGGGGCTGACCGACGACCGGGAGGCGAACCCGAGCACCCCGTCGGCGACCACCAGGGGCCGGGCGTCGACCGTAGGGTCGCGCAGGGGCGCCGACCCGCCCAGGTCGGGCACGTCGAGGACGGTCGACTCGACGCTGAGGTCGACCGCCGTGATGGTCGAGAGCGTCGAGAAGCTCGCCAGCAGCTGGGCCTGCATGCGCGCGCGGGCGGTGTCCGAGGCCGAGAGGGCGTCGCTCGTGAGGTCGACCTTGGCGGTGCCGTCGTCGACGGTGATCGCGGTGAGCGAGAGCTGAGTGCCCTCGGGGAACGCGGAGACCACCGCGCCCTGCAGCCAGGTCGACGGCCCGTCGAGGAGCGCTGAGGCGATGCGCGTGCTCGTCGACGACCGGGCGAGGAACCACCGCTGGTCGGGCACGAGGTACCGGAACGAGGGGTCGTAGAAGTAGACCGCGTGCGCCCGGAAGATCGACTGGAACGTGGCGGGGTTCAGCACCGTGCCGTCCGGGGCGTCGCTGATCCGCCACTGGCCGTCCTCCTGCACGAACGAGTAGCCGAGGCTGGTGGGCACGGAGGTGGTGGCGGGGACGTAGTGGCCGCCGCCGTCGAGGGTGGCCGTCGCCGTGAACGCGTACTCGAGCTCGTCCTCCCCGACGCGCGTCGTGGCGCCGCCGCCCGGCCGGACGGTGACGCTCGCGCGCGCGTCCCAGGCGTCGGCGAAGCCGGCCGAGAGGTACTCGCGCGCGACCGCGTAGTTGTCCTGCGGGCCCGTGCCCGCCGAGATGAAGTCCCGGAGGATGCGCTCCTGCGAGCTGTCGGCCACCGGGCCCTTCGGCGTGTACACGACGTCGCTCGGCACGTCGGCGGTGATGGGGTCGCCCTCCTGCACCGGGCCGCTGTCGGGGATGGAGGCGCAGCCCGCGAGCACCGTCGCCACGAGGACGACGCCGGCCGCGAGGGCGCGCAGGCGGTCACGGCCTCGCACGGCGCACCTCCTCGTGGCCGTCCGGGGCCGGTCGGGTCGCCGTCGCCTCGGGGAGCGCGCCCGCCCAGGGCTCCGAGTCGTGGCCGGCCAGGTCGTCCGCGTCGCGCGGCACCACGGCCAGGGGCGAGGAGGTGGTGGCCGCGCCCGCCACGCGCGGCAGCGTCACGACGAACCGGCTGCCCTCGCCCAGCCTCGACCACACCTCGAGGCGCCCGCCGTGCAGGACGGCGTCCTCCAGGCTGATGGCGAGCCCGAGGCCGGTGCCGCCGATCGTCCGGCGACGAGACGGGTCGGCCCGCCAGAACCGGTCGAACACCCGCTCGACGTCGCCCTGGCGCATCCCGACCCCGTGGTCGCGCACGGCGACGGCGACGGACTCGGCGTCGCTGTCGACCTCGACCTCGATCGGCCGGCCCTCGCCGTGCTCGATCGCGTTGCCGAGCAGGTTGCGCAGGATGCGGCGCAGCCGTCGCGGATCGACCTCGGCCTCGAGGTACCCGCCCCGCGCGTCGATGCTGACCACGCTGCCGGCCTCGGCGGCGAGCGGCTCGAACTCGGCCACGCCGTCCTCGACGAGCGTGGCGACGGTGGTGCTCTCGACGTCGAGCTCGACCGCGCCCGCGTCGAAGCGCGAGATCTCGAGCAGGTCGGCCAACAGCAGCTCGAAGCGGTCGACCTGCGCGTGCAGCAGCTCGGCCGTGCGCGCCGTGGACGGGGTGAACGAGCCGCGCTGGTCGTAGAGCACGTCGCCGGCGAGGCGGATCGTCGTGAGCGGGGTGCGCAGCTCGTGCGACACGTCGCTGACGAACCGCTGCTGCACCCGCGACAGCTCGGCCAGCTGCGAGATCTGCCGCTGCATCCCGTCGGCCATCCCGTTGAACGAGCGCCCCAGGGTGGCGACGACGTCCTGGCCCTTCTCGGGGATGCGCTGGTCGAGGTCGCCTGCCGCGATGGCCTGGCTCGTCTCGGCCGCGACGCGGACGGGGCGGACGACCGTCCGGGCGACGACGTACGTGATGACGCCGATGAGGACGACGAGCGCGAGCGAGCCGAGCGCGAGGGTGCGCTGCATCAGCGCCAGCGTCGTCGCGGCGTCGCTGAGGTCGTAGACGAGGTAGAGCTCGTACTGGCCGGCCGTCGGGACCTGGAGGGTGCTGCCGACGACGATGCCGGGCACGGATCCTCCGTCGGCCCGGGGCAGGGCCACGGGCTGCATCGAGAGTGCGCCGGTGTCGGAGGCCACGCGCTCACGGAGCTCCGGCGTCAGCTCGGCCCCGGGGAAGTCGGGGCTCGCGATGTCCTGCACGGTCTGCGCGGTCGACTGCCCCGGCGTCCTCAGGATCGCGATGCTCGTGCCGCCCGGGCTCGACGTCGAGCCGAGGATGGTGCTCTGGGCCTCGTTCTGCAGGGAGTCGAGCTCGACCTGGTCAGCGTCCTCCGTGGCCGTCGCCGAGTCGAAGATCGACTGGGCGAGGATCGTCGCACGCTGGGACTCGGACTGGACCTGGTCCCGGCGCTGGTCGTACAGGTTCGCGCTGATGCTGACCGAGATGGACGTGGCGATGATCGACGCGCCGACCCCGGCGAGCACGACGGTGAGGGCGACCGTGCGGAACTCGAGCGACCGGCGCCACGCCGTGACCAGGTGGGGGCCGACGTCCCGCCAGGCGCCCCGGCGTCGCCACCAGGCACCGGGGCCGAGCGCACCGACGACGGCGCCGCGCCAGCCCGCGCCCGTGCCCGCGCCCTGCCCGGCCACGACGGGCTGCTAGGCCCCGCCGCCGGCGCGGTAGCCGACGCCGCGGACGGTCGTGACGATGCGCGGCGCGTCCGGGTCGTGCTCGACCTTCGCCCGCAGCCGCTGCACGTGGACGTTGACCAGTCGCGTGTCGGCCTTGTAGTGGTAGCCCCAGACCTGCTCCAGGAGCATCTCGCGGGTGAAGACCTGCTGCGGCTTGGACGCGAGGGCCAGCAACAGCTCGAACTCGAGGGGAGTCAGGGCGATGACGGCGTCGCCGCGACGCACCTCGTGCGCCGCCACGTCCAGTCGCAGGTCGCCGACCGTGAGCACGTCGTTGGTGGGCTCGGTCGGGGGACGCAGGCGCGTCCTGATCCGCGCCACGAGTTCCTTCGGGTTGAAGGGCTTGACGACGTAGTCGTCGGCCCCGCTCTCGAGCCCGCGGACCACGTCGACCGTGTCGCCCTTGGCCGTCAGCATGATGATCGGCACGCCGCTCTCGGCGCGGATCGCCCGGCACACCTCGAGGCCGTCCTTGCCCGGCAGCATCAGGTCGAGCAGCACCAGGTCGGGCGAGGCGTCGCGGAACGCCGCGAGCGCCCCGTCGCCGTCGGCGCAGAAGTGCGGCTCGAACTCGTCGGCCCGGAGCACGATGCCGATCATCTCGGCGAGCGCGGGGTCGTCGTCCACCACCAGGATGCGTGGGGTCATGGTCTCCGTCTTCGGCTGGGCCGCTCGGGTCGCGGCACGTCGACCCAGATTAGTGCAGGAGGCGCGGATCGGCGGCGAAGGAGGCGCAGGTCGGCTGGCACGCCCGCCGCGGCTGTGGAAACATGGGCCCACGAGCGAGGACGACCTCGAGCGCGGACCACCGGGGGAAGCCATGACCGATCCGAACGACTGGGCGGCCCCCGGGGCGCAGGACGCACCGCGCTGGGGCGAGCGGGTCGCGTCCGCGCCTCCCGCTCCTCCGTCGGCTCCGGCCGCCGGCCCGGGACAGCAGTCGCCCGCCTACGGACAGCAGCCGCCCGCCTCCGGACAGCAGCCGCCCGCGTACGGACAGCAGGCCGCGCCGCAGCCGCAGGGTGGTCCCGGTGCCTGGACACCGCCTCCTCGCCCGGGTCTGCTGCCGCTCCGTCCGTTCACGTTCGGCGAGATCCTCTCCGCGTCGTTCCAGGTGTTCCGGCGCAACCCGCGCACCACCTTCGGCACCGCCCTGCTCGCGCAGGTCGTGCTGCTGGTCGTGACCGTGGGCGCCGCCGGGGGCAGCGCCTTCTTCGCGTTCTCCCGCGTCGAGTCGGCCCTGCCCGAGGACCGCGACGCGGTGGCGGCGGGGGCCGTCGCCACGGTCGTGCTCGCGACGCTCGTCCCCGTGCTGCTCACGGTGGTCGTCAGCGCCCTGCTGCAGGGGCTCTTCGTGCTCGAGACCTCTCGTCAGCTGCTCGGCGAGCGCCTCCGGCTGGGCGGCCTCTGGACCCTGGCCCGCGGGCGGATCGGCGCGCTGACGGGCTGGTCGGCCCTGCTCACGCTCGCCTACCTCGTCGCCGCCGGCCTCGTGGTCGGCGTCGTGGCGATCGGCGTCGTCGTCGGCACGGGTCCGAGCATCGGCGTCGGCATCGGGGTGGGCGTGCTCCTCGGCCTCGGCCTGCTGGTGCTCGGCGTCTGGCTCACCATCAAGCTGAGCCTCGTGCCGAGCGCCCTCATGCTCGAGCGCATGCCCCTGCGTGCGGCCGTCGCCCGGTCGTGGTCGCTCGTCCGCAGCTCGTTCTGGCGCACCTTCGGCGTCGTCGCGCTCGTCTTCGTGATGATCCAGATCGCGACGCAGGTCGTCACGGCGCCGTTCTCGCTGCTGTTCGGCGTGTTCGGCAGCCTCATCTCGCCCACCGGCGACGTGGACGGCAGCGCGATCGCGGTCGCGGCCGTCGCGTACGTCCTCACCATCGCCGTCAGCGCCGTCGTGACGGCCATCGGCTCCGTCGTCCAGGCCGCCTCCGTCGGCCTCGTCTACGTCGACCGCCGGATGCGGACCGAGGGGCTCGACCTCGAACTGGTGCGCCACGTCGAGGCCCGCGGCCGCGGCCAGGTCGACCTGCCCGACCCGTGGCGCTCCCCTGCGCAGCAGCAGCCCGGGCAGCAGTTCCCCGGGCACCACCCGCAGCAGCAGGGCCAGCAGCACGGCCCCGACGGCCAGGGCGGGGCACCTCTGCAGTGACGCCGACGACGACCGTGCTGGCCGCCGCCCCTCTCGACCCCGACCCCGACGAGGCGCGCCGGCTGCTGCTGCGCGAGCTCACGGGTCGCGACTACGTCGCGGCCCAGCCCACCTGGCTCGACCGTGCCGCCGACGCCTTCTGGAACTGGCTGAACGGCATCCGCTTCGGCGGGGTCGAGGGCGCGCCCGCCGTGGCCCTCGTGGTGCTCCTCGTCGTCGTGGTCGTCGTCCTCGTGGTGGTGCTCGCGGTCTACGGGGTCCCCCGGCTGAACCGGCGCTCGACGCGTGGACCCGAGCTCTTCGGCGAGGGCGACGACCGGGACGCCGACCGCCTCCGCCGGGCCGCGGCCGAGGCGGCGGCCGCAGGCGACCTCGTGCTCGCCGTCACCGAGTCGTTCCGTGCGCTGGCGCGCGGCCTCGTCGAGCGCGACGTCCTCTCGACGACGCCCGGCACGACCGCCCGCGCGGTCGGCGCCCGGGCGGGGCAGGTGTTCCCCGGCCTCGCCGACCGCCTGGCCTCGGCCGCCGACAGCTTCGACGGCGTGCGCTACCTCGACCGGCCCGGCTCCGAGGCCGCCTGGCGCGAGATCAGCGCGCTCGACCTCGAGCTCGAGCGACTCGCCCCCGTGGCCGCCTCGTGACGGCGACGACGCCGACGGTGCGTGCCTCCGCGCGTCGGGCGCGGCCCTGGGTCGTGCTGGCCGTCCTCGCGCTGATCGGCGCCGTCGCGGCGGTGCTCCTCAGCGGCTCGGGCGCGACGGGCGGCCGGGCGCTCGGACCCGAGAACCCCGCGCCGGCCGGGGCGAAGGCGCTCGTCGAGGTCCTCCGCGACGAGGGCGTGTCCGTCCGCGTCGTGTCGTCGCTCGACCAGGCACGAGGGGCCGCCGCGCGTCCGGACACCACCGTGGTCGTCGACGACGCGGGCTCGTACCTCGTCGCCGACCAGTGGAGCGAGCTCGGCGACGCCGCGAGCTCGCTCGTCCTCCTCGCCCCGGGTGCCACGGCGCTGGACGCGGTCGCCCCCGGCGTCTCCGCGGTCGCCGAGGTCGCCGACGGGGTCCGTGACCTGGGCTGCGACGTGCCCGAGCTGTCGCAGGTCGAGCGGGTCCACGCCGCCGGCCTCGCGTACTCCGCCGCGGGCGTCGACCCCGGTGCGGGCATCGACGTGACGACCTGCGTCCGCGATCCCGACACGGACGGCTCCGGGCTCGTCGTGCTCGACGACGGCGACCGCCGGGTCACGGTCGTCGGCACGACGACCGCCCTCACGAACGGCACGATCGCCACGGCGGGCGCGGACGACGCCGCGTACGCCCTCGCCCTGCTCGGGCAGTCCGACCAGCTCGTCTGGTACCTCCCCGGCGTCGACGACGTGCCCGAGGGGGCCGGCACCCTCGCGACGCTCACGCCGAGCTGGGTCACGCCCGTGCTGCTCCTGCTCACCGCGACCGCGATCGCCGCGATGGTCTGGCGGGGTCGACGGCTCGGGCCCCTCGTGGTCGAGCGCATGCCCGTCGTCGTCCGCGCGTCCGAGACGACGGAGGGGCGGGCGAGGCTGTACGAGCGCTCCGGCCAGCGACGGCACGCCCTCGACCAGCTGCGCATCGGGTCGCTCGGCCGCCTCGCCCGCCTGACGGGCCTCTCGTCCACGTCGTCGGTGGACGAGGTCATCGACCGGGTCGCCGGCCTGGTCGGGGCCGATCCCCGTGGGCTCCGGCACGTGCTCGTCGACGCCGACCCTGCCGACGACGCCGAGCTCGTGCGCCTCAGCGACAGCCTGCTCGACCTCGAGCGGGCGACGACACGGGCGGGGGCGCCCTCGTGACCGGCGCCGCGCCTCCTCGTCCGCCGGCCGGCCCCTGGCCGGACTGCCCCGGGCCGACCTCGCTCCTGACCGCCTCCACCGCCCCTCGCCCTGCGACCACCACCGGGAGAACCGCCGCATGACCACCGAACTCCAGCAGACCTTCGCCCGCGTGCGCACCGAGGTCGGCAAGGCCGTCGTCGCCCAGGACGGCGCCGTGACCGGGCTGATCGTCACCCTGCTCGCCCAGGGCCACGCCCTGCTCGAGGGCGTCCCCGGCGTCGCCAAGACGCTGCTCGTCCGCGCCCTCAGCCACGCCACCTCGCTCGAGACGAACCGCGTGCAGTTCACCCCCGACCTGATGCCCGGCGACATCACCGGCTCGCTCGTCTACGACGCGAAGGCCGGCGAGTTCGAGTTCCGCCCCGGTCCCGTCTTCACCAACATCCTGCTGGCCGACGAGATCAACCGGACTCCCCCCAAGACGCAGTCGGCGCTGCTCGAGGCCATGGAGGAGCGGCAGGTGTCGGTCGACGGCGTCTCGCGTCCGCTCCCCCAGCCGTTCCTCGTCGCCGCGACGATGAACCCGGTCGAGTACGAGGGCACCTACACGCTGCCCGAGGCGCAGCTCGACCGGTTCCTCATGAAGCTGACCCTCGACCTGCCGCCCCGCGATGCCGAGGTCGAGGTGCTCACGCGCCACGCCGCCGGCTTCTCGCCGCGCGACCTGCGCGCCGCGGGCGTGACGCCCGTGCTCGGGCCGGCCGAGCTCGCGCAGGCGCAGGCCGAGGTCGGCCTGGTCGGCGCCTCGCCCGACGTGCTCGCGTACGTCGTCGACCTGGCCCGTGCCACCCGCGAGAGCGCGTCCGTCAAGATCGGCGTCAGCCCCCGCGGCTCCACCGCCCTGCTGTCGGCGAGCAAGGCCTGGGCCTGGCTGACCGGCTTCGACCGCATCACGCCCGACCACGTCCAGGCGATGGCCCTGCCCGTGCTGCGCCACCGCCTGCAGCTGCGACCGGAGGCCGAGCTCGAGGGCGTCGACGCCGACGCCGTGCTGCGCTCGGTGCTGCAGCAGGTGCGGGTCCCGATCTGATCATGGCCGTCACCGGATGGTTCGTCGCGCTCGTCGCGCTCGGCGTCGTGCCGATCGTGGCGACGGGGAGCGCCTGGGCGCTCGTGGGCTGGCTCGTGCTCGTGCTCGCCCTCGGGGCGCTGGACGTCGCGCTGGCCGCCTCGCCGCGCCTCCTGCGGATCCGTCGTGAGCTGCCCGGCCCCGTCCGCCTCGGCGAGACGACCTCGGCCGAGCTCGTCGTGGTCAACGAGGGCCGCCGCACGCTGCGCGGCGTCGTCCGGGACGCCTGGCAGCCCTCGGCCGGCGCCTCCGTCACGCGTCGTGCCCTCGTCGTCCGGCCCGGCCGTGCCTGGCGCGCCACCACCACGCTCACCCCGTTCCGCCGGGGCGAACGCCGAGCCGAGGAGGTGACCGTCCGGTCGATCGGACCGCTCCGCCTCGCGGGTCGCCAGGCCGGGCACGCCGTCCCCGGCGTCGTCCGCGTGCTCCCCCGCTTCTCGTCCCGCCGCCACCTGCCCTCCCGTCTCGCCCGCCTCCGCGAGCTCGACGGGCGCACCAGCGTCATGATCCGCGGCCAGGGCACCGAGTTCGACAGCCTGCGCGAGTACGTCCGCGGCGACGACGTCCGCTCGATCGACTGGCGGGCGACGGCGCGCCGCAGCGACCTGGTCGTCCGCACGTGGCGCCCCGAGCGCGACCGACGCGTCGTGATCGTCGTCGACAGCGGCCGCACCTCGGCTGCGCGCATCGACGACGAGCCGCGGCTCGACACCGCGTTCGAGTCCGCCCTGCTGCTCGGCGCGCTCGCGTCCCGCGCCGGCGACCACGTCGACCTCGTCGTCGTCGACCGCCGCGTTCGGGGACGCGTGCAGGGCGCGACCGGAGCCGCCCTGCTGTCGACCATGGTCGAGACGATGGCCCCGATCGAGCCCGAGCTCGTCGAGACCGACTGGTCGACCGTGCCTGCCCTCGTGCGCTCCGTGACCACCCAGCGCTCGCTCGTCGTGCTCGTCACGCCCGTCGACTCCCCCGGCTCGGCCCGCAGCCTGCTCGCCGCCGTGCCGCAGCTGAGCCGACGGCACCTGGTCGTCGTGGCGTCGGTCACCGACCCCGACCTCGCCGTGGCCGCAGTGACCCGGACGAACCGCGACGAGGTCTACCGCGCCGCGTCCGCCGAGCGGGCCCGGCTCGACATCGCGCGCGTCGCCGCCGCACTCGGCCAGGTGGGGGCCGACGTCGTGTCGGGCTCGCCCGCCGACCTGCCGCCGGCGCTCGCCGACCGGTACCTCGCCTACAAGGCCGCCGGCCGCCTCTGACCTCGGCCGGGGGCCTCAGCCGGCACAGCGGCCTCCGCTCGCCGTCAGCCGGCACAGCGGCCCCCGCTCGCCCTCAGCCGGCACAGCGGCCCCCGCTCGCCCTCAGCCGGCACAGCGGCCCCCGCTCGCCCTCAGCCGGCACAGCGGCCTCCGCTCGCCGTCAGCCGGCACAGCGGCCTCCGCTCGCCGTCAGCCGGCACAGCGGCCTCTGCTCGCCGTCAGCCGGCACAGCGGCCTCTGCTCGCCGTCAGCCGGCGACGAGCTCCGTCGCCCCGGCCTCGAACTCGTCGAGGTCGCCGGTCTGGCCGGCGCGGTGCGCGCGCCCGCCGAGCACCCACTGGTACGCGAGGAACCCGGCCAGCGCGACCGTGCCGATGCCGATCTTGATCGGCCACGGCCAGTCCTGGCGCGTGACGAACCCCTCGATCACGCCCGACACGAGCAGGGCCAGCATGAGCCCCACGGCGACGGTGACGAGCGCGCGGCCGTCCTGGGCGAGCGCCTGCCCCCGGGTGCGGGCGCCGGGGGCGACCCACGACCAGAAGATCATCAGCCCCGCACCGCCGGCGACGAAGATGCTGTAGAGCTCGAGCTGGCCGTGCGGGAGGATGTACAGGAAGAAGTACTCGAGGCGCCCCTGCTCGGCCATCAGGCCCGCCGAGATGCCCACGTTCATGGCGTTGCTCAGCACGACGTAGGGCACCCAGACCCCGGTGATGCCGAACGCCACGCACTGGGCGGCGATGAACGCGTTGTTGGTCCAGACCTGGCCCGTGAACGACGAGGGCGCGCTCTCCGAGTAGTAGTCCACGAAGTCCTCGGTCGCGAACTGGCGACGGAACTCCTCCGAGCCGAACGACGCGAGCACCGCGGGAGACCCGGCCGCCCAGACCGCGAACGACGTCGCCACGACGACCGTGACGAGCAGCACCGCGATCGACAGCCAGCGCACCCGCCAGAGGGCGGCAGGCAGCTGGGCCACGAAGAAGGTCGGCACCTGCGAGGCGAGGTTCCGCCCCGCCCCGGTGAACCGGAGCCGCGCGCGCGACAGGGTCAGCGACAGCCTGTCGGCGACGACGGACGGGCCCGCTGCCGTCTGCAGCGCCGACAGCTCGGCGGCTCCCGACTGGTACAGCCGGATCAGCTCGTCGGCCTCCGGGCCGGTGAGGCGCCGACGGCGCGCCAGGGCCTCGAGTTCGGTCCACTCGTGACCGTGGGCGGCGGCGTAGGCGTCGAGATCCATTCTGCTTAGATACTAGGCATGTCCGACCCGACGACGCACCAGCCGCCGACGCCCCGGCCGAGGCCGCGACGCACGCGCGCGGGGCGTGCCCCGCGGTCGGCGCCGACCCTGCGTGCCGACCAGGTCGACTTCTTCGACGGTGCCGACGACCAGCTCGTCACGGGCGAGGCGGTCGGTCTCGACCGCCGCCCCACCGGCTTCGTCCTCCGCGTCGCCGGTGCGCTGATCGACTACCTCACGTACGTCGCCGTGCTCGTGGGCCTCGTGCTGCTGGTCGTCTCGCTCAACGACCGCGGCGCCGTGGACGACGCGACGGCGCAGGCCCTCATGGTCGCGTCGATCGTCGTCTGCCTGATCGGCCTGCCGACCGTGGTCGAGACGGCGTCGCACGGACGGTCGCTCGGCAAGCTGGCGACCGGCGCGCGGATCGTCCGGACCGACGGAGGCGCCATCGGCCTCCGGCACGCCCTCACCAGGTCGCTGGTCGGGATGCTCGAGATCGTGATGACGACGGGGGGACTGGCCGTGGTGGTCGCCCTCCTCAACCGGTCGTCGCGCCGCCTCGGCGACCTGATGGCCGGCACCTACAGCCGCAACGAGCGGGCGCCCCGCATGGGGCGGGTCGTGGTCCAGGTGCCGCCGCACCTCGTCGGCTGGGCCGGCGTGGCCGACGTGGCGCGCCTCCCCGATCCCCTGGCCCGTCGTGTGTCGTCGTTCCTGCAGCAGGCCCCGGCCCTCCGTCCCGACAGCCGTCGACGCATCGCCGAGTCCCTTGCCGACGAGCTCTCGCTGTTCGTCTCGCCCCTGCCCGCGACGGACCCGGAGTCGCTGCTGGCGGCCGTGTCCGCCCTCCGTCGAGAGCGGGAGGGCGTCGCCCTGGGGCGCGAGGCAGCCCTGCTCGACCGGCTCGAGCCGGCCCTCACGGGGACGGTGCGGGGTTTCCCGCGGCGTTGAACAGCCCACGTCGCCCGCGGCCCTGACCCGGCTCCGATCCGCCGCTCCGGCCCGCACGCGAGAACGCCCCCGCCCCGTCTCGACGACGGCTCGGGGGCGTTCGTGCACCTGCCTCAGTAGCGGTAGTGGTCGACCTTGTAGGGCCCGTCGACGCTGACGCCGATGTACTTCGCCTGCGCGTCGGTGAGGGTGGTCAGCTCGACGCCGAGCGCGTCGAGGTGCAGCCGTGCCACCTTCTCGTCGAGGTGCTTGGGCAGCACGTAGACCTCGGTCTCGTAGTTCTCGCGGTGAGCCCAGAGCTCGATCTGCGCGAGGACCTGGTTCGTGAAGGAGTTGCTCATCACGAACGAGGGGTGGCCGGTGGCGTTGCCGAGGTTCATCAGACGGCCCTCGCTGAGCACGAGCACGCTGCGCCCCGTGGGGAGGCGCCACTCGTGCACCTGGGGCTTGATCTCGACGCGCTCGGCGCCGGCGAGCGACTCGAGCCCGGCCATGTCGATCTCGTTGTCGAAGTGGCCGACGTTCGCCACGATCGCGAGGTGCTTGAGCGCGAGGAGGTGGTCGACGGTCACGACGTCGAGGTTGCCCGTGCCCGTGACGAGGATGTCGACGGTCTCGACGACGGACTCCAGACGGGCGACCTGGTAGCCGTCCATCGCGGCCTGGAGGGCGTTGATCGGGTCCACCTCGCTGACGATGACGCGGGCACCCTGGCCGCGCAGCGCCTCCGCGGCGCCCTTGCCCACGTCGCCGTAGCCGGCGACGAAGGCGACCTTGCCGCCGATGAGCACGTCGGTCGCCCGCATCAGCCCGTCGGGCAGCGAGTGGCGGATGCCGTACTTGTTGTCGAACTTCGACTTCGTGACGGAGTCGTTCACGTTGATGGCGGGGAAGAGCAGCTCGCCGGCACGCGCGAGCTCGTACAGGCGGTGCACGCCCGTCGTGGTCTCTTCCGTGACGCCCTGCAGCTCGGCGCCGATGGTCGTCCAGCGGTCGGTCGACTCGGCCAGCGAGCCGCGCAGCACCTCGAGGATCACCCGCCACTCGTGGCTGTCGCCGGGGGCGTCGTCGGGCACGGCACCGGCGAGCTCGTACTCGCGGCCCTTGTGCACGAGCATCGTGGCGTCGCCGCCGTCGTCGAGGATCATGTTCGGGCCGGCGAACGAGGCGCCTGCCTCGGCGGCCTCGGCCGACCAGTCGAAGATCTGGGAGGTGCACCACCAGTACTCGTCGAGCGTCTCGCCCTTCCAGGCGAAGACGGGCACGCCCGCCGGCTGCTCGGGGGTGCCGGTCGGGCCGACGACGATCGCGGCCGCCGCCTCGTCCTGAGTGGAGAAGATGTTGCAGCTGGCCCAGCGGACCTGCGCGCCGAGGGCGGTGAGGGTCTCGATCAGCACGGCGGTCTGCACGGTCATGTGCAGCGAGCCGGCGATGCGGGCACCGGCGAGCGGCTGCGTCGGTCCGAACTCTTCGCGGAGGGCCATGAGGCCGGGCATCTCGTTCTCGGCGAGCCGGAGCTGGTGTCGACCGGCCTCGGCGAGGGACAGGTCGGCGACCTTGTAGGGCAGCGTGGTCGTGTCAGTGGGCATGGGACCATTCTCGCCCACCCTGCCCCGTGTGTCGCCCAGGAACGGGACGACGCGTCGGGACGTCCCCCGGCTCAGGAACGCACGAGACGGGCGATCGCGGCCGACGCCTCCGCGATCTTCGCGTCGGCCACCGCCCCGCCCTCTCGAGCCGCCTCGGCGACGCAGTGCGCGAGGTGGTCCTCGAGCAGCTGGAGGGCCACCGTCTCGAGCGCCTTCGTGGCCGCGCTCACCTGCGTGAGGACGTCGATGCAGTAGACGTCGTCCTCGACCATCCGCTGGATGCCGCGGACCTGGCCCTCGGCTCGGCGGAGGCGCGTGACGATCTGCTGCTTGGAGCCGCTGTAGCCGGGAGATCCCGGCGACGTGGTGCTCGGGTCGGTCGTCACGATGCCCGGATCAGCGCCAGGACCTCGTCGCGCACCGCCTCCATGCCCGAGCGCGTCGCCGCCTCGGCGTTCAGGCGGAGCAGAGGCTCGGTGTTCGAGGGGCGGACGTTGAACCACCAGAAGCCGCCGTCCGCCGACGACCCCGACACGGTGAGGCCGTCGAGCTCGTCGAAGTCGCCCCGGCCGGTGAACGCCTCGACGACGCGGGTGTAGGCGGCGGGCACGTCGGTGACGGTCGAGTTGATCTCGCCGCTGGCCGAGTACGGCGTGTAGCGGTCGGTCAGGGTCGACAACGGCTCGTCCTGGCGACCCAGCTCGGCCAGCACGTGCATGGCGGCGAGCATGCCGTTGTCGGCGCCCCAGAAGTCGCGGAAGTAGTAGTGCGCGGAGTGCTCGCCGCCGAAGATCGCGCCGGTCGTGCGCATCTCGTCCTTGATGAGCGAGTGCCCGACCCGGGTGCGGACGGGCACCGCACCGGAGGCGACGATCGCCTCGGGCACCGCGCGCGAGGTGATCAGGTTGTGGATGACCGAGATGGAGGCGTCCGGCTCGGCCGCCCGGACCCGGGCGATCTCGCGCACCGCGACGATCGCCGCGACGGCGGACGGGGTGACCGCGTCGCCCTTCTCGTCGACGACGAAGCAGCGGTCGGCGTCGCCGTCGAAGGCGAGGCCCAGGTCTGCGCCGTGGGCGACGACGGCGGCCTGGAGGTCGACGAGGTTGGCCGGCTCGAGCGGGTTCGCCTCGTGGTTCGGGAACGTGCCGTCGAGCTCGAAGTACAGCGGGACGATCTCGAGGGGCAGGGCCGGGAGCCCGGCGGCGGCGCCGAGGACCGCGGGGACGGTCAGGCCGCCCATCCCGTTGCCGGCGTCGACGACCACCTTCAGGGGCCGGACGCCGGCCAGGTCGACGAGCCCGCGCAGGTGGGCCGCGTAGCCCGGCAGCGCGTCGTGCTCGCGGAGCGACCCGGTCGCCTCGACGGGCGAGATGCCGTCGGCGAGGTAGACGGCGGCCCGGTCGCGGATCGAGGACAGGCCCGTGTCGAGGCTGATCCCCTGGGCGCCTGCCCGGCTCATCTTGATGCCGTTGTAGGTCGCGGGGTTGTGGCTCGCGGTGAACATCGCCGCCGGCGCGTCGAGCGAGCCCGAGGCGAAGTAGGACTCGTCGGTCGAGCAGAGCCCGAGGGCGACGACGTCCGCGCCGCGGGCCAGGGCGCCGCGGGCGAAGGCCGCCGCGAACGAGGGCGAGGAGTCGCGCATGTCGTGGCCGACCACGAGCTCGCTCCCCGCCGCGCCCACCTCGTCCGCGAAGGCGGCCCCGAACGCCTCGACGACGTCGTCGGTGAGCTGGCTCCCTACCAGCCCGCGCACGTCGTAGGTCTTGACGAAGGCGGAGAGGTCGACGGTGTCTTCAGTGGTCATGGCCCAAAACTACCCGGCGCAGCACCTGCCAGCCCTGGGGGACGGACAGGGACGACGCGTGTCGGGCGCACAGGTCGTACCCGTGCGGCTCCACCCGGTCGCTCAGGGGGCCGACGACGACCATGGAGTCCGCGTACACGTAGGTGAGGGTCGACACCGCCTCGTCGTGGCAGGTGACCTTGCTGCAGGGTCGTGGCTCCATGGACCGCCACGATACCGCCGGACTACGATGGCGAGATGCCGAGGCCACGTCGAGTCCGCGTCACCGACCGCTCGCGTCGTCGGGACCGACACGGCCGTGGCCTCCGTTCCTCCGCCGCGGGCCCGCACCTGCCGTTCCTGCGCACGAGGGTCGAGCTCTTCGACGACCTCGTCGCCGAGACGGCGGACCACCTCCGTGAGCTGTGGCCCGACGACCTCGCCGACGTGACCTTCGAGGTCGCCGGCCTGCCTGCTGCCCCCGACCCGTCGCGCGTCGAGCGCTGGCGCGTCGACCGGGCCGCCCGCAGCGTGGTCGTCTACCGGCTGCCCATCGAGCGCCTGTCGCACGTGCCCGAGTCGCACCGGCAGGTGGACGACGAGTGGCAGCACCGCGTCCTCGTCGAGGGCTGGGTGCTGCAGGCCGTGGGCGACCTCCTCGGCAAGGACCCGTGGGACCTCTCCCCCGACCGCTGGCGCGACCGCTGACCTACGGGTAGACGACCACCGGGGTGGACGCCGGGAAGGCCGAGGTGACGGGCCACGACGCGACGGCTCCGGCCGCCGACCAGCTCACCGCGGCCCGCAGCCCGTCGGCGTCGCGCAGGGTCAGGACGTCGCCGCCGGACACCGCCACGCCGACGGTGCTGCCCGCCGGGACCGTCACCTGCTGCTCCGCGTCGCCGATCTCGACGACCGCCGTGGCCGCCTCCGTGCCGGGGTTCGCGATCGACAGCGTCGGGCCCTCGCCCTGTGGCACCTGCACGAGCGTGTCGCCGCGCAGCGCCGGGGCCGCGGCGGCCCAGGCGAGGTCGACCGCGCCCTCGGGCGAGATCGTGGAGGTGCGGGCACCGGCCACGACGGGCACCTGCGACACCAGGGTGGCGGTCCAGGTGCCGTCCGCGAGGCCGTCGACCGGCACGTCGGTGACGCGCCCGGCCTCGACCCGCGTCTGGAACGTCGCGCCCGTGCCGTCGGCCGTGGAGAGCGTGATCGAGACCTGCGCCGCCTCGTCGCCGGGGACGTAGACCCGGACGACGCTCTGCAGGTCGGCCGAGGAGGGCTCGGTGAGCGCGCCCTCGAGCGCCGCGGAGTCGCGGACGACGATCCCGGGGACGACCACCTGGCGGGCGGGCGAGGCCGCACCGCTGACGATGTCGACGCCGCCGGGGTCGAGGGTGCGCACGACGCTCTGCTGCATCGAGGCGACGATGCGGCCGCCCCGGCTCTGGACGTGGACGACGGGCGAGACGAGGCCCGTCGCGAAGCCGGAGAGCGGGACGACCTTCTGGCTGCGGGGGGCGACGACGATGCCGTCGATCCCGGGGCCCTGCACGCGGCCGTTCTCCGCGGCGATGCCGAGGTCGACGGTCGCGTTGACGTCCGTGGGGTTGACGAGCACGACGAGCGACACGCGGCCGGTCTCGGTCGAGCCCCCGACGAGCCAGGTCGAGCTCGTCGGCTCGGTGCACGGGGCGGCTGCGAAGCCCACGAGCTCGCCCTCCGAGACGGACTGGCTCTGGGCGGCCGCGACGAGCGGGACGTCGTCGCCCTCCACGGGCGTCGTCCACAGCACCGGGTCGGAGTCGCTCCCGTCCGCCCCGGCGAGGGCGGTGCTGTCGTCGTCGCCCGAGCTGGAGGCGGACACGACCTGCGCCCGACCGACCGAGCTGGCGGTCGTGGCCTGCTGGCCCTCGTCGTCCGAGAGCTGGAGCAGCCCTCCCGCGCAGACGCGCTGCTGGTCGACCGCCACCGGGGCGACGAGCTGCCCGGCGGGCACGGTCTGCAGCGTCGGCAGGGGCAGGACGCCCGCGGCGCCGACGACGACGGCCGCGACGGCGAGGCCGGCCGCGCCGAGTCCGACGCGTCGGGTGCGCGCGATGATCGGTCGCTCAGTCATCTCTCTCCTCGTCGAAGGTGGTGGCAGGCTGCTCCGACTCGGGCACGCCGGCCCGGGAGCGTCGGCGGCGCGGCGTCGTCGGCACGGCCAGCAGCAGCGCGGAGCCGAACACGAGGGCCCAGCTGATCAGGACGACGGGGCGGAGCGGCCCGGCGTCGTCGCGGTCCGGAACGGCGCCCGAGGCGTCGACCCAGCGCCAGAGCAGGCCGTTCGTGGTCTCGCCGACCGGCTGGAACGCCGCGGTCCCGTCGAGCGCCTCGCTCGCCCGGCGCTCGAGGGCCTGCGCCTCGTCGTCGCCGTCCGCGGCCTCGCCGAGGAGGACGAAGCCGACCCCGAGCTGGTCGAGGTCGTCGGCCGGGTCGAAGCCGCTGATGCTCACGAGGTTGCCCGCGAGGACCGTGAGGTCCTCGTTGGTCGACGTCAGTCGCTGCGCCGTCGCGTCGAGGGTCGACTGGTCGTCGAGGGTCGCGCCCTGGCCGTGCTCGAGCGACACGGCGAGCGAGCCGTCCGGCTGCGGGGTGAGCACCAGGGTGCCCACCTCGGGCGACGCCTCGGCCTCGGCCGTGACGTACGCCGACAGGATGCGGCCCGAGCTGGGGCGCACGTCGCCGGTGCCGAGGTAGGCGGCGACGACGAGCGGGAACACGGACGCCACGGTCACCGCGGCGACGACGACGCCCGCCGTGGGCGCCACGCGCGGCAGCCGGTCGAGGGTGACCGCGGCGGCGCCGACGAGGCCCAGCAGGTACAGGCTCAGGCCGCTCCCCGCCCAGACCGAGGTCGTCTCGCTGCCGACGCCCGAGATCGAGACGTGGGTCGCGGCGACCGCCGTGACGAACCCGAGCAGGGCGAGCGACAGGGCAGGCACGGCACGCCGCGCCTGGCCGACGAAGGGCGCGGCGACGGCGAGGAGGGCCAGCGGGACGAAGGCCGCCGCGACGACGACGGCCGCCGTCGAGCCGCTCACGCCGAGCCCGGCGAGCAGGGTCGTCCAGCCGTTCAGGCCGGTCTCGGGCGAGGCGACGAGCAGCTGCCACGGCGACGCCGGATCGATCCGTGCGGGCACGCCCGGGTCGGCGACGAGCCCCCACCAGGTGCCTCGCGAGATCTGCGCGACGGCGAGCGGCACGAAGAGCACCACGGCGGGCAGCGGGACGGCGAGCATCCGGTGGATGCCCCGGGGCCGGGTGGCGAGCGAGCCGAGCCAGATGACGACGAGGGCGGGCCACAACGACGGGGCGGACGCCGCGACGACCGCGAAGAGCAGGGAGGCGGTCGCCCCGGCGGCCCAGGACCGGGCCGACCCGATGAGCGCCCAGATCAGGAACGGCAGCGCGACGTGCGCCACGACCGCGCCGATGTGGCCCGACTGCAGGCCGGACAGCAGCGGGGACGAGAGCGCGTAGACCGCGGCGACGACGGCGGGCGTCCACGCCCGGCTCGTGACCCGACGGGCGGCGAACCACGCGCCGAGGGCCGAGGCCGGCAGCGCGACGAGCCAGAGCACGAGCACGGCGGTGGAGGGCGACCAGAACGTGATCGAGCCGAGCACGGCGAGCACCGCGGTGAACGGGTCGCTCGGCCCGACGAACCCGGTGCCGATCTCGTGGCGCCCCCACCCGACGTTGTCCCAGAGCTCGGCGACCGAGGTGCTGAGCGGCAGCAGGCCCCCGCCGGTCAGGGCCGGCTGCGGCAGGAACTCGAGGAACGCCACGACGCCCACGACGGCGGCGACCAGCACGACCCAGAGGCCGCCCGACCCGATGAAGCTCGCCCGGGGGTCCGACGCGTCCTCGCCGTGCGCCACGAGGGCGTCACGGTCGCTCACGCGCCTCTCGCGGATCAGGTTGAAGGAGGCGCGCAGCGGCTCCACGGACGACCAGCTGGTCGTCCGGGTGCGCGCGAGCGCCCTCCGCGCGGGCAGCACCCGAGAACCGCCGAACGCGGCCGTCAGGGCGGTGGCGAACTCCCCCGGGACCGCCCCGGGGTTCTTGGTGAGCAGGTGCCAGACGGACCGGACGAAGGCGAGGGGCACGAGCGAGAGCCAGTGCAGCGGCAGCGCGGCCGGGGGCGAGTAGACCAGCCGGCGGTGCAGCTGGGCGGCGCGGTGGAGGCGGGCGGCGCGGGCGTGCCCCCCGGGGGCCTGCCCGAAGTCCTCCGGCTGCCCGGCGCTGGACACCCGCGCGTCGGGCACGAGCACGACGCGGTGCCCCGCGAGGCGGGCGCGGACGGAGAGGTCGAGGGCGGCGTCGACGTGCGGGAGGCCGGGGTCGAAGCCGCCGAGGGCCGTCCACACGCTGCGGCGGACGAGCATGCCTGCGGCCGCCACGCCCAGGACGTCCTCGTGGTGGTCGTGCTGCCCCTGATCGAGCTGGCTCTCGACGAGGGGCATGGACGCGCCGTAGCGGGTCATCGTCTCGCCGAACTCGGCGATGACGGTCGGGTCGTCGAGCCGCATCAGCTTCGGCCCGGCGACCGCGACCGAGGGCGACACCTCGACCTGGGACAGGAGGCGGTCCAGCGCCTCGGGTCCGGGCACGTTGTCGTGCCCCAGGAACCACAGCCACTCGTCCGGGTCGACGGCGCCGTCGCGGGGAGAGTCGCCCGGCCCCGAGACGCGCACGCCCTGCGCGAGCGCCTGGACGAAGGTCGTGGCGGCGGGCACGCTGGTCAGCTGTGCCGCCCCGCTGAGCGAGAGGCGCCCGGCCTCGCTGTCCTTGCCGCCCGCGTCGACCACGACCAGGGACTCCGGCGGGCGGGTCTGCCGCGACAGCGCGTCGAGGGTTCGGTCGAGGTAGGTCGCTCCACCAGGGGCGACGAGGATCGCTGTGACTCTCGGCTGCATGACCTGAGCAGCCTAGGTCGGGTGCCCCGAGCCTCCGCCGCGCCGCGCCGGTCCCTCCCTACCTGTGAGGAGCCGATGACGACGTCCGTCGGACCGCGGTGGGCGCTGGCCGCCCGGGCCCTGGACCGACGACGGCGCCCGCCCCCCGAGGGGGACGGGCGCCGTGGATGCGTCGGGGCTCCGGGTCAGGCCCGCTTGCGGAGCTTGCGGCGCTCACGCTCGGACAGGCCGCCCCAGATGCCGAAGCGCTCGTCGTTCTGCAGGGCGTACTCGAGGCACTGGGCGCGCACGTCGCACGAGGCGCAGATCTTCTTCGCGTCGCGGGTCGAGCCGCCCTTCTCGGGGAAGAACGCCTCGGGGTCGGTCTGGGCGCAGAGCGAGTCCACCTGCCAGGACAGCTGGGCCTCGTCCTCGTCGCCGGACCGACGGACGCCGGGGACCCCCAGCAGCACCGGGTCGACGTGCCAGTCGTCGGGCACACCCGCTCGGACCGGTGCGACGAGGTCTCGGTCGTCACGGCTCTCGTCGATCGCCATGGCACATCTCCCCTCGTGTCGCTCGCTCCCTGGACGGCTGCGATGTGCCAATTACACCGGTGTAGTTCGGCCACGTCAAGTCGGACCCCATAAACCCTGCACCCCTCATCGAGGGTCAAGCGGGCCCCGGCGTGTCGGGCCGGGACCCGGCGAGCGCCGACACGGCTGCCGAGGAGGCGGTCGTCCGGTCAGGGACGCGGTGCCGCGTCCCAGGCGCTGGTCACCATCTCGAGCAGCGTGTGGCGCATCTCCCAGTCGAGGTCGCGGGCCGCCAGCGCTCCGTCGGCGACGATGCGGTCGGGGTCGCCGGGGCGACGCGGGCCGACCTCCGGGGTGAAGTCGACGCCGGTGCCCTCGCGCATGGCGTCCATGATCTCGGCGACCGACACCCCTCCTCCGGAGCCCAGGTTGTAGGCGGCCTCGACGGGCTCGCCCGCGTCGAGACGACGCGCCGCGGCGACGTGCGAGACGGCGAGGTCGGCTACGTGCACGTAGTCGCGGACGCAGGTGCCGTCGGGCGTGTCGTAGTCGTCGCCGTTGATCCGAGGCGCGCGCCCCGCGGCGAGCGCGTCGAAGACGAGCGGGAACAGGTTGTGCGGGCTGGCGTCCCACAGCTCCGGCGAGCCCGAGCCGACGACGTTGAAGTAGCGGAGGCTCGTGTGCCGGAGGCCGACGGCCGTCGCCTGGTCGCGGAGCAGCCACTCGCCGATGAGCTTGCTCTCGCCGTAGGGCGAGGCGGGGGCCTTGGGGGTGTCCTCCGTGACGACGTCCGTCGGCGGGGTGCCGTAGACGGCGGCGCTGGACGAGAAGACGACCCGGTGGACCCCGGCGTCGGCCATGGCGCCGAGGAGCACCTGCGTGCCGGTCACGTTCTGCTCGTAGGTGTGCAGCGGGCGCTGCACCGAGACGCCGGCGTACTTGTAGCCCGCCACGTGGACGACCCCGGTGACGCCGTGCTGCTCGATCGCGGCGGCGACGGCGGCGCGGTCGAGGATGCTCGCCCGGACGAACGGCACGTCGCTCGGCACGAACGCCTCGAGGCCGGACGAGAGGTCGTCGAGGACGACGGCGTCCATGCCCGCCCCCGTGAGCTCGCGGACGACGTGGGACCCGATGTACCCGGCACCGCCGGTGACCAACCATGACATGGCGTCAGCCTAGCGAGGCGAGGAGGCGCCCCCGGTCCGCAGCACAGCCGCCCCTGCGGCGCGGGTCAGGCGGGAGTCGCCACCCACAGCAGGCCGCCGCCGCTGACCGCGAGGCGGACCTCGTCGGGGGTCACGAAGGCGGACTCGCCCCGGGCGAGGTGGATGGTGCCGTCCTGTCCCTTGACGTCGACCTGGCCGTCGGTGACGAGCAGGATGCTCGGCCCGCCGATCTCGACGACCGCGCCCGCGCCTCCTGCCGCGACCCGCAGCAGCGCGAAGCCGGTGCCCTCGGGGGCGAAGCGCTCGACCCCGCGGGCCACCTCGACGGGGCGGAGCCACGGGACGGGCAACGGGGAGAACTCGAGCACCCGAAGCAGCTCGGGCACGTCGACGTGCTTGGGGGTGAGGCCGCCGCGCAGCACGTTGTCCGACGGCGCCATCAGCTCGATGCCGAGCCCGCCGAGGTAGGCGTGGACGTTGCCCGCCGGCAGGAACAGCGCCTCGCCGGCCCGGAGCGAGACCCGGTTGAGCAGCAGCGACACGACGACGCCGGGATCGCCCGGGTAGAGGCGGTCGAGCTCGACGACGGTCGCGGTGCTCGGGCTCGGGTCGGCGACCGCCCTCGCCAGCTCGGCCACCGCCCCGACGACCCGTCGCGACTCGTCCGAGCCGTCGAAGAGCCAGGCCAGCGTCGACTCGAGCGACGCCGCGACGCTGCCGCGGAGCGCCGAGAGACGACCGGTGCCCGCGTCGATCACGTCGATGTCGGCGAGGGTCTCGGCCGGGTCGCGGAAGCCGCAGAGCGCGTCGAAGCGCTCGCTGAGGGCGACGATGATCTCGGGCTTCGGGAACCGGTCCTTGTAGTTGCGGTGCGGTGCGTCCAGGGGGACGCCCGCCGCCTCCTCGCGGGCGAAGCCCTCCTCGGCCTGCTCGGGCGTCGGGTGCGCCTGGATCGACAGCGGCTGGTCGGCGGCGAGCACCTTGAGCAGGAACGGCAGCTCGGTGCGGTCCCGGCCGAGCGCCCGGGCCGGCTCGGCAGCGAACCAGTCGGCCAGGGTGTCCGCGCCGTCCACGACGGCCGGGTTCACCACGATGCTCGGCGAGCCCGGGTGCGCCCCCAGCCACAGCTCCGCCTCCGGCCTGCCGGACGGGCGGCGCCCGAGCAGCTCGGAGATCGCGGTGCGGGAGCCCCATGCGTAGTCGCGCGGGGTGTTCGTGATGGCGAGGAACATGGTTCTCCGAGCGTGTCGTGGGTCGTGCCCGTCGGGCGGCGTGCGCGGCGACCGTGCGGCCGCGCTTGGGTCCCCTCTACAAAGGGCCGAGCACGCCGGCCGGGAGGCCTTGGCCAAAACTACCAAGCTCTTTGCCGCTGCCGAGCTGCCTGCCTAGGCTCGCCGCGTCTCACCCGGGACGGCGGCGCGCGGGCGTCGTCGTCGCCACCACGACACGGAGCAACGGAGCCACCTGATGTCCACATCGACCCTCACCTCGTTCACCTCGCTCGCCAGCGACTTCTACGGGTACGAAGACCTGCTCACCGACCGCGAGAAGTCGGTGCTGGCCGACCTGCGGCGCTACCTCGAGACGGAGGTGAAGCCGATCGTCAACGACCACTGGGCCCGGGCGGAGTTCCCGACGAGGATCGTCAAGGGGCTCGCCGACCTCGGCATCTTCGCCCTCCCCTGGGAGGAGACCCGTCCGTTCGAGAACTCGGCCGTGTTCCGCGGCTGGGTCGCGCTCGAGCTGGCCAGGGTCGACGCGTCGGTCGCGACCTTCGTCGGCGTCCAGAACGGCCTGGCGATGGGGTCGATCAGCGTCGGGGGCTCGCCCGAGCAGCGGGCCGAGTGGCTGCCGAGGATGGCGAGCGGCGAGCTCGTGGGGGCCTTCGGCCTCACCGAGCCGCTCTCGGGCTCCGACTCGGCGCAGGGGCTCCGCACGGTCGCGACCCGGGACGGCGACGGCTGGGTGCTGAACGGCTCGAAGCGCTGGATCGGCAACGCGACCTTCAGCGACCTCACGATCATCTGGGCCAAGAGCGCCGAGGACGGTCAGGTCAAGGGCTTCATCGTGCCGACCTCGACCCCCGGCTACACGGCGACCAAGATCGAGGACAAGCAGAGCCTCCGCATCGTGCAGAACGCCGACATCGTGCTCGACGGGGTCCGTGTGCCCGAGAGCCTGCGCCTCCAGCAGGCGAACTCCTTCCGCGACACCGCCTCGGTGCTGCGGCTCACGCGGGCCGAGGTCGCCTGGGCCGCGGTCGGCAACTCGATCGGCGCCTACGAGGCGGCCCTCGCCTACGCCGGCGAGCGCGTCCAGTTCGGCAAGCCGATCGCGGCGCACCAGCTCGTGCAGGACCTGCTGGTCAAGTGCATCGGCAACATCACCGCCTCCCTCGGGATGGTCGTCCGCGTGTCGCAGATGCTCGACGACGGCAAGCAGCGCGACGAGCACGCCTCGCTCGCCAAGGCCTACACGACCGCCAGGATGCGCGAGACGGTGGCACACGCCCGGGAGGTGCTGGGCGGCAACGGGATCGTGCTCGACTACGACGTCGCGCGCCACTTCGCCGACGCCGAGGCCCTCTACAGCTACGAGGGCACCCGCGAGATGAACACGCTCATCGTCGGCCGGAGCATCACCGGCCAGGCCGCGTTCGTCTGAGCACCGGCCCGGCACGGGGGCGCCGTCGTCTAGCCTGGTCCGCATGACGACGACGCTCCCCGCTCGCCGTGCCGCGCCGGCGCCTCCCGAGCGTGCCCGCACGCTCTTCGCCACGCTCGTCTTCCTCGTCCTCCTGGGCGGCGACGTGCTGCGCAACGCGACCAGCTTCTGGGGCTGGGGCGTGGTCTGCGGCGTCATGGTGATCGCCGCGGCGGTCGTCGTCGTGCGGCACCCGCCGCGGGTGCGGACGCTGCCGCGCCTCCTCGTGCTCTGGCTGGCCTTCGCCGTCGTCTCGCTGGCGTGGTCGCAGTACCCGGCCGCCTCGGCCATCGGCATCGTCGCGACGCTGGCGACGACCCTCGGGGCCGTCGCCGTCACCTCGACGCTGCCCTGGCCGTCGATCGTGGTCGCCCTCGGCCGGGCGCTGCGGCTGCACGTCGGGGCCTCGCTGCTGTTCGAGCTCGTCGTCGGCGTGTTCGTGCGCCGGCCCGTGTGCCCGGTCTACCTCGACTGCTCGGGCGGCGTCCCCGACGCGTTCTTCTGGTCGCGGGCCGAGCTGTTCACGGGCGGCCGCATCCAGGGGCTGCAGGGCAACAGCAACATCCTCGCCGTGTTCGCCCTCCTCGCCCTGGTGGTGACGGCCGTGCAGCTCTCCGCCGGCCAGGTGACGAAGAACGCCGGCCGGGTCGGCATCGCCGCGGCCGTCGTCGCGCTCCTGCTCACGCGGTCGGCCACCACGGTCGTCTGCGCCGTCGCGGTCGCCCTGGTGCTGCTCCTCGTGACGAGGCTGCGGGCGACGCCCGCCGAGAGGCGCGGGCGGGTCTACGGCGCCGCCGCGGTCCTGGCCGTGCTCGCGGCGGGGCTCCTCGTGCTGGCGCGCCAGCCCCTGCTCGCCCTCGCGGGCAGGAGCGGCGACCTCACCGGCCGCACGGACATCTGGTCCGCCGTGCTCGACCTCGGCGTGCAGCACCCCGTCGTCGGCTGGGGCTGGGTCAGCTACTGGATCCCCATCTCGGAGCCGTTCATCGACCTCGCCGAGCGCAACGGCGTCGTGTACCTGCAAGCGCACGACGCGTACCTCGACGTCTGGTTCCAGCTCGGCTGGGTCGGCCTCGTGCTCTTCCTGCTCGTCGTCGTCGGCGTGCTGCTGCGGGCGTGGTCGTGGGCGACGGACCGCCGCGTCCTCGGCGTGGGACGCGAGGCGGCGTGGTCCGCGCTCGACCTGCTGCCGGTGCTGCTCCTCACCCTCCTCCTCGTGCACGGCCTCACGGAGTCGCGGCTGATCGTCGAGTGGGGCTGGGCGATCTTCGTGGTCGTCGTCGTGGTCACGCGACGGGACGCCTACGGCTGGACGGACCGCGACCGGTGATCGACGGGCTCGGCCCGCGACGTCGCGACCCCCTGCGGCGGTACCTCTCGGCCTGGGTCGGCTTCTCCGCCGGCGGCCACTTCTCCCAGGCGCTCTCGGTGGCGATCGTGCTCTTCGCGTTCTCGACGCAGGCCATCCGCTCGGTGATGGGCTGGCCGGGCGCGGTCGCCGTGCTCGCGACGCTGCTCGTGCTCGCGGCGCTGTCGCTGTTCGGCGGCCGGCACCACGTCGAGTGGCACGGCATCCTGCCGGTGTCGCTCATCGCGCTGTTCAGCTTCATGGCGATCAGCGTGCTCTGGAGCGAGTACACCTGGGTCACGGTGGGAGGCGTCGCCTACGCCGCGGGGTTCGGGGCGCTCGGCCTCTACCTGGCGCTGGGACGGGACCTGGTCCAGGTCGTGCGAGCCGTCGGCGACGCGCTGCGCATCGTCCTCGTCGCCTCCATGTCGCTCGAGGTGTTCGCCGGGTTGTTGATCGACCAGCCGATCCGGTTCCTCGGGATCCGCGGCGACCTGGCGCTCGGCGGGCCGATCCAGGGCCTCGCGGGCACGCGCAACTACCTCGGCTTCCTGGCGGCGCTCGCCCTCGTCACCTTCGTGGTCGAGTTCCTGACCCGGTCGGTCCCCCGCTCGCACGCCGCCGCGTCCGCCGTGCTCGCCGCCGTGACCCTGCTGTTCGCGCGCTCGCCCGTGGCTGCGCTGGCGGTCGTGGTCCTCGTCGTGGCCGGCCTCGCCCTCCGCGCCCTGCGCAAGGCTCCCGAGCACCGGCGTCCCCTGCTGCAGAGCGTGCTGGTCGTCGTGGTCGTCGTCGGCGGCGCCATCTCCTGGGCCCTCCGCGACTCGCTGCTCGCGAGCGTCGACGGCGCCTCCGACCTGAGCGCTCGGTCGTTGCTCTGGGCGCGCGTCCGGAGCCTCGCCAGCGTGCACGACATCACCGGGTGGGGCTTCGTGGGCCAGTGGCCGGCCGAGATCTTCCCCTTCTCGACGGTCCTGGCGCCGGACGGCCGCCCCTACGCGACGGCCCTCAACGCGTTCTTCGACATCTGGCTGCAGCTCGGCCTCGTGGGCGTGCTGCTGCTCGTCGTCTCGGGAGCCCTCGCGCTCGTGCGGAGCTGGGCGACCGCCTCCGGCCACCCGATCGTCGCGTACGTCTGGCCCGCCCTCGTGCTGGTGCTGATCGGGGTCACCGCCGTCGCCGAGAGCTTCGTGCTCTTCGAGGGGACGCTCATGCTGTTCGTCGCGATCGCGACGATCGCCGCCCGCAAGCGGTCGTGGCGCTCCCGCCTGCCGCAGCTGACAGCTCCCCCGGTCGGGTCGGACCGCTAGTCGGCCCGGCCGCCCTCAGCGCTCGACGACCCAGTCGGGGCCCGGTCGGCGACCCAGAACGGCTGCGAGGCGCCGCCGGAGGCCCCAGACGGTGACCCGCGCCATGGCCTCGACGACGATCGCCTGGCTCATCTTCGACTCGCCCAGCTCGCGTTCGCGGAACTCGATCGGCACCTCGACGACGCGACCGCCGCCGTCGAGCGTGCGGAGCGTCATGTCGACCTGGAAGCAGTAGCCCTTGGAGTCGATCCCCGCGAGGTCCATGGCTGCGAGGGCGTCTCGGGTGTAGACGCGGAAGCCCGCCGTCACGTCCTTGAGACGGAGGCCGAGGGCGAGCCGCGCGTACAGGTTGCCCCCGCGGCTCAGCAGCTGGCGGGAGACGGGCCAGTTCACGACGGAGCCGCCCGGGACCCACCGGCTGCCGATCGCCAGGCTCGGGGTCCACGGGGCGTCGCCCGTGACCCTCGAGATCATCTCGGGCAGCGCCTCCGGCGGGTGCGAGCCGTCGGCGTCCATCTCGATGACGAAGTCGTAGCCGCGCTCCAGGCCCCAGCGGAACCCCTTGACGTACGCCGAGCCGAGGCCGAGCTTGCCTGTCCGGTGCGCGACGTGGATCCGCGCGTCGGCGGCGGCCATCTGCTCGGCCAGCTCGCCCGTGCCGTCGGGGCTGCCGTCGTCGACGACGAGGACGTCGATCTCAGGGACGGCCGCGAAGAGGCGCCCGAGGATGATCGGGAGGTTCTCGACCTCGTCGTAGGTGGGGAGGACGACGAGGGCGCCTGCGCCGGTGTGGGTGTTCATGGGTGCCTTCCTGTGGACCGTCGTCAAGACTAGGGCCGGTCCGCTGCGACGGGGCCGGAGGCGGCTGCGGCACCGGCGGGCACGGGTGCCTCCGCGACCGTGACCGTGCTCCTGCTCTTGCTCCTGCTCGGACCGTCGGCGTCCGTGGTGTCGGACACGGAGCCGTCGCCCCGAGGGCTGTCGGCCCCCGCGGCGAGGACCAGCCACCGCGCGGCGACGGTCGCCACGGCGACGCACGCGAGGAGGAGCACGGCCCAGCCGACCGTGCCGAGCAGAGGCGGGTGCCACGCCGGCTCGGAGAAGACACGGGGCCAGGGAGCCGAGAGCCCGGCGCTGTAGCGACGGAGCGACGTCAGCAAGCACGCCAGCTGCGCGACCCCGGTCACGACGAGGACGCAGGTCGCGAAGCGGCGGACGTCCTCCGCGCGCCTGCGGACCGGCAGGGCGTCGCCCACGGCCCACGCGGCGACGACCACGAGCACGACGACGGCGGGCATCGTGTAGCGCCCCTGCCAGATGTAGCCCGACTCGGCGACGCTCGACGCCTGGACGGCGGCAGGCAGGACGAGGACGGCGAGCGCCGCCGTCCCGACAGCGACGCGTCGTCGGACCGAGTCGCGGAGGAACAGCGCGGCCGCGACGACGAGCCCGAGCAGCACCGAGTACAGGAACACCACGTACCCGGGGGCAGGCGTGTCCAGCCACCCGAAGTTGCCGATCGCCTGCGCCGAGTAGTCGGTCGTCGTCTCGAGCACGTGCACGAAGCCGTCCGCGGGCGTCGTCCCGGCGCCGCCGTACACTCCCACGGCGTCCAGGGAGCCCGACCGCAGCGTCCAGAGGACGGCCGGGACCGTCGAGGCCGTGACGACGAGGACGCTCAGCAGGACGGGAGGGCGCACGACCCGCGAGACGAAGCGCGGGACCCCGACCCCGATCGCCACGACGAGGACCGCGACGCCGAGCCAGAGCGGGGAGAGCCCCCGGGTGTGGACGAGCAGCCCGCCGGACGCCGCGAGCGAGGCCGCGAGCCACCACGACGCCCGTCGACCGGGAGCCGTGCTGGTCACGACCAAGAGGGAGGAGGCGAAGGAGGCGGTGGTCGCGATCTCGAGCGCGTTGGGGTTCACGGACCCCATCAGGAAGTAGGTCATCGGGGTGGAGACGGCGAACACGGCCAGGACGGGGAGCACAGGGCGGGGAAGGCGCGCGAGGGCGGTCACCGCGGCGGCGAGGAAGAACGCGCAGGCGGCCGCGCTCGCGAGCCTCATGAGGAACATCTGCCCCTTGCCCAGCTCGAGCAGCGAAGGCCACCCCACGAGCACGTAGTAGACCGGGTTGTAGAGCCCCGCCGTCGTCGTCGCCGCGACGAGCTTCGTGTCCGACCCGAACGGGAGGAGGCAGTCGGCGGTGACCTCCGAGGCGTGCGACATGCAGATGGTGTTGGCGCTGCCCGCCACCGTCTCCGGGACCTGGACGATCTTGTCCTGGGGGCGTGCGCCCGGAGCGCCGATGAGCTGCCCCCGGACCGTCGACGCCGCCTTGATGATGTGGGACGGCTCGTCCGGACTGGCGCCGATCGGCGTGCTCAGGGCCCAGAGCGCCGCCGTGCCGAAGAAGACGAGGAACGCGACGACGAACAGGGCCACCGGACCGGCCCGGCCGACACGACCGAGGACCTCGGCGTCCGTCCGGGTGCGGGCTCGTCGTCCGGGTCGTCTCGGCTCGGCTGGGGCGTGCACTCGTTCTCCTCGTCGCGGGTGGCCGTGTGGCCCGGGCCTGGGCCTCGGCTCGGGCGAGCGGCGAGGGGCGAGCGCGGCACGCGCGACCAGGACCCGCAGATCATACCTACCTGCACCCTCCCTCCCCGGCCCGCCGCGCTGCGGCTCCCGCTCCCCGGACTCGCGCGCCGCCGTCCGCTCGCCGCGGACCTGCCCGGCTACGATTGAGCAATGCCCACCGCCCTCGAGCAGACCCTCATCGTCATGCCCGCCTACAACGAAGAAGAGGCCGTCGGCGACGTCGTCCGTGAGGTGCTCGCCGCCCTCCCGGGCGTGGCGTGCCTGGTCGTCAGCGACGGGTCCAAGGACCGCACGGTCGAGATGGCCGACCGTGCGGGAGCACGCGTCCTCGAGCTGCCCTTCAACCTCGGCGTCGGCGGCGCGATGCGAGCCGGGTTCCGGTACGCCCTGCGACACGGTTTCCACAACGTCGTGCAGATCGACTCGGACGGGCAGCACAACCCGACCAGCGTGCCCCGCCTGCTCGACGAGCTGGCGGAGCACGACGTCGTCATCGGCGCGCGCTTCGCCGGGGAGGGCGACTACGAGGTGCGGGGGCCGCGGAGGTGGGCCATGCAGTTCCTCAGCGTCAGCCTCAGCCGCATCGCCCGGACGCCGTTGACGGACACCACGTCGGGCTACCGGGGCGCGGGGCCCCGAGCCGTCGAGCTCTTCGCTGAGAACTACCCGGCCGAGTACCTCGGCGACACGGTGGAGTCCCTGGTCATCGCGGCCCGACACGGGCTGTCGATCAAGCAGGTGCCCGTGTCGATGCGGCCACGAGCGGGCGGCGTGGCGTCGCACAACCCGGCGAAGGCAGCCCTGTACCTCGCGAGGGCCGGGCTCGCCCTCGTCGTGGCCCTGATCCGCCCGATCAACGCGACCGCCCGAGAGGTGGCCGCCGCGTGAACGTCACGAGCTACGTCTTCAGCATCGCGGCCAGCCTGCTCGCCGTCGGCGTCGTCGTCGAGAGGCTGCGTCGTCGACGGCTCCGGGAACGGCACGCCGTCTGGTGGCTGGTCGCCGGTGTCGGCGCGCTCGTCATCAGCGTCTTCCCACAGCTGACCGCGTGGGCGGCCGACCTGGTCGGCGTCGAACAGCCGGCGAACCTCGCCTTCTTCGCCAGCATCGTGATCATCTTCCTGGTCTGCGTCCAGTTCAGCGCGGAGCTCACCGACCTCGAGGACAAGGTGCGGAGCCTCGCCGAGGAATCGGCCATGAACGACCTGCGGCTGCACGACCTCGAGAAGGCCCAGGACGCCGGGTCCCGGACTCACGACGGTCGCCCCGACCTCCCCTGACAGGCGTCGAGGTCGACGCCTGTCGGTCGGGGACGTGTCAACGGGCGGGTGGCGCGTCCTCGTCCTCGTCCACCGTGGTCGACTCGTCGGCCCCACGCGAGCGGGAGCGGTCCGCGAAGACCCAGAACTTGTACGCCGCGTAGTTCCACGTCGTCGTCATCGCCGTCGACACGAACTTGCCCACGACGTATCCCGGGCCCAGCCGGTCGAAGAGCTCGATGACGGCGATCGTGGCCAGGGAGTTCACGAGGACGAGGACCCCGTACTTCCAGAGCGAGTGCCAGGAGGAGCGGCTCGACCGGAAGGTCAGGAACCGCTGGAGGGCGTAGCTGACCAGCAGCCCGGCCCAGAAGGCGACCGCCCCGGCCACCCCGAGGGGCCACCCGAGGACGTCCCGGCCGACGATCAGCAGGCCGAGGTCGACGACGAACGCGAGGCCGCCGACGACGAGGTACACGAACGGCCCGTACAGCCGCCCGCTCCGGAAGTCCGCGAACCGGGCCGCGAGGCCCGTCACGGACGGGTCCCGACGGGGTCCTGTCCGGACGGACTGTCCGGTGTGGTCCGTCGACGGCCCCCGGCCTCCCCCACGGGCTCATGGCGCTCACCCTGCTCGTTCACCAGCTCGGGAGCCTCGACGTCGCCCGCGTCGCCGGACCCGTCCCCACCCGACGACAGGACGGCCTGGCGCCGACTCAGCGCGAGGACGACGAGGAACGCGACGCCGAGCACGAGGCAGCCCGCCGCGATGAGCCCCGTCCACACGGAGGTGGACAGCACCGGGGGGCGCCACGCCGGCGTCTCGAGGAGGGCGACCCAGGAGGCGGAGAGACCGACCGCGTTCCTGCGCAGGAAGGTCATCAACGCGACGAAGGCCGCCGCGGAGTGCACGACGACGACGAGCAGGACGACGCGTCGACGCAGGGTCGAGGAGAGACGGTCGAACGACGGGGCGAGCGCCACCGCGGCCACCAGGACGAGGAGGACGTAGACCGGCAGGTTGTAACGGCCCTGCCAGACGTAGCCGGACCGCGTCACGGACGCCGCCTGCACCAGCGCGGGGATGAGGACGTAGCTCGCGAGCGAGAGCAGCACGGCAGCCTTGACCCGGCCGGAGGTCGGGACCAGCACGGCGGCGAGCACGAGACCCCCCACCCCGACGAAGTAGGCGAAGACCACGTACGACGGCACCGGGGTGTCGAGCCAGCCGAACTTGCCGATGAGCTCCTGCCCGAAGTCGAACGTCCTCTCGAGCATGCGGACCAGTCCGCCCTGGAAGCTCGTGCCCGCACCCGGGTAGAGGCCCACCGCGCCCAGGGACCCGGACTTGAGGGTCCAGATGACGGCGAGGACGGACGAGACGGCCACGGCGAGGACCGCGGCGAGGACCTGAGGTCGTCGGACGTGCTCCCAGAAGGCACGCCAGCCGACGAGCACGGCGGCGACGACGACGATCACGGCCAGCCAGAGCGGGGAGAGCCCTCGTGCGTGCACGAGCAGTCCGCCGGAGAGGGCGAGCAGGAGGCCCTGTCCCCAGCCCACCGGGCGTCCGCTGAGGAGGCCCGAGACGAGCGTCGCGGCGAAGGCGGCCGCGGTCGCCGCCTCGAAGGCGTTCGGGTTGACGACGCCGCTCAGGAAGTACGTCGTCGGCGTCAACGCCCCGAAGGCCGCGAGCACCGGGAGCACCGGACGCGGCAGCCGTGACAGCGAGGCGACGGCCGCGGCGAAGAACACGGAGCACACGAGGGCGCTGACCAGGCGCATCGCGTAGAGCGAGGCCTTGCTGCCGTCCAGGACGAGGGTCGGCCATCCCACGAGCACGTAGTAGACGGGGTTGTAGAGACCCGCGCTGGTGGGCTCCTCGACGATGGCGTCCGCATCGCTCGGGAACCCGGGAGCACAGTCCGCGGTGACCTCGGGCTGGAACCTGGCGCAGTCGGCCTCCGCCGAGTAGGCGACGCCGGCGGGCACGTCGACGTCGCGGATCTGCGGCAGCCCGTCCGTCACGTCGCCCAGGAGCTCCCCGCGGACGACCGACGCGGCCTTGATCAGGTGCGCCGGCTCGTCGGGGCTCGCGCTCAGCGGGGTGGTGACCGCCCAGAGGGCGCTCACGCAGCCGAACCCGACCAGGGCGGCCAGGAAGACGGCGAGCCAGCGGCGGGTGGAGCCCGCCACGGCGAGGCGGTTGGTCGTGGGTCTCATGGGTGGTCCTCTTCGGGGTCGTGCTCGTCCCGGGCGCGGTCCGTGGCCTGCACGCAGGCGATCGACGACGGGCACCCCGGGAGAGGACGAGAAGAGCTCCGCGTCCCCGTAGAGCCTAGGCGAGGGGCGCAGGCAGGGAGCGGAGGCCGCCGTGGCGCGCCCTCGCGGATCGGAGCCGAGGCTGCCCGCCGCGAGGGCGCCACGCTGCGATCAGGGGACGGTGACGGTCCGGCAGGTGAGCTGCGGGTTGACGCCGCCCCGGGTGTCGATGGCGTAGACGCAGACGTCCTGGACTCCGGAGGGGGCCGCGATGACGGCCTCGAAGCCGTGGGCTGCCCCGGCACCGGGGAAGATCCGGGCGATGTCCGAGCGCGACGTGTTCGCGGTCAGGGCCGTGCCGCGAGCGCCGACGTAGACGTGGACGGCCATCGAGGTGGCGGGCTCGTCGGGGTCGAGCGCCCAGCCCGAGACCGCGACGCCGGACGAGGTCGCTCGCACGACGTCGACCGCGCCGACCGGCGGCCTGTTCTCCACGACCACGGTCTTGCACCCGAGCACGGTGGTGGCCCCGGCTCCGACGTTGATGGCATAGGCGCACACCTCGTGCCGTCCCGGGGTCGCGGCCACCTGGGAGGACCACCCGTGGGCGGCACCGTAGCCCGGGTGGATGCGTCCGATGTCGCTGCGGGGCACGTCGGCCTTGACCGCGCGGCCCACACCGTCCACGTAGACGTGGACGTCCACGGCGTCGCGCGTGTCAGGGTCGAGGGCCCATCCCGAGGCGGCGATGCGCCCGTCGCTCGCCTGCGCGGCGTCGAAGGCGCCGACGGGCGAGCCCGCCATCACCGTGACGGTCCGGCACTCGAACAACCGGTTCTGACCCGCACCGGTGTTGATGCCGTAGATGCAGACCTGGTGGTCGCCGGGCCCGGCCACGAACGAGGCCGAGTAGCCGTGAGCCGCTCCCTGACCGGGGTAGGCGCGTGCCACGTCGGCACGGGACCGGTCGGCGACGAGCGCGCGGCCGACCCCGTCGACGTACACGTGCACCGGGATGCTCGCGGTCGTGTTCCAGTCGAAGGCCCAGCCGCTGACCTCGAGGCCGCCGGGCGCCGCCCTGACCGCCTCGACGGTCCCGACCGGAGACGGGTCACGGACGTCGACCGTCCGACAGCCGAGCTGAGGCGTGTTGCCCACGCCGTTGCCGATGGCGTAGACGCAGACCTGCTGGGGTCCCGGCGAGGCCGGGAGCGTGACCGAGAACCCGTGACGGCTCCCCGACCCGGGGAACGTGGCCGCGACGTCAGGGCGGTCGAAGGCCGCAGTCACGGGGGTGCCGACGGCTCCGACGTACACGTGCACCGGGATGGAGGCGCTCGTCGTCCGGTCGAGGGCCCACCCGGACACGCTCACCGTGCCCACGCCGGCGGTGACCGCCTCGACGTTGCCGGTGGCGGTGACGACCGTGCCCGTGGGCGAGCCGAACCACGAGTTGAAGTACACCCAGAAGTTCCGGTTGCCGTAGGCGGAGCAGGCGTCGCCGGTGCCGCTCAGGTTCGCCAGCGCCGCCGCGTTGGGCGTGTACGGCGTGTAGTAGTAGAGGTTCGCGGTCGCCTGGTTCCGGACGAACACCGTCTTGGAGCCGCAGGCGGCCGACGGGTTGTACTGGATGGTCCGGTTGGCGCCCGGAGCGTACTGCTGGAAGTAGTTGCTCGTGCCCGCCGGGTTCGCGTAGCGCTTGAACTGCCACGCGGCACGGTAGATCTGGTTGTACACGCCGGCGTAGGTGGGGTCGCAGCCGCCGTTCGCCGAGTCGGGGCAGGCGTAGCCCATCGCCCTCTCGACGCGCGCGTCCGAGGGACCCCGGGCACCGGAGCCGGAGATGAGGCCCTGCTCCTTCTGCAGCGTGACGAGGAGGACCTGGGGGTTGATGCCGCACGCAGCGCCGACCTTGGCGATGATGCGCGCGACGGACTCGGAGCCGGCGCCCTGGTACGTGCCGCACATGGCGTCCGCACCCCGCGTGGCCGTGTCCGTCCGCTTGACGTTCATGCAGTTCGTGTTCGTGCAGGAACCGATCTGGGCGTCGAGGAACTGCTGGATCTGCCCCTCGTTCATGGCGCCGCCGTTGAAGAAGACCTGGTCGGACACGATGTAGCCGGGATCGAAGTCCGCCCCTGACAGAGCCTGCGCGGGTTCTGGAGCAGCGGCCAGGCCGACCCCGACGAGGACGGAAGCGGCCAGGGCCGCCGATGTGACGAGTGCGGTGAGTCTTCTCACGAGGCGCCTCCCTGTGGCGTCGACGGGTCTGGCCGCACGGTCGTGCGTCGCCGATGGCGCCGGAGGTGACCCGGAGCGTCGGCAGACCCTCGAGGAGCCTAGGCGACGACGCTCCCGGGGTGCATCCCCTTCTCGGGGGTCACCGGGCGAGGCAGCACCGCTCGACCCGGAGGCGGTCGGCCCGCGTCGCTCCGTCCCGTCGACGGTGGGCGAGGGCCGTCGAGACGAGCCGAGGCAGCTGGCCCGCCAGGCGGGCCCACTGCCCCCGCGTCAGGTGCGAGGGGCCGAGCGGCGCCAGGTCCAGGGCGGCCCGGGCGGCCGCCCGGACCAGCACACGGACGACCATGCTCGCTGACCCGTTGCGCAGCACCACGGCGACGCGGTTCCGCATGCTCTGGTACTTGATGAGCGCGCTGCCGCTGCTCGAGCTCCCCGCGTGCCGGTGGACGGCGACGGCGAGCGGCTCGGCGACGACGTCCCATCCCGCGAGCCTGAGCCGCCAGGACACGTCGAGGTCCTCGTAGTACATGAAGAGCGAGGCGTCGAAGCCGCCCACCTGGTCGAGGGCGTCCCGCCGCACGAAGCAGGCGCCGCCGGAGAAGCCGAAGAGCGGTTCCGGCCAGCCCGGATCGGACGCGACGGGCTCGAGCCAGCCCCTGTCGAAGCCGTTGCCCCACACGTCGACCGCGACGCCCTCTCCGTTGAGGAGGCGGACCGCTCCCCGGGTGTCGCTCCGGGCCCAGCGACGGCCGTCCCTCGCCGTCAGGACGTCGGCCTCGGCACCCGCACCCGCACCCGCCGGGACGAACGCCCCCTCGAGCTCGACGCGTGCGGCCACCGCCGCCGTGCCCCGCCCCGCCTCCGTCAGCGTCCGCAGGCCTCGCGCGAGGAAGTCGGGCCCGGCCACGGCGTCGTTGTTGAGCAGGACGACGACGTCGCCCGTCGACGCCTCGACGCCGGCCTGGACCCCGCCGGCGAATCCCGTGTTCGTGGCCAGGGGCACGACGACCACCGCGGGGAACTCCCGGCGGTACGCGGCGACCTCCGCATCGTCGGCCTCGTTGACGACCAGGACGAGGTCGACGGACTCGGTGTCGCTCTGCTCCGCCAGGGAGGAGAGGCACCGGCGCGTCAGCTCCGGGCGCCTCCAGTCGATGATGACAACGCTCGCTCGCACGCGACCATCCTGTCAGCCCCGGGTGCCGGGATCGACATGGTTATAGTTGGGGCTGCCCTCGGGCACCCCGACCGGCCGATCACTTGGGAGCACACGTCTTGACCGTCACCACCACCGGCACCGTCTCAGTCGTCATCATCAACTACCGAGGCACCGACGACACGCTCGAGTGCGTCGCTCAGCTCAACGAGGTCGACTGGCCCGCGAAGCAGCTCGAGATCGTCGTGGTCGAGAACGGCTCGGGCGACGACAGCGAGGCTCGCCTCCGGGCCGCCCTGGGCGACCAGGCGAACGTCAAGCTGGTCGTGTCGGACGAGAACCTCGGCTTCACCGGCGGCAGCAACCTCGGTGCCCGGACCGCGACCGGCGACTTCGTCGCGTTCCTCAACAACGACGCGAAGCCCCACCGCGACTGGATCCGGGAGGGCATCGCCGCGTTCTCCGCCAGCCCCCGCATCGGCGCGGTGGCGAGCAAGGTGCTCGACTGGGACGGCAAGGCGATCGACTTCGTCGAGTCGGGCCTGTCGTGGTTCGGCATGGGCTACAAGAACCACACCAACGAGCAGGACGACGGACGCTTCGACGAGCAGCGCGACCTGCTGTTCGGCACGGGGTCCGCCCTGTTCGTGCGACGCGCGCTCTTCCTCGACATCGGCGGCTTCGACGAGGACATGTTCATGTTCTACGACGACGTCGACCTCGGGTGGCGCCTGAACCTCTACGGGTACCGCGTGCGCTTCGCTCCCGACTCGATCGTGTACCACAAGCACCACGGCTCGATGAAGAGCTTCGGTGAGCACCGCGAGATGTACCTCCTCGAGCGCAACGCGCTCCACATGCTCTACAAGAACCTCTCCGAGGACAGCCTCGGCACCCTCCTCCCGGCCGCGTTCGCCCTGCTCGCCCGGCGTGCCGTCGCGAAGGGGAAGCTCGACTCGGAGTCCTACGACCTCCGTCGCTTCACCGGCGCCGCCGACGAGCACGACGAGACGACGCCCGTGCACAAGGACACCGTCGCGGGACTGTTCGCCCTCGACCAGTTCGTCGCTGACCTCCCCAAGCTGAAGAAGCGCCGGGACGAGATCCAGTCCCGCCGGGTCAAGACCGACAAGGAGGTGTTCCGCCTCTTCGGCAACATCTTCCACCCCCTCTTCGGCGACGACTACTTCCTCGAGGGCTTCACGAAGATCCAGGACGCGTTCGGGGTCAACCGCCCGATGATGCGCAAGCGGGTCCTCGTCATCACCGGCGACGCGCTCGGCGAGAAGATGGCCGGGCCGGGCATGCGCGCCTGGAAGATCTCGGAGGCGCTGGCCGAGCACAACGACGTCCGGCTCGTGACCTGGAACGTCGCGAACCGTGCGTCCGAGACCTTCGAGGTCGAGCGGGTCCGACTGCAGGACGAACGAGCCATGAAGGTCCACGAGGAGTGGGCCGACGTCATCTTCTTCCAGGGCTTCGCCCTCCGGCACTTCCTCACCCTGCAGAAGTCCAACAAGGTGATGGTCGTCGACCTGTACGACCCCATGCACCTCGAGCAGCTCGAACAGGGCCGGGAGATGGGCGACGCCGCGTGGCGCAACCAGGTCCTGGTCACGACCGAGGTCGTTAACGAGCAGCTCCAGCGGGGCGACTACTTCCTCTGCGCCTCGGAGCGGCAGCGCCTGTTCTGGATGGGTCAGCTCGCCGCGGTCGGACGCATCAACCCGGACACCTACGCCGCCGACGAGAACCTGCGCGACCTCATCTCCATCGCTCCCTTCGGCATGGACAGCACGCCGCCGCAGCACACCCGCAAGGCGATCCGCGGTGTGGTCCCCGGCATCGGCGACGACGACAAGGTCGTCATCTGGGGCGGCGGCATCTACAACTGGTTCGACACCCCGACCCTGGTGAGGGCCATCGGCGTGCTCGCCGAGCGGCGCCCCAACGTGCGCCTGTTCTTCCTGGGCGTGGCCCACCCGAACCCGGACGTGCCCGAGATGGCCATCGTCTCGAAGACCCGTGAGATCTCCGAGCAGCTCGGCCTCACCGGCAAGAACGTCTTCTTCAACGAGAACTGGGTCGCGCTGGACGACCGGCAGAACTACCTGCTCGAGGCCGACGCGGGCGTGAGCACGCACTTCGACCACGTCGAGACCACGTTCTCGTTCCGCACCCGGATCCTCGACTACATGTGGGCGAACCTTCCCATCGTCACGACCCGGGGCGACAGCTTCGGCGACCTCGTGGCTGCTGAGGGGCTGGGGGTGGCCGTGACCGAGCGCGACGTCGACGGCCTCGCCGATGCCCTCGAGTCCATGCTCTTCGACGAGGTGGCCATCGCCGCAGCCAAGGAGAACGTCGCCCGGGTCGCCGCCGACTTCACCTGGGAGAAGGCCCTCGCTCCGCTCATCCAGTTCTGCCACGACCCGCACGTCGCCCCGGACCGGGCCCACGTCGCCGCCGATGCAGGCCGTCACTCCGGCGGCGTCGTCGTGCCCTCGATCGAGAAGTCCCCGGAGCAGCGGTTCCACGAGATCGCCAACAGCCGTCACGGTGTCCGGCGGGACGTCCTCCTGGCCCGTCACTACCTCACCTCCGGGGGTGTCGGAGAGCTCCGCGGCAAGGTCGTCACCCGCCTGAACACCATCCGGGACAGCAAGAACGGCCGATGACCGTTCGCTCCTCGCCGATCCCCGAAGATCAGCGAGGTATAGTTCCCTGTTCTCCGACAAGCGAGGTATGACCATGAGCAGCACCGTCAGCGAGAGGTTCGCGCGACTCCGCGACGAGCCGATGATCCCGGCCGGACGCCCCGCCGGCGGGACCTGGGGCTCGGTCCGAGAGGTGTTCCAGCAGCGACAGCTGCTCGACCTCCTGATCCGACGCGACCTCAAGTCGCGCTACAAGGACAGTGCACTCGGCTTCGCGTGGACCCTCATCAGGCCCCTCGTCCAGCTCGGCATCTACTGGCTCATCCTCGGCCAGATCCTGGGATCGGCGCGAGCCATCCCCGAGTTCGCGATCTACATCTTCGCCGGGCTCACCCTCTACGGGCTCTTCAGCGAGATCGTCTCCGGCGCCACGGGCTCCGTGGTAGCCAACGCCGGTCTCCTGAAGAAGGTCTACGTCCCCCGCGAGATCTACCCTCTGTCGGCCGTCGGCGGGGCGTTGTTCAACTTCGGGATCCAGCTGGTCATCCTGCTGATCGCGACGCTGGCTTTCCGGTCGTTCCCCACGTTCGAGAACCTCATGTTCTTCCTCCCCGCGACGCTGGTCATCCTCGTCTGGGGAACGGCCCTGGGCATCCTCCTCTCGGCCCTCAACGTGTACCTGCGTGACATGGCCTACCTCGTCGAGGTGCTGATGATGCTCCTCATGTGGGCCTCCCCCATCGTCTACTCGTGGCAGATGGTGTTCTCGCGTGCCACGGACGGCCCCTGGGAGTGGGTCCTCCCGATCTACACCAACAACCCCATCACCCTGGGGATCCTCGGCTTCCACCGCGCCTTCTGGACTGCTGGCGGGCCCGAGCAGTACCCCGACCACCTCATGCTGCGCATGGGCATCGCGATCCTCGTCGGCCTCGTCGCCCTGTTCTTCTGCCAGCGAGTGTTCGCTCGCCTGCAGGGCAACTTCGCGCAGGAGATCTAAGTCGTGCACCGAGAAAGGCCCCAGTCATGAGCACCGACAACATCCTCGCGGTCGACGACGTCGACTTCGCCGACGCCCCCACCGTCGTCAGCGTCAAGAACGTGTCCAAGCGCTTCGTCATCCGCCGCGACAACTCCCTCAAGGAGCGCATCGTGACGCTCGGCCGAGCTGGTCGGCGCCACAGCGAGGACTTCTGGGCGCTGAAGGACGTCACCCTCGACATCCCGGCCGGCACCACCATCGGGCTGCTCGGACCCAACGGATCGGGCAAGTCGACCCTGCTCAAGGTGATCGGCGGGATCCTCGAGCCCACGACGGGCGAGGTGAGCCGACGCGGTCGTCTCGCGGCGCTGATCGAGCTCGGCGCGGGTTTCCACCCCGACCTGACGGGGCGGGAGAACGTCTACCTCAACGCGGCGATCCTGGGCATCACGCAGGAGGAAGCCGAGGCGAAGTTCGACGACATCCTGCTGTTCAGCGGCATCGGCGACTTCATCGACACCCAGGTGAAGTTCTACTCGTCCGGCATGTACGTGCGCCTCGCCTTCGCGGTGGCCATCCACACGGATCCCGACGTCCTGCTCGTCGACGAGGTCCTCGCCGTGGGAGACGAGCAGTTCCAGAAGAAGTGCCTCGACAAGATCCGCGAGTTCCAGCAGCAGGGTCGGACGATCGTGCTCGTCAGCCACTCCCTGGGCCAGGTGCAGGAACTCTGCGACAGCGCCGTGGTCCTCCACCACGGCGAGGTCAAGTTCCAGGGGTCGGCTCGCCACGCGGTCAAGAACTTCCGCGAGATCCTCGAGGGGCGCCGCGTCGCCGAGGCCGAGGCCGCGAACCCCGACGAGGACGCCACCCCCGGCTCCGTCGACAAGGTGGAGATCGCCTCCCCCGGGCGTGCCCCCGGCGAGGAGCTCCGACCGGGTGACGACCTCGTCATCCGCATGACGGTCTCGCACACGACACCGCTCGAGGAGTGGAACTCCGGCTTCAAGATCGAGAACCAGCACGGACACCTCGTCTACGGCACCGACAGCCGCAAGATCGGGCTCGTGCACAGCCCCCTCCACGGCACGACGACGGTGGAGTACCGCCTCGACGACCTCCAGTTCGGCGGCGGTCCCTACTTCATCCACTGCTTCCTCGCCAAGAAGACCGGTGAGCACATCGCGATCCTGCGCGAGGCAGCACGCTTCGTCATGGCGGACGACGACCGCCACGGCGGCATGACGCGCGTCGCCACCGCGGGTCGCGAACTCCGCGCCTGATCTTGTCCGTGCCCGTCCTCGTCGACGCGACGTCCATCCCCGAGAACCGAGGAGGCGTGGCGCGGTACATCACCGGCCTGCTCCAGGGGCTGGACCAGTCGGGCTCGCCCGTCACCGTGGTGGTGAAGTCCGCCGACCGGGAATGGCTGCGGACGACGGCTCCCAGCCACCGCTACCTCGACGCGCCGTCGACCACGGTCTCTCGCCCTGGGCGCCTCGTGTGGGAGCAGCTCGGACTCCCCCTCCTGGCCCGGCGGCTCGGGGTGGCTCTCGTCCACAGCCCGCACTACACGTTCCCGCTCCTGTGGGCGCGCCGGAGCGTGGTCACCCTGCACGACGCGACCTTCTTCAGCGATCCGGCAGCGCACGGTCGTGTCAAGCGCTCCTTCTTCCGCACCTGGACCCGCCTGGCACGGCTCCTCGCCTTCCGCACCGTCGCCCCCAGCGCCGCCACGGCGGACGAGATCGAGCGCTTCGTGCGCCGCGGCCACCGGACCGCCGTGGCCCACCTGGGCGTGGACCGCGGCGTGTTCCACGTGCCTTCCGAGGGAGACGTCGAACGCTTCCGGAGCGCCCACGGCATCCCCGAGGGCGAGCGGTGGATCGCCTTCCTCGGGACGGTGGAGCCTCGCAAGTCCGTGCCTGCGCTCGTCGAGGCCCATGCGCGGCTGTCATCAGCCCGTGGGGACGTCGCGCCTCTCCTCGTCACCGGCGGTCTCGGCTGGGACGACAAGGCGACGGCACTGCTCCGTGCCGCCGGCGACGTGCCCGGCTCGAGCCTCCGCCATCTCGGCTACCTCCCCCTCGAGGAGCTCGCCGCGTTCCTCGGCGGGTCCGACGTCGTGGTCTACCCGAGCACCGGAGAGGGCTTCGGACTCCCCGTCCTCGAGGCGATGGCGTGCGGGGGAACCGTGCTGACCACCAGGCGCCTGGCTCTCCCCGAGGTCGCCGGCGACGCCGCGGCCTACGCCGAGCCGGATGCCGACTCGCTCGAGCGCGCGCTGGGCGACCTCCTCGACGACCCGCGTGAGCGGAGCCGTCTGGCGTCCGCCGGCACCCGCCGCGCTGCGGAGTTCACCTGGCGTGCCTGCGCGGACGCGCACCGGGCGGTGTGGGCCTCGTGACCCGGGACGAGGACGCCGTCACGGCGGACACCGCGATCGTCACCGTCAGCTACAACTCGGGGCGCTACCTCGAGGACTTCCTCGCGTCGACGGCCGCCGCGACACGGACGGACGTCCCCCTGCGGGTCGTCGTCGCGGACAACGACTCCGACGACGTCGTGCGTCTCGCGGCGACGACGCGGAGCCACGGCGCCGAGTTCCTCGAGCTCGGGCGCAACCTCGGCTACGGAGGCGCGGTGAACGAGGCCGTCCGACAGCTGGGGCCCGAGATCCGCTGGGTGCTCGTCTCCAATCCCGACGTCGTCATGGAGCCGGGCAGCCTCGACGTCCTGCTGTCCGTCGCGGGGTCGGACGACTCGATCGGAGCCGTCGGCCCCGCGATCGTCGAGCCCGACGGCTCGGTCTACCCGTCCGCGCGCCGAGTCCCCTCCCTGCGCACCGGCCTCGGGCACGCCCTCTTCGCCAACGTCTGGCCGGGCAACCCGTGGACCCGCGGGTACCACCGAGACGGCGAGCACGACGTCCGACGTGTCACGGGATGGCTCTCCGGCGCGTGCCTCCTGGTCCGACGCTCTGCCTTCGACTCGCTGGGCGGGTTCGACGACCGTTTCTTCATGTACTTCGAGGACGTCGACCTCGGCCATCGCCTGGGACGCGCGGGCTGGACGAGCGTCTACGAGCCGGAGGCACGCGTCATGCACGTCGGTGCGCACTCGACGCAGAACTCTTCACGGGAGATGCGGCTGGTGCACCACCGGAGCGCCTACCGCTTCCTCGCCGGCAAGTACGACAGGTGGTACCTCTGGCCGCTCCGAGCGGTCCTCCGGGTCGCCCTGGCCGTCCGGGCACGAGCGAGGTCACCTCGACCGTGAGGTGACCGCCCGACGCGGCCGCCTCCCCTGCCTCCCACCCCCGACCCGAAAGCACCCCTCCCGATGACCCTGGCCCTCACCCTGATGATCCGCGACGAGGTCGACATCCTGCCGGAGTGGCTGGCCTACCACGTCGCCCAAGGCGTCGACGTCCTCGTCGTGACCGACAACGGGTCCACGGACGGGACCCGTGAGCTCCTCGAGGAGTTCGCGCGCACCTCCTCGGTCACCGTCGACCTCCGTCACGACCCGGTCCACCGGAAGCAGCAGAGCGCGACGGTGACGGCCATGGCCCGGGACGCCCACGCCGTCCACGGTGCGGACTGGGTCGTCAACGCCGACGCCGACGAGTTCCTCATCCCGCGGGACCGCGACCTCACGCTGGCCGACGTCTTCAGCCGCCTCGACCCCGCCGTGCGCGCGTTCGTCGTCCCCGTGGTCAACATGGTCGGCCCGCTGGCGGAGTCGGGCGGCGGTCTGGACCGCCTCGTGTGGCGCGACCAGCGCGACGCCGCCGAGCTGCACGCCATCGGGCTCATCTCCCACCCCAGCGGCAACGCGATCCACGTGGGCGACCCCGACGTCTCGGTCGTGCAGGGCAACCACCTCGTGACGATCGCCCAGGGCGCCGTGCCCCCGGAGGAGCTCGGCCTCGAGGTCCTCCACTACCCGTGGCGCTCCTGGGAGCAGTACGCCCACCGCGTGGAGATCGCGGGGGTCGCGTACGAGTCGAACCCCGACGTGTCGCCGAGCCCGAACCACCACGGGATGCGCGACTTCCGCCGTCTCCGGGCGGGGACGCTCAAGGCCTACTGGTCGCTGCGCAGCACGGCTCCCGGGCAGACGGAGACGGACTCGTTCGCCCGGGACGACAGCCTCCCCCGGTTCCTCGCCTCCATCGGGCGCGACCTGTCGACGACGGACCGGCTCCTCACGCCCACAGAGGTCGACGCCCTGCAGGGAGCGGGACGCGGACTCGTCGAGCGGGACGACGCCGTCGATCGTCTGGAGGCCGTCGAGGCGGCCCAGACCGAGAACGTCCGTCTCCTGGAGGCGACGGTCGGACGGATGTCGGATCGCATCGCCGCCCTCGAGGGCCTCGCCAACGACCGCGAGCGTCAGGTGGCCGAGCTGAGCGCCCGGAAGGTCGTCCGCTGGGCCGACGCCCTGGGCGACCGTGCCCGCGCCGTGAAGGGCACCCTCCGCCCCTAGGACGGAGCGCAGGCCCGTCGGCGGAGGCCGGGGCGACGTCGTCAGGCGGTCCGGAACCGGACGAGCACCCGGTCGAGCAGCAGCCGAGCGCGCGCGTCGAATGAGTGGTGCTCGGCGACCGACCGGGCGCGCTCCGCGCGGGCTTCCTCGGGCTCCCGTTCGATGTCCAGGACGATCCGCCGCAGGTCGTCCGGGGTCTCGTACGTCCGGACGAGTCCGCCGAGCGAGTCCGACAGCCCGGGCACGGAGTCGGACACCACAGGGGCCCCGGTGGCGAGCGCGTCGAAGATGCGGTTCGAGACGAACCCCTCACGCGCCATGTCGGCCCAGTGGTCGTTGAGCACGACGCGTGCGCTTCGGTACGCGGCGGGGAGCCGCTCGTTCGGCAGGGACTCGCCGCGGACGACGCCCGGCGGGACGAGGCCGCTCCAGCCGTCGCCCCACACGGACACGTCGAGACCGGCCGCGACGGCGTCCCGGACGACGGGCCGGAAGACCCCGCGCGTGCGTCCCACGAAGAGGACGTCGGACACCAGCTCCGCGTCCACCGGGCCCGGCGCGAAGCGTCCCGGGTCGGTCGCCTGGAGCAGCGGCTCGACGACATGGCCGGTCTCGTCCGAGACACGGCCGGCCCAGGTCTCGCTGGCGGCGAAGCGGAGGTCGAACGAACCCAGCTCGCCCGGGCTGACGAGGTCGGGATGGCTGATGACCCAGAGGACGTTGAGCGCGGACGGGCTGAGCGGCGTCCGGTCGAGGCCGCGCAGCACCAGCGAGACGTCGTCGAGGTCGTCGCTCCCGGGCCTGGCGTGCGAGAGACGGCGGTCGACGACGACGTCCTGGCCCAGGCCGGTCAGCGCTCGCGCGAGGTCGCGGGCGAAGTGGGTGTCGCCCCAGTCGTCGCCCCGTTCTCCCGGCCACGCGGCCGTCTTGAGCGACCAGCGCAGACGGGGCGTCGGCTCGAGCACGAGAGCGGCTGTGCCGACGGAGCGGCGCAGGAGGGGGCGCGACACCCGGATGCCCGTGCGCTCCCCCGGGGGGACCGGCGAGACCGGCACGTCCGCGGCGACCTCGAATCCCAGACGGGCCAGGGCTCGAGGTCCGTCGACGTCCGAGAGCGCCCGCCAGGCGACCAGGAGGTCCTGCGCACCGGCGTCGAGGCTGCGGACCGGCGGCCTGGTCTCGAGGGAGCGCCCGCAGGGCACGGAGACCACGCGAGCACGCGGACCCGCCCGACGCGCGACCTCGCGGGAGAGCCCGGCGACGGCGAGTCGCATGTCGGTCGTCGGCGGAGGCGCCGTCAGGCCAGAGGAGCGGACGGCGAGCACCGGAGCGTCCGCGGCGAAGACGTCGACCAGGCCGAGCCGCTCGGAGTCCTCGGCGGGGTGCCCCTCCAGGAGCGACGCCGGCGCGACCAGGGGCGAGAGCCTGAGGGCACCTGCGGTCGCCACCGTGCCGTCGACCCGACGCAGGACGCCCTGCACGACCACGGGCCCCTCGTCGCCGTCGCCGAGCTCGTCGACGAGACGCCGGAGGTGCAGGGCCGACACGACGACCGTGGAGTCGAGCAGGACGGCACGGGTGCCCTGCAGGTGCGGGATCGCCCAGCCCACGGCGGTCGACCATCCACGAGCCACCCGCCCCTCGAGGAGCGGCAGGGTGGGAGGGACGACCGGCGGCGCGTGGACCTTGCCGACTGCCTCCTCCGCCTCGTAGACGACCACGATGAGGTGCCAGCCCGTCTCCTGCGCGACCTCGCCCAGCCGTGCGATCACGTCGGGCCGGTCCGAGACGTCGTCGACGTCCAGCGTCACCACGAGGTCGACGACGTCGGCGACGAGCCCGGGAGGAGCCGTGACCGGAACGGTGCGGTCGAGCGGGAGCGCGACGAAGCGCTCGACCTCAGCCGGGGACGCCCCGCCCTCGGAGGCTCGCGACGCACCGAGGAGAGCGACGAGGCCGCTCCTCAGGCGACGCAGCACGACCGCCTACGCGCTGAGCAGCCGACGGAGGTACACCCCGTAGCCGCTCTTGGCGAGGGGAGCGGCGAGCTCGGCGAGAGCCGCGTCGTCGATCCAGCCGTTGCGCCAGGCGATCTCCTCGATGCAGCCGATCTTGTGGCCCTGACGGTCCTCGATGACGCGGACGTACTCGGACGCCTGCATCATCGACTCGAAGGTGCCGGTGTCGAGCCAGGCCGTGCCGCGGTCGAGGACCTGCACCTGCAGCTCGCCCGCCTCCAGGTAGCGCTCGTTGACGGTCGAGATCTCGAGCTCGCCACGGGGACTCGGCTCGATCGTCTTGGCGATCTCGACGACCTTGTTGTCGTAGAAGTACAGGCCGGGCACGGCGTAGTTGCTCTTGGGCGCCGCCGGCTTCTCCTCGATCGACACGGCTCGGAAGTCGTCGTCGAACTCGACCACGCCGTAGGCCTTCGGGTCCGCCACGTGGTACGCGAAGATGGTCGCGCCGTCGACCTCGGCGTTCTTCTTCAGGTTCGACCCGAGGCCGACCCCGTGGAAGATGTTGTCGCCGAGCACGAGGGCGACGCTGTCGTCCCCGATGAACTCCTCGCCGATCACGAAGGCCTGGGCCAGGCCGTCGGGCGAGGGCTGCACGGCGTACTCGATGCGCATCCCGAGGTGGGATCCGTCGCCGAGGAGGGCACGGAACTGGTCGTTGTACTCGGGCGTCGTGATGACGAGGACCTCGTTGATGCCCGCCATCATGAGCGTCGACAAGGGGTAGTAGACCATCGGCTTGTCGTAGATCGGCATGAGCTGCTTGGAGATGCCCTTGGTGATCGGCCAGAGGCGCGTGCCGGAGCCCCCGGCGAGGATGATGCCCTTCACGGTCAGCTCTCCTTCGTGTCGAGGGTGGCGTAGAACGCTCGCATGTCGTCCCAGGTGGGGAGGAGGCCGGCGGCGGCCGCCTCGGAGAGGCCGGGCGCGTCCGTGTCCTTCGGCGAGAGCAGCGCCTCGCCTGCCTCGGGCGGGAAGACGAGTCCGATCTCCGGGTCGAGGGGGTCGATGCCGTGCTCTCGCTCGGCGTTGAACGTGTCCGTCACGAGGTAGCTCACCGTCGCGTCGTCGCTGAGCGCCACGAAGGCGTGCCCGAGGCCCTCCGCGAGGTAGATGGCCCGACGGTCGACGTCGTCGAGGAGGACGGAGTCCCACTGTCCGAAGGTCGGCGAGCCGACGCGGATGTCGATGACGTAGTCGAGCACGGCGCCGTGCGTCGCGGTCACGTACTTCGCCTGGCCACGAGGGACGTCGGCGAAGTGGATGCCGCGGACGACTCCCCTCTTGGAGACCGACGTGTTCGCCTGCCTCAGGTCGATGGGGTGGCCCACCGCCTCGGCGAGCCGGTCGAAGCGGTACCACTCGAGGAACACGCCGCGGTCGTCGCCGAACTGCTTCGGCGTGACCTCGTAGCTGTCAGGGATCTTCAGTTCGCGGATCTGCACCTCTCGACCCTATCGGGAAGGCGGCAGGACCCGCATGTCGTCAGCGACCGGACCAGTCGGCCAGGCCCACGGCCGCGGACTCGGGGATCGAGAGCGAGCTCAGCACGTTGAGGAACGCCGTCCGGTTGAGGTCGCGGTAGGGCACCCCGAGGGACTGCATGGCGCTGACCATGCCCGAGGTCGTGAGGTGCTTGAGCGTGCGGACGCCCACGAGGCAGGTGAACCCCGGGCCGGTGCCCGACAGCGCTTCCGAGCATCTGATGATCAGCATTGTGGGTCCTTCGTTCGGGTCGTGGAGCGGGAGGAGGTCATCGTCGCCAGTAGTCGGCGCCGCCCGTCACCGCGGAACGCGGCACGGACAGGGCGTCGAGGGCGTTGAGGAACGTCGACGAGCTGACTTCGTAGTAGGGGACCCCGACGACGCGGGAGGCGTTGACCATGTCGAGCGACGTCAGGTGGCGGAGGTAGCGCACGCCGGCTACGGCGATGTACCCGGCGCCCACCGCCGGCAGCGTCTGCGAGCACCGCATGACGACGACGCCGAGTCCACGCTGCTCGGCCACGGCGCCGTCCCAGGGCCGGACGTAGTCGAAGTGCCAGGGCTCGGGTCGGGAGAAGCCGTTGCCCGTCGGGCTCCACCCGAAGGAAGGGCCGTTCGCGTCGAGCCACCGCTTCGCCGGCGTCCCCGCCGTCTGCACGCCCGAGCCGAAGTCGCAGGAGATGCCCCAGCCGTGGTTGGACGTGCCCGGGAAGGCCGCCAGGTTGCCGGTCCCCGCCTGGTAGCGATCCCAGTACTCCTGCTGCCGCGCGTAGTCGCGGTAGCCCTCGGTGATGTCGAGGGGACGGCCGATCGCGGACGAGAAGGCCAAGGACATGGAGAAGTAGTCCCGCGCGGCGTCCGACCGGAGGTACCCGGAGCCCTGCACGGACGAGAGGACCGCGGTGAGGGCGGAGGCGGGGATCCGCCCGTTCTGGTGCCCGCCCCACGCGCTCTGCTGCGCCTCGGCGAGCGCCTGTTCGATCGTGTACACGTCGCCGGCGGTCTCGCCGAGGGTCACTGCCGCCGACGCGGACCCTGCAGGCGCCAGGACACCGGCCGAGAGGCCTGCGGCCCCGACCAGCGCCAGGACGCTCCGACGATCCACGCCACGCTCGGGAGAGGGCACAGAGGTCACCTCGAGGCTGTCGTTCATCGGCCCAACGGTCGCACGCGTCGCCGCGGGGGTCTAGTCCCCCGGCCGGGGGACACGCACGAGGTCCCGGGGGACAACCCGGACCTCCGCTAAGCTCGACCGACATCTCCAGCGACCGACCACACAAGGAACCACCGTGAAAATCCTCGTCACCGGCGGAGCCGGCTTCATCGGCTCCAACTTCGTCCGCCGCACCCTCGAAGACGCCTACCCGGGCCTGGAGGGGGCCGAGGTCGTGGTGCTGGACGCCCTGACCTACTCCGGCAACCTCGAGAACCTCATCTCGGTGGCCGAGTCGCCGCGCTTCCGCTTCGTCCAGGGAGACATCCGCGACGGCGCCCTGCTCGACACGCTCTTCCCCGAGGTCGACGCCGTCGTCCACTTCGCGGCCGAGTCGCACGTCGACCGCTCCGTCCGAGACGCGTCCATCTTCGTCGAGACGAACGTGCTCGGCACGCAGCAGCTGCTCGACGCCGCGCTGCGCAACGACCTGAAGCGGTTCGTGCACGTCTCGACCGACGAGGTCTACGGCTCCATCGCCGAGGGGTCCTGGGCCGAGGACCGCCCGCTCGAGCCCAACTCCCCCTACTCCGCGTCGAAGGCCGGCAGCGACCTGCTCGCCCGCAGCTACCACCGCACGCACGGGATGAACATCTCGATCACGCGCTGCAGCAACAACTACGGCCCGTACCACTTCCCGGAGAAGGTCATCCCCCTCTTCGTCACGAACCTGATCGACGACGTCCACGTGCCCCTCTACGGCGAGGGGAACAACATCCGCGACTGGCTGCACGTCGACGACCACACCCGGGGCATCGCCATGGTCCTCGTCGGCGGCCGTGCGGGCGAGATCTACAACATCGGCGGCGGCACCGAGCTCACCAACAAAGAACTCACCGAGATGCTCCTCGAGGCCACCGGCAAGGACTGGTCGTACGTCGACCGCGTGCAGGACCGCCTCGGCCACGACCTCCGCTACTCCGTCGACATCTCCAAGATCCGTGCCGAGCTCGGCTACGAGCCGCAGGTCCCGTTCGCACAGGGCCTGGCGGACGTCGTGCAGTGGTACCGCGACAACCGCCAGTGGTGGGAGCCCCTCAAGGAGCGCGCGGCCCTCGCATGAGCCCCGCCTCCCCTGCCAAGTACCTCGTCACCGGCGCGCGCGGCATGCTCGGGTCGGACCTCGTCGAGGCCCTCTTCGGCCGTGACGTGACCCTGCTCGGCCGTGCGGACCTCGACGTGACCGACCGCGACGCCGTGTTCGCGGCCGTCCAGGGCCACGACGTGGTGATCAACGCCGCCGCCTACACGGCAGTCGACGCCGCCGAGACCGACGAGGAGGCGGCCCTGGCGGTCAACGGGACCGCCGTCGGCCTGCTCGCCGAGGCCGCCGCCTCCGTCGGGGCGACCTTCGTCACGGTCTCGACCGACTACGTGTTCGCGGGCGACGCCACGGAGCCCTACGCCGAGGACGAGCCCCGCGATCCGCTGAACGCCTACGGCCGCACCAAGGCCGTCGGCGAGGAGGCGGCCCTCGCGGCCCACCCGGAGGGCACGTACGTCGTGCGGACGGCCTGGCTCTACGGCCGCCACGGGGCGAACTTCCCGAAGACCATGCTCGGCTTCGCGGCGACCCGGGACACCCTCTCGGTGGTCTCGGACCAGGTCGGGCAGCCCACCTGGACGATGGACCTCGCCCGCCAGATCGTCGCCCTCGTCGACTCCGACGCCCCCGCCGGGATCTACCACGGCACGAACTCGGGCTCGACGAGCTGGCAGGGGTTCGCACAGGAGACCTTCCGGCTCGCCGGACTCGACCCGGAGCGCGTCCTGCCGACGGACAGCTCGGCCTTCGTCCGGCCGGCAGCTCGACCCGCGTTCAGCGTGCTCGGCCACGACGCGTGGGCAGCGGCCGGGCTCAGCCCGATGCGCCCGTGGCAGGAGGCGCTGGCCGAGGCCTCCGCCCAGGGCGTGCTCTCCGACGTCGCCACCACCGGACGATGACGACCCTCCGGGTCGTCATGGACCAGATCCTGGCGCCGGTCCCCGGTGGCATCGGCCGCTACACGAGCGAGCTGTCGCGGGCGCTGGTCGTCACCGCCCCTCGGGGCTGCGACGTCCAGGGGGTCGTCGCGGCGCACCCCCAGGCCGAGTACGACCGCCTGACCGACCTCGTCCCCGGCCTGAGCGGCCTGGCGAAGTCCCCGCTGGGACGTCGTGAGCTCTCGCTGGCGTGGCAGGCCGGCGTCGCCGGGCTCCCCGGCCGGGGAATGGTCCACGCCACGAGCCTGCTGGCTCCGCTGGGGCGGCACGACCGCGGCCTCGCCCCCGGCAACCAGACGGTCGTGACCATCCACGACACGGTCCCGTGGACCCACCCGGAGACCCTCACCCCCCGCGGGGTGCGCTGGCACAAGGCCATGACGAAGCGGGCGTTCCGGCACGCCGACGCCGTGGTGGTGCCCACGCACGCCGTCGCGAGCGAGCTGCTCGACCTCTTCCCCTTCGGCGATCGCGTACGCGTCGTGGGCGGGGCCGTCAGCGACGACCTCCGCGTGCCGGCCGACGCCGACGCCGTGGCGGACGGGCTCGACCTCCCCGACTCCTACGTGCTCAGCGTGGGGACGATCGAGCCCCGGAAGGGCCTGGCACCCCTCATCCGCGCCATGGCTCATCCCGACGCCCCCGACGTGCCCCTGCTCGTGGTGGGCCCTGAGGGCTGGGGCGACGTCCGCGTCGCGGACGTGGTCGCCGAGGCAGGCCTCTCGCCCGACCGTGTCCGCACCCTCGGCTTCGTCTCGGACGCCCAGCTCGCCGTCCTCCTGCAGCGTGCCTCCGCCTTCGTCTTCCCGAGCCTCGCCGAGGGCTTCGGCCTCCCCGTGGTCGAGGCGATGAGCCTCGGCACCCCCACCATCGTGTCCGACGCGCCCGCGCTCGTCGAGGTCGCGGCCGACGGCGCGGTCGTCGTCCCGCGGGAGGACCCCGACGGCTACGCCGAGCGGCTCGCCCAGGCCATGTTCCAGGTCGTCACCGACCTCGAGCTGGCGTCCCGCCTGGGCATCGCCGGCCTCGACCGGGCCCGCGCGTTCAGCTGGCGCGACTCGGCCGACAAGGTGTGGCAGCTGCACGCCGACCTCTGACCCGACCGGTCACGGCTCGCCCCGCACGGGGGGTGCGTCGAGCGCGCCCGGGTCTGGCCCCTGTCGGCCTCCCGAGTTAGGGTCGGTCGCAGGCGGGCTCGATCACCCCGCCGAGGGGGAAACCATGCACCAGGCTCCTGCGTTCCGCACACGCCGCTCCCGTCTCGTCCGGGCGGTCCCGGTCGGCGTCGTGGCCAGCCTCGTCGTCGCGTTCTTCGTGCCTGCTGCCTCCCCCGCAGCGGATGCGGCCCGTGCCGCCGTGCCCGTCGAGGTCGAGTCTCCCGACTTCGCCTCCGAGGCGTACGCCGACCCGTGGGACTTCTCGAACGCCGAGGACCAGAACACCGACGAGGCACGGACGCAGGGGATCTCGATCTCCGGCGGACGTCTCCAGCTCGACCTCAAGCCGGGCGACTTCTACCACCCGGTGATCAGCACCGCCGGTTCGCTCCCCTACGGGCGGGACGCCGCCAGCATCAAGGTCGACACCAGGCGCTACACCAAGCTCTCCTTCAAGATGGACCAGCCGACCCGGGGCACGGGTGCCTTCTACTGGTTCACCTGCCGGGAGCAGCTCAACAGCTGCGCCACAGGAGTGAGCTTCCCCCTCGTCCCCGGCGACCAGACCTACGACGTGGCCCTCGAGGGCGTGCCCCTCATGAGCGCGAAGATCCCGTGGCGCGGGTCGAACATCTTCGGCCTGCGCATGCTCCCCCTCGTGTCTCCCTCGTCCCAGGCGACGACGCACGTGAGCGTGGACTGGATGCGCCTCTACGCGCCCGGCGCCGCGCACGCGTCCCTGCCCCCGGGCGACTACTCCGGCTACCGCATCGAGGCCCTCCCCCGTCCCGTCGTCGAGAGCCCGGGGCCGGACGACGGCCTCGACCTGGCGACGGCCCAGCGGGGTCGCCCGTGGGACCTCACGAACGAGGCGAACGCCGGGGGGATCGGCTCCCGCAACGTCCTCGTCCGGGGCTACGGTCCGCAGGGCCTGACCGCGACGAACACAGGACCCGGACGCAACGACCCCGAGGTCCTCTTCCCGGTCGCGCCGTTCGACGCGAACCGGTTCCACAACTTGTCGTTCGAGCTCACCTACGACGGCGGCTACTCGCTCGAGGACAGGGACGGCGGCGGCAAGATGGCCCGGCTCATCTGGCTCGTCAACGGCACGGACACCTGGCAGGAGAGCGACGACCTCCTGACCTACTCGGGCCCGAACGCCCGGAAGATCGCCGTGGACCTCACCGCCGGCTCGCCCCTCGACGCCGACTCCGGAGCTCCCCGTCTCGGCTGGGCCGGGCAGACCGTCCGGTTCCTGCGCTTCGACCCGAACGAGGACCGGGGCGCCAACACGTGGCACCTGAAGAACCTGCACCTGCGCGCCGACCCGACCGCCGTCGAGTCGACCACCGTGACGTTCCGCGACACCGCCTGGATGCCCGGCACGACCGCCGACGTCAAGATCGGTCGTGGGGCCCCCGGGACGCCCTACGAGACCATCGCGTCCGGGGTGTCCGTCTCTCAGGGGCTCAACTCGGTGCCCTTCGACCTCGCAGGTCGCGACGCAGGTGCCTACCGGGTCGAGGTCGTCCTGCACCACCCCGCCGGGGGCAGCGCCCTGGCGTTCTCGCGCTCGGCCGTCACGATGACCACGGACAGCGCACGCAGCCCCCGTGGCGCCCTGGACGTGGCCGCCCGCGCTCCGGGCGGAGCGGTCGTCGACGGCTGGGTCACCGACCCCGACACGTCAGCGCCGACGGAGGTGCGCTTCTACGACAACCGTTCCGGTCGCTACCTCGGCAACACGCCCGGAGACCGCTCTCGACCCGACGTGCAGCGGAACGTCCCGGGAGCACCGGCGGCGACCGGGTTCCGGACGACGCTGGCGCTCGGCGCCGGCCAGTACGACGTGTGCGCCTACGGCATCAACACGGGACGGGGCGTCAACGCCCTCCTGGGGTGCCGGTCCGTGACCGTCGACGGCACGCCGGTCGGGGCGTTCGACACGGCCGACCGCGTCCCCGGGGGCGTCCGGGCGACCGGGTGGGCCCTCGACCCCGACACCGCGTCGTCGATCCCGGTGCACGTCTACGCCGGCGCCACGGGGCGCGCCACGACGGCCTCCGTCGACCGCAGCGACATCGCCCGGACACGCCCCGAGTACGGCGGGCAGCACGGCTTCAGCGTGGACGTCCCGGCGACGGGTTCCGGTCCTGTCTCGGTCTGCGCCTACGCGCTCGACGACGCGGGGAAGGTCAACCCGCAGCTCGGCTGCCGCTCCGTCGACGTCAGCGGACGACCGATCGGCGCGTTCGACGCAGCTGTCCGCTCCGGCGACCGCGTCACCGCCAGCGGCTGGGCGATCGACCCGGACGTCGCGGCGCCCGTCGAGGTCCATCTCTACGTCGGCCAGCGCGGCACGGCCGTGTCGGCCAGCGTCCCGCGATCGGACATCGCGCGGCTCCGTCCTGCGTACGGAGGGGCGCACGGCTTCAGCTCGTCCGTCGTCGCTCCCCCGGGCTCGACGGTGTGCGCCTACGCCATCGACAGCGCCGGCGGAGAGAACGCTCTGCTCGGCTGCAAGGCCGTCTGAGGCCCGTCGACCGTCCCGGGGCACCACGACCGGGACGGTCGTCCGTGACTCGAGCGGGCCGGCAGGCCCGCCGGTGCCAGCTGCAGGAGGCCGGGCCGTCGCGACTAGCCCGCCGGGGCCGCCGGGGCCGTCGCCGTCGCCACGTCGGCGCGGATGACGTCGTAGTCGGGGTAGACGTTCGAGTAGGTCGGCGGGACGATCTCGAGGTCGCTGATCTGCTGTTCCTTGGCCTTCAGGGCCAGCTGGCCGAATGCACCGAGAGCGGCCTGGGGGATGTCCGTGTCGACGGTCTGCACCCCCGCCGACGCGACCGACTGGAACTTGGACAGCACGGTGGCCGGCTGGAACTGCGACAGCAGCGCCTGCTGCACCTCGCGCTGTCGCGCCATCCGGTGGTAGTCGTCCGAGCCGTGGCGGGCACGCGCGTACCAGAGGGCGTGGTAGCCGTCGAGGACCTGCTCCCCCGGCTCGATCCACCCGTCGACGTTGATCGGGTTGCCGGCGGCGTCGACGCCGCCGTTGATGGGCAGGCGCCCCTCGGTGTTGTTCACCGAGATCCCGCCGAGGGCGTCGATCAGGTCGACGAAGCCCTGCATGTCGATCAGCACGTAGTACTGGAGCGTCAGGCCCGTGACGCCCTGGACGGCGTCGCGCATGGCCTCGATGCCGGGGTTGCTGCCCTTCGACTCGGCGTCGGGGTAGAGCTCCGGGTGCTCCTCGCCGTAGGTGTAGAGGTAGCTGATCAGGCAGTCGTCCCCGCAGCTGTAGCCGTCGGGGAACTCGCCCCAGAGCGGCGACCCCTCGGAGAACGGAGCGTTGTAGAGGTTCCGGGGGATGCCCACGATCGTCGTCGCCCCCGTCTCGGCGTCGATGCTCGCCACGGAGATGCTGTCGGGCCGGAGCCCGGTGCGGTCGGCTCCGGCGTCGCCGCCGAGCAGCAGGATGTTGTACCGCCCGTTCACGGGATCGGCCGCGGCGGCCTGCGAGGTGAAGAGCGAGTTCAGGAGGCCGTGCTGGACGCTCGTCAGGTAGGCGCCCCAGGCGACCGGCCCCACCGTCGCGACGAGCAGCAGCGCCATCACGCCGGCGATGAACCCGCGCGCCGTGGGCGCCGTCCGGATGATCCTCACGAGCCTGAGCGTGTCGAGCGTCAGGACGACCCAGAGCACCGCGTAGTACACGAGGAACACCTGGACGACGGTCAGGGCGACGACGTTCGTCGCGACCTCGAGGAGAGGGGTGCTCCAGAACAGGGCGAGGGCCACGGTGACGAGGACCACAGCCCACGACACGAGGGTGGACGCCAGGCCCCAGCGACCGAGCCTCCGGCTGCCCGCGAGCACCTGGGCCGAGCCGGGGATCAGGACGTTGAGGAGCACCAGCGTCCACGCCCTCCGCGTCATGAACGAGGACGACGAGACGTCGGGGTGCCGGACCGGCAGGGAGGCGGCGCTCACAGCGATCGCTGCAGGGCGGCGTTCTTCTCCTCGACGAGCTCGCCCAGGCTCGTCGCGTAGTCGGCGAGCCGCGCCGACAGGTCGGGATCGCCGGAGCCGAGGATGCGGGCGGCGAGCAGGCCGGCGTTGGCGGCACCGCCGATCGACACGGTGGCCACCGGGATGCCCGCCGGCATCTGGACGATCGAGAGGAGGGAGTCGAGGCCGTCGAGCTTCGCGAGGGCCACCGGCACGCCGATGACCGGGAGGGTCGTGACCGACGCGAGCATCCCCGGGAGGTGGGCCGCGCCTCCTGCGCCCGCGATCACCACGCGGATGCCGCGACCGGCGGCCTGCTGGCCGAAGCGGATCATCTTCTCCGGCGTCCGGTGGGCGGAGACGACCTCGACCTCGTGGGCGATGCCGAACTCGGTGAGGATCGCGGCGGCGCTCTGCATCGTCGGCCAGTCGCTGTCCGAGCCCATGACGATGGCCACCGTGGGCGCTCGCTCGGGCGTCGGGGCGGTCTCGGGCTCGGTCGTCTGGTCAGGCACGAAGGAGAGGATAGCCGTCAGTCCTCGAAGAAACGGACAGCGGCGCGCGCCCTCCCCCGGGCGTCCTCGAGGTCCGGCCCGGTCGTCGTGACGTGCCCGACCTTGCGACCGGGGCGAGGGTCCTTGCCGTAGTCGTGCACCTTCGCACCCGGCTGGTCGGCCATCAGGGCCGGGAGCCGGTCGGCCATCGTGCCCCGGGCGGGGCCGCCGAGCACGTTGACCATGACGCTCCAGGCACGGTGCGGGCTCGTGTCGCCGAGGGGCAGGTCGAGCACGGCCCGGAGGTGCTGCTCGAACTGGCTCGTGACGGCGCCGTCGATGCTCCAGTGCCCGGTGTTGTGGGGCCGCATAGCGAGCTCGTTGATCAGGAGGCGGCCGTCGGTCGTCTCGAAGAGCTCCACCGCCAGCACGCCCGTGACGCCGACGTGCTCGGCGACGACGGTCGCGATCCGCCGGGCCTCGTCGGACAGGGCGTCGTCGGCGTCGGGGGCCGGCGCCGTGACCTCGGCACACACTCCGTCCCGCTGCACCGTCTCGACGAGGGGCCACGCGGCGATCTCGCCGGAGGGCCGACGAGCGACCAGCTGCGCGAGCTCCCGCCGGAACTCGACGAGCTCCTCCACGAGCAGGGCGTCGGAGGCGCCGGTCGCGCCGAGCGCCGCGAACCAGTCGTCCGCCCCGTCCGCCGAGCGCACGACCCGGACGCCCTTGCCGTCGTAGCCGCCGCGCGGCGTCTTCACCACCGCGCGCCCGCCGTGCTCGGCGAGGAAGGCGGCCAGGTCGTCGCGACCACGGACGGTCGCCCACGCGGGGACCGGCAGCCCGAGCGCCGTGAGGCGCTCGCGCATGACGATCTTGTCCTGGGCCACGAAGAGCGCCTCGGGGCTCGGGTGGACCTCGACGCCGGCGTCGACCAGAGCCCGCAGCACGTCCTGGGGGACGTGCTCGTGGTCGAAGGTCACGGCGTGGACGTCCTTCGCGAACCGCAGCACCGTCTCCGCGTCGTGGTAGTCGCCGACCTGCGTCGCGGCGAGTCGGGCGGAACTGCCCTCGGCCTCGGCCAGCACCGAGATCTCGATGCCGAGGTGGACGGCGGGCGGGACCATCATGCGGGCGAGCTGGCCGCCTCCGATGACTCCGATGCGGTAGGTCATGTCGTCTCCTGGTGGTGGCGTCGGGTCAGCTGACGATCTCGCCGGTCACCTGCGGCGACGACCGGTCGCCGGTCAGCAGGCAGCGGAACGTGACGTTGGCCACGCCCACGTCGCCGCCCGTGAAGATGCCGGTGATGTCGATCGAGACCCCGCCGTCGGCCGCCACGAGCGTCTGCGTCGAGCGGTCCGCCCACGTGTAGCCGGCCTCGAGCTCGGCACCGGCGGCCTCGACGCAGGCGTCGTAGGCGGTCTGGTCGGTCCACGCGTCCGCACCGGCCGTGGGCACGGGGGCCGCGCTCGACGGCTCGTCGGCCGGCTCCGTCTCGCCGGGGGACAGCGAGGACGACGGCGACGGGCTGCCCGTGACGCTCGCGGAGCTGGTCGGCGTCGGGCTCGCGGTCGGCCCGCCCGACCCCGTGCAGCCGCTCAGGACGAGGACGAGACCCGCCGCCACGGCGAGGACGGCGGTCTGCTTCGTGGATGCCATGGGGACGATGCTATCGGCGTCCGCCACCCGGTCGTGGCCCCCGCCACGCCGCCCCCGGGCGTCCGGACGGGACCGGTCCGGGCCCAGGGCCGGGGTCGGGGACCGGCTCAGGGGCGACCGAGCCCGCGCGCCTCGAACCCCTCGGCGCGCCACGCCGCGAGGTCGAGGACGTTGCGAGCGTCGACGATGCGCCGAGCGGCCACGAGGCCGCCCACGTGGGACGGGTCGAGCTGGCGGAACTCGGCCCACTCCGTGAGCACGAGGACGACGTCGGCACCGCGGAGGGCAGCGTCCGCGCCCGCCGCGTACTCGAGCTCGGGCGCCAGGCGCGCGGCCGTCCCGGCGGCCTCGGGGTCGTACACGCGGACGGACGCTCCCCTGGCGTGCAGCGCTCTCGCGACGTCGAGCGCGGGCGAGTCGCGCACGTCGTCGCTGTCGGGCTTGAACGCGACGCCGAGCACCGCGACGCGAGCGCCGCTGACGTTCCCGACGAGCTCTGCCGCGAGGTCGACGACCTTCGCGCGCCTCCGCAGGTTGACCGCGTCGACGTCCGCGAGGAACGCCAGCGACTCGAGGCCGAGCTCGTCGGCCCGTGCCTGGAACGCCCGGATGTCCTTCGGCAGGCAGCCCCCGCCGAAGCCCAGGCCGGCGTTCAGGAACTTGCGGCCGATGCGGGCGTCGTGGCCGATCGCGTCGGCGAGCTGCGTGACGTCCGCACCCGTCGCCTCCGCGATCTCGGCCATGGCGTTGATGAACGAGATCTTGGTCGCGAGGAACGCGTTCGCCGACACCTTGACGAGCTCCGCGGTCGCGTAGTCCATGACGAGGCGCGGCGTGCCCGTCGCGAGCGCCGTCGCGTAGACCTCGTCGAGCAGCGCCGTGGCGCGCTCTCCTCCGGCGCCGGCCGGGACACCGTAGACGAAACGGTCGGGCGAGACCGTGTCCTTCACGGCGAAGCCCTCCCTGAGGAACTCCGGGTTCCAGGCGAGGTCGGCGCCGGACGAGGAGGCGCGCACCCGCTCCGCGAGACGAGCCGCGGTGCCGACCGGGACCGTCGACTTCCCCACGACGAGGTCGCCCTCCGCGAGGTGCGGCAGCAGTGCCGTCACCGCCGCGTCCACGTAGGTCATGTCCGCCGCGTGGCTCCCTGCGGTCTGGGGCGTGCCCACGGCGACGAAGTGCACCTGGGCACCCGCCGCCTCCGACATGTCGGTGGTGAAGCGGAGCCGTCCGCTGGCGGTGGCGCGCGCCAGCACCTCAGGCAGGCCGGGCTCGAAGAACGGTGCTCGCCCTGCGGAGAGCTCGGCCACCTTGCGCGCGTCGACGTCGACGCCGACGACGTCGTGGCCGAGTTCGGCCATGCACGCGGCATGGACCGCTCCGAGGTAACCACAGCCGATGACGGAGATCTTCACTGGAATATCGTATCCTGTTCTCCCGCACGCGGCCACGCGCCCGGGGTCGACTGGTCGAGTCGGCGGCGCTGCGCGACGAGGGTCGCGTCCGCCTCCATCAGGTCGTGCAGGGTCGCCTGCACCAGGTCGGCCCCCGGCACGTCCCAGAGCACGACCGGGCGGTCGAGCCCCGTGTTCACGAGCACGTCCCCGCTGCGGAAGAGGCTCTGCACGGCGTTCTTGCGCACGGTGAGGTCGTAGCCGCGGCTGTGCAGGAGCTCCTGACGCGACCGGACGAAGAACCCCCGCCGCAGGACGATGCGCCTCGTCGTGATGACGTAGCGGCGACCGAGCCAGACGAGGACGGGGACGAGCCACAGCAGCACCGCCAGGAGCACGGCAGCCGCCCGCACGATCCAGTTCTGCCACTCGAGCTCGAACCAGCTGCCGAAGTAGCCGCCTGCCGCGCACACCGCGACGAGGGCCACCGACGGCCAGAACAGCACCCGGGAGTGCGGGTGCAGGCGCGCGACGACCTCTTCTCGGGGCTGCTGCTCGGCCGTGCTCACGGGGTCATTCATACCGCAGGTGGGTGACGTCGCCGGAGGACACGGCGACGGCGCCCCCGGTCGGCGGCTCGACGACCAGACGACCCTCGTGGTCGATCGACGACGCCGTGCCGGTCAGGACCTCGCCCGAGGGCAGCTCGACGCGCACCCGGCGGCCGAGCGTCGTGCAGTCGGCGAGCACGCGGGCACGCAGCCCGCTCGCCTCGGCGTCGCCCCCCGCGGACGCGAGCGCGTCGACGAGCGCGACGACGTCGGCGAGCCACGCCGACAGGACCTGGTCGGCCAGCGCCTCCGTCGCCCCCTCGGCGCCGTGCAGCGACAGCGAGGTGGACACCGTCGTCGGCAGCTCGTCCCGGGTCAGCGAGAGGTTGACGCCTGCGCCGACCACCACGGCCGACGCGTCGTCGCGCGCCTGGGCGAGGATCCCGCACACCTTGAGGCCGTCCACCTGGACGTCGTTCGGCCACTTCAGGCCGACCTCGCCCGTCCGGACGACGTCCGCGAGGGAGGCGCGCATCGCGACGCCCGCGGCGAGGGGCACCCAGCCCAGGGACTCGACGGGCAGCCCGCGGCGCTCGACGAGGACGCTCACGGCGAGCGTGCGACCCGGAGGCGCGGTCCAGGTGCGGCCGAGACGCCCGCGCCCGGCCGTCTGGGACGTCGTGGCGAGGACCGCCAGGTGCGGGGCCGACGCGTCGGCCAGCAGGTCCGCGTTCGTCGACCCGGTCTCGGCCACGTGCACGAGTCGCGGGCTGTGGGCCGAGCTCAGGGGGAAGGAGGCGCTCGTGGGGTCGGTCACGCCGCCAGCCTAGGCGTTGACGACTTCCACCATCCGAGGCAGGTCGCACGCGAGGGAACCTCCAACGGCGGCCGCGGACGCCCTCGGTAGAGTGACCGGTGTGACTTCCGACTCCGCGCCCCGCGACGACGCCTCGCAGCCCGATCTCCGCACGACGGCGGGCAAGCTCGCCGACCTCAAGGCCCGCTACCACGAGGCCGTGACGGCCAGCGGCGAGGCCGCGATCGCGAAGCAGCACGCCAAGGGCAAGATGACCGCCCGCGAGCGCATCGACGGCCTCCTCGACCCGGGCTCGTTCGTCGAGCTCGACGAGTTCGTGCGCCACCGCACCCACGCCTTCGGCATGGAGTCGAAGCGCCCCTACGGCGACGCGGTCGTCACGGGGACGGGCACGGTGCACGGCCGCCAGGTCGCCGTCTACTCGCAGGACTTCACCATCTTCGGCGGCTCGCTCGGCGAGGTCGCCGGCGAGAAGATCATCAAGGTCATGGAGCTCGCCCTCAAGACGGGCGTGCCGATCATCGGCATCCTCGACTCCGGCGGGGCCCGGATCCAGGAGGGGGTGGTCGCGCTCGGCAAGTACGGCGAGATCTTCCGGCTGAACACCCGCGCCTCCGGGGTCATCCCGCAGATCTCGCTCATCATGGGCCCGGCGGCGGGAGGCGCGGTGTACTCCCCGGCGCTCACCGACTTCGTCATCATGGTCGACAAGACCAGCCACATGTTCGTGACGGGCCCGGACGTCATCAAGACCGTCACCGGCGAGGACGTCGGCTTCGAGGAGCTCGGCGGCGCCCTCACGCACAACAAGGTCAGCGGCGTCTCGCACTACCTCGCGAGCGACGAGGACGACGCGCTCGACTACGCGCGGTCGCTGCTCTCGTACCTCCCCGACAACAACCTGTCGGAGCCGCACGTCTTCGACACGGCCGTCGAGCTCGAGACGACGGACGACGACCGCCAGCTGAACACGCTGATCCCGGACAGCCCCAACCAGCCCTACGACGTGATGACCGTCATCGAGCACGTCGTCGACGACGGGGAGTTCCTCGAGGTGCAGCCGCTCTTCGCGCCGAACATCGTCATCGGGTTCGGCCGGGTCGAGGGCCGCTCCGTGGGCGTCATCGCCAACCAGCCGTCCGCCATGGCCGGCACCCTGAACATCGAGGCGGGCGAGAAGGCGAGTCGGTTCGTCCGCTTCTGCGACGCGTTCGGCATCCCCATCCTGACCCTGGTCGACGTGCCGGGGTACCTGCCGGGCACCGACCAGGAGTGGACGGGCGTCATCCGTCGCGGCGCGAAGCTGCTCTACGCCTACGCCGAGGCGACCGTGCCGCTCGTGACCGTCATCACCCGCAAGGCCTACGGCGGCGCCTACATCGTGATGGGGTCCAAGCAGCTGGGCGCCGACATCAACCTGGCCTGGCCGACCGCCGAGATCGCCGTCATGGGCGGCCAGGGCGCCGTCAACATCCTGTACCGCAACGAGATCAAGGCCGCGGAGGCCGCGGGCGAGGACGTCGCCGCGGTCCGGGCGAGGCTCGCCAGCGAGTACACCTACAACGTCGCCAGCCCCTTCCTGGCCGCCGAGCGCGGCGAGCTCGACGGGGTGATCGAGCCGGCGGCGACCCGCGTCGCCGTCGTCAAGGCGCTCCGGGCCCTCCGCACGAAGCGTGCCGACCTGCCGCCCAAGAAGCACGGGAACATCCCCCTGTGAGCGGCCGCCACGCCGCCGACGACACGACCGCCGCGCAGGAGGCCGAGGGGCCGCTCCTGCGCGTCGTCGGAGGCTCGCCGTCACCGGAGGAGCTCGCCGCCGTCACGGCCGTCCTGACGGCCCTCGAGGCGGAGGCGGCCGAGGCGGCGAGGGCGGCCCCTCGGGACGTCTCCACGTCGCCCTCCGGCTGGTCCTCCCGGGCGGCTCGTCTCCGCCGCCCCGTCGACCGCGGCCCCGGTCGCTGGCGCAGCTTCTCGGCCTGAGCCCGGCCGCACCCGCGCGCGTACCCCGACCTCGTACCCCGCCATCGGGACCGGCGCGCCCCGATGCCCACGGATACGGCACCCGAACGGGGGTAGACGGGTCGCTCACCCCCGAGTTGTCCCCCTAAATGACGACTTTGCGCTCGTGGCGGGGGGCGACATACTCGTTCTTGCTAGGTGCCTCTCCTTGAGTCGCACCACCGATCGGGAGCTGACTAGGGTAAGCGAGTTCTCGGTCGGGGGCGGATCAGGGCGACATTCGGGTTGTCGCTCTGGACCGGGATATCTCCCATGAGGGCCAGACGGGTGTCTGGCCCTCTTTCCCGTCGTCGGGGCCGTTCCCCGTTCAGGCCCGGTCCCCCCGCCACCGGCCTCCGTCGTCGCGGCGACCCACGTCCCCGCGGCCGGCCCACGGCCCTAGCGGACGACGCGGCTGTCCTCGTCGCGGTCCTCGAGTTCGTCGAGGTCGTCGACCGGTCCCTGGTCGCCCGAGACCCCGGCCCGGCGCGGTATCTGAAGCCAGAGGAGGACCTCGTCGTCGTCGTCGTCCTCGTCGGCCTCGGCGGCGACCCCCCGCCCGAGGGCGCTCGAGCTGAGGTCCGGCGATCCGAGGCCGACGACGCTGACGGCGTGGTCGCCGCCCGCGACCGTCCGGATGATCAGCTTGTCCGCGCGCGAGCCGTGCAGCGCCGCGGCGAGGGCCTCGTGGATGCGCCGCAGCTCGTCGTCGGGGACGTCGTCGATGCCGCCCTCGTCGAGCAGGCTGACCTCGGCCCCCCGGCGTCGCGCCGCCATGACCTCGCGACGGACCTCGTCGTCGAGGAGGCGCCTCCCGCGGATCTCGTCCCGGATGGCGCCCTCGAGGTGGAGGCTCTCCTGTCGCTGCTCGGGCGACAGGTCGCCCGACTGCGACACGATGGCCTGCAGCATGGGCCGGGCGGTGCGGCCCGTCTGCAGGAGGCGGTACTGACGCTCGTTGACGTGCGCCTCCTGGGCTGCCTGCCAGTCCGCGGCCTCGTGCTCGGCCAGGATGAACTCCCGCGTCTCGCGACCGGCCCGGGTCAGCGTGGACGAGATGGCGTGCGAGAAGGCGACCCAGCTGACGCTGCCGACGATGCCGAGGTCGGCGATCTGGGACACCCCGGCCCACGCGACCCCCTGCACGGCCATGAAGCCCACGCCGAGCCACGCGAAGCCCTGGCGACGACGCGTGGAGACGATCACCATGAGCGTGCCCACGGCGGCGACGTACCAGGTCGCGTAGCCGTTCTCGGCCTCGGGGTCGAGGACGCTCGTCACGACGAGCGGCACCACGATGCTCACGGCGAGGGCGAAGGCCGCCGCCCACACGGGCAGCACCGGCTGGCGGCTGGGCCAGAGCACGACGGCCGTGACGACCGCGTACGCGAGCATGCAGGCGACGACGGGGACGGGATCGGCGACCTGGCCGAGCGAGACCGCCCCGAGCACCAGGTGGTACCCGGAGAAGACCGCCGCCAGCGAGACGATGAGCCAGCGGGGGACGGTGATCCTCACGACGCGTCTCCCCTCGCCGGGCCGACGACGAGGCCCGCGGGCCACATCACGCGGACGATCGTGCCCGCTCCCGGCCGGGAGTCGATGCAGGCCCGGCCACCCGCGTTGGCGACGCGTTCGATGATCGACACGCGGACCCCGAGGCGCTCCACGGGCACGGCACCCGGGTCGAAGCCCGCCCCGTCGTCGCCGACCTCGACGAGCACGCCGGCGTCGCCGGTGCGCTCGAGGGCGACCCATCGCCGGACCGGGCCGGGACCCGCGTGCTGGGAGCTGTTGACGAGCGCCTGGGCCGCGGCGCTGACGATGGCCTCCACGGCGGTGGTCGGCAGCACCCGGTCGTCCGTCTCGTCGACGCGCAGCTCGACGGCGACGCCGGTCGCGTCCACCGCGTCCGACAGGCGCCGGCGGAGGACGCCGAGGGTCGTCGTCGACTCGTCGAAGGGCGTCGTCGCGGCGGCCGAGGTGAGGTGGGCCATCGCGTTGCGGGCCATGGTCGTGGCGAGGACCTGCTCCGCCGGCGTGTAGGCCCGTGCGGCCTGGATGAAGGTGGTCAGCACGCTGTCGTGCACGATGGCGTCGACCTGCACGCGCTCGAGCTCGGTCGCGTGCTCGCGGATCGCCCCCGAGTACCGGGCGACCGCCGTGGCCTGGGCGGCGTCGACGGCCGCGCTCGCCTGGCGCAGGATGAGCACGAGCACGAGCACGGCCCCGCCGAGCAGGATCGCGTAGGTCGAGTCGAGGGCGGCGCGCGTCAGCGACTCGCCGCCTCCCGACGGGGTCAGCCGGATGGCGCCGTAGACGAGCGGGACCACGACCGAGTAGCCGATCGCGATCCAGGCGGAGAAGGCGTAGGCCGCCGCCGCGGTGGCGACGGTGCAGAGGTACCAGAGCCACGGCACGCCGGAGAGGACCTGGTCCGGGTCGACGACGGCCAGGGGCCACGTGACGATCGCCACGAGGTAGGACACCGCGAGGATCGCGCAGGTCGTCTCGACCCCGCGCACGACGACGCTCGCGACGCCGACGGCCACGACGGCGCCGAGCATCCCCAGCCCGATGAGCCAGGCCCACGCCACCTGCATGACCTCGATCTGGGCCATCGTCGTCGGCAGCGCCTGCAGCCCGAAGATGAGCCCGGCCAGGGCGATGACCCGGCCGAGCACCTTGTCGAACAGGGCACGGCTGATCGGGTTCCGCGCCGAGCGCGTCGTCGGCGGCGTCAGCGCCGGGAGGGACTCAGCGGCCATCGCCGTCCGCGTCGAGTCCCGGCAGGATGCCGTCCTCGACGGCGCGGCGGAGCAGGTCGACCTTCGTGGGCGCCGGACGCCCCACCTCGACGTACTTCACGCGGATGCGGTCGAGGTACTCCCGAGCGGTCGAGTAGCCGATGCCGAGCTGCTGGGCGGCGAGCTTGAGGGGCAGGCCCGAGGCGTAGAGGTGCAGGATCTCGCGCTCACGCCGGCCGAGCTGGGCCTTGGCGAAGTCGCGGTCGGCGTCGATCGCGCTGGCCCACTCGAGGTTGTTGAGCACGTCCCCCCGGGCGACGGTCGCGACGGCGGCCATGACGGTCTTCGTGGCGGAGGACTTGGGGATGACGCCGGCGGCGCCCGCCGCGAGCGCCTCGCGGACGCTCGCGACCCGGTCGGCGATGCTGTGCACGAGCACGGCGGAGCCGGTCGCCTGGACCCGCTTCACGTTCTCGGTGACCGTCGAGCCGTCGCCGAGCGAGAGGTCGAGGACGACGACGTCGACCTCGCGGCCCGCCAGCGACTCCACCAGTTCCTGCACGCCGGCCGCGGTCAGCACGACGTCGAAGCCCTCGGCCTGGCATGCCGCCTGGATGCCGAGACGCACCGACTCGTGGTCGTCCACGATGGCGACGCGGACGGGGGCGGGGGTCGTCGACGCCGGAGCGTCCGTCGAGGTGTCGGTCACGATGGTCCTTCGTTCGCGTGCGACCCGGTCCCTGAATCCCGGGTCGTCAACGTCGTCATCGTAACGTGACGGGGAGTCACCGACGGAGCAGCCGGACCACCGTCTCGACGTGGTGCGTGCTGGGGAACAGGTCGAAGGCCCTGATCGCGTCGACGTCGTACCCGTGGTCGCGGAACAGCGCGAGGTCACGGGCGAGGGCGACCGGGTCGCAGGCGACGTAGACGACCTGCGCCGGGGTGAGTTGCGCGATGCCGTCGACCACGGGTCGACCGGCCCCCGAGCGCGGCGGGTCGAGGACGACGGTGGCTGAGCGGAAGCGGTCGCGCTCGGCCGAGGTCGCCTGGGCGGCGGCCTGGCGCACCCACCGGTCGACCCGGCCGGTGACGGCCGAGGCGCCGAGCCAGTCGGCCAGGTTCTCGGACGCGTGCTCGGTCGCGCGCTCGTCGCTCTCGACGCTGGTGATGCGCACGCGACTGCCGAACGCGTCGCCCACGGCGGCCGCGAGGAGCCCCACGCCGCCGTAGAGGTCGAGGTTGGCCGCGCCGGGCTCGAAGCGCTCGGCGTCGACCATCTGCTGGACGGCGGCGGTCAGCGTCGCGGCGGCGTGGCGGTGCACCTGCCAGAAGCCGCCGTCGTCGAGCTGGAACGTGCGGTCGCCGACCACCTCGGTGACCGTGCTGGGCGCCTGGCCGCCGATGATCAGGCGGGCTCCTCCCGTGCTCGGCGCCAGCACGTCGACGTGCTCCTCGCCGGGGAACGCGTCGGCGAGCGGAGCGGCCTCGGCGACCTCGGGGGTCGCGAGGGGCAGGTCGGCGACCCGCACGACGCGGTGCGACCGGGCGGCGTACTGCCCGGGGCGCCCCTCGGCGTCGAGGTGCAGGCGCACCCGGGTGCGCCAGCCGGTCCCTCCGCGCTCGTCGTCGCCGGGCAGGGCCTCGACACTGACGGTCGCCTGCTCGTCGGGCAGCCCGCCCGTCCTCGTGAGGGCGTCGCGGACCACCTGCGACTTGAGCTCGCGCTGGTGGCCCAGCTCGATGTGCCCGAACTCGGCGCCGCCCGCGCGGTCCTCGGGAGCGCGGTCGACGGACGCCGCCGACCAGACGTGCTCCCGTCGGTGCGGGCTGGCCTCGACGACCGAGACGGTCTCGGCCCGCCAGAACGACTTCTTGCGGTCGTCGGTCACGCGCGCGAGCACCTTCTCGCCCGGCAGCGTGTCCGACACGAACACGACCCGCCCGTCGAGGCGCGCCACCGAGATGCCCCCGTGTGCGATCCCGGTCACGTCCAGTTCGACCTCGCGGCCCAGCATGTCTCCCATGCTCCGAGTCTGCCAGGCTGGCGGACATGACCGTTCCCCTCTACCTGGCCAGCACCTCCCCCGCACGCCTCGCGCTGCTGCGGGCCGCGGGCGTCGAGCCGGTGCTGATCAGCCCGGGCGTCGACGAGGAGGCGGCGGTCGCCCGGGCCGAGGAGGCGGCGGGCCGAGCCCTCACCGCCTCCGAGACCGTCTCGCTCCTGGCCAGGGCGAAGGCGGAGGCCGTCCTCGACGTGACCGTCGACGGGCGACCGCTCGACGGCCTCGTCCTCGGCGGCGACAGCGCGTTCGAGTTCGACGGCGAGGTGCACGGCAAGCCGCACGAGCCGGCCCTCGCCCTCGATCGCTGGCGACGCATGGCCGAGGTCGGCCGGGGCACCCTCTGGTCGGGGCACTGGCTGATCGACCACCGCGGCGGCTCGCCCCGCGCCGACGCCTCGTTCCCGTCGGGCGGAACGGGCGCCGTCGCCAGCGCCGACCTTGTCTTCGCCGACGACCTCGAGCCGGCCGAGCTCGCCGCCTACGTCGAGACCGGCGAGCCGCTCGAGGTCGCGGGCGCCTTCACCATCGACGGCCGCGCCTCCGCGTTCATCACCCACATCGAGGGCACGCCGAGCGCCGTCGTCGGCCTGTCGGTGCCGGTGCTGCGCTCGCTGGTGCGCGGCTTCGGGGTGTCGTGGCACGAGCTGTGGACGACGCCGACCTCCGGCGCTTTGTAGCAATCCTCACGCGCCTCCTGCGTGTTTTCGTGCACGTCAGCCAAAGGAGGCTGCGGGCGGCGCAATAGGGTGGGGAACTATGCCGTCCATCAGCAAGGTCCTCATCGCCAACCGTGGAGAGATCGCGGTCCGGGTCGTCCGCGCAGCGCGCGACAGCGGGATCGGCAGCGTCGCCGTCTACGCCGACCAGGACAGGGACGCGCAGCACGCCCGCCTCGCCGACGAGGCCTACGCGCTGGGCGGCACCACGAGCGCCGAGACCTACCTCGTCATCGACAAGATCCTCTCGGTCGCCCGCCGCTCGGGGGCCGACGCCGTGCACCCCGGCTACGGGTTCCTCGCCGAGAACGCCGACTTCGCCCGCGCCGTGACCGCTGCGGGGCTCGTCTGGATCGGCCCCTCCCCCGAGGCGATCGAGCAGCTCGGCGACAAGGTCAGCGCCCGGCACATCGCCGAGCGGGTCGGCGCACCGCTCGCACCCGGCACCCTCAACCCCGTCTCGGGCGCCGACGAGGTGCTCGACTTCGTCGACCAGCACGGCCTGCCCGTCGCCATCAAGGCGGCCTTCGGCGGCGGCGGACGCGGCCTCAAGGTCGCCCGCACCCGCGACGAGGTGCCCGAGATGTTCGACTCGGCCGTCCGCGAGGCCGTCGCCGCCTTCGGCCGCGGCGAGTGCTTCGTCGAGAAGTACCTCGACCAGCCCCGCCACGTCGAGACCCAGTGCCTCGCCGATGCGCACGGCAACGTCGTCGTCGTGTCGACGCGCGACTGCTCGCTGCAGCGCCGTCACCAGAAGCTCGTCGAGGAGGCGCCCGCCCCGTTCCTGACGGAGGCGCAGACCACCGCGCTCTACGAGTCGTCCAAGGCGATCCTCCGCGAGGTCGGCTACGTCGGCGCGGGCACCTGCGAGTTCCTGATCGGCAAGGACGGGACGGTGTCGTTCCTCGAGGTCAACACCCGCCTCCAGGTCGAGCACCCCGTCTCGGAGGAGGTCACCGGCATCGACCTCGTCCGCGAGCAGTTCCGCCTGGCCGAGGGCGGCGTGCTCGAGTACGGCGACCCCGAGCCCCGCGGCCACTCGTTCGAGTTCCGCATCAACGGCGAGGACGCGGGCCGCGGCTTCATGCCCGCCCCCGGCCCCGTGCACGTCTTCAAGGCGCCGGGCGGCCCCGGCGTCCGCGTCGACAGCGGCGTCCAGGCCGGCGACGAGATCAGCGGCTCGTTCGACTCGCTGCTCGCCAAGCTGATCGTCACCGGCTCCTCCCGCGAGGACGCGCTCGAGCGCTCCCGCCGCGCCCTCGACGAGTTCGAGGTGGCGGGCCTGCCGACCGTGCTGCCGTTCCACCGCGCGATCGTGCGCGACCCTGCCTTCGCGCCCGCCGGCGACGAGCCGTTCTCGATCTACACCCGCTGGATCGAGACCGACTTCGTCAACGACATCCCCGCGTGGAGCGGCGAGGCCGAGGCTCCTCGCCCCGACGACCAGCGCACCACCGTCGTGGTCGAGGTCGGCGGCAAGCGCGTCGAGGTCTCGTTGCCCGCCGGTCTCGGTGCGCGCACCGCGCCTCCTGCGGCTGCCCCCCGCCGCCGCGGCTCCGGTCGCGGCGCCGTGGTCACCGCCACGGGTGCCGAGGTGAAGTCGCCCATGCAGGCGACCGTCGTCAAGCTCGCGGTCGAGGAGGGCCAGCAGGTCGTCAAGGGCGACCTCGTGCTCGTGCTCGAGGCCATGAAGATGGAGCAGCCGGTCGCAGCCCACCGCGACGGGGTCGTGTCGGGCATCTCGGCCGCCGTGGGCGAGACGGTCTCGTCGGGCCACGTCCTCCTCAGCATCGACTAGCCCGCGCCCCTTCCCCCTCCTCATTCAGGAAGATCTGTCCTGATCCTCGCAAGAAGGGGTCAGATCGTCCTGAACCGTGCACGGCTCAGGGATTTCGGCTCGTCCTTTCCGGCATCATGCGCGTCGCGAACGCGGACGATCGTGTCGATGACCTCCCCGAGGTCACGTTCGATCTGGTCGGCGCTGAACCGCAGGGTCGTGTAGCCGGCCGATGCGGCTTCCGCGTCCTTCCTCCGGTCCCGGTCGAACGCGTCCCGCCGCGAGTGGAAAGCGAAACCGTCCAGTTCCACCAGCGCGCGGAGCGCCTGCCCGCGACGACCTCGCAGGCGCATGTCGCTCGGGCCGACCGACGTCACCACGACCTGTTGCTCGACCTCGACACCCCTCGCGGCGAGGGCCTGTCGCACGATCGACTCGACTCCCGAGTCCGACCCCGGACGGCACCTCCGGAGCACGGCCCGCGCCCGTGGACCGTGGCCCTCCAGACCTGCCGTGAGCTCGTCGAGACCGACGAGCGAGGCCTGCAGGGCCGTGTCGACGCAGGCGACCGCCGTCATCTCGTCGCACCACGCGACCATCTGGCGGAGGCAGACGACGACCGGCGACAGCCAGCACGGCTCGCTCAGGTCGAGGGGCTCGGTGTCGGTCCAGTGGACCACCACCGAGTCGTCGGCGGACCTTGGCGCTGCTCCTCCCCCCGGTGTGGCCCGGCGCGCGTCCCTGAGGCGCGACGCGTTGCGGGGAACGGAGACGTGCAGACGACGGTCGTACCCCGCCCAGAGCCCGTGCACGGAAGCGGCGGACGGACCCGCTAGGCGCCCGCCGAGACGGACGGCGGCGACTGCGTCCGTGGCTGCGTCGAGTCTCGCGTAGTGACCGTGACGGGCCCGGCGAACCTCGCCCCGCTGCACCGCCGTCGTCAGGTCCCCTCCGCTGTGCCCGCTCGCGAGGAGCTGGCGGCGGGTCGCGATGCCGCCGAACGCGGCCAGTGTCTGCGAGAGGTCCATCGCGGCATCGTCACCGGTGTCCGGGTCCCGGCCCGCACCTCCTCGACTTCCTTGTGGAAGCCCGTGAGACGCCCGGTGCCGGTGCAGGGACGACCACGACGCCCCTTGGACGCGCAGTATTCAGGACCTGACGGTCCGGGCTTCCTGAACAGTGCACGAGTCAGGAACACGGTTCCCCCCACCGCACGGATCAGGCAGGAAGTTCCTGAATGAGGAGGGGGAGGCGAAGAGGCGAGCCGGGGCGCGGGACCTAGAGTGGACGGCATGTCCGAGACACCCACGCACCCCCTCGACGGTGCCGCCGACCCCTTCGAGGTCGCCCGCACCGCCGCCGCCCAGATCGCCGAGGCGACCGGCGTAGCCCACCACGACGTCGCCCTCACCCTGGGCAGCGGCTGGGCGAAGGCCGCCGACCTGATCGGCGAGACCACCGCCGAGATCCCGGCGACCGAGATCACGGGCTTCAGCGCCTCGGCGGTCGTCGGCCACACGGGCTCGATCCGCAGCATCGCGCTGCCGAGCGGGAAGAACGCCCTCGTCATCGGTGCCCGCACGCACTACTACGAGGGCCACGGCGTCCGCCGCGTCGTGCACAGCGTCCGCACCGCCGCCGCCACGGGCGCCCGCACGATGATCCTCACGAACGGCGCCGGCGGCATCAAGGAGACGTGGACGCCCGGCAGCCCCGTCCTGATCAGCGACCACATCAACCTCACGGCGGACAGCCCCCTCGAGGGCGCCACCTTCATCGACCTCACCGACCTCTACTCGGCGCGTCTGCGCGAGCTCGCCAAGGGCATCGACCCGACCCTCGACGAGGGCGTCTACACGCAGTTCCGCGGGCCGCACTACGAGACGCCCGCCGAGGTCCAGATGGCCAAGGCCATGGGCGGCCACATCGTGGGCATGTCGACCGCTCTCGAGGCCATCGCCGCCCGCGAGGCCGGCATGGAGGTGCTCGGCATGTCGCTCATCACGAACCTCGCCGCCGGCATCCAGAAGACGCCGCTGAGCCACCAGGAGGTGCTGCAGGCAGGCAAGGACGCCGAGGCCGCCATCAGCCAGCTGCTGGCTCGCATCGTGGCGGCCCTGTGACCGACCACGCGGCACGGGTCGACGAGACGGCGCTGGTCGCCGCCGCCCGCTCGTGGCGTGACCAGGACCCGGACGCCGAGACGCGCGACGAGCTCGACGCCGTCCTCGCGGCGGTCGAGTCCGGCGACGCCGCCGCCCTGGCCGACCTGCACGACCGCTTCGACTCGCGCCTCGCCTTCGGCACCGCCGGGCTCCGCGGTGCCCTCGGAGCCGGCTCGGCACGGATGAACCGCGTGCTCGTCGCCCAGGCCGCGGCCGGGTTCGCGGCGTTCCTCACGGGGCGCGAGAGCGCTCCCTCGATCGTGATCGGCTACGACGGGCGCAAGAACAGCGCCGTCTTCGCCCGGGACACGGCCGAGATCATGGCCGCGGCCGGCGTCCGCACGACGATCCTCCCCCGCGCCCTGCCCACGCCCGTGCTGGCCTTCGCCGTCCGCCACCTCGACGTCAGCGCCGGGGTCATGGTGACCGCGAGCCACAACCCCGCACGGGACAACGGCTACAAGGTGTACCTCGGCGGGGTCGACGCGGGGTCGCAGATCGTCGCGCCGGTCGACGCCGAGATCGCGGCCCACATCGACGACGCGGCCACCCGCCCCGTCAGCGAGCTGCCCCGGTCGGACGACTGGTCCGAGGCCGGCGACGACCTCGTCGGCGAGTACGTCCGCCGCACGGCCGCGCTCGCCGGCACCGCCGCCTCCGGCACGCAGCCCCGCGTCGTCTACACGGCGATGCACGGCGTCGGGTGGGAGGTCGCCCGTCGGGTCTTCGCCCAGGCCGGCTTCGTCGAGCCGATCCCCGTCGCCGAGCAGTCCGCGCCGGACCCCGACTTCCCGACCGTGGCGTTCCCCAACCCCGAGGAGCCGGGCGCGCTCGACCTCGCCTTCGCCACCGCCGACCGCGTCTCGGCCGACCTGGTGATCGCCAACGACCCCGACGCCGACCGGCTCGCCGTCGCCGTGCCGACGGTCAACGGCTGGCGCCGCCTCTCGGGCAACGAGGTCGGCGCGCTGCTCGGCTGGCGCGCCGCAGAGCGCGCCCGGCGGGACGACGTCGACGGCACCCTCGCCGCGAGCATCGTCTCGTCGCCGGCCCTCCGCGAGGTCGCCCGCCGCTACGACCTGGACTACGTCGACACCCTCACCGGCTTCAAGTGGGTCTCCCGCGTGGGCGGGCTGCTGTACGGCTACGAGGAGGCCCTCGGCTACCTCGTCGACCCCGAGAAGGTCCGCGACAAGGACGGCATCTCCGCGGCCGTCGACTTCCTCGCGCTGGCGACCGAGCTCACCGCCGCCGGCTCGACCGTCGCCGAGCACCTCGTCGCCTTCGACGAGCGCTTCGGGGCGTACGCGTCGTCGCAGATCTCGCTTCGGGTGGACGACCTCGCCGAGATCGGCCGGCTGACGAGCCGCCTGCGGGAGGCGCCTCCCGCGACCGTGGGCTCGCATCGCGTCGACCGTGTCGACGACTTCCGCGACGGCTTCGGCGGGTTCCCCGCCGGCGACGTGCTGCGGTACTGGTTCACCGACGGATCGCGGGTCATCGTGCGCCCCAGCGGCACCGAGCCCAAGCTCAAGGTCTACATCGACGCCTCCAGCACCGAGGGCGACGCTCGCGACCGCCGCGTCGCCGCCGAGGCGGCCGTCGCCGACCTCGACGCGGGGATGCGCGAGCTGCTGAGCTGACCGAGACCGCGGGCCGGCAGGCCCGCGGACCACAGGAGGGGCCAGGTCGCACGTCGTGCGTCCTGGCCCCTCCTCGTGGTGTGCCCAGGTGGGCGCCCCTGCTCAGCCGAGCGAGCGCTGCAGCTTCTCGGTGAGCTCGGCCTGGTCGAAGTGGTTCTGGATGACGATGACGTCCGCGAAGGTCGCCCCGATCGCCTCGACGAACTCCTGCGACGTGAGGATCACCTGGGCGTCGTCCGCGACCGTGCCGATGGAGGCGACGTCGGCGGCGACCACGTCGGCCTCGATGTCGAGCCGCGCCAGGACGCGCTCGGCGTTGACCTTGAGGATCCCGCTGCTGCCGATGCCGGCGCCGCAGATGGTCACGATCTTCATGCGGTCATCCCCATCAGCCGACGGACCTCGTCGGCGCTCGTGGCGGCCGCCAGCGCCGGGATCACCGTGGAGTCGTTGAAGACGTTCGCCAGGTCGGCGATGGACTCGAGGTGGCCGCCCACGGACTCCACCGCGAGGCCGAGGACGACGTTCACGGGGTCGTTGTGCGGGTGGCCGAAGGGCACCGGCTCGGCGAGGGTCACCACCGCGAGGCCGTCCTGCAGGACGCTCTCGTCGGGGCGGGCGTGCGCCAGCACGAGACCGGGCGCGATGACGACGTACGGGCCGTGCTCCTCGATCATGCGGACCATCTCGTCGCCGTAGCCGTCGCGCGTCGAGCCCGAGGCGACGAGCGCGTCGCCGGCCCGCAGGACGGCGGCACGCCAGTCGGGGGCGTCGGCGGCGATGACGACCGCCGAGTCCGGCAGGGACGGGAGCGCCACGGTCAGACCTCCCCGAAGCCTGCCGTGATGCGGTCGGCCAGCGCCTCGCGGTCCTCGAGGGGCAGGAAGCTCGACGCCGCGGCGTTGAGCTGGAACGTCTCGAGGTCGGACACGCCGTAGTCGAACGCCTGGGCGAGCAGCGCCAGCTCTTTCGTGAGGCTGGTGTCGCTCATCAAGCGGTTGTCGGTGTTGACCGTGACGCAGTAGCCGAGCTGGTAGAGCAGGTCGAACGGGTGGTCGTCGAGGTCGCGGCCCCACGCGGCGATCGCGCCGGTCTGGAGGTTCGACTGCGGCGAGAGCTCGAGGGCGATCTCGCGGTCGCGGACCCACGCGGCGATCGGGCCGAGCTCGACCGTCGTCTGGTCGCCCGCGGACGCGACGACCCGGATGTCCTCGGCGAGGCGGACGCCGTGCCCGAGGCGGAGGGCCCGGCCGTCGAGGAGCGCGCTGCGGATGCTCTCGAGGCCGTCGGCCTCGCCAGCGTGCACGGTGACCGGCATGAACTCACGGGCCAGCAGGTCGAAGGCCGGCCGCTGGTTCGACGCGGGGAACCCCGCCTCGGCCCCGGCGATGTCGAACCCGATCACGCCTGCCTCGCGGTGCTTGATCGCCAGCTGCGCGATCTCGAGGCCGCGGTCGGCGTGCCGCATCGCGGTGACCAGCTGGCCGACGGAGATGACGTGGCCCTCGCCGTCGAGCTGGTCGATCGCCTGCTCGATGCCGCGCTGGACCGCCTCGACGGTCTGGTCGAGGCTCAGTCCGCCCTGCAGGTGCTGCTCGGGAGCCCAGCGGACCTCGCCGTGGACGACGCCGTCGGCGGCCAGGTCGAGCACGAACTCGCGGGCCACCCGCTCGAGGCCGGCCTCGGTCTGCATGACCGCGGTCGTGACGTCGAACGTCTTCAGGTAGTCGGGCAGGTTGCCGGAGTCGGCGCTGTCGACGAACCAGCGCCCCAGCTCGTCAGCCCCGCCCGTGACGGGCAGCTCGTAGCCGATCTCGTCGGCCAGCTCGACGATGGTCTGGGGCCGCAGCCCGCCGTCGAGGTGGTCGTGCAACGACACCTTCGGCAGGGGGGCGATGCGGGGTCCGCCGTCAGGCAGGCGGTAGTCCTTGTCCGGTGCGCTCATGGGACAAGGCTACCGCCGCCGACCGTCACGCCGCTGGGGGTCGCCGCCTGGGGGTCAGGACACGCGGCCGGCGACCAGGGGACCGCGCTCGACGCGTTCGTCGCCGATGGTCCAGGCGCCCTCGACGGCCTCGAGCGCACGCTCGAAGCGGGCAGGCTCGTCGGCGTGCAGGGTGAAGAGCGGCTGCCCCTCGACGACGGCGTCGCCGAGCTTGGCGTGCAGCTCGATGCCGGCGGCGGCCTGCACCGGGTCCTGCTTGCGCGCCCGGCCGGCGCCGAGGCGCCAGGCACCGATGCCGAAGGGCAGCGCCTGCTGGTCGGTGACGAAGCCGGTGCGCGCCGCGGTGACGACGTGCGTCTCGCGGGCGGTGGGCAGGGCCGCGTCGGGGTCGCCGCCCTGGGCCCTGATCATGGTCTTCCAGGCGTCCATCGCCCGGCCGTCGTCGAGGGCGGCCTCGACGTCGGCGTCGGGCTGACCCGCCAGCGTGAGCATCTCGCGGGCGAGCGCGACCGTGAGCTCCCGGATGTCGGACGGACCGCCTCCGGCGAGGGTCTCGACCGACTCGCGCACCTCGAGCGCGTTGCCGATCGTGAGGCCGAGGGGGACGTTCATGTCGGTGAGCAGGGCGGTCGTCGCGACGCCCGCGTCCTTGCCGAGGTCGACCATGGTCTGCGCCAGCAGGCGCGACTGCTCGATGTCCTGGATGAAGGCGCCCGAGCCGAACTTGACGTCGAGCACGAGCGCGGCCGTGCCCTCCGCGATCTTCTTGCTCATGATCGACGACGCGATCAGCGGGATCGCCTCCACCGTCCCGGTGATGTCGCGGAGCGCGTAGAGCTTGCCGTCGGCGGGGGCGAGGCCCGAGCCGGCGGCGCAGACGACCGCGCCCGAGTCGGCCATGATCTCGCGCATGCGCTCGTTCGAGATCGACGCCTGCCAGCCGGGGATCGACTCGAGCTTGTCGAGCGTGCCGCCCGTGTGCCCGAGGCCGCGGCCCGAGAGCTGGGGGACGGCGACCCCGAAGGAGGCGACCAAGGGCGCGAGGGGAAGGGTGATCTTGTCGCCCACTCCCCCGGTCGAGTGCTTGTCGACCGTCGTCTTGCCGAGGCCCGTGAAGTCCATGGTCTCGCCGCTGCGGATCATCGCCAGCGTCATGTCGCGGATCTCGCGGCGCTCCATGCCGTTGAGGAAGATCGCCATCGTGAGCGCGGCCATCTGCTCGTCGGCGACGTACCCGCGCGTGTACGCGTCGATCAGCCAGTCGATCTGGGGGGTCTCGAGGGCGTCGCCGCGACGCTTCACCCGGATGAGGTCGACGGTGTCGAAGGGCTCGACGGCTGCTGTGGTGGTGGTGGTCATGGTGGTGCTCCTAGCTACGACTGCGAGTCGCGGTACTGCTCGAGTTGACGGGGCCCGAACGCGTCCGGGATCACCTCGTCGATGGTCTTGAGGCCGGAGACGGTGTCGAGCACCATCGTCTCGTGCGAGTGCTCGTAGAGCAGCTGGCGGCAGCGGCCGCAGGGCATCAGGACGCCGCCGTTGCCGTCGACGCAGGCGAACGCGACGAGCTGGCCGCCGCCTCCCATGACGAGGTCGGTGACGAGCGAGCACTCGGCGCAGAGGGTGATGCCGTACGACGCGTTCTCGATGTTGCAGCCGGTGACGAGACGGCCGTCGGCGGTGAGCGCGGCGGCCCCCACCGGGAACCCCGAGTACGGCACGTACGCCTTGGTCATCGCGTCCCGGGCGGCCTGACGGAGCGCCTCCCAGTCCGTCGTCTCGGCGGCGCTCACGACTTGACGTAGGGCTTGCCGGACGCGGCCGGGCCCCGGGACTGGCCGACGAGGCCGGCGACGGCGAAGATCGTGACGACGTAGGGCAGCATGAGCATGAACTCGCTCGGGACGGGCGACCCGATGGCGCCGAGCACGTTCTGCAGGTTCGAGGCGAAGCCGAACAGCAGCGCGGCGAGCGTCGCCCTGATCGGGTCCCACCGGCCGAAGATGACCGCCGCGAGGGCGATGAAGCCGGCGCCGGCCGTCATCTCCTTCTGGAAGTTGCCGAGCGAGCCGAGCGTGAAGTAGGCCCCGCCGAGACCGGCGATGGCGCCCGCGAGCGAGACGTTCCAGAAGCGGGTCGCGTTGACCTTGATGCCCACGGTGTCCGCAGCCTGCGGGTGCTCGCCGACCGCACGGAGGCGGAGGCCCCAGCGGGTGCGGAACAACCCGTAGAACACCACGGCGATCGCGATGTACATCAGGTACACGATGATCGTCTGCCGGAAGAACACCGGCCCGACGATCGGGATCTGGCTGAGCCCCGGGATCGGCAGCTGCGGGAACCGGACGCCCTGGTTGAGGGCGTCCGACTTCGTGAGGACCTGCGAGTACAGGAAGCTCGTCAGGCCCGTGACGAGCACGTTGAGCACGACGCCCACGATCACCTGGTCGACGATGTAGCGGATGCTGAAGACGGCCAGGACCATCGAGACGAGCACGCCGGCCACCATGGCGGAGGCGAGGCCCACGTACGCGGACCCGGTCGCCGACGCGACGACGGCCGAGACGAAGGCGCCGGCGAGCAGCTGCCCCTCGATGGCGACGTTGACGACGCCGACCCGCTCGCTGATGACGCCGCCGAGGGCGCCGAAGATCAGCGGCGTGCTGAGCGCGAGGGCCCCGAGGAGGAGGCCGGGGACGGGGATCGTGGCGTCGGCACTCGTCCAGGTCAGGAAGGCGACGAGGAAGAGCACGCCGAAGACGGCGACGAGCCAGATGGGCACGCGCTGCGCACGCCGTGCGAGCAGGAACGCCAGCACGGTCACGACCGCGAGCACGACCGTGAGCGCGACGCCCGTGGCCGCCGAGGGCAGCACGGCGTCGGGCAGCGCGAAGAAGTCGGTCGCGGTGGCGAGGCGGAACGTGCTCGACCCCTCCCGCGGGTTCACGACGAACAGGACGACCGCGACGACGGTGAAGACCGCGAAGGCGATCGGCGCCTTGTAGCTGCGCGTGGCGGTGCGGCTGAGGCCGGGGGTCGGCGCGGCGGGGACCGCCGTGTCGGGGGTGAGGGTGCTCACTTGGTGACCACCGCCTCCTTCTTCGAGCCGCGGGGAGCCCGGGGGGCTCCCGGCGCGGGCAGACGGAAGATGCTGCGGACGAGCGGCGGGGCCGCCACGAACAGCACGATCAGGGACTGGACGACGAGGACGATGTCGATGGGGACGCCGTTCGCCGCCTGCATGGAGTAGCCGCCGGCCTTGAGGGCGCCGAAGAGGATCCCCGCGCCGAAGACGCCCCAGGGGCGTGACCTGCCGAGGAGCGCGACGGTGATGGCGTCGAAGCCGATGCCCGCGTCGATGCCCGACGTGAAGCCGGTGGTGAGCGTGCCGAGCACCTGGGTCGACCCGGCCACGCCGGCGAGGGCGCCGGAGATGAGCATCGCGTAGAGGTAGATGTTCTTGACGTTCATGCCGGCGGTGCGCGCCGCGTGGGGGTTCTCGCCGACCGCTCGGAAGCGGAAGCCCAGCGTCGACCGGTTGATGAGCCACCAGACGACCGCGGTGATCACGATGACCAGCAGGAAGCCCCAGTTGAGGTTGTACCGCGCGCCGAACAGGTCGGGGAGGATCGCGCTCGGGAGAGTCGCCGGCGACTTGGGGTTCGGGCTGCCCGGCGCCTGGAGCAGGCCGGGGGTGCGCAGCGCGTACGCGATCAGGTAGAAGGCGACGTAGTTGAGCATGATCGTGAGGATCACCTCGTGCGCGCCGGTGCGGGCCTTGAGGAGACCGACGATGCCGCCCCAGACGGCGCCGCCCGCGATCCCCGCGAGCAGGGCGAGCGGGAGGTGCACGGCGAGGGGCAGGTCGAACGAGAAGCCGACCCAGCCGGCCGCGCCCGCCGCGATCAGCATCTGGCCGCGCGCACCGATGTTGAAGAGGCCGACGCGGAACGCGAGCGCCACGCCGAGACCGGCCGCGATCAGCGGCACCGCGTAGTTGAGCGTCTCGGTCAGGGGCCTGATGCCCGCCGCGAAGCCGTCGACCCGGAAGTTGTAGACGGCTCCCTGGAACAGGGACGAGTAGGAGCCGCCGACCGACGCCCAGAAGGCCTGGAAGAAGTCGGAGGGGCGGGAGAAGAAGTAGCCGGTCGTCGACTGGACGTCGGGATCGGTGAAGCCGATCAGGAGGCCCGAGACGACGAGGGCCAGCACGACGGCGAGCACGGAGATCGCCGCGTTGCCGGTGGTGATCTCGCGCAGCAGGCGCGAGCCGCGCGAGTCGCCTGCCTCCAGGCCGCCGCCCGTCGGTGCGCCCTGGGGCGCCGGGGTGGTCGTGGTGGTCGCGTCGCTCACGCCGCGGTCTCCTTCGCCTGGGGGGCCTCGCCGGCCATCATGAGCCCGAGCACGTCGCGCGGGGTGTCGGCCGGGACGATGCCGATGATCGTGCCGCGGTACATGACCGCGATGCGGTCGGCCAGCGCGACGACCTCGTCGAGCTCGGTGGAGACGACGATGACGGGCACTCCCGAGTCGCGGGTCGCGACGATGCGCTTGTGGACGAACTCGATCGACCCCACGTCGATGCCGCGCGTCGGCTGAGCCGCGACGAAGAGCCGCAGGTCACGGCTCAGCTCGCGGGCGAGGACGACCTTCTGCTGGTTGCCGCCGGAGAGGCGGCCGGCCGGCGTGGAGATGCCCTGGGTGCGGATGTCGAACTCGCGGACCTTCTCGACGGCGAACGCGGCGAGCTCGGCGAGCCGCAGCGACCCGCGCCGCACGAAGGGGCCGGACTGCGACCGGTCGAGCATGAGGTTCTCGGCGACCGTGAACTCGCCGACGAGGCCGTCCTCGTTGCGGTCCTCCGGGACGAACCCGACGCCCGCGTCGAGCACGCGACGGACGCTGTGGCCGGTGATGTCGTGGCCGTCGAGGGAGACGCGACCCTGGACCCGGGGCTGCAGCCCGAGGATCGCCTCCGTCAGCTCGGTCTGGCCGTTGCCCTGGACGCCCGCGATCGCGAGCACCTCGCCGCGACGCACCTCGAACGAGACGTCGTCGACGACGACCTGGCCGATCGGGTCGACCACCCGGAGCGACTCGACGACGAGGGCGGCCTCGCCGGGATCGGCGGGGCCCTTCTGGACCGTGAGCTCGACGGCACGGCCGACCATGAGGGAGGCGAGCTCGGCGTTGCTGGCGGTGGGCTCGGCCTCGCCGACGACCTTGCCCAGGCGGATGACCGTGATCCGGGACGCGACCTCGCGCACCTCGCGCAGCTTGTGGGTGATGAACACGATGCCGGTGCCCGCGTCGCGGAGCTGGCGCATGATGCCCATCAGCTCGTCCGTCTCCTGCGGGGTCAGCACGGCGGTGGGCTCGTCGAAGACGAGCACCTTCGCGTCGCGCGACAGCGCCTTGACGATCTCGACGCGCTGCTGGACGCCGACCGGGAGCTCCTCGACGACGGCGTCGGGGTCGATGTCGAAGCCGAAGCGACGGGAGATGTCCCGCACCTTGGCGCGCGCGGCCGCCAGGTCGAGGCGACCGCCGCCCTTGGTCTCCTCGTGGCCGAGCATGACGTTCTCGGCGACGGTGAAGACGGGCACGAGCATGAAGTGCTGGTGCACCATGCCGATGCCGGCAGCCATGGCGTCGCCGGGTCCTGCGAACTGCTGGACGACGTCGTCCAGCAGGATCGCGCCCTCGTCGGCCTGGTACAGGCCGTAGAGGACGTTCATCAGGGTCGACTTGCCGGCACCGTTCTCGCCCAGGAGAGCGTGGATCTCTCCTGGCTCGACGGTGAGGCTGATGTGGTCGTTGGCGGTCAGTGCGCCGAATCGCTTGGTGATGCCCTTGAGCTCGAGCTTCATCTCGTCAATCTACCTCGGTGTAGGCGTGGGAAGGGCCCGGGACGAACGGTGGAGACCGTCCTGCCCGGGCCCTCAATCAGGCCATGCTAATCGATGCCTGACGTGCTGCGGACTGGTGTCAGTTCGTCAGCGACGAGGGCGACTCGACGGTGATGGAGCCGTCGATGATGCCCGCCTTGATGGTGTCCAGCTCGTCCGAGAGGCCGGCGTCGACCTTGTCCTCGTAGTCGTGGAACGGCGCGATGCCGACGCCGTCGTTCTCGAGCGTGCCGACGTAGGGCTCGTTCGTGAAGTCGCCGGACGCGGCCTGCGTCACGACGTCGTCCGTCGCCTGCTTGATGCCCTTGAGCACCGAGGTGAGGAACAGGTCGCTGTTGGCGCTGTCCGTCTCGTAGGTGTCGGAGTCGGCACCGACCAGCACGATCTCGGAGCCGGAGTCGCGGATCGCCTCGGCGGCGCTCTGGTAGATCGGTCCGCCGACCGGCAGGATCACGTCGGCGCCCTGGTCGATCAGGGTCTGCGCGCTCTGCTTCGCGGTGGTGCCGGCCTCGAAGCCGCCGGTGAAGGTGCCGGTCTGCGACGCGACGTCCCAGCCCACGACCTTGACGTCGGCGCTCTTCTGCTCGTTGAAGTACTCGACGCCGTCCGCGAAGCCGTCCATGAAGATGGTGACGGTCGGGAACTGCATGCCGCCGAAGGTGCCGACCGTGCCGGTCTTCGAGTAGCTCGCCGCCGCGTAGCCGGCCAGGAACGCCGCCTCCGAGGTGTTGAAGGTGATCGGGCGGATGTTGTCGGCGTCCTGTGCGGAGTCGTCGATGGTCGCGTAGTCGATCTCCGGGTTGGCCGCGGCGGCGGTCCCCGTGGCGTCGGACAGCGCGAAGCCGACCGTCACGATGAGGTTGCAGCCCTGGTCGGCGAGGTTCGAAAGGTTGGCGTCGTAGACCGTCTCGTCGGCGGACTCGACCGTCTTGGGCGTCGCACCGAGGGCGTCGGCCGCCTCGTTGAGGCCCTCGAAGCCGAGCTGGTTGAACGACTTGTCATCGAAGCCGCCGGCGTCGGAGACCATGCAGGGCACGAAGTCGCTGGACGCGGACCCACCCGAGGCGCCGTCGCTCTCGGGGGCCGAGGCACAGCCGGCCAGGATGGCGACGGTGCTCGCCAGGGCGAGGCCGCTGAAAGCGGCCCTACGCGCAGTTGTAGTCAAGATGTCCTCCAAGGTGCTGCCCGACACGAGACGTCGGGCACGTCTGGCTGTGATGTTACCTACTGTGTCGAGCGACGACGGACGAGGCCGTGTAGTGATGCGGAGGCGTTACACAAGCGCGACCGGGACGTAACGGCGCCGAAACACCGCGCGGCTCAGAGGACGTCGCTGCGACCGCTGAGCTTGAGGGCGTCGACGACGCTCTTGACCCGCTGCGCGTTGGCCGTCGTCGTGACGAGCAGCGCGTCCGGGGTGTCGACCACGATGATGTCGTTCACGCCGATCAGCGAGATGAGCCGGCCGCTGTGCCCCACGACGATGCCGCTCGAGGCGTCGGACAGGACGCGGGCGTTCTCGCCGAGGATGGCGAGGTCGCTCTTGCGGCCGCCCGAGTGCAGCTTGGCGATCGACGCGAAGTCGCCGACGTCGTCCCAGTCGAAGTCGCCGGGCACGACGGCGAGGCGCCCGGCGGCCGCGGCGGGCTCGGCCACCGTGTAGTCGATCGCGATCTTCTCGAGGCCCGGCCAGACGGCGTCGACGACGGCGCCGCGCCTCGACGTGTCCCACGCCTCGGCGAGCTCCTCGAGGCCCGCGAGCAGCTCGGGCCGCGTCTCGCCGAGCTGCTCGAGGAGGCGGTCGGCACGCGAGATGAACATGCCCCCGTTCCAGAGGTGGTCGCCCCCGGCGACGTAGCCCTCGGCGGTGGGGAGGTCGGGCTTCTCGACGAAGGACTCGACCCTGCGGGCGCTCGGGGCGCCCTCGACGTCGAGGCCCTCCCCCACGTGGATGTAGCCGAAGCCGATCGCGGGCTCGGTCGGGGTGATGCCGATGGTGGCGATCCAGCCCGCGTCGGCGAGCGCGATGGCCTCGCGCACGGCACGTCCGAAGCCCCGGACGTCGGCGATCACGTGGTCGGCCGCGAACGAGCCGATGATCACGTCCGGCTCGCGCCGACGCAGGATGGCCGCGGCGAGGCCGATGGCGGCCGTCGAGTCCTTCGGCTCGCTCTCGAGGACGACGTTGTGGTCCGCGAGGGCAGGGAGCTGCGCCTCGACGGCGGCTCGGTGGGCGCGACCGGTCACGACCATGATCCGCTGCTCGCCGGCGAGTGGCGCGAGGCGGTCCCAGGTCCCGCGGAGCAGGGTCGACCCGCTGCCGGTCAGGTCGTGCAGGAACTTCGGCGCGTCCGCACGGCTGAGCGGCCACAGGCGGGAGCCGATGCCCCCGGCGGGGATGATGCTGTAGAAGCGGTCGGCGGCGTCCTGGGGGGTCATGTCGGCCACCTTAGCGATGCCGCGCTGCGAGCCACGGGGCACCCGTTCACCACCCCGACACCCGCCCGTCACGGCGCCGGCTCCGACCGGCCACGACCGGGCGGCAGCCTGGCAGCACGCCGAGTCGAGGAGTGCCCATGCGGGTCGCCATCGTGACCGAGAGTTTCCTGCCCACCGTGAACGGCGTGACCACCAGCGTGCTGCGGGTGCTCGACCACCTGGAGCGGCGTGGCCACGAGGCTCTCGTCGTCGCCCCGGCGGGCCGCGGGCACGACTCCTACGCGGGCGCCCGCGTCCATCGCGTCCCGTCGGTCGCGTACCGCCAGTTCCCCGTCGGGCTGCCCGGGCCCCAGGTCGCCGGGGCGATCGCGGCGTTCGCCCCGGACGTCGTGCACGTCGCCTCGCCGTTCCTGCTCGGCGCCCAGGCGATCTCGGCGGCGGCCAGGCTCGGCCTGCCGAGCGTCGCGGTCTTCCAGACGGACGTCGCCCGCTACGCGGCGGCGAGCGGGCTCGGCACGGTCACCGAGGCCGTGGCGTGGCGGCTCGTGCGCCGCATCCACGACCAGGCGACCGTCACGCTCGTGCCGTCCACCGCCTCCCTGCGGGATCTCGAGCGGGCCGGGGTGCAGCGCCTGGCGACGTGGGGCCGCGGCGTCGACGCCCGCCGGTACCACCCGAACCGCCGTGGGGGCGCGGGCGCGTCGCTGCTCCGTTCCCGGGCCGGCGCGGGCCCGGACGACGTGCTCGTCGGCTACGTGGGCAGGCTCGCGGCCGAGAAGCAGGTCGAGCGCCTCGCGGCCCTGCGCCGCCAGGACGGCGTCCGCCTCGTCGTCGTCGGGGGCGGGCCCTCGCTTCCCACCCTCCGCCGTCGGCTGCGACACCTCGACCCGCTCTTCACGGGCCCGCTGCACGGCGACGAGCTCGCCGACGCCTACGCCGCCCTCGACGTCTTCGTCCACACCGGCACGACGGAGACGTTCGGACAGACGGTGCAGGAGGCGCACGCCGCGGGCGTCCCGGTGGTCGCGCCCGCGGCCGGCGGCCCCCTCGACCTCGTGCGCCACGGCGTCGACGGGTACCTGTTCGATCCCCGCCACGACCACTCGCTCAGGCGGTCGGTCGGCAGCCTCGTGGCGGACGGGGCGCTCAGGGCCCGGTTCGGCGAGGCCGGCCGACGAGCCGTCGTGGGCCGCACGTGGGAGAGCGTGGGCGACGACCTGCTGGACCACTACGAGGCCGCACGTGACGGCGTCCGGCGTGCCGCAGTGGCCCACGGGGCCACGGGGGCCGGCCTTCTCTCGACATCGAAGTAGATCGATCGTTCTTAGGCCCGCCTAAGCGGCGGGATCACGTGCCCCGCTCGTATGCTGGGACAGTTCTATGAACGCACACGGCGGACGCGGCTGTCCTCCCCCGGATCGCAGCCGACCGCCTCGTCCGCGAGGAGGGCCGCTCATGGCTGAGCAGTCGACGGGAACACTGGCGTCACCGGCAGGCAGGTCGGGCGGCTCGTCGTCGCGCGTGCCCGAGCCTCGCAAGGGCGGCCGCTTCGCCGGCACGCTGTACCGAGGCCGTGAGGGCATGTGGTCGTGGGTGCTGCACCGCATCACCGGCGTGAGCATCTACTTCTTCCTCCTCGTGCACATCCTCGACACGGCCCTCGTGCGGATCAGCCCGGAGGCGTACGACGCGGTCATCGGCACGTACAAGAACCCGATCATGGGGCTCGGCGAGACCGGCCTCGTGGCCGCCATCCTGTTCCACGCCCTCAACGGCCTGCGCATCATCCTCATCGACTTCTGGGCCCCGGCCACCAAGCACCAGCGACTCCTCTTCTGGATCGTGATCGGCGTCGCCGTGGTGCTGTTCGCCGGCTTCGCCCCCCGCCACCTGATGAACGTCTTCTCGGAGTAACGCGATGACCACTGAGACCGTCGAGGCCCCGCGCAGCGCGCGCACCGCCCGCCGCAGCACCAACTGGGAGAAGTGGGGCTGGATCTACATGCGCGTCAGCGGCGCCGTGCTGGTCGTGCTGATCTTCGGCCATCTCTTCGTCAACCTGCTCGCAGGCGAGGGCGGGGTCAAGGCGATCGACTGGGGCTTCGTCGCAGGCAAGTGGGCGAACCCCTTCTGGCAGGTCTACGACACGCTGCTCCTCTGGCTCGCGCTGATCCACGGCTCCAACGGCATGCGCACGATCGTCAACGACTACGTCGGCCGCCCCGCCGTGCGCCGCGTGCTGCTGGGGACGCTCGTCGTCTCGGCGGCCGTCCTGCTCCTCCTCGGCACCCTCGTGGTCTGGACGTTCGACCCGTGCCCGGCCAACGCGCCGGCCGACATGCTCCCGTCCATCTGCTCGGCCTGACCTCCTCGGCGTGACGACCACCGCCTCCTCGACCTGTCCCGCCGCCGGCACCACCGTCCCCCGGAAAGAACTGTGACCACTCCCTCCGCTCCCGCCTCGTCCGACCAGGACTCCGTCGTCGACGGCATCCACTACCACCAGCACGACGTCGTCATCGTCGGCGCCGGGGGCGCGGGGATGCGTGCCGCGATCGAGGCCGGGCCGAACGCCCGCACGGCCGTCATCTCGAAGCTCTACCCCACCCGCTCGCACACCGGCGCGGCCCAGGGCGGCATGGCCGCCGCGCTGGCCAACGTCGAGGACGACAACTGGGAGTGGCACACCTTCGACACGGTCAAGGGCGGCGACTACCTCGTCGACCAGGACGCCGCCGAGATCCTGGCGAAGGAAGCGATCGACGCCGTCCTGGACCTCGAGAACATGGGGCTGCCCTTCAACCGCACCCCCGAGGGCAAGATCGACCAGCGCCGCTTCGGCGGCCACACGGCCGAGCACGGCAAGGCCCCGGTCCGTCGGGCCTGCTACGCCGCCGACCGCACCGGGCACATGATCCTCCAGACGCTGTACCAGAACTGCGTCAAGCTCGGCATCGACTTCTACAACGAGTTCTACGTGCTCGACCTGATCATGGGCGAGGTCGACGGCGTGGCCCGTCCGGCCGGCGTCGTGGCGCTCGAGCTCGCGACCGGCGAGCTGCACGTGTTCCAGGGCAAGTCCGTGGTCTTCGCCACGGGGGGATTCGGCAAGATCTACAAGACGACGTCGAACGCGCACACCCTCACGGGCGACGGGGTCGGCATCATCTGGCGCAAGGGCCTGCCCCTCGAGGACATGGAGTTCTTCCAGTTCCACCCGACCGGCCTCGCGGGGCTCGGCATCCTCCTCTCGGAGGCCGCGCGAGGCGAGGGAGCGATCCTCCGGAACAGCGAGGGCGAGCGCTTCATGGAGCGGTACGCCCCCACCATCAAGGACCTGGCGCCCCGCGACATCGTGGCCCGCTGCATGGCGACCGAGATCCGCGAGGGGCGCGGCGGCGGACCCCACAAGGAGTACGTCTACCTCGACATCACGCACCTCGACCCTGCCGTCATCGACGCCAAGCTGCCCGACATCACCGAGTTCGCCCGCACCTACCTCGGCGTCGAGCCGTACACGGAGCCGGTGCCGGTGCTGCCGACCGCCCACTACGCCATGGGCGGCATCCCCACGAACGTCCACGCCGAGGTGCTGAGCGACAACACCACGGTGGTGCCCGGGCTCTACGCCGCCGGCGAGTGCGCCTGCGTGAGCGTGCACGGCTCGAACCGCCTCGGCACCAACTCGCTGCTCGACATCAACGTCTTCGGCAAGCGCGCCGGCAACAACGCCGTCGAGTTCGCCAGGACCGCCGAGTTCGTGCCGCTGCCCGAGGACCCCGCCGGCTTCGTGCGCGGGCTCGTCGCCGACGTCCGCAACGCCACCGGCACGGAGCGCATCGCGACGCTCCGCAAGGAGCTGCAGGACAGCATGGACCGCAACGCCCAGGTGTTCCGCACCGAGGAGACCCTCGACGAGGTGACCCACGTGATCGCCGACCTGCGCGACCGGTTCAAGAACATCTCGGTGCAGGACAAGGGCAAGCGCTTCAACACGGACCTGCTCGAGGCCATCGAGCTCGGGTTCCTGCTCGACCTGGCCGAGGTCGTCGTCTACTCGGCGCGCTCGCGCCAGGAGAGCCGTGGCGGCCACTTCCGCGAGGACTACCCGACGCGCGACGACGAGAACTGGCTGGTCCACACGATGGCCTACCTGACGGGCGACCCGCACTCGTCGCTCGCCGGCGACCACATCCGACTCGACACGAAGCCCGTCGTGATCACGAACTACCAGCCGATGGAACGGAAGTACTGAGCATGAGCTCCGCAGTCCTCGAGAACGCCCCCACCGCCTCCGACGCCGTCCCCACCTTCACGGCGACGCTGATCATCCGCCGGTTCGACCCCGAGGTCGACGACGAGCCGCGCTGGCAGGACTTCGACGTCCAGGTGCTGCCCACCGACCGTGTGCTCGACGCCCTGCACCAGATCAAGTGGGAACAGGACGGCTCGCTGACGTTCCGCCGCTCGTGCGCCCACGGAGTCTGCGGCTCGGACGCGATGCGCATCAACGGCCGAAACCGGCTCGCCTGCAAGACCCTGATCAAGGACCTCGACCTCTCGCAGCCGATCTACGTCGAGGCCATCAAGGGGCTGCCCCTCGAGAAGGACCTCGTCGTCGACATGGAGCCGTTCTTCCAGTCGTACCGTGAGATCCAGCCGTTCCTGATGGCCTCCTCGAAGCCCGAGAAGGAGCGCATCCAGAGCGCCACGCAGCGCGAGCGCTTCGACGACACGACCAAGTGCATCCTGTGCGCCGCGTGCACGTCGAGCTGCCCCGTGTTCTGGACCGACGGCCAGTACTTCGGCCCGGCCGCCATCGTGAACGCCCACCGCTTCATCTTCGACTCGCGCGACGAGGGCGCCCAGGTCCGCCTCGACATCCTCAACGACAAGGAAGGCGTGTGGCGCTGCCGCACGACCTTCAACTGCACCGAGGCCTGCCCCCGCGGCATCCAGGTGACCAAGGCAATCGCAGAGGTCAAGAACGCGGTGCTGCGCGGCAGCGTCGCCCCCGTGAGCTGACTCGGCGAGCTGACCCGGCGAGACGCAGGAGGGCCCGGCACCACCTCGGTGGAGCCGGGCCCTCCGCCGTCCCGTCGGCCGTCAGTCGTCGGCCGTCAGTCGTCAGTCGTCAGTCGTCCTCGACGATGCAGGTCGCCTCGAGGCCGAGCGCGAGGCGGAGGGCCACCGAGACTCCCCGCTCGCCCTCGGGGCCGTGGGGCGCGACGGCGTCGACCCAGTGCACGGGGAGGCGGACGGCCGGCGGATCCGGCAGGAGCCGCTCGATCTCGCCCGCGACCGTGACCTCGTCGGAGCTGAACACGGTGAGCACGGCGTCGCCCCCGCCCCCGAAGACCTGGAGGGCTGCTCCGCCGTCGATCTCTCGGACGCCGAGGGAGTCGTCGACCGCCCTGGCGGCGGTCGCGAGGTCGAGGGCGTCGACGACGTGCGGACTCAGGATCGTGATGTCACGGGGCACCGGGAGGCGCCTCCTCGTCGGTGTCGGGATCGGATGCGTCGGTGTCGGCGTCGGGACGCCGGTGCTCGTGCAGGAGGTCGTGCTCGTCGAGGTCGTCCTCCCAGGCCTCGAGCAGCGGAGGAGAGACCATCTCGGCCAGGCGTTCCGGCCCGACGGCGTCGAGGGTGTCGTGCAGGGCGTCCCAGCCGGAGGTGGCCGCGTCGCCGAGGGGCACGACGTAGGCCGGGAGGCGCGGGCGGCCCACGACCGTCACCGGCCTGGGCACGGGGATCGTCGAGACCGTCAGGCCCAGCCGCTGGACCGACGGCGCGCCGATCAGCAGCACGACGGGGTTGGGCGGCGGGTACGTGACCGCCCGGACGCTGCGGTCGGGCTCGCCCTCCCGGGCGACCACGAGGGCGAAGGTCGGGACGGAGGTGCGGGCGATCTCGGACAGCGCCTCCGTGAGGCGGCCGACCGCCGCGTCGACGGGGTCGGTCTCGCCCCCGCCTGCGGGAGTGACGGCGGGCACCGTGATCGTGAGGGCGGTCGTCTCCTCGATGCCGTTCTCGGTCACGCGGGCCGTGAGGGTGCCGGACAGGCCGGGGCCCTCGACGACCACGCGGACCAGCTCGGGCGCGGCGTGCCGTGCGCTCTGCGTCAGCACCCAGCGGTCCCAGGGCCGCCGCAGCGGCTCGGTCTCGCCCCACCTGTCGGGCCCCGCACCGGCCACGGCCTCGGAGAGCACCTCGACGGCCCCGCCCAGGGTCGTGTCGTGGTCGGGGCGGTGCAGCACCGTGAGGTCGACGGAGAGCTGAGCGATGGTGTCGACCGCCTCCTGGACGACGATCGGCTCGGGGGCGACCTCCTGCTGGCTCAGGTCGTCCGGGGCGCTCGGCGGCCAGCCCGCGGAGTCGAGGTCGGCGTACGGGGAGCCCGTCAGCCCGTCGCGGAGGACGCCGTGCTCGTCACGCACGGCCCAGGCGGCGCCCGCGTGCACGAGAGCGGCCCGCGTGCCCACGGTCAGTCGGGAGGACTCCCCCGTCACGAGCACGATCCGGCGACGACCCCGGCGGCGGGCCAGGAGGTCGGCGAGCGGCGCGCTCAGCCGCACGACGCGGGACCGGCTGTCGACCCGGACGACGCGCGCGCTCACGGCGTCGATCAACGGGTGTCGGATAGAGGTGCCCACGTCGACAAGTCTGCTCCCGCCCCCTGGACGGTGACCGGTCCGCGACCTCGCTCGCCCGGAAGAGGGCAGGAGGCGGGCCGTGCGCATAGTCTGTCGGTGCCGTCCGCGACGCCCGCGACGTCAGCACCGCTCCCGATCCCCGATCACGACCGAGAGGCTCCGACATGGACGTCGCCCGACAGCAGGAACTGCAGAACCAGATCGCCGCCCGCGTCGCCGAGTCGCTGGTGGACGTCGACTGGGCGGAGGCGACGCTGTTCCTCCTCCAGGTCGGCGAGGTCAGCCGGACCTGGCTCGACGCCCTCGACGCGGCCGGCAGCTCGAAGCAGGACCTCCCGACGCCCGACGTCGAGGCACTGGGCACGCAGCTCCGCGAGGCCATGGCCGACCCGGAGCGCGGCACCTGGTTCTCGCTGGTGCTGACCCTGTCGTCCGACGGCTCGTTCACCGCGCGCTTCAACGGAGAACGCCGCGTGTTCGACGACGCCGCGTCGCCGTTCGAGGCCACCGGCGACGAGGTCGTCCCGACCGACGCGGACTACGCCGCCGACCTCGCACGCTTCCCTCGCGCGGAGAAGTACCGGCCCGAGTGGCTGCCGGGCGACGCCGCGACTGCGAGCTCCGCTGCGGAGGGGGCGACGACGGCGCCGTCATCCACCCCGCCCGCCGCGCCCCTGCCCGCCTCGCTCTCCTCGCTCGACGGCCGCTGGGGCTGGCCCGGGGTGCTCGCGAGCGTCGCCCAGCAGACCGCGGCCTCCCCCGTGGCGTCGTCGCCGGACGCCGCGCCGACCGACGACCCCGACGCGCCCGAGCTCTCGCTCGGCCAGCTCGCGCTGCGCGTGCGGGACGCCGTCGTGCTCGACGTCATCGCTCCGCACCGGGTCGCGACGCTCCTCCGGCTGCACGCCGAGGCGGTCACCGCCGGCGTGCTCCCCGCGGTGGACGCGGTCGAGTCCGTCGACCCCGAGCTGGGACTCGAGGAGGCGCGCGTCGCCTCCCCCGAGGTCGTTCCGGCCGTCGAGGCGGCCGTCGCGAGCGTCGTCGACGCCATCGTCGCGGAGCACCTGCGGGCCGTCGTCGCCTGACCTGCCCGAGCTCGGAGCGTCCTAGGATCGGGCACATGGGGACGACGGGCTCGAGGGAGGCAGCCGAGCGGCAGCGGGCCGTGTCCCGCCTCCTGCGCCGCCGTCTGGTGCTGCCGCCCGACCTGGACCGCCCGACGACCCGCCGGCTGGCGTCCCTCGACGAGGCCGTGGCGGCGGCCCTCTCCACGGGTGACCACGACCGGCTCCTCGACGACCAGGCGGTCAGCGGGTGGCCTGCCGCCCTCACCGCCGTGGTCGGCGACGTGCTCCGGCGCCTCCCGTCCGCAGCCGTCGCGGGGACGCCGGATCCGGTGCGCGGGATCGTCGAGCAGGCCCTGAGCGCTCGTCTCGGCTTCGGGCCGGGTTCAGGGCCCGACTCGCCCGTCCTGCTCGCCCACGCCCGCGTCGCCGAGGCGCGGCGGGCGCTCGAGGCACGAGGATGGACGCGCGTCGTGCCGGCGGCCCGAGACGATGCCTTGGCCCAGCTGGTGTCGGACACGCTCGGGGCTCGTGCCGTCGTGACGCGACACCTGCGACGCGTCCACCTCGAGGTGCTGCCCCGGTACGGCGCGACCGCCACGCCCGGCTCCTCGCTCGCCGTGCTCTCGAGCACGGGAACACTCGTCGTCGTCGAGCTCGGACGGCCCCGCCCGGCCCACGACGACCTCGCCGCCTTCCGACCGTTCCTCGTCGCCGTCGCGGACCTCGCGACGGTGCAGGACAGGAACGACGCGGACGCCCGGATGCACGAACAGCGCTGAGGGCGCGCGACGCCGAGGCGTGCCCTCGACTAGGCCCCGCTCGGCCTCCGAGGCGCGTCGGCGTCGAGCACCCGCTCGACGAGTCTGGCGTCGAGGGCCGCCTGCGCCAGCGTGTCGACGACGTCGCCCAGGTCCTGGAGCACGAGGTCCAGCGGCGACCCCGGAGCGAGGTGGGCGTGGACGTCGGACCGGGGGTCGACCGACGCGCCGAGGGCCAGGTCGCGTCCCGTCGCCCGCGCCCACGGCTCCCAGAGGCCGACGACGCCCGCCGCGTCGAGGGACGTGACCTGATCAGCCCAGACGGCCTCCCAGACGCCATCGACGACGTCGTCGGTCTCCGGGACGCGCTCGCCCGCCGACGTCGCCGCCAGCTGTCGCGAGACGTGGGGTGGCAGGACGCGGTCGAGGTGCCCGACGACGCTCTCCCACACGTCCGCCCACCCCGGCATCGCGACGAGGTCGGCCACGGACGACGGCGGAGCCAGCGGCGTCGTGGGACGCTCGGGCTCGCCGTCCGTCGGCGTCTCGTCGCCCGCCGGCGGCCGGACCGGATACCACGCGGGCAGCGCCTCGGGGCGTCGTGGGTGCCGGGCGAGGTCGGCGAGGAGGGACTCGTCCGAGGGAGCGCTGCCAGGACCGCCCGAGAGCGGATCCCGGGAGTTCGTCCACGAGGGACGCTGGTCGTAGTTGAACTCGAAGGAGTACCGGCCCTCGGTCGTGACCGTCACGAAGGCGCTGAGCCACGCGCCCGCGCCCGGACGTTCCGTCTCGCGCCGGAGGAGGGCCAGCGGCCCGTCGACCTCGTCCGGCACCGGCACCGGCACGCCCGACTTGGTCTCCTCGACGTCCCAGACGGCCAGGTGCGAGCCGATGCTCCCGCCGACCTCGGACCAGAAGAGACGTGCCCGCACCCACTCGACACGAGACGACCGCGAGACCGCCCGGAAGACGACGAGTGCCGCCTCCTTCTGCTTCTCCTCGACGACGCCGACGTCCACGGCCCTCCCCTCGGCCTGCAGGCGGGTCAGCCGGCGGCGACGGCCTCGGCGGCCTGTCGGGCGCCGGAGGCGGTGGTCGCCGCGATCGCCGCGGTCGCCAGGGCGCGCGCCTGCTCGAGCGTGTGGTTGCCCAGCTCGAGGCGGACGTCGGCGAGCGCCGCGGGCGTCATCGACAGCGTGGTCGCGCCGAGGCCGACGAGCACGACGGCCAGCAACGGGTCGGCCGCGGCCTCGCCGCAGATGCCGACGGGCTTGCCCGCGGCCGCACCGGCGTCGCCGAGGGCCTTCACGAGGCGCAGGACGGCAGGGTGCCAGGGGTCCTGGTAGCTGGCGACCGAGCCGAGCATGCGGTCGGCGGCGAGGGTGTACTGCGTCAGGTCGTTGGTGCCGACGCTGACGAAGTCGGCCGAGGAGAAGATCTGGTCGGCCAGCACGGCGAGCGAGGGCACCTCGGCCATCACGCCGACGGTCCTCAGCCCGAGCTCACGCCCGAGGGTCACGAAGTACTCCGTCTCCTCCGCGTCGCTGACCATGGGCGCCATGACCCAGAGGTCGGCCGTGGTGGCGGCCTGCGCCGCGGCGAGGGCGCTCAGCTGGTCGCGGAGGATCTGCTCCTTGACGCGGAGCGCACGGAGGCCGCGGAGGCCGAGTGCGGGGTTCTCCTCGTGGGCGTCGTTGAGGAAGCTGAGGGGCTTGTCGGCGCCGGCGTCGAGGGCGCGCACGACGACCTTGCGGCCGGGGAACGCCTCGAGCAGCGCCGTGTAGCTCGCGGTCTGGCTCTCGACGGTCGGGGCGGAGCTGGTGCCGAGGAACAGGAACTCGGTGCGGAACAGGCCGACGCCCTCGGCGCCGAGCGCGACGGCGCCGGCGGCCTCGTCGGGCGAGCCGAGGTTCGCGAGCAACGGCACGGCGTGGCCGTCGGCGAGCGCGCCGTCGGTCAGGGGCGCGGCGGCCGCGGCGGCGCGGTCGGCGATGCGCTTCTCGGCGACGGCGACCTCGTCGGCCGACGGGTCGACGGTGACGACCCCCGTCGCGGCGTCGGCGACGACGACGGTGCCGTCGGCGAGGTCGAGCGCGCCGGTGACGCCGACGATCGCGGGGATCGACTTCGAGCGGGCCAGGATCGCGGTGTGCGAGGTCGGGCCGCCGTCGCGCGTGATCAGGGCGAGGACCTTCTCGAGGTCGAGCAGGGCAGTGTCGGCCGGTGCCAGGTCGGGAGCGACCAGCACGAAGGGGGTGTCGCTCTCGGGCACCCCGGGGGCGGCGACGCCGCGCAGGGAGGCGATGACGCGCTGGGCGACGTCGCCCAGGTCGGTGGCGCGCTCGGCCATGTAGCCGCCCATGCCGACGAGCATCTCCTGGAAGGCGGCGAAGGCCTCGAAGACCGCGCGCTCGCCCGTGGAGCCGTCGGCGATGCGCTGGTCGACGTCCTCGACGAGGGTCGGGTCCTGGGCCATGAGGGCCTGGGCGTCCAGGACGTCCTTCGCCTCGCCTCCTGCCTTCTCGCCCCGTGCGGTCAGGTCGGAGGCGACGGCGGCGAGCGCCGTCCCCACGGCGGCCGACTCGGCGGCGGCGTCCGCGGTGCGCCCCTCGGTGCCGGGCTCGGGAAGCGGCTCGGGCATCCTCAGGACGGGGCCGACGGCCACTCCACGTCCGACGCCAACGCCCTGTAGTGCCACTGTGTACCTCTTCGTGCTCGCGGTGTCTGCGGCGGGCACGCTGATCGGCGGCGCCGCGGGGTCAGCGACATCGTACGCGAGCGGTGGCGGGCGACCCGTGCACGCGCCCGTACCCTGGGTGCATGCGCCGCCGCCCCGACGACACCGAGCAGGCCGACGCCTCCCGGGACGTCGCCGCCGACAGGCCCGCCGCGACCCGCCGGGCCGCCTCGGGCGCCGTCGCCGCCGGGTCGCGCCTCGCGTCGTCGAGGGCCGTGCGGGTCGTCGGCCGGCACGTCGTGCAGAAGGGCCCGCTGCTCGCGGCGGGCCTCACGTACCAGGCGCTCTTCGCCCTCTTCTCCGCTCTCTGGGTCGGCTTCAGCGTCGCGGGGTTCGTCGTCGCCGGGAACGACGTCGTGCGCGACGAGCTGATCGCCTTCATCCAGTCCGCCGTGCCGGGCGTCATCAAGGACGACACGGGCGCCGGCGTCGTCGAGCCGGGCGCCCTCATGAACGCGTCCGTCTTCGGCTGGACGGGGACCGTGGCCCTCGTCGGGCTGCTCTTCTCGTCGATCCGGCTCTTCGGCAGCATGCGCGACTCCGTGCGCACCGTGTTCCGGGCGCCGCAGCCCGCGACGCCGCTCCTCCGGCTGATCGCCCGTGACCTCGTGCTCGCGCTGGTCTTCGGCGCGACGGTGCTGGTGTCGGCGTCGATCTCGCTGCTGAGCACCACGGCCGTGACCTGGGGGCTGCGCCTCGTCGGGCTCTCCCCCGACTCCGACGCGTCGGCCGCGCTGCTCCGGCTCGTCGGCCTGGTGCTCGTCTTCGTCTTCGACACGGCCGTGCTCGCCGTGCTGTTCCGGGTGCTGGCCGGTCTGCACATCCCGGCCCGCCGCCTCCTCGCGGGCTCGGCGATCGGCGGCGCCGGGTTCGTGTTCATCACCTTCGTCGGCGGCACGCTGCTGCGCGCCGCCGGCTCGAACCCGCTGCTCGCGTCGTTCGCCGCGATCGTCGGGCTGCTGCTCGTCATCAACCTGCTCTGCCAGGTGCTGCTGCTCGCGGCGGGCTGGATCGCGGTCGGCATGGACGACATCGGCGTGCTCGCGGACCCGCACGCCGAGGCGGAGCGGCTGCGGCTGCTCGAGGAGGCGCGGCTGGCCGAGGAGGCGCAGCTCGGCTCGCGCAGGGCGCGCGCGGGCGAGCGGCTCCGCGCCCTCGCCTCGCGGCTGCCGCGGGGCCTCCGGAGCCCGGGCCGCGGCCCGGCCGGCCGCGACCCCGGGGGCGACGACGGCGAGGCCGGGGGCGGCTCGGGCGTCGGCGGCCGCCGCTAGTCTCTCTGGCATGGGTTCTCGTCTGCGTCTCGCCTCGGTCAACGTCAACGGCATCCGTGCCGCGTACCGCAAGGGCATGGGCGAGTGGCTGGCCGACCGTGACGTCGACGTCCTCACCCTGCAAGAGGTGCGGGCCTCGACCGACGACCTCGAGGGCCTGCTCGGCCCCGAGTGGAACGTGCTGCACCACCCCGCCACGGCCAAGGGCCGCGCGGGCGTGGCGATCGCCTCCCGGGGCGCCGCCCGCATCCACCGCGTCGAGCTCGGCCCCGACGACTTCGACAGCGCCGGCCGGTGGATCGAGGCCGACTACGACGTCGACGGCACGATCGTCACGGTCGTGAGCACCTACGTGCACTCGGGCGAGGTCGGCACCGACAAGCAGGACGAGAAGTGGAAGTTCCTCGACGCGATGAGCCAGCGGCTGCCCCAGCTCGCCGCGCACTCCGAGCTCGCCGTCGTCACGGGCGACCTCAACGTCGGGCACCGCGAGCTCGACATCAAGAACTGGAAGGGCAACGTCAAGCGCGCCGGCTTCCTGCCGCGCGAGCGCGCCTACTTCGACCGGTTCTTCGGGCCCGAGGGCGAGCCCGTCGAGACCGCCGACGGCGAGGGCGGCACGGGCCTCGGCTGGGTCGACGTCGGCCGCCGCCTGGCCGGCGAGGTCGAGGGGCCCTACTCGTGGTGGTCGTGGCGCGGCCAGGCCTTCGACAACGACACCGGCTGGCGCATCGACTACCACGTGGCGACGCCCGCCCTCGCTGAGCGCGCCTCCGGCCTCGTCGTCGACCGGGCCGCCTCCTACGACAAGCGCTGGTCCGACCACGCGCCCGTCGTCGTCGACTACGACATCTGACCCCGCACCGCCGACGCCGGGCCTCCTCCCCGGCTCTCTCCCCCTAGGACGCCATGACCAGCACCTCCGCCCCGGCCGCCGCCCGGCCCCGCCTCTTCTCCGGCATGCAGCCGACCTCCGACTCCCTGCACGTCGGCAACTACGTCGGCGCGCTGCTGCAGTGGCGTGAGCTGCAGTCCAGCCACGACGCCCTGTTCTGCGTGGTCGACATGCACGCCATCACCGTCCCGCAAGATCCTGCGACGCTCCGCGAGCAGACCCGCCGCACCGCCGCCCAGTACATCGCCGCGGGCATCGACCCCGAGAAGTCGACGCTCTTCATCCAGTCGCACGTGCCCGCGCACGCGCAGCTGGCCTGGGTGCTGAACACGCTGACGGGCTTCGGCGAGGCCAGTCGGATGACCCAGTTCAAGGACAAGTCGGCCAAGCAGGGCGCCGACGCGGCCACCCTCGGCCTCTTCGCCTACCCGACGCTCATGGCGGCCGACATCCTGCTCTACCAGGCCGAGTCCGTGCCGGTCGGGGACGACCAGCGCCAGCACGTCGAGCTCACCCGCGACCTGGCGGGGCGCTTCAACTCCCGGTACGGCCAGACCTTCGTCGTGCCCGAGGCGGCCATCCTCAAGGAGACCGCCCGCATCTACGACCTGCAGACGCCCGAGTCGAAGATGAGCAAGTCGGCCGCGACCGACTCCGGCATCGTCTGGATGCTGGACGAGCCGTCGCGCACGGCGAAGAAGATCAAGTCGGCCGTCACCGACACGGAGCGCGAGATCCGTTTCGACCGCGGGGCCAAGGCCGGCGTGTCCAACCTGTTGACCATCCTCTCCGCCTTCTCCGGCACGACCGTCGGCGCGCTCGAGCAGCAGTACGAGGGGCGCGGCTACGGCGACCTCAAGAAGGACGTGGCCGAGGTCGTCGTCGAGACCTTCACCCCGATCCGTGCCCGGACGCTCGAGCTGCTCGACGACCCGGCCGAGCTCGACCGCGTGCTCGCCGGCAACGCCGAGCGCGCCGACGCCATCGCCCAGGCGACGCTCGACACCGTGTACGACCGCATCGGGTTCGTCCGCAGGGCCTGACCGTGCAGCCGTTCGTGCTCGAGTCGCCGGCCGTCCGTCTGGAGGTGCCGGGCCCGGCCGACGTCGAGGCCATCGTCGACGCCTGCCAGGACCCGGTGCTGCAGCGCTTCACGACCGTCCCTGCGCCCTACGCGCGGTCGGACGCGGCGTTCTTCCTCGAGCGCATCGTCGACCACGGCTGGGCGACGGGACGCGAGGCCACCTGGGGCCTGCGCGGCCCGGGCTCGTCGCTGCTGCTCGGAGTCGTGAGCGTCCGGCTCGGCACCCGCGACATCGGGTTCTGGACGGCGCCGGAGGCCCGCGGCCGCGGCCTGATGACCGCGGCGGTGCGTCTCGTCGCCGACTGGGCTCTGGGCGAGGCCGGCCTCGACCAGCTGCACTGGGAGGGCTACGTCGGGAACGACGCCTCCGCCGCCGTCGCGCGCCGCTGCGGCTTCACCTACACGGGCGCCGGGCCGGGCATGCACCCCGGCCGCGACGGCGCACGGCCCCTCTGCTGGAAGGCGCGGCTGCGCCCCGGCGACGACCGCCTCCCGAAGCAGGGCTGGCCCGACCTCTCCGGCGGGGCCGCCCGGGACCACACCGCCGATGCCGCCGACGCCGAGGCCGGTCGACACGACCGCGACCGCTCCCGGGAATGGCCGCGGGTCGACGACGTTGACCACAGAGGCCCGCAGACGCCGGGCACGCCCCGTCTCCCGGAGGACTCGTGACCGACCCGAACACCGCGCCCGCGCCGTCGGACGGCCCGGACGACCTCGTCGTCGAGGCCGCCATGCGGCGTGCGCTCGAGCTGGCGGCTCGCGGCCCTGCCCGGGGCGCCAACCCCCAGGTGGGCTGCGTGCTCCTCCGACCGGACGGCAGCACCGCGGCGGAGGGCTGGCACCGCGGCGCGGGAACGCCGCACGCCGAGATCGACGCCCTGGCGGAGCTCGGGGACGCCGGAGCCGCCGGTCTCACCGCCGTCGTCACCCTCGAGCCGTGCGACCACACCGGCCGGACCGGGCCGTGCAGCACCGCCCTGATCGCCGCGGGCGTGGCGCGCGTCGTGTACGCCGTCGACGACCCGGGCGAGCAGTCCTCGGGAGGCGGCGCCCGCCTCCTCGAGGCAGGCGTCGCGGTCGAGCGAGGCCTCCTCGTCGACGAGGCGACGGAGCTCGTGCGCCGGTGGCTGGTCCCGGCTCGGCACCACCGGCCGTTCGTGACCGTGAAGTGGGCCTCGAGCCTCGACGGTCGCGCCGCGGCCGCGGACGGCACGAGCCGCTGGATCACCGGCGCCGCCGCGCGGCAGCACGTGCACGAGGTGCGCGCCGACCACGACGCGATCCTCGTGGGCACCGGCACCGTGTTCGCCGACGACCCGAGCCTCACGGCGCGGGGCGACGGCGGCGAGCTGCTCGCCGACCAGCCCGTGCCGGTGGTCGTGGGTGACCGTCCCGTCCCTGCCGGGGCCCGCCTCCGGAGCCACCCTCGAGAGCTCGTGCAGCTCGGGGGCCACGACCCCGAGGCAGCGCTCGGCGCCCTCTGGCGGCTCGGCGTCCGCAGCGTGCTCGTCGAGGGCGGCCCGACCGTGGCCAGCGCCTTCGTCCGCGCCGGCCTCGTCGACGACTACCTCGTCTACCTCGCCCCGACGCTGATCGGCGGCGCGCTCACCGCGCTCGACGACCTCGGCGTCGCCACGATCGACGACCAGCGACGCCTCCGCGTCGCCGACGTCACCCTGCTCGGCACCGACCTGCTGGTCGTGGCCCGCGACGACACCCGGAGCACCCCATGACCGACGCCCACTCCCCCGACTCCCCCCGCGTCTCGCACGTGACCTTCGAGGTCGAGACCACCGTCCCCACCTCGCACGGCACGTTCCGGATGCGCGCCTACACCGACGTCGAGACCGGTGCCGACCACATCGCGATCGTCGCCTCCGGGCCCGACGGCGCCGCCCCCTCCGACGGGGCGCTCGTGCGGGTCCACTCCGAGTGCCTGACCGGCGAGGCCTTCGGCTCGCTCAAGTGCGAGTGCGGCCCCCAGCTCGACGCCGCCCTCGACACGATCCGCGACCACGGCGGGGTCGTCGTCTACCTGCGCGGCCACGAGGGCCGAGGCATCGGGCTCATCAACAAGCTGCGCGCCTACCGGCTGCAGGAGGACGGCCTCGACACCCTCGACGCCAACCTGGCGCTCGGCCTGCCCGCCGACTCCCGTCAGTACGGCGCCGCCGCCGACATGCTGCGCGACCTCGGCGTCACGTCGGTCCGGCTGCTCAGCAACAACCCCGAGAAGCGCCGCCAGCTCGTGGAGCACGGGATCGAGGTGCTCGAGTCCGTGCCCCTCGTCGTCGGCGTGGGGGCCTTCAACGAGGGCTACCTCGACACGAAGCGCGACCGCATGGGCCACGAGCTGCCCGGGCAGCTGCACGGCGACGCCTGACCCGCCGTGGCAGCACCTCGGTCGGCGTCGGCGCGACCGGCGGCACCGGCGGCACGGGCGGCACCGGCGGCACGTAAGATGGACGACGGCTGTCACGAGCGGCCCCTGCACCTCCGCACCACGGCACCGCGCGCCCCGTCCACCACCCGGGGCCACTTCTCCGCCTCCGACCCCGTCGAGCCCATCTGGCACCGGACGTCGTCGAGGCCGCCTCCCCTCGTCCCCTCCTGCTGCCCCGGAGTCCCCATGTCCCGCAACGCCGTCGCGCCGTCGACGTCCGCCTCCCCGCCCGTCAACAAGCGCTCGCGCGTAGTCCTCGCGAGCCTCGTGGGCACCTCCATCGAGTTCTACGACTTCTACGTCTACGCGACCGCCGCCGTGCTCGTGTTCCCCACGATCTTCTTCGCGAACGACGACCCGGCCGTCGCGAGGCTCGCCTCGTTCGCGGTCTTCGGGGTCGCGTTCATCGCGCGCCCCGTCGGCTCGATCGTGTTCGGCCACTTCGGCGACCGCATCGGCCGCAAGGGCACCCTCGTCGCCTCGCTGCTGACCATGGGCGTCGCGACCGTGCTGATCGGCTGCATCCCCGCCGGCACGACGCCGGGCTGGGCAGTCGCCGGGCCCGCCTGCCTGGTCGTGCTGCGCTTCTGCCAGGGCCTGGGGCTCGGCGGGGAGTGGAGCGGCGCCGCGTTGCTCGCGACCGAGAACGCCCCCGCCGGCCGACGGGCGATCTGGGGGACGTTCCCGCAGCTGGGCGCCCCGATCGGCTTCATCATCGCCAACCTCGTGTTCATCGTCCTCAACGCGAACCTGACCGACGAGCAGTTCCTCAGCTGGGGCTGGCGCGTGCCGTTCCTCGCGAGCGCGCTGCTCGTGATCATCGGTCTGTACGTGCGCTTCAAGCTCATCGAGACCCCGGCGTTCCAGGCCGTGGTCGACTCGGGCAACGTCGCGAAGCTGCCGCTCGCCCGCGTCTTCACGACGAGCTGGCGCCCGCTGATCCTCGGCACGTTCATCATGCTGGCGACGTACACGCTCTTCTACCTGATGACGACGTTCACGCTGACGTACGGCACCGCGGAGGCGTCGGGCGAGGCCCCGGGGCTGGGGATCGACCGCACGCAGTTCCTGCTGATGCTCATCTTCGGCTGTGTCTTCTTCGGCATCTTCACCCTGGTGTCGGGCCCGCTGGCCGAGCGGTTCGGCCGACGTGCCCTGCTCATCGTCGTGACGAGCGCGATCCTCGTGTTCGGGTTCCTGTTCGCCCCGTTCTTCTCCGCCGGCGCGGTCGGGGCCCAGGGCCTGCTGATCGTCGGGTTCACGCTGATGGGGCTCACCTTCGGCCCGATGGGCGCGGTGCTGCCCGAGCTGTTCCCGACGAGCGTGCGCTACACCGGCTCGGCCATCAGCTACAACGTCGCCAGCATCCTCGGCGCGGCCGTCGCCCCGTTCATCGCGGTCGCCCTCTGGCAGGCAGCCGGCGGCAGCACCTGGCTCGTGGGCCTGTACCTCTCGTCGATGGCCGTGCTCACGCTCGTCGCGCTGCTGCTCAGCCGCGAGACGAAGCACGTGGAGTACGACGCCGCGGGCTGAGCGGCAGCGGTCCCGGCGCAGGCCGCCGGGACCGCGCGCCGTCCCAGCGGAGGCGCAGGTGGCTCGGGACGGGACGAAGTACCGTGGTCCCGGCGATCCGCCGCGACCTTCCCCGAGAGGCACCATGAGCTCCGACACGAGCCGCTCCGACCCGAGCACTCGATCCGCGTCGTCCCCCGCACCTGCCCCCGCGCCCGCTCGACGAGGACGGGCAGGTCGGACGGGCCGCCGAGAGGCGGACGGGCCCCGCGCGACGTTCCGCCAGCTGCTGCCGTACCTCTTCGAGCACAAGAAGGTGATGGTCGTCATCATCGTGCTCAGCGTGCTGGGCGCCGCCGCCTCGCTCGGCCAGCCCCTCCTCGTCAGCCAGGTCATCACGCTCGTGCAGCAGGGCGAGACGCTCGGCCGGCTCGTCTGGGCGCTCGTCGCCCTGGTCGTCGTCGCCGGCCTGCTGAGCGGGTTCCAGCACTACCTGCTGCAGCGCACCGGCGAGGGCGTCGTGCTCTCGAGCCGCCGCCGGCTCGTGGCGAGCCTGCTGCACCTGCCGGTCAGCGAGTTCGACCGTCGACGCACGGGCGACCTCGTGTCGCGCGTCGGCAGCGACACGACCCTGCTGCGGGCCGTGCTGACCCAGGGCCTCGTCGAGGCGATCGGCGGCTCCCTGACCTTCGTCGGCGCCCTGGTCGGCATGTTCCTGATCGACCCCGTCCTGCTCGGCCTCACCGTGCTCGTGGTCGCCGTCTCGGTGACGGTCGTCGTGCTGCTCTCGGGCCGCATCCGCGTCGCCAGCCGGCGCGCACAGGAGAAGGTCGGCGACCTGACCGCCGCCGTCGAGCGGTCGATCAGCTCGGTGCGGACGATCCGCGCGAGCGGCGCGACGGAACGGGAGATCACCGGCGTCCAGGCCGACGCCGAGGGCGCCTACCGGCGGGGCCTCGAGGTCGCGCGCATCTCGGCGCTCGTCGTGCCCATCGCCTCCGTCGCGCTGCAGGCGTCGTTCCTCGTCGTGCTGGGCGTCGGCGGCTTCCGCGTCGCGAACGGCACGATCGACATCGCCTCGCTCGTGTCGTTCATCCTGTTCCTCTTCCTGATGATCATGCCGCTCGGCCAGGCCATGGGCGCCGTCCTCAGCGTCAACCAGGCGCTCGGGGCGCTCGGCCGCATCCAGGAGATCCTCGACCTGCCGCGCGAGACGGAGGGCGACGACGTCGTCGCCGCGGGCCTCGGCGGCGACGCCAGGGTCGAGACCGACGCCGCGATCCGCTTCGACGACGTGCACTTCCGCTACCCCGACTCGCCCCCGGCCGTCGACGGCACGGCAGCCGCGAAGGAGGCGCGCGCGGCCTCGGACGACGACCTCACCGTGCTCCGCGGCGTCTCGTTCTCGGCTCCCGTGGGCAAGCGCACCGCCCTGGTCGGCCCGTCCGGAGCCGGCAAGAGCACCATCCTCGCCCTCATCGAGCGCTTCTACGACCCCACCTCCGGCGTCGTCCGTCTCGGCGGGGTGGACGTCCGCGCGCTCGACCGCGTCGACCTGCGCGCGCAGATCGGCTACGTCGAACAGGACGCCGCGGTCCTGGCGGGCACCCTGCGCGACAACCTCACCCTCGGCTCGCCCGAGGCCACCGACGACGACTGCCGCCGGGTGCTCGAGGCGGTCAACCTCACCGCCGTGCTCGAGCGCGGCGAGCTCGGCCTCGACGCCCAGGTCGGCGAGGACGGCGTGCTGCTCTCGGGCGGCGAACGCCAGCGCCTCGCGATCGCGCGCACGCTGCTCTCGGCTCCCCCGCTGCTGCTGCTCGACGAGTCGACGTCGAGCCTCGACGGGCTCAACGAGCAGCGCCTCCGGGAGGCCATCGACGCCGTCGCCGAGGGTCGCACCCTGATCGTGATCGCGCACCGGCTCTCGACGGTCGTGGACAGCGACCAGATCGTCGTCGTCGACGACGGACGGGTCGTCGGCGTCGGCACGCACTCCGAGCTGGTCGAGAGCACGCCGCTCTACAAGGACCTCGCGAAGCACCAGCTGCTCGTCTGATCCCCGCCTGCAGGGTCGTGGGGCGCGGGGTCGTGGGTTCGTGGGGTCACGGGGTCATGGGGCCGTGGCCCCGTAGGCCCGCCGGGAGGCCGGGTCGCCTAGCCTGGCCCGATGAGCGACGACGCCCGCGAGCCCGAGGTCCTGTTCCACGTCGACCGGGGCGTGGGGGTCGTCACGCTGAACCGGCCCGGCAAGATCAACGCGGTGACCGAGGGCATGCTCGGCCTGGTGGAGCGCGCCCTCGACGCCTGGCAGGACGACGACGCGGTCGAGGCCCTGCTGCTGCGCGGAGCCGGCCCCCGGGGCTTCTGCGCCGGCGGCGACATCACCGTGATCCACCGCGACGCGACGGCGGACCCTGCCCGCAGCGTGGCGATGTGGCGTAGGGAGTACCGGGGCGCGCTGCGGCTGGCCCGGTGGGACCGTCCGGTCGTCTCGTACCTCGACGGCATCGCCATGGGCGCCGGCGTCGGGCTCGGCGGCCACGTGTCCCTGAGGGTCGTGACGCCGCGCAGCCGCGTCGGCATGCCGGAGACGCTGATCGGCCTGACGCCCGACGCGGGCGGCAGCTACCTGCTCTCGAGGGCGCCCGGCGAGCTGGGCACCCACCTGGCGCTGACCGGTGTCGCGATGACCGCCTCCGACGCGCTGCTCACGGGGTTCGCCGACGTCCTCGTCGCCGAGGAGGGCGAGGCCGGCAGCGACCTCGTGCTGGACGCGCTCGCGACCGGCGGCCCCGACGCCGTCCGGGCCCTCGCCGTCGAGCCTCCCCCGGCGCCCCTAGCCGCCGAGCGCAGCTGGATCGACGACGCGTACCGGGGCGACGACGCACGGCAGGTGCTCGCCCGGCTGCGCGAGCTCGAGCGCGACGGGGTCGTCGCGGCCGGCCGGGCGGCCGACGACCTCGAGGCCGCCTCGCCCACCTCCGTCGTGCTCACCCTGGCCGCCCAGCGCCGGGCACGCGGCCTGCCCGACCTCGAGGCCGTGCTCGGCCAGGAGCTGGGGCTCGTCACCGCCCTGGCCGACTCCCCCGACCTCGTCGAGGGGATCCGCGCCCGGGTGGTCGACAAGGACAGGTCGCCGCGCTGGTCGCCCGGCAGCCTGGCCGACGTCGACGCCGCCGCGGTGCTCGCCCGCGTCGACTGGGACACGCGCCTCTGACCCGCCCCGGGCCGGTGTCAGGCCCCGCCGGCCGACTCCCGTGCCGCCTCGATGACCTCGAGAGCCGCCAGGGCATCGCGCGGGTCGACCGGCAGCGGGCCCGCCCCGCGGAGGGCACGGGCGAGCTGCTCGTAGAACAGCGGGTAACGGCCCCGGTCGGTCGGCTCGGGCCGGGCCTCCGCTCCGATGCCGAGGAGGCCGTGTCGCTCGTCGGGGACGCGACCGTACCCGGGGTCACGGGGCGACGTGCCCGACGCGAGCTGCGCCTCCTGCGGGTCGAGCCCGTCGACGACGTAGGCCCTGGCCGTGCCGAGCACGCGGAGGCGCGGGCCGGGCTGCGCCGCGACGTGGCTCATCCAGAGCCGCGACCGGACACCGCCCTCGTGACGGAGGGACACGAACACGTCGTCGTCGGCGGCTCCCGACGGGCGTCGCCGCGCGATCTCCGCGTGCACGTCGACGACCGGGCCGAACAGGTGCAGGGCCTGGTCGACGAGGTGCGGTCCGAGGTCGAGCAGGATCCCGCCGCCCTCGGCAGCCGTCGCCTCCGACTTCCAGCCCGCGCGGTTCGCGGTCTTCCACGGCTCGAAGCGCGACTCGAAGGTGTGGACGTCGCCGAGCGCGCCGTCCCGCACCAGGCGCGAGGCCGTGAGGTAGTCGCCGTCCCAGCGACGGTTCTGGTACACCGTCAGCGACCGACCGAGCGACTCGGCGAGCTCGATCAGCTGACGAGCCGAGGAGGCGGTGGTCGCGACGGGCTTGTCGACGACGACCGCGGACCCGGCCCGCAGGGCGTCCGCGGCCACGTCGGCGTGCGTCGCGTTCGGCGTCGCGACGACCACCAGGTCGAGGCCGAGCTCGTCGAGGTCGCCCGCGCGCGGGACGATCTCGACTCCGGGGTGGGACGTCCTGGCCTGGTCGGCGCGGTCCGAGTCGCGCGTGACCACGGCGACGAGGTCGTACGAGTCGTCGGCGGCCACGAGCGGCGCGTGGAACACCCGGCCGGCGAGGCCGTAGCCGACGATGCCGACCCGGAGGCGGGACTGCTGCGGCTCCGGGACTCGCTCGGACTGCTGCGGGACCGGGGCGCTCATGCGGCGAAGGGGTCGGGGGTCATCAGGTACACGGTCTCCAGGTACTCCTGGATGCCCTCCAGGCCGCCCTCGCGGCCGAGGCCGGACGCCTTGACGCCGCCGAACGGGGCGGAGGCGTTCGAGACGACGCCGACGTTGAGGCCGAGCATCCCGGTCTCGAGCGTCTCGGCCAGTCGCTGCCCGCGGGCGAGGTCGCGGGTGAACGCGTAGGCCACGAGGCCGAACTCGGTGTCGTTCGCCAGCCGCACCGCCTCCTCCTCGTCGGCGAAGGTCGAGACGGCCAGCACGGGGCCGAAGATCTCCGTCGTGAGCAGCTCGCTGCCCGGCCGCACCCCGTCGAGGACGGTCGCCTCGTAGAACGTGCCCGTGCCGTCGACGCGCGCGCCGCCCGTCCGCACGACGGCGCCGCGGGCGACGGCGTCCCCGACGAGGCGCTCCGCCTTCTCGACCGCGCGGTCGTCGATCAGGGGGCCGACGTCGACGCCGTCGTCGGTGCCGCGGCCGAGCGTCATCGCCGCGACGCGCTCGGTCACGCGGCGGACGAACTCGTCCGCGACCGCCTCGTGCACGAGGAACCGGTTGGCCGCGGTGCAGGCCTGCCCGACGTTGCGGAACTTGGCCAGCAGGGCGCCCTCGACGGCCGCGTCGAGGTCCGCGTCGTCGAAGACGAGGAACGGCGCGTTGCCGCCGAGCTCCATCGACGTGCGGAGCACGCGCTCGGACGCCTGGGCGAGCAGGGTCGAGCCGACCGGCGTCGACCCCGTGAAGCTGAGCTTGCGGAGGCGCGGGTCGCGGATGAGGGGCTCGCAGACGTCGCCGGCCGAGGTCGTCGTCACCACGTTCACCACGCCGTGCGGCACCCCGGCCTCGGCGAGGATCCCGACGAGGGCGAGCGTCGTGAGCGGCGTGAGGTCGGCGGGCTTCACGACCACGGTGCAGCCGGCCGCGAGGGCGGGCGCGATCTTGCGCGTCGCCATCGCGAGGGGGAAGTTCCAGGGGGTGATGAGCAGGCACGGGCCCACGGGGCGCTTCAGCACCACGGTCCGGCCGGTCCCCTCCGGGTTCGTGCCGTAGCGGCCCGAGACGCGCACCGCCTCCTCGCTGGCCCAGCGGACGAACTCCGAGCCGTAGGCCACCTCGCCGCGCGACTCGGCGAGCGGCTTGCCCATCTCGAGCGTCATGAGCAGCGCGAGGTCGTCGGCGCGCTCGCGCAGCAGGTCGAAGGCCCGCCGCAGGATGTCGGAGCGGGTGCGGGGAGGCGTCGCCGCCCAGGCCGCCTGCGCGGCGACGGCGGCGTCGAGGGCGCGGAGCCCGTCGGACGCGTCGCCGTCGGCGACCGTCGCGATCACGTCGCCGGTCGACGGGTCGCGCACGTCGAAGGTGCGGCCCGCGGTCGCCGGCGCCCAGGCCCCGTCGACGTGGAGGCCGGCGGGCACGGCGGCGAGGACGCGAGCCTCGTCGGCGGCGCTCACGAGCGCACCGTCTCGACGCCGGCCGCGCGCAGCTCGTCGAGGGCGGCCGCACTCGGCCCCTCGGCGACGCCGGCGACGAGGTCGGTGAGGACCCTCACGCGGAGCCCGGCCCGCGCCGCGTCGAGCGCGGAGGCGCGGACGCAGTGGTCGGTGGCCAGGCCCACGACGTCGACGTCGGTGACGCCGTGCCGGGCCACGAGCTCGACCAGCGACTCGCCCTGCTCGGTGGCGGCCTCGAAGATCGAGTAGGCCGGGCTGCCCGTGCCCTTGCGCACGTGCTCGTCGACGAGCGAGGCGTCGAGGTCGGGGTGGTACTCGGCGCCCGCCGTGCCGCGGACGCAGTGCGGCGGCCAGGTGTCCACGTAGTCCGGCTCGGCCGAGAAGTGGCCGCCGTTGTCGCCCCGGTCGTCGTGCCAGTCCCGGCTGGCGACGACGACGTCCCAGCGGGCCCGGTCGCCCCGGAGGCGCTCCGTCACCCGGGCGGCGACGCCTGCGCCCCCGGTGACGGCGAGGGCGCCTCCCTCGGTGAAGTCGTTCTGGACGTCGATGACGAAGAGCGCGGTGGTCATGCTCCCATCCTCCCTCTGTGGCCTGGTGCTGTGCTGGTGCCGATGCGGTGCGGTGCGGTGCCGGGCCGTCCCGGTCAGCTGTTCGCGAGCGAGTTCCCGCAGCGCCACACCGACGCCGTGAGGGTGTCGAGGGCGCTGCGGGCGTTGTCCTTCACCGGGCCGATGGCGTAGAACGCGAAGGTCAGCGGCGTCCCGTCGGCCGAGTCGATCGAGCCGGCGAGCGTGTACGCCGTGTCGATCCAGCCGGTCTTGGCGTGGACGGCACCGCGCGCGGCGGCGTTCGAGCCGGTGAAGCGCGACGCGAGCGTCCCGGTCCGGCCCGAGATCGGCAGGGCGTCGTAGACGGCCCCGAGACCGTGGGCGCGGTCACGCACCTGGATCATCAGGCGGGCCACGAAGGTCGACGGCACCGCGTTGTCCTCACTGAGCCCCGAGCCGTCGACGATCGTCACGACGGACGCGTCCAGCCCGTAGGTGCCGCTCAGCGCCGACCGGTACAGGGCCGTCAAGGAGGCGGCGGACCCGTCCGCACCCGACTCCCGCGACGAGGCCCGCGCGAGCATCTCGGCCAGCGTGTTGTCCGAGTTCGGCAGCATCTGGCCGATGAGGGTCGAGACCGGCTGCGACTGCACCGAGCCCAGCACCGTCCCGCTGCTCGCGGTGCCCTGCGAGATCGACGCCGATGCCGCCCCCGAGACGCCCGCGGCGACGAGCGCGGACCGGAAGGCGTCGCCGGCCCGGCCGACCGGGTCGGTGCTGCGGGGGCTCGTGACCGCGGAGGGGTCGGCCCGGTCGCCGTCGACCATCAACGCGGTGACCTCGCTGTGGTACCCGATGGTCTGCTCGGTGCGCTTCCACGACGGGTCCCACTTGTCGGCCTGGCTCCACCAGGTGGCGTCGAGCGTGATCTGCGAGACCGGCTGACCGCCGAGGGATGCGGCGACCTGCCCCGCGAGGTCGCTGAGCGTCGGCGCGCCGGAGTACACGCTGCGGCCCGTCGCGCTGAGGGTCGCGTCGCCGCCGCCCACGAGGGCGATCGTCCCGCTGCCCGGGTCGCCCGTGACCGTGGTCGTCAGACGGTGGTCGCCGCCCAGGACCGCGAGCGCGACGGCGCTCGTCAGGGTCTTGAGCACGCTGCCGGTCCGGGCCGGGGTCGACCCGTTCCGGTCGAAGAGGACCTCGCCCGTCGCGGCGTTGACGACCGATCCCTCGAACTGGGCGAGACGTGTGTCGGAGGCGGCGGCGGCGACCGAGCAGGTGCGCAGCTTGGTCGCGGGGGGCACGACCGAAGGCGTGACCCGCTGGGGGTCGGGCGCCTCGGTGGGGTCGGGCGTGACCGTGACGACGTCGGCAGGTTCGCTGCTGCCGTCGCGGTCCGCTCCGGACAGGGCACCCGACGCGACGGGAGCATCGGGGGCGGTCGCGGCGCCGGCGGCGACCGCACCGCCGCCGAGCAGGGCGAACGCGAGGACGCCGGCGGTGACCAGCGAGGTGCGGGGGTGCTCCCGCAGGAGGCGCGCGGCCGACGCGCGCACGTCTCGCGTCCGGCCTCCCCCTGCGGTCACGTCCGTGTCCTCGGCCCGCGTCTCGGCCGCCTCCGCACGTACCTCAGGGGTGACGTCGTCGGAGGGGCGGTCGTCGGGGGTCGCGTCCTGCTCGCTCATCGAGGACATCCTACGAAACGCGTGCCTCCTCCGGGGGCCGCGTCCGCGCCTCCTCGGCTCCGGACCTCGCGGGCCGGCTCAGCGAGCCCGCCAGGCCGGCCGGCTCAGCGCTCGGGGTACTGCACGCCGACCTGGCGGCGGACCTCGTCCATGGTGGCCATCACGGCGACGATCCCGTCGGAGGTGAGCGCCGGGCTCTCGAGCTCGCCGGCCTCGGCCAGGCGGGCCAGCTCGAGCGCCTGGTGCTGCATCCCGCGGAGGTCGCCCTCGTCCGAGTCGAACCGCTCGACGACCTCGCCGTCGGCGTCGAGGACGGTGAACCCGCCGGGCGCGTAGAAGGTGTGGTCGATCTCGATGCGGCCCGCGCTGCCGTGCAGGACGGCGTCGTTGCGGCCCGCGGTGTCGAGCGCGCAGAACAGGTTCGACGTCGCTCCGTTCGCGTGGCGCAGCGTGATCCCGGTGCGTCTGTCGACGCCCTGGTCGCTGAGCACGGCCGTGGCCGCGACGGCCTCGACCGGCCCGAGCAGGTCGTGGGCGAACGAGACCGGGTAGACCCCGAGGTCGAGCAGGGCGCCGCCGCCGAGGGCCGGGTCGTTGAGGCGGTGCTGCGGGTCGGTCGGCAGCGACTGCATGTGGGATGCCGTGAGGAGGCGCGGCTCGCCGATCACGCCGCTGCGGACGACCTCACGGAGGCGCGCCTGCTGCGGCAGGTACCGGGTCCACATCGCCTCGAGGGCCACGACGCCGGCCTCACGAGCGGCGGCCAGCACGCGCCCCGCCTCGTCGGCGCTGACGGTGAAGGGCTTCTCGACGAGGACGTGCTTGCCCGCCCGGATGGCGAGGAGGGCGTTCTGTTCGTGGAACACGTGCGGCGTCGCGACGTACACCGCGTCGACCTCAGGATCGGCCACGAGGTCGTCGTAGCTGCCGTGCGCGGTCGTGATGCCGTGGTCTTCCGCGAAGCGCTTGGCCTTGTCGGCGTCACGCGACCCGACGGCCGCGACGGCGATGCCTGCGGCGGCCAGGTCGTTCACGAAGGTGTCGGCGATGCCGCCGGCGCCGAGGATTCCCCATCGGATGCTCATGCGACCTGTCTACCAGTCAGGCTGGTCGGCGGGGCTGCGGAGGAGGGGCCTCCGGGGACGCTGAGGACGGCAGAAGGCCCGATCCTGACGGACCGGGCCTTCGTGGGAGCCGCTTTGGGGAATCGAACCCCAGACCTTCTCATTACGAGTGAGACGCTCTGCCGACTGAGCTAAAGCGGCGGATCTCGATCAGATCGAGAACCCGTGCCTCGCGGCACGATCACCAACTGTAGCGGATTCTCAGACCTGTCGCGTCACGACGCGGCCGAGCTCGGCGAACGACCCCTCCATGCGTGCCCGCAGGCCGTAGCGGTGGTCGGTCGCGTGGTCGGCGTCGTCGTCGTCGATCCACTCGCCCCAGGCGTGCCGGAGCGCGGCGATCGCCACGAGCGTGAGCAGGTGGGCGCTGCTCAGGTCGGACTCCTCCGTGGCGTCGTCCGCACGGCCGGGAGCCGTGGCCAGCCGGCGCGCGACGATGCCGGTGAGGCGCTCCTCGAGCACGCGGGTGGAGGCGATCCGGCGGGCGAGCAGGTCGGGGTGGCTGCGCAGCACCATCCGCCGGCGCTGCACCAGGTCGCGGTCGAAGGTCGCGGTCACGACGGCCTCGTCGAGGAGGCGGATGAGGCCGTCGATGATCGGCTCGTCGTGCGCCCCCAGGAACCGGTCGAGGGACTCCCCCTCGGGCAGGTCGGGCAGGTCGCCGACGACCGCCTCCTCCTTCGACGTGAAGTAGTTGAAGAACGTGCGGGGCGACACGTCGGCGCGGCGGCTGATCATGTCGACGGTGACGGCCTCGAGTCCCTCCTCGCCGATCAGGTCGAGGACGGAGAGCTGGATGGCCCGTCGGGTGGCCAGGCGCTTGCGCTCACGCAGGCCCGGGGCGGCAGTCGGGTCGGTCATGCCGCCATCTTGCCTCACCTGACCGCGTGTCGGCTGACGGCCACCAGCATGGCCTCGAGCGCCAGCGCCGGGGCCACGTTCGACTCGATCCGTCGACGTGCGACGGCGATCGCGTCCATGACCGCGAGCGTGCTCGCCGGCGTCGAGGCCGCGGTCGCCTCGTCGAGCCGGCCACCGACCGCCTGGTTGATGGGCTCCTCCGCGACTCCGAGGTGCAGCAGGAGGACGTCGCGGTACAGCGAGAGCAGGTCGACGAGGATGCGGTCGATGCCGTCGCGGAGGCTCCGGGTCGCCCGGCGCTTCTGGTCGTCCTCCAGCGCGCGGAGCTGGCTGCGGAGTGCAGGGGGCACGGTCCCGCCCGGCTCGACGCCGAGCGACCGGAGGGCGCTCGCGCGCTCCTGGGCGTCACGCTGCTCGGTGATGGCCTTGGCGTCGTCCCCGGCGACGGCGAGCATCGTGGTCGCCGCGTTCACCGCGTCGGACACGCTGCGGATGGCCAGAGCGGTCTCGAGCGTCCGTCGCCGGCGCTCGCGCGCCTCCTCGTCCGTCGCGAGACGGAGCGCCATGCCGATGTGGCTCTGCGCCTCACGGGCCGCCGTGACGGCCGTCTCGTGGTCGATGCCGTCGCGACGCTCGAGCAGGGCGGCCACGTCGGCCACGCTCGGCGTCCGGAGGCGGATGCTGCGGACGCGGGACCGGATCGTGGGGATGAGGTCGGCCTCGCTCGGGGCGCAGAGGATCCACACCGTGCGGGGCGGCGGCTCCTCGAGGGCCTTCAGCAGCAGGTTGCTGGTGCGCTCGGTCATCCGGTCGGCGTCCTCGATGACGACGACGCGGTAGCGGCCGACCGAGGGAGAGAACTGGGACGACGCGACCAGCGACCGCACCTCGTCGATGGTGATGATGATCCGCTCCGTGCTGAGCACGGCCAGGTCGGGGTGCGACCGGGCGTCGACCTGGCGGCTCGTCGCCTCGTCGTCGTGGCCCCGGGACAGCAACGCGGTCGCGAAGGCGTAGGCGAGGTTGGAACGGCCGGAACCGGGCGGGCCGGTGATCAGCCACGAGTGCGTCATCGCCGAGCGGGACGGGTCGGCCGACGCCGCCGCCTTCAGCAGCTCGACGGCGTCGGCCTGACCGGTGAGGCCGTCCCAGCTGCTCATCGCTCGCCGCTCACGGCGCGGTCAGGAGGTCGGCGACCCTGGCCCGCACCGTCGCCGCGACGTCGGCGACGGGCAGCGTGGCGTCGACCACGACGAACCTCGCGGGCTCGGCGCGGGCGATCTCGAGGTAGGCGTCCCGGACACGGCCGTGGAACGCCTCGGCCTCGGACTCGAGCCGGTCGTACGACTTCTCGGCTGCGTCGAGTCGCGAACGGCCGACCCGGGGGTCGAGGTCGAGCAGCACGGTCAGGTCGGGCGTCAGCCCGCCGGTCGCCCAGGTCGACAGCTCGCGGACCTCGTCGCCGCCGAGGACCCGGCCGGCGCCCTGGTAGGCGACGGACGAGTCGACGTACCTGTCCTGCAGGACGACCTCGCCGCGGTCGAGGGCCGGACGCACGAGCGTCTCCACGTGGTGTGCGCGGTCCGCGGCGTAGAGCAGCGCCTCGGCGCGCGGAGCGATGTGCCCCCTGCGGTGCAGCACGATCTGCCGCAGCTCGAGGCCCAGGTCGGTGCCGCCCGGCTCCCGGGTGCGCACGACGCTGCGCCCCTGCTCGCCGAGCCACTCCTCGAGCAGGGCCGCCTGCGTGGTCTTGCCCGATCCGTCGCCGCCCTCGAGGGTGATGAACAGACCGGCCACTACGAGGCCTCCGGCGCGTCGCCGTCCGTGGCCGCCGCCGTGGCAGTGGCCTTCGCGGCGGCGGGCTTCCTCGCGGCAGCCGGCTTCTTGACGGCAGCCGGCTTCGCGGCAGCGGCCCCGGCAGCAGCCGGCTTCGCGGCAGCGGGCTTCTTCGCGACCGCAGGCTTCTTGGCAGCCGGCTTCGCGGCAGCCGGCTTCTTGGCAGCCGGCTTCTTGGCAGCGGGCTTCTTCGCGGCCGGCTTCTTGGCCGGGCCCTTGGCGCGCTTGTCGGCGAGCAGCTGGATCGCGCGCTCGAAGTCGACCTCCTCGACGGTCTCCCCTCGGGGGATGGTGGCGTTCGTCTCGCCGTCCGTCACGTAGGCCCCGAAACGGCCGTCCTTGATCTTGATCGGCTTGCCGCTGACCGGGTCGGCCTCGAACTCGGCGAGGGCGCTGCTGGCGCGCTTCGCCCCGTACTTGGGCTGGGCGTAGAGCTCGAGGGCGCCGGGCAGGTCGATCTCGAAGATCTGGTCCTCGCTGGTGAGCGACCGGGTGTCCGTGCCCTTCTTGAGGTACGGGCCGTAGCGGCCGTTCTGCGCCTGGATCTCGTCGCCCGTCTCGGGGTCGACGCCGACCGTCCGCGGCAGGTCGAGCAGCGCGAGAGCGGTCTCGAGGTCGATGGTGTCGACGCTCATGCTCTTGAACAGCGACGCCGTCCGCTCCTTGGGCGCGGCCTTCTTCGCCGGCGCCTTCTTGGTCGCGGCGCCGTCCGTGGCGGTAGGCGTTGCGGTGGCGGCGGCGGTCCCCGCCTCGACGACCTCGCCGGTGGCGGGGTCCGCAGCGATCTCCTCCGGGGTGCGCTCCGTCACGTACGGACCGAAACGGCCGTCCTTGGCGAGCACCTCCTTGCCGGACTCGGGGTTGACCCCGACGACGCGGTCGCCGATGACGGGAGCGTCGATGAGCTCGCGGGCGCGGGCCGGCGTCAGCTCGTCCGGCGCCATGTCCTCGGGGACGTTGACCCGGCGGGGGGTCTCGGGGTCGTCGCCCGGAGCCTCGAGGTAGGGGCCGTAGCGGCCGATGCGCAGGGTGAGCCCCTCGCCGAGCGGGATGGAGTTGATGTCCCTCGCGTCGATCTCGCCCAGGTTGTCGATCACCTTGCGGAGCCCGCGGTGCGTGTCGTTGCCGAAGTAGAAGCCGTTGAGCCAGTCGACCCGGTCGGCGTCGCCGCCGGCGATGAGGTCGAGGTCGTCCTCCATGCTGGCCGTGAAGTCGTACTGGACCAGGTCGCCGAAGTACTCCTCGAGCAGCCGGACGACGGAGAACGCGATCCAGTTCGGCACGAGGGCCGTGCCCCGGGGCGTCACGTAGCCGCGGTCGACGATGGTCGACATGATGGCGGCGTACGTCGACGGGCGCCCGATCCCCAGCTCTTCCAGGGTCTTGACGAGGCTCGCCTCGGTGTAGCGCGGCGGCGCGCTCGTGTCGTGCCCCTTCGCCTCGATCTCGTCGAGGGTGAGCTGCTGGCCCTCCGTCAGCGGCGGGAGCTTGGCCTCGGCGCTGTCGGCCGCGCCGTGCCGGTCTTCGTCACGACCCTCCTCGTACGCGTTCAGGAAGCCGCGGAAGGTGATGACGGTGCCGGTGGCGACGAACTCGGCCGCCGTGCGGGCGGCGCCCTCGGCGGACACGCCCGCGACGGCGGTCTGCGTCGTCGCCGTCACGACGACGGAGGCCGTCGAGCCCTTGGCGTCGGCCATCTGCGAGGCGACGGTGCGCTTCCAGATGAGGTCGTAGAGCTTCCAGTCGTTGCCCCTCAGGGTCGACTGCATGTCGCTCGGCGTGCGGAACGTGTCGCCGGAGGGGCGGATCGCCTCGTGCGCCTCCTGGGCGTTCTTGCTCTTGCCCGTGTAGACGCGGGGCTTCTCGGGCACCGTGTCGGCACCGTACAGGGAGGCGGCCTGGGTCCGGGCGGCGTTCGTCGCCTGCTGCGAGAGCGAGGGCGAGTCGGTGCGCATGTAGGTGATGTGCCCGTTCTCGTACAACGACTGGGCGACGCTCATCGTCTGGCGGGCGGAGAAGCGCAGCTTGCGGGCGGCCTCCTGCTGCAGGGTCGACGTCGTGAACGGGGCGGCGGGACGGCGCGTGTAGGGCTTCGACTCGACCGACGAGACGACGATGTCGACGCCCGACGCCTGCAGCGCACGGGAGAGAGCCCCGGCCGAGGCCTCGTCGAGCGCGACGGCCTGCCCCTTGGGCTGGCCGCGGTCGTCGAAGTCCCGACCGCTCGCGACCCTCGTGCCGTCGACCCGCACGAGGCGGGAGGAGAAGGGCACCGCGTCGGCGGCAGGCTCGAAGGTGGCGGTGAGGTCCCAGTAGGAGGCGGAGACGAACGCGAGCCGCTCGCGCTCGCGGTCGACGACGAGGCGGGTGGCCGCCGACTGCACGCGACCGGCCGAGAGGCCCGGACCCACCTTGCGCCAGAGGACCGGCGAGACCTCGTAGCCGTAGAGGCGGTCGAGGATGCGTCGGGTCTCCTGGGCGTCCACGAGAGCCGTGTCGAGCTCGCGGGTGTTCTCCTGGGCCTTCTGGATCGCGTCCTTCGTGATCTCGTGGAAGACCATCCTCTTGACGGGGACCTTGGGCTTCAGCTCCTGCAGCAGGTGCCACGCGATGGCCTCGCCCTCGCGGTCCTCATCAGTCGCGAGGTAGAGCTCGTCCGCGCCCTTGAGCGCACGCTTGAGCTCGGAGACCGTCTTCTTCTTCGCGTCGGAGACGACGTAGTAGGGCTCGAAGCCGTTGTCGACGTCGACGCTGAACTTGCCGAGCGACCCCTTCTTGAGCTCCGGGGGCAGGTTCTTGGGCTCGACGAGGTCACGGATGTGCCCGACGGAGGCGAGCACCTCGTAGCCGCTGCCGAGGTACTGCCCGATCGTCTTGGCCTTCGCGGGCGACTCGACGATGACCAGTTTCTTCGTGCCTGGCACGGGACTCCTTGCTTCGGGGAACGTCTGGACCCGGTCTCGAGGACCGGTCAGGTGGTCGGAGGCGGGCGGTCCTCCCGCCGTCCCTGACACGGGACCGACGGATCGTGCGCTGCCGACAGGCACACCATACACACACCCTCCGGCGCACCGGCTCACGGCCCGGGGCCCGTCCGGCGCGCTGCGGAGGGCGGCGGTCCTGCCGTCGCCGAGGCGCGCACGGCGACCCCGAGCAGGGGCGCCGACCCCGTCACGACGACCGTCACGACGAGCCCGTCGACGTCGCAGGAGGAGAGCTCGACCGTGTTCGCCCGAGCCAGCGACGCTGCCAGGGAGCACGGCCCGCCGCCACCCGTGACCAGCCCGGCGGCGGCGTCCGCGGCGGCCAGGGCGGAGGCGTCCGCGGCGCCCGCCACCCTGCTGCGCTCGGCGAGCGCCTGCGTCCCCGCGAGGGCCGCCGCGGCCAGGACCGCGACCCCGACGACGGCCGAGACCGAGAAGACGGAGGCGCTGCCCGCGTCGCCGTGATCGGTCCGGCCCGCTACGGCCGTCCCCTCTCTCCCCCTCGTCTCTTCTCTCCCGCTCATCCGCCGGCCGCCGGCGCGCAGCTGCGGGCCCGCAGGGTGACGACGCCGGAGAGGGGCCCGAGGGAGACTGCCCTCGCCACCGTGAGGCAGACGATCGTGCCCTCGGTCGACGCGCTGCTCTCGGCACCCGGCGCCAGCGCCGCCAGCGTCGCCGGGACGGAGTCGACGTCTCCCCTCGCCGTCTGCCGGGCGGCCACCGCGGCGGCGTCGGCCAGCCGGACGGACTGCGCTGAGGCCCCGACCGCCCCGACGGCCAGCGCGACGACCGCGAGGACGGCGGGCAGGACGACCGCGAACTCGGCCGTGACGCTCCCGGTGTCGCGGAGGAGCCTGCTCATCGTGTCTCAGCCGACCGACAAGGCCGAGCGCACGAGGTCGCTCAGGACCCCGCGCACCTCGTCCGACCTCATGATCACGACCAGGAGCCCCGCGAAGCCCACGGCGGCCATGATCACGATCGCGTACTCCGCCGTGGCGGCCCCGTCCTCCGACAGCCACCGCCTCCTGGTCCGGGAGGCGCGGTCGGCCCGCCCGGCAGCGGTGACGGGGACGGGGACGGGCGGGAAAGTACGGTCGGCGGCTGCGGTCGTGGTCGTGGGGCTCGTGCTCATGTGCTGCTCTCTCTCGTCGGTGGCGACCACGTGTCGTGGTCGGGAGCGAGTCTCCGACGACGGGGCGCACTGCCGCCGACCACGTCGCGCCTCCTGGGCACGGACGGTCAGAGGACCTCGGCTGTGGAGGAGAGGAGCGCGACGACGAGCGGGACGACCCCCACCACGAGGAACGCCGGCAGCACGCAGACACCCAGGGGCAGCATCAGGGTCGATCCCAGCCTGGACGCCGCTGAGCGCGCCGCCGTCGTCGCGTCGAGACGGCGCTCCGCGGCCGCCGCGCGCAGCAGCGCGCCCGCCGGGGCTCCCGCCCGCCGCGAGAGCTCCAGGACCGTCTCTCCGCCCCCGTCGTCCTCGATGCCGGCTGCCGGGCTGTCCCGACAGGCCTCGTCGACGAGGTCGAGGCCGCCCTGCCAGGACCCGCCCCCGGAGACGGCCACGGCGAGGAGCTCGAGGCGGAGGCCCGGCACGGAGGCGCTCGGGACGGCCGAGCGGACCAGCCGACCGTTCCAGGTACGGGCGGCGAGCACGAGCGCTCCTCCCGTCACGAGACACCCCCACCCCACCGGGCTGCCGAAGAGCACCGAGGCGGTGTCGAAGCCGAGCCCCAGGGAGAAGAGGAGACCCACCGGGGGGAGGGCGAGCACGATCCGCCCGGTCGAGCGCGGGCCGCTCAGCGCCACCTCCACCTCGCGTCGAGCGGCGTCGGCCTGGCGGAGGGCGGCCACGAAGCTGCCCAGGCACTCGGCGAGCGGAGCCCCGCTCCGCTCCGCCACATGCCAGGCGCAGGCGACCTGGGCCCACTCGACCGCGTGCCGGTCCCCGTCCCGGGCCGTGCCGAACGGCAGGTGCTCGAGGGCCTGCCGCAGGGACGCCGACACGGGGATGCCCTCGTCCGCGCAACGGCCGACGTGGGACGCGACGGCACGGACGGGCCCGTCAGGCTCGGCCTCGCCCACGTGCCTCCAGGCGGACGCAGGCGTGACGCCGGCCGAGAGGAGGACGGCGAGTCGATCGACGACGGTCGCCGCGGGGGTGGGCGGAGGTCGCCGACGGCCCCGCCCGGTCACCGGCCCCGTCGGCCGCCGGGGTCGGCGCCGACGAGGCCCTCCCGGGCCGTGAGCTCGCCGGACGCCGACGTGCCGAGGCTGCCGATGACGGCCAGCCGCCTCCGTCCGCCTGCCCGGTCGAGGTGGAAGACGGCGTCGAGAGCGCTGACGGCCTGGCGGGCCAGGGCCGCCGGCGCGAGGCCGGCGACCGCCCCGAGCGCCTCGAGACGGGCAGGGACGTCCGCGAGGCCGTTCGCGTGCAGGGTCCCTGCCCCGCCGTCGTGTCCGGTGTTCAGCGCCGACAGGAGGTCGCGGACCTCGACTCCACGGACCTCCCCCACGACGAGGCGGTCTGGACGCATGCGGAGCGCTTCCCGCAGCAGCCGTGCGAGGTCGACGCCGCCCACCCCCTCGAGGTTCGGCTGGCGGGCCTCGAGCGAGACCACGTGGGGATGGACGACCCGGAGCTCGGCCACGTCCTCGACGGTGACGATGCGGTCGCCCGGCGACGCCGCCGCCAGCATGGCCGCCAGGAACGTGGTCTTGCCGGTGCCTCCCGCGCCCGTGACGAGCACGTTGGCTCGTCGGTCCACGCACGACCGGACGACGCCCTCGTCGGCGTCGGCGAAGAAGCCGGCCCGGCTCAGGTCGTCGAGCGTCGGGGGCACGACCCGGGGGAAGCGGATGGACAGCGCCGTGCCCGACGTCGAGATCGGCGGCAGGACGACGTGCACGCGCACGCCGCCCGGGAGCCGTACGTCGACGCACGGGCTCGCTTCGTCCACGTGACGTCCGCCCCGTGCGACGAGCCTCACGGCGAGGTCGCGCACGGCCGCCTCGGAGAGGTGGACCCGCGGCTCGGGGCGTGCGCCTCCTCCTCGGTCCACCCACGTCCCCGCCCCGCCCGTGACGAAGACGTCGGTCACGTCGGGGTCGTCCAGGAGGGGAGCGAGCGCTCCCAGCCACGACCTGTCGACCCGAGGGCCGTGTACCCCGTTCACGACCTGTGTACCCCATCTCGCGGCGGCACCCGGCGGGGCCGCCGCGACGAAGCGCCCGGGCTCCGAGGCGAGGGCGACGAACGGGTGGTCGGGGGTGAGGCCCGGGGTGGGGGCGGGAGGCGCTCCGGTCATGTCCGGACGCTAGCTGCCCCGGCACGACCGAGACAGACAGGGCTGTGCATCCTGGGGAGGAAGGTCAGGCGGGACGCTCTGGGGAGGAATCACCCGGGTGATCGTCGGACGATCCACGGGGAAAAAAGAGGGGCGGCACCAGTTGGGGGGAACTGGTGCCGCCACGGCAGCGCTGGATCGGGGGGAATCGCTCGCGCTGCACACCGGGGTTGAATCCGGACGAGCTCACTGTACCCCACGAAGGCGGACGGGTGCCAGCGTCGCGACCGTGTCCGGTCCGCGCGCTTCGCTCTCCGGCCAGGCCCCTCGCCCGAGCGGCGACGCGGCCCGGAGTAGTCTCGCTCGGGGCGCGAGGCGCCCGCATCCGCAACGACGCGAGAGGACGACGATGGTCGACCGCCAGGACACCCCCACCAGCTCCGCCACGGACGAGGAGGCGGTGCAGTCCCCCTCCGACGCTGCCTTCCCCCCGTCGCCCGAGTTCGCCGCGCGGGCCGTGGCCGGACCCGAGCTCGTCGAGTCGGCCGCCGCCGACCGGCTCCTCTTCTGGGGCGACCAGGCGCGTCGGCGGCTGTCCTGGGACGTCGAGCCGACGGAGACCCTCGACTGGTCGGCAGCGCCCGTGGCCCGCTGGTTCGCCGACGGTCGCCTCAACGTCGCGTACAACTGCCTCGACCGGCACGTCGAGGCCGGGCACGGCGACCGCGTCGCGCTCCACTGGGAGGGCGAGCCGGGCGACAGCAGGTCGGTCACCTACGCCGAGCTCACCTCCGAGGTGAGCAGGGCCGCGAACGTCCTCGCCTCGATGGGCGTCGTGGCCGGCGACCGCGTCGTCATCTACCTGCCCCAGGTCCCGGAGGCGGTGGTCGCCATGCTCGCCGTGGCCCGGCTCGGCGCCGTCCACAGCGTGGTCTTCGGCGGCTTCAGCGCCGAGAGCCTCCGCGCCCGCATCGACGACGCGCAGGCAGTGCTCGTCATCACCGCAGACGGCGGGTGGCGGAAGGGCTCCGTGGCCCCCCTCAAGCCCGCCGTCGACGCCGCGCTCGCCGTCGGGGGCGAGTCCAGCGTCCGCGACGTGCTCGTCGTCCGCCGCGGCGGGAACGACGTCGGGTGGGTCGACGGTCGCGACCGGTGGTGGCACGAGGCGCTGGAGGGCGTCTCCGACCAGCACGAGCCCGAGTCGTTCGAGGCGGAGCACCCCCTGTTCATCCTGTACACGAGCGGGACCACCGGCAAGCCCAAGGGCATCCTCCACACCTCCGGCGGCTACCTGACGCAGGTCGCGACCACCCACGCGACGGTCTTCGACCTCCGTCCTGAGACCGACGTGTGGTGGTGCACCGCGGACGTGGGCTGGATCACGGGCCACAGCTACGTCGTCTACGGGCCGCTCGCGAACGGCGCCACCCAGGTGCTCTACGAGGGCACTCCCGACTCCCCCGCGCCGGGCCGGTGGTGGGACGTCGTCGAGAAGTACGGCGTCTCGCTCTTCTACACGGCCCCCACCGCGATCCGCGGCTTCATGAAGGCCGGCCGCGAGATCCCCCAGGCACGCGACCTGTCGTCCCTGCGCCTGCTCGGGTCGGTGGGCGAGCCGATCAACCCGGAGGCGTGGCTCTGGTACCGGGAGGTCATCGGCGCGGGCAGGACGCCGATCGTCGACACCTGGTGGCAGACGGAGACGGGGGCGATCATGATCTCCCCTCTGCCCGGGCTCACGTCGACCAAGCCGGGTGCGGCGCAGACCCCGCTGCCGGGGATCACGGTGGACGTCGTCGACGACCACGGCACCTCGGTGGCCGACGGGGAGAGCGGTCTGCTCGTCGTCGACGAGCCCTGGCCGTCGATGCTCCGGGGCATCTGGGGCGACCCTGAGCGCTACGCGGAGACGTACTGGAGCCGCTTCGGCGACCGCTACTTCGCCGGCGACGGCGCACGCCGCGACGAGGACGGCGACATCTGGCTGCTCGGCCGCGTGGACGACGTCATGAACGTGTCCGGCCACAGGCTCTCGACGGCGGAGATCGAGTCTGCGCTCGTCTCGCACCCCATCGTCGCCGAGTCGGCCGTCGTGGGCGCGGCGGACGAGACCACCGGCCAGGCCGTCGTGGCCTTCGTCGTGCTGCGCAACAAGAAGAAGAAGAGCCTCACCCCCGAGGAGGCGGCGGTCGCCCTGAAGGCGCACGTCGCGCAGCAGATCGGCGCGATCGCCCGGCCCCGCTCGATCGTGCTCGTGGACGAGCTGCCCAAGACGCGCTCCGGCAAGATCATGCGCCGCCTCCTCCGCGACGTCGCCGAGGGACGTGAGATCGGCGACACGACCACCCTGGCCGACTCGGCCGTCATGACGGTGATCTCGGCGGAGATGCGCTGACGGACGAGGCCCCGAGACGCGACGCCGACCCGGCGCTCGTCCCGGGGCCTCGGGTCCACCGTCGATCAGGCGGTCGGCACGACCTCGAGCAGGAGCTCCACCTCGACCGGGGAGTCGAGGGGCAGGACGGCGACGCCGACGGCGCTCCGCGCGTGGACGCCGACCTCGCCGAAGATCTCGCCCAGCAGCTCGGACGCCCCGTTGAGCACGCCCGGCTGCCCGGTGAACGCCGGGTCGGACGAGACGAACCCGGTGACCTTCACGACCCGCACCACGTCGTCCAGCGAGCCGAGCACGGAGGCGGCGGCGGCGAGTGCGTTGAGGACGCAGGTCGCGGCGAGCTCACGGGCGAGCGCGGGGGCGACGAGCCCCGGACCGTCGCCCACCTTGCCGACCACGGGCAGCGCGCCGTCGACGAAGGGCAGCTGCCCCGCCGTGTACACCGACGTCCCGACCCTGACGGCCGGCACGTAGACGCCCGCGGGGGCCGCCACCGTGGGGAGGACCAGGCCCAGCTCCGCGAGGCGGTCGTCGACGCGGGCCACTACGCCTCCTGCTTCTGGCGCTTCAGCCAGGCGACGGGGCCGCCCTCGGGGCCCTGGGTCACCTGGACCAGTTCCCAGCCGTCGCTCCCCCAGTTGTTCAGGATCGCGGTGCTGTTGTGCACCATGAGCGGCGTGGTCATGTACTCCCAAAGGACCATTTGTGGTTCCTGTCAGCTCGGATGTCAGCGGTGTCACTTACCCTGATCTTATGTCTGCCCAAAAATCGAAGCCCACGTCCGTCATCGGGGCGCTCTTCGGGTTCGTCGGCTTCAGCGTCCTGGCCGGCCTCCTCGTGACCATCGGGGTGACCCCTGCCATCGCGGTCGCCGGCATGACGGCCTCGAGCACGATCGGGGTCTTCGAGTCGATCCCCGAGTACATCGAGATCGGCAAGCTGCAGCAGCGCAACACGCTGTACGCCAACCAGGGCGGGCAGGCCGTCCCCTTCGCGACGCTCTACAGCGAGAACCGCGTCGAGCTCAAGTGGGACCAGGTCTCGCAGTCCCTCAAGGACGCGGTCGTCGCCGGCGAGGACCGTCGCTTCTACGAGCACGGCGGCGTCGACGTCACCTCTCTCGTCCGCGCCGGCGTCGGCTCGCTGGGCGGCGGAGAGCTCGGGGCGAGCGGCGGCGGCTCGACGCTGACGATGCAGCTGGTCCGCAACATCCGGATCGCGCAGTCCCAGCTCATCGCCGACCCGGACGAGAAAGAGGCGGCCTACAAGGACGCGATCAAGACCACCATCGACCGCAAGCTCGAGGAGATGAAGTTCGCGATCGGGCTCGAGAAGAAGTACACGAAAGACGAGATCCTCCTCGCGTACCTCAACATCGCCTACTTCGGCGACCAGACCTACGGCGTCCAGGCCGCCTCCCAGCACTACTTCAACAAGAACGCGAGCGACCTGAACACGCAAGAGGCGGCGAGCCTCATCGCGATCGTCCAGTACCCGGACACGCGCAACCTGTCGAGCCCGGAGAAGTACGAGGGCAACAAGGCGCGTCGTGACGTCATCCTCAAGTCGATGTACGCCGAGGGCTTCATCGACAAGCCCACGGAGGAGGCGTCGCTCGCGTCGGACATCGCGAGCTACGTCGTGCTCACGGCTCCGACGCAGGGATGCGCCGCGGTCACGGCACCCGGCGCCCAGTACTTCTGCGACTACGTCAAGAAGAACATCAAGAACCTCGCCGTCCTCGGCTCCACCGAGGAGGAGCGGCTCGCGAACTGGAACACGGGCGGGCTGAACGTCTACACGACGCTCGACCTCGACCTGACGGCGAACGCCAAGGGCCAGCTCGACCAGTGGGCCCCCGCCAGCGAGACCAGGGTCCGGCTGGGCAGCGTGGTCAACTCGGTCGAGGCCGGGACGGGCCGCATCATCGTGATGACGCAGAACACGACCTTCTCCGAGCTCGACACCGGCGACCGCACGCAGACCTCGGTCAACTTCAGCACGGATCGGGACTACGGCGGGTCGACCGGCTTCCAGCCCGGCTCGACCTTCAAGCCCTTCACCCTGATCGACTGGATCGAGCAGGGCCACGGCATCACCGAGTCCGTCGACGCAACGCCACGCACCTTCTACCTGAAGGCGGGCGGCGAGCGACAGGGCGGCTGGGCCCCCAAGAACGACGATGGATCGAGGCCCGGCCAGATGGCGGTCACGACCGCGACGGCACAGTCCGTCAACACCGCCTACGCGGCGATGGCGTCCAAGCTCGACCTCAACGACATCCGCGACGTGGCACAGCGACTGGGCGTCCACCGCGCCGACGGCGGCGAGATCAGCAACTTCTCGTCCTCCATCCTCGGCACGGCCGACGAGATCGCCCCGCTGACGATGGCCACGGCCTACGCGGCCATCGCGGCTGGCGGCAAGTACTGCGCGCCGATCGTGGTCGACAACATCGTCAACGACGACGGCGTGGCCCTCGGCGGGCAGGCCCAGGAATGCTCGCAGGCTGTCGAGCCCGCGGTGGCCGCGGCCGCCGCGAAGGCCATGTCCGGCCTGTGGTCGAACGGCACCGGTCGCGGAGCGCTCCCCGGCGACGGCTTCGAGGAGATCGGCAAGACGGGGACGACCGACAAGAAGGAGTCCATCTGGATCATCGGCGCGACGACGAAGCTCGCGACCGCGATCTGGCAGGGCAACTGGACCGGCCCCAAGGTCAACCTGCGGTCCATCGGCTCGCCGATCAAGGGAGGCAACTACGCCGCCACCCGAGCGCAGCTCTTCAAGGCCGTGCAGACGGTGAACAACACGAAGTACCCGGGCACCGACTTCCCCGAGGCCAATTCGCGGCTCGTGCGCGGCTCCGGCGTCTCGGTCCCCGAGCTGTCCGGCAGCAGCGTGAGCGCGGCACAGACCATGCTGAAGGGACTCAACCTCGTCTACGCCGACGGCGGCACGCAGCCGTCCGCGTTGCCTGCCGGCCAGGTGGTGGCGAGCGACCCGGTCCCCGGGACGGTGCTGTCCAAGGGAGCCACGGTGACGGTCTTCACGAGCGACGGGTCCGGCGCCGCCGCGATCCCCGACGTGCGGGGGCAGAGCATCGCCAACTCCAAGACGGCGATCGCCGCGGCTGGCTTCTCGGCCGACAAGGTCGCCGTGACCGGGTTCGCCGCAGGCGACGGGAAGAACCAGTGTCGCGTGGCGGCGACGGACCCCGCCGCGGGGACCTCCGTCGCGAAGGACTCCGGCATCGGGCTGACCCTGTACGGCAACCCGCAGGGCGCCGATCCGGGTGGCTGCAAGTGACGCCCCTCCCCCTCGGCAGGGCGACGGCCGCGACCGCACTGGCGGGCGCGGCCGTCGGCCTGGGTGCCCTCGCCTGGGGCAGCCTCGTCGAGCGCAACCGCTTCACCGTCCGACACGAGGTGCTGAACGTCCTCGAGGCCGGCTCCCGTCCGCTGACGATCCTGCACCTGAGCGATCTGCACCTGGCCCCGTGGCAGACCGAGAAGCAGGAATGGGTGCGTGGGCTGGCCGTCTACGAACCGGACCTGGTCGTCAACACGGGTGACAACATCGGGCACGTCGACGCCCACGCAGCCCTGGAGCACACCCTCGAGCCGTTCCGCGGGGTGGCCGGTGTCTTCGTCAACGGCTCGAACGACTACTACGGGCCGGTCCCCAAGAACCCGTTCGCCTACTTCGGCGGCCCCAGCGGCGTCACCCGGACCCCCACGCCCCTCGACATCGGCCGGATGGAGTCGTTCTTCGCCGACCTCGGGTGGCTCGACCTCAACAACGCCGCCCGAGCGATCGAGATCAGGGGATCCCGCCTCGAGCTGTTCGGCGTCAACGACGCACACCGTGGCTGGGATCGTCTCGACCGCCTCCCCGGGGCGCTCGACGACCTGCGCGAGAACGTGCGCTGGCACGACGACCGACGAGGACCTGACCCCATCAGCATCGGAGTCACCCACGCGCCCTACCAGCGCGTCCTCAACTCGTTCGTCAACAACGGGGCCGACGTCATCTTCGGAGGGCACACGCACGGCGGCCAGGTCCGGGTGCCCGGCTACGGCGCGCTCGTCACCAACTGTGACGTGCCTCGTGGCAAGGTCAGCGGGCTCAGCACCTGGAGCCACGCGCGCAAGACCGCCCACCTCGAGATCTCCGCCGGTCTCGGGACGTCGATCTACGCACCGGTCCGCTTCGACTGCCGTCCCGAGGCCGTCGTCCTGACGCTCACGGCCTGACGAGGGCTCACGGGGCCTGGTGGTGCGAGCGGGTCCAAAGATCCGCTATCCTTGTCAGGTTGCTCCACTCGGCCCCTGGGCCGAGCGACACCTCGGGGTGTGGCGCAGCTTGGTAGCGCGCCTCGTTCGGGACGAGGAGGTCGTGGGTTCGAATCCCGCTACCCCGACGAGATGTGAAAAGGCCAGACCCTTCGGGTCTGGCCTTTTCTCATGTGCCTGCTGGTGGGGCGGTCCCCGCCCGCCCCACACCGAACGAGGAGGCCAGACCCTTCGGGGTCTGGCCTCCTCTCGTGTGCCTGCTGCTCGGGGCGGTCCCCGCCCGCCGCAGGACGGAGCCTGCGCCCCCGGGGTCAGGCGAGGCGGCCGTCGCTCTCGGCCAGGTAGCAGGCACCGCAGAGCGACTCGTACGTGACCTCCCGGCCGTCGATGGCGACCTGGTCACCGTCGAAGACGAAGCGGTCGCCGACCTTGCGCGCGTTGAAGACCGCCTTGCGGCCGCACCGACAGATGGTCTTGAGCTCCTCGAGCGAGTGCGCCACCTCCAGGAGTCGGCGACTGCCCGGGAAGGCGATCGTCCGGAAGTCCGTCCTGATCCCGTACGCGAGGACGGGGACGCCCTCGAGCACCGCGATGCGCAGCAGGTCGTCCACCTGGACCGGAGTGAGGAACTGCACCTCGTCGACGAGCAGGCACGACAGGTCGGTCCCCGTCTCCGCCCGCACGCGCTCCCGCGAACGGCAGAACACCTCCCGCACGTCGTCGTCGGGAGCGAACGTCACGTCCACGGGCCGGGTGACGCCCAGCCGGGAGACGATCGCGTCGTCGCCCTTGGTGTCGACCCGCGGCTTGGCCAGCAGGACGCGCTGGCCGCGTTCCTCGTAGTTGTAGGCGGCCTGGAGCAACGCCGTGCTCTTGCCGCTGTTCATCGCGCCGTAGCGGAAGTACAGCTTCGCCACTACTGCAGGTAGCCGTCCTCCGCCGCACGACGGATCAACTCGGACTTCTTGCTCGCGGGCCTGTTGGCCTTCGCGTACTTCTCGCGGACGCGACGGAGGTAGGTCTTCGCCGTCTCGTACTGCACGTTCATCTGGGCTGCGACCTCGTTGGTGCTGAAGCCGGACACGTAGAGGCGGAACGCCTCCGACTCGCCTGCGCTGAGCTTCGGGCGGCTCTGGTTCGCGGCCCCCACGGGCAGCGGGCGCCAGTCGCGCTGAGGCGACGCGTCACGAGCCACGCCCATGACCTGGCGGGCCGCGTCCATCACCTCGCGCATCGGCAGCGCCTTCGAGAGGAACGCCGACGCACCGGCGTCGAGCGCGCGCTCACGCGACTCACGCGTGTCGAGGCTCGACAGCACGATCACCTTGGCGCCGGCGGCGCGGCACGTGCGGACCCGGGCCTCGATGGAGACCGGCTCCTTCAGCTGGAAGTCGAGGAAGACGAGGTCGGTCGGGAAGTTGTCGCTGTGCACGAGCTGCAGCCAGGTGTGCGCCGTGAGGACCAGGTCGAAGTCGTAGGCGTTGACGTTGATCCAGCTCGACAGGCTGTCGAGCAGGACCTCGTGGTCGTCGAGGATGGCGAGGCGGACGCGACGGGTCGCGGGCCCCTCGGAACCAGGCCCGACCGTACTCCACGACGGGGCAGCGGCTGGCCGGCCGAAGCCCGGACGGAGGGACGAGCGGCCGCTCGGCTCAGTGCTGGTCATAAGAAAACCTTAGTGTCAGGAGGGGCGGGGCGGGATCGACCTGCAGGTCGTCGAAGACGATCCGCACGACGGCGAGGTAGGGCGCGAAGCGGTGGCGGACGGCGGACTCGGACGAGGCGGTGGCGACGCTGATGCGGGCCTCGACCCGCTCCTCCTCGGCGTCCAGCCCCTGCTCGAGCTCGATGCGGACGGTGTCGGGACGCACGGCGTCGCTCTCGCCGAAGGCGACGAGCAGGGCCCGCAGCGACGTGCGGTGCGCGGCCGTCATCCGGCCGGCTGCCCGGCCGACGTCGACGACGACCCCGGACACGCGGGTGGAGGGGTCGGCCAGCACCTGCTCGAGCCAGCTGCGGTCCGCCTCGGCGACCATGGTGCTGCGGAGGTCGGCGCTGATGCGGCGGGCCCGCTCGACGTCCGCCTCGGTGACGACGCCCGCGGCGACGACCTCGCCGAAGAACGGCGCGACGTCGCGGTTCAGGATGGTCACCCTGTCCTGCTGCACGCTCCGGGCGACGCTCGAGCGGAACTCGTCGGCGCTGGCCTGACGAGCCGAGGAAGCGCCCGCGATCCATCGCTCCACCAGCGTCGTGAAGGCGGCCGAGAACGACGCCCCGGCGAGCGAGAGCGCCAGCACCGGGGTCACGGCGACCACGACGAACACCAGGACGGGGACATCGGTGAGGAACGCCTCCCTCTCGACGAGCACGACCGCCGTGAGCACCACGGCGGACGCCAACCCCGCGACCACGAGGTCGAGTGCGGGCCGGTACGGCGCGAGGCCCACGAGGAGCAGCCCGACGGCGAGGGAGGCCCAGTCGTCTCTGACCATGGAGTTGTGGCCGGCCGAGGCGACGGCGGCGAGGACTCCGGCGAGGGCACCGAGCCCGACGACGCCCGCGACCGACCACCGGGTGAGCGGTGCCCGGAGCGGACTCGACGCGAGCACCAGGACGACCCCGGCCGCCCCGAGCGCCGCGAGGGCCCCGACGGCAGCGGCGGGCGTCACGATCTCGTCGCGCGTGACGACGGTCGACACCGCCGCGTAGACGACCGCCGCGACCGCGGCGAGCGCCGTGACGGGGCGGGAGCTGAGGGCGCCGAGCGGATCGACCTGCTGCGGGCTGCGGCGGCTCACGGTGCTCCCCCGCCGGCTGTGCGGGACGCCAGGTCGACGGGGCCGGGATCGGCGGTGACCGGGCTGGCCTCCGTCGCCGCACCAGGCGCGACGACCGACTCGGCCGGTGCGACCGGGACGCGGAGCATGACCGACGTGCCACTGCCGGGCGAGGACCAGATCTGCGCCGAGCCCCCCACCCGCCTCGTCCTGGCCTCGACCGAGTTCTTGAGGCCGAGCCTGTCGGGCGCCGTGGCCGCGGCGTCGAAGCCGACCCCGTCGTCGATGACCATCACCGTCAGGTCGACGCCGTCGCCGTACACGACGACCTCGGCACGATCGGTGCCGCTGTGCACGGCGACGTTGGTGAGGCACTGGGCCACGGCGAGGCCCAGGGCGCGGCAGACCGCGGGCGCGAGCCGCGTCACGGCGCCGAGGTCTCCCGTGACGCCGACCTCGAGCCCGCCCTCGCGCGCCCGTGCGACGGCGTGTCCCAGCTCGGACGTCGTCCAGTCGCCCGGCCCGGTCGTCGGGGAGGCCGGCGCCGGGGCCCTGGTCTCGTCGACGAGCCACTCCTGGCCGACGAGCACCTCGAGGTCGGTCGCCATCGACGCCGCGGTCGCCGGGTCGAGCGGGCCGGGCCCGCCGGCCGTGATGGAGGCGAGGTGGTTCAGCACCGTGTCGTGCAGCAGCGCAGACGCCTGCTGTTCCACGTCGTGGCGGATGGCCTGCTTCTGCTGGTCGAAGGCCGCCCGGTGCAGGCTCGGCTGGGCACGGTCGACCCGTCCCCGTGCGAGCAGGGACGACGTCGCCGTCACGGAGACGAGGAGCCACGCGAAGAGGACCGCGACGTCGAGACGCGGCGTCCCGCCGGTCTGCCACGTCGCCAGCTGGGTGACGAGCTCCCCCAGGGCGAAGCCCGCGGTGGCCCAGAGCAGGCTGCCTCGGGAACGCAGCCCGCTGCCTCCGACCATGACGAGGGCGATCTTCGGCAGGGAGAGCGAGAAGGCGTCCGACGCCTGGACCGCCGGGATCTGCGCGAACAGGGTCACGGCGTACCAGTAGAGGCACGCCGAGCCGATGGCGAGGTACGCGAGCACGGCGGTCGTGCTGCGGAACCGCTCGACGACGAAGAGCATGCCGAGCATCGGCAACAGCGCCACGAGGGCAGGCCAGAGCAGGTACGACGGCTCGGCGACCTGGTTCACGATCAGCAACAGGCCGGCACTCGCGAGGACGACGCTCGCGATGACGTGGCAGGCACGGGACAGCGCCCGGCCCACGGTCTGCGGCACGAGGTGTGCGGGGAGGCCGAGCAGCATGGCGGCCCCCTCCTGGTCGACGTGTCGGGCAGGACGATCATGCCAGAACGAGGACTCGTCCTGTACCCCGTTATCTAGGGTCACCTCGCGGGACGGGGCCGAGCCGCCGGGGCGGCTGTGCCCCGACCTCGGGGACGGAGGGACGACGAACGCTGCCGCGGTCAGAAGAGACGTGGCTGAGACGACCGTGCACCGCCCGGCAGCTCGTGGGCGATGAGCGACCGGGGCCGTCCGTCCGCGCCGAAGCCCAGCGTGCCCTTGGCCGCCGCAGCGTCGTCGAGGGCGCTCGAGCGGGTGGAGCCCGTCGCCGGGTCGGCCGTGCCGTGCTCGAGCCCGTGCTCGGCCAGGAGGGGCCGCATGCGGGCCGCGAGCCACTTGCGGTAGCCGAGGGGCGCGTAGGTGCTCGTCGCGTACATGTCGCGGTACCGCGTGACGAGCTCCGGGTGCTCGCGCTCGAGCCAGGCGGACCACCACTCCTTGACGCCGGGCTTGAGGTGCAGGGCCGAGTACAGCAGGCTCGTCGCCCCGGAGGCGCGCACGGCCGCCAGGGCCCGGTGCAGGTGGTCGAGGTCGTCGGTCAGCCACGGCAGGACGGGCATCATGAAGACGGAGCAGCGGAGCCCCGCGTCGGTCGCCGCGCGGACGGTCGCGAGACGCGCGGCGGTGGTCGGCGTGCCCGGCTCGACGGACTGCTGCAGGTCGTCGTCGTGGATCGCGATCGACATCGCGATGTCGACCGGCACGTGCTGGGCCGCCTCGACGAGGAGCGGCAGGTCGCGCCTCAGCAGGGTCCCCTTGGTCAGGATGCTGAACGGGGTGCCCGAGTCGGCCAGGGCCGCGATGATGCCCGGCATGAGCCGGTACTTGCCCTCGGCGCGCTGGTACGGGTCGGTGTTCGTGCCGAGCGCGACGGGGTGGTGCTGCCACGACGGGCGACGCAGCTCACGGGACAGCACCTCGGCGACGTTCACCTTGACGACGATCTGCCGGTCGAAGTCGTCGCCGCCGTCGAGGTCGAGGTACTCGTGCGTCGGCCGCGCGAAGCAGTAGACGCAGGCGTGGCTGCACCCTCGGTAGGGGTTGATCGTCCAGCCGAAGGGCAGGGCGGAGTCGCTGCCGGGCACTCGGTTGAGGGCGCTCTTCGCGAGGATCTCGTGGAACGTCACCCCCGCGAACTCGGGCGTCGTCACCGACGCGACCAGGTTCGACAGCTTCGCCAGCCCGGGCAGGGCCGACGAGTCGGTCGCCGTCGTCGCCTGTTCGCTCCACCTCATGGTCAGAGTCGAACACATGTTCGATCGGACGTCAAGCCGAGACCGGCTCGCGCCTCCTCGGCTCGGCCCAGCTGGCCGAGCCGCGACCGGCAGCGTGCCGCTACGCGTGGATGCGCAGGGCCTCGGCGGTCGCCCCGAGCGTCGCGGCGGCTCGCGCCTCGTCGTCGGCGAGCTGGCCGCCGTAGGTGGGCACCATGCGGCGGAGCGTCGGGGTCCACCCGGCGATCCGGTCGGGGAAGCAGCGCTCGAGCACCGACAACATGATCGGCACGGCGGTGGAGGCGCCCGGCGAGGCGCCGAGGAGGCCCGCGATCGTGCCGTCCGCCGCCGAGACCACCTCGGTGCCGAACTGCAGCACGCCGCCCTTCTTCGCGTCCTTCTTGATGACCTGCACGCGCTGGCCCGCGGTGATGCGGTACCAGTCGGCCGGGTCGGCGTCGGGCATGAACTCCCGCAGCGACTCGAACTTGCTGTCGCTGCTCGCCATCAGCTGGCCGACCAGGTACTTGACGAGCGACAGGTTCGCCAGCCCCGCGCGGATCATCGGGTACAGGTTGTGCGGCCGGATCGAGGCGAAGAGGTCGAACCACGAGCCGTTCTTGAGGAACTTCGGGCTGAAGCCGGCGTACGGTCCGAACATCAGGCTCGCCTGGCCGTCCACGACACGGGTGTCGAGGTGCGGGACCGACATCGGGGGCGAGCCGACGGCGGCCTTGCCGTAGACCTTGGCGGCGTGCTTGGCCACGACGGCCGGGTCGTCGGTCCGGAGGAACTCGCCGCTGACCGGGAACCCGCCGAAGCCCTTGATCTCGTCGATGCCCGACTTCTGCAGCAGGTGCAGCGCGCCTCCCCCGGCGCCGACGAAGACGAACCGGGCGTCGACGCTCGTGGGCGTGCCGCCGACCTGACGGCGCATCGCGACCCGCCACGTGCCGTCGGCGAGCTTCGTCAGACCGGTCACGCGGTGGTCCAGCTCGATGCGCGCCTCGTTCTCCTCGAGGTAGGTCAGCAGGAGGCGCGTGAGGCTGCCGAAGTCGACGTCGGTGCCGGCCTCGATGCGCGTCGCGGCGATCGGCTGGTCCTTCGCGCGGCCCAGGATGAGGGACGGGGCCCACGAGCGGATGACGGAGGCGTCGGTGCTGAACTCCATGCCGGCGAACAGCGGGTGGCCCCGCAGCGCCTCGTGCCGCTTGCGCAGGTACTCGACGTTGGCCTCGCCCCAGACGAAGCTCATGTGGGGCGTCGAGTTGATGAAGGCGGACGGCTCGGGCAGGGCTCCCTCGGCGACGAGGAACGACCAGAACTGGCGTGAGACCTGGAACTGCTCGTTGACCTTGACGGCGCTGCTCGTGTCGATCGTGCCGTCGGCGCGCTCGGGCGTGTAGTTGAGCTCGCAGAGGGCGGAGTGACCGGTGCCCGCGTTGTTCCAGGGGTTGCTCGACTCCTGGGCGACGTCGCCGAGCGCCTCGTAGACCTGGATCGTCCAGGTGGGCTCGAGCTGCTTGATCATGGCGCCCAACGTGGCGCTCATGACGCCGGCCCCGATGAGGGCGACGTCGACGGGCTTCGTTGCCTTCGATGCTTCGGTCACGAGATGCAGTCTAGGCGCGGCGTCTGGGTACGGACCGGCCCCCGGCTCGACGACGAGCCCAGCGAGACGGCGACGGCCAGTCCGACCGCTCAGAGCCCGAGGGTCGTCAGCTCGGCGTCCATCCGCCGGGCCATCTCCGCGTAGCCCTCGTCGTTCGGGTGCAGCCCGTCCGCGGCCATCCACTCGGGGTGCCCCTCGAGCCAGCGGGAGGCGCCCGGCACCCAGTCCGCGCCGACCTCGTCGGCCGCGTCGTGGACCCAGCCGCTGATGACGTCGACGCTCGCCGGTCGATCGTCGGTGTACCAGAACGGCTCGACGACGACGAGGCGCGCATCGGGCAGTGCCGACGCGATGCGGTCGAGGTCGTCGCCGATCTGGGCGTGGATCTCGTCGGCGCGGGCGTCGTACGAGAAGGCGTCGTTCAGCCCCATCGTGACGAACAGGATGTCCGGCTCGGCGTCGATGACGAGGCCGGGCAGGTCGCCGCCCTCGAACGACGTGCGGTGGTTGACGAAGCCGAGCCCGTTGACGCTCGGGTTGTACTCGCGCCAGCCGCGCTCCTCGCTGACGATCGTCGACCAGCGGTGCGACGCATCGGACGCCCCCGTGCCGAGGGTGTACGAGTCGCCGTAGAAGGCCACGACCGGGCCGTCTCCCCCCGGGACCGTCGACGAGGCGGCCTGGCCGTCCGTGACGGGCCCGGCGCAGCCCGTCAGGACGGCGGCTGCAGCAGCGAGCAGGGCGACGAGGCCGGGCACGAGACGGGTCATGCCCGGTCTTCGGAGCGACGGAGGCGCGGGTTCGGTGGCGGGACCTACGCCGTCGCGAGACGGCGCGCCGCGACGATCTCGGCGATCTGCACGGCGTTCAGGGCCGCGCCCTTGCGGAGGTTGTCGTTGCTGATGAAGAGGGCGATGCCGCGGTTGCCGGGCACGCCCTCGTCCTGACGGACGCGACCGACGAACGACGGGTCCTTGCCCGCGGCCTCGAGGGGCGTCGGCACGTCGGTGAGGACGACCCCCGGCGCGTCCGCGAGGAGCTCGCGGGCGCGAGCGGCGGTGAGCTCGGTCGCGAACTCGGCGTTGATCGACAGGGAGTGCCCGGTGAAGACCGGCACGCGTACGCAGGTGCCGCTGACGAGCAGGTCGGGACGCTCGAGGATCTTGCGGCTCTCGTTGCGGAGCTTCTTCTCCTCGTCGGTCTCGTCGAGGCCGTCGTCGACGATCGACCCGGCGAGCGGGATGACGTCGAAGGCGATGGGGCGCACGTAGACCGCCGGCTGAGGCATCTGCACCGCGCCTCCGTCGTGGACGAGGCCCGCGGCGTCGCCCTCGAGGGCCGCACGTGCCTGGCCGAGCAGCTCGTCGGCACCCGCGAGGCCGCTGCCGCTGACGGCCTGGTACGTGCTGACGATCAAGCGCTCGAGCGTCGCCTCGGCGTCGAGGACCTTGAGCACCGGCATCGCCGCCATGGTGGTGCAGTTCGGGTTGGCGACGATGCCCTTGACGGCCTGGTCGATGGCGTGCGGGTTGACCTCGCTGACGACCAGCGGCACCTCGGGGTCCATCCGCCAGGCGCTCGAGTTGTCGATGACGAGCACGCCGGCCTCGGCGAAGCGGGGGGCGTGCGCCCGGCTGCCGGTGGCGCCGGCCGAGAAGAGCGCGATGTCGAGCCCTCTCGGGTCGGCCGTCTCGACGTCCTCGACGACGACGTCGACGCCGCGGAACGGCAGGGTCGTGCCCGCCGAGCGTGCCGTGGCGAAGAAGCGGATCTCGGCGATCGGGAACTCGCGCTCGGCGAGCAGCTTCCGCATGACCTTGCCGACCTGTCCGGTGGCGCCGACCACGCCGACGCGCAGACCTTCTGACATCTCGTGCTCCTGGTGGTGTGGGTGGTTCGATGAGGGGGCGGGATCGTCGTCGCGGGCGGTCCGGTCAGCGACCGGTGCCGCCCCAGACGACGGCCTCGACGTCGGCGTCGAGCTCGAAGGCCGTGTGCACGACGCGCAGGGCCTCGGCGAGCGTGTCGGCACGCGTCACGACCGAGATGCGGATCTCGCTCGTCGAGATCATCTCGATGTTGATGCCGGCCTCGAACAGGGCCGTGAAGAGGCGCGCCGAGACGCCGGCGTTGGTGCGCATCCCGGCGCCGACGAGGGCGAGCTTGCCGATCTGGTCGTCGTACTGCAGCGACTCGAAGCCGATCTCGGCCCGGTCGGATTCGAGCGCGTTCAGCACGACCGAGCCCTCGGACTTCGGCAGCGTGAACGAGATGTCGGTGCGGCTGGTCGACGCGGCCGAGACGTTCTGCACGATCATGTCGATGTTCGCGCTCGTCTTGGCGACCGTGCGGAAGATCTGCGCGGCCTTGCCGGGGACGTCGGGGACGCCGACGACGGTGACCTTCGCCTCGCTCAGGTCGCCCGCGACACCGCTGATGATGGGCTCTTCCACGTTCTCTCCCTCTTTCGGGTTGACGACCAAGGTGCCCTCGCCGTTGTGGAACGACGAGCGGACGTGCAGGGTGACGCCGTGGCGTCGGGCGTACTCGACGGCACGGATGTAGAGCACCTTCGAGCCGGCGGCGGCGAGCTCGAGCATCTCCTCGCTCGTGATGCGGTCGAGCTTGCGGGCGCGGGGCACGACGCGGGGGTCGGCCGTGAAGATGCCGTCGACGTCGGTGTAGATCTCGCAGACGTCGGCGTCGAGCGCGGCGGCGAGCGCCACGGCCGTCGTGTCGGACCCGCCCCGCCCGAGCGTCGTGATGTCGCCCGTGCTGCGGTTGAAGCCCTGGAACCCCGCGACGATGGCGACCGACCCGGCGTCGAGCGCCTCCCGGATGCGCCCCGGCGTGACGTCGACGATGCGCGCCTTGCCGTGCTGGGCGTCCGTGATCATGCCCGCCTGGCTTCCCGTGTACGACCGGGCCTCGACGCCCTGGCTGCGGATCGCCATGGCGAGCAGGGCCATGCTGATGCGCTCGCCCGCGGTGAGGAGCATGTCGAGCTCACGACCGCCGGGCATCGGCGTCACCTCGGCGGCGAGGTCGAGCAGCTCGTCGGTCGTGTCGCCCATGGCGCTGACCGCGACGACGACGTCGTTCCCGGCCTTGCGCGTCTCGACGATGCGCTTCGCGACGCGCTTGATGCTCTCGGCGTCGGCGACGGAGGACCCGCCGAATTTCTGCACGATCAAGCTCACGGTGGCGGCTCCAGGAGGTGGGTGGCAGGAGGAGGCGGGCGCGGTCGGGCTGGCGGCGCCTGCGTCCGATGATTCTAGGAGGTGCCCGGCCCGTGTGACGACCGGTCGCGACCGCCCTGTGGACGGCCGCCTCCTCGCCCCTGGCCGGCCGGGCCGACTGCTCTCGCGACCTCTAGCGTGGGGGCATGACCGACGCCGTCGCGGACGCCCGCGGATCCGCCAGCCGCCTCCAGGACAGCCGCGCCCTCCGCACGCTCGCGCGGGTGGGCTTCGCGATGAACGGGCTGATCCACGTGCTGATCGGCGGCATCGCCCTCGGCGTCGCGGCGGGCGGCGGCGGCGAGGCCGACCAGGGCGGTGCCCTCGGCCAGCTCGCCTCTCGCCCGGGCGGAGCCGTCGTGCTCTGGGTGGTCGTCGTCGGGCTGTGGGCCCTCGGCCTGTTCCAGCTGCTCGAGGCCGCCCTCGTGCGGGGCACCGACAAGGAGGCGTGGGCCGACCGGGCGAAGGAGGGCGGCAAGGGCGTCGCCTACCTCGCCGTCGGCGTCACCGCGTTCACCTTCGCCCGGGGCGGGTCGTCGGACAGCTCGGACCAGACGCAGAGCCTCAGCTCGCGCCTCATCGCGACGCCCGGCGGGGTCGTCCTGCTCGTCGTCCTCGCCCTGGCCGTCGTCGCGATCGGCGTCTACTTCGTCGTCAAGGGCCTTCGGCAGAAGTTCCGTGAGGACCTCGTCGTGCCGCCCGGAACGGCCGGCCGCGTGTCCGTGGCCCTCGGCGTCGTCGGGTACGTCGCGAAGGGCGTCGCGATCGCGGTCGTCGGCGTGCTGTTCGCCGTCGCGGCGATCACCGCGGACCCCGAGGAGGCGAGCGGGCTGGACGGGGCCCTGAAGGCGCTCGCGGGCCTGCCGGCCGGTGTGGTGGTGCTGTCGGTCGTGGCGATCGGGCTGATCGCGTTCGGCCTCTACAGCTTCGTCCGCGCCCGCCGCGCACGGCTCTGAGCCGCCCGGCCCTGAGCCGGCGGCCCTGGGCCGCTCGCCCCTGAGCCCCTGGGCCCCTCGACTACTCAGAGACGAGCCGGCGCCCCTCGAAGGCGCGCCCGAGGGTGACCTCGTCGGCGTACTCGAGGTCGCCGCCGACCGGCAGCCCGGAGGCGAGACGCGTCACGCGCAGCCCGAACGGCGCGAGCATCCGCGACAGGTAGGTCGCCGTGGCCTCGCCCTCGAGGTTGGGGTCGGTCGCGATGATGACCTCCTGCACCGTGTCGTCGGCGAGGCGCTGGACGAGCTGCCGGATGCGCAGGTCGTCCGGCCCGACGCCGTCGATCGGGCTGATGGCCCCGCCGAGCACGTGGTAGAGGCCGCGGAACTCGCGGGTCCGCTCGATGGCCTGGACGTCCTTCGCCTCCTCGACCACGCAGATGGTGGCCGGCGAGCGACGCGGGTCGCGGCAGATGGAGCAGCGCTCCTGCTCGGTGACGTTGCCGCAGACCTCGCAGAACCGGACCTTGGTGCGGACGTCGACGAGCAGCTCGGACAGCCGCGTCGTGTCGTACGTCTCGGTCTGCAGGATGTGGAACGCGATCCGCTGCGCCGACTTCGGCCCGATGCCCGGGAGGCGGCCGAACTCGTCGATCAGCTCTTGGACGATGCCCTCGTACACGGACTACTCGCTTCTCTGAGGCGTGACGCGGGGAGCGATCGTCTCTTCTTCGATGAACTGGGCGCCGAGGATCTCGCGGACGACGGCCTCGCCGTAGCGGGACCCGGCCGGGATGCCCCGTCGGGGGTCACCCGCCGCGGCGCGGCGCTGGCTCGCGCTCGGGCCCTGCGCCGGCGCGGGTGCCGAGGCAGATGCCGAGGCAGCAGCGGCTGACGGCGCCGACGGTGCGGCCGGCGCCGCGTCGGAGGGCGGTGGCGTCGCGTCGACCGTGGGGGCGCCGCCGGGCGGCTCCTCCGTGATGAACTCGGGTTCGTCGGGCTCGGGCGGGGGCGTCTGCGGGATCGTCGCGACGTCCCAGCCGGTGACGGGGCTGGCCGTCGGCCGCTTCTCTGCCGGTGCGGGCGGGGACGCCGCAGCGGTGGCAGAGGTCGACGCCGGGCGCGACTCCCGAGGGGCCGGCGCAGCCGCGGTGGAGGCCGAGACAGGTGCCGGCGCCGAGGCGGGTGCCGGCGCTGCCTGCGACTCGGGAGCAGGAGAGGACGGGGCCGCCCTCTCGCCCGGGACGACCGGCGCCGGCTCGTCGCGCGGAGGGGCCGGCTCGGTCGGGGCNTTGACCCGGACGCCGAGCACCTGCTGGATGGCCCGGCGGAGGTACTCGCTGACGCCCTCGCCGGCGCCCTGGGGCTTCTTGAACTCGTCGACGTCGTGGGCGCTGGGGAACGCCAGGGTCAGCACCTCGTCGGCATAGCCCTGCACGCTCGCGGTCACGACGACCATCCACGCGGTGCGACGCGCCTTCTCGACGGCCTCGACGATCTCGGGCCAGGCGTCACGCATCTGCTGCAGCGAGACCGGGCCGACGGGAGAGGCGGAGCCGTCGGAGCCCGCACCCGCACCGGGCGGGACGGCCCCCTCGACCGCAGGCGTCTGAGCCCAGGCGGCGGAGTGCGCAGCCGTGGGCGTCGCCGGCTCGGTCGCGGTCGGCTCGCCGACAGCCGGACCATCGGGGGCGGCCGCAGACGCGTCGGGGTCAGGAGCGGCGGGCGTGCTCAGCACGTCGGGCGCGACGGCGCCCCAGGCCGCCGAGGCCGCAGCCGGGTCCGACGACGTCGCCGTCGGACCGGCAGCCGCTGTCTGCGAGGCGGACGACGCGACGCCGGCCTGCTGACCCGCGGCACCTGCCCCCCGGGCCGGAGCGGCGGACGGGACCACGGCCGTCTGCACGGGACGTGCAGGGTGGGCGGCGTCGCCCGCGGCGCCGTCGACGCCGACGCGGCGCTCGAGCCGCTCGACGCGGGCCAGCGCGCCCCGCGTCGTCTCGTCGGCCTCGGGCACGAGCACCCGGGCGATCATCAGCTCGAGGTGGAGGCGCGGCGACGTGGCGCCCGTCATGTCGGTGAGGGCCCGGTTCACCACGTCGGCCGAGCGCGACAGCTCGGCGGCGCCGAACGCGTGCGACTGCTGCACGAGCCGGTCGAGCTCCTCCGGCGTGACGCCGCGCAGGACGGCGGAGGCGCCCTCGACGGTCGCGCCGACCACGATGAGGTCCCGGAGCCGCTCGAGCAGGTCCTCGACGAAGCGCCTCGGGTCCTGGCCCGTCTGGACGACCCGGTCGACGGCCGCGAAGGCGGCCGCGCCGTCGCGCTGCCCGAGGGCGACCACGACGTCGTCGAGGAGGGCTGCGTGCGTGTAGCCGAGCAGGGCGACGGCGCGCTCGTACTCGATGCCGCCGCTCTCGCTGCCGGCCATGAGCTGGTCGAGCAGCGACAGGGTGTCGCGCACCGACCCGCCGCCGGCCCTGACCACGAGGGGCAGGACGCCGGGGGCGGCTGCGACGCCCTCGCTCTCGGCGAGCTGCTGCACGTACTCGAGCATCTGCGCGGGCGGGACCAGCCGGAACGGGTAGTGGTGGGTACGCGACCGGATCGTGCCGATCACCTTGTCGGGCTCGGTCGTGGCGAAGATGAACTTGACGTGCTCCGGCGGCTCTTCGACGACCTTCAGCAGCGCGTTGAAGCCCTGCGGCGTGACCATGTGGGCCTCGTCGAGGATGAAGATCTTGAACCGGTCGCGCGCCGGGGCGAACACGGCGCGGTCGCGGATGTCGCGCGCGTCGTCGACGCCGTTGTGGCTGGCGGCGTCGATCTCGATGACGTCGAGCGAGCCGCCCCCGTCGCGAGCGAGCTCGACGCACGAGTCGCAGACGCCGCACGGCGTGTCGGTGGGGCCCTGGGCGCAGTTGAGGCAGCGCGCCAGGATGCGGGCCGACGTCGTCTTGCCGCAGCCCCGGGGGCCGCTGAACAGATAGGCGTGGTTGACGCGGTCGGCGCGCAGCGCCGTGCGGAGCGGATCGGTCACCTGCGACTGTCCGATCAGCTCGGCGAAGTTCTCTGGCCGGTAACGGCGATACAGGGCTGTGACCACGGGACAAGAGTAGTCGGGGCCACCGACGTCCGCGCCGGGCAGGGGGCGACGCGACCCCTCATCGGGGGTGGGTGCGACCTCTGGCGCAACCCGCGCCTCCTTGGTATCTTCGACCCACCGGACGAGCCTCACCAGCTCGTGCCGAACCGTCTCACCAGCGGCGACGCACCGGCCGCGACCCACCCTCGCGGCAGACCGGTCAGGATCAGGATCAGGAGACACCCGCATGTCTGCAGCCACGGCGTCCTCACGCGCCCACCGCCTCTCCGTCTCGGGCAAGGTCAGGGCGGTCCTCGCGCTCGGCACCGTGCTCGGGCTCGGCACCGTCGCGACCCTCGCGGCGTTCACCGACACCGTGACCGCGACCGGCAGCTTCAGCACGGGCACGCTCGACCTCAAGCTGAACGACCAGGACGTCACGACGGCCCTCACCGGCCTGACGATGACCGCGGCGAAGCCCGGCGACTCGACGTACGCGCTCCTCACGGTGCGCAACGGCGGCAGCCTGCCCTTCAACTACACGTACACGACGGTCGCCGGCGGCGCCGACGCGGCTGTCCTCGGCCCTGTGCTGAACTTCGGCGTCGCGAGCCTCGGCACGGGCACCTACAACGTCGGCACGCCCCCGACCTGCAGCTCGGCCACGTTCGGCACGACCCCCGCCACGGTGGTCACGCCCAGCACGACGAAGCTCAGCGCAGGCCCGGCCACGGCTGCCGCCCGGCCCCTGGCGGTCACCCAGGTCGAGTACCTCTGCGTCCGCGCCGAGGTCCCTGCCGACGCGACCAACACGGTGCAGGGCAAGACCGTGACGGCGACCATGACGGTGACCGCCACCCAGCAGTAGCTGCCCCCGCAGCTCCTCCCAGCCCCCGCCTCCCAGGGCGGGCGTCCCGAGGCCCCCGCCACCCGTGGCGGACGCGGCCCGGACACGGGAACGGCGGAGTCCGGCGTCGGGTGCCCGACTCCGCCGTTCCCCTCACGATCCACCTGCCCGACGCGCGACGAGGGGAGCCACGCATGGCGTCCTCCCCCGGACGCGCGCGGCACGACCGGCCGCCGGTCGACCACGCCCGCCGCAACGCTCGGGCGCGGTTCTTCGCGCGCGAGGTCGTCCTCTGGGCCGGGGCCCTCACCGGCGTGGTCTGCCTGACGGCTGCTGCCCTCGCCGTCTTCGCGGGCGTCACCCCGCTGATCTTCCGCTCGGGCTCGATGTCGCCGGGCATCCCCACCGGCGCCCTGGCTCTGGCGAAGACGGTGCCCGCGGCCGACGTGGCGGTCGGCGACGTCGTGAGCGTCCCCCGCGCGGACGGCGTCCGCGTCACCCACCGCGTGGTCGAGACGGACGACGCGGGCGGCGCCTCCCGGTCCCTCGTCCTCAAGGGCGACGCGAACCCGGTGACCGACCCGGACCCGATCGTCGTCGCGGAGGCCGACCGTGTCTTCTGGTCGACGCCCCGCCTCGGCGAGTGGGTCGACCAGGCGCTCGCCCCCGGCTGGGTGTTCGTGATCGGCACGCTCTTCGGCATGCTCGCCATGATCGGCTTCCGCCGCCCGCGCGCCGAGGACCTCGCCGCGACCGCCCACGAGCCGGCACCTGCCGACGGAGGCCGAGCCGAGGAGGTGCGTGCCCGCCACGATGACGGGCCGCGCCACGCGGCCGGCCGGCACCGCACCTCCGGCACTGCCGGCACCGCCGCCGTGTCGACCGTCGTCGCGCTCGCCCTCGCGGCCAGCCTGGCTGCGGTGCCCCCCGAGTCCACCCTCGCCGCCTTCGCCGACACGACCCGCGCGACCGGGACGGCGACCACGGGGACCCTCGTGGGCGCCTCGACGATCGGGTGCACCGGCGGCGGTCTCCTCGGGGCCCCTGTGCTGTCGTGGGACGTCCCGACGCCGCTCCCCGCGGGCGGAGTCGAGCCGCCGTCGTGGAACGTGTACCGGAACGGCGTGACGCTGCCGGTCGCCACCGTGACGGTGAAGAGCTACCAGGTGCCAGCGGAGATCCTCGGCGTCAGCGCCGCGACCTACCGCGTGCAGGGCACGGCCGGTACCGCGCCGTGGTCGTCGCCCGTCTCGGGGACTCGAACGGTCAATTTCGGCCTGCTGGGAGTCACCTGCAGCACAGCGACCTGACCGGCTGGTCCCGTCCGCACCAGGCAGGACGCCGCGCCGAAGCGCCGCAGGGGCGGCGGCGCACCGTCTCGAGGACGCGACCGGCTGGTCCCGTCCGCACCAGGCAGGACGCCGCGCCGAAGCGCCGCAGGGGCGGCGGTGCGTAAAAAAGTAGAGACCCCTCACGCACCCGCCAGAGCCCGGTTGCCCTTGCTGCGTTTCCGCCCTGGGGGAGTTGGCCTGGATGGCGCCACGTGAGGAGCCTCGAGAAGTTTAGCGGCTCCTGGGTGGTCTGCGCGACACGGGGTGTTCCCTGGGTGCATGAGAATCGTCATCGCCGGAGGACACGGCAAGATCGCCCAGCTCCTCGAACGCCGACTCGCCGACGCCGGGCACGACCCCGTGGGCATCGTTCGCAACCCCGACCACACGTCCGACCTCGAGGCGGCGGGTGCCCGTGCGCTCGTCCTCGATCTGGAGCAGACCGACGTCGAGACCCTGGCGGGCCACCTCGACGGTGCCGACGCCGTGGTCTTCGCGGCCGGCGGCGGTGGCGGCAGCGGCGCCGAGCGCAAGCTCACGATCGACCGCGACGGCGCCGTCCTGCTCGCCGACGCGGCGGAGAAGGCGGGCGTCGCCCGCTACGTGATGGTCTCGGCCATCGGGACGGACGACTTCGACGCCGAGAAGGCCCAGCTGCCCGCCGAGGACGACGACGCCGTCTACCAGGTGTACATGCGCGCGAAGAGCGAGGCCGACGCCGACCTGCGCGCCCGTGACGGCCTCGACTGGACCGTCGTGCGTCCCGGCGGCCTCACCGACGACCCCGGCACCGGCCAGGTCACGGTGGGCCAGACCGTCGAGCGGGGCACGGTCTCCCGTGCCGACGTGGCCGAGGTGATCGCCACCGCGATCATCGAGGGCACGGCGGTGAAGACGCAGTTCGAGCTCGTCTCGGGTGAGACCCCCGTCTCGGACGCACTCGCCACGATCAAGTACTGACGACGACGCAGGGGCTGNCGTCCTAGCGGAGCGCCGCGGCCTGCCGGGCGATCTCGAGCTCCTCGTTCGTGGGGACGACGAGGACGTCGACGGACGCTCCCTCGGGCGAGATGCGGCGGGCGTCCCGCGAGGCGAGCTCGTTCCGGTCGTCGTCGACCCGGATGCCGAAGAAGTCGAGCCCGGCCAGCGTGCGGCGGCGCAGCAGGGCGTTGTTCTCGCCGACCCCCGCGGTGAAGACGACCGCGTCGAGTCCGCCGAGCTGCGCGACGTAGGCGCCGACGTAGTGGCGGATGCGGTGGCGGTACACGGCCAGCGCCGACTCGGACACGGCGTCGCCGCGCGAGGCGCTGTCCTGCACGTCGCGCATGTCGCCGCTGCCCGTGAGGCCCAGCAGGCCGCTGCCCTTGTTGAGCAGCGTCTCGAGCTCGTCGAAGTCGAGGCCCGCCTCGCGGTGCAGGTGGAAGACGGCTGCCGGGTCGATGTCGCCGGACCGCGTGCCCATGACGAGCCCCTCGAGGGGCGTCATGCCCATGCTCGTCTCGATCGAGCGGCCGCCGTCGATCGCCGCGGCGGAGGCGCCGTTGCCGAGGTGCAGGACGATGATCTTGAGCTCGGCCAGCGGACGGCCGAGGAACTCGGCGGTCTTCTCGGACACGTACTTGTGCGAGGTGCCGTGGAACCCGAACCGGCGCACGTGGTGCTTCTCGGCCAGCTCCGCGTCGATCGCGTAGGTGTACGCGGCAGGGGCCAGCGTCTGGTGGAACGCCGTGTCGAACACCGCCACGTGGGGCACGTCGGCGAACGCCTCCTTGGCGGCCCTGATGCCCTGCAGGTTCGCGGGGTTGTGGAGCGGCGCCAGCGCGGAGAGGCGGTCGATGGCCTTCTCCACCTCGTCGGTGACGAGGGTGGCCCGGTCGAAGTCCACTCCCCCGTGCACGACCCGGTGGCCGACGGCCGTGGGCGGGTGCTCGTCGAAGGAGGGGCCCTGCGCGGCGAAGGCGGCCATCATCGCCTCGAAGCCGGCCGCGTGGTCGGCGATCGGCTGCGAGTCGTTGCTGCTCTCGGCACCCGTCAGGTGGTTGCGGTGCCGGGTCTGGCCCACCGCCTCCCCGATCCGCTCGACCAGCCCCGACGCGAGCGTCGTCTCGTCGTCCAGCTCGATCAGCTGGTACTTGAACGACGACGAGCCGGAGTTGACGACGAGCACTGCGCTCACGGGGTGTTCCCTTCGGTGGTGGTGGAGGTCTCGGCGGCGGCCGCCTCGGTGCCGGCCTGGATGGCGGTGATGGCCACCGTGTTGACGATGTCGCCCACGAGCGCGCCGCGCGAGAGGTCGTTGATGGGCTTGCGGAGGCCCTGCAGGATGGGCCCGATCGCGACCGCCCCCGCGCTCCGCTGCACGGCCTTGTACGTGTTGTTTCCGGTGTTCAGGTCGGGGAAGATGAACACGGTCGCCCGGCCCGCGACCTCGGAGTCGGGCATCTTCGCGGCGGCGACGACCGGGTCGGCCGCGGCGTCGTACTGGATCGGTCCCTCGACGAGCAGGTCGGGGCGGCGCTCGCGCACCAGCGCCGTCGCGGCGCGGACCTTCTCGACGTCGGCGCCCGAGCCGCTGTCGCCGGTGCTGTAGCTGAGCATGGCCACGCGGGGCTCGATGCCGAACTGCACCGCGGTCTCGGCCGACGAGATCGCGATGTCCGCGAGCTGCTCGGCGGTCGGGTCGGGGATGACGGCGCAGTCGCCGTAGACCAGCACCCGGTCGGCGAGCGCCATGAGGAACACGCTCGAGACGACGCCGACGCCCGGCACCGTCTTGATCACCTCGAACGCGGGACGGATGGTGTGGGCCGTCGTGTGCGCGGCGCCCGAGACCATGCCGTCGGCGAGGCCGAGCTTGACCATCATCGTGCCGAAGTACGAGACGTCGGTGACCGTGTCCATCGCCATGCTCGCGGAGATGCCCTTGTGCGCCCGCAGCTTCGCGTACTCGGCGGCGAACTGCACCTGCAGGCTGGCGTCGAAGGGGTCGAGCACGCGGGCGTCGGCCAGGTCGAGGCCGAGCTCGGCGCCGCGTGCCCGGATGACGGTCTCGTCGCCGAGGAGCGTGAGGTCGGCCACACCGCGCTGCAGCAGGGTCGACGCCGCACGGAGGATGCGGTCGTCTCCGCCCTCGGGCAGCACGATGTGCTTCTTGACGCTGCGCGCCCGCTCGAGCAGCTGGTGCTCGAACATCAGCGGCGTCACGACCCCCGACGGGCTGACCTCGAGCAGCCGCAGCAGCTCGGCCCCGTCGACGTGCGTCTCGAACAGCGAGAGGGCGAGGTCGTACTTGCGGGGCGAGTCGGCGGCGAGACGCCCGCGGGTCTGGGTGATGGCGAGCGCCGTGTCGTAGGTGCCGAGCTCGTTGTGGGCGATCGGCAGCGTGCTGCCGAGTCCCTCGACGAGGCGGTCGACCTGGGGCGCCAGGGCGAAGCCGCCGTTCAGCACGACGGCCGCGAGCGAGGGGAACGTCTCGGACGCGTGAGCGAGCACCGTCGCCACCAGCACGTCCGACCTGTCCCCCGGCACGACGACGACGGCGCCCTCGATCAGGCGGGGCAGCACGTTCTCCATCGACATGGCGGCGACGACGACGCCCTCGACCTCGCGGTCGAGCAGGGCCTCGTCGCCGCGCACGAAGGTCGAGCCGGTCGCCTCGAGCACGGCGCGCACGGTGGGGGCCACGAGGAGGCGGTCCTCCGGCAGGGCCCAGACGGGCACGGCACCCGAGGGGCTCGCGGCGAGCGCCTGGCCGATGCCCCGGACGACGTCGTCGAGGTGGTCGGGCTCGACCCGGTTCGCGACGACGGCGAGCAGGCTGGCGTGCTCGTTGCGCAGCTCGGCCGTCGTGACCTCGGCCACCTGGCGCATGTCCGCGCCGGTGCGCGGGGTCGTGCCGTCGGCGGCGCTGCGGCCGCCGAGGACGAGCAGCACGGGGGCGCCGAGGTTGGCGGCCACCCGGGCGTTGAACGACAGCTCGGTGGGGCTGCCGACGTCGGTGTAGTCGGAGCCGATCACGACGACCGCGTCGCACTGCCGCTCGACGGCGGAGAACCGGCTGACGATGGCGGCGAGCGCCGCGTCGGGGTCGCGGTGCACGTCGTCGTAGGTGACGCCGACGCACTCCTCGTAGTCGAGGTCGACGCTGTCGTGGGCGAGCAGCAGCTCGAGGACGTAGTCGCGCTCGCGCGTCGACCGCGCCACGGGACGGAACACCCCCACCCGGCCTACCTCGTGGCTCAGGGTGTCGAGGACGCCGAGGGCGATCGTCGACTTGCCGGTGTGGCCTTCTGCGGACGTGATGTAGATGCGGGTGGACACGTCGCCCAGCCTACGTCCGGCGGGCTCGGAGGCACCGGGGAGGTCAGCGCGGCACGCGCGGGCTGTCCGGGTTCAGCAGCGAGTGCTTCCGGCCGTAGCCGAAGTAGAGCGCGAGGCCGACGACCAGCCAGATGCCGAAGCGCAGCCAGGTCTCCCAGTGCAGCTGCGAGATGAGGAAGCCGCTCGCCAGCACCCCGAAGGCCGGGACGAAGGGCATGAACGGGAGGCGGAACGTGCGCGGCTCGTCGGGCTTGCGGTAGCGGAACACGATGACCGCGACGCAGACCACCACGAACGCGGCGAGGATGCCGATGTTCGTCAGGTCGGCGACGGCGCGGATGGGGAACACCCCGGCGAGCAGCGCGGAGGCGACGCCCGCGATCCACGTGACGCGCTGCGGGACGCCCTTGCGGTCGGTCCGCGCGAACCAGCCGGGCAGCAGTCCGTCGCGGCTCATCGAGAACCAGACCCGCGTGACGCCGAGCAGGAACGTGAGCATGACGGTGAGGATCGAGATGACGGCGAACACCGAGATGATCGTCGCCACGACCGGCAGGCCGACGCTGCTGAAGGCCGAGGCGAAGCCGGCGGCCGGGTCGATCTCGCGGTAGTCCTGCATGCCGGTGAGCACCAGGGTGGCGGCGACGTAGAGGATCATCGCGATGATCAGCGACAGGATGATCGCCTTCGGCATGTGCTTCTTGCCGTCGACGCTCTCCTCCGCCGCGGTGCTCATCGCGTCGTAGCCGAAGACGGCGAAGAAGACGGTGGCGGCCCCGGTGAAGACCGGCCCGAAGCCGTTGGGCACGAAGGGCGAGAAGTTCTCGGCGCTCAGGTGGAACAGGCCGATGCCGATGATGAACAGCACCAGCAGCACCTTGATGCCGACGGCGACGATCTCGAAGCGGCCGAACGCCTTCGAGCCCCGGCTCAGGATGAAGGTGACGACCAGGCAGACGACGATCGCGGGCAGGTTGACCACGCCGCCCTGCCCCGCGTCGGGCGTCGAGGCGATCGCGTCGGGGAGGTGCAGCCCGAGCCCCGAGAGGAACGCGTCGAAGTAGCCCGAGATGCCGATCGCGACGACGGCCACGATGGCCACGTACTCGAGCAGCAGGTCCCAGCCGATGAACCAGCCGATGATCTCGCCGAGGGCGACGTAGCCGTAGGTGTAGGCGGAGCCGGCCCGCGGGATCATGCCCGCGAACTCGGCGTACGAGAGCGCCGCCGCAGCACTCGCGAGACCGGCGATCAAGAAGGAGAAGAGGACGGCCGGCCCGACGCCCGGGTTCGCGTCGTCGCCGTGGGCGACGAGCCCCGCCAGCGAGAAGATGCCGACGCCGATGATGCCGCCGACGCCGATGGCCGTCAGCTGCCACAGGCCGAGGCTCTTGAAGAGTCCGGTGCCCCCGGTCTCGTCCTCGATCTGCTGCACGGGCTTCTTGCGGAGCACCGAGCGGGATCCGTCACGTCGTGTGGTCACGAGCGCCTCCTGTGCGCACGCCGTCGTGCGCGGTCTGGCCGAGGGGCGCAGGTGCGCCGTGGCGATATGTTACCCCCGCGACGGCTCCCGGTGGGTCCCGGGTCCCGATGATCCGGTCCCCTCAGCTCGACGGCTCAGGAGTAGTCGTGCTGCGCGACTCCGAGGGAGCGGTACACCGCGTGCCCCTCGGTCGAGGTGTCGGGGTCCAGCTCCCAGTTGACGTCGTCGCCGCCGTCGGCGGCGGGACGGACGAGGCTCTTCTGCGGCTGGCCGCCGATCGACTCGAGCTGCTCGGTGCGGGCCTCCTGGCCGTCGTCGCCGAGGAAGGACGCGGTGTAGGTGTCGTCAGTCATGACCAGAACCTACGCGGGCGTCATCGGGTCGGACCGGCGCCTCCTGCGGTTCACAGGGTCGGGGTCCTGGCGGCGTGACCTGTCAAGGGCTCGGCCCCTCCTATGATCGTGCCGTGATCATCCGCCCTGCCGCCGAGTCCGACCTGCCGGGGGTCCTCGAGATCCACGCCGACGCCGTCGCCCGCTCGACCGCCATCTGGACCGACGTGGAGCCCGACCTGCAGGGCCGCCGCGACTGGCTCGCCGCCCACAGCCGCCCGGGCACGGCCGCGATCGTCGCCGTCGAGGGCGACCTCGTCGTCGGGTACGCGAGCTTCGGCCCGTTCCACGCCAAGGACGGCTACCGCCACACGGTCGAGAACAGCGTCTACGTGCGCGAGGGGCACCAGGGGGCCGGCATCGGCCGCAGCCTGCTGGAGGCGCTGGTCGCCGGGGCCGCGGAGGCCGGCCACCACGTCATGGTCGCCCTCGTCGAGGCCGGCAACGAGGGCTCGGTGCGGCTGCACCGGTCGCTCGGCTTCGAGGACGCGGGGCTGCTGCGCGAGGTCGGCGTGAAGTTCGGCCGCTGGCTCGACCTGCGGTACATGACCCTGATGCTCGACGGCACCGCCGCCTCCTAGGCCCGCCGCACGGCATCGCCCTGAGGGCGAACCGAGGGAGGACGAGCGATGGCCCTCCCGAAGGGGAGGGCCATCGCGACGCGGAGGATAGGGGATTCGAACCCCTGAGGGCTTGCACCCAACACGCTTTCCAAGCGTGCGCCATAGGCCACTAGGCGAATCCTCCAGGGCGAGCGACAGCATCACTGGCGCACGACCTCGTCCATGGTAGCGGACCGCACGGGGTCCTGCGGACGCACCGACGACGGGCGGCGGACCGAAGAGGCGGCGGCGGGCACGCGGCGCGCGGCCGGCCCGACGTAGCATCGTCGGATGGACTCCCCCGCCTCCGCCCGCGTCGACAGCTGGCTGTGGGCGGTCCGCGTCTACAAGACGCGCTCGGCGGCGACGGCGGGCTGCCGCGCCGGGCACGTCCGGGTGAACGGCGAGCGGGTCAAGGCGTCGCAGTCGGTCCGGCCCGGCGACGAGGTCCGGGTGCGCGTGGCCGGGTTCGACCGGATCCTCGTGGTCCGCACCTGCCTCGTGAAGCGGGTCGGCGCCTCCGTCGCCGCCGAGGCGATGACCGACCTGACGCCCCCTCCTCCCCCGCGCGAGGAGACCGCGGTGGTGGCGGTCCGGGACAGGGGTGCCGGTCGGCCGACGAAGCGCGAACGCCGCGACCTCGAGAAGCTGCGCGACCGCTGACGCGGCAGTCGGGCACACACCGGCCACCGACGTCGGGAGGACGCCGCGCCGCGCTTTCGCGGACCGGACAGAGCGGTCCGGCCCGTGGGGCGCCTCCCTTATGATCGGTGCCACGGCAGGCCGTCGGGATGACGGCCGTCCTCTCTGAGGGGGGAGGCAGCCGAGGGCCGAGGGGGCTGAGATGGTGACTGGCGTCGCGCGCGACGACTTCGAGGTGATCGCCGTGCCCCGGCGCACGATCGCCCGGACCGCCCTGCTCACCGCGGTCTTCAGCCTCGTGCCCGTGCTCGGGGCCCTGCTCTGGCTGACCTGGCCGACCGGCCGCTGGCCGGCCGTGCTGTGGGTCGCCGACGTCGCCGTCGTCGTGGGGCTCCTCATGTACTGGCGGTTCCGGGTCTCGTACGCCGGCGTCAGCTCGACCGAGTTCTTCAAGCGCGGCTGGCTCCCGGGCATCGTGCGGCTCCCCCGCGACGCCGTCGCGACCGTCCTCGTCGCGCGCACCTACCGCGGCGCCTCGACCGAGACCCTGCCGCAGCTGATCGCCCTCGGCCACGACGGCGAGGTGCTCTTCCGCATGCGGGGCGGCTACTGGCCCGACGAGGCGATCACCGCCGTCACCGATGCGCTCGGCAGCGCCGTGACGACCGTCTCGCGGCCGATGTCGGGCGCCGAGTTCTACCGCACCTGGCCCGAGAGCCGGTCGTGGTACGAGGGCCGAAGGTGGCTCAGCACCACGCTGGTCGTGCTGGCCTTCGCCGTCGCGACGGGCCTGCTGGCCCTCGTCTGGCAGGCCTTCACGGGCTGAGGCCGCCCTCGCCGTCACGCCGGCGCCCGCCGCCCTGCCTCTCCGTCGCGGGCCACGCCCCGCCGGGCTCAGCGCCGGCGCAGCGTCCCGAAGATCCCCTTGACGACCTCGCGCACGATCGTCTTGCCGGCGCTCGAGCCGAGCACGTCGCCGAGCACGCCGCCCGCACCGCTGCGGCCCGCACGCCCGCGCCCCGACGACGAACCAGAGGAGGAGCGGGTCGAGCCGCCAGCCCGCCGCGCCCTCGTCGACGCGGCGGCCCGCTCGGCCTTCTCGAACTCGCGCTGCTGTCGTTCGTACTCGGCCTGGGCGGCCTTCCGCTCCTTCTCGGCCGCCTTGAGGGCCGCGGCGTCGTGCTTCTCCCGGGCCGCCGCCTCCTTCGCCTGGAGCACCAGGGCCTCGTCGCGAGCGGTCGCCTCGTCGAGCTCGCGACGGCGCAGCGCGGCGGCCTCGAGCTTGCGGGCCAGCATCTCGCGCGCGGAGTCGCGGTCGACGGGCGTGCCGTAGACCGGCCAGAGCGGCGAGGCAGCGACCTGGGCGGTCATCTCGTCGGCCGGCAGCGGCGACATCGAGCCCTGGGGCGCCCGGACCCGCGTCCACGCGACCGGGCTGGGCGCGCCCTTCTCGTTCATGACGGTGACGACCGCCTCCCCCGTGCCCAGGCTGGTCAGCACGGCCCCGAGGTCGTAGTCGCTCGTGGGGTAGGTCGAGACGGTGGCCCGCAGCGCCTTGGCGTCGTCGGGCGTGAAGGCCCGCAGCTGGTGCTGGATCCGTGAGCCGAGCTGCGCGAGGACGTCGCCGGGCACGTCCTTCGGGGTCTGCGTGACGAAGACGATGCCGACGCCCTTCGACCGGATCAGCCGCACGGTGCGTGTCACCTGGTCGAGGAACGCGTCCGAGGCGCCCGCGAAGAGCAGGTGGGCCTCGTCGAAGAAGAAGACGAGCTTCGGCCGGTCGAGGTCGCCCACCTCGGGCAGGTCGTTGTACAGGTCGGCGAGCAGCCACATCAGGAACGTCGAGAACAACGCCGGCCGGTCGTGGACGCCGGGCAGCTCGAGCAGGCTGACGATGCCGCGACCGTCGGCCGCCGTGCGGAGGAACACGGCCGTGTCGATCTCGGGCTCGCCGAAGAACGCGTCGGCGCCCTGGTCGGCGAAGGTGATCAGCTCGCGCAGCACCACCCCGACGGTCGCCTTGCTGAGGCCGCCGAGCTCGGCGAGCTCGGCCTTGCCGTCGTCGCTCGTCAGGTAGGTGAGCACGCTGCGCAGGTCGGCGAGGTCGAGCAGCGGCAGCCCCGCCTGCTCGGCGTAGTGGAAGACGAGGCCGAGGCTCGACTCCTGCGTGTCGTTCAGGCCGAGCACCTTGCTGAGGAGGATCGGCCCGAAGCCGCTCACCGTCGCCCGCACCGGGACGCCGGGGCCGCCGTCGCCGAGCGAGAAGAACTCGGCCGGCGCCGCCAGGGGCGTCCAGGCCTGGCCGATGCCGCGGGTGCGCGCGAGCAGCTTCTCGCTCGACTCGCCGGGGGCGGCGAGGCCCGAGAGGTCGCCCTTCACGTCGGCCGCGAAGACGGGCACGCCCGCCGCGGACAGCTGCTCGGCGAGCACCTGCAGCGTCTTCGTCTTGCCCGTGCCCGTCGCGCCCGCGATCAGGCCGTGCCGGTTCAGCATGCCGAGCGGGATCCGCACGGGGACGTCGGCGAGCGCGTCGCCGTTGACCAGCGAGCCGATCTCGAGGGCCGGGCCCTCGGTGGCGTAGCCGGCCCGCACCGCGTCGACGGCACCGGACGAGAGCGGACCCGAGGAGGCGCCGCCCCCGTCGCCAGGGCCGGCCGCGACGACCGGGTCGGCCGCGCCTGCGTCGGGCGCTGCGGTCGCTGCCGCCCGTGCGTCCTGCTCGGCCTCGACCGCCTCCTGCGCCGCCGCCTCGGCCTCGGCCGCGAGCTGCTCGGCCCGGGCCAGCGCCGCCTCCGCGTCGCGCTTCGCCTGCTCGGCGGCGGCGACCGCCGCGGCGGCCTCCGCCCTGGCCTGGTCGAGGGGGTCGGTCATGGGGTCAGCCTAGGCACCCGCACCGACGCGCGTCTGCCACGCCCAGCCGCGGCCCCTGACCCGCTCCTGCTCGTCGAGCAGCCGGTGAGCGACCGGGGCCCAGAGGACGACCGCGACGCCCGCGCCGATCAGCAGCCCGCCGATCGTGTCGGTCAGCCAGTGCGCCCCGAGGTAGGTGCGGCTGAGCAGCATCAGCACGGTCCAGACGACGCCGGCCGCCCAGACCCAGACCCGGCGGAGCACGACGCCGAGCACGACGGCGAGGGTCGCCGCGTTGGCGGTGTGGCCGGACGGGAACGAGCCGTAGTCGCTCACCACGAGGATCTCGGTCGGCCGCGCCCGCCCGAAGGTGTGCTTGATCACCTGGACGACGCCCGCGCTCAGGGCGCAGGCGCAGATCCAGTACAGCGCCGCCCACGGGCGCCGCCGGAGCAGGAAGACCACGGCGACGCCGATCGGCACGACGAAGACGCCGATCAGGCCCGCTCCGACCGTGTCGAAGACGAGGGCCGGGGCGATCCAGAAGTCGCTGCGGTGCTCGACGAGCTCGTTCATGAAGCGTTCGTCGATGCCGAGCCGCCCCGCCCTCGCCGTGACGACCACCCCGATCAGCAGCACGACCCCGATCGCGCCGAGCGCGCTGAAGACCCACCACCGGCGCTGCACGCGACGCGCGACGGTCGCCTCCCGCGGGGTGGCCGGCTTCGGGGCGAGGGGCGAGGTGTCCATCCACCGACAGTACCGACGGAGGTGCGGCGCGGCCCGCCCGGGTCGGCCGGCGCCTCCTGGGGCTGCTCCGCGCCTCCTGGGGCTGCTCCGCGCCTCCTCGGCCCGGCCTAGTGCGCGAGCGCCGGGACGCTGCGCGGCCGGACCAGCAGCCACAGGCTGAGGATCGCCACCGCCGAGGTGACCATCATCACGCTGCCCATCGGCACGGCGGTGTCGATCCCGAGGAACCCGACGACCGGCGAGATGATGCCGGCGAGGCCGAAGTTGAGGGCCCCGAGCAGGGACGCCGCCGTGCCGGCCTCCGCACCGTGGTTCGCGAGGCCCAGCACCTGCACCTGCGGGAACGTGAAGCCGCACGCCGCGATGAAGAACCAGAGCGGCACGAGGATGCCGAGCAGCCCCACGTGCAGCGAGTCGAGCAGCACGATCAGCCCGGCGCTGACGATCAGCACGGTCGTCGACCCCGCGAGGATGTACGCCGGGGGCACCCGACGGGCGAGGCGCGAGCTGACCTGGACGCCGACGACGATGCCGAGCGAGTTGACCGCGAAGAGGTAGCCGTACTGCTGGGCGTCGAGGCCGTAGACGTCCTGGAAGAGGAACGACGAGGCGGACAGGTACGTGAAGAGGCCGGAGAAGACCATGGCGCCGATCAGCGCGACGCCGACGAAGACGCGGTCGCTGAAGAGCGCTTTGTAGCGCTGCCGGAGGGTCGTGTGGCCGGCGCCGTGGCGGGCCGACTCGGGCAGGGTCTCGACGATCAGGAAGATCGCCGCGAGCAGGATGAGCACGCCGTAGGCGACGAGGAACCAGAAGATGCCGCGCCAGTCGGTGAACCGGAGCAGCTGCGAGCCGACGACCGGGGCGAGCACGGGCGCGAGGCCGGTGACGAGCGCGAGGCGGGACAGCATGCGCACGAGCGGCAGCCCGCCGAAGAGGTCGCGCACGGTGGCCATGGCGACGACGCCGCCGGCCGCGGCGCCCATGCCCTGCAGGACGCGGAAGACCGCGAGCCATGTGATGTCGGGCGCGGCGGCGGCGCCGATGCTGGCGCCGATGTGGACGGCGGTGGCCACGATGAGGGGCAGGCGGCGGCCGACCTTGTCGCTCCAGGGCCCGACGAGCAGCTGCCCGACCCCGAAGCCGATCGTCGTCGCCGTGAGGGTGAGCTGCACGAGGCCCGCGGTGACGCCCAGGTCGTCCTCGAGCGAGGGGAACGCCGGCAGGTAGAGGTCGATCGTGAGCGGGCCGAGCGCGGTCAGGGCGCCCAGGACGATCACGTAGACGAGCCTCTGGCGGCGGGTCAGGGCGTCACCGGGGTGGACGACGATGCTCACGGGGGTGTCCTCACGACAGGGCCGGCCAGGCGCGCTCGAATCGGTTCGATCCGACACCGTGCGACCTGGACGTGGTGGTGGGTGGGAGGGGTGACGCTGCGCACGGACGACGGGCGTGGTCGACATCGATCGTAGCCCCGCCTCGGCCTCGCCGACAGGGCCTCCGTCTCGGCCTCCGCCGCACGACGGAGTCCGACTTCGCGACACGGCGTCGCCGAGGCCGACGGCTGTCGAGCACCACTAGGATCGGCTCAGCCGGGGCCCCCGCCGCGGCCACGGCACGACATCCAGGAGGCCTCCATGGTCGACGCCCGCATCGTCCAGACGACCAAGGCGCTGCACGGCGCCATCGTCGAGCTCGCGTCGAAGCAGCCCGTGTCGACCATCACGGTGGCCGACGTCACGCGCGCCGCGGGGATCAACCGGGCGACGTTCTACAGCCACGCGACGTCGCCGGGCGGCCTGCTGACCGACGTCATCACGCCGGAGCTCGACCAGATCCGCCTCGACGACCAGGCCGCCCGCGCGGCCTCGACCGGTGCCGACGGCGCGGAGTTCACCAGCCGGGCCATCGAGCGCGTCGTCGACCACGTCGTCCGCTACCGCGACATGTACCGGCTCGCGCTGCCGGACGCGCTGGACGCGTCGATCCACCAGGCGCTCGCCGGCCACTTCGAGACCTCGTCCCTGCAGCACATCGAGCGGCTCCCCGAGGGCTCCCTGCCCGAGGGGCTGTCGGTCCACATCGCCGCCGGCTGGTTCGCCCACGCCCTCGTCGGGGCCATCGAGGCCTGGCTGCGGGGCAAGCGCACCAGCCGCAAGGCGCTGCTCGACACGATGGCCGCCATGACGCCGTCCTGGTGGCAGTGACCGCCTCCTCCTCGCGCCGCTAGGCCGGGTGCGCGTCGCCCGGTTCGACCGGGTCGAGCTCGACCCTCGCGGAGCCGAGCCGCAGCACGCCGTCCGACAGCGGCTCGCAGCGCATGCCGCCGAGCCCCCGCATGGCCCGGAAGGCGCCCGGCGCGAGCACGTGGTCCATCCAGGCGCACGGGTTCGCCGGCCTGTTCACGCGCAGCAGGACCGGGCCGTCGCCCGTGTCGAGGCTGATCGTGCGTCCGCGCAGCGCGTCGACGTCGAGGCCGCGCGTGACGACGTTGCGACGGGTCGCGACCACGTCGAGCGGCTCGTCCAGGCCGAGGAGGCGCGCGACCGTCTCGAGGGACTCCGCCGCGAACAGCGTCACCGACGCGCCCCGGTGCGCGGGCTTCGCGAAGTAGCGGTCGCCGACGATCCCGAGGCCGGCGCGGAGCTCGACGCTCTCGTGCAGCTCGGGCCCGACCGGAGGCGGCTCCGGCCCGTCGGCGGGGCGGCCGACGTAGCGGGAGCGGGACGACGCGAGCAGCAGCTCGATGATGACCGGGTGCGCGGTCGCGACCGTCGCCTCCTCGTCCCCTGCCGTCACGGCACCACCGTACTGCGCGCGAACAGCGAGAGCCGACCGCCCCGGTGCAGGGCGATCGGCTCTCGTGGTGGTGCTGGTGGTGCGGGGTGGTGCTACTTCGTCAGCGGGCCCAGGGTGGGGTCGTTGGCGTACGCCTCAGCGGCGTTCTCCTTGGTGACGATCTGCGGGGGCAGCAGGAACGCGGGCACGATCTTCGAGCCGTTGTCGTACGACTCGTCGTCGTTCGTCTCGGCCTTGTCGCCCTCGGACAGCGAGGTCACCATGTCGATGGCCTGTGCGACCAGGTTGCGGGTGTCCTTGTTGATCGTGGAGTACTGCACGCCCTCCATGATCGACTTGACCGACTCGACCTCGGAGTCCTGGCCGGTGACGACCGGGACGTCCTTGCCGGCCGACTGCACCGACGTGATGATGGCGCGGGCCAGCGTGTCGTTGGGGCTCAGGACGCCGTCGAGCTCGGCCGAGCTGTAGGTGCTGGTGAGCAGCGAGTCCATGCGGCGCTGGGCGTTCTCGGCCTTCCAGCCGTCGGTCGCCGTCTGCTTGATGTCGGTCTGGCCGGACGCGACGACGACGGTGCCGTCGTCGATGGCCGGCTGCAGGACGCTCATCGCGCCGTCGAAGAAGACCTTCGAGTTGGCGTCGTCGGACGAGCCGGAGAAGAGCTCGATGTTGTACGGGCCCTCGGCCTTCTTGGCCTTCATGCCGTCGAGCAGGGCCTGGCCCTGGAGCTCGCCGACCTTGAAGTTGTCGTACGCGACGTAGTAGTCGACGTCCTCGGTGTTGAGGATGAGGCGGTCGTAGGCGATGACGACGGCGCCGGCGTCGTGCGCCGCCTTGACCTGGGTGCCGAGCTGAGCACCGTCGGCCGCGCCGATGATGATCACCTTCGCGCCTTTGGTCACCATCGACTGGATCTCTTCCTGCTGGTTCGCGACGGTGCCGGAGGCGGCCGCGTACTGCACGTCGGGCTTGAAGCCCGCCTCGGTGAGGCCGTCGGTGAACAGGTCGCCGGCGAGGACCCAGTTCTCGCTGGTCTTCGCGGGCAGGGCCACGCCGATGGTCGAGCCCTGCTCGAAGCCGGAGGCCGCGTCGCCCGAGCCGGCGTCGGTGCGAGCCGAGTTCGAGCAGCCGCTCAGGATCAGCGTCGTTGCTGCGGCGACCGCCATGGTCGCCAGCGCGATTTTGCGCATGCTGTGTCTACTTTCTTGTAGGGGGGTTGCAGGTGTGGGAACTGGTGCTCCCGGGGAATGCGAGCCCGGCCGTCGGTGGACGGGCACGCGGCGGTGCGGGTCTAGTTGGGCGTGGTCGACTTGGGTCGCTGCACGTCGGTGAGGTCGCCGTTCGGCTGGACCGCGCCGGCGGGGGCATCGGTCGTCGAGCCGACACCGGACTGGCGGCCGGCGGTCGAGGTCTCGACCGACGCGGCAGGTGCGGCGATGCCGTCCTTGTCGCGACGGAGGCCGCGGGTCAGGAAGCCCGTGATGGACGGTCGGCCCTGGCTCTTGTTGTAGACGTCGACGGCGACGGCGATCAGGAGCACGAGGCCCTTGATCATCTGCACCTTGTCCGAGCCGACACCCATGAGCTGCAGGCCGTTGTTCAGCACGGCGATGACGAAACCACCGACGATCGAGCCGGTCACGGTGCCGATGCCGCCGGCGACGGCCGCGCCGCCGATGAAGACCGACGCGATGGCGTCGAGCTCCCAGTTCAGGCCGTCCTGGGGACCGGAGGCCCCGGCCCGGGCGACGTAGATCATGCCGGCGAGGGCGGCGAGCACGGACATGTTCATCATCACGAAGAAGTTGATGCGCTTCGCGTTGACGCCCGAGAGCTCGGCGGCGTGCGAGTTGCCGCCGACCGCGTAGATGTGCCGGCCGAAGATCGTGTTCTGCGTGATGAATCCGTAGACCAGCACGAGCACGCCGAGGATGATGCCCGACACGGGGAACGAGGTGCCGACCCGGCCGCCGCCGAAGAGCGTGGCGGCGTACAGGATGATCGCGACGAGCACGGCGAGCTTGACGAAGCTGACCCACAGCGGGGCCATCTCGCTGCCCATGGTGCGCTGCACCCGACGGAGGCGGAACTCGCGCCAGACGACGACGGCGGCGAGGACCAGGCCGAGCAGCAGGGTCGCGTTGTTGTAGCCGGTGTTCGGCCCGAACTCGGGCAGGTAGCCGGCGCCGATGACCGTGTAGGCCTCGGGAACGGGCAGCGTGGTCGCGTTGCCGACGAACTGGTTGGCGCCGCGGAAGAGCAGCATGCCCGCCAGCGTGACGATGAAGGCGGGGACGCCGACGTAGGCGACCCAGAAGCCCTGCCAGGCACCGATTGCCGCGCCGACCACGAGGCCGAAGACGATGGCGACGGGCCACGGGAAGTTCCAGGTGGTCATGGACGTCGCCACCATGATGCCGACGAACGCCGCGACCGAGCCGACCGAGAGGTCGATGTGGCCGGCGACGATGACCATGACCATGCCGATGGCGAGGATCAGGATGTACGAGTACTGGCTGACCAGGGCGATGAGGTTCGTCGGCTCGAGGGTGAGCCCGCCCGTCAGGAACTGGAAGATGACGATGGCCACCACGAGGGTCGCGATCATGCCGAACTGACGGGCGTTCGACGTGTTGCCGCCGAAGACCTTCTTCAGGTCCTTGATTCCGCTCATGCGGCCTGCTCCTTCTTCTTCGACGTCATGGTGCGCATGAGCGTCTCGGCGTCGGCGTCCGCCGCGTCGATCTCGTTGGTGACGGTGCCCTCGAAGATCGTGTAGATCCGGTCGGAGAGCCCCAGCAGCTCAGGGAGCTCCGACGAGATGACGATCACGCCTTTCCCCTGGGCTGCGAGCTGGTTGATGATGTTGTAGATCTCGAACTTCGCGCCCACGTCGATGCCGCGGGTCGGCTCGTCCAGGATGAGCAGGTCGGGGTCGGTGAACATCCACTTCGCCAGCACGACCTTCTGCTGGTTGCCGCCGGAGAGCTTCGCGACCCCCTCGTCGACGGTGGGCGTCTTGACCCGGAGGCTCTTGCGGTACTCCTCCGCGATCGAGTGCTCCTCGTAGGTGTTCACGACGGAGGCGCGTGAGATCTTTGCGAGCTTGGCCGCCACGGTCGAGCGCTTGATGTCGTCGAGCAGGTTGAGGCCGAGCACCTTCCGGTCTTCAGAGACGTAGGCGAGCCCGTGGTCGATGGCGTCGCGGACGTTCTTGATCTCGATCCGCTCGCCGTCCTTGACGATCTCGCCGGAGACGAACTGCCCGTACGACCGGCCGAAGATGCTCATGGCCAGCTCGGTGCGGCCCGCGCCCATGAGGCCGGCCAGGCCGACGATCTCGCCCTTGCGGACGGTGATCGACGAGCCCTTGCAGACGAAGCGCTCGGCGGTCTGCGGGTGGCGGACCCACCAGTCCTTGACCTCGAAGAACACCTCGCCGATCGAGGGGGTGCGGTCCGGGAAGCGGCTCGCGAGGTTGCGACCCACCATGCCGCGGATGATGCGGTCCTCGTTGACGCCGTCGGCCTGGACGTCGAGCGTCTCGATCGTCTTGCCGTCGCGGATGATCGTGATCGAGTCGGCGATGGCCTCGATCTCGTTGAGCTTGTGGCTGATCATGATCGACGCGATGCCGCGGCCCTTCAGGCCGCGGATGAGGTCGAGCAGGTGCTGCGAGTCGGCCTCGTTGAGGGCCGCGGTGGGCTCGTCGAGGATGAGCAGCTTGACGTTCTTGTTCAGCGCCTTGGCGATCTCGACGAGCTGCTGCTTGCCGACGCCGAGGTTCTTGATCGCCGTGTCGGGGTCGTCCTTCAGGCCGACGCGGGCGAGCAGGTCGACGGCGCGGGTCTTGGCGGCGGGCCAGTCGATGGCGCCGAAGCGGGTCGGCTCGTTGCCGAGGAAGATGTTCTCGGTGATCGACAGCTCGGGGATCAGCGCGAGCTCCTGGTGGATGATGACGATGCCGGACGACTCGCTGGACTTGATGTCGCGGAACTTCATCACGTCGCCCTGGTAGACGATGTCGCCGGCGTAGGTGCCGAAGGGGTAGACCCCCGAGAGGACCTTCATCAGCGTCGACTTGCCGGCGCCGTTCTCGCCGCAGATCGCGTGGACCTCGCCGGCGCGCACCTGCATCGACACGTCGTCGAGCGCCTTGACGCCCGGGAACTCCTTCGTGATGGAGCGCATCTCGAGGATGACGGGAGAGTCAACGGCCACGGCCGGCACCCCCGCGGCTCCCGCTCATCGTGATCTGTGCTGCGCGCACGCTGACCTCCATGTATCGACTTCGTCGTCGTCACCGTCGGCCAGGGCCGGCGGGAACCATCGTCTTCTCTCGTCGCCCGGGTCCAGGCCCTTCGGGAGAGCCTGTGAGACTCGGGATGTGACCGTTCACACCGCGACTGGAGCAAAGCTAATCCCGGCGGGGGTCCCTGTCAAATGCCTCCGTCCACCGCGTGTCGCCGGGCCCTCGGGAGGATGCCCCGCCGCAGCCCGGCTGGAGTGCGAGGCCTTCTCCTAGAGGAACCAGGGACGATCGGTCGAGCCCCGGATCACGAGCTCCGGCGCGATCAGGGTGCGCCCCTCGACGGGCTTGCCGTCGAGCTCGGCGACGACGAGCTCGACGGCGCGGCGACCGATCAGCGCGAAGTCCTGGCGGACCGTCGTGAGCGGCGGCCAGAGGTGGGGAGCGGTCGGCGAGTCGTCGAACCCGACGACGCTGACCTCGCGCGGGACGTCGACTCCGGCCTCGCGGAACGCGTGCAGCAGCCCGACCGCCATGAGGTCGTTCGCCGAGAAGACGGCGGTGAAGTCTCGTCGCCTCAGCAGCTCGCGCCCGGCGAGGTAGCCGAAGTCGGCCGTCAGGTCGCCGAGGATCGGCGGCTCGACCGAGAGGTCGGCCTCGGCCATCTCGTAGAGGAAGCCCTGCATCCGCTCGTCGGCCTCGATCCAGTCCTGCGGGCCGGCGACGTGGACGATGTGCTTGTGGCCGAGGTCGATCAGGTGCCGCGTCGCCAGGCGTGCCCCGGCGTGCTGGTCGACGGCGAGGCTGTGGGCGTTGGTGCGCGGCGACGAGTCGAGCGCGACGATCGGCACCCTCAGCTCGAGCTCGTCGAGGACGGCGAAGAACTTGCGCTGGGGCGCGATGACGATGATCGCCTCCACCGCCTGGTTGCTCAGCAGGTCGACGCTCGCCCGCACGTCGTCGTCGGCGCGCGACGTGCTGGCGATGCTCAGCCGGTACCCGGCCGCCCGCGCCTCGACCTCGATGGCGTTGACCATGGTCTGCGGCCCGAAGTGGACGTTCTGCAGGGTGAGGACGCCGATCGCCTTGGACCGGCTGGTCGACAGCGCCCGGGCCGCCTGGTTCGGGCGGTAGCCGATCTGGTCGATGACGTCGAGCACGCGCTGCCGAGTCGCGGGGCGGATGCTCGGGCTGTCGTTGAGGACGCGCGACACGGTCTGGTAAGAGACGCCGGCCAGGGCCGCGACGTCGCGGATGTTCGGAGCGCGCACCTTCTCGACCTCGTGCTTCACGTCGCTCCATCGCTGATCGGCGATGTGACCGTACACATCGCGCGCTGCAGACCATTATGCAGACTTCGGCGGCCCCCCTCGACCGAGGGACGAGGAGCCGCGCTCAGCGACCGCGCGGCGCCCCACGACCGCTCACCAGCAGCGCGGTGAGCGCGACGACCGCGGCGACGGCGAAGCACGCGACGAAGGCGGCGGGCTCGTCGGCGCCGCCGAGCTGGAGGAACGCGGCCCCGGTCACGGCGAGCGCGATCGCCGAGCCCGACGAGTCGGCGATGGTCAGGGCCGAGCTGTTGAAGCCCTTCTCGTCGTCGCGCGACCAGCGCAGCACGAGGACGGAGAAGCGCGGGTACATGAAGCCCATCCCCGCGCCGGCGAGGGCCCAGCCGGTGATGACGACGGCCGGGTGAAGGTGCCCCAGGGCCGACGCACCGGCGGAGAGCACGCCGACGAGCACCAGCACGATGCCGACGCGGATGCCGGTCCGCTGGGCGACCCGGTCGCCGAGCCGCCCCTGGGCCCAGCTCGCGGCGGCCCAGGCGACGGCGCCCAGAGTCAGCGTGATGCCGGAGGCGGCAGGCGCGAAGCCGTACTGCGCCGACAGCATGTAGGGCAGGTACACGTCGCTGCCGAGGAAGGCGGCGCCCACGAGACCGCGTAGCAGCACCAGGGCCGGCACCCCGGCGGCGGCCACGAGGGCCCCCGTCGGCAGCAAGGGGCGGAGGGCGACGACGAGCACGACCACGGCCGCGGCGAGGACGGCGGCCGCCGCCGCGAGGGGCAGCTCGGAGAGCAGGGTGAGCGCCATCACGGCGAGCGCGGCGGCGACCGACCACGCGATGCGCCCCACGCTCCAGGGCACGCGGGGCTCGCCCGGCGCGGGGACGGTGGGCGGGATGCGCCGCAGGCTCGGCAGGATCATCGCGAAGGCGGGCAGGGCGACGACGACCGCGCCGAGGAACACCCAGTGCCAGCTGGCCAGCTCGGCGACCGTGCCGGCGACCACGGGGCCGACGAGGCCGGGCACGACCCAGGCCGCCGCGAACCCGGCGAAGATCGACGGGTGCAGCGCCGGCGGGTACAGCTTCGACACCATGACGTAGAGGCCGACGATGACGGCGCCGCTGCCGAGCCCCTGCACGAGTCGGCCGAGCAGCAGCACGACCATGTCGGGCGCGGTCCCGACGATGGCGAGGCCGACCGCGAAGAGGACCATGGAGGCGGTGACCACGACCCGGGGACCGCTGCGGTCGGCCCAGTTGCCGGCCACCACCATGCCGACGACCCCCGAGGCCAGCGGGGCGGCGAACGCGACCGAGTAGAGCGCCTCGCCGTCGAGGTCGCGCGCGATGATCGGCATCACCGTGGTGATCGCCAGCGACTCGAACGCCGCGATGCCGATCAGGGCCACCATGCCGAGCGTGGCCAGCCGGTACGCCGGCGAGAGCACGCCGCCCGCGGGCAGGGTGCTCTCGGGGGCGGTCGTCATGCTCTCACCCTAGGTGCCGCCTCCGACGCCCGGTCTTCCCGGAGGCACCCCACCAGGAGGCGCCCCCGGGGATCAGGCCTGCGCGCGGTCGAGCGCCTGGCGCACGTCGGCGAGCAGGTCGGCGACGTCCTCGATGCCGACCGACAGGCGGACGACGGTGTCGGGCACCTCGAGCTCGGTGCCGCGGACGGACGCGTGCGTCATCTCGGTCGGGTAGCCGATCAGCGACTCGACGCCGCCGAGCGACTCCGCCAGCTGGAAGATCTCGGTCGACTCGGCGAAGCGGCGGGCCGCGGCGGCCCCCGCCGTCAACGAGACGGAGAGCATCCCGCCGAAGGCGCTCATCTGGCGGGCGGCCAGCCCGTGCCCCGGGTGCGACTCGAGGCCCGGGTAGAAGACGCGCTCGACCGCGGGGTGCCCCTCGAGCTCGCGAGCGATCGCCAGGGCGTTCGACGAGTGCCGCTCGACGCGCACCGCGAGCGTCTTGATGCCGCGCACCGTGAGCCACGCCTCCATCGGGGCCGAGACGGCGCCGGCGCCGAACTGCACGAAGCCGATCTTCTCTGCGAGCTCGTCGTCGCGCACGACGACGGCGCCGCCGACGACGTCGGAGTGCCCGCCGATGTACTTCGTCGTCGAGTGCACGACGACGTCGGCGCCGAGGCCGAGCGGCCGCTGCAGGGCCGGCGACGCGAAGGTGTTGTCGACCACGACGAGCGCGCCCGCGGCGTGCCCGATCTCGGCGAGCGCCGTGACGTCGCTGACCTTCATCAGCGGGTTGCTCGGGGTCTCGACCCAGAGCACGTCGGTCTCGCCGGGACGCACCGCCGCGCGGACGGCGTCGAGGTCGGTCATCTCGACGGTCTCGAGGGTGACGCCCCACGGCGTCCAGACCCGGTTCACCAGCCGGTGCGTGCCGCCGTAGACGTCGTTGCCCATCACCACCCGCGAGCCGGGGCGGAGGACCGAGCGCAGCAGCGCGTCCTCGGCAGCGAGGCCCGACGCGAAGCTGAAGGCCGCGGTGCCGCCCTCGAGCGAGGCCAGCAGCTCCTGCAGCGAGTCGCGGGTGGGGTTCGCCGAGCGGGCGTACTCGTAGCCGTCGCGGAAGCCGCCGATGCCGTCCTGCACGAAGGTGGACGACTGGTAGATCGGCGGCACGACCGCGCCCGTGCGCGGGTCGGGCTCCTGGCCGGCGTGGATGGCCCTGGTCGAGAAGCCGTGGTCGGAGGTGCTCATGGGGTGTCCTTCGGTGACGCGGGGAAGCAGGTGCGGGGAGTCTGACGCGTGGTGCTGTGCGGAGCGATCGTCAGGCGGAGAGGAAGGCCAGGACGTCGTGGCGCGTGACGACCCCGGCGGGCTTGCCGTCGTCGGTGACGAGCAGCGCGTCGGTGGTCTCGAGCGCGGCCCGCGCGCTCTCGACCGACTCGTTGATGCCGATCAGGGGCAGCGGGGCGCCGACCACGGTCGACAGCGCGTCGCCCATGCTCGCTCCCCCGGCGAAGACCGCCTCGAGCAGCGCCTTCTCCTCGACCGCGCCGACGACCTCGCCGATCACGACGGGGGGCTCGGCCGAGAGGACCGGCATCTGCGAGACGCCGTACGTCGTCATGATGCCGATCACGTCGTGCAGGGTGTCGGACGGGTGCGCGTGCACCAGGGCCGGCAGCGAGCCGGTCTTGGAGGCGAGCAGGTCGCGCACCGTGCGCCCGTCGACGCTGTCGGCGAAGCCGTAGGAGCGCATCCAGGCGTCGTTGAAGATCTTGCCGAGGTAGCCGCGTCCGCCGTCGGGCAGCAGCACGACGACGACGTCGTCGGGACCGAGGTCGCGAGCCACCTCGAGCGCGGCGGCGACGGCGAGGCCGGACGACCCGCCGACCAGCAGGCCCTCCTCGCGGGCGAGACGGCGGGTCAGCTCGAACGACCGGGCGTCGGACGCCGCGATGATGCGGTCGACGACGGTGGGGTCGTAGGCCGAGGGCCAGAAGTCCTCGCCGACGCCCTCGACGAGGTAGGGGCGGCCGGTGCCGCCGCTGTAGACGCTGCCCTCGGGGTCGGCGCCGATGATCTGCACCGATCCACCGGACACCTCCTTCAGGTAGCGACCCGTGCCGCTGATCGTGCCGCCGGTGCCGACGCCGGCCACGAAGTGGGTCACCTGGCCCTCGGTGTCGCGCCAGATCTCCGGACCGGTCGTCTCGTAGTGGCTCTGCGGGCCGGCGGGGTTCGCGTACTGGTTCGGCTTGAAGGCGCCGGGGATCTCGCGGACGAGCCGGTCGCTCACGCTGTAGTACGACTCGGGGCTCGACGGCTCGACGGCGGTCGGGGTGACGACGATCTCGGCGCCGTAGGCCTTCAGCACGTTCCGCTTGTCGTCGCCGACCTTGTCGGGCAGCACGAAGACGCAGCGGTAGCCGCGCTGCTGGGCGACGAGCGCGAGGCCCACGCCGGTGTTGCCGCTCGTCGGCTCGACGATGGTGCCGCCGGGCATGAGGAGGCCGTCGCGCTCCGCCGCGTCGACGATCCGAGTCGCGATCCGGTCCTTCGACGAGCCGCCGGGGTTGAGGTACTCGACCTTGACGAGCACCGTGGCCGTGATGCCCTCGGTGACCTTGTTGAGCTTCACCAGGGGGGTGTCGCCCACCAGGTCGAGGACGGTCTCGGCGTACTTCACGGGTGCTCCTTCACGGTCGGGATCGCTCCCTCGCGGTTGCTCCGCACCTCGTGGGCCGTCGTGCGGCACCAGGAGGCGGTGGCGGGTGGGGCAGGGACGTGTCGCCCCGGCCCCACGACTCTACCGGCGGCCCCCGGCAGATGACGGGGCGAGTCGGGTCGGCTGTGACGGTCTTCCCAGACAGGTGTGGGACAAATCGGTGACACATCCCCGACGTCCTGCCGCCGCACGGCGCGCGCTGTCGCCGGGGACGACCCGCCGGGGCAGACTGGGCGGGCACCGACAGACCCCGAGATCCCCGACACCAGAGGACCCATCCGTGGCCAGCAGCGACAAGAAGAACCCGGGCGCGACGCCCGACCCGAGCTCGATGAGCGTGAAGCAGCAGCGGGACGCGCGCCGGCAGGAGAAGGTCGCCGCGCTGAAGCGCGAGCAGGCCAGGTCGAAGCGCAACCGGACGATCGGCATCGTGACCGCCTCCGTCGCGGGCGCCGCCGCGGTGGCCCTGATCGTCACCGTCGTCGTGACGAGCGGCACGCCCCGGGCCGACCGCAGCGAGATCGACGTCGCCGGCGTGCAGACCTGGGACGACCTGACCGCGAACCACGTCACGGGGGCCGTGGACTACGAGATGACGCCCCCGGCCGGCGGCGACCACGCCGCCGTGTGGATGAACTGCGGCGTCTACACCGAGCAGGTGCCGAACGAGAACGCCGTGCACGACCTCGAGCACGGCGCGATCTGGTTCACCTACGACCCGGCCCAGGTCACCGACGAGCAGATCGAGCAGATCACCGACCTCGCGCCCTCGACCTACTCGGTCGTCTCTCCCTACGAGGGCATGGACAGCCCCATGGCCGTCAGCGCCTGGGGCGCCCAGCTCGCCTTCGACGACCCCGAGGCCGACGCCGTCTCCGACTTCGTCACGAAGTACTGGAAGTCGGCGGACGCCCCCGAGCCCGGCGCGCCCTGCACCGGCGGGGTCGACGGCCCCGGCAAGGTGTCGTGACCCGCGACCACCGCAGGGCCCCTGACCGCGACGAGCCGCGCGACGGCCTCGACGGCGTGACGACCGAGGCGGGCGCGGCCGGCGCCTCCTCGGGTCGCCGCCTGCGCCTCGTGATCGCCGCCGCGGTCGCGCTGCTGCTCGTGCTCGGGACGGGAGTCGCCGTGGGGCGGCTCACCTCGTCGGCCCCCGTCGTGCCCGGCACGAACAGCGTCGAGGCCGGGTTCGCGCGCGACATGCAGGTGCACCACGAGCAGGCCGTCGAGATGTCGTTCGCGATCCGCGACCGCTCGACCTCGGACGACGTGCGCACCATCGCCTACGACATCGCCGCGACCCAGTCGCAGCAGGCCGGCCAGATGTACGCCTGGCTCGAGGTGTGGGGCGTGCCCCAGGCTCCCTCCCAGCCCGTGATGACCTGGATGACGCAGCCGACGCTCGACGGGCAGCTGTCCGGGCACGAGCACGGCGGCGCCGCGTCCGGCTCCCCCGCGCCGAGCCACGTCCCCGGCGAGCCGATGCCCGGCCTGGCGACGCCCGAGCAGATGGCCGAGCTGCGGGCCGCCGACGGCGTCGACGCCGAGCGGCTGTTCCTCACCCTGATGATCGACCACCACCTGGGCGGCATCGAGATGGCCCAGGCCGTCCTCGCCCGCAGCGACGACCCCCAGGTCGACGCCTTCGCGAGCGGCATGATCATGACGCAGCAGAGCGACGTCGACGCCATGCGGGCGATGCTCGCCCTCAGGTCTTAGCTCGCCAGCTGTCCCCGGGTCCCCCCGGCCTCGCCCGACGCCTCCGCGACCTCGCGCGCGGCGGCACCCCGCCGGTCGATGACCTCGCCCAGCTCCCGCGCGAGGCGAGGCCTCACCCGCACGAGGGCGTCGAGCGTGTCGCCCGGGACGACGAGCACCGCGACCTCGGAGACCGCGACGGCGCGGGTCGTGGTCGGCTGGCGCGTGAGCACCGTCTGCCCCACGAAGTCGCCCCGTTCGACGCGCGACACGGGCAGGACCGCGTCGCCCGGCGTCGGGACCCCGAGGGCCACCGCTCCGCTGAGCACGAAGCGCAGGGCCTCCGGCACGACGCCGAGCGGCAGCACGACCTCGCCCGCGGCGTACCGCTCGAGGTGCACCGAGGGCACGAGGGCAGGCACGTCGTCCGCCGTCACCTGCAGGGTCGGGGCGACGGACGCGACGGCCTGCTCGATCCGCTCGGGAGTCACGAACGCGTCGGTGGTGTCGCCGTCGAGGCCGAGCCCTGCACGGCGCGAGGCGTACCAGAGCCAGCTGCGCAGCGTCGCGAGCGACGAGCCCTCGTGGGCGGGCCCGCGCACCTCGTACGAGACCTCGTAGGCGGCGCCGCCGAGCGGGACGGCGACCGGCGTCGTGCCGGGCCACAGCTCGGGCAGGCTGCCCGCGACCCTCTGCAGCAGCGCGACGACCTCGGCGGGCGGGTCGTCGGTGGTGAAGGCCACGGGCGCGGTGACGGTGTAGCTGCCGTCGCCGCGGCTGAGGTTGGTGAACGACGAGCCGGCGAGCGACGCGTTCGGGGTGATCTGGATGCCGTTGCCCGTGTCGATGTGCACCGCGCGCCAGTTGACCTGCACCACGCGGCCGCGCATGCCGCCGGCGTCGAGCCAGTCGCCCAGGCGGAACGGCTGCTCGAAGAGCAGCAGCCCGGAGACGACGCTGCCGATCGCGCCCTGCAGCGCGAGGCCGAGGACGATGGAGGTGACGCCCAGGGCCGTGAACAGCCCCGCCACGTCCGTGCCCCAGACCGTGCTGAACAGCACGGCGAGCCCGATGGCGATGAGCACGATGCGGCCGATGTCGACGAAGATCGACGGGAGGCGGTCGCGCCAGCTGCCCTTCTCGGCGTTCGTGAAGAGCGCGAGGTTCACCGCGTTCAGCACGGCGACGATCACGAGGAACCCGAAGGCGGTCGCGGCGACGCGCGTCCAGGTGAAGTCCTCCGAGTCGACGGCGATCGTCACCTGGGCGACCAGGATCGACACCGCTGCCGTCGGCACCACGTAGGTGCGGAGCAGCCGCACGACCCGTGCGCCGGGGTTGCCTCGACGCTGCAGGGTGCTCGCGATCTCGGTGAGCACGATGAGCAGCACCGGCAGCCCGACCACCACGGCGAGGACCGGCCAGAACCACGGCTGCTGCCAGAGCGACGTCATCAGGCGACCGGCCGCTCGAGGCGGAAGACGCGCTGCTCGCCCGACTGGGTCGTGACCGTGCCCGAGTCGACCGCCGGCACCCCGTCGCCGATCTTCTGCACGACCCTCTCGGTCGCGTAGATGCCCGCCTGGGACGAGACGTCCTGCACGCGGTGCGCCAGCGTGACGGCGTCGCCCCACATGTCGTAGACCATGCTCGTCCGGCCGACGAGGCCGCTGGTCACCTGGCCGGTGTCGATGCCCGCACGCAGCGCGACGCGGGACGAGTTGGTCGCGTTGAAGCGCTCGATGATCCCCTGCAGCTCGAGGGTGAAGTCGACCACCCGGCAGGCGTTGTCGATGCGGGGCACCGTGAGCCCGCAGCTGGCGAGGTAGCCCTGCTGGCTGCTCCGCACCTTCTCGACGCCGAGCCGCTCCGCCGCCTCGTCGAACGACCGCCACAGCCCGTTGAGCAGGGCGAGCCGCTCGCCCGAGCGCATGCCCCGGCTGAAGTCGTCGAACCCGGCGACGTCGGCGTAGACGACGGCGACGTCGGTGTGGTCCTCGGCGATCGTCTCCTCGCCCTCCTTGTAGCGCTTGGCCATCGCCTCCGGCATGAGGGTCAGCAGCAGGCGGTCGTTCTCGCGCCGCTGCTCGTCGATCAGGTCCTGCTTGACCCGGAGGCTGCGGCTCATGTCGTTGAACGCGCCGCCCAGCTCGCTGAACTCGTCGTGGCCCTTCACGGGCACCTCGACGCCGATCTCGCCGCCGCTGACGCGGTTGACCGCGTGCTGGAGGCGCCGCACCGGCCGGACGAACACCTGCGCCAGCAGCAGCGAGAGCAGCGACACCACGACGATGATCGCCGCCGTCGAGAGCAGCAGGTTGCGGGTGAAGACGTCGACGGGCGCGAACGCCTCGGACGTGTCGACCTTGGCGACGATCACCCAGTTCAGGCCGTCGACGTCGATGGGCGCGTAGGCCGCCAGGACCTCGTGGCCGAGGTAGTCGGTGTTGACCGTCGTCGCGGTGCGGCCCTGCAGGGCGGCCTCCACCGCGGTGGTCGTCACCGGCTGCAGCAGCACCGAGCTGCCGGTCGCCACCTGGCGCTCGGCGACGCCGGTCGGGGTGCCGTGGTCGACGACGTCGTCGACGAACGTGTCGGGCTGCTCGATCAGCTCGCGCGAGGTCGAGCGCCTCGTCTCGTCCGGCCCGGCGAGGTAGGCCTCGCCCGTCCGGCCGAGGCCCTGGTCGGCCCAGCCCTGATCGCCCGTCATGACCGAGTCGATCGTCTCGGTCGGCACCTGCACGGCGAGCACGCCGGTGACGTCCGCGCCCGAGCCGACGGGCGAGGCGATCCACGCGGTCGGCACGCCGAGCGAGGGGGCGTACGGCTGGAAGTCGGTCGTGAACGACGAGTCGACCGTGTTCGACTCCAGCGCCGTCGCCCAGACGTCGGCGAGCGCCGTCCGCGAGTACGGGCCGTCCTCGACGTTCGTGCCGAGGTCGGTGCCGGAGAAGGCCGAGTAGACGACGTCGCCGTCGAGGTCGAGCAGCAGGACGTCCTCATAGCCGAGCTGGTCGACCATCTCGCGGAAGTAGTCGTGGTGGTCGGCCCGGGCCTGCGACCACGCGCTGCCGTCGTCGGCGGCGTCGAACGCGAGCGAGGCGTCGAAGTCGTCGTCGAAGGGCACCGTGTAGAGCGACTGCAGGTACGCCTGGGCCGGCGAGGTCGGCTCGATCAGCGACGGGTCGGTCGTCGAACCGGTGGCCTCGTCCAGCCGGGGCACGAACGTGTCCTCGTAGTACGCGGTCAACGCCTCCTGGCGCGCGGGGTCGACGGGCTGGTCGTCGAGCGCGGCGAAGCCGGCGTTGAAGTCGAGCGACGCCTGTCGCGCGCTGTCGTTGCGGCTGTCGAGCACGACGGCCTGCTGGACGCCCGCGAGGGTGCGCTCGACGTCGCGGGCCCGTGACTCGCGGATGCTCGTCACCTGGTCGAACGCCGCCGCACGGAGCGAGTCCCGCCCGTTGACGTAGCCGACGCTGCCGATGACGATCGCCGCCAGGAAGCTGACGGCGAGCAGCATGACGAGCAGGGTCGACTGGATGTCGAGCGAGCCGCGCCCGAACAGGGCCCGCAGCGGCGAGCGCCGCCGTGTCGTGGTGGTCTCGTCGTCACGGGTGGTGGTGGTGCTCGACACGCGTGCCCTCGTTCCCCCGGCGCCGGCCCCGTGAGGAACCTGACGCAGCCTCAACTCGTCCCCCAACAGATACCACGACGAGAGCGACCGGTGCACGATCCGTCACGAGTTCGTCACATGCGCTGTCCCCCGAGCGAGTCCCCGGCGTTCGTCGGCCGTCGAGGAGGCGCCGGTCACGTCGTCGACGCCACCTGCTGCCCGTAGAGGTCGGCGTACACGCCGCCGAGGGCGACGAGCTCGTCGTGCGTGCCGCGCTCGACGATCCGGCCGCCGTCGACGACGAAGACGACGTCCGCGTGGCGGACGGTGGAGAGGCGGTGGGCGATGGCGATCGTCGTGCGCCCTCTCGTGGCCGTGTCGAGCGCCTCCTGCACGACCCGCTCGGACACGGTGTCGAGCGCGCTCGTCGCCTCGTCGAGCACGAGCACGGCCGGGTCCTTGAGCAGCACGCGGGCGATGGCGATGCGCTGCTTCTCGCCGCCGGAGAGGCGGTAGCCGCGCTCGCCCACCACGGTGTCGTAGCCGTCGGGGAACGACGCGATCGTCTCGTGGATGTTCGCCTGCCGGGCGGCGTCGACGAGCTGCTCGTCGGTGGCGCCCGGACGCGCGTAGCGCAGGTTGTCGCCGATCGTCGCGTGGAACAGGTACGTCTCCTGGCTGACGATGCCGATGTTCTCGACCAGCGACTCCTGCCGCAGGTCGCGGACGTCGGTGCCGGCGAAGCGCACGCTGCCGCCCGTCGCCTCGTAGAACCGCGGGATCAGGTACGACACCGTGGTCTTGCCGGCGCCGCTCGGGCCGACGAACGCCGCGAACTGGCCCGGCTCGATGTCGAACGAGACGCCGCGGAGGGTCCGCTGCCCCGGCTCGGCGTCGGGGTAGGCGAACTCGACGTCGTCGAACTCCACGCGGCCGAGCTGCGCCTCGTCGACCGTCGCCGAGGCACCGCCGTCGGTGATGGCGGGCCGCAGGTCGAGGTACTCGAAGATGCGGGCGAACAGCGCACCGGAGGTCTGCAGGTCGAGCGCCACCCGGAGGAGCCCCATCAGCGGGAAGGTCAGCCGCGCCTGGACCGTGGTGAAGGCGACGATCGTGCCGGCCGTGACGGGGACGTCGCGGAGGATCAGCCAGGCGGCCACCAGGTAGATCAGCGCCGGGATCACGGACAGGAAGATCTGGACGACGGCGAAGAACCACTGGCCGCTCATCTGCTGGCGCACCTGCAGGCCGATCTGCGTGCGGTTCTCGGCCGAGTAGCGCTCGACCTCGCTGCGCTGCTGGTTGAAGCTCTTCGCGAGCAGGATGCCGCTGACGCTCAGCGCCTCCTGCGTGATCGCCGTCATGTCCGACAGCGACTCCTGCGTCTTGGTCGCGATGCGCGCGCGCACCTGGCCGACGCGGCGCTGCGCCACGACGAGCAGCGGCAGCAGGATGACGGTGACGACGGTCATCTGCCAGCTGAGCACGAGCATCGAGATGAACGCGGCGATGACCGTGACGGTGTTGCCGAGCACGCTCGAGATCGTGTTGCTCAGCACGTTCGCGACGCCGCCGACGTCGTTCTGCAGCCGCGACTGGATGACGCCCGTCTTCGTCCGGGTGAAGAACGCGAGCTCCATGCGCTGGAGGTGCCCGAACAGCCGGATGCGCAGGGCGCCCATCACGCTGTTCCCGACCGTGGCGGTGAGGTAGGTCTGCCAGACGCCGATGCCGGCCGACAGCACCCACAGCCCGATCATCAGGCCGACGAGCTCCATCAGCACCGGGACGTCGGGGCCGCCCGCGGGGAAGAGCCCGCGGTCGAAGGCCTGCTTCGTCAGCAGCGGAGGCGCGACGCTGATCGCCGCGCCGACGAGCACCAGCACCACGGTGACCACGAGGGCCTTGCGGTGGGGAGAGAAGAGGCCGCGGATCCGTCGGAACAGGTCGGGGATCTTGGGCGCGGCGGCGTTGGCCGCCTTCTGCGCCGCCGCGTCGCCGCTCGAGACCCGGCCGCCACGGCCGCCGCCGCCCCCGCCGCCCAGCCTGCCGCCGCCGCCCGCCCCGCCGGCTGCGCCACCGCCTCCGCCGCCTCCTGTGCCGCCCGCGCCGCGCATGCCGCCGCCCGCGGCGACGGAGTCCATCCTGCTCATGGAGCGAGGCTACGCCCGCGGCGCGTCCCCCCACTCCTGGGGCAATCTGGCCGTCAGACGAGCAGACGGGAACATCGCTCATTTATGCTAGGAGCTCAGGGTGCCTGACCACACCCTGACGCCGCATTCCCCTACCCGACGGGGAACTACCCGATGCGGCAGAGGTAGGACCCGTGCGCACCCTTGACGATGCATCACCCGACCCGACCGGGGTCGAGCTCCAGCCCGCCGACGCGCGGGCCTCGCTCGACGCCATCGAGCAGGCCTGGACGCAGATAGCCCCCCTGCAGGGAGCCCGTCTGCGCGAGGCCGTCCGCTCGGCTCCCGAGGCGGAGTGGAGCGGCAGGCCGCTCATCCTGCTCGCGCTCGCCGCCAGCTACCGCTCGGTCGGCTCCCGCTCGCGCAGCGCGGCGCTCCCGTGGTTCCGCGGCGTGGCCAAGGCCATCGACGCCGACCCCGGGCTGCCCCTCGAGGTGCGGGCCGGCTACCACGTGCACCTCGGCGCCGCCCTGAGGACGCTCGGCAACCTCGTCGTCGCCCACGAGCATCTCGAGGTCGCGCGCACGATGATCGAGAGCGACCTCTCGGAGTCGATCACGGCGCGCATCAGCCTCAGCGCCTCCTTCTCGCTGCAGCTCGGCCTCATCCGGCTGCACTACGGCGAGTACGACCAGGCCCAGTTCGCCCTGGGGCTCGCCTCGGGCCTCGGCGAGGAGCACCTCAGCATCGCCGAGCGCGTCGAGTGCCTGTCCGCGCTCGCCTACGTCGCGGTGCTGCTCGGCGAGTTCGCGCTCGCCGACGAGCACCTCGACAGCGCGGCCGAGCTCGCCGAGGGCACCGACCTGCTCGCCAGCTCGTTCGGCGCCCTCGCCCAGATCGCGCGGCTGCACCTCGCCCTCGAGCGCGACGAGTCCCCCGGCGGGCACGACGACCTCGTCGCGCGCGTGCACCTGGCGGCGCGCGGCAGCGACTGGGAGGCGCTCGGCTGGTTCGCCGAGGCCAGCGTGCTGCTCGCCCAGGGCCGGTCGATCGAGGTGCTCGACCACCTCGGCCGCATCTCGCGCCTCGTGCAGGGATTCACGGGCGACGTCGTGCTCGGCCGGTCGGCCACGGCCCTCCGCGCCGAGACGATGCTCCAGCTCGGACAGGCACAGGAGGCGCGACGCCTGGCCCAGCCCCTCTCGCCCGGCGACCGCCACATCGAGTGCCCCGCCCGCGTGCTCGCCCTCATCCACCTCTCGACCGGCGAGCCGCAGGCCGCGCTCGACGACCTCGAGGCGTGCCTCGCGCTCGGCGACCTGCACTCGGAGCGGACCATCGGGCACGTGCACGCCGTGGCCGCGGCCGCCCACCTGGCCCAGGGCGACACCGCCCAGGCCGACATCGCCTTCGACCGTGCCCTGCTCGAGGCCGGCCGCTCGGGCGCCGGCTGGGTCTTCGGCACCCTGCCGGAGCCCCTCCTCGACCACCTCGTCGCCCGCGCCGTGCAGCGCGACCAGCCGCAGGCCACCCTCGGGGTGCTCGCCCGCCTGCACTCGGCCGAGGGACCCGACGTGGCGCCCCTCGCGGAGCCGCTGAGCGACCGCGAACTCGTCATCGTGCGCCACCTGGCCACCGGCCAGACCCTCGGCCAGATCGGCAGCCAGCTGTTCATCTCGGTCAACACGGTCAAGAGCCACGTCCGGAGCATCTACCGGAAGCTGCAGGCGACGTCCCGCCGCGAGGCCATCGCCCGGGTGCGACAGCTCGGGCTGCACGTCGACGAGGACTGACCCGAGGCGGTAGCCTCTCGCGGTGCCCGACGACCTGACCCCCGCCTCCTCTGCCCCTGCCCCTGCTCCTGCTCGCCCGCGGCTCGGCGAGCAACTGCTGCGTCGCAAGCCCCTCGAGGCCTTCGCGCGCGAGGCCGAGGCGTCCGACGCCCGGGGCCTCCGGCGCACCCTCGGCGTCTGGCACCTGACCGCCATCAGCATCGGGGCCACGCTCGGCACGGGCATCCTGGTGGTGCTGGGCACCGCCGTGCCCCTCGCCGGGCCCGCGGTGTTCCTCGCGTTCGTCCTCGCCGGCGTCGCCGCCCTGCTCTCGGCCCTGTCGTACGCCGAGATGGCGGGCAGCGTGCCCGTCTCCGGCTCGAGCTACAGCTACGCCTACGCGACGCTCGGCGAGGGAATCGCGTGGGTCTGCGGCTGGTGCCTCGTGCTCGAGTACGCCGTGTCGGTCGCGGCCGTCGCGGTGGGCGCCGGCCAGTACGTCAACGAGGCCCTGCGCGTCTTCGGCCTCTCGCTGCCCGACGTCGTCGCGGGCCCGCCCGCCGAGGGAGGCCTGCTGAACCTCCCCGCCGCCGCGCTCGTCCTGCTGGCCACCCTCGTGCTCGTGCCCGGGGCCCGCGAGAGCGCCTGGGTCAACACCGTCCTGGTCGTGGTCAAGGTCGGCCTGCTCGTCTTCTTCGTCGCCGTCGCGTTCACGGCCTTCAGCGCAGGCAACTTCGAGCCCCTCGCGCCTATGGGGGCGGCCGGGGTCTCGGCCGCCGCCTCCCGCCTGTTCTTCTCGTACATCGGCTTCGACGCGGCGTCCACGGCCGGCGAGGAGGCGCGGGACGCCAAGCGGGACCTGCCGCGGGCGATCGTCGCCTCCATCGTCATCATCACGGTGCTGTACATCCTCGTCGCCGTGGCCGCGGTCGGAGCCCGCCCTTGGCAGGACTTCACCGACGGCGAGGCGACCCTCGTGACGATCGTCGCCGACATCACGGGCCAGCCCTGGGTGGCCTTCCTCTTCGCGGTGACCGCGGTCGCGGCCATCGCCTCCGTCGTCCTGACCGTGCTCTACGGGCAGACGCGCATCTTCCTGTCGATGGCCCGGGACGGGCTCGTGCCGTCCATCCTGGGCCGGGTCTCGCCGCGGACGCGCACGCCCGTCGCCGGCACCCTGATCGTCGGCGGCGCGGTCGCCCTCACGGCGGCGTTCATCCCCCTCGGGGCCCTCGCCGACGCGACGAGCATCGGCACGCTCTTCGCGTTCGCGCTCGTGAACCTGTCGGTCATCTGGCTGCGCCGCAACCGGCCCGAGCTCGAGCGGACGTTCCGCGTGCCGTTGTACCCGGTCGTCCCGCTGCTCGGCTTCGCGACGTGCGTGCTGCTCATGGTGACCCTCGGCGGGATCACGTGGGCCGCGTTCGCCGTGTGGATGGGCGTCGGGGTCGCGGTGTACGCGATCTACGGCCGCCGCCACTCGGTCGTCGCTCGCGGCTGAGGCTGCGCGCGGCGGGTCGGAGCGGCATGCGGCGGGTCCGCGTCGCCCACGGCGGGTCCGCGCTGACCCGCCGGAGGTGACGAGGACCCGCCGAACCCGCTGCCGTGGACCGCACCCGGGAACGACGAAGGCGCCGCTCCCCGTGGGGAGCAGCGCCTCCTGTGCTCGTGAGAGCAGGCAGTGCTGTGCGACCGAGGTCGCGAGGGGCCGTGGGCCCCGCAGACTACTTGAGGGTGACGGTGGCGCCGGCAGCCTCGAGCTGAGCCTTGGCCTTCTCGGCCGTCTCCTTGTTCGCACCCTCGATGACGGTGTTGGGGGCACCGTCGACGACGGCCTTCGCCTCGCCGAGGCCGAGGCTCGTGAGCGCGCGGACCTCCTTGATGACCTGGATCTTCTTGTCGCCGGCAGCCTCGAGGACGACGTCGAAGCTGTCCTTCTCCTCGACCTCCTCAGCGGGGGCGGCGGGGCCGGCGGCACCGGCAGCGGCCACGGGGGCAGCAGCGGTGACCTCGAAGACCTCTTCGAACTTCTTCACGAAGTCGCTGAGCTCGATGAGCGTGAGCTCCTTGAAGGCCTCGATCAGTTCGTCCTGCGTGAGCTTCGCCATGGTGTTCTCCTTGTTGTGTTCTGTAAGTGGTGGTGGTTGCTGCGACAGCTGTTAGCTGTCGGCTTCCTGCTTCGCGCGCAGCGCCTCGACCGTACGGACGGCCTGCGACAGCGGAGCGTTGAACAGGTAAGCAGCGCCGAACAGCGAGGCCTTGAAGGCGCCGGCCAGCTTGCCCAGCAGCACCTCCCGCGACTCGAGGTCGGCGAGCTTGGTGACCTCGGCTGCGGTCAGCGCGTTACCGTCGAAGTAACCGCCCTTCACGATCAGCGCGGGGTGTGCCTTGGCGAAGTCACGCATGCTCTTGGCGACGGCGACAGGGTCTCCGTGCACGAAGGCGATCGCAGACGGGCCGACGAGCTCGTCGTCGAACGAGCTGATGCCGGCGTTGTTCGCCGCGATCTTGCTGAGCGTGTTCTTCACCACGGCGTACGTCGCGTCTGCACTGATGGCGGTGCGGAGCTCCTTGAGCTCTGCCACAGTGAGACCGCGGTACTCGGTGAGCAGAACGGCGGTCGAGCTACGGAAGTTCTCCGTGAGCTCGGCGACCGATGCTTCCTTGTTCGCCATGGCTCTCCTAAAACGTGGGTGTGCCGGCAGCCCCCGGGCACTCGCTCACGTCTCGTCCGAGGACGGGGCATGGAAAAAGCTCCGGCGCTGGCGCACGGAGCTGGATCTCGCAGAAGCGAGGAACGACTTCACACACCTGCGCTGGTCGCTCTCTCTCGAGAACCTTCGGTCTCCGTCTGCGAGCAGACAGGGACAACCGGCGGTCTTGGGCTGGGTACACAGTAGACGCAGGAGGCGCGTCGACGCAAGTCGCGCCTCCTGCGGTCGGGCGGCGGTCGCCCCGCACCCGACGCTGCGAGTGTCAGGCGGCAGCGGCGGGCGGCGCGGCGAGCGGCAGCCGCACCGTGAAGACGGCGCCGTCGGCGCTGCTGGCGACCGAGACGTCGCCGCCGTGGGCGTGCGCGACGGCCTCGACGATGGCGAGCCCGAGGCCGGTCGAGCCGGCCTTGCGCGAGCGGGAGCTGTCGGCCCGGGCGAAGCGCTCGAACAGCACGGGCAGCACCGCCGGGTCGATGCCCGGGCCCTCGTCGGACACCGTGACGACGGCACGGCGCGCCGACTCGTCGACGCCCAGGGCGACGTGCACGGGCGTGCCCTCCGGCGTGTGGGTCCGCGAGTTGGTGAGCAGGTTCGCGACGATCTGGTGCAGGCGCATCGCGTCCCCGGGCACGACGACCGGCTCGTCGGGCAGCACGACGTCGACGTCGTGGGCCGGGTCGGCCACCCCTGCGTCGTTGACGGCGTCGAGCACCACGCGGGTGAGGTCGACGTCGGCCACGACGATGTCGCGACCCTCGTCGAGGCGGGCGAGGAGCAGCAGGTCCTCGACGAGCGAGGTCATGCGCAGCGACTCGGACTCGATGCGGCCCATCGCGTACACGACGTCGTCGGGCAGGCCCGCGCCCATCCGCCGGGTCAGCTCGGCGTAGCCGCGGACGGACGCCAGGGGGGTACGCAGCTCGTGCGAGGCGTCGGCGACGAACTGCCGCACCTTGTTCTCGCTCTGCTGCCGCGCCTCCAGCGCCGCCGCTACGTGGCCGAGCATGTGGTTCAGCGAGGCTCCCACCCGGCCGACCTCGGTGCGCGTGTCGGTGTCCTGCTCGTCGACCCGCTCGGCGAGGGCCACCTCGCCGCGGTCGAGGGGCAGCTCGGCCACGCGCAGCGCGGTGTCCGAGAGCCTCTCGAGGGGGCGGAGCGCCCGCCGCACCACGGCGTACGCGATGAGGATCGCGACGACGAGGCCGAGCAGGGTGACGAAGGCGATGGAGGCGATCATCCCGGCGACGGTCTGGGTCACGCTGTCGGTGGGCAGGCCCACGACGAGGTAGCCCGACGACACGGTGCCGCCGCTCCGCGACGTGAGGGTCACGGGGACGGCCTCGACCCGGTAGCCGCCGAGGTCCGAGCCGAGCGACACGGTGACCGGTCCGCCCGCGTCGGGCACGGTCGCGAGCGCAGAGGTGATCTCGTCGGTGAGGGGATCCTCGAGCTCGCCCGCCTCGGTGACGGTGAAGGCCTGCTGCACGACGTCGCCGACGAGCACGGCGGTGAAGGTGCCCGGCGCCTGGCGCGGCGCGCCGAGCGCGTCGCTGTCCGGGCTCAGGCTCGGGCGGCCGGACGATCCCCCGACGGAGGCGGCGGCCACGGCCCGGCCGGTCGCGCTCGTGAGGTCGTCGTCGAGCTGGCGCATCAGCGAGCCGCGCAGCGCGACCACGCTCACGGTGCCGATGACCACGGTCAGGAGCACCACGATCGCGACGATGCTGAGGATCAGGCGGTTGCGGAGCGTGAGGGGGGCGGAGGCGCGGGGCACGCGCCCGAGGAGCCCGCCGAGACGGGACCCTCCGGGTGCGGCCGCGCTCACGACGTGGGCTTGATGACGTAGCCCACGCCGCGCACGGTGTGGATCATCGCCTCTTCGCCCGCGTCGATCTTCTTGCGGAGGTACGAGATGTAGATCTCGACGACGCTCGACTTGCCGCCGAAGTCGTAGCTCCAGACGCGGTCGAGGATCTGCGCCTTGCTGAGCACCCGGCGCGGGTTGCGCATCAGGAAGCGCAGCAGCTCGAACTCGGTGGCGGTCAGCTCGACCTCGCGGTCGCCGCGGTGCACCTCGTAGCTCTCCTCGTCGAGCACCAGGTCGCCGACGACGATGCGGCTGTCGCCGGCCTCGCTCACGGCCGACGCGGACCGACGGATGAGGCCGCGGAGCCGGGCCACCACCTCCTCGAGGGAGAACGGCTTGGTGACGTAGTCGTCGCCGCCCGCCGTCAGGCCGGAGACGCGGTCCTCGACGGAGTCCTTCGCGGTGAGGAACAGGATCGGGGTGTCGTCGCCCCCGGCGCGCAGACGGCCGAGCACCTGGATGCCGTCGATGTCGGGCAGCATCCAGTCGAGCACGATCGCGTCGGGCTGGAACTCGCGGGCCAGAGCGAGGGCGCCCTGCCCGTCGGCGGCGGCCTTGACGTCCCATCCCTCGTAGCGGAGGGCCATCGAGAGGAGGTCGGTGAGGCTGTTCTCGTCGTCGACGACGAGGACTCGGAGGGGCGAGCCGTCAGCCCGGGTGAGTCGGGGGGCCTGCGCGGGGGTGGGGGTCGTCGTGGTCACGCACTCAGCTTCGAGCCGGTTCCTATGAACGGACTGTGCTGCTCCGATGCGTTGCCTGCGCGTCTCTCATAGGAACCTCATGGACGGCCCATCGGGTGCTGCGAGACCGCCTCCCTAGCGTCGCCTCCGACCTGATCCCCCGCGGATCCCCCTGCACCGAGGAGACCCCCGATGTTCCTGACCTACCTGCTCAGAGAGCTGAGCAACAGACGCAAGCAGACCGTGGTGATCGCGGCCGGCATGGCGCTCGCGATCGCGCTCGTCATCGTCGTCAGCGGCGTGGCGGCCGGCGTGCGGAACGCGCAGTCGTCCGTGCTCGAGTCCGTCTACGGCGTCGGCACCGACGTCACGATCACGCAGACCGCGGAGCCGGGCGCCGACGGCGGCGGGCCCGGCCAGCAGTTCGCCTTCGGCTCGGGCGACGGCACGACCACCGACGACGGCAGCACCGAGGTCGCGCAGAGCACCCTCTCGGCCGCCCGCGGCACGGCGACCTTCGCCTCGTCGGCCCTGACGACGGTCGAGGGCGTCGACGGCGTGTCCGCCGCGACGGCCACGTTGAGCCTCGAGAACTCCAGCTTCTCGGGCACGCTGCCCGACTTCTCCCAGGGCGCAGGAGGCGCCGGCACCGACGGCACGACCGGCGGCGGCACCGGGACCGGCACGGACGGGACCGACTCGGGCAGCCAGCCCGCACCTCCCACGGGCGGGGCGGACGGCGCCGGCGGCAGCGCGTTCGACGTCGACCAGTTCTCGGTCACGGGCCTCGACCCCAGCGCGGCCGCGGTCGGTCCCCTGACCAGCGCCTCGCTCGTCGACGGCCGCACCCTCGCCGCCGACGACGCGGGCACCGACGTCGTCGTGCTCGACCAGACCTACGCGACCAGCGCCGAGCTCGCGGTCGGCGACACGCTGGCGATCGGCGGCACCGACTTCACCGTGGTCGGGATCGTCGCGTCCACGTCGTCCGACGCGGCCACCGCCTCCGACGCCTACGTCCCCCTCGACACCGCGCAGGCGCTCAGCGGGCTGACCGACCAGATCAGCGACGTGTACGTGACCGCGGCGAGCGCCAGCGGCGTCGACGCGCTGAAGACCGACCTGCAGGCCGCCCTGCCCGACGCGACCGTGAGCACGCAGTCGGACCTCGCGTCGAGCGTCTCCGGCTCGCTGACGACCGCCTCCGACCTGATCGGCAAGCTCGGCACCTGGCTCTCGGTCATCGTGCTGGCCGCGGCGTTCCTCATCGCGATCCTCTTCACCGTCTCGGGCGTCAGCCGCCGCACCCGCGAGTTCGGCACCCTCAAGGCGATCGGCTGGAGCAACGCGCGGATCACCCGCCAGGTGGCGGGCGAGTCGCTCGTGCAGGGCCTCGTCGGCGGCGTCGTCGGCGTCGCGGCGGGCCTCGTCGGGCTGCTCGTGGTGGACCTCGTCGCCCCGACCCTGTCGGCTGCGGCCACGACCGCCGCGGCAGGTCCCGGCGGGGGTGCCGGCGGGCCCGGAGCGGCAGCCGATGCAGGAGGTGCGGCCGCAGCAGGCGGCGGCTTCGGCCAGCAGCTGGCCACGGCGACGACCGACGTCGTCCTGCACGCCCCGGTGACGATCTCGGTCGTGCTGCTCGCCGTCGGCCTGGCCGTCGTCGGCGGGCTGCTCGCCGGCGCCGTGGGCGGCTGGCGCGCGTCGCGGCTGCGCCCGGCCGAGGCGCTGAGGAGCGTCGCGTGACCGGGGCGACCCCGGAGCCGACCGGCACCGACGTCCGCGCCACCGCCCTGCCGGCACCCGCCGGACTCACCGACCCGACCAGCGCCTCCGGAGGCACCACGCCCATGTACACGCTCACCGCCGTCACCAAGACCTACTCGCAGGGGAAGAAGACCGTCACCGCCCTCGACGGGATCGACCTCGAGATCCCCGCCGGCCAGATGGTCGCGATCCAGGGCCCGACCGGAGGCGGCAAGTCGACCCTGCTGCAGATGCTCGGGGCGCTCGACCGGCCGACGAGCGGCACGGTGCGGCTCGGCGACTCCGACCTCTCGGCGGCGGGCGACCGGGCGCTGGCCGCGGTGCGGGCCCGCGACGTCGGCTTCGTGTTCCAGGGCTTCAACCTGATCCCGACGCTGACGGCGGCGGAGAACGTCCAGACGGCGTTCGCGGACGACTCGGTACCGCGCCCCGAGCGGCGGACGAGGGCGAAGGAGGCGCTGGCCTCGGTCGGGCTCGCGGAGCGGGCCGACCACCTGCCGGGCGAGCTCAGCGGCGGTCAGCAGCAGAGGGTCGCCATCGCGCGCGCCCTGGTCACGGAGCCGACCGTGCTGCTGGCGGACGAGCCGACGGGATCGCTCGACGAGGCCACCCGGGACGAGATCATGGACCTGCTCGAGGGCGTCTGGCGCGACCGCGGGCTGACCCTCGTGATCGTCACGCACGACTCGGCCGTGGCCCGGCGCGCCGAGCGGCGCCTGCGCATCGCGGGCGGGAAGGTCGCCGAGCTGCTGCCGACGGCCTGACGTCCGAGCGCGAGGGCGGGACCCAGCTCGGCGCCGGGTCCCGCCCTCGGCGGCTCCCGTCGTGGGTGCTGCTCAGCTGCGCGGGTAGTCCACGCAGGCGAAGCGAGTCGAGTCGGGTGCCCAGCACGGCACGTTGATCGTGCCCTGGCCGCCGAGCAGCCGCAGCACCTCGTGCGGCTGCTCCCCCGGCGTCGGCAGCCCGTCGGTGCCGAGCGGCAGGGTGCGGAGCACGACGTCGCGGTCCTCGGGGTGGCCGAGGGTGCCCGTCGGGTAGCCGAGCCAGAGCAGGGCCGACCCGTCGGGCGAGACGTGCGGGAACCAGTTCACGAGCTCGTCGTCGGTCACCTGCACGAGCTCGCCGCCGTCCGGCCGGGCGCGGAACAGCTGCGCGTGTCCCGCCACGCCGCCCGACGCCCGCTCCGAGTTGAACCAGACGTGCCGACCGTCCGGCGAGAACTCCGCACCGTCGTCGGGGTGGCCGTCCGCGGTGACGGAGGTCGGGGCGCCGTCGGCCACCGAGACCAGCACGACGTTCGTCTGCCAGCCGGCCCGCGCCTCCTCGTCGTCGGGATCGGCCACTGCCTCGGGCAGGGCGCCGACGATCACGCTGAGCGTCGCGCCGTCGGGCGAGACGCCGTGCAGGTAGTTCTTGTGGTTTCGGCCGGCAGGGTGCTCGCGCGTGACGCGGCGTGCCTCGCCGCCGGGCGCGACACCGTCCCACGGGACCTCGTACAGGTGGCCGTCGCGCGAGCTGACGAACACGCTGCCCTGGTCGGGGGCGATCACGTGGTCGTTGTTGATCTCGGGCACGTCGCCCAGCGGGACCGGCTCGAGCGCCGTCTCGTCGACGCCGCGTGCGTCGGCGGGCACGCGCCAGAGCAGCCCGTCGGCGTTGACGACCAGCCAGCGGCCGTCGGGGCTCCAGTTGGGCGCCTCGACGAGCACGGTCGTGCTCTCGAGGGCGACCTCGACGTCGCCGGTCGCGGGGTCGACGACGAGCACGCGGCTCGACTGTCCGGGCTGGAGGGTGCGGGGCACGGGGTTCTCCCTGTTCGTGGGCGGAGCGGCTACTGGTTCGAGAAGGCCGCGTCGAAGGAGGCGGTCGACCGGGGCCAGAGCAGCGAGCGCACGTGGGCCAGCGCCTCGGGCGCCCCGTGCAGCCGGTCCATGCCGGCGTCCTCCCACTCGATCGAGATCGGCCCGGCGTAGCCGACGGCGTCGAGGGTGCGGAACGCCGACTCCCAGTCGACGTCGCCGTGCCCGGTCGAGACGAAGTCCCAGCCGCGACGGGGGTCGCCCCAGGGCAGGTGCGAGCCGAGCACGCCGGCGCGGCCGCTGCTCGGCCGGACGCGCGTGTCCTTGCAGTCGACGTGGTAGATCCGGTCGGCGAAGTCGACGATGAACCCGATCGTGTCGACGCCCTGCCAGAGCATGTGCGACGGGTCCCAGTTGAAGCCGAAGGCCTCGCGGTGCTCGATCGCGTCGAGGGCGCGGACGCTCGTCCAGTGGTCGTAGGCGATCTCGGAGGGGTGCACCTCGTGGGCGAACCGCACGCCCTCGCCGTCGAAGACGTCGAGGATGGGGTTCCAGCGGGCGGCGAAGTCCTCGTAGCCGGCGTCGATGACGCTCTCGGGCACGGGCGGGAACATCGCGACGTACGGCCAGATCGACGAGCCGGTGAACCCGACGACCGTGTCGACGCCCATCCGCCGGGCGACCCTGGCCGCCCGCTTCATGTCCTCGGCCGCACGCTGTCGGACGCCCTCGGGCTCGCCGTCGCCCCACGTGCTCGGCCGCACGATCGCCTGGTGCCGGAAGTCGATCGGGTCGTCGCAGACGGCCTGCCCCGTGAGGTGGTTCGAGATGGCCCAGACGCCGAGGCCGTGCCGCTCGAGCACGTCGAGCCGGCCGCGGAGGTAGGCGTCGTCCTCGTCCGCGCGCTCGAGGTCGAGGTGGTCGCCCGACGCGGCGATCTCGAGGCCGTCGTAGCCCCAGCCCGCGGCGAGCGCCGCCACCTCCTCGAACGGCAGGTCGGCCCACTGGCCGGTGAACAGCGTGACGGGGTGCGAGCTCTCGCCCATGTCGGCCTCTCTCGTCGTCGGTGCGTCGGCACCCGGCGCAGCTCCATCCTGGTCCACGGGGCGGTGGTTCACGAGGGCACGTCCACCCAGCGCCGCTCGGCGGCGGCGAGCAGGACGCTCTCGGTGACGACGACGGCGCGGCGGCCGTCCTCGAAGGTCGGCAGCCCCTCCGGCCGTCCGCCGCGCACGGCGTCGTGCACGTCGCGGACGAACGAGGCGAAGGCGTCGTGGTAGCCCATCGGGTGCCCGGCCGGGAGCGTGGAGAGGCGGGCCGCGTCCGGCACCAGCCGGGCCGCGTCGCGCGACACGACCTCGGACGCGGCGCGGCGCCCGATCCAGAGCCGGTCGGGCTCCTCCTGCGAGAACTCCAGGCTCTCCGCCGTGCCGGCGACGTCGACGAGGAGGCGGTTCTTCCGCCCCGGCGCCACCTGCGACACGAAGAGGGTGCCGATCACCCCGCGCGCCGTCTCGAAGACGACCGCCGCCTCGTCCTCGGTGTCGACGGGGCGGCCGCCGCGCTCGGCGTGGGCCCGGTCGAGGACGGCCGAGAGGGCGGCGACGCGGTCGCCGAGGACGAACTCGACCAGGTCGACGAGGTGGCTGCCGATGTCGGCGAAGGCGCGCGAGGGGCCTCCCGCGGCCGAGTCGACGCGCCAGTCGACGTCGTCGCGGTCGAGCAACCAGTCCTGCAGGTAGCTGCCCCGGACGCTGAGCACGCGTCCCGTGACGCCCGAGGCCACCCGGGCCCGCGCCTCCCGCACCATCGGGTGGTACCGGTAGACGAACGGGACGGCGGCGGTCCTGCCTGCCACCAGGGCTGCTCGCACGAGCTCGTCGGCCTCGGCCGTCGAGGTGGCCAGCGGCTTCTCGCAGACCACGTGCTTGCCGGCCGCCAGGGCGGCGAGGGCGAGCCCCGCGTGCAGGGCGTTCGGTGTGCAGAGGTGGACGACGTCGACGCCGGGGTCGTCGAGCAGGTCCTGCACGCTGTCGTGGGCGGTCGGGACACCCAGGGCGGCGGCCGCGAAGGAGGCGCTGGCCGGGCTCGAGGACGCGACGGCGACCACCTGCGCGCCGGCCGCCCGGGCCGCCGCCGTGTGCACCCGCCCCATGAACCCGCCGCCCACCACGCCGACCCGGAGGGGCGCGACCGAGGCCTCGGCCCTCCGGGTCGGGGCGACGTCCGCGAGGCGAGGCGCCGCCTCCCCCACGTCGGTCACCGCTCCGCCCCCGTCAGGCCAGGCCGGTCGGCGTCACTTGACGGCACCGGAGGACAGACCGGTGATGAGGTGCTTCTGCACGAGCATGAAGCCGATCAGCACGGGCAGCGAGACGACGACCGAGGCCGCCATCAGCTGGTTCCAGTAGACGTCCTGCTGCGAGGCGTACGCCCGCAGGCCGATCGACAGGGTCCGGGTGTCCTTGCTCGTGAGCACGGAGGCGAAGAGCACCTCGCCCCAGGCGGTGATGAAGGCGTAGACCGCGACGGCGATGATGCCGGGCTTCGCGACGGGGATGATCACGCGGAACAGGGCGCCGAGGCGACCCGTGCCGTCGATCATCGACGCCTCCTCGAGCTCCTTCGGGATGGAGGCGAAGTAGCCCGTCAGCATCCAGATCGAGAACGGCAGGCTGAACGTCATGTAGGTGATGATCAGGCCCAGGTAGCTGCCGGTCAGCTGCACCCCGACCGTGCGCTGGATCTGCACGAAGATCAGGAACAGCGGCAGGAGGAACAGGATGCCGGGGAACATCTGCGTCGACAGCACCACGAGGCTGAAGCTGCGCTGGCCCTTGAAGCGCAGGCGAGCCAGCGCGTAGGCGGCCAGCACGGCCATCGCCACCGACAGGATCGTCGCCGAGATGGTGACGATCAGGCTGTTCTTGAAGTACGACGCCAGGGGCACCGTCTGCCAGATCTGTACGTAGGGCTCGAGGGTGACGCGCGAGGGGATCCAGGTGAAGAGGCCCTGCACGTCGGCCAGCGGCTTGATCGAGGTCGTGAGCACCACGTAGAGCGGGACGATCACGACCAGCGACAGGAACGCCAGCCCGAAGAAGCGGAAGATCTTGAAGCCGCGGGTCTCAATCATTGTCGTTCTGCCCCTTCGGGAGGACCATCCGGATGTAGAACGCCGACGCGATCAGCAGCACGACCAGGAGCATGACGCTCATGGCACCGCCGAGGCCGAAGTTCCAGTTGTTGAAGCTCTGTTGGTAGATCAGCGGCGAGATGAGCGTCGCCTGCTCGGGCGAGGCCGGACCGAAGAGCACGTAGGGCACGTTGAACTGGTTGAAGATCCAGAGGCTCATGATGAGCAGCAGCACGGCATTGGCTGGCTTGACCATCGGCAGCGTGATGTTCGTGAACTGCTTCCAGAGGCTGGCGCCGTCGAGGCTGGCGGCCTCGTAGACGTCGCCCGGGATGTTCTGCAGTGCCGCGAGCAGCATCAGGAACGCGAAGGGCCAGAACTGCCACGCGGTCACGATGACGATCGCCCAGAACGAGTTCCCGCCGAGGAGCCAGAAGGGCCGGTCCTGCAGGATCCCGAGGTCGTCGACCAGGAACCGGTTGATGGCCCCGTCGCGCTGGTTGAACATGAAGGCCCAGGCGATGGTGCCGACGTACGAGGGCAGCGCGTAGGGCACGAGGAACAGCGTGCGGAGCAGGCCGCGCCCCTTGAACGAGCTGGTCAGCAGCACGGCGCCGAGCATGCCCATGCTCCACGCGATCGCGACGACGATCACGGTGAAGAGCAGGGTGCGGCCGAGGGCCCCGTAGAGCTGGCCGGCGATCGGCGAGCTGGGGTCGAGGGCCGTGACGAAGTTCTGCAGGCCGACGAAGGGCGCGTTGACCCAGTTGGCGATGCTGAGCTGGTTCAGGGTGATGAACGCGATCCAGATGCCGAGCACCATGGGGACGATGTGGACGAGGAGCTCGGCCAGGGCCGCGGGGGCGACCAAGAAGTAGGCGAGCGGCGAACGGTGCTTCTTGCGCTTCGCGGGCTCGATCGGAGCCAGCTGGTGCGGATCGGGAGCCGATTCTTTCTCGGCGGTGGCGGGGGGCAGAACGTTGACGGTCATGACGGTCCTCTCGGGCGGGGCAGGGGGGCCCGTCCGGCCGGCAGCGCTGACGCTGCCGACCGGACGGGTCCCCGCACGGTGGGACGGGGCTACTGACCCGTGGTCATCTGGCTGTTCGCGTCCTCGAGGGCCGACTTGACGTCGGCCTCGCTGACGGAGCCGCCCTGGGCCGCGGTGGCGAGGAGGTCCTTGATCGCGGTGCCGACCAGGGTCTCCATCTGCCCCTCGGAGGGGTAGAGGGGCATGGGCTGGGCGTGGTCCGCGAGGATCGTCTGCTTCAGCTTGATGACGTCCGTCTGGAACGCCGGGTCGTCGTACGCGGTGGTGACCACGGGCAGCGAGCCGAACGACTCGTTGAGGTACTTCTGCTCGTCGTCGCTCGTGAGGTGCTTGACGAAGTCGATCGCCGCCTCCTTGTTGCCCGAGTTCTCGAAGACGCTGACGTTGATGCCGGCGACGTGGCTCTGGGTGCCCTCGAGGCCGGTGGCGTCGGCGGTCTCCATCGGCACGGGGGCCGCGGCGTAGTCCGTGAAGTTCCGCGACTTCAGGTTGTCGCCGGGAGCCTGGTCGAAGAACATCGCGGCCTGGCCCTCGGCGAAGGTGGCGGCCATGTCGGAGCCGTTGACGCTCTCGGCGTCGGACGGCGAGACGACCTTGTCGACGGCCATCAGGTCGACCCATTCCTTGACGCCGGTCACGACGCCGTCGTTGCCGAAGTCGGGGTTGCCGTCGTCGTCGTAGAGCGAGCCGCCGTTCTGCAGGCCGCGGACGAACGCCTGGTGGGCGTTGTTCGTGATGCTCGAGCCGGCCATCGTGACGCCCCACTGGTCGATCTGGCCGTCCCCGTCGGTGTCGATTGTCAGCTTCTTGGCGTCCTCGACGAACTCGTCCCACGTGGCGGGAGGCGTGGTGATGCCCGCCGCCTCGAACATGGCGGTGTTGTAGTACAGCGAGTACGACAGGCCGTAGATCGGCACGGAGGTCGGGGCCTGGCCCTCGGCGCCGCCGGTGGCGAAGCTCGACTGGACGAAGCGGTCCTGGCCGCCGATCTCGTCGAGGGCCTCGCCTTCCCAGGGCACGAACGCGCCGCTCGACTGGAGCGACACCGCCCAGGTGTTGCCGATGTTGAGCACGTCGGGGCCCTCGCCGCTCGAGACGGCGGTGAGGATGCGGTTGTAGAGGTCGGACCACGGGATGACCTCGAGGTCGACCTTCACCCCGGTCTCCTCGGTGTACCGGTCGATCGACTCCTGCAGGATCTCGGCGTCGCGCTCGACCGTGGGGGCCTGGTTGCTGGCCCAGTAGGTGATCGTGTCGCTGTCGCCGCTGCCGCCGGAGGCGGAGCAGGCGGTCATCGACCCTGCCGCGACGACGCCGACGGCGAGGGCGGCGACCCAGCGGAACTTCTTCGTGTTCATGTCTTCTCCTGGTTTCTCATCTTCGAGAGGTCTCTTCATCGAGCGGGGGAAGTGCTGTGTGGCGGTGGTGCGGTGGTGCTGAGCTGCTTCGGTGCAGTGCTGCGGTGGTGCTGTGGTGCTGTGGGAGGGAAAGTGGAGGGGGACGGTGTCCCGGTGGCGGGCCGGCCTCGTCGTCGAGGCCGGCCCGCCGACGGATCAGCCCAGGGTCGGGACCGACGGGTCCCAGTCCTCGGGCAGCTCGGGCGTGGGCTCGAGCGACGACTCGACGACGACGCCCTCGCCGCGCTCGGCCGACTCGGCCAGCGAGACCATGACGTCGAGCACGTGGAACGCCAGCTCGCCGGGGACGCGCTCGCGACGGCCCTCGCGGATCGCCTGGGCGAGCTCGGCCACGCCGGTGCCGCGGGTGAACGTCGAGCCGGAGGCGGGCACGACGGTCGGCTCCTCGCCGCCGGTGTGCACGACGGTGTCGCCCTCGAACTCGTTCGGGTCGGGGAACACGGCCGTGCCCTCGGTGCCCGCGATCTCGACGAACCCGGCACGGGCCAGCTTCGAGTCGAAGCTGAAGACGGCCTGCGCGCTCGCGCCGTCCTCGAACTGCAGCAGGGCGCTGATGTGCGTGGGCACCTCGACGGGGAACTCGGTGCCCGCCTTCGGGCCGGAACCGATGACGCGCGTCTCGCGGGCCTTCGAGGAGGTGGCGGTCACCTTCGCGACCGGGCCGAAGACCTGCACGAGGGTCGTGAGGTAGTACGGGCCGACGTCGAACATGGGGCCGGCACCGTAGGCGAACAGGAACTCGGGGCTCGGGTGCCATGACTCGGGGCCGGGCACCTGGAACAGCGCCAGGCCGGTGAGGGGCGTGCCGATGTCGCCGCGGCGGACGACGCGGAGCCCGGTCTGGATGCCCGACCCGAGGAACGTGTCGGGAGCGACGGCGACCCGCACCCCCGCCTCCTTCGCGGCCTGCAGCAGACGGGCGCCGCTCTCGCGGTCGAGGGCGTAGGGCTTCTCGCCCCAGACGTGCTTGCCGGCCGCGACGGCCTTGAGCGCGACCTCGACGTGGGCGGCGGGGATCGTGAGGTTGACGACGATCTCGACGCCGTCGTGGGCGAGCAGCTCGTCGACCGAGCCGCTGCCGGGCACGCCCCACTTCTCGGCCTGGGCCGCGGCGCGGGGCTCGTCGATGTCGGCGACGAAGAGCACCTCGAGGTCGGGGAACTTCGTCAGGTTGCCGAGGTACTGGTCGCTGATCACGCCGGCGCCGATCACGCCGACACCGACGGGACCGGTGCGGGCGTCGCGGGCGGCGACGGTGTCGGCGGTCGTGGCGGTGTCGGTCATGCGCGGACTCCCTGCAGGAACTCGTAGCTGTCGGTCAGGGCGGTGAACACGTCGCCGCGGGTGTCGTCGAGCTCGACGACGGCGAGGGCCTGCGGGGCGGCCCGGAGGATGTCGCGGACGGGCATGACGCCCTTGCCGACAGCGACCTGCTCGGAGTCGTCCTTGCTCTTCGGGCCGTCCTTGACGTGCAGGAACTGCACCTGGTCGCCGAGACGGGCCAGCAGCTCGGCCGCGTCGACGCCGCCGACCTCGACCCAGTAGGTGTCGACCTCGAGCACGACGCCGGCCGGCAGGGCCGCGGCGAAGATCTCGAGGGCGGGGGTGCCGTCGATGACGGACTCGAGCTCGAACTCGTGGTTGTGGTAGCCGACCGAGAGGCCGTGGGCCGCTGCGGCGTCGGAGATCGCGACGAACTCGGCGGCGATCGCCTCGACGTCCTCGCGGGTGACCCAGCGCGTCTCGTCGATGTGCGGGTCGATGACGGTGCCGACGCCGAGCCGGACGGCCGCGGCGAAGATCGGCTCGAGGTCCTGGCCGACGAGCTTGGCGTGGGCGCTCGGCGCGGTGAGGCCGGCGGCGGGCAGCGCCTCGGCGTACTCCTCGACGCGCTCGACGAAGCCCCACGGCTCGACCTGCGTGTAGCCGATGTCGGCGAGGCGCTGGAGGGTGCCGGGCAGGTCGGCCGCGATGGCGTCCCTGACCGTGTAGAGCTGGACCGAGATCGGTGATGTCACCAGGGGGACTCCTCTTCGAGTGGGGCGAGTACGGCGTCGCTGCCCCTCGTGGGGAGTCGATCACCGCTGATCGAGACCGACCATAGGACCACTTCTGTCGGAGCGCAAGCAAAAGTCGTCATCGATCGGCGCCCTTGTCTCGGCAGTCGCCTCGCCCTGTGCTTTACTGCTCACCATGTCCGACACGACGCGGTCGTCCGCGCTCGGCAGCACCGGCGCCAGCGAGCTCTTCCAGCTGCTGCGCGACGGTCGCCCGCGCACCCGTGCCGAGCTCGCCGCGATGACCGGCCTCGCCCGGTCGACCGTCGGGCTGCGGCTCGACGCCCTCGTCGAGCTCGGGCTCGTCGGGCCCTTCGCCGACGCCGTCTCGACGGGCGGTCGCCCGCCCTCCCGCGTCGCCCTCGTGCCGTCGGCCCGGGTCGTGCTCGGGGCCGACTTCGGCGCCGGCCACCTCAACCTCGTGCTCACCGACCTCGTCGGCGAGACCCTCATCGGGCGCCGCTCGCTGCTCGACATCGCCGACGGGCCCGAGCGCGTGCTCACGACGATGGTCGCCGAGGCCGACGCCCTGCTCGCCGAGCTGGGGCGCACCCGCCGCGACCTGATCGGGGTCGGCATCGGGCTCCCCGGCCCCGTGCAGTTCAGCACCGGTCGGCCCGTGAACCCGCCGATCATGCCCGGCTGGGACGGCTTCGACGTGCCCGGCTGGGTGCGCGGGCACCTCGACGTGCCGGTCCTCGTCGACAACGACGTCAACATCATGGCCCTCGGCGAGCGGAGCTTCGCCTGGCCCGGCGTCGACCACTTCCTGTTCGTCAAGGTGGCCACCGGCATCGGCTCCGGCATCATCTCGGGCGGTCGGCTGCAGCGCGGCGCCCAGGGCATCGCGGGCGACATCGGCCACGTGCAGGTGCCGCGCGGCGCCGGCATCGCCTGCCACTGCGGCAACGTCGGCTGCCTCGAGGCCGTCGCCTCCGGCCCGGCGATCGCGGCCGCCCTGCGCCGCGAGGGCCACGACGTCGCCGGCGGCGCCGAGGTGATCGACCTGGTGCGCGCCGGCGACATCGACGCCATCCAGGCCGTCCGCCAGGCCGGACGCGACATCGGCGAGGTGCTCACGGCCTGTGTGAACATGATCAACCCGTCGACGATCGCGATCGGCGGCTCGATGGCCCAGGCCGGCGAGCACCTCATCGCCGGGGTGCGAGAGGTCGTCTACTCGCGCTCGATGCCGCTGGCCACCGAGCACCTCAGCATCGTCCAGTCGCGGTCGGGCGAGAAGGCGGCCGTGATCGGCGCGAGCATGCTCGCGATCCACCACGCCCTCTCCCCCGCGGCCATCGACGAGCTCGCCGCCGCCGTCTGACGCCCGATCGGCGCCGTCCGCGGCTCCGCCTCGCCTCCGTCTCGCCTCCGTGCGGCCGACACGAGGAGGCGCCCTGTCGCGACCTGCCCCGGTCACGAGCGACAATGGAGACATGTCCGTCGTCCAGCCCATGCTCTCGCTCTGGGACGACGACGAGACCCTCGCCGCGCCTCCCCCGGCTCCGCGCCGTCCGGCGCACGAGCTCCGGGTGCTCGCCGACTCGACCGACCGCATCGCGTGGCTGCGGGCCCGCAGCCGGGGCATCACGGCCACCGACGTCGCCCGCCTCTCGAGCCCGCGGGCCGTGCAGGCCGTCGTGCTCGACAAGCTGTACGGCAACGGCTTCGGCGGCAACGCCTACACCGACCACGGTCGCGCCCGCGAGCCGGAGATCGCCCGCTGGGTGCTGTCCGAGCACCGCATCGCGCCGAGCTCGAAGCTGTTCCACGCCCACGAGCAGCAGCGCCACCTCGCCACGCCGGACGGCGTGGCCGTGCGCGACGACGGCACCGTCGAGCTCTGCGAGATCAAGACGACGAAGAAGGCCTGGACGAGCATCCCGCGCTCGTACCTGCGGCAGGTGTTCTGGCAGCAGTACGTGCTCGGGGCCGAGCGCACCCTGGTCGTGTGGGAGCAGCACCTGGACTTCGTCCCCGTCGACTCCGTGCCGCAGTGCCGGTGGGTCGACCGCGACGACGACGAGATCCACCGCCTCGTGGGCCTCGCCGACACCGTGCTCGACACGCTGGCCCGCCAGGCTCCCGTCGACCCGTTCGCCCCCGGCGTCCGGGCCTACGAGCCGCCGCCCTACGACCCGCTGCGCTGAGCCTCGCCGCGGTCTGACCTGCCGCGCACTGCCCCATCGTGGTCAGTGCTGCCGTGGTCGACCCCGAGGACCCGCACCCGGCTCAGCCCGATCACGACCGCGCTCAGCCCGGCGATGACCACGGCGATGACGAGGCACCAGACCGCGACCCCGCCCGCGCCGAGGCGCTCCACGTCGAGGAACGGGTAAGGCACGAACGACTGCCCGCGCAGCAGCACCACGACGAGCCAGACCAGCGGGTAGACCAGGAACACCGGGAGCCGCCGGCAGGCGATGCGCCCCCGGTCGCCCACCAGCACCCAGTCCAGCAGCGCGAACAGCGGGATCCACTTGTGCAGGACGTCGTTCGACCACTGCACGTTGAACGAGTTGTCGAGGGCGACGTTCGTCAGCAGCACGTTGTAGACGATGCCGGTCGTGACCATGTAGGTCGCCGCAGCGCCGCGCAGCACGACGCTCCACTCGGGCGCGGCCTGGCGGCGCAGCAGCAACACTGCCCCGACGACGAACGCCACCGCCGCGATCAGGTTCGACTGGATCGTGAAGTAGCCGAAGAAGTTGGCGAACTGGTACACGGGGCTCTCGACGCTGCGCACCCACTGGCCGACGACCGCCGCGACCACGGCCAGGGCCGCGAGCAGGCGGAGCGCGGCGGGCACGAGGGCGGGCACGGTGGTGGTCGAGGGTCTCATCCCGTCACCGTAGCGAGGTTTCGCCAGACGGTGACACCCGCGAAACACGACCGACTCATCTGCTGTCGACACTGGGGAGACGGACGCCCCTGTCGGGCGCCGCGGACGGACAGGGGAGCCCGATGACGCACACGACGATGCGTGCCATGGTGATCGAGAAGACCGGCGGGCCCGAGGAGCTGATCGCCGCGGACGTGCCGTGGCCGTGCCGCGTCGGCTCGGACGTGCTGGTCAAGGTGCACGCCGCGGGCGTGAACCGGGTCGACGCCGAGGCCCGCGCCGGACGTGCCGACAGCGGCGGCGTCCGCGCCTGGCCCGCGGTGCTCGGCCACGACTTCAGCGGCGTCGTTGTCGAGGCCCCCTACGCCGCCCACCCGCTCCGCCCGGGCGACGAGGTCTTCGGCATGGCCGCGTTCCCGCACACGAGCGGGACGTACGCCGAGTACATCAGCGTGCCCGCCACCTCCCTCGCCCGGAAGCCCGCGACTCTCTCGCACGTCGAGGCCGCCGGCGTCCCGCTCGCCGCCCTCACCGCCTGGGGCATGGTCGTCGAGGTCGCCAAGGCGCACGAGGGCCAGCGCGTGCTCGTCCAGGCCGGCGCAGGAGGCGTCGGGCACTTCGCCGTCCAGCTCGCGTCGTACTTCGGCGCGCACGTCGTCGCCACCGGGTCGCAGCGCAACAGCGGCTGGCTGCGCGACCTGGGCGCGGACGAGGTCGTCGACTACGGCTCGGCGGAGCTGGCCCGCAGCGTGCGCGACGTCGACGTCGTCATCGGGCTGGTCGACGACGACGACGTCGCCGAGCAGTCGCTGGCCGTGCTGCGGCCGGGCGGCCTCGCGGTCCACGCCCCGCTCCGCTCGTGGCGCGCCTTCGCCGAGAAGGCCGAGGCGAGGGGCATCCGCTCGACGGGGTTCGCCGTCTGCCCCGACGCGTCGACGCTCGCGGTCCTCTCGCGCCTGATCGACTCGGGCGACCTCCGCGTGCACGTCGACGACATCTACGACCTCGCCGACGCCGCCGACGCGCACAGCAGGCTCGAGCAGAGCCACACGCGCGGCAAGCTCGTGCTGAGGGTGGCCGACGAGTGACGTCGCGGCGTGGGTGTCTGGTCCGGCTCGCGGGCTAGAGCGCGCGCACGAGGACGAAGTCGTCGTGCGTCTCCGTGCCCACGGTGAACTGCTTCGTGCCGGCCCGCTCGAAGCCGTGCTTGGCGTAGAAGGCCTGGGCGCGGGCGTTCTGCTGGTTGACGCCCAGCCAGATCGAGGAGGCGCCGGTCGCCGTGGCCGTCGCCAGCGCGGCCTCCATGAGCACCCGCGCCGCGCCCTGCCCGTGGGCGTCGGGCGCCACGTACAACTTGCTCAGCTCGACGGCCGGTCGCGCCTCGACCACGGCGGCCACGTCGGCGTCGGCGGGATCGCCGGTGACGAGCATCGCGTAGCCGAGCAACGGGGCACCGAGCAGCGGGGTGCCCGGGGCGGCCGCGTCGTCCTCCAGGGCGAGCACGTGCCGTGTCGGGTCGGCGAGGTACTCGTCGAAGCGCTGCTCGCTCAGCACCGTCGTGACGAAGCGGGCCATGTCGGCCAGGGCCGTTCCGGGCGGGCACGCCAGGGGGAACGTGAGGGCCGCCACGGAGGCGAGGGCCGGGGCGTCGGAGGCGGTGGCGGGGCGGGCGGTGACGGTCACGCCTCCATGGTGCCGCACCCGCCCCTCCTCGTGCTCGTCGTGCGCGCCGGGCGCGGCTGACCCCCAGCGACACCCGCGGAACCCGCGCGGACCCTCGCGCGCGCCGGCGGGTGCACGCGGGAACGACGGGTGCGGGCGCCGGGGACGACGAAGGCCGCCCCGCTCGAGAGCGGGACGGCCTGTCGTGACGATCAGGTGATCGAGGTGCGCTGCCTGGGCAGATGCTGCCGGTGCAGCGGCGGCCTAGAAGACGTTGATGTCGAGGGGGATGCCGGGACCGAAGGTCGTCGACAGCGTGCCCTTGGTGATGTAGCGGCCCTTGGAGGAGGACGGCTTCAGACGGACGACCTCGTCGAGGGCGGCGTCGAGGTTGGTGTTCAGCTGCTCTTCCGAGAAGCCGGCCTTGCCGATGACGAAGTGCACGTTGGCGTGCTTGTCGACACGGAACTCGATCTTTCCGCCCTTGATGTCGTTGACGGCCTGCGCGACGTTGGGGGTCACGGTGCCCGTCTTGGGGTTGGGCATGAGGCCGCGGGGTCCGAGGACCTTTCCGAGGCGGCCGACCTTGCCCATGAGCTCGGGCGTCGAGACGGCCGAGTCGAACGACGTGTAGCCGCCCGCGACCTTCTCGATGAGCTCGTCGCCGCCGACCTCGTCCGCACCGGCGGCGATGGCGGCCTCGGCCGCGGCGCCCGTGGCGAAGACGATGACGCGGGCGGTCTTGCCCGTGCCGTGCGGGAGGATGACGGTGCCGCGCACCATCTGGTCCGCCTTGCGGGGGTCGACGCCGAGCTTCAGCGCGACCTCGACGGTGGAGTCGAACTTCTTGGAGCCGGTCTCACGAGCGACGGCGACGGCCTCGCTGGTGCTGTAGAACTTGCCGGCCTCGATCTTCTCGGCGGCGGCGCGGTACGCCTTGGACTTCTGAGCCATGTTGGACCTCTTCGTACTGGGGACGTGGTAGCGAGCCTGGCCGGCTCTCCCACTGGTGTCTGGTGCGTGCAGGCGGGTCGCCTGCACGAGGGGGTGTGGCTAGGCGTCGACCGTGATGCCCATGGAGCGGGCGGTGCCGGCGATGATCTTCGCCGCGGCGTCGATGTCGTTGGCGTTCAGGTCGGCCTGCTTGGTGGTGGCGATCTCACGGACCTGGTCCATGGTGAGCTTGCCGACCTTGTCGGTGTGCGGGGTCGACGAGCCCTTGGCGACGCCGGCGGCCTTCTTGATGAGCTCCGCGGCGGGCGGGGTCTTGAGCACGAACGTGAACGAGCGGTCCTCGTAGACGGTGATCTCGACGGGGACGACGTTGCCGCGCTGCGACTCGGTCGCGGCGTTGTACGCCTTGCAGAACTCCATGATGTTCACGCCGTGCTGACCCAGGGCCGGGCCGATGGGCGGGGCCGGGTTCGCGGCGCCGGCGTTGATCTGAAGCTTGATCAGACCCGTGACCTTCTTTTTCGGTGCCATGTTCTTTTCCTTCTCGTGGGGTTCGAGCTGGCCGCGGTCGCGGGCCGCTCTCCCGGTGGTCCGCGGTGCGGACTCCGGTGATCTAGGGGAGCTGTGGGGCTGAAGTCCTGGGGACTAGAGCTTGGTGACCTGGTCGAAGCTGAGCTCGACGGGAGTCTCGCGCTCGAACAGGGAGACCAGCACCGTGAGCTTGCCGCTCTCGGGCTTGATCTCGTTGATCGTACCGGGAAGACCGGCGAACGAGCCCTCCTTGATGGTGATCGTCTCGCCGATCTCGAAGTCGACCTCGGCGGGGATGACCCGCTGGGCCTGCTTGCCGCCCTTGGCCGAGCCCTTGGCGGCGGGTGCCGCCTCCTGCACCTGGACGAGGCTCTTCAGCATCTGGAAGGCCTCCTCGAAGCGGAGGGGCGTCGGGTTGTGGGCGTTGCCCACGAAGCCGGTGACGCCGGGGGTGTGGCGGACGACCGACCAGGAGTCTTCGTTGAGGTCCATGCGGACGAGCACGTAGCCGGGGATCCGCACGCGGGTGACCAGCTTGCGCTGCCCGTTCTTGATCTCGACGACGTCCTCCATGGGGACCTCGACCTGGTAGATGTAGTCCTCCATGGTCAGGGAGACCATGCGGTTCTCGATGTTCTGCTTCACGCGACGCTCGAAGCCGGCGTAGCTGTGGATGACGTACCACTTGCCCGGCTTGCCGCGGAGGTCGTAGCGGAACGCCTCGTAGGGGTCGACCTCGGCCTCGTCGTCGTCGGTCGCGACCTCGTCGGCCTGCTCGCTGACGACGTCGAGGTCGACGTCGTCCTGGGCGACCTGCGCGTCGGCGTCCTGCACGGACTGCTCGGCCTCGGCGATGACGGCGTTCGCGCCCACGGCGTCGCCCTCGTTCGCCAGTTCTTCCGCCTCGGAGTCGGCCTCGTCGTCGGTCGCCTCGACGGCGGCCTCCGCTTCGGCGGCGTCGTCGATGTCGAGCGCGTCGTCGACGACGGCGTCGGCCTCCGGGTCGCTGGCCTCGGCGAGCGTGTCGAGCAGGCCGTCGAGGTCGTCCGTGTCGGTGGTGCCCTCGTCGCCCTCGTCGACGACGGTGATCGCGGACTCCTCGGCCGAGCCCTGGTCGCCGTCGGAGTCGATGTCGGTGACGTCGCCCTCCTGCGTCTCGGCGACCTCGGAGGACTGCTCGGCGGCGGGGGCGAGATCGATGTCGTCGCGCTCGTTGTCAGGCACTGGATTTCAACTTCCGTTTGAAGAGTGGGGCCGTGTGGAGAGGGAACCGGCGGACCGGGTCGCCCTCGCCGATCCCACGGGGTCGAGGGGCACGGCGCGGACCGGGTGGTCCGTCAGCCGGCGGGCAGCGTCAGCTGCCGGTGGGGCCGTTGCCGAAGACGTAGCCGACGACGAGGCCGAAGAGGGAGTCGAGGCCGGTGACCAGCGCCATCATGATGACGACGAAGACCAGCACGACGCCGGTGTAGCTCAGCAGCTCTTTGCGGGTCGGGGTGACGACCTTCTTGAGCTCGGCGATCACCTGGCGGATGAACAGGGCGATGCGGGCGAACGGGCTGCGACGCGCTGCGCTGTCCGACTTCGCCTTGTCGACGACGTCCTCACTGGGGACGTCGAGGTCTTTTCTCGCCACTGTCGTACTACCTTCCGAGGGTCGACCCGAGGGCCTGGTCCGTGATCCGGGCCGCCCCGCTGGTCTCTGGTGGACCAGTCGGGGCGACCCGGCCGGGCTGCAGGGCGGACAGGACTCGAACCTGCAACCTGCGGTTTTGGAGACCGCTGCTCTACCAATTGAGCCACCGCCCTATGGGGCCGGAGCCCCCGGGCCGGACTGCGACTCGTGCTCGCCCTGAGGCGCGCGCCGACTCCGCGGTGTCCGACCGCCTCGCCAAGTGTAGGCGAGGGCCTGCGGTGTTGCAAAGCCGGGGCGCGCCGGGCAGGGCCGTGCCGCCCTGTCGGGGCCGCAGGCCGCCGGATAGGCTGGCCGTCGTGACCCAGCCGACACGCCGCCTCTCGTCCCGCATCGCCTCCATCGCCGAGTCGGCCACCCTCAAGGTGGACGCCAAGGCCAAGTCGCTCCTGGCCGAGGGCCGGCCGATCATCAGCTACGGCCCGGGCGAGCCCGACTTCCCCACGCCCGGCCACATCGTCGAGGCGGCGGTCGCGGCGGCCCGCGACCCGCGCAACCACCGCTACTCCGCCGGCGCGGGCCTGCCCGAGCTGCGCGAGGCGATCGCCGAGAAGACCCTGCGCGACAGCGGCACCACGGTGCGGCCGACGCAGGTCGTCGTGACCAACGGCGGCAAGCAGGCGGTCTACCAGGCGTTCCAGGCGCTGCTCGACGAGGGCGACGAGGTCCTCCTGCCCGCGCCGTACTGGACGACGTACCCCGAGGCGATCTCGCTGGCGGGCGGCGTCTCGGTCGAGGTCTTCGCCGGCGCCGATCAGGGCTACAAGGTCACCGTCGAGCAGCTCGAGGCCGCTCGCACCCCCCGCACGAAGGTGCTGCTGTTCTGCTCGCCCTCCAACCCGACGGGCGCCGTCTACTCCCCCGCCGAGGTCGAGGCCATCGGCCGCTGGGCGCTCGAGACCGGCACCTGGGTGATCAGCGACGAGATCTACCAGAGCCTCGTCTACGACGGCGTGCGCGCCGTCTCGATCACCGAGGCCGTGCCCGAGCTCGCCGAGCAGACGATCCTCGTCAACGGCGTCGCCAAGACCTACGCGATGACCGGCTGGCGCGTGGGCTGGATGGTGGGCCCGGCCGACGTGATCGCCGGCGCCTCCAACCTGCAGTCGCACCTCACGTCGAACGTGTCGAACGTCTCGCAGCGCGCCGCCCTGGCCGCCCTCACCGGCCCGCAGGACGAGGTCGAGTCGATGCGCCGCGCCTTCGACGTCCGCCGCCGCCGCATCGTGGCCGAGCTGAACGCCATCGACGGCGTCGTCGCCCCGACCCCCGAGGGCGCGTTCTACGTCTACCCCGACGTGAGCGGCCTGCTGGGTCGCGACTGGGGCGGGGTCACGCCCACCACCTCCCTCGAGCTCGCCGACCTGGTCCTCGACCAGGCCGACGTCGCGACGGTGCCCGGCGAGGCCTTCGGGCCGAGCGGCTACCTGCGCCTGTCGTACGCCCTCGGCGACGACCAGCTGCTCGAGGGCGTGCAGCGCCTCCAGCGCCTCTTCTCGTAGGAGGCGCGGGTCCGGTCGGCCGGACCGGCTCGCCGAGCGGGCCCCCGGCACCGTCCGCCGAGGCGGCCCACCGGCTGCATCCACCGGTCGGGGGATGCGGGTAGCCCGGTCCGGGGTGCCGTGCCCGCGCCTCCTGCCCGAGGCTCGGAGCATGACCTCACAGCCCGTCGTGCGCGTGCGCGACCTCACCAAGACCTACGGGCGCGCCACCGCTCTGCACGGCGTCTCGTTCGACCTCCGGGCCGGCGAGACGCTCGGCCTGCTCGGGCCGAACGGCGCCGGCAAGTCGACGACGATCGAGATCCTCGAGGGGCACCGCGACCGCACCGGCGGCGAGGCCCTCGTGCTCGGCACCGACCCCCGCGACGGCGGGCTCGACTGGAAGGCGCGCATCGGCATCGTCCTGCAGACCTCCGCCGAGCAGGGCACCTCGACCGTGCGGGAGCAGGTCGCCCACATGGCCGCCCTGTACCCACGGTCGCGCGACGTCGACGAGGTGGTCGCGGCGGTGGGGCTCGAGGCGCAGGCGGGCACCCGCGTGCGGGCGCTCTCGGGCGGTCAGCGCCGCCGGGTCGACGTCGCCCTCGGCATCGTCGGCGACCCCGAGCTGCTGTTCCTCGACGAGCCGACGACGGGCTTCGACCCGGAGGCGCGGCGTCGGTTCTGGGAGCTGATCCGGTCGCTCTCCGACGACGGCACGAGCATCCTGCTCACCACCCACTACCTCGACGAAGCCGCCCAGCTGAGCGACCGGGTCGCGGTCATCACGGAGGGTCGCGTCGTCGCCGAGGGACGCCCCGACGAGATCGGCAGCGTCGCGGCCCGGACCCCGCTGGTGCGGTGGTCGGACGCGGGAGGCCGACACGAGGAGAGGACGGCCGACCCGGGCGGACTCGTCGCGCGCCTGCACGGCGCGGGAGCAGATCTGCGCGACCTCGAGGTCGTGCGCCCGTCGCTCGAGGACGTCTACCTCGAGCTCGTCGCCGAGGCGGCGGCGTCGTGACCGGGGCTCCGCGGACCGTGACCACGACGCGCTCGTCCCGTGGTCCCTCGGACCGGACCGGCGCCTCCTCGACGGCCGGCCTCCGCCGCGTGCTCGCCCTCGCCGGCGTCCAGGTGCGCCACGAGGTGCGGACCTACTTCCGCGCCGGCGACACGGTGTTCTTCACGTTCCTCTTCCCCGTCGTGATGCTCGCGATCTTCTCGACGGCCTTCAGCGCGTCCGGCTCGTACGGGGTGCGGCCGGACGGGTCGGCCGTCGACGCCGCCGCCTACTACCTGCCCGGGATGATCGCCGCGGGCGTCCTGCTCTCGGGGGTCCAGGCCCTCGGCATCGACATCGCCGTCGAGCGCTCGGACGGCACCCTGAAGCGGCTCGCGGGCACGCCCCTGCCCGTCGCCTCGTGGTTCGTCGGGAAGCTGGGGCAGGTGGTCGTGACGAACCTGCTGCAGGTGGCGCTCCTCCTCGTCGTCGCCCGGGTGCTGTTCCGGGTGCCGCTGCCGACCGAGGCGTCGTCGTGGGCGACGTTCGCGTGGGTGTGGCTGCTCGGCCTCGCCGGGTCGGCGCTGATCGGGATCGCCCTGTCGCGGGTCCCCCGCACCGGACGCAGCGCGTCCGCCGTCATCGTGCCGATCACGCTCGTGCTGCAGTTCGTGTCGGGCGTCTACCTGCCGTTCGCCCAGCTGCCGACGTGGCTGCAGCAGGTCGCGTCGGCGTTCCCGCTGAAGTGGCTCGCCCAGGGCATGCGGAGCGTGTTCCTGCCCGAGTCGTCGGCGGTCGCCGAGGTCAGCGGCACCTGGGACCTGCCGGGCATCGCCCTCTGGCTGGCCGTCTGGCTCGTCGCCGGTGCGGTCGCTGCCCGGCTGACGTTCCGCTGGGGCCGGAAGGACGCCTGACCGCGACTGCGCGGGACGGTACGGTGACGGACATGACCGCCACGGCAGCCGAGGGCGCCCGCACCGCGAGCCGCGGCGCGGGCGCACGCCCGGGCACGAGCCGCGTCGCGGTGCGCTGGTGGGACGTCGGGGCCGGGGCGACGGCCGTCGTGCTCGTCGTGCTCGCGCTCGCCTCCGAGACCGGCGGCGACGGCGGCAGCGCCGTGGGGAGCGCCGTCGGCAGCCGCCCGCTCGCCCTCGCCGCGACCGGGCTGTTCGTCCTCACCTGGCTGCTGCTCGCCCGGCCGGTCGTGCGGAGGGACGACGACCAGGTCGGCCGGGCGGAGGTCGCGGTCGTCGCGGCGGTCGTGGTCGTCGGCGGGCTCGCCGTCGCGGGCGCCCCGCAGCTGGCCGTGCTGCAGGCGTTCCTCATGCCCCTGCTGTGGACCGCGCTCCCGACGCCCCGCTCGGCGATCGTCGCCAACGTCCTGCTCTGCCTCTCGATCTCGGCGGGCTTCGTCGTGAGCCTCGGCTGGTCGCCCGACACGCTCGCGACCGCCGCCACGAGCGAGGGGCTCTCGCTGCTGTTCAGCATCGCCCTCGGCCTGTGGATCACGTCGATCGCGCACACCGGCGCCGAGCGGGGCCGGCTGCTCGACGAGCTGCGCGCCGCCCAGGACGAGCTGGCCACCCGGCACCGCGAGGCCGGCACCGTGGCCGAGCGCGAGCGCCTCGCCCGCGAGATCCACGACACGGTCGCGCAGAGCCTCACCGGGCTCGTCATGCTCAGCCAGCAGGCACGGTCGTCGGTCGCCGCCGGCGACGCGGCCGCCGGCCTCGCCCAGCTCGACCTGATCGAGTCGTCGGCCCGGGACGCGCTGACCGACGCCCGCACCCTCGTCGCGGCCACCGCCTCCTCGGGACTCGACAGCGGCGACCTCGCCGACGCCCTGCGCCGACTCGCCGGGCGGTTCTCGCGCGAGAGCGGCGTCGCCGTGACCGTCGACGTCGAGCCCGGGCTCACGCTGCCGCGCGACCACCAGGTCGTGGTGATCCGGGCGGCGCAGGAGGCGCTGGCCAACGTCCGCAAGCACAGCGGGTCGCGCTCGGCGCACGTCGCGCTCGTCCGCGGGGTCGGCGTCGCCGAGGGCTCGGGCGCCGTCGGCGACGTCGTCCTCTCGGTGCGGGACGAAGGGCGCGGGTTCGACCCGGCCGCCGCCCGCCACGGCTTCGGTCTCGACGGGCTCGACGAGCGGCTGCGGCTGGCCGGCGGGCGGCTCGAGGTCGTCAGCGGTGCGGCCGGGACGACCGTGACCGCGCACCTGCCCGGCGGGGAGCCGTCGTGAGCGTCCGCACCCTGGTCGTCGACGACCACCCGATCATGCGGCAGGGGCTCACCGCGATGCTCACGGCCACGCCCGACTTCGAGGTCGTCGGGCAGGCCTGCGACGGCGTCGAGGCCGTGGAGCTCGCCGCCGAGCTGCGGCCGGACCTCGTGCTGATGGACCTGCGCATGCCGCGGCTCGACGGCGTCGCCGCGACGGAGGCGGTGCTCCGCGACGTGCCGACCGCCCGCGTCGTCGTGCTGACCACCTACGAGTCGGACGACGCCATCCTCGGCGCCGTCGAGGCGGGCGCCAGCGGGTACCTGCTCAAGGCGGCGCCCGAGGAGGAGCTGCTCGCGGGGCTCCGCTCGGTCGTCGCCGGGCAGGTCGCGCTCGCGCCGTCGATGGCCGCGCTGCTCGTGGGGCGCGCTCGTCGGGCGGCGACGCAGGCCGACGGGGCCGGGACTGCGGGCACGGGTGGCACGGCTGGTGCAGCTGGTGCTTCCGGCGCGGACGGCTCCGAGGGCTCGTCACCGACGCCGCTGAGCCCCCGCGAGACCCAGGTGCTCGTCCTGGTCGCCGAGGGCTGCTCGAACCGCGAGGTCGGCCTGCGCCTCTTCGTCGGCGAGGCCACCGTGAAGACCCACCTGCAGCACGTCTTCGAGAAGCTCGGCGTGGGCGACCGCACCCGCGCGGTCACCCTCGCGATGGAACGCGGCTGGCTGCCCTCCGCACGGGCCTGACGTCAGGTCAGAGGTCGAGGCCGAGCAGCACCGGCTCGGGGCGGAGCAGGACGCCGAACTCGGCCAGCACCCGCTGCTGCACGAAGCGGGCGAGCTCGACCACGTCGCCGGCGGAGGCGCTGCCCCGGTTGGTCAGGGCCAGCGTGTGCTTCGTCGAGATCGCGGCTCCCGAGCCCGGCAGGCGGAAGCCGCGCGCGACGCCCGCGTGCTCGATCAGCCAGGCGGCGCTGAGCTTGACGGCCCCGCTCGTCGGCGGAGGCGGCGGTGCCGGAGCCTCGCCGAGCGGCACGACCTGGTCTTCGGGCTCGGGGTCGATCGGCCAGCGCGGGGCGTCCGAGGGCAGCTCCGAGGCCGTCTGGCGAGACACCACGGGGTTGGTGAAGAACGAGCCGCTCGACCACGTGTCGCGGTCGTCGGCGTCGAGCACCATGCCCTTGGAGGCGCGGAGGGCGAGCACGCTCGACCGCACGTCGGCGACCGAGACCCGGGCCCCGAGGTCGACGCCGAGGGCCCCGGCGAGCTGCGGGTAAGCGACCTGCTCGCTCGCGCCTCCCCCGTCGCGGAGCGCGAACTCGACCGCCGTCACGACGCCCGCCCGGCCCTGCTTGAACACGCTCGTGCGGTAGCCGAGGCCGAGGTTGGCCGCGGGCACGCGGACGAACTCGCCCGTGTCGGCGTCGAGGAAGTCGACCGAGACGACCGTCGACGACACCTCTTGCCCGTAGGCGCCGATGTTCTGGATCGGGGAGGCGCCCGTCGACCCCGGGATGCCGCTCAGCGCCTCGAGGCCGGACCAGCCCTCGTCGACCGTGCGGGCCACGAGGTCATCCCAGGGCTCGCCCGCGGCGACCCGGAGGCGGACCCAGCCGTCGACGTCGTCCAGCCGCTCGACGCCGCGCGTGCGCACGTGGACGACGGTGCCGTCGAACGGCTCGTCGGAGGCGACCGTGTTCGAGCCGCCGCCGAGGACGAACCAGGGCTCGTCGTCGGCCCAGACCGCACGGACGGCGTCGATCAGCTCGTCCGTGCCGTCGGCCGTGACGAACCTCGTGGGCTCGCCTCCGACGCGCATCGTCGTCAGCTCGGAGAAGGAGCTCACGCCAGGGTCACCACGACCTGGGCCTTGCCCAGCACGGTCTTCTCGTCGACCGTCACGGTGAGGTCGACCCGTGCCGTCCCGGCCTCGTCGTCGACCGCGGCGACCTTCGCGATGACGGACAGCTCGGCGCCGTCGGCCGGGTGCACGACCACCGGACGCGTGAAGCGCACCTGGTAGTCGGAGACCCAGCCGATCACGCCGGCGTCGTCGCCCGACCCGTCGAGCCACTCGACGACGGGCTGCACCGCGGTGCCCATGGTCAGCATGCCGTGGGCGAGCACGCCCGGCAGGCCGACGGACTCGGCGACGTCGTCGCGGTAGTGGATCGGGTTGAAGTCGCCGGAGGCGCCCGCGTAGCGGACGAGCGAGTCCCGCGTCAGCGGGTAGGACTTGTGGGCCACGACCTGGCCGACCTCGAGGGCGCTCACGCGTCGTCCCCCCGCACCACGAGGGTGGACACCGCGGTGACGACGTGCGCCCCGGCCTGGTCGACCATGTCGGAGGAGGCGGTCACCATGGAGTTGCCGCCGAGGGACTTCACGCTGGTCACCGTGAGCGTGGCCGTGAGCTCGTCGCCCGCCACCACGGGGCGGCTGTAGCGGAAGCGCTGCTCGCCGTGCACCACCCGGGAGAAGTCGATGCCCGCGTCGGGCTCGGCGAGGAGCTGCGCGAGGGTCGCCTCCTGCACCACGACGGGGAAGGTCGGCGGGGCGACGACGTCGGCGTGGCCGGCGGCGCGCGCGGCCTCGGGGTCGAGCGACAGGGCGCTGGTCGAGCCGGTGGCACGGGCGAACTCGCGCACCTTCTCCCGGCCGACGAGGTAGGCGGGGGCCGGCGGGAGGACCCGCCCTTGCAGATCGGGGTTCACAGGCACGGCGTCGAGTCTAACCGGGGCCGATGTCGGGGGCGCGGCGTACGTTCTCCCCATGAGCGACTCGAACATCGACCCTGACATCACGCCCGTCGACCCCGCAGCACCCGAGGGCGGCGGAGCACCTGCCTCCGGCGCCGACGCGGGCTCCGGAGAGACCCTGGGCGGCGAACGTCCCGACCCCTCCACCACCGCCTCCAAGGACCCTGAGGACTGGGTGACCGGCGACGAGCCGATGACCGGCCCGCAGAAGAGCTACCTCGACACGCTCGCCCGCGAGGCAGGCGAAGAGCTGCCCGCCGACCTCAGCAAGGCCAAGGCGAGCGAGCACATCGACCGCCTCCAGGAGAAGACCGGTCGCGGCCAGTAGCCGAGTCTGCTCGATGGCTCTACCGCTGCGAGGGCTCGCGTCGTACACTTCCCCCACGTCTGGGATGGTAACTCGACGCGAGCCCTCGATCGACAGCCAGGGACAGGTCCTGATCCACGTGTCCCACCGAAGGTTGCGAGCGGCTGACGAGCACGTCCGGGTCTCCCCCGACCCGGGCGTGCTCACTCGACCTCACCTCCGTGGATGGTCCCGCCTCGACTTGTCCCCCATCTGCTCCCGGACGTCGCCTCGGACGTGCCCCTGGGGTCGTCCACGTCGAGCCAGGTCGCGACCGTGACGGGCTCGGCCGGCTCGACCGTCGCCGCCCTGGCGCGATCCACGCACCCCGGTCCGACCGTCGCGGTGACCGTGCTCTCGGTCGTCCTCGCGGCGGCGGTCGGCCTCGGCGTCGGCCGCACCCTGCTGCTCGGTGCCGCCGTGCTGGCCGGCCAGCTCTCCATCGGGCTCTCGAACGACCTCGTCGACGCCGCGCGCGACCGCCAGGTCGGTCGGCGCGACAAGCCCCTCGCGCTCGGACTCGTCTCGACGAGCACCGCGGTGGCCGCCGTCGCCGTCGTGACCGTCCTCGCCGTCGGCCTCACGTTCGTCCTCGGCTGGGCCGCCGGCGTCGCCCACCTGGTCTTCCTGGCCTCCGGCTGGGCCTACAACCTGGGGCTCAAGCGCACGGCGTGGTCGGCCGTTCCCTTCGTCGTCGGCTTCGGGGCCCTGCCTGCCGTGGTCACCCTCGCTGCTGTGCCTCCGGCCGCACCGGCGGCCTGGGCCCTGGCCGTGGGCGCTGCCTTCGGCGTCGCGATCCACTTCACCAACGTCCTGCCCGACCTCGACGACGACGCCCGGACCGGCGTCGTCGGGCTGCCCCACCGGCTCGGACGCCTGCGCGCCGGGCTCGTGGCGTTCGCCGCCCTGGGGACGGCGGCGGTCGTGACGGCTGGGGGGCTCCTCCTCGACGGCTCCCCGACGCCCGTCCGCACCGGGGCGGGCCTCGTCGGGGCCGCCGCCGCCCTCGTGCTGTCGGTGGTCGGGGCGAGGCTGGTCCGTCGGGGCGGGGCGACGCGGGGGCTGTTCCGGCTCGTGATCGCCGCTGCGCTGGTGCTCGTCGTGTCGCTCGCCCTCGCGGGCACGGCGCTCGTCGCCTGACAGGCCCGATCGGTCCCCCGGCCTGGCCCGGCGAGCATCTCCAGGTCAGACGAAGCGCATCGAGTAGAGCGACGCGAGCAGCCGGCGGGTCGGCAGGTGCAGCGCCGCCGACAGGCCGACCTGCCGAGCCGCGCCGACCACGGGCCCGACGGGCCGGCCGAGGGCCATGTTGATCTCCGCCTGCCGGGCCGAGCGGGCGACCGACCGGCGACGCGCCTCCTCGTACGCCCGGAACACGGTCGGGTCGAGGCGTCGCCCTCCTGCCGAGCGCAGGGCCCGCGCGAGGACGGGGGCGACGGCGTCCGCGTCGAGCCAGCCGAGGTTCATCCCCTGGCCGCCGATCGGGCTGATCTCGTGGGCGGCGTCGCCGATCAGGACGACCCGCCCGGCGACGGTGCGCCGGGCCAGCCGGCGCTGCACCCCGAAGGCGCTCGTCATGGTCGCCGTGCCGGGGTCGATGTCGAGGCCGGTGCGCTCGGCGACGAGGCCCGCGACGAGCTCGGCGTCGGGCGCGGCTCCGGCCTCAGCCGCTGTCCCGGTGCCGGCGGCGTGAGGATCGAGCAGCACCACGAAACGCCGCACCCCGCCCGGCAACGGGAACGACTCGACGACGCCGCGTCGCTCGAGGTGCACGACCGCGTCGGCGCCGAGACCGGTGTCGTCGGCCACGTCGCACATCACGTAGTGGTCGGGGTAGCGACGCAGGGGCGCGTCGATCCCGAGGGCGTCGCGCAGCGGGCTGCGGGCACCGTCGGCCGCGAGGACGAAGCGGGCGGCCGCCTCCACCGGTCCGTCGTCGGACGTGCCGCGGAGCAGCACCCGGTCCGGCTCCTGCTCGAGCCCGTCGAGCGAGAGACCGCGCCGGAGCGAGCCCGGCGCTAGCGACTCCAGCCTGTCGCGCAGCAGCTGCTCGGTGCGGTGCTGCGGCAGGGCGGCGACGAACGGCCACCGAGGGTGCGCCCGGTCGAAGCTGACCGTGCCGAGCGTGCGCCCGCCGCTGCGGGCGACCCCGCGACGGACGGGCACCGCGTCCGCGACGAGGGGCTCGGCTGCGCCCACCCGGTCGAGCACGTCGAGGGACGGCGGGTGGACGCCGATGGCACGCGAGAGGCTCGGCGCCTCGGCTCGGCGCTCCCAGACCGCGACGTCGAGGCCGCGCGCCGCCAGCAGGGCGGCGGCCAGCACGCCGACCGGTCCCCCGCCGACGACGACGACGTCGTGCGTGATCACGAGCGTAGCCCGAGCTCGACGTCGCCTGCGCCTGCGCCTGCGCCCTCGTTCTCGACCGAGCCCGAGGTCGTGGCGGCGTCGGCGTCGGCGGCGAGGTCGAGCACGGCCCAGACGCGGAAGGGCGGTCGGCGGACGGCCGTCCAGCCGGCAGGCAGCTCGCGGGCCAGCTCCGCGTCGGTCCAGCTGCGACGGATCGAGCGCAGCCCGTCCACGCGGACGAAGGAGGTGCGCGCGAGCGGCAGGGTCCCCACCCAGTACCCGGCGTAGGCAGCGCGCGACCGCCGGATGTCGCTGTGCAGCACGAGCCGGCGGGCGAGCGCCCGACTGTCGGCCAGGACGTCGGCCCGGGACGGATCGTCGAGGTGGTGCAGCACGTGGTTCGAGACGACGACGTCGAACTGCTCGCCCGCCTCGACGAGGTCTCCGCTCGACGCGCACCGGTAGGTGACCCCGTCGGCCGGACGGACCCTCGCGAAGTCGTGGGCGCGCCGATCGGGATCGACGGCCGTCACCGCGAGGCGCAGCCCGTCGCGGCGAGCCCACCGGGCGAGCGAGCGAGCGAGGTCGCCGCCGCCCGATCCGAGGTCGAGCAGGGTCGTCGCCCGGTCGGCCGACAGGAGCGGCCGGATCCGCTCCCGGTACGCACGCCGCCAGCCCGCGACCAGCCCGTTCACGACCGGGAAGACGGCGTAGGTGCGCCGGAGCTGGCCGAGGTCGCAGTCCGGGTCGTCCATCAGCTCCCGCAACCCGGTGTCGCGCTGCCGGACGTCGATGAAGGGCCCTCGCGGGTCCGTCGACGCGCCCGTCGCCGAGAGAACCACGCTCAGCCGCCGACCCGGCGGGTGAGCAACGCGCTCTCGACGGTGAGGCCGGGCCCGAAGGCCATGGCGCACACCCTGCGGGCCTCGGGAGGTGCAGGTGCGTGGCCCGCGCCTCCTCGGCCCTCGACGTCCTGGCCCTCGCCCCCTCGGCCCTCGAGGTGCTCGCGGAGGATGAACAGGACCGTCGCGCTCGACATGTTGCCGTACTCGCGCAGCACTCGACGCGACGGCGCCATCTGCGCCTCGCTGAGGCCGACCTGCGACTCGACACGGTCCAGGATGCTGCGGCCGCCGGGGTGCACGGCCCAGCCGTCGATCTCGTCGACGGCCACGCCGCCGGCCTCGAGCAGCGGGGCGAGCGCGGAGTCGACGTGCTCCTCGACGATGTGCGGCACGTAGCTGCTCAGCACCATGTCGAAGCCCTGGTCGCCGATGCTCCACGCCATGTCGTCCTCGCCGACGGGCGTGAGCACGGTCTCGAGCACGTCGAGGTCGAGCACCGGAGCCCCCACGGCGGCCGGCCGGGACGACACGACGGCCGCCGCGGCGCCGTCCGCGAAGACCGAGGAGGCGATGATCGCGTCAGGGTCGTCCGAACTCCGAAGGTGCAGGGTGCAGAGCTCGGCGCACACCACGAGCACGACGGCGTCCGGCTCGGCGAGGCACGTGTCGCGCGCGGCCCGCAGGGCCGGGAAGGCTCCGTAGCAGCCCATGAACCCGATGTGCAGCCGACGGGTCGAGGGCGCGAGCCCGAGCCGGCGCACCAGGAGGTAGTCGGGGCCCGGCGCGAAGAAGCCGGTGCACGAGACGGTGACGACGTGGGTGACGTCGGCGGCGGTGATCCCCGGCGCGCCGGCCAGCGCCTCCTCTGCGGCGCGGACGAAGAGGTCGGGGCTCCGCTCGACGTAGACGTCGTTGCGGGCTCCCGTGCCGGGGCGCAGGATGCGGCCGTCGGCACGGTCGTAGAAGACGGGGGCGGCGTCGGGCTGGCCGGGCTGGCCGGGCTGCTCGGCGCCGAGCTCGTCGATCACCGTGTGGCGGGTGTCGATGTGGGCACCGTCGAAGACGGCGCCGATCAGCCGCGGTGCGAGGCGGCCGAGCCCCGGCTGGCTGCGGAACACGTCACGGATGTGGTCCTGCCCGATGATCGTCGAGGGAACGGCCGTGCCGATGCTGTGGATGCTCGGGGACATCCCCCGAGCGTAGGCGACCGGTGGCGCACGGCGATCAGGAAAGCAGCGAAGGCCGCACATCCCGAGGAAGGAGGAAGGCCCCGCTCGTGCGCATGCACGTTCAGGGCCCTGCGGTAGCGAGGGCGGGACTCGAACCCGCGACACCACGATTATGAGCCGTGTGCTCTAACCAACTGAGCTACCCCGCCGCAAGCTGTCTGCACGGTGTGACCGTGACCAGCCGGAGCCCCGAGTCAGGTTTGAACTGACGACCCCTTCCTTACCATGGAAGTGCTCTACCACTGAGCTATCGGGGCGTGACCTCGCTCAGCCAGCCCAGGAGGGCGACTGCCGATCGGCACCAGACAAGGGTAGCAGAGCCGCGAGCCCTCCGAGGACACCGGGCGCGCGCCTCCTCCTCGAGGCCATCATCGACGGGTGCACAGCATCGAACTCCTGCTCGACGGGCCCGCCGATGCCCGGGTCCGTGCCCAGTGGGCTGCGCTCTCCGACGCCGGCCTGCCCTCGCAGGCCGACCACGCGAGCAGCTCGAACTCCCCGCACGTGACGCTGCTGGCGCGGCGGGGCATCGACGGCACGGCAGACCCGGCGCTGACCGAGCTGCTCGACCGCCTGCTCCCGCTGCCGGTCGTGCTCGGTGCCCCCCTCGTCTTCGGGCACGGCCGGGGGCACGTGCTCGTGCGGTCGGTCGTCGCGACGCGTGCCCTGCTCGAGCTCCAGGCCGAGGTGCACGCGATCGTGGGCGGCGAGGACGACGTGACCCACTCCTCCCCCGGCCTCTGGGTCCCGCACGTCACGCTGGCGAGCCGGCTCGACGCCGAGGCGGTCGGCCGGGCCCTCGCCGCGGTCGAGGCGTTCGAGGACGAGGAGGCGCGCGAGGCCCCCGAGGACGCCCGCGGCCCGGTCGTGACCCCGGCCGGCAACCTCGTCTCGGGTCGGCGTTGGGACCCGAGCGTCCGCACGATCGTCGTCCTCGGTCGCTGACGCCCGCCTCCTCGGAGCCGGTCCCGCCCGCCCGGGCGGTGCGCCTACGAGGCCTGGGGTGCGGACGCCGCGTCGAGGGCCGCCAGGTCGCGGTCGTCGAGCTCGACCGACGCCGAGCCCAGCAGGTCGTCCAGCTGCTCGACGGTGCGGGCGCTGGCCAGTGCGCCCACGACGCCGGGCCTCGACGCGAGCCAGGCGACGGCGACGGCGGCAGGCGCGACCCCGTGCCGTTCCGCGACCTCGGCCACGACCTCGACGACCCCGAGGGCCTGCGGGGTCGCGTAGCTCGCCGCACGGCCCTCGCGCGGCGACGACCGGGGAGCATCGCCGCCCCGGTACTTGCCGGTCAGGAGGCCGCTGGCGAGCGACGAGTGCGGGAGGACGGCGAGGCCGAAGTGGTCGACGACCGGGGCGGTCTCGGTCTCGTACTCGCCTCTCCTCACCAGGTTGTAGGGGTGCTGCACGGCGACGAACGGGTGCAGGCCGTCGCTGTCGGCGATGGCCAGGGCCTGGCGCAGCCGCGCGGCGGAGTAGTTGGAGGCACCGGCGAAGCGGATCTTCCCCTCGTCGACGAGCTCGCTCAACGCGGTCACCGTCTCGCGGAGCGGCGTCTCGTCGTCGTCGAAGTGCGCCGAGTACAGGTCGATGCGGTCGGTCCGGAGCCGGGTCAGCGAGGCCTCGACGGCGCTGCGGATGCTCGCCCGCGACAGGCCGGGCGCGGCCGGGTGCTGGCCGCACTTCGTGCTCACGAGCACGCGGTCGCGGTTGCCCGGGCGGGCCAGCCAGCGGCCGATGATCGCCTCGGACTCGCCGCCCGAGTTGCCGGGCAGCCAGGCCGAGTAGACGTCGGCCGTGTCGACGACGCGGCCCCCGTCGCCGACGAACAGGTCGAGCAGCTCGAGCGCCGTCGGGGCACCGACCGTCCAGCCGAAGACGTTCGTGCCGAGGGCCAGGGGGAACGGGCGGGGGTCGTCGGACCAGTCGCCGTTCGCGAGGTCGATGAAGGAGTCCAGGGGTCCGCCGATCCGTGTCGTGGGAGCCCCACGCTACCGGGCGGAGCGGCCCCGCCGCTGCCGTATCGTGGCGGGATGTCCTCACACGAGACCACGGGCGACACGCTCGACTCCCCCTCCGAGACCGACACCACGACCGTCCCCGACATCGAGTCGACCCCGTCGTCCGGCGCCGAGCGCGGCGGCGAGTGGTGGCGCACTGCCGTCATCTACCAGGTGTACCCGCGCTCGTTCGCCGACGCGGACGGCGACGGCGTCGGCGACCTGCCCGGCATCACCTCGCGGCTCCACGCCCTCGCCGACCTCGGCGTCGACGCGGTCTGGCTCTCGCCGTTCTACACGTCGCCCCAGCACGACGCCGGCTACGACGTCGCCGACTACGTCGACGTCGACCCGCTCTTCGGCACGCTCGACGACTTCGACGCCCTGCGCGCCCGCGCGACCGAGCTCGGCCTCCGGCTGATCGTCGACCTCGTGCCCAACCACACGTCCTCCGAGCACGCGTGGTTCCGCGCCGCCGTGGCCGCGGCCCCCGGCTCGGCCGAGCGTGCGCGCTACATGTTCCGCGACGGGACGGGGCCCAGCGGCGACCTGCCCCCGAACAACTGGCAGTCCGTCTTCGGCGGACCGGCCTGGACGCGCCTCGTCGAGCCCGACGGCCGACCCGGTCAGTGGTACCTGCACCTCTTCGACACCTCCCAGCCCGACCTCGACTGGACGAACCCGCTCGTGCGGTCCGACTTCGTCGACGTGCTGCGGTTCTGGCTCGACCGGGGCGTCGACGGGTTCCGCGTCGACGTCGCCCACGGCATGATCAAGGCCGACGGCCTGCCCGACTACACGCCGCCCGCCGACGCCGGCAGCATGGGCGGCGGCGAGACCGCCGACGCCACCCCGCCCTACTGGGCGCAGGACGGCGTGCACGAGATCTACCGCGAGTGGCACCAGGTGCTGGCCGAGTACCCCGGCGACCGGGTCATGGTCGCGGAGGCGTGGGTCGAGCCCTTGTCGAAGCTCGCGAAGTGGGTGCGTCCCGACGAGATGCAGCAGGCCTTCAACTTCGCCTACCTCGAGACGGGCTGGTCCGCCACGGCGATCCGCCGGGTCGTCGACCAGTCGATCGAGACGTTCTCGAGCGTCGGTGCCCCGAGCACCTGGGTCCTGAGCAACCACGACGTCGTGCGCCACGCCAGCCGCCTGGCCCTCACGGCCGAGAACCCGCAGGGCCACGGCATCGGCCCGAAGAGCGCCGGCCTGCCGATCCCCGAGCTCGGCCTGGCCCGTGCCCGGGCGGCCTCCGCCGTCATGCTCGCGCTGCCCGGCAGCGCCTACCTGTACCAGGGCGAGGAGCTCGGACTGCCGGAGGCGGTCGACCTGCCCGACGAGAGCCGCCAGGACCCGACGTGGTTCCGCACCGACGGCGAGCGCTACGGGCGCGACGGCTGCCGCGTGCCCATCCCGTGGGAGTCGGGTGCGCCGGCCTTCGGCTTCAGCGCGACCGGCGCCTCCTGGCTGCCGCAGCCCGAGGACTGGTCGACCTACGCCCGTGACGAGCAGCAGGGCGTCGCCGGCTCGACGCTGGAGCTCTACCGCTCGGCCCTCGCCCTGCGCGCGGAGCACGAGCTCGGCGCCGCCCACCTCACCTGGGTCGACGGCTACGACGAGAGCGTCGTGGCCTTCCGCACCGGCGGCGTCACCGTGGTGGCCAACACGGGCGAGGTGGCGGTCGAGCTGCCGGTCGGCGACGTGCTGCTGTCGACGATGGCGCTCGACGGGCCGGCGCTGCCGCCCAACGCCGCCGTGTGGCTCGCTGCGGTCGACGACGTGGGCTGAGCCCCGCGCTCCTGCCGTCCCGCACGACGAAGCCCCCGACCGAGGTCGGGGGCTTCGTCGTGTCGGTGGGACGCTCTGCACCGCGGCTCGTGCGCGGGCTGCCCACCGGCCTGTCCGGGTCGATCACCGGCCTGCTCAGGTCGACGGGCGCCTCCGACGGGTCAGTTCGTGTTGGCGGTGAGCCAGGGGTACGGGTCGACGGGGACGCCGCCGAGGTGGATCTCGAAGTGCAGGTGGGCACCGGTGCTGTTGCCGGTGCTGCCGACCTTGCCGACGAGCTGCCCCACGGTGACCTTCTCGCCGACGGACACCTGGACGGAGCCGGTCTGCATGTGGGAGTAGGTGGACGTGACCTTCTCGCCGTCGATGACGTGCTCGATCTCGACGTGGTTGCCGAAGGCGCCTCCCGGGCCCGTGACCGCGCTGACCGTGCCGTCGGCGATGGCCTGGATGGGCGAGCCTGCACCCGGGACGAAGTCCAGCCCGTTGTGGAACGTGCTGCAGAAGCCGCAGTTCGTGACGTGACGACCGCCGAAGCCACTGCTGATCGGCACCCCGGTGGCGAAGGGCCACTGGACGGTGCCGGCGACGTCGTTCGAGAAGGTGCTGGAGCTCGTCGAGGCGTACTCGCTGACCGGCGCGACCTTCATCTCGGTGACGGAGTAGCCGTCGCGGGAGGCGGCGTCCTCGGCGGCGGCGCCGGCCACGAAGGTCTGGCTCGCGGCGGCCTTCTTGGCGACCGTCCGCTCGTCGGTGTCGACGAAGAAGGCGTTCGCGGGGACGGAGGTGGAGACGAGCATCGCACCGGCGAAGACCATGGCGCCGACGACCGTGACCCGCTTGCCCGCGCTGCGGAACGAGCTGCGCTGGCGGGGGGCCGCGGCCGGAGCCGTCGTGGCTGCAGCGGCTCGCGGGGCGGCTGCAGCTCGCGGGGCGACGGGGCGCTGCGCGGCACGCGCGGTCGCGCGGCTCGCCTCAGGGGCGGAGACCGCCTCAGGGGCGGCGACCGCGGGGGCGACGGCGGGACGGCGGCCTCGACGGCGAGCAGCCTCGGCCTCGGCGGCGCGTCGCTCGGCCCTCGTGGCGTGGGCTGGGGCGGTCTCGGCGGCGATCGACGCGACAGGAGCAGGCACGATGCGAGCAGGCTCGGGGGAAGCGGTCACGGGCTCGGCGGGAGCGGACACGTCAAGAGCAGGAGATGCGACGGGGGCAGACACGGAGGCCGCGGCGCGACGCTCGGCCTCGCGGGCCTCGCGACGGGTCGTGAAGACCTGCTGCGCCGGGGCTCCGGACGCGCCGTCCCGCTGATCGACGGGTGCACGACGCGACTGCTGGTCGCCTTCATGCTCGGCGATGGGGTGGGACTTCGACACGGGTGATGGATCCTCGGGGTTCGGGCGGAAGAGGGCTCATCGGCTCTCGAGGTCGACATCGAGACGACTCCGGACGAATGTCACGGAGAAGTAACGAACTCGTCAAGGGTAGCCGCTCGTTCACCAGATGGCTACCCGCCTTCGGGTGTCACGGTGGTGCAGACGCCGGACTTCTCGCAGGAATGCCTGATCAGAGACCTTCTCGCGAGACGCAGGTCAGAACCGTGCATCCTCGAGGAGACCATCGACCGCCCGGGCGACGCTCCGTGCTGACGCGACCACGAGCCTGCCGCTCGGCGCCTGGCCCTCCTCGCCGCGCACCACCGCGCCGGCCTCCTGCGCGACGAGCACGCCGGCGGCGTGGTCCCACGGCTTGAGGCCGCGTTCGGCGTACACGTCGAGCCGCCCCGCCGCGACGGCGCAGAGATCGAGGGAGGCGGCTCCCAGGCGACGCAGGTCGCGCACCTGCCCGATCAGGCGGCCGACCACGGCGGCCTGCTCGACCCGCCGGTCGGCCTCGTACGAGAACCCCGTCGCGAAGAGCGACTCCGCGAGCGAGGCGGGGGCGGACGGGACGAGACGTTCCTCGCCCAGCCAGGCGCCGCCTCCTCGGCTCGCGGTGAACACCTCGCCCGAGAGCGGGTTCACGACGCAGGCGGCGAGGGCCGACCAGGTGAGCGGATCGGGGCCGCCCTCGACGACGGCCACGCTCACCGCCCACTGCGGGATCCCGTAGAGGAAGTTGACGGTGCCGTCGATCGGGTCGACGACCCAGGTGAGTCCCGTGGAGGAGTCGTCGGGGTCGCCCTCCTCACCGAGGAAGCCGTCGCCGGGACGCAGCTCGGCGAGACGGGCACGGAGGAACGACTCGACCTCGCGGTCGGTGTGCGTGACCACGTCCACGAGGCTGCTCTTCGTGTCGGCGACCTCGACCCCCTCGGCACGCCGTGCAGCCGCGAGCCGGGCTGCGGCCGTGGTGACGTCGACGGCGACGGCGAGGAGCGCGGCCGCGTCCTGGGGGCTCGTGCTGGTGTCGTCCATGGGGCCTCCTGGCGGTGATGCCCGATCGACCGGGGAAACGACGAACGGACCCGATCTCTCGAGTCCGTCGTGGTGTCGCCTGCTCCCGGAGGAGCGGTGAACTGTGGCAAGTGAGGGATTCGAACCCCCGAAGGCTACGCCAGCTGATTTACAGTCAGATCCCTTTGGCCGCTTGGGTAACTTGCCATGCACGCCCGGCCCATGTAATCACCGACCGGAGGCGCCAGACAAATATACAGCCTCCGGCGGCTCCCGCTGACCACCCCGCCCCTCCCCCTCCTGCGTCGCCGCAAATGCCGACCGCGGGGCCTCCAAGAAGGGGATGTCCCGTCATGGGCGGAGCGAACGGGCGTCAGCGGTCGGCATTTGCGGACTCCCGGCCGCGGTGTGCTTGTGCATGGGCGAGTAGCCGCGGTTCCTCCACACCCCGGGCCGGGACGACGAGCCGTCCCCAGGTCGCGCGCTGGTGCAGACACGCACGTGGGCTCCACGACAGGGTCAGGCGCCATGGAGCCTCCGCGAGTCGTCGACGTCATCCGTTCACACCACCAGGGGCTGGCGCACCGCCGCGAGCTGCTCCGGGCCGGGTGCACACGCGATCAACTCGACCAGGCCTGGCGCCGCGGGGACGTCGAGCGCGTGCGACACGGCCTCTACGCTCTGCCCGGGCTGCCGGTGAGCGTCGTCCGGGCCGCCCGGGTGGGAGGCGTTCTCGCCGGAGTCAGCGCACTGACGCTCCGAGGCGCATGGGCGCCGCCCGGTGAACGCCTCGTCGTGTCCGTGCCGCACAACGCCCGTGATCTCCGCGATCCCGACGACGCAGGGAGACGACTCGGCACCGCCCACCCTCACGTCCTCGTCCTCCGCGACGGACCTCACTGCGGGCGAGCGACTGGTTGTCTCGCCGAGCCGTGCGGCAGCTCAGGCCCTGCTGCACGAGCCCGCCGACCAGGCCGTCGCGGTGATCGACTCCGCCCCGCGGCTCCGCGGAGCGGAGCGCCCTTCCCTTGCAGCTGTCGATCGTCACCTTCGTGGACGGCCGGCCGCTGGCCTGCTCATGCTGATGGACGCGCGTGCCGAGTCGGGCACCGAGTCCGTCGCCCGGGTCCGCCTCGTCGAGCGCGGTCTGCGTCCGGAGATCCAGGTCTGGCTCACGTCGGAGATCCGGGTCGACCTGCTCCTCGACGGCTGGCTCGTCGTGGAGTGCACGAGCTACGAGTTCCATTCGTCGCCGAAGCAGTACAACGAGGATCGCGTGAGGATCGCCACGCTGATCGCGCTCCGCTACGTGGTGATCGAGGTCTCGTACCACCAGGTCTTCGACGACTGGGAGTCGGTCTGGGCAGCCATCTCGCGCCTCCTCGCGCGAGGACGCCCGCAGAACCCGACCGGAGGGGCCACAAAAGTGGGAGATCCGGTCACATGAGTCCACTCGGGTACGCCTGCGGTCGGCATTTGCGGGCCGGCGCGCGCAGAGACGGCGGGCTGGGCCGGGCCTGCCGCTAGCGGAAGTTGACGAACTGGAGGTCGACGTCGAGGTCGGCCTTCTTGAGCAGGGCCATGGTGGCCTGCAGGTCGTCACGGCTCTTCGACTGCACGCGCAGCTCGTCGCCCTGGATCTGGCTCTTGACGCTCTTGGGGCCCTCGTCGCGGATGATCTTGCCGATCTTCTTCGCGGCGTCCTGCTCGATGCCCTCCTTGAGGGCAGCCTCGATGCGGTACTCCTTGCCGCTGGCGAAGGGCTCTCCCGCGTCGAGGTGCTTCAGGCTGATGCTGCGCTTGATGAACTTCGACTCCAGGACGTCGAGGACGGCCTTGACCCGCTCCTCCGTCGACGCCTTGAGGAGCAGCTTCTCGCCGCTCCAGTCGACCGACGCGCCCACGCCCTTGAAGTCGTAGCGCTGCTCGATCTCCTTCTGCGCCTGGTGGAGGGCGTTGTCCGCCTCCATCTTGTCGACCTTGCTGACCACGTCGAAAGAGCTGTCTGCCATGTCGACCAGCTTAGCCACGCGCGCCGGGGCCGGTGACGCGAGCGCCGGGAGCGCGCCCCGGAGAGGACGACGCGCCTCCTGCGGTCCGCCCGAGGGCAGGAGGCGCAGGAGGCGCGGGCCGCCTCCGAGAAGAGGCGACGGCAGGTCAGACGGAGACGACAGCCGCGTCGGAGTCGGAGCCCGTGTCCGGGCCCGCACCGGAGCCGGACCGCGACACGCGGACCATCTCGTCGCGGGGCACGACCTTGACGCGCACGCGCTCGTGCTCGTGCTGCGCCCCGAGCGACTGCTCGTGCTCGTCGAGCCGGTGCCAGCCCTCGAGGTCGGTGTACTCGACGCCGCGCTGCTCGAGCAGGGCGGGGATCGCCTCGTCGGACGTGTCGGCGGGCTGCCACCAGCTCGCCTGGTCGTTGATGACGTGCTTGACGGTCTCCATGGCGTCGGACTTCGTGTGGCCGATGAGGCCGACGGGCCCGCGCTTGATCCAGCCGGTCGCGTAGACACCGGGCATGATCTGGTTGTCGTCGTCCATGACCTGGCCCTCGTGGTTCGGGATCACGCCGCGACGCTCGTCGAAGGGGATGCCGTCGAGGGGCGAGCCGAAGTAGCCGACGGCGCGGTAGATCGCCTGCACCGGGACCTCGCGGACCTCGCCGGTGCCCTCGACGCCGCCCTGGCCGTCGGGCCGGGTGCGCTCGTACCGGAACGCCGCGACACGGCCCTCGTCGTCGCCGACGACCTCGAGCGGCTTCGCGTAGAAGTGCAGGTGCAGCCGACGCGACGCCGTGCCGACCTCGCGCTGACGCCACTGGTTCAGCACCTTGTCGATGACGAAGACCTGCTTGTTCGTCGCGATCGCCGTCTTCGAGGCCTCGTCGTGGTCGAAGTCCTCGTCGTGCACGACCATGTCGACGTCGCGCACCTCGCCGAGCTCGCGCAGCTCGAGCGGCGTGAACTTGACCTGGGCAGGTCCGCGACGGCCGAAGACGTGCACGTCGGTGATCGACGACTGCTTGAGCCCGGCGTAGACGTTGTCGGGGATCTCGGTCGGCAGCAGGTCGTCGGCGTGCTTCGCGAGGATGCGCGAGACGTCGAGGGCGACGTTGCCGACGCCGACCACGGCCACGGACTGCGCGTCGAGCGGCCAGGTGCGCGGGAAGTCGGGGTGCCCGTCGAACCAGCTGACGAAGTCGGCGGCGCCGTAGCTGCCCTCGAGCTCGATGCCGGGGACGTCGAGGTCGGCGTCCTTGATGGCGCCGGTCGAGAAGACGACCGCGTTGTAGTGCTGCTTGAGGTCGTCGAGGGTGATGTCCTCGCCGTAGCGGACGTTGCCGAAGACCCGGATGTCGCCGCTGTCGAGCACGTCGCGCAGGGCGTTGACGATGCCCTTGATGCGCGGGTGGTCGGGTGCGACGCCGTAGCGGACCAAGCCGTAGGGGGCAGGCAGCTGCTCGAACAGGTCGATCGACACGTCGAAGGCCTTCTCGGCCTTGAGCAGGATGTCGGCGGCGTAGATGCCGGCGGGGCCGGCTCCGACGATGGCCAGTCGAAGGGTGGTCACGAGTTGTCTCTCTCTGCTGGTGTACGGCGCGGAGGTGCCGGCCGTGCGGACGGTGCGGTGTCTGTGGTGATCAGGTGCGGCTGCGGTGCAGCGGTGCGACGGTGCCGAGGAGGCGCGTCGCCGGTCAGGCGGAGCGCTCGACCACCCGGTCGGCGAACCGGGTGAGGGCCTTCTTGACGGGGCCCGCCGGCAGTGCCTCGAGGGCGGCCAGCGCCTCCGACGCCCACCGGTGCGCCTCGCGGCGCGTGCGGTCGGTGACCTCGTGCTGGCGGAGCTGACGGACGATCTCGGCGAACTCGGCCTCGTCGACCGGGTCCGCGCCGTCTTCCGCCGCACGGGTGGCGTCGACGACCTGGTCGATGACGCCCAGCAGGGCCGCCGCCTCCATGTCGGTCTGCGCCTCCTGACGGAGGTACAGCAGCGGGAGGGTGACGACGCCCGCACGCAGGTCGGTCCCGGCGCGCTTGCCGGTCTCCTCGGCCTGGTCGGAGAGGTCGATCACGTCGTCGATCAGCTGGAACGCGATGCCGATCTTCTCGCCGAACTCGGCGACGGGGGCGAGGTACTCGCGGGGCGCCCCCGAGAACATGACGCCGGCACGGGCCGCGGTCGAGATCAGCGAGCCCGTCTTGTCGCCGAGCACGTCGATGTAGTGCGCGATGGGGTCGTCGCCCTCGCGCGGCCCGACGGTCTCGTGCAGCTGGCCGAGGCAGAGCCGCTCGAAGGTCTCGGCCTGCAGCAGGATCGCCTCCTGTCCGAGGCCGGACACGATGGTGCTGGCCCGGGCGAAGAGGAGGTCGCCGGCGAGGATCGCGACGTTGTTGCCCCACACCGTCTGGGCGCTGGGCACCCCGCGGCGCATCTGCGCCTCGTCCATGACGTCGTCGTGGTAGAGCGACGCGAGGTGCGTGATCTCGGTCGCCTGGGCGGACGCGACGATGCCCGGGGTGGCCCCGTCGCCGAGCTGCGCGATGAGGAGGGTCAGGGTCGGGCGCACGCGCTTGCCGCCGGCGGCGAGCAGGTAGCGCGTCGTCGCGTCGGCGATCTCGTCGGCGAACGCGATCTCGCGGAGCAGGCCCTGCTCGACGAGCTCGAGGCCGTCGTCGACCGACTGCACGAAGCGCCGGTCGGAGGGCGAGGCGAAGAGCTTCTCGCCGAGGCCGAGCGACGAGCTCAGGGAGCTGCTGCGGCGGGTGAGCGGCACACTCGGGTTCACAGGGGTCACCTTCGTCTGGTCTGGTCGACCGCCCGGGGGCGGCGGCTACTTCTTCTTCGCCGCGGAGGCGCGGGTCGACGGGTCGGCCGGCTTGCGGCCCCGGTGCAGGGCGACGATGCCCAGCGTCAGGTTGCGGTGCGCCACCCGGGTGAACCCCGCGCCGCGCAGCCACTGGCTCAGCACCTGCTGCTCGGGCCACGCGTCGATCGAGTCGGCGAGGTACGAGTAGGCGGGCGTGTTGCTGCTCACGGCCCGGGCCACGACCGGCATGACGTGCCGCAGGTAGGTGCCGTAGGCGGCGCGGAGGGGGCCGAACGGCGGCGTCGAGAACTCGCAGACGACGAGACGGCCGCCGGGCTTGAGCACCCGGTACATCTCGGCGAGCGCCTGCTTCGGCCGGTTGACGTTGCGCAGGCCGAACGAGATGGTGACGGCGTCGAACGTCGCGTCGTCGAACGGGAGCTGCTCGGCGTCGCCCTCGACGAACTCGATCTCGGGGTGGCGCTCGCGGCCGACCTCGACCATGCCGTGCGAGAAGTCGAGTGCGACGACCTCGGCGCCCCGCGCGGCGATGGCCGCCGAGCTGGTGCCGGTGCCCGCGGCGATGTCGAGGACCCGGTCTGCCGGGCCCGCGCCGATCGCCTTGACGGTCGCGACGCGCCACAGGACGGCGTTGCCCGCGGAGAGCACGTCGTTCGTGCGGTCGTAGTGGCGGGCGACGCCGTCGAACATGGACGCGACCTCGTCGGGTTGCTTGTTCATATCGGCCTTGGTCACGATGGTCGATCCTACCGGCATGCCCCGTGCGTGGCCCGAGTAGGGTCGAGACGTGGTCCCTTCGTCGCTGCACGTCCCCTCCTTGTCCGTCCGCACCACGCAGATCGACCACATCAGCCCCCTCCTCGACGTCGTCGACCCGCGCAGCCCGCTCGTCTTCGTGCGCGGCGGCGCCGGCATGGCCGGCATCGGCGAGGCGCTGCGGCTCGAGTTCACCGGGCCCGACCGGATGCGCGACGCCGCCGACGCCTGGCGCGCGGTCGCGAGCCGCGCCTCCGTCGTCGACGAGGTCGGCGTGCCGGGGACGGGCCTGATGGCGTTCGGCTCGTTCGCGTTCGACGACGAGTCGGCCGACACGAGCGTCCTGATCGTGCCGCGCATCGTCCTCGGGCGTCGTGACGGCGTGGCCTGGATCACGAGGGTCGACGGGGCCGAGCTGCCCCCGGCGTCGCCCGTGGGCGCGGCCGCGAAGCTCCGGCTGGTCGACGGCGAGCTGTCCGGGCCCGGCTACGGCGCGGCCGTCGCGCAGGCCGTGCAGGCGATCCGGCACGGCGAGGTGAGCAAGGTCGTGCTCGCGCGCGACCTCGTGGGCAGGCTGCCCGCCGAGGCCGACCTGCGGCTCGTCGCCGCGACCCTGCTCACGGCCTACCCCGACTGCTACGCGTTCGCCGTGGACGGCCTGATCGGGGCCAGTCCCGAGACGCTCGTCCGCACCGAGCGCGGCGAGGTCAGCGCGCGCGTCCTCGCCGGCAGCAGCGCGCGAGGGGTCGACGCCGTCACCGACGAGCAGGCCGCCCACGCCCTCGCCACCTCGACCAAGGACCTCGACGAGCACGCGTTCGCGCTGCGCAGCCTGCTCCTCTCGCTCGGCCCGCACGCGGACGACGTCGTGACCGGCGAGCAGCCGTTCACGCTGAAGCTGCCGAACCTGTGGCACCTCGCCAGCGACGTGCGCGGGCGGCTCACCGACGGGTCGTCGTCGCTCGACCTGATCGCCGCCCTGCACCCGACCGCCGCCGTGGCAGGCACCCCGACCCGGCGTGCGCTCGAGCTGATCCGCCGCCTCGAGCCGTTCGACCGCGGCCGTTACGCCGGACCGGTCGGCTGGGTGGGCGCCGACGGCGACGGCGAGTGGGCGATCGCGCTCCGCTGCGCCCAGGTGCACCCCGACGGCACGGTCCGAGCCTTCGCCGGCGCCGGGGTCGTCGCCGAGTCCGTCCCCGAGCGGGAGGTCGCCGAGACGACCATGAAGTTCCAGCCCGTCGTCGGGGCGTTCTCGCTGTGACGTCGACCCCCGCGCCGGGGCCCGGAGCCGAGGAGGCGACGGCCGCGCCGCGCTGGTCGCGACCGGTGGCGCTGGTGGTCGCCGCGGCCTTCTTCATGGAGAACCTCGACGCCACGATCCTGTCGACGGCCACCGCCTCCGTGGCTCGCGACTTCGGGGTGCAGCCCGCTCAGCTGGGGATCGCGGTCACCGGCTACCTGGTCGCCGTGGCCGCGTTCATCCCGTTGGGCGCCTGGCTCGCCGAGAGGTGGGGCGCACGGCGGGTGTTCCTCGCCGCCGTGGTGCTGTTCACGCTGGCGTCGCTCGCGTGCGCGCTCAGCCCCGACCTCGTCGCGCTGACGACGGCTCGGGTCGTGCAGGGCGCCGCGGGCGCGATGATGGTGCCGATCGGGCGTCTCATCGTCCTGCGCAGCACCGAGAAGTCCGAGCTGATCAAGGCGATCGCCTACCTGACCTGGCCGGCCCTCGCGGCCCCCGTCGTGGCGCCGCTGATCGGCGGCCTCCTCACCGAGCACCTCGGCTGGGAGTGGGTGTTCCTCGTCAACGTGCCGATCGGCGCCCTGCTGCTCGTCGCGGCGTGGCGGGTCGTGCCGTCGCCCGAGGTCGGCGACCGGCACCTGCTCGACTGGCCGGGGCTGCTGCTCGTCGTCGGCGCGATCGTGGCCCTGGTGGTCGCGTTCGAGCTGCTCGGCGACGAGGCGACCGTGCTGCTCGGGGCGCTCCTCGTCGTCGTGGCGGTGGCCCTCGGGCTCGCGGCCGGCCGGTGGTTCCGTCGAGCCAGGCACCCCCTCCTCGATCTCGAGCCCTTCCGCGTCGCGACCTTCCGGGTCACGAACCTCAGCGGCTCGCTCTACCGGGCCGTCGTCAACGGCGTGCCCTTCGTCGTGCCGCTGCTGCTGCAGGACGGCTTCGGCTGGTCGCCCGTCGAGGCCGGCCTGATGCTCATGTGGGTCTTCGTCGGCAACCTCGGCGTCAAGCCCTTCACGACTCCCCTGATGCACCGGTTCCGCATCGTGCCGATCATCGTCGTCGCCACCGTCGGGCTCGCCGCGACCTTCGTCGCCGCGGCGGTCGTCGGGCCGGACACGTCGCCCGTGCTCGTGGCCGCGATCCTGCTCGTCAGCGGCGTGTTCCGCTCGGTGGGGTTCACGGCGTACAACACCCTGCAGTTCGCCGACGTGCCGGCCGCCCAGATCGCCCCGGCGAACGCCATCGCGTCGATCACGGGGCAGCTCGCCGTCGGGCTCGGCGTCGCGCTGACCGCCCTCACGGTCCGGGTGGCCGACGCGGTCGCCACGGCCGAGGGCGTCGGAGGCGCCGCCACCGGCTACCAGGTCGCGCTCGTCGTGCTCGCAGCGCTGGCCCTGCTGAGCCTGCCCGAGGGGCTGCGGCTGCCCCGGGGCGCGGGCGACTCGCTGCGGAGCCGGGCCTAGGTCGAGGCGAGCCGGGTGCGCTCGAGCTCGACGTCGAAGCCGGCGGGCGGCCAGCCGAGCCCCCGGGCCTCGAGGGCGTCGACGAGGAGGCGCTGGACGGCCACGCGGGCGTACCACTTGCGGTCGGCGGGCACGACGTACCACGGCGCCACGTCCGTCGACGTCCGACGCAGGGCGGTCTCGTACGCGTCCTGGTAGTCGTCCCACACCAGGCGCTCCTCGATGTCGCCGGGGTTGAACTTCCAGTGCTTGTCCGGGCGGTCGAGCCGCTCGGTGAGGCGCTCCTTCTGCTCGTCGCGCGACAGGTGCAGCATCACCTTCACGATCGTCGTGCCGGCGTCGACGAGCTCACGCTCGAACTCGACGATCTCATGGTAGCGTCGCTCGATCTCCTCCGGCGGGGCCAGCCGCCGGACCTTGCCGATCAGGACGTCCTCGTAGTGCGACCGGTCGAAGACCCCGATCATGCCGGGTCCGGGCAGCTCGCGACGGACGCGCCAGAGGAAGTCGTGGGCGAGCTCCTCCTCGGTGGGGGCCTTGAAGGCGTGGTGCGCGACGCCCTGCGGGTCGACGGCGCCGACGACGTGGCGCACGATCCCGCCCTTGCCCGCGGTGTCCGTGCCCTGGAGCACCAGCAGGACGTTCCCCTGCGACCCCCCGGTGCGGCTGCCGGCGAAGAGCTTCTCCTGCAGCTCGCCGAGCGTGTCACGGCCCGACTCGAGCACCTGCGCGGCGTAGCGCTTGTCGCCGGAGAAGCCGGGGGTCGAGGCAGGGTCGATCTCGGCGAGGCTCAGCTCGGGGCCGGCACGGAGGATCTCGGTGGGCTGGGTCGTCCAGGTCTTGGCCATGCGCCCGAGCCTACGGCCGGGTCCTGATCGCCGCTCGGTCAGCGCGCTCAGCGCGCGAGCGGGACCTCGATCAGCACGGGGCCGTCCCAGGCCCTCGCGAGCGCCTGGTCGAGCTCGGCCCGCGTCGAGGCGAGCACGTGGTGCCAGCCGTACGCGGCGGCCAGCCCCGCGAGCTGGACACCGTGCGGCGTGAACTGCACGCGACGCATCGCGTCGACCGGGGCCGTGGCCGCGACCTCGAGGCCGTCGAAGATCGTCCCGCCTCCGTCGTTGCCGACCACGACCTGCAGCCGGGGCCGCACCTCGCCGTCGCCGAACAGGAGCGAGCCGACGTCGTGCAGCAGGGTCAGGTCGCCCAGGAGCACGCGGGTGACGCCGGGCGCCCCGTCGTCGACCTGACTCGCGAGGGCGATGCCGGTGGCCGTCGCCACCGTGCCGTCGATGCCGGCGAGACCGCGGTTGGCGTGGACGCGGATCTTCTTGCCGGGCACGACCTCGTCGACCTCGCGGATGAGGCGGGAGGCGCCGAGGACCAGCCGGTCGTGCGGCCACGTCACGCGCCAGAGGGTCTCGGCCAGGGCGCGCCGGGTCACGGGACGCCGCAGCAGGGCCACCTCGCCCCGGAGGAACTCGGCCCGGGCCGAGCCGTCGTCGCTCGTCGCGGCCTCGAGGTCGGGCGCGGCCTCGTCGTCGCCGACGACGCGGCGTCCGGAGTGCACCCAGCGGCCCACCCAGGCGCGGTGGGCGCGGTCGTCGGGCGCGCCTCCTGCGGTCTCGACCACGTCGACGGCGTCGACCACCGTGGCCGACCGGCCCGGGTCGTAGGCGTCGGCGGTCGCCCCGCGCACGACGACGACCTCGACGCCCGCGCGCGTGAGGAGGGCAGGGACCTGGCGGGTCAGGGTCGGGTGCCCGAGCACGACGACCCGACGCACGACGCCGCCGAGCTCGGCGTCGCCGAGCAGCGTGCGGAAGCCGAGGGCGAGGTTCGGACCGAAGTGGGCCCCGCTCGAGACCTCGGCCACGAGCGGTGCGCCGAGGGCGCGGGCGAGCGACTCCGCCTCCGGACCGGCCCCGTGGCCGGCGACGACCACCGTGGCCGGCTCGACGTCGACCTCGACGCGCACGGCGGCGACACGGGCGGCGTCGGACCAGGAGGCGGCGTCGACCGGCTCGGGACGGGCCGCGGGGAGCGAGTCAATCGCCGCCGACAGGGGCTCGCGGAACGCGACGTTCAGGTGGACGGGACCAGGGACGGCCGGTGCACCCTCGGCCCGGTCGGCGTCCGGGGCGCCGAGGGCCGTCGCGACGGCGGCACGCGCGACCGAGCGGACGGCAGTCGGGTCGACCGGACCTGACCGGGGAGCCTCGAGATCGTGGCCGGCCCGGGTGGCGACGCCGAACATGCCCGGCTGCTGCGTGGTCTGGTTGGCGCCGATGCCGCGGAGCTCGACCGGACGGTCGGCCGTCAGCACGATCATCGGGACCCCGGAGTGGTGGGCCTCGAGCACCGCCGGGTGCAGGTTGGCGACCGCCGTGCCGGAGGTGGTGACCACGACGGCCGGGAAGCCGGACTCGACGGCGAGGCCCAGCGCGAGGAACCCCGCCGAGCGTTCGTCGATCCGCACCCGGAGCCGCAGTCGGCCGGCACGCTCGAACTCGGCGGCGGCGAGGGCGATCGCCTGCGATCGGGAACCCGGGCTGAGGACCAGCTCGCGGACCCCGGCGTCGACGAGGCCGGCGAGCAGGGCCACGGCGTAGTCGGTGGCGACGCTGCCCGAGGTCGACGGCGAGGAGTCGGCTCGGTCGGCGCCTACCTGGTCGGCACCGATCTGACCGGCGCTCTCGGGCAGCTCCGACTCGGCGACGTCGGGCCGGTCGTCCTCGGGACGTGTCACGGGGCGGGTCTCAGGCGTTGTTCTTGTCGTTCGTGTCGTTCTTGTCGTCGCCGTCGAGCTCGGCCAGCTCTTCTTCGAGGCGGCGGATGCGTTCGTCGGTCGTCTCGCGGTCGAGGTCGCTGACCGTCGAGCTCGAGCGACCCGAGAACTCGGGGTCGTCGTCGGGGGCGACGAAGCGCCGTGTCTCGGACTGGCCGGACTTGCGAGCACGGCCGATCAAGAACCACAGGACGGCGCCGATGACCGGCAGCAGCACGATCACGAGGGCCCAGAGGGGCTTGTTGAGGGCCCGGAACTTCGACGACTCGGCGAAGAGGCAGTCGATCAGGGCGTAGATGATGAACGCTGACGCTGCGACGATCGCCACGACCAAGAACTTCACCATGGACCGAGCATAGGCGGGCCGGCAGGGCATCGCCTGATGGTCGGCAGGGAGGTGCGCGCAGGGACGAGGAGGCGCAGGGTGCGCGCGTAGACTCGGCGCGTGAAACCCTGGGTCAAGTACACGATCGTGCGCCTCGGCGTGTTCCTCGTCGCGCTGGTCGTGCTCGTGCTCCTGCTGCCGAACCCGTACCTCGCGACGCTCGTCGCCGCGGTCGTGGCGTTCTGCGTCTCGTACCTCTTCTTCGCGCCGCTGCGCCGGCAGGTCGCGCTGGAGCTCGCCGAGCGCAGGTCGAAGCCGGAGCCGCTCGACGGCGACAGCCTGGCCGAGGACGCCGAGCTGGCCGAGCGCGATGCCCGCGAGGCAGGCACCCGCACGGCCTCCGACGACGACGACGCCGTCGCTCGCGACCAGCGCGACGCGGGACGCGCCTCCTAGGGCCGACGCGGCGCGCCCACTAGGGCCGACGCGGCGCCTCCTACGGCCGACGCACGGCGCGCCTCCTGGGGCCGACGCGGAACGAGCCTCCTGGACCCGACGCCGTCGGGCCTCAGCGCCTAGAAGAAGAGCGCGGCCCCGAGGCCGAGGCCGAACAGCAGCGCCGTCAGCGACGACAGCTGCAGGGCGAGGATCAGCTCGCGCGGCGTCTTGCCGGTCACGCCGATGACCGCTGCCGGCACGGCCGTGATGAGCACGAAGTAGACGTACGGCGCGTTGAAGTACAGGAAGCCGAAGTAGACGAGCAGCAGGAACGGCAGCAGCAGGAAGAGGGCGTAGAGCGCCCGTGCCACGGTGTCGCCGACGACGACCGCGAGGGTGCGCTTGCCCGCCGCCGCGTCCTGCGGGATGTCGCGGATGTTGTTGACCATCAGCACGGCGCAGGCGAACAGCCCGGCCGCGATGCCGGCGACCCACGCGTCGGCGGGGAACCGGTGCACCTGCACGAAAGCCGTGCCGACGGTCGCGACCAGCCCGAAGAACACGAAGACGAAGACCTCGCCGAGGGCGTTGTAGCCGTAGGGGCGCTTGCCGCCCGTGTAGTACCAGGCGGCGACGACGGCGGCGGCCCCGACCGCGAGCATCCACCAGTAGCCGGTCGTCACGACGACGACGACGCCCGCGAGCGCCGCGAGGCCGAAGAAGACGAGGGCGACGCGCAGCACGGTCTTCGGCCGCACGCTGCCCGAGCCCGTCAGACGTGCCGGGCCGACCCGGTGCGCGTCGGTCCCGCGGATGCCGTCGGAGTAGTCGTTCGCGTAGTTGACACCGATCTGGAGGAACACGGCGATCGCGAGGCAGAGCAGGGCCAGCGGGAGGTCCCAGCTGCCGTTCGCCCGCGCGACTCCCGTGCCGAGTGCGACGGGCGCGACGCCGAGCGGCAGGGTGCGGAGGCGGGCGCCGCCGATCCAGTCGCCGGGCGTGACGCGGCGGGCGCGCTGGGCGCCCGGCCGGCCTCCCGGTCGGCCGCCGCGCTTCTTCTTCTGGGATGTCGTCGCTCGTGCCACGGGACCGATCCTAGTTCCGGGCGGGGTCCTCGCCCGCGACGAGGGCCGCCAGGGCGCGGCGGTCGGGCTTGCCGCTCGCGAGGAGGGGCAGCTCGGGGAGCAGGACGAGCCGGTCGGGCGCCGCGGCGCGGCCGAGGGCTGCGCTGACGACCGCACGCAGCTCGGGCAGCTCCGGGAGGCGGGGCGTCGCGTGCAGCAGGTGCGGCGCAGGGCTGCCCGGCTCCCCCACGACCACGACCGGCACCTCGCCCCACCGCTCGTGCCTCGCCCGCACGACCACGGCGCCGGCGAGGCCGGGCTGCTCGCGGACCAGCCGTTCGACCAGCCCGAGCGACACCTTCTCGCCGCCCGAGACCACGACGTCGTCGAGACGGCCGCTCACGGCGAGCACGCCGTCGTCGGACACGCTGCCGGCGTCGCCGGTGCGGTACCAGCGCTCCCCGTCGCGGACGACGAAGGCCGCCTCGGTGCGGGCGTCGTCGCCCAGGTAGCCGAGCGCGAGGGACGGACCGGCGAGCTCCACCTGCCCGTCGACGACGGCGACCCGGGTGCGGCCGACGGGCACCCCGTCGTAGACGCAGCCCCCGCTCGTCTCGCTCGAGCCGTAGGTGCGGACGACCGCCACGCCGGAGGCGCGGGCCCGGTCGACGAGGGACGCGGGCGTCGCCTGCCCGCCCACCAGCACCGCGGCGAAGCTCCGGGCCGCGTCGGCCACGTCGGCGTCGTGCTCGGCGGCGTCGAGCACCGCGGCGAGCTGGGCCGGCACGAGCGAGGTGTAGCGCACGGGGTGCTCGAGACGCCTCGTTGCCCCGGCGAACGCGACCGGGTCGAAGTGCCCCGGCGCGAGGACCTCGGGCTCGGTGCCGGCGGCGATGCTCCGGACGAGGACGTTGGTGCCCGCGACGTAGTGCGCCGGCAGCGCCAGCACCCACTGCCCGGGGCCGCCCAGCGCGCCGTCGGCGGCGGCCGCGCCGGCGAGCACGGCGTCGGCGGGCAGCATCACGCGCTTGGGCACGCCGCTCGACCCGCTCGTCTCGACGACGAGGGCCACGGGCTGCGGCACGGTGGCGGCAAGGTCGGCGGGGACGTGGTCGTCGGTTCGTGGGGCGACGGCGGGACCGCCTGCGAGGGCCTCGCGGAGGGCCTCGAGCACGTCGAGCGGGCGTCGCGCGTCGACGGGGAGGAGGGGGCGGGTCACGCGCCGCGCCTCCTCGTGTCGCGTCCTGCCGCCTGCGCCGTCGGCGTCCGCGTCAGTACTGCCACGGGAACGGCGACCAGTCGGGCTCGCGCTTCTCGAGGAACGAGTCGCGCCCCTCGACGGCCTCGTCCGTGCCGTAGGCGAGGCGGGTCGCCTCGCCCGCGAAGACCTGCTGGCCCACGATGCCGTCGTCGGTGGCGTTGAACGCGAACTTGAGCATGCGGATCGCGGTGGGCGACTTGGTGAGGACGACGCGGGCCATGGCCAGCGCCTCCTTCTCGAGCTCGGCGTGGGGGACGACGCGGTTGACGGCGCCCATCTCGTGGGCGCGGTCGGCGCTGTACTCCTCGGCGAGGAAGAACACCTCGCGGGCGAGCTTCTGGCCGATCTGCTTCGCGAAGTAGGCGCTGCCGTAGCCGGCGTCGAACGAGCCCACGTCGGCGTCCGTCTGCTTGAACCTGCCGTGCTCACGGCTGGCGATGGTGAGGTCGCAGACGACGTGCAGCGAGTGGCCGCCGCCCGCCGCCCAGCCCGGCACGACCGCGATGACGACCTTGGGCATGAACCGGATCAGCCGCTGCACCTCGAGGATGTGGAGGCGCCCCGCCGAGGCAGGGTCGGCCACGTTCGCCTCGGCGCCCTCGGCCTTGTAGCCGTCACGGCCGCGGATGCGCTGGTCGCCGCCGCTGCAGAAGGCCCAGCCGCCGTCCTTGGGGCTGGGGCCGTTGCCGGTCAGCAGGACGACGCCCACGCGGCTCTGCTGTCGCGCGTGGTCGAGCACGCGGTACAGCTCGTCGACGGTGCGCGGCCGGAACGCGTTGCGCACCTCGGGCCGGTCGATGGCGACGCGAGCCACCCGGCCCTCGACGTCGAGGTGGTACGTGACGTCGGTCAGGCCGTCGAAGCCCGGCACCTCCCGCCACTCAGCGGGATCGAACAGGTCGGAGACGGCTGCGGACATGCCCACCAGCCTACGACCGGGGCCAGGTCGCCGACGGTCAGAGCGACGGGACGAGCTTGCCCAGCAGCCAGACGAACACGAACGGGTTGGCGAGGACGCTCAGCAGCACCGCTGCGACGGCGGGCCAGCGGCCCCGTCGCGTGGCGACGGCGACGAGCGCGACGACGCCCACGCCGATCGAGGCGAGCATCGTGACGAGGGCGATCGACGCCGCGGCCGTGACGCCGTCGGCCGCGAGCAGGGCGATCGCGACGCCGTCGAGCGCGAGCAGGACCACGGCGAGCACGAGGACGACGACGCCCAGCCGCGAGCTGCGGGCCGGCTCGACCGAGTCGTCGTGGGTCTGGTCGTCGAAGATGGCCAGCCCCTCGGCGTCGCGCGACCCGCCGTCCGTGGACTGGGCGTCGTCCGTGGACTCGACGGGCTGGGCGGGCTGGGCGTGCTCGGCGTGCTCGCCGGCAGGGGACTCGGCGTCGTCGGACGGGGTCGGATCGGGCGCTGCCATGGAGACCGACCCTAGCGGGCGCGGTGCGAGACTGGCGAGGTGACCACGCCCGCCGACCCCCTCCTCCCCCGCACCGAGCTGCCGCCGCTCGACGACCTGCTGTCCGGTGCGCACGTCGTGCAGCTGCCCCTCCGCACGAGGTTCCGTGGCATCGACGTCCGCGAGGCACTCCTCGTCGAGGGCCCTCGCGGCTGGACCGAGTTCAGCCCCTTCGTCGAGTACGGGCCCGAGGAGGCGGCGGCCTGGTTGGCCGCGGCCGTCGAGTTCGGCTGGGGTCCTGCCCTCTCGCCCCGCACCTCCCGCGTGGCCGTCAACGCGACCCTGCCCGCCGTCGGGCCCGGCGAGGTCGCGGGGGTGCTCGCCCGGTTCCCCGGCTGCCGCACCGTCAAGGTCAAGGTCGCCGAGCGCGGGCAGTCGCTCGCCGACGACGTCGCCCGCGTCGCCGCGGCCCGCGAGCACGTCGGCCCCGAGGGCCGCGTCCGGGTCGACGCCAACGGCGGCTGGACCGTCGACCGAGCCGAGGAGGCGCTGCGGACCCTGGCCCCGCTGGGCCTCGAGTACGCGGAACAGCCCTGCGCCACCGTGCCCGAGCTCGCCGAGCTGCGACGCCGCACGGCCGACCTCGGCGTGCCGATCGCCGCCGACGAGAGCGTCCGGAAGGCGGCCGACCCGCTCGCCGTCGCGCGTGCCGGCGCGGCCGACCTGCTCGTCGTCAAGGCGCAGCCGCTCGGCGGGATCCGGACGGCGCTCCGCATCGTGTCCGAGGCCGGGCTGCCCGTCGTCGTCTCGAGCGCACTCGACACGTCGGTGGGGCTGAGCATGGGCGCGTACCTGGCAGCCGTGCTGCCCGACCTGCCGCACGACTGCGGTCTCGGGACGGCCGCCCTGCTGGCCGCCGACGTGACGCGCGAGCCGCTCGTGCCGGCGGAGGGGGCCATCGACGTTCGGCGGGTCGACGTCGACGTCGACCTGCTGCGGGCGCACGCCGCACCCGACGACCGACGCGAGTGGTGGCTGGGTCGGGTGCGCGCCTCCTACGGGCTGCTCACCCGCTGAGGCGCGACCGCCGGCGAGACCCAGGTAGCCCGGCGGCGAGGAGGGGTCAGAGGCCCGAGTAGGCGTGCAGGCCCTTGAAGAAGACGTTGACGACGCCGAAGTTGAACAGCACCGCGGCGAAGCCGATGATCGACAGCCAGGACGACCGGGCTCCGCGCCAGCCGCGGGTCGCACGGGCGTGGATGTAGCCGGCGTAGAGGACCCAGATGATGAACGTCCAGACCTCCTTGGTGTCCCAGCCCCAGTAGCGGCCCCAGGCGCGCTCGGCCCAGACGGCGCCCGCGATGAGCGTGAAGGTCCAGAGCACGAAGCCGACGAGGGCGACGCGGTAGGCGAGGTCCTCGAGCCGGTCCGCGGCGGGCAGGGTGTCCATGAAGCGGAGGCCGGAGAGCCGGGCCTGTTCGCGCTTCGTCTGGATCAGCTGGGCGATCGAGAGGCCGGCCGCGATCGCGAAGAAGCCGGTGCCGAGGATCGCCACGAGCACGTGGATCACGAGCCAGGCCGACTGGAGCGCCGGCTGCAGCGGGACGACCTCGACGTAGTAGTTGACGCTGCCGATCGCGAGCAGCACGAGGTTCAGGCCCATGACGTAGGCGCCGAGGAACGACAGGTCGACGAAGCGACCGGCGACCAGGTAGACCGCGACGATGATCGCGGTGCCCGTGAGCGAGAACTCGAACATGTTGGCCCAGGGCACGCGGTCCGCGGCCAGGCCTCGGGTCACGACGCTCGAGACGTGCACGAGCAGGCCGAGCACCATCATCGCGGTGGCGACGCGCTCGAAGCTCGAGCCGCGACGGCGTTGGGTGGAGCCGGGACCGGAGGTGCCGTCGGGGCCGCCGGTGCCGTCGCCTCGGACCTGGCCCGCCGACACGGTCGTCCCGGCCTCACGGTCGAGCACGATGGTGCTGCCGCCCGAGACCGCGGCGCGGGCGGAGCCGCGACCTGCCCCGCGGGCCGAGCCTGCGTCGGGCCCTGCGGTCGCGGCGGCGCTCGACGCAGGCGCCTGCTGGGCGTCGCCCGAGCGCTTGGCGAGGTCGAGGGCGAAGGCCACGAACGAGATCGTGTAGATCGCCATCGCCGAGTACACGGCGACGAGCGAGAAGTTGGCGAGGTCTTCGGTCACGGTCGCATCCTACGTCCGGCGCGGCTGGGCGCCTCGGTCGAGCGGGCAGGGTCGTTCGAGGTCGAGCCGGGCGCAGACGGGGCGGCGGCGCTCGGGCGGTCGCTCGGGTCGTCGCTGCGGTCGTCGTCGCTCGTCGCGGCACGTGCCGCGTCGGCGGGCACGCCGAGCCCGGCGAGGTGCGTCCGGGCGATGTCGCGGACGGCGCGGGCCAGCGTCGGGTCCTCGCCGCGGGCGAGGCCGGCGTACTCGAGCAGGACTCCCCCGTCGGTCGTGCTGGCCTTGACCCAGACACGGCGGCGCGGCACGAACAGCGCCGTGAGCAGACCGGCGAAGACCAGCACGGCGAACAGCAGCACCCAGAGCTGCGACGGGTCGTGGTGCACGTCGAGGGAGGCGAAGCGCTTGACGTCGGAGAGCGTCACCGTGCCGAGGCCGTCGGGCAGGTCGGCCGTGGTGCCGGGAGAGAGCTGCAGCGCCGACTGGTCGGCGGCGGCGCCCGCGATCTCGGTCATGCCGTCGGTGTCCAGGGAGTAGACCGACTGCGGCACACCTGCGTCGAGGCCGAGGTCGCCCTGGTAGACGTTCAGACTCAGCACCGGGTTCAGCAGGTCGGGGTAGCTCGAGGCGAGGATGCCCGACCCGTCGCCGGTCTCGACGGCCGACGGGTAGAAGAAGCCGATCATGCCGATCTGGTCCGACAATCCGTCCGGCACCTTGACGACGCCCTGCGAGGTGAGGTTCGCGTCCTGCGGCAGGAAGGGGATGGTGTCGCGGAAGGCGACCGAGCCGTCCGGCGCCTTCACCGTGACGTCGACCGCGTAGCCGTTGCCGAGCAGATAGACGTTCGAGCCGCCGATCGACAGCGGGCTGTTGACCTTGATCTCGTGCTCGCTCGTGTCGCCCGACTGGGTCGTCGTCGTGACGTCGGCCGTGTAGTCGAGCGGCTGTCCGAGCGCGTCGGCGTTCGACTCTTCGTACGTCGTCGTGAACTTGTCGAGCGTGATGTTGTAGGGCGAGAGCTGGGAGTCGCTGAACCAGCGGCCCGGGTTGAACGAGTCGTACGAGACGAGGGCGTTCGTGAAGGTCTGGCCCTCGACGACCACGCGCTGACCGGTGTAGCCGAAGCCGCCGCCGATCCCGACCGTGAGCAGCACGCCGACCAGCGCCGTGTGGAAGACGAGGTTGCCGGTCTCTCGCAGGTAGCCGCGCTCGGCGCTGACCGAGTCGCCGAAGACCTGCGTGCGGTACCCGGCGCGACTCAGCTGCGCGCGGGCCTGCTCGACGACGGAGGCGGGGGCGAGGGCGGCGTCCGCCGCGCCTCCTGCGGTCTGCAGCGTCACGGAGCGGTAGCCCGCCAGCCGCGAGAGCCTCGCAGGCGTCTTCGGCGGCTTCGAGCGCAGGGCCTCGAAGTGGTGCTTCGTGCGCGGCACGATGCAGCCGATCAGCGAGATGAAGAGCAGCAGGTAGACGGCGGAGAACCACGGCGACGAGTAGGTGTCGAAGACGCCGATCTTGTCGAGCACCGGGAACAGGTCGGGGTGCTCGGCGCGGTACTGGACGACGCCGTTGGGGTCGGAGGTGCGCTGCGGCACGAGCGAGCCGGGGATCGCCGCGACGGCGAGCAGCATGAGGAGGAACAGCGCCGTCTTCATGCTCGTCAGCTGGCGCCAGAAGAAGCGGAGGTAGCCGACGAGCCCCAGGCGCGGCTGGACGACGTCGGCGGAGCCCGCGCCCTGGTCGCCCGGCGTGCGGGCGGGAGCGGAGTCGTAGTGGTCGCTCGGGCGGAGCGGGTCGGACGAGACGTCGGTCAGGTCGGCCTGGTCGGGCCCGTCCCCCTGGTCGACCGACGTGCGGCGCTCGGGGTCAGACGATCGTGCCATAGCTCGCGATCACCGCCCCGAGGTGCGACATGAGGGAGGACCAGAGCCCGGTGACCATGAGCAGACCGATGGCGATCAGGATCGAGCCTCCGACGATGTTGACGGCGCGCATGTGGCGCTTGACGAACGAGATGGAGCGTGTCGCCCAGCCGAAGCCGAGGGCGACGAGCAGGAAGGGAACGCCCAGGCCGACGCAGTACGCGAGCCCGAGCAGCACGCTCGACGTGGCCGAGCCGCTCGTGAACGACAGGGCGTAGATGGCGGTGAGGGTGGGGCCGATGCACGGCGTCCACCCGATGCCGAACACGATGCCGAGCAAGGGGGCGCCGGCCAAGCCGGTCGCCGGGGCGAAGCCGGGCTTGATCGTGCGCTGCAGGAACGTGAACTGGCCGACGAAGACGAGGCCGAGCGCGATCACGACGAGGCCCATCAGGCGGACGATCAGGTCGCGCCACTGGATCAGCCAGAAGCCGGCGGCCGAGAAGGCGAGACTGCCGCCGACGAAGACGAGCGAGAAGCCGGCGATGAAGAGGAGGACGCCGATCACCATCCGTCGACGGTCGCGAGAGGCGGTGGAGGAGGCGGGGGTCGTGGGCGTCCCGGCGGCGCGACGACCGCCTCCGGCGAGTCCGCCGACGTAGCCGAGGTAGCCCGGCACGAGCGGCAGGACGCAGGGCGAGAGGAACGAGATCAGGCCGGCGAGCAACGCCACCGGCAGGGCGACCGCGAGCTGGCCGCCCGCGACCGCCTCGAAGAAGGGGTTGCCCTGGTACACCTCTAGGCCTGCTCGGCGACGGCGTCGCTGATCAGGGTCTTCAGCGTGCTGGGGCCGTCGAGGCCGCCGAGCACGCGTGCCGCGATGCGGCCCTGCTTGTCGAGGACGATCGTCGTCGGCACCGCGTTGGGGGCGATGGTGCCGGCGAGGGCGAGCTGGACCGCGCCGTCGTTCGTGTCGACGATCGACGGGTAGGTGATGTCGAACTTCTCGGCGAAGGCGCGGGCGGTGTCGGCCTGGTCGCGCACGTTGACGCCGACGAACTGCACCCCGTCGTCGGCGAAGTCGGTGCTGAGCTGCTGCAGGTCGGGCGCCTCCTTGCGACAGGGCGGGCAGCTGGCGTACCAGAAGTTCAGGACGACGACCTCGCCGTCGTGGTCGGCCCTCGAGAACTCGTCGCCCTCGTCGGTCGTGCCGGTGAACTCGACCGGGTCGTCACGGTCGGCCTCGGGCACCTCGGTGACCGTGCCGGCACCGCTGATGTAGTTCTCGGTGCCGCCCGCGCGGTACTGCTCGGCGAGGGGGTCGGACTGCGAGGTGCAGCCGGTGAGCACGAGGGCGAGGGCCGAGGCAGCCGCGACGGCACCGACGATGAAGGAGGCGCGGCGCATCAGACCGCCCCGAGGTCGACGGCGCGCTCGAGCAGGTCGGCCGCGGGGTCCTGGTAGCCGACCTCGACGAAGCGCCCGCCGTGCCGCTCCAGAGTCGTGATGCTCGAGAGGGAACAGCGACGGCGACGGGGATCGTGGAAGAGGCGGGCGCCCGTCACGCTGCGGTGCACCATCCAGATCGGCAGCTGGTGGCTGACCAGCACGACGTCGCCCGAGTCGACGCTCGACCAGGCCTCGTCGACGGCCGCGAGCATGCGCGCCGCGATGCTGACGTATGCCTCGCCCCAGCTGGGCTTGAGCGGGTTGACGATCCACGGCCACTCGGCCGGCACGGCGAGCTGCTTCGCGACGGTGAAGTCGGAGCGGCGGCCCTCGTACTTGTTCGTCGGCTCGATCAGGCGCTCGTCGACCTGCACGTCGAGGTCGAACGCGGCGGCCCAGGGCGCGGCGCTCTCGCGGGTGCGCTGCAGCGGGCTCGCGACGACGGCGGCGACGGGGGCGCCCTGCGCCTGCAGCATCGCGGCCGAGGAGGCGGCCATCCGGTGGCCGAGCTCGCTGAGCCCGAAGCCCTCGAGTCGGCCGTAGAGCACGTGGTCGGGGTTGTGCACCTCGCCGTGGCGCACGAGGTGGATCTGCTGGGCGGGCATGGCAACCAGTCTAGATCGGGCCTGCACTCCCACCTCCCTCACGGGGGGCCGAAAGCTCGACGTCGCGGTAAACTCTGGCCCCGTGATCGAACGCACCCTCATCAGCGACCTCTCGCCCCTCCCCGACGGCCCCGTGACGGTGTCCGGTTGGGTCGACACGGTCCGTGACCAGAAGAAGGTGCAGTTCGTCGTCCTCCGCGACGAGTCCGGCGCCGTCCAGCTCGTCCGTCCCCGCACGGCCGCCGACGTGCTCGCCGAGGCAGGTGAGACCGACGAGATCGCCGACGCGATCTCGGGCCTCTCGCAGGGCAGCTTCGTGACGGTCACGGGCCAGCTCAAGCACGACGAGCGCGTCAAGCTCGGCGGCATCGAGGTGAAGATCGACGGCCTCGTCGTCGACAGCCTCGCCGACCCCGAGACGCCGATCGCCGCCGACAGCGGCATCGACAAGCGGATGGACTGGCGGTTCCTCGACCTGCGCGTTCCGCGCAACGCCCTCATCTTCCGTGTCCAGACCACCTTCGAGCACGCGATGCGCACCTACTGGGTCGAGCGCGGCTACGTCGAGGTGCACACCCCCAAGATCATGGCGTCGGCGAGCGAGTCGAACGCCGAGCTGTTCAAGGTCGAGTACTTCGAGGGCAGCGCGTTCCTCGCGCAGAGCCCGCAGTTCTTCAAGCAGATGGCCCAGGCGGCCGGCTTCGGCAAGATCTTCGAGATCGCCCCGGTCTTCCGTGCCGACCCCTCGTTCACCTCGCGCCACGCGACGGAGTACACGAGCGTCGACGCCGAGATCAGCTACGTGGACAGCCACGAGGACGTCATGCAGATGCAGGAGGAGCTGCTCGTCGCCGCGTTCACCGCCGTCGTCGAGAAGCACGGCGCGGCGATCAAGGAGCTCTTCGACGTCGACCTGACGGTGCCGACGACGCCGTTCCCCCGCATCCCCCTCGCCGAGGCCAAGCAGATCGTCGCCGACCGCGGCTACGTGGTGCCCCGTGCGGACGCCGACATGGACCCCGAGGGCGAGCGCCAGATCGCGGCGTACGTCAAGGAGACGTTCGACCACGACTTCGTGTTCCTCACCGACTACGACGCGTCGATCCGGCCGTTCTACCACATGCGCCACGACGACGACCCGCAGCTCACCAAGAGCTACGACCTCATCTACAACGGCACCGAGATCACCACCGGCGCCCAGCGCGAGCACCGTGTCGACGTGCTCGAGGCCCAGATCCGCGAGAAGGGCATGAAGCCCGAGGAGCTCGGCGGCTACCTCGACTTCTTCCGCTACGGGGCCCCCTCGCACGGCGGCTTCGGCATGGGCCTGGCCCGCGTGCTGATGCTCATGCTGCACCAGCCGAACCTCCGCGAGGTGACGTTCCTGTTCCGCGGACCGACCCGACTCACGCCGTAGGGGACGAGGGCCCGAGGGCCCGACGTCGAAGGAGGCGCGGTGCAGGCATCACCTGCACCGCGCCTCCTTCGCTCTGTCTGGTCAGGCCTCGTAGTCGATGGCGCCGCGTCCGGTGACGAGCGTGCGGATCTCGGCCGCCGCCTCCTGGTGGGCCGGGTGGACGACGTACGCGTCGAGCCCGGCGGCGTCGTCGAACTCGGCGACGACCGCGACGTCGCCGTTCGTGTCGGGGTAGGCGACGTTGCGGACGACCTCGAGCGATCGGATCGACTCGACCGTGCCGACCAGGCCGGTCAGCAGCTCGTCGATGCGCGCGGCGGCGTGCTCACGTGACGCGTCGTCGGTGGCGACGAGGTTCCAGATGACGATGTGCTTGACGGTCACGCGAGGGCCTTCCGGAGGGCGGTGCGGAGGCGCTCGGGTTCGACGCGCCAGATGGTGTGCACGCGGTCGTCGAGCAGGACGACCGGGATCTCTTCTGCGTACTCGGCCTGCAGGGCCTCGTCGCCGAGGATGTCGGTCTCGGCGTAGCCGAGCTCGGCCGCCGTGAACTCGGGCTCGGCCAGCACGGCGTCGAGGGCGGCGCGCGCCTCGTCGCAGAGGTGGCAGCCGGGCTTCGTCAGCAGGGAGATGCGGGGAACGGGCACGCCCTCGACCCTAGCGGCTGGCCTCGACGATCTGCCCTCAACGAGAAGTGGCCCCCGACCGAACGGTCGAGGGCACACTTCGCGCATCGTCTACTTCTTGTTGCGACGCTGGTGACGAGTCTTGCGAAGCAGCTTGCGGTGCTTCTTCTTCGCCATGCGCTTGCGACGCTTCTTGATGACAGAACCCATAGAGGACCTCACTGATTCATGGATCGGACGACCGGGTCCGAAACAGAACCGCGGAAAAATGCCTCGGGTCAGTGTACTAGGGCGACCCGTGATTGTCGAAAGCGCGTCAGCCGACGTCGGCGACGCCGTTCTGCACGACCGCCGCGACGGCCGACTCGGGCACGCGGAACGACCGGCCGAAGCGGATCGCGGGGAGCTCGCCCGAGTGAACCATCCGGTAGACGGTCATCTTCGAGACGCGCATCATGCCGGCCACCTCGGCGACGGTGAGGAACCTCACGTCCGAGAGATCGTGGGTCACGTCGCCTCCTGGGGCTGCTGGTCGGGAGAGCCCGACGACGACGCCGGTGCAGGAGCGACAGGAGGTGTTCCTGTGACTCGTGGTCACTCTAGGGGCGCGTGTGCCGCGGGTGCAACGGTCGCGGGCACCGCCTGGGGACGACGCGGCGGCAGGCCTCCCGTCGCGACGGGCCGGGGCGCGGGGCTCAGCGGCCGAGGCGCTTGCGGACCGGGTCGATCACGCGCTCGTCCAGGGCGCTCTGGGCGTCGTGCAGGGCCGAGGAGGCGCGGTGCTGCGCATCGGCCACGGCCCGTCCCAGCCCGCTCGCGACGTCGGTCGCGTCGGGGAGCGACTCGGCGGCCCGCCGGATGGGCGCGGGCACGCTCGCGCCCGCCCAGGCGGCGAAGGCCCCCGACGCGGCGTCGAGGCCACCGGCGAGGTCCGCCCCGAGGAACGGGACGAGCCAGTCGTCCACCGCCTCGAGCGGCCCGGTCTCGATGCCGTAGTAGCGGTGCTGCCCGTCCTCGCGCACGTGCACGAGCCCCGCGTCGCGGAGGACGCGGAGGTGCTTCGAGACGGTCGGCTGGCTCAGCCCGAGCGACGTCACCATCTCGCCGACGCTGACGTCGCCGGTGCGCGAGTCGGCGGAGACGTGGGCGTCGAGCAGGACCGTGAGGATGTCCCGGCGCGTGCCGTCGGCGATCACGGCGAAGATGTCGGGCATGCAGCCACAGTAACGACGACCGGCCGGATGTACCATGACGGCTGTGACGCGCGCCTCCGTCGCGCCGCGGCGCGGACCCTCCCCCGGCCCCCGCAGCGTGTTCCACCGCCTGTCCGACTGGGTCGACGACATCGGCCGCAAGTCGCCCGCACGGTTCGCGATCCTCATCTTCACCGGGCTGATCCTCGTCTTCACGGTCGTCTTCTCGCTGCCCGTCTCGTCCGCGGACCGCACGGTGACCCCGCTCGCCGACTCGCTCTTCACCGCGGTGTCCGTGATCTGCGTGACGGGCCTGGCGACCGTCGACATGGCGACCCACTGGTCGCTCTTCGGCCACGTCGTGATCTTCGTCGGCGTGCAGATCGGCGCCATCGGGGTGCTGACCCTCGCCTCGATCATGGGCCTCGTCGTGTCGCGGAAGCTCGGCCTCCGGGCCCGGCTGATGGCCGCCGGGGACAGCAACCCGCTCCGCGCCCACGCGGGCCCCGTGCCGGAGGGCCAGGCGGTGCGCCTCGGCGAGATCGGCGGCCTGCTGACGACCGTCGCCCTCAGCTCGTTCGTGATCCAGCTCGTGATCGCCCTGCTGATGATCCCCCGGATGGTCATCGACGGGATCGCCCTCGGCGACGCCGTGCTCGACAGCTTCTACTACTCGGCGATGGCCTTCACCAACACCGGGTTCACGCCCAACGCCGACGGCCTGGCCGCCTTCGAGAACGACTACTGGTTCCTCAGCTTGATCATGGTCGGGGTGTTCCTCGGCAGCATCGGGTTCCCCGTGATCTACGCCCTGGCCCGCAACCCGCGGAACCCCCGCCGCTGGTCGGTGCACGTCAAGTTGACCCTGCTGACGACGGCGATCCTGATCGTCTTCGGCATGCTGCTCTACATCGTGCTCGAGTTCGACAACCCGAAGACGTTCGGCGCGATCGAGGCCGGGCCGACCGTGTTCCAGTCGCTGTTCCTCAGCATGATGACGAGGTCGGGCGGATTCTCGACGATCCAGATCTCGGACCTCAACGGCTCGTCGCTGCTCGTCACCGACATGCTCATGTTCATCGGCGGCGGCTCGGCCTCGACGGCGGGCGGCATCAAGGTCACGACCCTGGCCGTGCTGTTCCTCGCCGCCTTCGCCGAGGCCCGCGGCCAGCGCTCGATGGAGGCGTTCGGCCGTCGCATCCCCAGCGACGTGCTGCGCCTCGCGGTCAGCGTCGTGCTCTGGGGCGCGACGATCGTGGCCGTCTCGAGCATCCTCATCATGCACATCACGAAGGAGCCGCTCGACCACGTGCTCTTCGAGTGCATCTCGGCCTTCGCGACCTCCGGCCTCAGCACGGGGCTCACCGACCGGCTGCCGGACTCGGCGAAGTACATCCTCGCGGTCACCATGTGGATGGGCCGCGTTGGTACAGTGACGCTCTCCGTCGCCCTGGCCGCCAGCCAGCGACGCCAGCTGTTCACGAGAGCCGAGGAGCGACCGATCGTTGGTTGACAGGATCAAGCACGACGCGCCGGTGCTCGTCATCGGCCTCGGCCGCTTCGGCGCCGCGACCGCAGGCCAGCTCGAGCGGCAGGACCGCGACGTGCTCGCCGTCGACACCGACGCCGGGCTCGTGCAGAAGTGGGCCGACCGGGTCACGCACGCCGTCCAGGCCGACGCCCGCAGCATCGACGCGCTCAAGCAGATCGGCGCCCAGGACTTCTCGATCGCGGTCGTCGCGGTGGGCTCGTCCATCGAGGCCAGCGTGCTCATCACGGCCAACCTCGTCGACCTCAAGGTGCCTCAGATCTGGGCGAAGGCGATCAGCCAGTCGCACGGCAAGATCCTCGCCCGCATCGGCGCGAACCACGTCATCTACCCGGAGCGCGAGGCCGGCGAGCGCGTCGCGCACCTCGTCTCGGGACGCATGCTCGACTACATCGAGTTCGACGACGCCTTCGCGATCGTGAAGATGTACCCGCCCAAGCCGGTGCGGGGCGCCTCCCTGGCCGCCTCCAACATCCGCACGAAGTACGGCGTCACGGTCGTCGGGGTGAAGAGCCCGGGAGGCGCCTTCAAGGAGGCGACGCCCGAGACGGTCATCAGCAACCACGACCTCATCATCGTGTCGGGCGACAGCCGCACCATCGAGAAGTTCGCGGCGCTCGAGGGCTGACGCCCTCCGGGGGCGGCGCAGTCGGGGAGCCTCAGCGGCCCTCGGCGATCTCGCGGTTGCGGGCGAGGGCGGCCTGGGCAGCCCGGCCGAAGAGGTCGGCGAGGCCGCCCTGCTCGAGCACGGCGACGGCCCGCTCGGTCGTGCCGCCGGGACTGGTGACGCGCCTGCGGAGCTCGGCGGGCGCCTCCTCGGCCGGGGCCAGGTCGCTCGCGGCGAGCAGCTCGCTCGCTCCCCGGAAGGTGCCCTGGACCATCGTGGCGGCCTGGGCGGGCGTGAAGCCCAGGCTGACCGCCGCCTCCTGCAGGGCCTCGACCAGCAGGTAGACGTAGGCGGGGCCCGAGCCCGAGATCGTGCTGAGCGCGTCGATCTGCGACTCGGGCACGACGACGACGTCGCCGACCACCTCGAACAGCCGCCTCGCGAGCGCGAGGTCGTCGTCGGACGAGCGCGAGCCGGCGCTGAGGCCGGTGACGCCGAGGCCGACGTGCGACGGGGTGTTGGGCATCGACCGGACGACGGTGACGGACGCGGGCAGCGCCGCCTCCATCGTGGCCGTGGTGACGCCCGCCGCGAGGCTCACGACGACGGCGTCGGGCTCGAGGGCCGGGGCGATCTCGGCCAGCAGGTCGACCACCATGTGCGGCTTCACGCCGATCAGCACCAGGCGAGCGCCCTCGACCGCAGCCGTGTTGGCGCCGGGGTCGGTCTCGGTGGCCAGGGAGGTGACGCCCTGCTGCCGGAGCGGGGCCGCCTTGGCCTCGGTGCGGTTCGTGACGCGGATGCCCCCCTCGACGACGACGTCGGGGCCGAGCAGGCCCGCGAGGACGGCGCCGCCCATCGAGCCTGCTCCGAGAACTGCGGTGGCGGGGAGAGTCGTGACCATCGGGCCATCCTAAGATCGACCCAGACACGAGGGGACCTCCACATGAGCACGTCCGGCGGCAACAAGGCGATCTTCGCGGCGCTCGGCGCCAACCTCGGGATCGCGGTGACGAAGTTCGTCGCCTGGTTCTTCTCGGGGTCGTCGTCGATGCTCGCCGAGGGCGTGCACTCCCTGGCCGACTCGGGCAACCAGCTGCTGCTGCTGCTCGGCGGCAAGCAGGCCCGCAAGGCCGCCGACGCCGAGCACCCCTTCGGCTACGGCCGCGAGCGCTACGTCTACGCCTTCGTCGTCTCGATCATCCTGTTCAGCGTCGGCGGCGTCTTCTCGCTCTACGAGGGCGTCGAGAAGCTCCGCGAGCCGCACCCCCTCGACGTGCCCTGGCTGCCCGTCCTCGTGCTCGCGATCTCGCTGGGCCTCGAGAGCTTCTCGCTGCGCACCGCGATCAAGGAGGCGCGCCCCGCGAAGGGCGCACAGAGCTGGCCCGCCTTCATCCGCCGTGCCAAGGCGCCCGAGCTCCCGGTCGTGCTGCTCGAGGACGCCGCCGCGCTGCTCGGCCTCAGCTTCGCCATGATCGGCGTCGTCCTCACCTGGATCACCGGGAACGGCGTCTTCGACGCGATCGGGACGCTCGCGATCGGCCTGCTGCTCGTCGCCGTCGCCGTCGTGCTGGGCATCGAGACGAAGAGCCTGCTCGTCGGCGAGGGCGCCTCCGCCGGCGACGTCGACGCCATCCGCGCCGCGATCACCGCCGGCCCGGAGGTCGAGCAGATCGTGCACATGAAGACCCTCTACCTCGGCCCCGACGAGCTGCTCGTCGCCGTGAAGGTCGCCATGGACGGTCGCACCGCGCTGCGCGACGTGTCGTCGACCATCGACGCGATCGAGGCACGCGTCCGCGAGGCCGTGCCGATCGCGCGGGTCATCTACGTCGAGCCCGACGTCTGGCACGAGCCGGACCGGGTCGACCCGCCCACCGACGCCATCGTGATCAAGGCCGCCGACTAGCGGCCGCACCCGAACCCGCGGGGGCGGGCGAGGGTCGGCACCGCGGACTATCGGCGCTCGGCGAAGAACGCGTCGAGCTGGGCCCGGCACTCGGCCTCGCGCACGCCGGCGAACACCTCGGCGCGGTGCGGCAGCCTGCGGTCGCGGAGGATGTCGTAGACGCTGCCCGCGCCTCCTGCCTTCTCGTCCCACGCGCCGTAGACGACCCGCGGCACACGCGCCGCGAGGATCGCGCCGGCGCACATCGGGCACGGCTCGAGCGTGACGACGAGCGTCGTGCCGGTGAGGTGCCAGTCGCCCGTGTGCCGGGCCGCGGCGCGCAGGGCGAGGACCTCGGCGTGCGCCGTCGGGTCCTGCAGCAGCTCCCGCTCGTTGCGGCCGGTGCCGATCACCTCGCCGGAGGCGTCCAGCACGACCGCGCCCACGGGCACGTCGTCGGACGCCCGGCAGCCCTCGGCCTGGGCGAGCGCGTCGCCCATCCACGCCTCGAGCTGCGACGGGACGAGGGGCACGGCGACGCTCCAGGGACGGGACTCGCGGGCCGGTCGACTCCGCTACCGTGGAGCCTATGCGAGTGCACGTAGCGGACCACCCCCTCATCACCCACAAGCTGACCGTGCTCCGCGACAAGAACACGCCGTCGCCGACCTTCCGGGCCCTGACCGAGGAGCTCGTCACGCTGCTCGCCTACGAGGCGACCCGTGACGTGCGGACGTCCCCCGTCGACATCGAGACGCCGGTCGGCCCTGCCACCGGCCTCGAGATCAGCCAGCCGCGCCCGCTGGTCGTGCCGATCCTGCGCGCCGGCCTCGGCATGCTCGAGGGCATGACGAAGCTCGTCCCGACCGCCGAGGTCGGGTTCCTCGGCATGGTCCGCGACGAGGAGACGCTGCAGCCGACGACGTACGCCGAGCGCCTGCCCGACGACCTCTCGAACCGCCAGTGCTTCGTGCTCGACCCGATGCTCGCGACGGGCGGCTCGCTCATCGCCGCGATCGACTACCTGCTCGACCGGGGGGCCGTCGACGTCACGGCCGTCTGCATCCTCGCCGCCCCCGAGGGCCTCGCCGCCGTCGAGGCCGCGATGGAGGGACGCGACGTGCACGTCGTCCTCGGCGCCGTCGACGAGAAGCTCGACGAGAACGGGTACATCGTGCCCGGGCTGGGCGACGCGGGCGACCGCCTCTACGGCCTCGCCTGAGCGACCCTGCTCGGCCCTGCTCGACCCGAGCGGCCGATCCGGCCACGCCCTCGCGGCGTGCGCACGGATCGGGCGCTCCGTCGTGTCGCCTTGACACGCGTCCGGCCCCTGGCCGAGAATCGCTCCATGACTTCCCCCGTGCACGCTCCGACCTCCCTCGAGGCCTTCGGGAGCGCCGGCATCATGATGCCGATGCACGCGGTCATGTGTCGAATGTGTGCCTGACCCGGCCACACACCTCGCCGAGTCGCAGCTGCTGACACCGCCAGCTGAGCTCACGTCCCCACCCGGACGTCGAGTCATCGACTCCCGGACGATCCGCGTCGTCACCCGACGCGCGTCCGGACGGTGCACCGCACCGACTGCTCGTGACGCACGGCACCATCGCCGGCGGGATCGAGCACCGACACACATCGAGCACGACGCTCCTGCCCCTGGCTGCCGCCGGGCACGGAGTCGTCCTGCCGCCCTCCCGCAAGGACCCCGCCTGTCATGTCCCTCATCCTCGACCGCCCCGTCACCGCAGCCCGCACCGTCTCGCCGGCCCGCACCTCCTCGACCGCTGCTCCGCTGAGCCGGACCGCAGCTGCTGCCGCCGCCGCTGCGACCGCACCCGCACCCGCTGAGCCGGCTGCGCCCCGGACCCGCTCGCTGCCCGAGGGCACCGAGGCCCGCGGCTTCGCCCTCTACGTCGGCATCGACGAGGTCACCGCCGCCCAGACCGGCACCGAGCTCGGCGACATCGTGGCGCAGATCAAGGCGCTCGTCGCCCAGATCGCCCCGGCCGCCGAGACGCACGCCGCGGTCGCCATCGCGCCCACCGGCGCCGGCGGTCGCGACGTCGACGTCGTCCGTCTCGCCCTGCAGGACCCGTCGGCCGTCGCCGCCCGTCGCCAGGCCGCCGAGGTGGCCGAGGAGCCCGGGGCCCGCGGCGGCGTGGTCGTCGACATCTCGCGCAAGCGCGTGCTGCTCGACGGCGAGGCCGCCAACCTCACGTACAAGGAGTTCGAGCTGCTGCAGTACCTCGTGCTCCGCGAGGGCCGCACGATCGAGCGCTCCGAGCTGATCGGGGGGCTCTGGGCCGACGGCGACGACGAGGTGCCGAACGAGCGCACCATCGACGTCCACGTGCGTCGCCTCCGCGCGAAGCTCGGCGCGTTCGAGGACGTCGTCCGCACCGTGCGCGGCGCCGGCTACCGGTTCGACCGGCACGCCGACGTGTCGATCCGCCACGCGTCGACCCCCTCGCCCGACCTCTTCTAGGGAGCTCCGACCGGTCGTCCGTTCGGGGTACGCGCCGGGGGACGATCGTGTCGTGGGCGCTCGCGGAGAGTTCCCAGGAAAATAACGTTTCGATAACTAGACGACCGTTACCTGGCCGTTATATCGTGAGCGGGTCGAGGTCGTTTGCTGTGGCGGCCGAGGCAGGATGTGATTGCAGGACAACTCTGGTGCAAGGGAATGAGGGCCGGTCGCTCAGCGACCGGCCCTCTGTCGTTCCCGGATGCTCGACGGGCTCCCTGCCCCTCGTCGGCCCCCTGTCGGCCGTCTTCCCTAGACTCTCGAGAGGACCGAGAGCACGAGGAGCAGCATGAGCGACACAGCGGTGGCCGTCGGGGCCTGGGAGTCGCTCTTCCGGGCACAGGTCACGGTGATGCGCGAGCTGAACGCGCGCTTCCCCACCGACGAGATCTCGTTCAACGAGTACGACGTGCTCTTCAACCTGTCGAACCAGCCCGGCCGCAGCGCACGCATCCGCGACCTCACGCGTCACCTGCTCCTCACGCAGCCGAGCATCAGCCGGCTCGTCGACCGTCTCGCCTCGCGCGGGATCGTCGCGAAGCACAGCGACCCGGGCGACGGCCGCGGCATCATCGTGTCGATGACCGACGACGGGTCGGCGCTCTACCGTCGCACCGCGGTCAGCCACGCCGCCGCGATCGCCGAGCGGGTCGGCGGCAGCCTCGACCACGACGAGCTCGTCGCCCTCACCGACCTCTGCACCCGGCTGCGAGCCGGGTCGTCCGACGACGAACCGGACCCCGACGACGAGGGCGCCGTGCCGGCGCCCGGGACGGACGGCACCGCGTGAGCACCGCCTCCTCGACCACCAGCCCGACGATCGTCTGGCTGCGCGACGACCTCCGGATCGCGGACAACCCCGCGCTCGACGCCGCGGTCACGCGCGGCGGCCCCGTGGTCGTGCTCTACCTGCTCGACGAGCAGTCGCCGGGCATCAGGGCGCTCGGCGGCGCCGCTCGCTGGTGGCTGCACCACAGCCTCGCGTCGCTCGACCACGACCTCCGCGAGCTCGGCGCCTCGCTGACGCTGCGCCGGGGCGCGGCGGCCACGGAGGTGCCCGCGCTCGTCGCCGAGACCGGCGCCGGTGCCGTGTCCTGGAACCGCCGCTACGGCCTCGCCGCCCGCGAGGTCGACGCGGCCCTCAAGTCGGCGCTGCACGACGACGGCGTCGACGCCCACAGCTTCCAGGGCTCGCTGATGTTCGAGCCGTGGACGGTGCAGACCGGCTCGGGCGAGCCGTTCAAGGTCTTCACCCCGTTCTGGCGCGCGTGCCTCAGCCGGCCCGAGCCGCGGGAGCCGCTCCCCGCGCCCGAGCGGCTCACGGCGCCCGACGCTCTCCCCGCCAGCGACGACCTCGACTCCTGGCAGCTGCTGCCCACGCAGCCCGACTGGGCCGCCGGCCTCCGTGAGACGTGGACGCCGGGCGAGTCCGCCGCCCTCGACGTCCTCGAGGAGTTCGCGACCGGGCACCTCGCCGACTACGACCAACGGGACTTCCCCTCGCAGGAGGCGACGAGCCGGCTGTCGCCCCGCCTCCGCTGGGGCGAGGTCAGCCCGTTCCAGGTCTGGCACCGCATGCAGGCCGACCTGCCCGCCGCCTCCCGCGAGCAGGCGCAGGGGTTCCTCCGCGAGCTGGTCTGGCGCGAGTTCAACCACACCGTGCTGTTCGCGAACCCGCACCTCGCGACGAAGAACTACCGGCCCGAGTTCGACGCGTTCCCGTGGGAGGACCTCCCCGAGGCCGACCTCGACCGGTGGCGGCGGGGCACGACCGGCGTCCCGCTCGTCGACGCGGGCATGCGCCAGCTCTGGACGACGGGCTGGATGCACAACCGCGTGCGCATGGTGACCGCGAGCTTCCTCGTCAAGAACCTGCTCGTCGACTGGCGCGTGGGCGAGCAGTGGTTCTGGGACACCCTCGTCGACGCCGACGAGGCGAACAACCCCGCCAACTGGCAGTGGACGGCCGGCTCGGGCGCCGACGCGGCACCGTACTTCCGGGTGTTCAACCCCGAGCTGCAGGCCAGCAAGTTCGACGGGCACCGCGGCTACGTTCGCGAGTGGGTGCCCGAGGTCGACGACGACGACTACCCCGAGCCGATGGTCGACCTGAAGCAGTCCCGACGCGAGGCGCTCGACGCCTACGAGAAGATGCGGCGCACCCCGCCTGCCGACTCGTGACGAGCCCCGGCTCGTGACGCGCCTCCTCCTGACGCGACCCGCCTCCCGACGAGAGACACGATGACCAGCTCGCCCCGCACCTCCGGCGTGGACGCCGTGTTCGACGCCCGCCAGTCCGACGAGAAGGCGCCGAGCTCGGTCTTCGCGACCTTCGACCACGACGGCGTCACGCACCACGGCAGCCGCGGCACGCTCGACGGCTCCCCGGGCAGTGCCGTGCCCGGGCCCCACACGGCGTACCGCATCGCCTCGTGCACGAAGAGCTTCACCGCCGTGGTGCTGCTGGCGCTGCGTGACGAGGGGCGGCTCGTGCTCGACGCGCCGGTCACGGACTTCGTGCCCGCCTTCGCGGACGTCGTGCTGCCGACCGTCGACTCCCCCGTGCCGACTGTGCGCATGCTGATGACCATGTCGGGCGGCCTGCCCACCGACGACCCGTGGGGCGACCGGCAGGAGTCGATCACCGACGACGAGCTCGACGACCTGCTGCGCGGCGGCCTCCGCTTCGACAGCGTGCCGGGCACGGCCTTCGCCTACTCCAACCTCGGCTGGGCCCTGCTCGGCCGCGTCGTGTCCTCGGTCACGGGTCGCCCGTACCGCGAGGTCGTCGAGCAGACGGTCCTCGAGCCGCTCGGCCTCGGGTCGACGGGCTTCTCGAGCGACGTCGACGCCTCGGGCGGCCTCGCCGTGGGCCACCGCCGCGGCGACGACGGCTGGGAGCCCCTCCCCTTCTCCGGCCCCGGCGCCTTCTCGCCGATCGGCGGCCTCTTCAGCACCACCACCGACCTCGCCCGCTGGGCGCGCTGGCTCTCCTCGGCCTTCGACGACGAGGGCCGCGGCGACGTCGACGGCGTGCTGAGCCGCGCCTCCCGGCGCGAGATGCAGCAGCTGCAGCGCTTCGTGCCCGGCCTCGGGGCGCATCCCGCCGGCTACGGCTTCGGCCTCGTCGTCGAGCACTACCCCGACCTCGGCACGGTCGTCTCGCACAGCGGCGGCTACCCCGGGTTCTCGGCCCACATGCGCTGGCAGACCGCCACCGGGCTCGGCGTCGTCGGGTTCGAGAACGCGACGTACGCCCAGGTGTCCGTGCCCGTGGGGCTCGCGCTCGACGGCATGATGGCCGACACCGAGGAGGCGCGGGTCGTCGTCGAGCCCTGGCCCGAGACGCTCGCGGCGGCGGCCGCCGTCGAGGCCGTCGTGCACGGCGGCGAGGTGCCTGCGGGCCTGCTCAGCGAGAACGTCGAGCTCGACGTGCCGCTCGAGCGGCGACGACGGCTGTGGGCCGAGGCGGTCGACTCGCTGGGCGGTCTCGTCGACGCGGAGGAGGCCTCGACCGGCGCTTCCTCGACCGGCGCCTCCTCGATCGTGCGCGACGAGCCCGACGTGCCCGTCGCCTCCTCGTCCGTGCCCTCGCACCGGGTCTGGCACCTGCCCGCCCGACGCGGCTCGCTGCGCCTCGAGATCCGGCTGACGCCGGAGGGCCGGCCCCGAGTGCAGACGATCGGCGTGCGGGCGGTCCCGGCGCGCTGACGGCGCCCGCCGGTCGCGGGACCTGGCTGCGGGCCCCGGGGCCCTAGCCTGGTGAGGTGACCGTCCAGTTCCGCATCTCCTCCGTCGCCCTGATCGACCCCCTGCGCCTCTACGACCTGCTGCGGCTGCGCGTCGACGTCTTCGTCGTCGAGCAGGAGTGCGCCTACCCCGAGCTCGACGGTCGCGACGTCGAGCCCGACGCGGTGATGCTCTGGGCCGAGGAGGACGAGCAGGTGCTCGCCACCGTGCGGCTGCTCGCGGACCACTCCGACGACGGCGCCGACGCCGACGCCCTGCGGATCGGGCGGGTCGCGACGGCGACCGCTGCCCGCGGACGCGGTCTCGCCGCCGACCTGATGCGCCTCGCGCTCGACCGCGCCGACGGGCGTCTCGTGCGGCTCGACGCCCAGGCGCACCTCGAGGGCTGGTACGCGCGCTTCGGGTTCGTCGTCGACGGCCCCGGGTTCCTCGAGGACGGCATCCCTCACGTGCCGATGTCGCGGGCGGCGACGCCGTCCGGCGACGCTGCGGGCACGACGGACGCGTAGGTCGGCTGCTGCGGCTGCGGCCGCTGCTGCTGCCGGTCCTGGCCGATCGAGGACCGGACCGTCGCGTCCGGTCGCGGGCGGCCCTACACTCGGGCCATGGAACGCCGTGCGACCCCGCCCCGTGAGCGCATCCTCGCCGCCGCGAGGGGCGAGTTCGCCGCCACCGGCCTCGCCGGTGCCCGCATCGACGCCATCGCGCGCGAGGCCGAGGCGAGCAAGGAGCGGCTCTACGCCCACTTCTCGACGAAGCGCGACCTCTTCGACGCCGTCCTCGGCGAGAGCATCGACCGCTGGGTGCAGGCCATCCCGTTCGACGCCCACGACCTGCCCGGCTGGGCACGTCGCCTCTACGACCACCTCGCCCTGCACCCCGACGACGCCCGCATGCTGCTCTGGGGCCAGATCGAGGGCGCCTCGTTGCCGAGCCCGGGCGTGGTCGACCACGCCCAGCTCGAGGCGCGTCGCGCCGCGGTGCAGGAGGCGCAGGAGACCGGCCACATCGCGCCCGGCTGGAACGCCGACGAGCTGTTGACCATGGTGTTCGGGGTCGTCCTCGGCTGGTTCGTCACGCCGTCGGCGACGAACCTGCACGGCGGCCCGCACGAGCGGCGCTGCGACGTCGTGGAGGAGGCCGTGAGGCGCCTGGTCGGCTGACCCGCGCCTCCTCGGGTCGTCGCCTCCTCACGTCCTCGCTTCCGTGCCTCCGCATGTCCTCGCCTCACGGGCCGGGAGTAGCGTCGCGCTCGTGACCACGACAGAGCTGCTGCCCGACCTCTCCCCCGAACTCCGCACCGTGCTCGACACGGTGCCCGACACCGGCACCGTCCGGGGCGGCGACGTCGTCTGGGACGACGACGGCACGCCCCTCGAGGGCTGGCTCGCGACCCCGGACGCCGCCGCCTCGGCCGACCCCGACGAGCTGCGTCCCGCGGTGCTCGTGCTGCACGACTGGTTCGGCGTCGTCGACCACGTCAAGGTGCGAGCCGTGATGCTCGCCCGCCTCGGCTACGTCGCCCTCGCCGGGGACGTCTACGGCCAGGGCGTCCGCCCGGGGCCCGAGGAGGCGGGCGCCCAGGCCGGTGCCTGGTACGGCGACGTCCCCGCGTTCCGCGCACGCCTCGCGGCCAACCTCGAGCGGCTGCGGTCCGAGCCCGGCGTCGACCCCGCGCGGATCGCCGTGATGGGGTACTGCTTCGGCGGCTCGGGCGCCCTCGAGCTCGCCCGCTCGGGCGCTGACGTGGCAGCGGTCGCGTCGTTCCACGGCGGCCTCGGCACGCAGCTGCCCGCCGAGGAGGGCGCCGTGACGGCGCCGCTGCTCGTCATGACGGGCACGGCAGACCCGGTCGTCCCCGACGACGCCGTCGTCGCCTTCGAGGACGAGCTCCGCGCCGTCGGCGCCACGGACTGGCAGGTCGTCAGCTACAGCGACGCGATGCACGCCTTCGCGGTGCCCGGCACCGACTCCCCCGAGCACGGCGCCCAGTACCAGGCCGTCGCCGACCGCCGCTCGTGGGCCCAGATGCGCGCCTTCTTCGACGAGGTGCTCTAGGCGCGACCGGCCGAGCCGGGCCGGCCGGACCGGCCGGGCTTGCCGGGCCGGCCGGGCTTACCGGGCCGGGCTTGCCGGACCGGGCTTGCCGGACCGGGCTTGCCGGACCGGGCTTGCCGGACCGGGCTTGCCGGACTTGCCCGGCCCGGCCGGGCTTGCCCGGCCCGGCCGGGCTTGCCCGGCCCGGCCGGGCCGGGCCTGCCGAGCCGGCACGGCCCGGCTCGCCGGGCCGAGCGCCGCCTCGGTCCCGGCAAAGCCCGTCCACGTGCTCCCCGGAGGGGAGAAGGGACAGCGACGGCGTGGGCCCACGCCGCCCCTGTCCCTCGACGCCCCCCTCGCGGCACTCGCCGACCGTGGTGCCAGGCAGGCCCCCTAAGCCACGTGGCCCGAGCCGCCCGCGGCGATCGCCCGGAGCTGGACGGCCGTCGCGACGGCGGCGTGGGCGGCCTCGGCGCCCTTGTCCTCCTTCGAGCCGGGCAGGCCGGCGCGGTCGAGGCCCTGCTGTTCGTCGTCGAGGGTGAGCACGCCGAACCCGACGGGCTTGCCCGTGTCGAGCGAGACGCGCAGCAGGCCCGACGTGGCCGCGTCCGAGACGTACTCGAAGTGCGGCGTGCCGCCCCGGATGATCACTCCGAGCGCCACGACCGCGTCGGCACCGGCCTCGAGCGCGGCCTTCGCGACCACGGGCAGCTCGAAGCTGCCGGGCACGCGCAGCACCTCTGCTGTGGCGCCGAGGCGCTCGACGGTGGCCAGCGCCCCAGCGAGCAGGCCGTCGGTGATGGTCTCGTGCCAGGTCCCGGCGACGATCGCGACGCGTACGCCGGTCCCGTCGACGTCGATCTCGGTGGGGGCGCCCTCGACGCTCATGTGTGTCTCCTCGGGTGTGGTGGTGCGGGTGGGGTGGGTGGCCGGTGGATCGGCGGTGGCCGGTCCGCGTCGCCGTCGCCGCCGGCCGTGGTCGGGCCGTCAGGCCGTCAGGCCGTCAGGCCGTCAGGCCGTCAGGCCGTCAGGCCTTCGGGCTCAGCCCTGGCGGTCGTGCTCGTCCAGCCAGACCACGAGCTGGGCGATCGACACGACAGGCACGCCGTCGCGGGCACCGAGGGCGACGAGTCCCGGCCAGCGCATCATCTCGCCGTCGTCGGCGACGATCTCGCTGATGGCGGCGACGGGACGGAGCCCGGCCGCACGCATCAGGTCGACCGCCGCCTCCGTATGCCCGTTGCGCTCGCGCACGCCGCCGGGGCGGGCGCGCAGGGGCAGCACGTGCCCCGGGCGACGCAGGTCGTCGCGGACGGACGCAGGGTCGGCGAGGACCCGCAGCGTCGTCGCCCGGTCGGAGGCGCTGATGCCCGTCGTCACGCCCGCCGACGCGTCGACGCTGACCGTGTAGGCGGTGCCGCGCGCGTCCTCGTTGTGGGCCACCATCGGCGGCAGGTCGAGGGCGTCCGCGATCTCCGCCGCCATCGGCGCGCAGACGAAGCCCGACGACACTCGGACCGTCCAGGCCAGCCACTCGGGCGTCGCGAGCTCGGCCGAGAGCACGACGTCGCCCTCGTCCTCGCGCGACGCGTCGTCGGCCACGATGACGGGACGCCCCTGGCGCAGGTGGTCGAGCGCGGCCTCGATCGAGGAGGCGCCCGTCGCCTCGGCCGTGTCGGCCGCGGCACCCGGGTCGGTGACGGGAGGCACGCCGACCACGTCGTCGGCTCGAGCTGCGTCGCCCGCGCCTGCTGCGCCTGCCACGCCTGCCGCGCCGGCCACGCCTGCCGTGCCGGTCACGACGTCGCCCCCGCCCCGAGGGCGAGCATGCGGCGCACGTGCCGCGCGACCACGTCGGTCTCGACGTTGACCCGGCTGCCGGCGACCGCGCCGCCGAGGGTCGTCGCGGCGAGCGTCTCGGGGATGAGGCTGACCTCGAACCAGCCGGGCTGCTCGTGCGGCTCGCTGATCGCGCTCACCGTGAGGCTGACCCCGTCGAGGGTGACCGAGCCCTTGTCGACCAGCAGCGGCGACAGCTCGTCGTCGAGCGTCAGCCGGACACGGCGCCAGGCCTCGCCCGGCTCGATCTCGACGACGGACACCGTGCCGTCGACGTGGCCCTGGACGATGTGCCCGCCGAGGCGGTCGCCCACGCGTGCGGCGCGCTCCAGGTTGACCGGCGACCCGGCGCCCAGCCCGGCGAGGGTGCTGACGGTGAGCGTCTGCTTCATCACGTCTGCGGTGAACGCGCCCTCGCTGCGGTCGACGACGGTGAGGCACACGCCGCTGACCGAGATCGAATCGCCGTGCCCGGCGTCGTCGACGACGAGCGGTCCCCGGACGGTGAGCCGGACGCTGTCGCCGACGTCGTCGATCCGGACGACCTCGCCGACCTCCTCCACGAGCCCGGTGAACATCAGCGGCCCGCCGTCACGGTCAGGGCAGCAGCCGCGCGAGCCGTCGCGCAGGCGACCGCCGGTGGGGTGACGCCAGGGGCAGGCGAGGAGGTGCGGTGCAGCGAGGTCATGTCGGTCTCCGTCCGGAAGGGGCGGCTCCGGGGGACGACGCAGGGTCGCTCAGCGGGGCGCGCTCTCACGAGACGACGCCCGGCCCGCGCTTCCTCTCATCCGGACTGTGACCGTCGGCACCGGAGTTCCACCGGTTCAACCGGACGACCCCCCGAAGGACGTCGTGCCGGGTCGCGGGCTGTGACCGCCGGTTCAGATTTGCACTGACCCCGGAGCGCGTTGCTCACGGCGACCCTAGCACCGCCGCCGCGGAGGCCACCGGGCATCCGCTCAGTCGACGACGACGCCGAGGTGCGCGGCGAACACGCCCGCCATCGACGCGAGCTGGAGGTGGTCGATCGTCGCGCCGCGGAGGCCGTCGAGCCCGTCGACCCGGTCGAGGTCGGTGGTGCGCAGGTCGGTGTGGGCGAGCGAGGCGCCGGTGAGGTCGAGCGTGCCGACGCGGCAGTCGACGAACGCGACGCGCAGCGCCTCGGCCCCCCGCAGGTCGAGCTCGCCGACCACGCAGCCCTCGAGCACGACGTCGGTGAGCCGGGCGCCTCGGAGGTTGAGGTAGTCGATCTTGCCGCCGACGATCCGCACCGACTGCCACGAGGCGTCGAACAACTCGGCCGAGCCCCAGCGCGGCCGCTCGACGCGGACGTCGCGCCAGGTCGCCCGGGCCGACGAGAGCTCGGGGGCGAACGAGTCGGAGACCACCGACTCGACGATGCGGGTGCCGCGCAGCCGGGCGCCGTCGAGCCGGGGGGACTCGAACACGCACTCGGAGAAGGACGAGCCCTCGAGGTCGCGGTCGGCCAGGTCGGCGTCCACGAACCGCTCGAGCTCGCGGTGGTCGCGCGGCCCCAGCAGGTCGGCGCCCATGTCGACGAGGCCCTGTGGGTCGAGCGGGTCGAGCCGCGGGGCGTCGGTGCCGCCGCCCACGCTGGCGACGGAACGGGACGAGGGGCGGCGCGGCGGGGTCATGCGACCACGGTAGCGGCCGGGTCCGACAGAGCCCGCGCCTCCTCGGCCATCGGGCTCGCCGCGCAGGGACGCGCCTCCGTCAGCACTCGACGACGTTGACCGCGAGGCCCGCCCGGCTCGTCTCCTTGTAGCTGTCGGCCATGTCGCGCCCGGTCTGGCGCATCGTCTCGATCACGGTGTCGAGGCTGACGACGTGGCTGCCGTCGCCCAGCAGGGCCATGCGCGCGGCGGCCACGGCGGTGCCGGCGGCGATGGCGTTCCGCTCGATGCAGGGCACCTGGACGAAGCCGCCGACCGGGTCGCAGGTGAGGCCGAGGTGGTGCTCCATGGCGATCTCGGCGGCGTTCTCGACCTGGCGCGGCGTGCCGCCCAGCAGGCCGGTGAGCGCCCCCGCGGCCATCGACGAGGCCGAGCCGACCTCGCCCTGGCAGCCGGCCTCGGCGCCCGAGATCGAGGCGTTGCGCTTGTAGAGGGAGCCGATCGCGGCGGCGGTCAGCAGGTAGTCGCGAGCCAGGGAGGCGCGGGTCGCCCCGTGGAACCGCATCGCGTAGTAGCCCACGGCCGGCACGATGCCCGCGGCGCCGTTCGTCGGCGCGGTGACGACGCGTCCGCCGCCCGCGTTCTCCTCGTTGACGGCCATCGCGTAGGCCTGCAGCCACTGGGCGGGCAGGTCGGAGGTGAGCAGCGACGAGGCCTGGCCCTGCTCGATCGCGGTGCCGGAGAGGGCGTACCGCTCGGCCCGCTCCTCCTGCAGGCGCAGCCGCTCGGCGACCTGGCGGGCGCGGCGGGGCACCTTCATCCAGCCGGGCAGGACGCCGGAGGCGGCGAGGCCGGTGTCGATGCACGCCTCCATCGCGGCCCAGCGAGCGTCGAGGCCGGTCTGCGCCGCCTCCTCGCCGTGCAGGGCGACCTCGTTGCGCCAGGCCAGCTCGGCGATGCCGATGCCCTCGGCGTCGCAGAGCCGGAGCAGGTCGTCGGCGTCGCGGAAGGCGAGCGGCGCCTCGCGGGCGGGCACCGCGTGCTCGTCGTCGCCGTCGCGCACGACGAAGCCGCCGCCGATCGAGAAGAACGTGTCGCGCGCGATGCTCTGCCCGGCGGCGTCGAGCGCCTCGAGGCCCATCGCGTTCGGGTGACGCGGGATGCGCGTCAGCGGGGCCATCCGGAGGTCGCCGCGGGCGAAGGCGATCTGGTGCGTGCCCAGCAGGCGGATGCCGCCGCCCGCCTCCACCGCCTCCTGCATGCGCGAGATCGTGGCCGGGTCGCCGGTCTCGGGCGCGAGGCCCGCGAGACCGGCGAGCACGGCCGACGGGGTGCCGTGCCCGAGCCCGGTGGCGGCGAGCGAGCCGTAGAGCACGACCTCGACCCGGGCGACGTCGCCCAGGCGGCCGGCGTCGCGCACCGTCTCGAGGAACAGGCGGGCGGCGCGCATCGGGCCCACGGTGTGCGAGCTCGACGGGCCGATGCCGATCGAGAAGAGGTCGAGGCCGGAGACGTAGTCGGTCATCGTGCTGCTCCTGGTGCTGTCGGGGAGTCGGGTGTCGGCGCAGAGGCGCCCGCGGCGGAGGCGGCCGGGCGGTCGCCGGTGCTGCGGGCGTGCTCGGCCATCGCGACGGACATGTCGGCGAGGAACCGCTGGACGGTGCGCAGCTCGGCGGCGTCGAACTGGTCCATCACCGTCGCGCTGAGCCGGCCGAGCGGTCCGAAGAACTGACCGGCGACCGCGCGGGCGGCCTCCGAGTAGTGCACGAGCACGCGGCGCCGGTCGGCGTCGTCGCGGCTGCGGTGCACGTGGCCGGCGCGCTCGAGACGGTCGATGACCCCGGTCGCGGCGCCCGAGGTGACCCCGAGCAGGTCGCCGAGCCGGCCCGACGTCACGGGGTCGCCGCGCTGCTCGGCCTGCATCACGTGCAGCAGCGCCTCGAGGTCGATGTGGCCGAGGCCCTGCTGCCCGGCGAACGCCTGGGCGACGCGCTGCGACTCGGTCGTCAGGCGCTGCATCGAGGCGACCACGTCGCGGCGGAGGGGGTCGTCGTGCGCGCCGCCGGCCGCGGCGCCGTCGCCTCGCGGGCCGGTCGTGGTGTCTGTCATCGCGCCTCCTCGTCTGATTCTCTCCGACGCACGGTGTCCCTGCATGCCATACTCTTACTTGCTAAGACTCTTTGTCGGCGAATTGCTTCATCCTGCTCGACCACCCTCGGAGGACCCCGTGCGCGTACTAGCCCGACTCGTCAGCGGACACCGCACCGCCTGGGCGGTGCTCGGCGGCACCCTCGTCGTCGTCGCCCTGCTGCTCGCCCTGCTGCCCTCGGGCGACGACGAGGCGTTCCCGCCGTCGGGCCTGCCCGACTCGAGCGAGGCCGCGCAGGTGACCGCGCTGCTCGACGAGTTCCCCTCCGCCGACGCCACCGTGGGGATCCTGGTCTGGAGCAGAGGAGGCGCGGAGCTGTCGAGCGCCGACCTCGCGGCCGTCGACACGGCCGCGTCCGCCCTCGCGGAGCAGTCGACCACGCCGCAGGCCGTCCGCCCGCAGGTGAGCGACGACGGCTCCGCCGCCCTCGTGGCCGTGCCGCTCTCGGCCGCCGACGTCGAGGCCGACGTCAGCGGCACGGCGACGAGCCTCCGCGACGCCGCCTCCGCCGGGCTGCCCGACGGGCTCCGTGCGTACCTGACCGGGCCTGTGGGGTTCCAGGACGACGTCTCGAACGCGTTCGCGGGGGCCGACTTCCGCCTCCTGCTCGTCACCGTGCTCGTGGTGGCCGTGCTGCTGATCGTGACCTACCGCAGTCCCGTCCTCTGGATCGTGCCCCTGGTCGTCGTCGGCGTCGCCGACTTCCTCGCCGGCCGGGTGGTCGCCGCCCTCGCCGAGCCCCTCGGCGTCACCGTCGACGCGTCGATCTCGGGCATCCTCTCGGTGCTCGTCTTCGGCGCGGGCACGAACTACGCCCTGCTGCTGGTGGCCCGCTACCGGGAGGAGCTGCTCGTCCGGCCCGACCGGCACGAGGCGATGCGGACGGCAGTGCGGAGCGCCGGCCCGGCGATCGCCGCGAGCGGCGGCACCGTCGCGCTCAGCCTCGCGACCCTGCTGCTCGCCGAGCTCTCGGGCAACCGCGCACTCGGGGCCGCCTGCGCGATCGGCGTCGTCGTGGCGATCGCGTTCGCCCTCGTGGTGCTGCCGGCGGCGCTCGTGGTCTGCGGACGCGGGCTGTTCTGGCCGTTCGTGCCGCGCGCCTCCTCGGCCTCGGTCGACGGGCCGGCGGCGGCCTCGACGGACGGGACGGGCGCCGGCCACGCCCGCCCCCGCCAGGGCTTCTGGGAGCGCCTCGGCCGCGGCGTCCAGCGCCGGCCCGGCCGCGTCGCCGTCGCCGCGGTCGCCGGCCTCGGCGTGCTCTGCCTCGGCCTCGGCGGCTACGCCGTCGGCCTCTCGCAGACCGACCAGCTGCTCGGCGACCCCGACTCCGTGACGGCCCAGCGGATCGTCGACGACTCGTTCTCGGCGGGGCTCACGAGCCAGACGATCGTGCTCGCCCCGACCGCGGCGACCGACGACGTCGTGCGGGTCGTCGAGGGCGTCGACGGCGTCGCCAGCGCCACGGCCGGCGAGCAGGCCGACGGGCTGACCCGCGTCGACGTCCGGCTCGACGCCGAGCCCGAGAGCGACGAGGCGTCCGCGACGGTGCAGGACCTGCGCGACGCCCTGCACGACGACGGAGGCGCGGTGGCCGACGCCCTCGTCGGCGGCACGGACGCGACCGCCTACGACGAGCGCACCGCCGCCTCCCACGACCTCGGGCTGATCGCCCCGGTCATCCTCGCGATCGTCTTCGCGATCCTCGCCGTGCTGCTGCGCTCGCTCGTCGCGCCGGTGCTGCTCATCGCGTCGGTGCTCGCGACCTTCGCCGCCAGCCTCGGGGCGGCGACGTGGCTGTTCACGCACCTCCTCGGGTTCCCGGCCCTCGACACGAGCGTCACGCTCTACGCGTTCCTCTTCCTCGTGGCGCTCGGGGTCGACTACAACATCTTCCTCACGACGCGGGCGAAGGAGGAGCGGCTGCGGCACGGCACGCGCGAGGGCATGGTGCGCGCCCTGTCGTCGACAGGAGGGGTCATCACGAGCGCCGGCGTGCTGCTCGCCGCCGTGTTCGCGGTGCTCGGGGTGCTGCCGGTCGTCGCGCTGACGCAGGTCGGCGTCATCGTCTGCATCGGCGTGCTGCTCGACACGCTCGTCGTCCGGACCGTGCTCGTGCCGGCGCTGGTGTTCCTCACGGGCGAGGCGTTCTGGTGGCCGAGCCGGCGAGGTCCGTCGAGAGTACCTGGATCGACCCCCGAGCCCCTCGAGACGTCGATCTGAGGCCTCTCGCCTCTCCCGGACGGGACGAACCGGCGGGAAGCGCTCCCCCGGCGGCCCGCGAGAGCACGTCGTGACGGCTCGGCGACCAGGGCGCCGGGCCGTCAGGGCGCCGGGGCGCGGGGGTGGAGTCCGAAAGGTCAGCTCAGCGGCAGGCGCCCCAGAGGCCGGCGCCCGAGTCGCGGGCGGCGGCCTCGGCCGCGACGAACGCGTCGCGGTAGCGGTACGGCTGGTCGTAGGTGTCCTCCTCGCCGAGGCCGGACGCGACCAGCTGCTGGTTCAGCAGGCCGCCTCCCTCGGTCCAGACGTAGCGGAGCAGCCGGTCGTAGCGGTCGGCGTCGCCCTGCGACGCGTCGTCCTCGAGCCAGACGGTCGACCCGACGGGCAGGGCGTCGGTCGTGAACGCGCTCGCTTCCGGGCCGAAGCAGTCGACGGGCGCATCGGGCTTGACGGTCTCGGGGGTGTCGACGCCGATCAGGCGGAGACGCTCGCGAGCACCGTCGGCGGCGACCACCACGACCGTGTCGCCGTCGACGACGCGCTCGACGGTCGCCGGGACGGCCGCGGCAGGGACGCTCGACGGGACGGAGGCGTCGGCCGAGGGGGGCCGGACGGTCCCGTCGGACGAGCCGCCGGACGAGCCTCCGGTCGCCCCGCCGTCGAGCAGCTGGGGGAACGCGATGACGACGACGGCCCCGACCACCACCACGGCGAGCCCGAGGAGGGCACGGCGACCGGCACCCCGGGTCCGGGCGCGAGAGCGGCTGCGGCGACGCGCCGCCGTCGAGCGGCTCACTCGGCGAGCCTCGTGCCGCGGAGCTCGGGCAGGGCCAGCGCCGCCACGGCCGCGACGACGAACACACCGCCGAACACGGCGAACAGCACCGGCGTCCCGCCGAGGACGAGGAGGGGCGGCACCGTCAGCGGGGCCGCGATCGACGCGATGCGGCCCACGCCCGCGGCCCAGCCCGCCCCCGTGCCGCGCAGCCGGGTCGGGTAGAGCTCGGGGGTGACGGCGTACAGCGCGCCCCACGCGCCGAGGTTGAAGAACGACAGGAACATGCCCGACACGACGATCTGCGTCGCGCTGCCGCTGACCGCGCCGAAGCCGAACGCGGTCGCGGCGACGGCCGACCCGAGCAGGAACACGGCGAGCGTGCCACGACGTCCCCACCGCTCGATCAGCCAGGCCGACGCGGCGTAGCCGGGCAGCTGCGCGAGCGTGATCAGCAGCGTGTACTCGAACGACTTCACGAGCGGGAAGCCCGCCTCGACCAGCAGGGTCGGCAGCCAGACGAAGGCCCCGTAGTACGAGAAGTTGGTCATGAACCAGACGACCCAGATCGCGACGGTGCGACGCCGGAGGCCGTCACGGAGCAGCGCAGCCGCCGAGGAGGCGCGGGGCGCGTCGGCAGGGCGTGCGTCGGCCTGGCTCGGGTCGACCGGGCGCGGGTCGACCGGGCGCGGGTCGACCGCCGCTCGCGGTGCTGCGGCGGGCTGGGCCGTGCCCGCCGCCTCCTCGAACGCGCGCACCGTCCGCTCGGCCTCGTCGTGCCGGCCCCTCGATTCGAGGAACCGCACCGACTCGGGCATCCGCAGCCGCACGAACACGGCGTAGAGGGCCGGCAGCGCGCCGATCAGGAGCGCCCAGCGCCAGCCGTCGTCGCTCAGGGGGATCACCAGCCAGCCGACCAGCGCGGCGGCGATCGAGCCGAGGGCCCAGAACGCCTCGAGCAGCACGACGACACGGCCGCGGATGCGGCGGGGCGAGAACTCCGACACGAGGGTCGAGGCCACCGGCAGCTCGGCGCCGAGGCCGAGCCCGACCACGAAGCGGAGCACCAGCAGCGCCCCGACCGACCAGCTGAGGGCGCTGAGGCCCGTCGCGAGGCCGTAGACGAGCAGGGTCAGGACGAACACCGTCTTGCGGCCGAGCCGGTCGGAGAGCGACCCGCCGACGGCGGCGCCGATCGCCATGCCCGCGAAGCCGGCCGAGGCGACGAAGGCGAGGGCCCCCTTGTCGCTGCTCCACACGACCGCGAGCTGGGCGATCACGAACGACAGCAGCCCGACGTCCAGCGCGTCGAGGGCCCAGCCGAGGCCCGACCCGACGAGCAGGCGCCCGTGCTTGCGGGTGAACGGCAGCTCGTCGAGCCGCTCGGTGCGGGTGGGAGGCCCGGGCGTGCCGGGCGTGGGGGTCGCGACGTCGTCGGTCATCGAGGTTCCTGTGCTGAGGACGGCACGACGCAGGGTCAGGGCGACGTGGGCGACGACGCGGGGCCCTCGGCGAGCGCGAGGCCGAGGTGCTGCGCGTACTGCTCGGCCCGGCGTCGCACCTGGGCGCGTCGACGTTCGGTCCACGCTACCCAGGGATCCACCTCGATCGCGACCGTGCCGCGCGCGATCGTGCGTCGCCAGGTGCCGACCACCCGCCCGTCGACCGTGACGGCCGGCAGGAACAGCCCGTTCGAGGACGGCACGAGGCGGGAGGCGTCGGCCGGGTCGAGCGACGCCTCCCGGCCCCCGTAGCCGAGCAGCAGCTCGTCGAACGACGGCAGGAGGCATAGGTCGCCTCGTGCGGGACGCCCCGGCTCCGCCTCCCCCTCCGTCCGCTCGATCCAGGTCTCGCCGTCGACGACGGTGGCCTCGACGTCGGCGACGAGGGAGACCGCGTGCCGCGCCTCGGTGAGCGTGAGCCCGCCCCACCAGGCCAGGTCGCGCACCGTCGCAGGGCCGCGCCGGGCCAGCCACCGGCGGACGTACTCGGCGAGCGCCTCCTCCCGGTCGTCGATGCGGCGGGAGCCGGGGATCCACTGCTCGAACAGGGCGAAGCGCTGCTGCGTGCCCCGGGGCGCCGCGAACACGATCACGCACCGGGCGCTCAGCCAGCGCAGCAGGTGCGAGCCGCGCTCGCCGGCGGTGTCGACGCCGTGACGGGCGACGGCCCCGAGGAGGTCGGGCCTCGAGAGCTCGCCGTGCTCGGCGAGGGCCGCGACCACCGCCTCCTCGGCCCGGGAGAAGTGCAGCGGCTCGAGGCCGGCACGTCGCCAGAGGCCCGTGCTCGCGGCGAGCGAGCGCGGCGCGAGCAGCTGGGTGAGCCAGCGCAGGTCGTCGGCCGCGACGAGGAACAGCGTGCCGCGGGCGGGCCAGCCGCGCACGACGCTGCGGTCGGCGAGGGCGGCCTGCACGGCAGCGGCGTCGGCGCCGGGGGTGCGCAGCGCGAGTGCCCAGGTCGCCGCGGCGAGGTCCTGCGCCTGCGTGCCGAGCATCGCTCGCGTCGTCGCCGCGACCGTCGGCTCGCCCGCGACGGAGATGCGCTGGGCGGCGGTCCGGGCGACGGCGACCTCGCGCAGGTGCGCTGCGGAGACCGGTCCGGTCTGACGGCCGGTCGAAGAGGCGCGGACCATGCCCGCAGTGTACGAGCCGTGAGAGTGCCCGGCGGGGACGGGGCGGGGACGATGTGCCCGTAGGCTCCGCGCACCGGACCAGCTCGGTCCGAGACGGAGGCACCACCATGGCAGAGAAATCAGCGAAGAAGACCACCGCGAAGGTCGCAGTCCGCAGCCTCAAGGAGAAGCGCGCGGACAAGAAGGCCAAGAGCGGCACCGCGTCGCACTCCGAGGACGCGGTCTCGAACGTCAAGAAGCGCTAGACCGCCGGTCGGGGGACGTCACGGCGACGTGATCCCCCTGACCGCAGGGGCCTCTCGTGCTCGCGATCCGGCCAGCGGGTGACAAGCGCCCCTTCGTGAAATAACCTCAGCCGGGGGCACCACGGCCCCCGTCCGGGAGGCCCGCATGCTCGACCGTTCCACCGCCCGTTCCGCCCAGCCCTCGCGGCTGCCGCGTCGAGCCTCGCTCCGCGGCCTCGCCGCCGCGACCACCACCGGCGTCGTCGCCCTGGCCCTCGCCCTCGGGGGCGCGACCGGCGCCTCCGCCGCCCAGGGCTCGTCCTGGGGCGAGTTCCAGGTCTCCGGCTCGGCACGCGCCTACACCGGGACGATGACGCTCGCGGGCGGGTTCCCCGCCACGACCTTCACCTCGACCTCACGACAGGCGACGGTCCCGAGCGGCTCGAGCACCTGGCAGGCGGCCTCGACGCCGCCCGGCGCCCAGTACGGCACGAGCAAGGGGCTGCCGTACCTGAACCAGCGGCCCTCGCAGGACTCGCCGACCGCGGCCGGCGCGGCCGTGACCACCTACACGTTCGAGTCGGCCACGCCGTCGTCCGGCTGGTCGTTCGTGCTCGGCGACATCGACGCCGACCAGGCGACGATCGCCGCCACCGGCGTCGGAGGCGCGCCCGTCACGGCTGCCCAGCTCGGCTTCCAGGGCACCTACAACTACTGCGCCGGCGCGGGCACGACGTCGTGCGACAGCGCCGGCACCGGCGACCAGCCACGCTGGGACTCCGCCACGAGCACGCTGATCGGCAACCCCGCCGGTGCCGACACCGAGGGCGCGGCCGGCTGGTTCAGCCCGAGCGTGCCGCTCGAGACGCTGACGATCACGTACCAGCAGCGGACCGGCTTCCCCGTCTACCAGACCTGGTTCGCGACCAAGACGTTCAGCGCGTCGGGGACGGCGACCGTGGGCACGGGCGAGACGGCGACGCCGTACGCGGGCGCCCGCGTCACCGTGACGAACGCCGCAGGTGACGTCGTCGGCACGACGGAGACGGGCCCGGACGGGACGTACTCGTTCGCCGCGCTGGTCGCCGCTCCCGGCTACTCGGTGTCGATCGCGGCACCGGACGGCTCCGCTCCCGCCGCGGCCCTGCCGTTCTCCCTCGCCACCGCCGACCAGGGCGGGCTGGACTTCGCCTTCCCGACCGTCGTGGCGCCTCCGGCGACGGCGTCCCTGACGGGCGTCGTGACGGTGGGAGGCGAGCCTGCACCCGACCGCGTGCTCCAGCTCTTCGCCGACGGCGACACGGACCCGCTCGGGACGACGACCACCGGTGCGGACGGCACGTTCGAGTTCTCCGGTCTCGACCCCGACGGCACCTACTCGGTGGTCGACGTCGAGTCCGGCACGGAGTTCGAGCTGACGGCCCCGGACGACCCGGACGCTCCGGTCGTCACGACGTACGCGATCCCCGCCGCCCCCGAGACGGTCGACGTCACCGGCACGGTCACGAACGCCGACGGCACGCCCGCGGCGAACGAGACGCTGGACTTCGTCCCGGTGCCCGACGAGGGCACCGCGCAGCCGACGGGCCCCGACGTGTCCGTCGTGACCGGTCCCGACGGCAGCTTCGCGGCCGGGGGGCTCACGCCGGGGGCCGACTACGTGGTCGTCGTCGGCGACGACGCCGAGCACCCGATCCCGTTCACGGCGCCCGAGCTGGGCGAGACGCCCGCGCCCTTCGCCCTAGTCGTGCCCACGGCCGCGGCCGTCGCCGTGGACGGCACGGTCGTCGACTCGGCCGGTGCGCTCGCCCCCGGCGTCGTGGTGAGCGTCCTCCCGGTCGGCAGCGACGTGCCCGTCGCGACCGACACCACCGACGCGGCCGGCCGCTTCGTGTTCGCCGACCTGACGCCCGGGACCACCTACCGCCTCGCGGTGACGGGTGCCGGAGACCCGACCGAGTTCGTCGCGTACGTCGACCGGACCCTGGGCACGTTCGCCCTGCTCGCCGCCGAGGTGCCCCCGGTCCAGCCGCCGGTCACCGACCCCGGTGCAGGCACGCCGAGCACGCCTCCCGCAGGCGGGGCAGGCACCGGCGGGAACGGCTCCGGCACGAGCACCGGCGCGGCCGGGGGTCGCGGGCCCCTCGCCTTCACGGGCAGCGACATCGACCAGCCGCTCCTGCTCGCGGGCGGGCTGCTCGCCGCAGGGCTGGGCCTCGTGGCCGGTGGGGCCGCGCTGCGGCGTCGTCGCACAGCGCTGGCCACGGTGGCGGAGGCACGCTCCTCGCGGGGCTGACCCGCACCTCCTCGGCTCGGACCTGGGAAGAACCTCCGAACAGAACGGTCTGCGCGCAGGTCCGGACGCCCCTGATGCGTCCGGACTTCCGCGTCGCCGTGCGGATCGGGACGACTCTGGACCACCGCTCACCGAACGAGTCGGATGTCAAGGGGCCTTTCGCCGGCCGCGGCGGGATCGGTAGCGTCCTGGACGCACGATCGGCGACGCCGCCCGGCGCCGCCTCGACCTGAGGAGGTCCCTGTGAAGAAGCGTCACTCCATCGGCACCACCGTCCTGGCCGTCGCCCTGTTCACCGGCGCCGGCACCGCAGCCCAGGCGCAGGCCGCCACGGCCGCTCCCGCCGACTACTGCGCGCCCTCCGTCGGCTGCGCCGTCGACCCGGTCACCGGCGACCGCATCTTCGTCAACACCCCGAACCTGACCCAGAAGGAGAAGACGCTCATGCTGGAGTGCAACCACGGCATGGGCGGCGCGCTGCTGACCGCGGCCGGAGGCGTCTTCAAGAAGAACTGGGGCAGCGTCCTCAAGGGCGCGGGCAAGGCGGCCGAGACGGCGACTGGTCCGTGCAAGGACCTGTGGGACTCGACGACCCGCCTGCGCTGACCGGCTCGGGAACGAGCACGAGACGCCCTCGACCTCCTCTGGGTCGAGGGCGTCGTCGCGTCTCGGCCTCGGCGCGTGCGCGCCAGCGAGCCACGTGTGTACCCCGGACGCGGAGGCGACTCGGCGGGTGCCGCCGGTCGCCCGGGCCTACCGTGCACGCCGTGCCCGGGGGACTCCCGTGGGCGCAGCCGCACCGATCGAGGAGGCACACATGAAGGCAGTCGTCTGGCACGGCATCGGGGACATCCGTCTCGACGAGGTCGAGAAGCCCACCATCCAGGACGCGAACGACGCGATCGTCCGCATCACCCGCAGCGCGATCTGCGGCACGGACCTCCACTTCGTGCGCGGCACGATGGCGCCGATGGAGGAAGGCACCGTCCTCGGGCACGAGGCCGTCGGCGTCGTGGAGCAGGTCGGCGACGCGGTGCGCGGCTTCAGCCCCGGCGACCGCGTCGTGATCAACAGCACCGTGTCGTGCGGCGCCTGCCGGTACTGCCGCGAGGGCCACACCGCGCAGTGCGACGTCGCGAACGCGAACGGACCGGACGCGGGCACCGCCTTCTTCGGCGGGCCGGCCTCGACCGGGCCGATCGACGGCCTCCAGGCCGAGTACGTGCGCGTCCCGTGGGCGCGCAACACGCTGCACCCGCTGCCCGACACGGTCAGCGACGAGCAGGCGATCCTGCTCAGCGACATCTACCCCACCGGCTGGTTCGGGGCGGAGCTCGCCGGCGTCCGTCGCGGCGACGTCGTCGCCGTGCTCGGGGCGGGCATCGTGGGGCAGTTCGCGATCGCGTCCGCGTTCCAGCAGGGCGCCTCCCGCGTCATCGCGATCGACGGCCTCGAGGACCGCCTCGCCCAGGCGCTGGCCCAGAACGCCGAGGTGGTCGACTTCAACCGCGAGGACCCGGTCCAGGCCGTGAAGGACCTCACGGGAGGCGTCGGCGTCGACGCCGTCATCGACGCCGTCGGGGTCGACGCGCAGCACCCCGTCTCGGGCCCTGCCGCTCCCTCCGACGAGGAGAAGAGCAGCTTCGAGCAGGAGGTCGCGCAGGTCGCGCCCGACGCCTCTCCGCAGGGCGACCTGTGGGTGCCCGGCAGCGCGCCGTCGCAGGCGGCGCGCTGGGCCGTCGAGATCGTCGCGAAGTACGGCCGGATCGGCATCATCGGCGTCTACTCGCCCACCGTCGAGTCGTACCCGATCGGGGCGGCCATGCTCAAGAACCTCACGATCCGGATGGGCAACTGCGACCACCACTCGGTCACTCCCCCGCTGATCGAGCGCGTCGCCGCCGGGCTGTTCGACCCGACCGCGCTCATCACCGAGCGCGAGCCCGTCGGCGACGCGATCGCCGCGTACGAGGCGTTCGACCGGCGCGAGCCGGGCTGGCTCAAGGTCGAGCTGACGACGGCGTAGGCCCCGGCCCCTCGGGGCGCGAGGCGGACGAGGAGGCGCGGTGCAGGGACGACCTGCACCGCGCCTCCTGCATCCGGTCGCCGCACAGCCCACGGGTGTTGCCTGACGCCATGAAGAACACCACACTCGGCAGCGTCGACGGCGGACTCGACGTGGGCCGCATCGGCCTCGGCCTCATGGGCATGTCCGCCTTCTACACCGGCAGCGGGACCGACGACGACGAGTCGGTGCGCGTGATCCACGCCGCTCTCGGCCACGGCGTCACCCTGCTCGACACGGCCGACATGTACGGCCCTCACACGAACGAGCAGCTGCTCGGCCGGGCGCTCAAGGGCCGTCGCGACGACGCCGTCGTCGCGACCAAGTTCGGCAACGTCACCGACCCGGAGGCGCGGGCCGAGCGCACGATCGACGGTCGCCCCGAGTACGTGCGCAAGTCGATCGACGGCTCGCTCAAGCGGCTCGGGATCGACCACGTCGACCTCTACTACCAGCACCGGGTCGACCCCCTGGTGCCGATCGAGGACACGGTCGGGGCCATGGGCGAGCTGGTCGAGGCCGGCAAGGTGCGGTTCCTCGGTCTCTCCGAGGCGTCGCCCGAGACGATCCGCCGCGCGCACGCCACCCACCCGATCACGGCGCTGCAGACGGAGTGGTCGCTGTGGAGCCGCGAGGCCGAGGCCGAGGTGCTGCCGACCGTGCGCGAGCTCGGCATCGGCTTCGTGCCGTACTCGCCGCTCGGCCGCGGGTTCCTCACGGGCACCCTGCGCTCGGTCGACGAGCTCGCCGACGACGACTTCCGCCGTTTCAACCCGCGGTTCGAGGGCGACAACCTGAAGGCCAACGTGCGGATCGTCGAGCAGGTCGACGAGGTCGCCCGCCAGGTCGGCGCGAAGCCCGGCCAGGTCGCGCTCGCCTGGCTGCTCGCCAAGGGCGAGGGCATCGTGCCGATCCCGGGCACGAAGCGCCGCACGTACCTCGACGAGAACGTCGCCGCCGACGCGATCGAGCTCACCGAGGAGCAGGTGCACCAGCTCGACGACGTCGCCGCGCCGAAGGGCGACCGCTACTCGGACATGTCGACCATCGACCGCTGAGCACGGCCCTCGAGGGCGGGTCTCCCGGCTCGGGGGCAGGTCGGTCGCGACCCGTCCTCGGCCCGGGAGGCCCGCCCTCGACGCGTCCGGGGACGGGGAGGCGCGGGTACGGTCGACCGATGGACGACGTGATAAGACGACGCGCCCTCGTGCACGGCACCGTGCAGGGCGTCGGGTACCGCTTCTCGACCGAGGGCGAGGCGGACCGCCTCGGCGTCGACGGCTTCGTGCGCAACCGCTCCGACGGCACCGTCGAGGTGGAGGTCGAGGGCACGCCGGAGGCCGTCGGCCAGCTGCTGGCCTGGCTCGAGGACGGACCGACCGGGGCCGACGTGTCGCGGGTCGACGTGGAGGAGCTCGCGCCGACCGGCGAGGGCGGCTTCGAGACGCGTCGCTGAGCTGCGCGGCCCGGACGAGAGGGACCCGGCCCGGGTGCTCGCACGCACCCGACAGCGTGGAGTCCCCGGACCGGGCCGGTGGCGCCCGCGAAGGGCGCGCCCTCAGTAGTACCAGGCCGCGCCGGGGCGTCTGCTGAGACTCGCGGCTCATGTTCTGATCCGTGCACCCTCCGCAGGTTCTCCCACCTGACCTCACACAGGAGGCGCGGCGTGCGTCTCCATGATGAGTACGATCAGCCGAGACAGGAGCCCCCGATGAGCACGATCTCCGTCGTCCACACGACGATCGACAGCCCCGTGGGCGAGTTGACGCTCGTCGGCGGCGAGGACGGCGTCACGGGCTTGTTCTTCTCCGACCACCGTCGTCTGCCCGACCCTGCCAGCTTCGGCGCCCGATCGTCGGTCGGCACCGGCCTGTCCGACTTCGTCGAGGTCGAGAGCCAGCTCGCGGCGTGGTTCGCCGGCGAGCGTCGCGCCTTCGACCTGCCCCTCGCGCCGGTCGGCACGGAGTTCCGGCAGCGCGTGTGGCGGCAGCTCGCGACCATCCCCTGGGGCGAGACCCGCACCTACGGGCAGCTCGCGGCCGCCCTCGGCGACGTCAGGCTCGCCCGAGCCGTCGGCACCGCCAACGGGGCCAACCCGCTGAGCATCCTCCTGCCGTGCCATCGAGTCGTCGGCTCCGCCGGTTCGCTCACCGGGTACGCCGGCGGGCTGGTCCGCAAGCGGTTCCTGCTCGACCACGAGGCACCGGCGTCGGCCGGCTCCGGTCGGCTCTTCTGAGATGCCGCCCTTCGATCGCGTCGTCGAGCTGCACGGCACCACCGTCCTCCGGGTCTGTCGTGCCCTGCTCGACCCGACCGACGCCGACGATGCCTGGTCCGAGACGTTCCTGGCCGCCCTGGTCGCCTGGCCGGACCTCCCGCCCGACGTCAACGTCGAGGCGTGGCTCGCGACCGTCGCCCGGCGCAAGGCCCTCGACGTCATCCGAGCCAGGGGCCGTCGGCCCCAGCCCGTCGAGCACCTGCCGGAGCCCGGGGCGGACGGCGAGTCGTCGGCGGCGGCCTTCGACGAGGTCCTCGCCCGCGACGACGCCCTGCTCCGCGCGGTCCGGTCCCTGCCCGAGGGGCAACGCGACGCGGTCGTGCTGCACCACCTCGCCGGGCTGAGCCACCTCGAGGTCGCCGAGCTGACCGGCCGCAGCCACGCAGCGTGCCGACGCTCGGCGGCCGACGGCGTCGCCGCCCTGCGCCGTGTGCTCGGCGAGCGCGACGAGAGAGGCTCCACCCCCGCCCTCCCGACCCGCCCGACCGGCCCGACGGCGGTCCACCCCGAAGCGCCCCGACCTGCAGCACCCCGACGCACGAGACCCCGAGAAGGAGCACGCCCGTGAACGACACCGCACCCGACGTCGACACGGCGGTGCAGCACCGCCTCGTCGAGGCGACCGACACCGAGCCTGGCCCCGGCCTCGACGCACACCTCGACCTCCTCCGCGGCCGACTCGCGGACCAGGCTGCGGTCGTCGGCACCGTCGACGTCTTCTGGCGTACCGTCCCCTCCCCTGTGGGGCTGCTGCTGCTCTGCTCCACGGACGTCGGTCTCGTGCGCGTGGCGTTCGAGGTCGAGGACCACGACGCCGTGCTCGACCGCGTCGCCGAGCAGGTCGGCTCCCGGGTGCTGCGTTCCGGCCGGCAGCTCGACGAGGTGGCGGTCGAGATCGACCAGTACTTCGCCGGGCGGCGCCGGGACTTCGACCTCGTGCTCGACCGCAGGCTGTCCCGGGGCTTCCAGCGGACCGTGCTCGAGCACCTGCCCGAGATCCCCTACGGCGAGACGGCGAGCTACGCCCGCGTCGCCACCGCGAGCGGCAGCCCGAGGGCCGTCCGAGCCGTCGGCACGGCCTGCGCGACGAACCCCCTGCCGGTCGTGGTGCCCTGCCACCGCGTGGTCCGCAGCGACGGCACCCCGGGTCGTTACCGCGGCGGCGAGGCCGCGAAGACGGTCCTGCTCGGGCTCGAGTCGCAGCTCTCGGCCGGAGCGCGCTCGTGAGCGGCGTGGTGGTCGGCGACGACGGCCTGGCCCGACCACCGTGGGCTGCCGTCGACCCGCTGATGCGCGAGTACTACGACACCGAGTGGGGCATGCCCGTCCGCGACGAGCGCGGGCTCTTCGAGCGACTGAGCCTCGAGGCCTTCCAGTCGGGGCTGGCGTGGGCCACCATCCTCCGCAAGCGCGAGGCGTTCCGCTCCGCGTTCCGCGACTTCGACCCCGACGTGGTGGCCGGCTTCGACGACGCCGACCGCGAGCGCCTGCTCGTCGACGAGGGCATCGTGCGGAACCGGCTCAAGATCGACGCGACGATCACGAACGCCCGCGCGACGGTGGCCCTCCGCGAGCGCGGCGGGCTCGTCGACCTCGTGTGGTCGCACCGGCCCGCCGAGACCCCTCGTCCCGTCGAGCTCGCCGACGTCCCCACGACCTCGCCCGAGTCGGTCGCGCTCTCGAAGTCGCTCAAGGCCGTCGGCTTCGCCTTCGTCGGCCCGACGACGATGCACGCGCTGATGGAGGCCACCGGGATCGTCGACACCCACCTGGTCGACAGCCACCGACGAGGGTCGTCGGGCGTGTGGGAGGCGGCACGGTGACCGACCTCGTCCTCCGCCCGCTCGAGCTGCGCCTCGAGACCGACGGCCCGTACGACGCCGCGCACGCGATCGGCCTCCTCGCGGCGCACAGCGTGCCGGGAGCGGAGCTGACCGACGTCACGGCCGGCACGCACTCCCGCCTCGTCGACGTGGCAGCGGCCGATGAGCCGTCGCGCGTGCTGCGGCTCGACCTGCGCCTCGAGCCGAGCGGCGTCGACGTCGTGGCCAACGCCTCCGAGGGGCTCGCTCCCTCGCCGGACGACCGCGACCGGGTCGAGCGTCTCGTCCGTCGGTGGCTCGACCTCGACGCCGACACCTCCGGGGTGCTCGACGCACTCGGCGACGACCCCGTGCTCGGCCCGCTCGTCCGCGAACGGCCCGGCATCCGCATCACCGGCAGCCCCGACGGCTGGGAGGCGGCGGTCACCACCGTGCTGGGCCAGCAGGTCTCGCTCGCCGCGGCCCGCACCTTCGCGGGACGGCTCGTCGCCGCGCTCGGCACCGACGTGGCCGGGACGGGACTCCGCAGGTTCCCCCGCGCCGACGTCGTCGCAGCCCTGCCGGTCGACGAGCTCCGGGCCGCCGTCGGGGTCACCGGCGCCCGGGGCCGGACGCTGCACGCCGTCGCCGAGGCCGTGGCCGGCGGTCTCGTGATCGCGCCCGACCGCGACGTCGCAGCCGTCCGTGCGTCGCTGCGGGCCCTGCCCGGCATCGGTCCGTGGACGGTCGACTACCTGTCGGTCCGGGCCCTGGGCGACCGGGACGCGTACCCGGCGGGCGACCTCGTGCTCAGGCGGGCGCTCGGCGGCGTGACCACGAAGCAGGCCGAGGTCGCGTCCGCGCCCTGGGCCCCGTGGCGCGCCTACGCCCTCTTCCACCTGTGGTCGCACGCCCTGCCGACCGTCCCCTGACCTGCCGCCCGCACGACGCCTACTGTCGGAGCGGCACCGCCCACGAGAGGACGACCCCATGAGCACCAGCCACGACCACGAGCCCCACGACGACGTGACCGAGAGCCACGCCACCGAGGGAAGCGCCCTCGACGAGCGCCTCGAGGAGGCCGCGCTCGCCTCCCACGACGACGCCGTCACGACCTCCGCCGGGCACCCGGCCGACGGGGCCACCGACACCCAGGGCCGCCCCGCCGGGAGCGGGGACGCGACTCCCGAGGGCGACGTCACCGAGCGCCTCGGCGGCCCGCTGTCGGGCGAGGACGGCTACGTCGCCGTGGACCCCGCGGGTGTCTCCGGGAACCGGACGGACGGGCTGACCGCCGACGACGAGGACGGCCGTGGCGAGAGCGGGGCCGAGCCCGGCGCCCAGGTCACGGGCAGCGGCGGGCGCTGACGACGCCGCCCCGTCGCCGGCATGGTGCAAGCTGGTGGGGATGACTTCCTCGCGCGCGCACCTCGACGACTTCGCCTCCTTCATCCAGGCGTCCCCCTCCTCCTTCCACGCCGCGGCCGAGGCCGCTCGTCGGCTCGACGCGGCCGGCTTCACGGCCCTGGACGAGACGGCCGAGTGGCCGACCGGCCCCGGACGGCGCTACGTCGTCCGTGACGGCGCCGTGATCGCGTGGGTCGAGCCGGGCGGCGCCTCGTCGACCACTCCGTTCCGGGTCGTGGGCGCGCACACCGACTCCCCCGGCTTCAAGCTCAAGCCGAAGCCCACGACGGGCACGCGGGGCTGGGTGCAGGCGGGCGTCGAGGTCTACGGCGGCCCGCTGTTCAACTCCTGGCTCGACCGCGACCTCGAGTTCGCCGGGCGGCTCGTGACCCGCTCGGGCGAGACCCCCCTCGTGCGGACCGGGCCGCTCCTCCGCATCCCCCAGCTCGCGGTGCACCTCGACCGGGGCGTCAACGCCGAGGGGCTCAAGCTCGACCCCCAGCGTCACCTCGCCCCGGTGGTCGGCGCCGGTCCGCTCGACCAGGCCGACGTGCTCGGCCACCTCGCGGGCCTCGCCGGCCTCTCGGGCTCGGACGTGGTCGGCTACGACGTGGTCGTCGCCGACACCGCCGCCCCCGCCGTGCTCGGCCTCTCGGGCGAGCTCTTCGCGGCCGGGCGGATGGACAACCTCTCGTCGACCCACGCGGGGCTGGCGGCCCTGATCGCGACGGCCGACGCCGAGCTCGACCACGTCGCCGTGTTCGCCGCGTTCGACCACGAGGAAGTCGGGTCGGCCACTCCCTCCGGGGCCGCCGGGCCGTTCCTCGAGGACGTCCTCGCCCGCGTCTCGGCGGGCCTCGGCGCCGACGCGACCGACCACCGGCGCGCGCTCGCGGCCTCGTGGTGCCTCAGCGCCGACGCCGGGCACGCCGTCCACCCGAACTACCCCGAGCGGCATGACCCCGCGAACCTGCCCGTCGTCAACGGCGGGCCGCTGCTCAAGATCAACGCGAACCAGCGCTACGCCACCGACGGTCTCGGCGCGGCCGAGTGGGTGCGGGCGTGCGAGCAGGCCGGCGTGCCGTTCCAGGAGTTCGTCTCGAGCAACAGCGTGCCGTGCGGCTCGACCATCGGGCCGATCACGGCGACCCGCCTCGGCATCCGCACGATCGACGTCGGCGTCCCCCTGCTCGGCATGCACTCGGCGCGCGAGCTCTGCGGCGTCGACGACCCGGCCTCCCTGTCGGCTGCCGCCGCCGCGTTCCTGGCCCCCGCCTCCTAGGGGCTCGTGCCCGCGGGGCGGGCGGGTCCGTCGTCAGCGGTCCGTCACGTGCGCCCGTGCAGGACGAACCCGCCTGCCCCGCCCACGCGGCCGCCTGCCCCGGCACCCGGCCGAGCGCGGCCGCCCGCACTGCCCACGCGGCCGGCGGCCGCCCTGCACCTCAGCCGAGCGCGACCTCGCCTCGCTGGCCGAGGGCCCAGGCGGTCATCGCCGGCCACGCACCGAAGCCGGAGTCGGGGGTGAGGTGCCCGCCGCCGCGCACCACGACTTGGCGGGCGTCGAGGCGGCCGCGCCACGTGTCGCCGAGGCCGAGCGGGAGCCACGGGTCGTCGTCGCCGGCCACGACGACCGAGTCGCCGATGCCCCCCGCGCCCAGGAGACGGCCGTCGAACAGCAGCGTGTCCCGCGACTCTGCCCCGGTGGCCTCACCACCGGCCTCACCGCTGGCCTCACCGCCGGCCGCGCCGCCGTCGACGAACGCGTGCACGGCGTCCTGCCCGGCGATGAGCTCGGGCGACGGCGGCGACACGAGCGCGACCCGGTCGGCCGCGAGCGGGCGGGCGCCGGCCTGGATCCGCAGCCAGAGCAGGGTCGAGAGGCTGTGGCAGACGACCGTCACCGGGCCGGGGCCGAGAGCGGCGTGCTCCGACCGGACCGCCCCCTCCCACTCTGCGAGGTCGGGCTCGTCCGGCGAGGGCAGCTGCGGGTAGCGCACGGCGAGTCCACGCCCCCGCAGCTCGTCGGCGAGGAGGTGCTGCCAGTGGTCGGCCGGGCGCCTGTTCTGCCAGCCGTGCAGCAACAGGAACCCGGGCGCGCTCGTCGTCATCCGCCGATCCTGCCCGAGCGGCGCCGGCGGACGTGCCAGGCTCGACCCATGTCGTCACAGAGCGTCCCGCCCGGGTTCGTCGACGCGTGGGCCTTCGAGGGCGAGCCCACGCTGTCGGGCCCCGTCCCGGAGGGCTTCCACGTGACGGCCGTCTCGCGACTCGTCGGCCACGGGGCGGACGACGCGCGGATCGCCGGGGACGCCGTCCTCGGCTGGCAGGTGCACCGGGGCTCCGGCTTCATGGCTCTGCAGGTGCCCGACCGGGTGCAGGTCGGCGCGGTCAGCTCGTGGGCGATCCCGTTCGGGCCGCTTCGACCGCGGGTCGCCTGCAAGGTCGTCCGGGTGCTCGACGACGAGCGCGTCGGCGAGACCGCGGAAGGACCCGCCGACGCACCAGGACCAGCGCGGCTCGGCGGCGCGCCGGTGCTCCCCCGCTCGACGGGGTTCCTCCACGCGGCCCTGGTCGGCCACCCGCAGCGCGGCTGGGAGAGCTACCTCGTCACGCACCACCCCGACGGCCGCGTCACCCTCGACATCCGCGTCGTCTGGCGGCCGGGAGCCTGGTGGATGCGCCTGGCCGGCCCGGCGTCCGGGCTCGCGCTGCGTCTCCTGCTGCGCCGCAACCTCCGCGCGCTCGACCCGGTCCTGCGCCGCTGAGCCCCCGCCCCCGCCGGGGTGCGAGACTGGTCGCCCACCGTCCCGCACCTCCTGCCCCGGCAGCACTGCGGGGCGGACACCGACGAGGAGGCGCATGGCCGTCACACGCACCGGCTCGCGCAGGCGAGGCCGCGACGAGTCCAGCACCCGCGTGCGCGTCAGCCGGGTCGAGCGCGGCGACCTCTGGGTGCGCGTGAGCACCATCGGCACGACCGGCGAGCGCCCGTTCGTGCTCGTCCCCGGCATCGGGGTCTCGTCCGACTACTTCGAGCGACTGGCCCCGAACCTGAACTCGTTCGGTCCCGTGCACGCCCTCGACCTGCCGGGCTTCGCGGGCGTGACGCATCCCCGCAAGGCTCTGACGATCCGCCAGTTCGCCGACCTCGTGGGCGCCGCCATCGACGACCTCGGGCTCAAGGAGCCCATCGTCGTCGGCCACTCGATGGGCACCCAGATCGTCACCGACCTCGCGGCCCGGCGCCCCGAGCTGTCGACGCTCGTGCTGATCGGCCCCGTCGTGAACCCCGCCGAGCGACGCGTGACCGTCGCGGCACGGCGCTTCCTGCAGGCCGCCTGGCACGAGCCCGGCCGGGTCAAGGTGCTCGCGCTGCGGGCCTACCTCGTCTGCGGCGTGCACTGGTTCTCACAGGTCCTGCCGAAGATGATGACCTACCCGATCGAGCAGCAGCTGCCGAAGGTACGCGCCCACACGCTCGTCATCCGTGGCGAGCACGACGCGGTCGCACCGCGCAGCTGGGTCGAGCAGGTCGGGCGGCTCGTGCCGTCGTCGCGGCTCTGGGAGATGCCCGGCGCGGCCCACTCCGTCATGCACGCCCATGCGGAGGAGGTGGCGCGGCTCTGCGTCGAGCACGCCGAGCAGCCCCCACGGCCAGGCGAGGGCGGCGAGCTGCAGCACTACGCGGACGCCGGCGACGGCACCGAGCGGGGCGAGTTCGACTTCACCCCGCAGGAGGCAGCGCAGGCGGTGCTGGCCACCGTCCGCGAAGGCGTCGCCATCGCCCGCGGCGACGACGCCGCCATCGGCGAGGCCAAGTCCGAGCACGCCGAGGCGATGCTCGCCGCCCACGACCGCGCCGAGCGACGCCGAGCCGACGAGCAGTCAGAGGAGGCGCAGTCGGACCAGGAGGCGCGGGCCGACGACGAGGACGCCGACGACGGCAGCCGCACTGGCCGCACCGAGCGGGACGGCCGGACGACCGCCTCCTAGGCTCGCTGCTCCCAGGCTCGCGGCCCCTAGCCCCCGCCCGTCGCCGTCAGGACGATCAGCGCGACGTTCAGCGCGATGACCACCGCGATCGCCGCCCACGCGGCGACGCGCGTGCCGGTCGCGTTCCGCCCCGTGCCCATCAGGCGCGCGTCGCTCGTCACCACGACGAGCGGGACGAGGGCGAACGCGATCCCGAAGCTCAGCACCACCTGGCTCAGCACCAGCAGCCAGGTCGGGCTGACGCCCGTCGCGAGCAGCACCAGGGCAGGAACGAGCGTGACGACGCGGCGCACGAACAGGGGCACCCGCACCTTCAGCAGCCCGTGCATGATCTCCGCGCCGGCCATGGAGCCGATCGAGGTCGAGGCGAGTCCCGACGCGAGCAGCCCCACCGCGAAGAGCACGCCCACGACCGGCCCGAGGGCGTCGCGGATGGCGTCGTGGGCGCCCGGGATGGTGTCGGTGCCGGTCCGGCCGGGCAGCGTCGAGGCGGCCAGCACGAGCATCGAGATGTTGACCCCGCCGGCGACGACGAGCGCCAGCACGACGTCCCACCGCGTGGCCCGCAGCACCCGACGACGGTCGTCGCCCTCGGTGACGGTGCCGTGGTGGTCACGGACGAGGGCGGAGTGCAGGTAGACGGCGTGCGGCATCACGGTCGCCCCCAGCATGGAGGCGGCCAGCAGCACCGACTGCGCCCCCTCGAAGCGCGGCACGAGCCCCTCGAGCATGCCGGGGCCCGACGGAGGCGAGAAGAACAGGCCGGCGCAGAACCCGACGGTGAGGATCGCCAGCATCCCGATGATGACCGACTGGAACACGTGGCCCCCGCGGTACTGCGTCAGCATCAGCAGCCCCAGCGACACGACGCCCGTGATCAGGCCGCCGACGACGAGGGGGACGCCGAAGAGCAGCTGCAGCGCCAGTGCACCGCCGATGATCTCGGCGACGTCGGTGGCCGCCGCGACGACCTCGGCCTGTCCCCAGTACGCCAGCCGGGCGGGGCGAGGGAGCCGGCGGCCCATCACCTCGGGCAGCGACTGCCCCGTGACCACGCCGAGCTTGGCCGACAGGTACTGGACGAGCACCGCGATCGCGTTCGCGGCGACGAGCACCCACAGCAGGAGGTACTGGAACTGCGCGCCGGCGGTCAGGTTCGCCGCGACGTTGCCCGGGTCGACGTACGCGATCGCGGCGACGAACGCCGGGCCGAGCAGGGTGCCGCGCGGCCTGGGGTGCGGGCGCCGTGCCGGTCGACGGTCGGACGCCTCCTGCACGGCGGGGCCGGGGGGTCGTGTCGTCGCCATGCCTCGACCTTACACAGGTTTCGGGGACCCGAACTTTCACTTGCTGCACCGCGAAAGACACCTGCCCGCCCCCGCGCGTCTCGTCTCCCTCATTCAGGAAGATCGGTCCTGATCCGCGCAACGGCGGTGCCATGATTCCTGATCCGTGCACGATCCAGGAAGGTCGATCGACGATCTCCTGAACGCCGCGAGCCGCAGCGCGCCGAAGGGGCGCGAAGGAGGTGCGCGCCGGGGAACGCCGGAGCCCCGTCCCGCAGATGCGAGACGGGGCTCCTGGGGCGACGCTGACGAGCGCCGACGCGCTGCACCCGGCGGGCTACTGGGTGGCGACGGTGATCTTCGCGACGCCGACGAGCATCTGGTCCTGGACCGCGTCGGTGTCGAACGTGGCGTTCAGCAGGGCGGCGGCGTCGGGGCTGACGTGCACGGTCGTGCCCTCGAGCACGGCGTTCGTCCCCTCGGTCTTCAGGGGCTCGAGCGTGCCGCCCCAGAGGGTGAAGAGGTAGGCGTCCTGCGCCGCGATCGTCCCGTTCGCGGTGACGGTGCCGTAGAGCTTGCTCTTGCCCGGGTCGATGCGGAAGTCGCTCAGCTCGACGACCGTGCCGTCGGCGGCGGTCAGCGACAGGCCCGAGTCGTCGTGGTCGATGTTGCCCTGCACGTAGGGACGCACGTCGCCCTCGGGGTCGTAGTAGGTCACGTTGCCGCCCGTGATGGGGAACGAGAACGTGCCGTCGGTGAACGTCGCGTCGCCGACGACCCCGGGGGTGAGGCCGAGGGTGCCGAGCGCGTCGACGAAGGAGGCGTCGACGGCGACCTGGGTGTCCACGCCGCCCGTGAGCGCGGGGATCGTCGCCAGGGGCTCCTCCGTCGACTCCTCGGCGGGCTCGGTCGCGTTGACGGGGTGCGTCGGCGCGGTGTTGTTGCTCTCCGAGTCGGAGGTGGACGAGCAGGCCGCGAGGCCGAGCACGAGGGTGCCCGCGGCGACGACGGCGAGGGTGCTGCGGACGAGGGAGGAACGGTCGAGGAGGTGCATGAGGGTCCTTTGCGTGTCGCTGCCCGTGTCGTCGCTGCTGCGCGGCGTCGCGGGCCGGTGTCGGTGGTTCGGTGCGTCGGTGGTTCGGTGCGTCGGTGCGTCGGTGGTTCGGCCCGGGGGCCCTGTCGGATTGCCGGACCCGCTCACGGCGGGGCCCCGACGGCGACCTGCCGCCGTCGGGGCCCGAGGGGATCAGACCTGGTGGTCGGGCACGAAGCGGTCGACCTTGCGGTGCCAGCGCTGTCCGAGGAGGCCGCCGAGGACGGCCCCGGCGAAGCTCAGCACCACGAGGAGGCCCAGGAACACGAAGGACTCGACCGAGGTCGACGACATGTCGTCCAGGGAGGGGATCATCGGGTTCGGCGCGGACTGGTCGCCGGCCTGGACGCCGACGACGGCGCCGACCACCCCGACGACGATCGTGATCACGAGTCCCCACAGCCAGGTGGCCAGGCCCTGCTTGAAGCCGGAGAACCGGGCGACCCGCGAGGCCGTGAACCCGCCGACGAAGTACCCGGCGAAGACGATCACCAGGACGACGATCCCGGTCGTGATCGAGAGGACCTCGGCGTTCTCGCCCAGGTAGCCGCGGAAGCCCCCCGAGCTCGAGCCGGACGACGCGGCGACGACGGCGGAGGCGATCGCGGCGAAGACGACGAACACGGAGACGCCGAAGCCCGTCGCGGCCAACCAGCCGAGGAGGCCGGCGCCGAAGCGGATGCCGGAGAACTCCTGCTTCTGCTCCGTGAGCAGCTCACGGCGCAGGGCGACGGGGTCCGCGGTCTCGGCCACGAGCGGGTACGCCTGCGACCCGGTGGCCGGACCGGCGCCTCCCGGACGACCGGCCACACGGCCGTCGTCCGTGCGCCAGGAGGAGGTGGGGGCGTCGTCGCCGCGGCCGGGTGCCGCCACCGGGGCGACCACGGTCGGCGAGTCGTCGCGTCGGTCGCCGTCGTTCTCGGCGTCGCCGTCGACCCGCGAGCCGTCGTCGCCGGGGGCACGGTGGGCCTCGGCGGCGCGGAGGGCGTCGTCGTCGTGCAGGGGACGGCCGGAGTCGTCCTGGGGCGAGGCGGACCAGGCGCGCGACGCCGGGGGCGTCGGGGCGACGACGGGCGGGACGACCCGGGCCTCGTCGTCACGACGGTCGGCGTCGTCCGCCCGGTGGGCGTCGTCCGCACGGTCGGGGTCGTTCGCGCGGTCGGCGTCCCTCTGACGGTCGACGTCGTCACGACGGTCGGCGCGGTCGTCGTCTCGCAGGTCGGCGTCGTCGCGGGGCGCGGGCTCGACGCGGTCGTGGAGGACCTCGGTGTCGGCGTGGTCGGACGACGCACGCTCGTCGGAGCCCGGCAGGCGCTCGTCGCCGGTCGAGGACTCAGGCGTCGTCGTCGCGGCCGGTGCGGCGGACGCGCCGGTGCCGCCACGCACGTCGTCGTCGCCTGAACGGTCGACGTCGGCGGAGCCCGTGTCGCTCGTCCGGTCGGCGGGGGCGTCGCCGAACGCGACGGCGGGCGGCGCGGCCGGGCCCGTCGACGAGTCAGGAGACGTGGTCGACGTGTCGTCGACACGACGGTCGGCGGCGTCGTAGCGGTCGCCTGCACCTGAGTCCTCGACGCGGTCCTCGGGTGCGACGGCGGGCTCGGCGGGCCCGTCGGACGGTGCGCCGAAGTCGACGGCGGGCCGGTCGGCGGCAGGGGCGACGAAGTCGACCGCGGGGCCGTCGGCGGCACGGCGATCGCCGGCGTCGGCGTCCGGGTCGTGGTCGTCGCGGGTCAGCGGTGCGTCGTCGAGCGGGTCGCGGGCGGGCTCGCGCGGGGCGCGGTCGCGGGCGTCGCCCTCGTCGGCGCGGTCTCTCGGGGTGTTCGCGTCGGTCATGGCAGCTCCTCGTGATCGTGGCCTCACGACGCCCCGGGGGCACGTCGCCGGTGCTCCGTGACCCCGGGTGTCGCCTGTGGTCTTCCTGAACGGTACGCCCGACAGCCGCGTCAGGGCTGGACCCCTCGCCTGCCGAGCGGAGACCCGTGGCCGCGCGTCGCTGCGCGCCGTCGCCCGCGGGCTCCGGGCGGCCCGGTAGCGTGGTGGGGCACGCCGCCCGCGACGAGCGGACCCGGCGAGACGCGACGACGAGACAGACGAGGACGTCCCATGACCGACACAGCCACCACCGCCGGCGCCCCCGACGCCGCCCCGTCCGGCTCCGCCGCCACGGGGTCGACCACGACGGGCTCGACCGCGACCGGCCGCTCGAAGCCGCCGGCCGACATCGCCCGCTCGTGGCTGCTCGTGCCCGGCACGGCCCCCGAGCGCTTCGACCAGGCCGCGCGCTCCCGCGCCGACCAGATCGTGCTCGACATCGAGGACGCCGTCGACCCGGCCCGCAAGCCCGCCGCCCGCGACGACGTGGTCGCCTGGCTCACGGCCGGCGGAAGCGCCTGGGTCAGGATCAACGACCGCTCGACCGACTTCTGGTCGGACGACGTCGACGCCCTCCTCGGCCTGCCGGGCCTCCAGGGCGTCATGCTCGCCAAGACCGAGGCGCCCGAGCACGTCACCGAGACGTTCGACCGACTGGGAGGCGCAGTGCGGGTCCTCGCGCTGGTCGAGTCCGCGCTGGGCATCGAGGAGAGCCCCTCGATCGCCAAGGCGCGCGGCGCGTTCCGCCTGGCCTTCGGCAGCGGCGACTACCGCCGCGACACGGGCACCAGCGCCGACGACCTCGCCATGGCCTACCCCCGCTCCCGCCTGGTCGTCGCGAGCCGCATCGGAGGCCTGCCCGGCCCGATCGACGGCCCCACCGTCGGCAGCAGCCACCCCGTGCTCCGTGAGCAGGCGGGCGTCGCCGTCGCACTCGGCCTGACGGGCAAGCTCTGCCTCGACGTCGAGCAGCTGCCCGTCATCAACGAGGTCATCAGCCCCACGCCGTCCGACGTCGCCTGGGCCCAGGACTTCCTGGCCGACTTCGAGGGCCGCGGCCGCGTCATCCGCGACGGCAGCGACCTGCCGCGCCTCGGCCGCGCACAGAAGATCGAGAAGCTCGCCACGGCCTTCGGCGTCGCACCGGCCAGCTAGCCGGGACCGGCCGACTGGCCGAGAGCAGTGCCGAGGAGGCGCACCCCCACCGGGGTGCGCCTCCTTCTTCTTTGTCGACCCTTGACAAGCGATATTCGGCGACATATCTTTGACACATCGCGACCAGCACCGCGACACAGACTTGAGATCGAGAGGACGTTCCCCATGGGCAACGCACACCACCACATGAACCCCGACCACCCCGACCACTCCGACCGTCGCGACCAGCACGACCGCTTCGCCGGCGGCGG